>CAWHOU010000062.1:0-10422 GCA_963831055.1 uncultured Acidobacteriaceae bacterium | reverse complement strand
AGTTGTTACACTTCCGCCAGAGCCGGCAAGCTGAATGACGCGCCCTTGCCTTGGCATCCGCCATCATGCACCTGACCCTTTCGGTCGCCATCATCACGAAGAATGAGGAAGCCAATCTCGCACGCACGCTCGCCAGCGTGCGCTGGGCCGATGAGATCGTAATCGTCGATTGTGGTTCGACGGACCGCACATCGGAGATCGCTCGGGAATGCGGCGCGAAGTTTTTCGTCGAGGAATGGAAGGGTTTCGGTGCTCAAAAAAATTCCGCCATCGCCAAATGCTCGGGGGACTGGGTGCTCTCGCTCGATGCCGATGAAGAAGTGAGCGTGGAACTGGTGGCGGAAATCCATGATCTGCTCAGAGGACAGCCGGATCGCGACGCGTACTTTCTTCCGCGCAGAAACTTCTTCCTCGGCCGCTGGATTCGGCACGGCGGCTACTACCCCGATCCCAAGCTGCGGCTCTTTCGCCGCGGCGCCGCTCATTTCGAAGAGCGCGCAGTCCACGAAACGATTCGGCATGGGGGTCCGGCGGGTCATCTGCATGGCGATCTGCTCCATCATGCCTATCCCACGCTTGACTCCTACATCGAGCACATGAACCGCTACAGTGCTCTCGGGGCTACTCAGGCGGCCGCTCGCGGCAATAGCAGCCGGTCGATATTCGCTTTTCTCTGGAATGTCGTCGTCATCCCGGTCGCCACCTTCAAGTACAACTACTTTCTCCGCCTCGGCTTTCTCGATGGACGCGAAGGCCTGCTCCTTCACCTCTATCACTCGGTCTACGTCAGCTGGAAATATGCCAAGGCCTGGGAGAACGGGCGTCCTTGATTTGTATATACAAATATCCTAAGATGTATATATCGAAGGAGGGGTGCGATGGCTGCGACCATGACATCGATTCGGCTGGATAAAGACCTTGCCGATGAGGCTGTGAAGCTCCTGGGGGTGAAAACGCGAACCGAAGCGGTTCACGTCGCCCTGAGGGAGATTGTGGCGCTCAATAAATTTAAGCGAACGATGAGCAAGTATCGAGGGAAACTCAAGTTCGAAGGCGTCGATGAGTGATTTTGTCATCTTCGACACATCCGTGCTGGTCGATGATTTTCGTACGCCATTCCATGCGAAGCGGATGGCCGCTTTAGATGGAGTCATTCGGATTTCATCGGTCGTTGTGGCTGAGTTATGGCGCGGAGCGTCGACCCCGAATGAGCGCGAGGCGCTGCAGGATCTCGAAAGGAATCATCCCGTTCTGACTCCGACAGCGAAGAACTGGCTTGATTCGGGCCGGATACTGAACAGGATCCGCAAGGACAAAGGATTCCAGCCGCACAAACTGCGCGATCTCCACTTCGATCTTCTGATCGCCCTCACTGCCCGATCTTGCGGGGCGCGCCTCATTACCTCCAACCGGGCTGACTTCGAACTCATCCAACGCTACTGTTCTTTTCAGATGGAAATCTGGCCGGCGTCTGCGTGAGGCTGTCGAATCGCCTTGCCCTCCGTCAATCCCCTCTCCTATGCTGAAGCGTTCGACCAGACGGACAACCCATGCCAGATAAAGCCTCCCAGGCCGGTGATTCAGTCCTCAAAGAATTAACCGCCAACAGGCATCCTTCACCGGAGGAACTCCGCTGGGCGACGGAGACGCTGCAGCCCGCCATCGACAAGGCTCCGGAGCAGCCCATCGGCGCCCCCACCGGCGTCAATCGGGACGACTCTGGCCACGCGCGCTTTACTACCATCTCCGGCGAGCCTGTCCGCCGTCTCTACACTGAAGCCGACCTGCCCGAAGACTGGCGGCAAAATCAGGCGCAGTATCTCGGCTCCCCGGGACTTCCGCCCTATACTCGCGGCATTCATCCCACCGGCTATCGCGGCCGCTTGTGGACCATGCGCCAGTTCTCCGGCTTCGCCTCCTCTGAAGAGACCAACCTCCGTTACAAATACCTGCTGGCCGGCGGAGCCAGCGGCCTTTCCGTTGCTTTCGATCTGCCCACACTGATGGGTTGCGACTCCGACGACCCAAAGAGCGAAGGGGAAGTGGGCAAATGCGGCGTCGCCATCGATTCGCTCAAAGACATGGAGACACTCTTCGCCGGCATCCCGCTCGACACCACCACCGTTTCGATGACCATCAACTCTCCGGCCAGCGTCCTCTGGGCCATGTATCTGGTGGTTGCGGAACGGCAGGGCGCTGCCTGGGAGCAACTCTCCGGCACACTGCAGAACGACATCCTCAAGGAGTACATCGCGCAAAAGGAGTATCTCTATCCGCCGGCTCCTTCGATGCGTCTGGTCGTCGACACGCTCGAATTCGGCGCTCGCTTCACCCCGCGCTTCAATCCCATTTCCATCTCGGGCTATCACATCCGCGAGGCCGGATCGACGGCGCTCCAGGAACTGGCCTTCACTCTCTACGACGGCGTTGAGTACGTGGAATGGGCGCTGCGCCGCGGCCTGGCCATCGACGACTTCGCTCCCCGGCTCAGCTTCTTTTTCAACGCCCACAACGACTTCTTCGAGGAGATTGCCAAGTATCGCGCGGCGCGCAAGGTCTGGTATCGCGTCATGACGGAGCGGTTCGGCGCAAAGAATCCCCGCTCCACTTGGATGCGTTTTCATACCCAGACCGCCGGAGTTTCCCTCACCGCCCAGCAGCCAAAGAACAACATCGCCCGCGCGGCTCTGCAGGCACTGGCCGCGGTCCTTGGTGGCACGCAGTCGCTGCACACCGACGGCTTCGACGAAGCCCTCGCCTTGCCCACCGAAGATGCGGCCCGCATCGCCCTGCGAACCCAGCAGATTCTCGCGCATGAATCGGGCGTCGCGGAGACCATCGACCCCTTCGGCGGCTCGTATTTCCTCGAGCGGCTCAACCTCGATATGGAGCAAGGCGCATTCCGCATCTTCGAAAAGCTCGACTCCATGGGCGGAATGGTCAAGGCCATCGAAGCGGGCTACCCGCAGAAAGAGATTGCCGAAGCCAGCTATGCATATCAGCGCGCCGTCGAGGCCGGCGAAAAGATCGTCGTCGGCGTGAATCAATACACCGTGGACGAACCGCCTCCCAGAACCCTCTACATCGGCGAGAGCGTCCGTGACTCCCAGGCGGAAAAGCTGAAAAAGCTGCGCGCGGAGCGCTCCCAGGAAGCCGTCGAGCGCTCGCTCAATGCCTTGCGCCGCGCCGCCGAAAAACAGCCGGAATCGGCAACGGATGCCCTGTCCTCGGCCAACACCATGCCCTTTATCCTCGACTGCGTCCGCGCCTATGCAACGCTCGGCGAAATCTGTACCTCGTTAGGCCAGGTATTTGGCGGATGGGAAGAAGTCTGACCATCCAAGACCTCTTCTCGACTCGATTGCGCCGAGAGCCAGCGGAAACAAGTTAGAATGCTCCTGCCGTGAACATCGTCAAAGCCATTTACCCAGGCAGCTTCGACCCGTTGACCAACGGCCACCTCGACCTCATCGATCGCGCCGCGAAGATCTTCGATCACCTGGTCGTCGCCATCCTGCGCAATTCATCGAAGAATCCTCTCTTTACCGTCGAAGAACGCGTCGCCATGCTCACGGAGGGCACTGCCGAATTCGAAAACGTCTCCGTCTCGACCTTCGACGGCCTGCTGGTCGACTTCGCCCGCGAGCAGCGCGCTCACGCGGTGGTGCGCGGCATCCGCGCCATCAGCGATTATGAATACGAATTCCAGATGGCCCTGATGAATCGCCGCCTCTCCCCCGAAGTTGAAACCATCTTCCTGATGCCCGACGCCAAATACTCCTTCGTCAGTTCGCGCCTTGTGAAAAACGTCTTTCAGCTTGGAGGATCCGTGGACGGCCTGGTTCCGAAATTTGTCATCGAGCGTCTCAAGGACAAGAACCGCGGCTGACGACTCGCCCTCACTAAAGCCCTCACCCACGTCCCGACTTCAGCGTTGCAAAGGCGCTCAGCGCGGCCGCCCGTGCCTCGCTGTGATCCACAAGCGGGAAAGGGTAGCTCTTGCCAAGCGTGACCGCCGCCGCAGCCAGCACCAATGGCGGCGCGTTCCACGGCTGATGAATCCACTCCGCAGCAAGCCCACGCAGCTCCGGAATCCATCGCCGAACATACTCTCCACCGGGATCGAATTTTTCGCCCTGCACAATCGGATTGAAGATTCGAAAATAAGGCGCCGCATCGACTCCACACCCTGCCACCCACTGCCAGCCCATCGTGTTGTTGGCGAGATCCGCGTCCACGAGCGTGTCCATGAACCATGCGGCTCCGTCCTGCCACGGAATCAGCAGGTGCTTGACCAAAAACGAAGCCACGACCAACCGCGCGCGATTGTGCATCCACCCCGTCGCCCACAGCTCACGCATCCCCGCGTCGACGAAGGGATACCCGGTCCGCCCGCGCTGCCACGCCCTGAGCCAACGGGAATTCGAATGCCACGGAAAATTGCGGAATTGCGGGTTGAGGGGCTCGGTGATCGACTCCGGATGCTCGACCAGCAGGTGATTCGCAAACTCCCGCCATGCCAGCTGCCGAAGATAGCTCTCCGCCCCAGCCCTGTCGCAGGCCGCCTCCCACAGCCGCACAGGGCTGATCTCCCCAAAATGCAGATGAGGAGAAAGTCGCGACGTCCCCTCGTGGTCTGTGCGATCGCGTTCGTCGCCGTAGTGGCTCACCGCCCCCTTTACAAACGCGCGCAACCGCGTGCGAGCTCCTTCCTCTCCAGGCGTCCACGCCTCCCGTATGCCCTTCGCCCAGTCAATCTTCGGCTCAAGATCCAGCTCCGCAACCGCCAGCGACTCCGGCCACAGTGCAGGTGCGCGCATCTCTGCTGGAGCCTTGATCGGTGAACGCAGACCACCGCGAGCATTCCAAAGCGCGCGCCAGAACGGAGTGAAGACGTGAAACGATCCCCCCGTCGTCGTCCGGATCGACCCCGGATCGAAGAGCAGCGACCCGTTGAAGCTTTCGATCGCGACCCCACGGGATTGAAGTGTCTCTGCCAATCCCGCTTCGCGTTCGAGCGCTGCAGGCTCATAAACCCGGTTACGAAAAACGCGATGAGCATTCGCCTCCGCAGCCAGCGACGCCAAAGCTTCAGCAACGGGACCACGCCGCACCACCAGCCGCGATCCCTTCTGTTTCAGAGATTCATCCAGCCGCAACAAGGACTGATGCAGCCACCACCGCGACGCCGCTCCCGGGGCGCCATCGCCTTCTTCTTCCGGAGACCAGATGAAAACCGGGACAATGGGAAGGCCGGTCGCGACAGCCGCGTTCAACGCCGGATGATCGGCCAGCCGCAAATCCAGACGAAACCAAACAAGCACACTTTCTGGATGCGTCATTCCGAACCGTGCCACCTCTGTGTAGCGTTGATCTTCACATGCGCGACCGCGCCCAGCTTGGCCGCACGATTCCCAACTTCAATCCACCTTCACCTGCCCGTACTCGAGCAGCGTAACCAGCACCACGCCGCCGACAATGTTGCCTGAGGTCGCCAGCAGCAGCCATCGGAAATAGGCTCCCACGGTAACGCCGTGGCTAAGCACTGCCGCGAGGATTTCGCCGCTGGTGGCGATGCAATGCGCGAAGTGGCCCAGCCCTACGATAAACGTCAGAACCCAAATCACCGCAACCGATCCCGTGATCGAGTGGCTGCCGCTCACCAGCCACGCGACCATGGCGATGATCCACCCGCCGACCACGCCGCTCCAGAAAATATGGCGCAAGCTGGGCGTGGTAGCGGCCACGCCCAGCTGCGTAAGAGCGTGCAGGATGTCAGGTTGCAGAGCTTTGGTCCGCGCCGCCAGCATCGCGAAGAGAAATGCTCCAAGAACATTGGACGGAAACACAATGGCCCACAGCCGCAAGGTATCGAGCACGTGGCGTCGTTCCACCAGAATCAGCGCCACCGGATAAAGCGTGTTTTCCGTGAATAACTGCCCGCGTCCAAGGATCACCGCCATGAATCCCACCGGATAAAACAGCAGCGCTACAAACTGCGCCCATGGCGAAGTACCGAGCAGAGCTGTAATCACGGAGACGCTGAGGCCGGTAAGGCCCATGGTCAGCCCGCCCACGATTCCGGAGAGAGCGAGCGCCCGCTTCGGACGCTTGAGTTCGCGCCGCGCATTGCGCGACACCTGTTCGTAAATCTCATGCGCGGTCGGACGGTCCAGATCGCGCTGCTTGGACTGAGGCAGGTCCTTCTCCGCTCCCGGCTCGATTTTGATGTCGCGTAGAGGCATTTTTGCGTTGGAAGGCTAGTTTACCGTGCTGGTTGGATGCGCCTGAAAACTAAGACAAACCTGCCTGGGCGATCGCCAGACTCGCTGCGTTTCACCATCGCTCATTTTCTTAGCTACTGAAGCGATGTGAAGTCTTCACGCGCCGTGATAGCCTTGCCCTTCGCCAGCACGAGGAGAACGATGAATCACCAGCCCCCCTTCGACCTCAGCGCCGCGGCACGGCGTTCCATGATCGAACACGGCTTCGAGCCGGATTACCCGCCGGCCATCGCCGCCCAGCTGCAGCAGTTGCGCGAGCACCCGCTGCCGGTGAACCCCTCCGCCCGCGATCTGCGTGGGCTGCTCTGGTCCTCGATCGATAACGACACGTCGCGCGACCTCGACCAGATCGAGTACGTCGAAGGCGTGCCCGGCGGCGGTTCCCGCGTGCTGATCGGCATAGCGGATGTCGATGCTTCCGTTCCCAAAGGATCGCCGATCGACCAGCACGCGCTGCGTGAGACTACCACCGTCTACACCGGGGTCGAAATTTTCTCCATGCTGCCTCCGCAGCTTTCGACTGGGTCGACCTCCCTTCTCGAAGGTCAGGACCTGCCCGCAGTAGTGATCGAATTCACGGTCGATGCCCAGGCGCAAATCTCGAACACAGACATTTCGCTGGCGCGCGTCATCAACAAGGCTCAACTCGCCTACCCATCGGTGGGCGCGTGGCTTGCCGGCCAGGCCGATGCTCCGCCTAAAGTCGCGGCATCGAAGGAACTTCAAGCGCAGCTTCAACTGCAGGACGGCATAGCCCAGCGGCTTCGCCGGGAACGCTCGAGTCACGGCGCGCTCAATCTCGAAACGATTGAGACGCAGCCGGTCACAAAGGCCGACGGAAGCCTGGACGTGGCGGCGGAGGTGAAGAACCGCGCTACGCAGCTGATCGAAGATTTCATGATCGCCGCCAACGGCGTGGTCGCGCGCGCTCTCGACGCGAAGAAATACTCTTCCATCCGCCGCGTGGTGAAGGTTCCGAAACGCTGGGACCGCATCGTGGAGCTGGCCGGTCAGAGGGGCACAAAGCTTCCCGCCGAGCCCGATCCGAAGCCTCTGCACGACTTTCTCTGCGCGCAGCAACAGAAGGATCCGGATCACTTCGCCGACCTGTCGCTCGCGGTGATCAAGCTGCTTGGCCCTGGCGAGTATGTGCTCGAAAAGCCAGGCGAGCCATCGCAGGGGCACTTCGGCCTCGCCGTTCAGAATTACACGCATTCGACCGCGCCCAACCGCCGCTACGCCGATCTGGTCTCGCAGCGCCTGCTGAAGGCCATGATCCTCGGCCGTCCGTCGCCCTATTCCGACGATGAATTGACGCAGGTGGCCGCGCAGTGCACGCGCATGGAAGATGCGGAGCGCAAAGTCTCCCGCGAGATGCAGAAGCGCATCGCCGCCGTGGCCATGGCTAATCGCATCGGCCAGACCTTCGACGCGATCGTGACCGGCGTGACCGACCACGGTTCATTCGTCCGTACCCTCAAGCCGCCTGTAGACGGCATGCTGGTTCGTGGACAGCAGGGCGTCGACGTAGGGGACAGGTTGCGCGTGACCCTGGTGCGCACCGACCCCGCCCAGGGGTACATCGACTTCGCGCGCGCATGACCAAGTGTGGATTTCCTTCGCAAACCGCTTGCGCTTGTGGTAACGTATTTGTTACCACGGAACAGTGATCGAAATACGCGAGTATCTCGGAGAACAGGGCGGATGGCACTCACCCGCGACTTTCGTGAAACCGTCGTCGCCCGGATTCAGAAGGACCGTTCGTTTCGCTGCGGTCTCCTCCGAGAGGGGATTGCATGCTTGCTCTCCGGCGATGTGGACTCTGGAAAATCACTTTTGCGCGACTACATCAAGGCTACAAGCGGGTTTCCTGCACTGTCAGAAGCCACAGGAATTCCAGTGAAGAGCCTGATCCGGATGTTCGGCGCCACCGGGAATCCTCATGCGAAGAACCTTTTCCTGGTGGTCGCCTGCTTGCAGCGGTCGGAGGGCATTCGGTTGTACGTACGGCCAGGCAAAGCGGCATGAGTGTCTACCAGGCAGTGTCGCATCGTTGAAGGACCCCCGTCCTGTAGCTTATGAACAGGACCGATGCGCTCCAGTCTCGCCACATTTCTTTCCGGGGCTTACGCCTGACTTGGGGATGCAATTCGCCTACGAAAGTTACGTGACCCTGGCAAACGGGCAGTGGCCGGCCTACTCGCCACAATGGCAGACCACCGGCACGACCGTCGGTCCCAGAATCCGTTCGGGATATGGGTATTATCCGCAGGCCGGTCAGGTCGTCGGTGCGGACCCGGCTTCGGGCTACAAGGTGGCAAAGAAAGCAACCGATATCAGCCCGGTCAGACCCATGCTCACCGACATCATTTATGAATGGACGCAAATCACGCACCGCACGGGCAATATGCCATCAGCGATAAATATCGTCTGGGGCGACGGTCACGCCGGCACCTGCACCAGTCGGGCGGTGTTAAATCCAGAATCCGATTACTGGAATGCCGACGCCGGCCTGGGCGCCGGTCCGGGCGAGCCGGGTGAAGACCGGAATTTTCTCAACATCATGGCGGCAATCCAGCTGTGAAAAATTTGAGCGCCTGGCGCCCGCTGCCCACTTCCCCGAAGCCATCGCCGATGTGAATTCCGCCATCGGATGGGTCAAAGCGCATGCCGCCGAATACCACTTGGACGCTGGCAAGATCGCCATCATCGGCGAATCCGCCGGTGGATTCTTCGTGAACTATGAGGGAACCCACGAAACGCCCGAGACCAGAGTGGCGGCCGTGGTCGATTTCTATGGCCCGGTCGATTACGGCAAGCTTGCCCTGGAGCGCCGCGACCATCCCGAATCCTTCAATATCGCGACCATCAACCGGCACGCGGCCAATGGCGGCGGCATTCGTTTCTTCGGAGTGGAGCAACTCGATGAGGCCGGCTTGGCGAAACTGCGCGCCGTCGCGCCCATCGCCGGCGTTCACCAGGGGATGCCCCCGTTCCTTTGCATTCACGGCACGAAGGACGACCAGGTCTCTTACGAGCAATCCGTCACCATGTGTGAAGCCATGCACAAGGTCGGCGCGGCCTGCGAGACGATCACCGTCGAAGGCGGGGGACATGGCATGTCCGGCTGGCGGGCGCCCGAAATGCAGCACTGGAAACCGGAGATGATTGCCCGGCTGCGGAAAACGCTGAAGGTGCGCTAAGGGTTATCCGGCGGCAACCCAACCAGGCGGCGGAGCGTCATAATAGTCGCATGGGTTTCGCCGAAACGCAACGCCGCCGCTCGTGGCGGGCGGTACCGCTCTGGGCCGCCATTGCCGCCGCTGGGTTGCTCGCGGCTCGTCGGCCAGGGCTCAATCCGGCATTCCCTCCACCGGTCCCTCCGTGCAATCGCAAACCGCGCCCAACGTCAAGGCCCTCATGGCGCGTGGTTTGGAGGTATACGGCCGCCGGCAGGTTTTCCGAAGCCGCGGCTGTATTCCGCCAGGCGGCGGCCATCGGCGACGTGGAAGCCATACCGCCTTACGACTGCACGGCCGTCGCGCGGCTCGAGGCCGCAGGCGCGGTGCTTCTGGGCAAAACCAACTGCGACGAGTTTGCCATGGGCTCCTCGAACGAGAACTCGGCCTACGGGCCCGTGCGCAATCCCGTCGATCCTGACCGCGTTCCCGGCGGCTCCAGCGGCGGCTCGGCCGCGGCCGTTGCCTCCAACCTCGCCGTGGCCACGCTCGGCACCGATACCGGCGGCTCCATTCGCCAACCGGCCAGTTTCTGCGGCGTGGTCGGCGTGCTGCCCACCTACGGCCGCGTCTCGCGGTACGGCCTCATCGCGTTTGCCTCCTCGCTCGACCGCATCGGCCCCCTTGCATCCAACGTCCGCGATGCCGCCACGATGCTCGGCATCATCGCCGGCCACGACCCATGCGATGCCACCAGTTTCCCGGCTCCCGTCCCGGATTACGCCGCCGAATGCGATAAGCCCGCTACGGGCCTGCGCATTGGTGTGCCCGCCGAATACTTTGGCGACGGTCTCGATCTCGAAGTGCGCACGGCCATCGAGAAGGGTATTGCCGCGCTCCAGGCCGCCGGCTGCACTATCAAGCCGGTCTTGCTGCCACACACTAAATACGCCGTTCCC
>CAWHOU010000061.1:0-5711 GCA_963831055.1 uncultured Acidobacteriaceae bacterium | reverse complement strand
CGCCCAAACCCGAGACGCCCTGCTCCTGGCCCTCGAAGCCGTCGCTCTGAATCCTGAGATTCCGCGCTTCAATCCGGGCATCCTCCAAACGTGATTGGCACCGGCCCTGACGCGAAGACAAGGTCGCTCGCCACGCTCAGCAACTGCGCTGGCCTGATAATGCCTACGGGAACGACCCGCCCGATCGCTTCCCAGAGTCGGCTCCCTATCGTTACTGAGCTGATTGGACAGCTCCACAGATCCTGGAGTGTGTTCACGCCTCCTCGTGTTCGCACCATCAATAGCGTTTTTCCGGGCACGCTCACTTTTCACTAATTTGAGTGTTGCAAGATGGCGTGAACGGGGGTATTATCGCCCCGTTGTTCCCTAAGTACCCCAGATATGCCACATAGATGCGACCTAATATATTCATTGGGCGTGGGCTGAATTCTTTGCCGTTGCTTAAAGAGCAGTAATGTCGCATGTGCCCCGCCCAGGGGACGAAAAGGAAAACTGCTCAAGGCCATCTGAAAGCTGTAACGGGACAATTCGTCCGCTCCCCTTACTCGGGATTCACGGATCCGCGCTGACCGGCGAGGCTGCGCTCCGCAACACGTTCTCCGGGAGACCGAGGACAGAGCGTCCATCTCCTTTTGGTGGACCAACCCACGTTGCGATTAACCGCAGAGAAAGGTACATCATGAGCAACTCAGGAAAACCCAACATCTCCCTCGACTCGGGCTTTCACTTCGACGAAGTCGACCCAAAATCTTCCAACGTCACCCAAGCCGCGACCCATAAGTTTCTATCACTGATTCCCGGCCTCGGCGCCCTTCTGGCTACAACAACCACGTTGGACCAGCAAAACAATGTCATATCCGAGCCGCTTGGCGACCTTACCGGGTTTGTCAATCCGATTGACCCCACGCAGGGTCTTGTGTTCGCCGGTACGGGTTTCAACACCATCTTCCGGCCGCAAAGCCCGAACAGTACCACAGAGCTTCCCGTTCCGGTTCCGGGAAGCGACAACATCCTCGAACTGAACCTGACAGCCGAAACACTCAGTTTTGCCGCGCCCCTCGGCAGCGTGCCGAATCGCGGCTCCGGCGCTCAGCGCGATATTTTTCTCAATGCTGTGCCGTATGTCCAGTCCATCAGCGACGTAACGACGTTACCTGCCACCGGCATCCACTTCGAACCTGGCATGTGGCTGGCGGTGCCGCCGACGACCGTGCCCCCTGTGACCCAGACCATTTACACACGCATGGCGTCGATTCCACACGGCGTCACCATCAATGCTCAGGGAATTTCTCTTGGCAGAACGGCCGGCAAGGTCCCCTTCGCTAACATCACAGTGAACATTAATCCGTTTCCTATCGGCGGGGCCCAGAATCCCCCTACGCAGCCCTTCTTCCCCAGCCAAACCGTCACTAACCAGAACACCGCTCGGATTCCCCAGGATCTGACACCGTTTGCCACCACGATAACCCAGGCCATGCTCGACAATCCGAATGTCGTCCTGGCTAATGAAATCGCGTCGCAGAACATGCAAAGCTTCGTGACCCTGGTTATCACCACGGACGCCGCCGGGCTTTTGCCGACACCCCCGCCCAACCCCACTAACCCGCCGGCTCCGCCGGTTGTGAAGCCTCCCGGATTCGGCGGGGGCACTGACGAGATTGCCTTTCTCCTCGGTGACAACCACACTCCGCCCCAGAAGCCGAACGCCAATGCTTTCAAGATGACGGCGGTCTTCTGGATTGAGACGATCCTGCAAAGCATCGTGGTCCCGCCGTGTAAGGCGAACGGTTTGCCGATCACGATCCAGGCCGCGCCAGTCCCGGGCAGCTCGCTTCGGCCCACCTTCACCCTCACGCCGCCATACGACATCCTGCAGCCCACAACGATCACTGTGTCGTATATCCAGATTCAGTACAGCCAGACCGTTTTCCTGAACTTCAACGGCCTCACCTGGCCTCATGTTTCCGTGGCCACTCTTATCCCAGCCGATCCGATCGTAGTCCCGGCCTCGGCCTGGAAGTAGAGGCCTGTAAGCAGCTTGGTCATCAGGCGGGGCGCGCCCCGCCTGATGACTGATCCTTCGGAACCACCACATCAACGTTGTTTGGCATCCCGACCAATAATTCCTCGATGATCGCAACCCCGCCGATGCATTCAGCGGTCGGTGTGTCGCGCGACCTTCCCAATGTAACCTCACCACCCAATTTCCTCTGTTCCCCCAAACCAGCAAGAGTATTCTCAAACCATGCCTTCATCTTCTGCGTCGTCGTCCCGCAAAAAGCGCGGCGCTGCGAAGACCTCCGCCCGGAACTCCTCCCGCGGTGGCTGGATATCCCTCTGGCCCCTGCTCCTCGGCATCGCGGTTACCCCGTTCACCGTCCGCCTGGCCAGCATCCTGGCTCTTGAGGGCCCCAAAGCCTTCGCCCTGCTCTATCCCTGGGTCGTCGATCTCCGCTGCCGCGCTCTGCATTTTCCCGCCGATCTCGTCGGGCGATCCTCGGAGTGGATGCTCTTCCTGCAGTTCCCCATTTACGGCCTGCTGATGACTATCAGCTACCAGGCCGGTCGCATTCTCCGCGCCGTCATCATCGGACTTATTGTGCACTTCACCGGCATCGTCGCCATCGTCCTTTTGGCGTTTCTCGGACAGTTTCCCCAATAGCCACGCCGGAAATGCACGGTGCGATTTCTACAGCTACTCATTCCGTCACGTTCGAAGAAACCGTGCATCCAACGCATCGAGCGCCATGTCCGATTCTGTCCTCCGCCCTCAACCCGACCGGTCCTTCTTCCTGCTGCTGACGCCGCTGGTCGCCGTGTCGTTGCCGTCGCTTATCTTCTGTGCTCTGGCCGTCGTCCTCTGGATCCACGGCATTCCCGCCAACAGCCCGGCCCTCTTCCATCTCCCCTCGAAAGGCGTTTGGAACGAGATCCTAGCTCTTCAAATCTCCGTCTATCAATGGGTCGTGCGGTGGAACTCGACCGCCACCCTCGCAGCGACCGCCTTCTTCGTCACCACTCTCCTGCTCCCGCGCTGGCGCAACTGGACCACCCTCGCCCTGATACCCTACGGCTTGCTGCTCTGGCCGACTTCACCCTGCGCTGGCGCTGAACTGCTGCTCGCCATGAACTCCGAGGTCAAGATCGTTGAGTGTCCCCGCGATGCCTGGCAGGGACTGCCCAAACCCATTCCCGCTGAAATCAAGGCAGATTACCTGCGCACCCTGGTCGACGCCGGCTTCCGCCACATCGACGCCGTCTCGTTTGTATCCCCCCAGGCCGTTCCGCAGATGGCCGATGCCGAACAGGTCCTCGGCTTTCTTGATCCTCCTGCTAACGTCGAAATCATCGGTATCGTCGTCAACCAGAAAGGCGCCGCCCGCGCCATCGACACCGGCGCTGTCGCCACCCTGGGATTTCCGTGGTCTGTTTCCCCGACGTTTCTCAGCCGCAATCAGCACCAGACGCCCGAGGAAGCCCTCGATGCTCTCGAAGCCGTCGGCCAAGCCGCCTTTCAGGCTGGGCTCGGCCTCGTCGCCTATATCTCGATGGCCTTCGGCAATCCCTATGGCGATCCCTGGGGTCTCGATGAAGTCGTTGCCGCCTGCGACCTGCTGACTGACTCGGGTATAACCCAAATCTCGCTGGCGGACACGGTGGGTGTAGCTCAACCGCAGCAGATCGGCGATCTGGTCTCCGCCGTTCTGGCATCGGTCGATGAACGCACCGATGTAGGCGTCCATATGCATTCCCGCCCCGAAGATACTGCCGTCAGGATCGCTGCCGCATACAACGCCGGATGCAGGCGCTTCGACATGGCCATCGGCGGATACGGCGGATGCCCCTTTGCTCAGGATGCGCTTGTCGGCAATATTCCCACAGGCTTGGCTCTCGCTGAACTCCAGCGCTTGGGCGCAAGCTTGCCTCGGCTCCAACACCTCGACACCCTCAGAATAGCGGCGGCTGAGATCGAGCGCAGCTTCGGACACCTCGTGCAGTGATCATTCAGTTAGCGCTGCAATAACCCTGGCGTACCCGGCGCATGCTTCGGTTCGGTTCTACCGGGGCGATCGCGATGAATGCGTCCTCGATTGCGTATCAGGAACTCCTCGCCACAAATACCGCACTGCCAGGGAAAGAGCCCAAGCACTGGATAAAGCCTCTCCCTGAGCAAACCTCGCCGCGCGATCCGGGCCAGTTGTTGTTGGTGGCAGAGCGGACACTCCAGCAAAGCTGCCGTTCCCCGTCCTGCATGTGCTTTACCCATCTGCCAAGGCCCCCTGATTGGTAACTGTCGTAACCTGCTGCTCCCGGTGTGTCGGGAACACGACTCAGTAACCTATCGGCAGATTACTCCTTTTTATGAATCACGCAAGTGACGAACGTGTTTCCTCCCCCGGCCCTCCTTCCCACCCTCCCCCAAACAGCCCTGAAGACTCCAAACCAGCCCCAACCCGTTACACTGAGATCGATGATTCCCACCCTCGAATGGACCCCGGAAGGCGTCCGCTTTCTTGACCAGACCAGGCTCCCCCTTGAAGAAACCTACGTCCTCGCCACCAGCTACCGGCAGGTTGCCGAGGTCATCACCACCATGGTTGTCCGCGGCGCACCCGCCATCGGCGTCTCCGCAGCCATGGGCCTCGCACTTGGAGTGAAAACCAGCCACGCTGCGACCGCCCCGGCGCTCGCCGCCGAGTTCGAAACCATGTGCCGCACCCTCGCCGCCACCCGTCCCACCGCGGTCAATCTATTCTGGGCCATCGAGCGCATGAAAAGCCGCTTCACCCTGGAAGCCTCCCGAACCGGAGCTACCCCCAACACTATCCGCACCGCCCTTATCGAAGAAGCCCTGCGCATGTACGACGAAGACATCGCCGCCTGCCGCCGCATGGGCTCCCACGGAGCGGCCCTGCTTCCTCGTTCCGGCGGCGTCCTCACCCATTGCAACGCAGGCGCACTCGCCACCTGCGGCTACGGTACTGCCCTCGGCGTCATCCGTTCCGCCACCGAGCAGGGCTACCAGATCCACGTCTACGCCGATGAAACCCGCCCCTTCCTCCAGGGCGCGCGCCTCACCGCCTGGGAGCTGATGCATGACGGCATCCCCACCACGGTGATCTGCGACAACATGGCCGCCAGCCTCATGCGCCAAGGCAAAATCCAGGCCGTCATCGTCGGCGCAGACCGCATCGCCGCCAACGGCGATGTCGCCAACAAGATCGGAACCTACAACGTCGCCATCCTCGCCAAAGCGCACGGCATCCCGTTCTTTGTCGCCGCCCCCTGGTCCACCATCGACCTCAGAACCCTTTCCGGCGACTCCATCCCCATCGAGCAGCGGCCCGCAATCGAAGTGACCCACCACGGCGGTAAACAGCTCACCCCCCACGGAGTCGGCATCGAAAATCCGGCCTTCGACGTGACGCCCGCCACATACGTAACCGCCATCGTTACAGAACGCGGCGTCCTTCGCCCACCGTACCAGGAATCGCTCCAGGAGCTGCAAACCGCGGCAGCAGACTAGCATTCGAATGAGGCCTGTGGCTCCCCGCAAGTCCCGCCCGGAACATTTCAGC
Organism: uncultured Acidobacteriaceae bacterium; assembly: GCA_963831055.1. Classification (GTDB taxonomy): domain Bacteria; phylum Acidobacteriota; class Terriglobia; order Terriglobales; family Acidobacteriaceae; genus Palsa-343. Next base: position 132 of record CAWHOU010000061.1, on the reverse strand, counting down.
GCGGATTCACGCCGATGAGAGAGGAACCTCTTGAGGTCGGCTCCTCTCTCCAGCGGTCTCAGGTTCATCTTGCGGGTGTTGGATGGAGCGCTGTGCCCGAGCTCGCAACGGCCGCCGCGGTTACAGTCGCTA
>CAWHOU010000060.1:0-8466 GCA_963831055.1 uncultured Acidobacteriaceae bacterium | reverse complement strand
AGCTGCGCCGCCGCCTCCGCCAGTTTCGTCGTCACCACCAGCTCCAGAAAACCCGCACGTGCCGCAAACGCCGCAATAGACCCGCGCATCCGCAGCTTTCCCAGGCTCTGCTTGATCGCCAGCTCCCACGCCGATGCCGCGCTGAAGTACACGGCATCCGCCGCGTCCACCTTCGCGATCACCCCCGCCGGAATCCGCTTCGGTTCGGTATTCAACCAGAACAGCACATTCGAATCCAGCAGATATTGGCCCCTCACTCCGCTGTCTCGCCGTCTGTCAGAAGGTCAAGAGGAATGTCATCCTCAAAATCCGGCGCAACATAGGTCACGCCCATCAGATTCCGTCCGAACGCCGCAGACCGCCGCCGCCCTTTCCCCCTCGGCAAAGAAACCAGCCGCGCCATCGGCTTACCCGCCTTGGCGATCACGATCTCCTCCCCCTCCGCGGCCCGCTCCACCAGCTCGGAAAGATGCGTCTTCGCCGCATATAAGTTAATCGGCTTCGCCATACTCAGAGTCTGCGCCATCCAACATGGTTGGTCAAGTTGGTCAATCCGCGCCCCTCTTTCCGAATTCCACGGTCTCCCGCTCGATCCTCGCTCGCCGTTAGCTCGATCCTCGCTCGCGTCTAGCTCGCCCGCAGCTCCCCGTGCCTTTCCCCTTGCCTCCGCCCGCGCTCTCCGCTAAGCTGGCGCGAAACGCCTATCTTCATTGCCCGAGGTGATCCATGGACCCACACACCATGCACATGTTCGCCGCCATGATGGCGATCTTCCCGATCTTTTTCCTGGTCTTTGTCGTCCTTTTCACGATTCCCTACTGGTTCATCTTCAAAAGAGCCGGCTTCTCGCCCTGGCTCAGCCTTCTCATGCTCATTCCCCTCATTAACATCGTTATGCTCTACGTGCTCGCTTTCAGCGAGTGGGGAGTCGTTCCCGTCAGCCAGCCGACTTACATCCCGCCGCGCGTCTGATGTCTTTCATCCACCCAGCTGCGCATGGGTGACGTATCGCAGCCCAGCCTCTTTCGCCGATTCGACGGGATCCGTCATACCGGAAGCTTCGCTTCTCTCCGAGCCCTCGCAATATGTGCTCAGTTGGATGTGAACCCACAGCGTGACGCGGGCTTCTGCGGCCGCCCTCCGCCTGACGAGCCTCAGCCCGGTTCAGACTTCGCACGCAAGCCACGCATGGCGTGGCCTCGCGAGTTCAGCCTCGACGTTCCAGCCTCGACGTTATAGTTAGCACCATGCGCCTCCACCCCATCCCCGCCGCAGCCGCAGCGGCCCTCCTTACCCTCGCGCCAGCCTTCCCGCAATCACAAACTCCCGCCCACGCCGCCCAGGCCTTCACCAACGCCCACCGCGAAGACCTCATCCGCCAGTTCTCCGGCTTCCTCTCCATCCCCAACGTAGCCGCCACTCCCGACGGCCTCCGCCGCAACGCTGCCTTCCTCCTTGACCAGCTCCGCCAGCGCAACATCGACGCCCAGCTCCTCACCATCCCCGATGCCCCCTCCATCGTCTACGCCCACATCGACACCCCCGGCGCCCAGCACACCATCGTCTTCTACGCCCACTACGACGGCCAGCCCGTCACTCCCTCCGAGTGGGACATCCCCACGCCCTTCACGCCCACCCTCCGCACCATCGACGGCGAACCCCGCATCTACGCCCGCTCCGCCGGAGACGACAAGGCCGCCATCTTCGCGCAACTCACCGCCATCGACGCCCTCCGCGCCGCCAACATCCCCTTCCACGCCAATATCCGTTTCGTCTGGGAAGGCGAAGAAGAAGCAGGCTCGCCCCACCTCGAGCAAATCCTTAACGCCAACGCGGCCCTCATCGGCGGCGACGTCTGGCTTATCTGCGACGGCCCAGTCGACCAGTCCGGCGCGCAGACCGTCGTCTTCGGCGCGCGCGGCGACACCCACCTTGCCATCACCCTCTATGGCCCGCATCGCGGCCTCCACAGCGGACACTACGGCAACTGGGCGCCCAACCCCGCCATGATGCTCGCCCAGCTCCTCGCCGGCATGAAAGATGAAACCGGCCACGTCCTCATTCCCCACTTCTACGACGGCATCGCGCCCCTTTCCCCCATCGAGAAAGCCGCCCTCGCCCGCGCCCCAGTCAACGACCCCATGCTCATGGACGCCTTCTGGCTCGGCCGCACCGACAACGCCCCCACCCATCTCCTCTCCCTCATCAACGAGCCCTCCCTCAACATCAACGGCATCTCTGCCGGCCAAACAGGAGCCCACGCCGCCAACGTCATCCCGCCCACCGCCACCGCCGACATCGACCTGCGCTTAGTCGTCGGCGTCGACTGGCGCGACCAGCAACAGCGCGTTGTCGACTACGTCCGCTCCCGCGGCTACTTCATCGTCGATACCGAGCCAACCAAAGAAATCCTCACCTCGCACCCCCGCGTGGCCCTCATCGTCCGCGACCCGGCCAGCTACAACGCCGTCCGCACGCCCATGGATCTCCCCATCGCGAAAGAAGTCATCGCCGCCGTCCAATCCGCGGTCACTGAAAGAGCAAGAGGCGCAGATGCCGCCCCTGCCCAGGTCGTCCTCTTGCCAACCATGGGCGGCAGCGTCCCGTTCGAAGTCATGGTGCGAGCCGCCCACACCCACACCATCACCGTCCCCATCGCCAACTACGACGACAACCAGCACGCCGCCAACGAAAACCTCCGCCTCCAGAACCTATGGGACGGCACCCAGACCATGGCCGCCCTCTTGACCCTGCACTAAAGGGAGAAAGGCAATGTATCCGGCGTCGGATCTCAGAGCGCCAGCCAGCCGAGCCGAATGTTGTTGTCCGTGTTGGACAGAATAAGCCGCCCAGGCCGCATCTCACCTGTGCGCGTGAGGAGTACCGCATGTCCCGGCGTTTTCTCTCTTTTCTTTGCTTTCTTTGCTCGTTCGCATTTACTCTCCAGTTCCTGCTTGTAACCGGGTGCGGCAGCGGCGCAGGTTCTGCTGCCGCCAGCAGCGGCAGCGGTTCGGGAAGTGGCGGTTCGGGAAGTGGCGGATCGGGAAGCGGCGGAGGTTCGGGAAGTGGCAGCGGTTCGGGGAGTGGCAACACCAAGGGATGCGGGGGTGCGGGATACGGATATAACAACCAAAATGGATCGATAACCGGCGTTTGGTTCCAAAGCCCGTCTCCAGGTCAGAATCAAGGCAATGTCCAGGTGAATGCGACCGCATATACCTCCAGCGCCATTACGCAGTGGACGGTTTGCCTCGACGGTCAAAACGTCTATCAGACAGACAGCGCTGCGAGTTCCATCTCCCAGGGCATCGATATTCCCACAGGCCAGCATCTTCTCTGGGCCAGCGTGTCCGACGCCGAGAACGATTCCGACAGATCGGAAATCCACTTGATCCAGGTTGGACCCGCAGCGGCGAGCAGCACTGTGCTGCCGACTCCGCCCGCAAACGCAACGGTGCTAACCGAGATGCAGAACGACAACGCCAACTGGACCATCTGCAGCCTCTGTGCGGCGGGCACCAACACCGCCGGCGCTTACTCGATGGAGATTTTGACCAGAGCCAGCCCTCGCTGAGCGGCAGCAGCCTTGAGATGTATGCCGACGGTCCGCAGTGGAGCAACGTTCTGTTTATGGACCTGATGTTGGGCACCAGTTCCAATTCCCATTTTCTATTTGACTTCTGGGTGTACCATGACCCCGCTGCCGAAGCCCACTTCTGGGCCTCGGAGTTCGATCTCTGGCAGGTTCTCGGTGGCCAGGAGTTCATGATCGGCAGCCAGTGCGACTTCGGAGACGGCTACTGGTCCACCTGGGATAGCCAGGGCGGCGCCTGGGTTCTCAATGGAATCCCTTGTGGGCACTGGTCGGCGGGCTGGCACCACGTGCAGTGGTACTACGAGCGCCTCAATGCCACTCAGTATCGCTACGACACACTCGTGTTCGACGGGCAGGCCTACGGATTCAATCAGACCTGGAACGCCAACTCCACCACCTGGCCGGATATGATCGGCATCCAGTACCAACTGGACCAGGATCCACCGGCACTCCACTGCACGAATGGGTCGATAAGGTGACTCTGACGGAGTGGTAAGGCGGATAGTTATGTTGTAAGGCTAGGTGGGCACGGCAGTGACCGCGATGATCTGGATCGAGCGGCCAGCCTTCATCTCAGTCGATACACAAACAAAACTGCAAGCGACCTGTGACCCACGTGTGCCCCGCCAGGGTTGTTGCCCCGCAATCCATCAGGAAAATCAACGGAGACGGCCTTCATAGATGGAGCCGTCCCCAAAGAACACACAAAAACGCGGTGGCAGTTAGAAGAGGAACGGAAGCGGCGTGATCCCTTCCACCTGCACTGCCTTCAGTTCGTTGGGGTCGAGGCCCAGAGCCTGAAGAACGGTGGGTGCGACCTGTTGATTGAGAACGTACGTCTTCACATGCTTTGGCGCGAATTCCGGCATGGAGAAGAGCAGCGCGACATGAGTATCGTCCTCATTCAGGCCGCCGTGCTCGGCGATCTTTGACCCGCCTGTGAAGATGACGCCGGTGTTGACTTTGAGGACGATGTCGGGTGTGCGAGGATCGTTCAACGGGCTATTGAATTTTTCCTCGAGTGCCGGGCCTGCGAAAATCTCCTGGATGCCGAGAGTGGCCTGGTTGGCTGGTGTGCTCAGCTCCTGGGCGATCTCTGCGGCTTGCGAAGAGTCGTTCAGCCAGATCAGCGATCCGTCGTCGGAGATGTCAAAGGCCTCGCCGGACGCAATCGTATTGATTAAAGTTGCGGGCTGGCCGCCGCCGATGCCAACCTTCTTGCTCTGATCGATGGGCGACTGGCCATGCTTTGCCCCAATGATGATGAGCGTGTCGTCATAAATGCCGGCATTTTTCAGCGCGCTGACCATCTCCCCAAGAGATGCATCCACGAAGTCCAACTCACTAAGCAGTCCTGGTGAAGGAGTTCCAAGGACGTCCAGATAGCCATTGCCTTTCAGTTTCTCGCCTACGCTGACTGACTGAAAGTTTGTGCCGAACAAAGTTGGGATAGGCGCGCGCCGGGATCCATCGTGCGTGTAGCCCTTGATCTCATTCAGCACCGCCTGAACGTGAGTCTGATCGTAGCACTGGATGTTTTTCAGATCGGTAGTCCAGCCATCGTCGGGAGTGGTGTCGGGCGCGGGCACCGGGGTGCAGCCGGAAAAGGGCAAGGCAACAGGGATCGAGTTGATCTCAGGACCAAAAAAGTCATCGACACCGTGGCCGCTCGGACCATTCGTCCATTCATACGCGGGATGCTTGTCGGTCCAGGCCGTGTATCCTCCGTGGGCCTTCACCACTTCAAAGATGGTGTTCACACGGAGATATTCGTGCGGATAGACGGGCGCACAACCACGATCGGGATCGCGCGGCAGAAAATTCGGATCGATGGATCCATAAAGCCTGGTCAGATCCGTGTCGATCGATTCGTCGAACTCCGTGATTGTGCCGATTTGGCCTGGGCACGGACCCCCGGGGGCGCCCACATAAGCGATGTACGGCGTGGTTTGAGCCGGCGGTGAGAGCTTGCGGTTATAGGTGACGTCGTACCAGAACCCGGCAGTCGTCGGCGATCCGCCGGTAACCAAAGCGGAGAGTCCTGGAAAGGAGTCCGACGGCTGGGAGGTGGCGGCGTTGTCGAAGGTAACGCCGTGCGAACTCAGTTGCGCGAGCGTCGACTGAGGGTGGCTGCTGACATAGTTCGTAAGGTCGAGAGCGTGCAAGCCGTCGACACTGATAAGCAGAACATGCCTGACTCTGTGTCTGGAATCGTTGTCCTCGGCCCGCAAAGTTGCACCGATCGTCAGAACGACCAGAAGCAGCGGGAGGCAGCGCACAAGTAAACGCATAGTTGGGCTCCTCGTGGGGAATTGAGGTACCCCGCAATTACCTGCCCTGAGGATGAACCCCGCATGACGGCAGGTTGAAAAAGAGATCAACAATGAGGGTGGCCTGCGGATAGGCAAAATTCACACGGCAAATCCCAACCCAGGAGTTTGCGCTTCGGCATTTTGCTCCTAACCCTCTGGAACGTCACAACGCGGAAAGTGATCGAGCGCGGCGACGGATTCGTCTCAGAGGGCAAACTCGCGCTGACACCCTACGCAACTTTTGCCAAACAAATCCTGAATAAGCTCAATCAAGTACCCTGATCGATCAAGCGCGGAAGGGGCGGCGAAAACGCCAAGCAAAGCGGATTACGGCCGGAAGTTGCAGTTCCGTGGCGCCGATCACACACCTGAAATCGTTACGACCTGTGCTGACGAGGCTAAAATTGCCTTCAATTCCTGGTTACAGACAGAACAGATGGGGGCGGCATGAGAATCAGCACTAAAATGACAACTCAATTAAAGGTTGTCCTGCCCTTCCAGTTTCTCCTGATACCCACCAAGTTGGTGCACGGGCAGACCAATCGCACCATTACAATTCGGATGTTTGATAGTAAAACAGGCGCGCCGATTACAAATTCAGAATTCCGGATTTCGTTTCAAGCACTCCCCGACCTATCGAAAATCCCCGGCTTGGATCCCTATTGGATGGAGGGAGGCGAGCGGCACGGTAATCTGGCGATACCGCTTGAGCCAACCGCCACTTCCATCGCGGTACATTCCAGCTATGGACCTGCGAATTGGAACTATGTCAATTGCGATTGCGTAAAGGACCGGCGACCGTACTCAGAGCACTGGTATCTGATCGCTGACATTCTCAAGTCCGGAATAGTGGCTCCAAATCGCTGTAACAAACGCAAGGCCATTGCTAAACCAGGCGAGTTCGTCTTCTTCGTACGCCGGATGACCTTCTGGGAGAAGAGTCACGAATAAAATGGCCGGGGCCGCAATTGGACCGAAATCAATGGCATCCAGCCCCTGGAGCATCTTTGCCTTCGTCCAGTTTGTCATTAAACTTCAGACTTCAGGGATCACAGATACCCACGGCCGCCCCCGGGCCCCTACTACTGCCTACCCCCAAGCCCCCCTAGCTCTTACTATTCCCTACTCCCTACCCCCTGTTTCCGGGAGCCTCGCCCTGATTATTCAGATAGCGTGGTATTTCCTTCGTCCGGGGTGATACAACGAGAGTTAGAGGGAGACGTGGAAAGCCCTACAACGAAACCAGCACGACGGATCGCGTCTTCACCGGCCAGACCCAGAGCACGACGTCGGGGGATACGATTACCTGTTCCGCAAGTTTCGGCCGGGGATGAATCGAAGTTTCCCAACTGCCGGCCCACCCAGACCGGAGCAGGCATGGACAGATGAGGTCTGGCCCTGTGTGAAAATCGAGCAACTGGCAGATCATCAACCGATGATCCCCGGCGAACCAATTCACTTCAGTAAACGCGGAGGCGACAGGTGAAACGAACCGATAACTTACCAGTGCTCGCGGTACTTACCCTCAGTGTGACGATGCCCGCATTCTCTCAGGCGAGCCAGTCTGACTCCCAAACAATTCAAGCGATTCTCTCCGAGCTTCAGGGCATTCGTAATGATATGCGTCTCACGGCGATTTCCCGGATTCTGTTGACCGAACTGCAAACCCAGCAAACAGTAGTCAATGCAGCGACCGAGCGGACTAACAGAGCACGCCGTGATCTTTCAGACCTGCAAGGCTGAGGAGAAACATGTGCCGCTGCTCTCGCGGCCTCGCAGGACAAGCTGACCGCTGCAACAGACGCCGCCAAACGAAGGCACTCTCCGAGGCAGTCGATCAGTTTAAGTCTGAGCTGACCGCTCTGACGCCAGGGAGGAGGGTTCGGTACGAATCTGCGGACAGCAGAAAGCCAGTTGCGCTCGGCACAAGATACGCTGGACGATATTCAGCGGCGATTGGATGAAACCGTGAAGAAACTCCAGCCCGTCGCAGGAATTCGCTGAACCAGCTTTGGAAATCGCGCTGTGCACTACCGGCCTCCCCGACTTTAGGAATGCCTACTACTGCCTATCCCGCCTCCCTAGCTCTTACTATTCCCTACTGCCTACTCCCTGCCTCACAGGCCGCAACCCCCGCCCCCGCAGCCAAACCCGCACCCCCACCGCCGCCAAACTAACCACCGCGCACGTCTCCACAAAACCTTCCCCCCATCCAGCAAATCCGGATGCCCATCCTTTAGCGCAGGGTCCGTCAGAATGCTGTGCACAAACAACAGCGCCGCCGCCGGAAACACCAGGTAGTGCAGATTCCTCCACACCGGCCGCCCGATCCGCGTCCCAGCAGCGACGACCCTAACACCAGCATCAGCAGATACAGCGCCCCCGCGCCCACCAGGTTCACATTCGGCTGCAGCGGCGAATCCACCGGCCACACAATGTCGTACACGCGAAACCGCGGGCTCTTCACCCACAGCAGCACCACAGGATGAGTCAACGTCAGCGCCACCGCGCAGATAGCCTTCACCGACGCAGCGCGAATACATTGATCCGCCGATGCGG
>CAWHOU010000059.1:0-8791 GCA_963831055.1 uncultured Acidobacteriaceae bacterium | reverse complement strand
GGGGTGCGTTTGGCGCTTCGGGATCGCTGTGGACGATATCGGTGGATAACGGCGACGATGCCCCGCTGTCGATTATGGATGTGCGGCTGGAGATGGCGGAGCGGAAGCTGTGTTTTGACGCGGCGGCTGGGGCGACCTACACGCTGTATTTCGGGGATGCGGCGCTCGCCGCTCCGCGGTACGACTACGCGAGGTTGTTTGCGCCGGAGGCGGATGCGGCGCAGGCAACGCTGAGTGCGGAGAAGCAGAATCCGGAGTATCGGGTGCGGCCGGACGGGCGGGCGTTTACGGACAGGCATCCGGGGCTGTTGTGGGTGGCTTTGATTTTGGTGGTGATGGCACTGGCGGCGGTGGCTTTGCGCACGGCGAAGGAAGCTCCGAAGGCAGGGTGAACGGAAACCTTTACCACGGCTGCTTGTGTTCGTCCTCGGACTGCTGTTTGCGCTACCGCAGCGTGGGTTCGACTTCGTTGAGCCAGTCGGGGGGCTTGAGGATTTCGCGGGGTTTGGAAGCCCCTTCGGCGGGGCCTACGATGCCGTCGCGCTCCATCATGTCGATGAGGTGGGCGGCGCGGCCATAGCCGATGCGCAGGCGGCGCTGCAACAACGAGGTTGATGCCTTGCCGAATTCGAGGACTAAGCGGACGGCGTCTTCGAAGAGGTCGTCGTTGCCTTCTTCCCCTTCTTCTCCAGCCATGCCCGGTTCGCTTGAACCTGTGTCTTTGGGCGCTTCGAGGAAACCCTGGACGTATTCGGCGGTTCCCTGAGTCTTCCAGAAATCTGTAACAGCGGTGATTTCTTTTTCCGTAACAAAGGGCGCGTGGATGCGATGGAGGCGCGAAGTGCCTGGAGGCAGGTAGAGCATGTCGCCTCGGCCGAGAAGTGCCTCAGCGCCGTTCGAGTCGAGGATGGTGCGCGAGTCGACCTTGGTGGCGAGGCGGAAGGACATGCGCGTGGGGACGTTGGCCTTGATGAGTCCGGTGATGACGTCGACCGAGGGGCGCTGCGTGGCGAGGACGAGATGGATGCCGACGGCGCGGGCCATCTGGGCGAGGCGGGTGATGGACTCTTCGACGTTGGCCTTGTCGAGCATCATCAGGTCGGCGAGCTCGTCGATGATGATCATGATGTAGGGCAGCGGATGCTCGTCCTTCGCTTCTTCATCGAAGAGCGAGGGCGTGGCGCCGTCAAAGAGGCGGTTGTACTGGTCGATGTTGCGGACGCTGCGCGAGGCGAGCAGCTTGAGGCGGCGCTCCATTTCGCGGACGGCGTTGCGGAGGGCATTGGCAGCGAGTTTGGCCTCGGTGATGATGGGCGTGAAGAGGTGCGGGACGCCTTCGTACATGCCGAGCTCGACGCGCTTGGGGTCGACGAGAATCAGGCGCACTTGCTCCGGCGTGGCCTTGTAGAGCACGGACATGATCATGGCGTTGATGGCCACGGATTTGCCGCTGCCTGTGGACCCGGCGATGAGAACGTGGGGCATGGTGGCGAGATCGGCAACAACGATCCGGCCGTTGATGTCCTTGCCCATGGAGATGGTGAGTTTGGAGCGCGAGTTGGCGAAGTTTTCCGACTCGATAACGTCGCGGAGCCAGATGGTTTCGCGCTCCGGGTTTGGTACCTGAATGCCGACGGTGCTCTTGCCCGCCATGCGCTCGATGAGGATCGACTCGGCTTTGGTGGCGAGGCACAGGTCTTCTGCAAGGCCGGTGACTCGGCTGTATTTGATGCCGGCTTCGGGGCGGAATTCAAAAGTGGTGACAACGGGGCCGGGATTAATCTGCACGACCTGCCCGAGGACATCGAATTCGGCGCATTTTTCAACAAGGACCTGGGCGGAGGCGCGGAGTTCGTCCTCTTTCACGGGTGAGGGGTCGTCGCTGCGATGGAGGAGGGTCGAGGGCGGCAGGCGGAATCCGCTGACGTTTTTGGGCGCAAGGGTGACGGTGCGGAGTTCGGTGTCGGCGCGCTCGCCGATTGCAGGAGCCGCTGGTGCGGCTTCGCGTTTCGGAACGAGTTGGGGGCGCGCGGGAGCGACGGGGACGGGCTGCGGAGGAGGTTCGGCAGCAACGGTGCGGGGCATTTGATCCCAGAGACCGGTGTTCGCTGGTTCGGCTGCCGGTTTGGCTGGGGCGAAGGTTTCGGCGAAGCCGTACTGGCGGTGGGGGACATCGCTGTGATCTTCAGCGAGAGCCACGGGAATGCCTGGGGTTTTATCGGCTTTTGTGGCCTTTTCCGCGGCTTTGCGGGCCTTTGCCATTTCTTTTTCGCGAATCTTATCGAGGCGGACAGCGGCTTTAAGCTCACGCTGTTGAGCGTGCGTGCGACGCCAGTTGGCGAAGCGATCGCGCCACGCGAGCAGAAAAGCCAGCCTGATGCCAAACCACTCGCGCGCGGTATTGAAGCTGAAGGTGGTGGAGAGATAAACGGCGACAGCGACCAGCGTGATGGTGACGATGCAGGCGCCGGGGTAGTTGAGGAAGCGGACGAGGAAGTCGGCGACGAGGCGGCCGGTGAGGCCAGAGACGGGCAGGCCGTAAAGGAAGTGGGGATGGCCGGGGATCAGGCCAAAGAGCGCTGGGGCAAAAACGATGGCGAGCAGAATACCGGTGAGTTTCCAGGCGGGCGAGCCGGCGGGGCGGGAGAGCATCCACGTCCAGCCAAGAGCGCCGAGGAGGATGGGAACGAGGAAAGCGCACACGCCTTCAATCTGGAGGATCAGGTCGCTGAGGTATGCGCCGGCGGGACCGATCCAGTTGCGGATGGGGCCGTGGCCTTCGGTGTTGAAGGAGGGATCGGTGGGGTGGTAGGAGACGAGAGAGAGGAAGAGGAGGAACGCGCAGGCGAGCACCAGCAAGCCGATGAGCTCGTTCAGACGGCGGCTGCGGGTGGGCGTGAGAACCAGACGGGCGGGTTTCATTGGGGGGCAGACGGATCGCGAGCCTCGCGTGGAAACGAGAGGCAGAACCGGGGGGACTGGGCAGAACTGAGTATGAGCCTGCTAGTCCGAGACGGTCAGAGCCGAAGGCCAGAGCAAAGCTATTATCCCAGATGGGGCATCGGAGGGGGCGGGAAAAGGGTGGGGGAATCGAGGTGGATATGGCGGGGTTTTATTTGGCTAAGTTGGCTAAGTCGGCGTAGACTGACTTTTATGAAGACGGTGAATATTGGCGAGCTGAAGAATCGGCTGAGCGCGTACCTGCGTTACGTGCAAAACGGCGAAGAGGTGATTGTGCGGGACCGGAACCGTCCGGTGGCGCGAATTCTGCCATTCGACCACAGCTCGATTTCAGAAGAGGAAGCGGAGTTGGTGGCTTCCGGCGCGATGAAGTTGCCGGAGCAGGCAATGGACTGGGATGCGTTCTTCGCCCTGCCCAAGGCGAATGTTTCGCGAGAAGTAGCGATCAAGGCGTTGATTGAGAGCCGGGGCGATCGTTGAAGCCTGCATTCTGGGACAGTAGCTCACTGGTTCCGATTTGTGTGCAGCAAAAAGCGAGCCCCACCGTTCGCCGACTGGCAAAACAATACGAAATTGTCGTTTGGTGGTCAACTCCCGTCGAGTTAAGGAGCGCGTTTTCGCGGCTGGTGCGTGCGGGTGAGTTGACGCCAGCCGGGCAGATATTAGCAGAGGATAGCCTGAAGAACTTGCGGAGCCGCTGGCGTGAAGTGCTGCCTGGCGAAGCGATGCGCGACGAGGCGGAGATGCTGCTGGCGCGGTTTCCATTGAGCGCGGCCGATGCACTGCAACTGGCAGCGGCGATGCGATGGACCCGGAGCCATCCCAGGGGTCAGGTGTTCATCTGCGGAGATGCGCGCCTGCTGGAGGCAGCAAGGCAGCTTGGATTTCACGTTGTGGAGGCCTGAGGAAGGTAAGAGCGGTAGTTTTCAGTTCCCTGCTATCAGGCGCCCGCCCCAAAGCAGCAGCGCGGCTCCGAGGATGAGGCGGTAGAGGGCGAAGAGCACGAAACCGTGGTTGCGGACCCACTGCAGGAACCACTCGACGACGCCGAGGGCGACGAAGAAGGATACGGCAAAGCCGATGGCGAGGACGAACCAGCCATGCGCGTCCATATGGACCGGGGCGAGGTGGGAGTGGAGACCGGGGGTTGCGCCGGGCTTGCGCCAATGAAGGAGGTGAAGGCCGGGCCAGAGGCTTCTGACCAGGTCGTAGAGGGTGGCGGTGATCATGGTGGGGATGGAGACAAGGAAACTGAATTCGAGGGCGGCGGTTCGGGTCATGCCGGCGAGCTGACCGGCGGCGATGGTGGACATGGAACGCGAGGTGCCGGGGAAGACGGCGGAGGTGACCTGGCAAAGGCCGATCCATACGGCTTGGAAAAGGGACATCTGCTCAACATCGGCCACGGTGGCGTCGCGGCGGACGCTCCACGCATCGACGGCCCACATGACGATGCCGCCGATGATGAGCGCGAGAGTGATGGCGCGCAGGCTTTCAAGGTGCTGCCCGATGATGTTAGTGAGCAGCAGGGAGGGGATGGCCGTGCACACAAAGGCAACCGAGGTGAGCGTGAGCGGATGGTTCCAGACGGTGTGCTTGCCGTCTTCGCCGCGCGGGAAGGTGCGGACGAATTCGATGATGCGGCCGGCGAAGAGCAGAGTGAGGGCTAGGATGGCGCCGAGCTGGATGACGATGGTGTACATCTTCCAGTAGGGGTCGTCCAGGCCTATGCCGAGCAGCACTTCCCCGATGCGCAGGTGGGCAGTGGAGCTGACGGGCAGGAATTCAGTAAGGCCTTCAATGATGCCGAGCAGCACAGAGACCACGTAGTCGTTCAAACTAGCTCCGAGCTGGGGGAGGAATGCGGGTGTTATTCGCGGCTGCTGCCGTACACGGCGATTCCCTGATCCACCTTGTATATCAGACTGGCGGCGCGCGCAGTGTACGGTGAGTCAGGATATTTCTGCTGGAGGCGCCCGAAGATGGCTTTGGCATGGCCGCGATCCTCATCGGCGCGTTTGCCGTTGCCATCGGCCTGCCACATGTCTCCGGCGGCGGCCTGGCGCCAGAGAGCGTCGTAGAGGGCCTCGGCAGCGCTGGGTGAGTTGGGGTGTTCGTCGACGTATTTGAGGTAGTAGTCGGTTTCCTGCTCGGGGCACTTTTCCGAGCCCTGCCAGTCTCCGCAGAGTTTGTTGTCGATAAGGTCGAAGGCGGCGAGATCGGCCCATCTGGTCTGGGGGAAGTATTTCTCGACCTTGCGCATCTCGTCCTCGTCCATCTGCTCGCGCAAATAGCTCTGTTTTTCATGCGCGGAGGGGAGAGTGGAGGCGTCGGCCTTCTGAATCTGCCAGCGGATGTCGGCGGCGCGATACATAGCCTCGGGCACCCAGGGCGATTGAGGATACATGATAACGACGCGACGATAGAGGAGGCGCGCTTCCTGAGCGAGGTTCGGCGGCGGATCGGGAACGGCGGCCTGCTGCTCGAGATTGTCGGCCGTGCCGAAGAGGATGAGGTCGCCATGTGCGGTGTTCACGTCGACCATGCCCTTGTCGAGAATCCAGCCGGAGATGGGCTGCGCTTCGTTCTCCGTGCCGAAGGTGGGGCGGTCAGCCTGGCGGGTATCGGGTGCATCGGTGTTGGCGAAGACGCGCAGCCATTTGCCATTGCGCTCGACGATGACGAGCTCGCGGCCGGGCACGATGGTGGCGATGGGACCAGCGGAGTCGTCGGGGTTGGCGTAGAGGTTGCCCTCGCGGACGATGGTTGCGAGTGTGCCGTTCTTTGGCAATTGCTGGCGGGGAAGAGGTCTTTGGGCGACGGCCGAGGCAGCGATCGCCGCGAGCAGGATGGAGGCTGGGATCAGACGCATGACGAGGGTAGGACGATGAGAAGGTGTGGTTCGTCTCACGGATCCGATCATGGGTTGGGTCGCTGTTTCTTTCACTGGGGGTCTTTTTCGGCCAGGACGGATTGGAGGACGTCGGGCTCGACATTGCCGCCGCTCATGACGACTACGACTTTGCGGAAGGGGAGCAGTTGTTCGCGGTGGAAGAGGATACCGGAGACCGAGCATGCTCCGCTGGGCTCGGGGGTGAGTCGCGCGACATGAACGAGGGTGCGCATAGCCGAGCGGATTTCGGATTCAGTGACGGTGATGATGTCGTCGACATAGGTCCGGATGTGGTCGTAGTTGCGCTCGCCGAGGGATTGGGTGCGGAGGCCGTCGCAGAAGGTGCGGGTAGTCATATCGGCGGGCCAGGTGACGAGGTGGCCGCTGCGGAAGCTTTCCTGGGCGTCGGCGGCGAGCTCGGGTTCGACGCCGATGACGCGGACATCGGAGCGAAGGTGCTTGATGGCGGTGGCAATGCCGCTGAGGAGTCCGCCTCCGGATACAGGTGAGAGGACGAGGTCGACGTCGGGGAGGTCTTCGAGGATTTCGAGGCCGCAGGTGCCCTGGCCGGCGATGATCTGCTCGTCGTCGTAGGGCGGGATCATGACGTAGCCGTGCTGGGCTTCCAGTTCTTCGGCTTTCTGCTTGCGGTCGGAGCTGGCGGGGCCAACTTCGACGATCTCGGCGCCGAGGGCGGCGGTGGCGCGCTTTTTGACCTCCGGGGCGTTCGATGGCATGACGATGACGGCCTTCAGGCCGAGCGCGCGGGCGGCGTAGGCGACTCCCTGGGCGTGGTTGCCGCTCGAGTAGGTGATGACGCCGCGGCTCTTTTGGTCGGGGGTGAGCTGGACGATTTTGTTGTAGGCTCCGCGGAGTTTGAAGCTGCCGATGGGCTGGAGGCTTTCGGCTTTGATGTAGACTTCCGCGCCCTCGAAGCGGGGATCGAGGAGGCGGATGAGCGGAGTGTGGATGGCTACGCCGCGGATGCGGGTCTGGGCTTCGCGGAAGGCGTCCAGGGTCAGGAGGGTGGGAGTGGTGGCGGTGGCCATAACTCCTATTGTGGACCAGATGGCCGGGCAAGTGCGGCTCAGCCTTTGGTCCAGGATGAGGATGGCGAGGGAGAAGTGACGGTCGCCCAACGCTCCGCGATCCTGTCCCCTTCGAAGCGCCAGAGCACGAATCCCTGGAATTGCATCTTTCGGCCGGAGGCAGGATCGGTCCATCGCCAGATATTGCGGCAGACGACTTTGTCACCTTCGGCAATCATTTCTTCGATGGTAAGGTGAATATCGGGCATTGCTTTATACATGCCCCGCATCATTTGCTCGTCGCCTTCGACGCCGGTGGGTTGGCCGCCGGGACCGTCGTGGTCGAAGAAGTCCGGCGTCATATTGTGGCGGATGACTTCGGCTTTGCGGTTGTTGACGAAGTCTTCGAAATGGCGGCGGACAAGCTGCTTCATCTGGTCCGGTGTGAGGCTGGTGGGCATCGCTGTTTCCTTCCTGTGCGGGGTGAGGGAAAGTATCCCACGCGCGGGTAAAGAGCGGATGACGGGACTGGCCTCGGGGTGCCGCTGAATATGCGAAGGGAATGCCCGCGTGCCAGAATAAGAAGGATCCCTTATGAGCGACGAGATTATTTCTGAGCCTCTGGCGGCGGCTGAAGCCGAGTCCGCGCAACCTGTCGAGAAAGCTGATACGGAGAACACGACCGGAGAGCCGGGACGCCGGAAGCCTGAAGCTTCGTTTGGCGAGATGCTGTTCGCAGTTTGAGCAGAGCCATCGGCCCGAGCCGGGCGCGAAGCAGCTGGAAGGGACGGTGATCTCCGTCTCGGCCGACGCGGTGTATCTCGACATCGGCTACAAGACGGAGGGCATGCTGCCGCGTACGGCGTTTCGCGATAACGCGGAGAGTGTGAAGCCAGGCGACAAGTTCCGCGTTTCGGTAAAGGGGCGCAACGAGGAGCGGTACTACGAGCTTTCGCTGGCGCGTGTGAGCCAGCCGACGGACTGGGAGTCGCTGGAAGCGGCGTTTGCGCAGAAGCTGGCCATTGTGGGCACGGTGACGGCGGTGGTGAAGGGCGGGTTGAGCGTGGACGTGGGGGTGCGGGCGTTTATGCCCGCTTCACGCAGCGGCACGCACGACGCGCGCGAGCTGGAGAAGCTGGTGGGCGAGGAGATTACCTGCCGGATTGCGCAACTGGATGTTGCGGACGAGAACGTGATTGTGGACCGGCGCGCGGTGCTCGAAGAGCAGGCGCTGGCACAGGGGCAGAGCCAGATTGCGGCGCTGAAAGAAGGCGACGTGGTGCGCGGAAAGGTGAGCCGTCTGGCCAGCTTCGGCGCGTTTGTGGATCTGGGCGGGATCGATGGCCTGTTGCACGTGAGCGATATTTCGTGGAGCCGGGTGGCGAATCCTGAGGACGTGCTGACGGTGGGCCAGGAGATCGAGGCGAAGGTGCTGAAGGTGGATGCGGAGACGCGGCGCATTTCGCTGGGGCTGAAGCAACTGCAGCCGGAGCCGTGGGAGACCGCGGCGGAGCGGTACAAGGCGGGCGAGCGGATCACGGGGACGGTGACGCGGCTGATGGACTTTGGCGCGTTTGTGGAGCTGGAGCCGGGGATCGAGGGGCTGATTCACGTCTCGGAGATGTCGTGGGTGAAGAAGGTGCGGCGGCCCGGCGACATTTTAAAGCAGGGCGACACGGTGGAGGCGGTGATCCTGAGCGTGCAACCAGCCGGAGCGGCGGATGGCGCTGGGGCTGAAGCAGGCGCTGGGCGATCCGTGGGCGGATGCGGGGAAGAAGTTTCCGGTGGGCTCGGCGGTGGAAGGTACGGTGACGCGGATGGAGAAATTCGGCGCGTTTGTGCAGATGAGCCCGGGCGTGGAGGGGCTGGTGCACATCAGCGAGATTACGGCGGAGCGGCATCTGCATCA
>CAWHOU010000058.1:0-15865 GCA_963831055.1 uncultured Acidobacteriaceae bacterium | reverse complement strand
GTGTGGTGTTTCTGAAGTCTCTTTACAGGCCGACGT
Source organism: uncultured Acidobacteriaceae bacterium (assembly GCA_963831055.1). GTDB lineage: Bacteria > Acidobacteriota > Terriglobia > Terriglobales > Acidobacteriaceae > Palsa-343. The sequence continues at coordinate 15,829 of CAWHOU010000058.1, read as the reverse complement.
GAAGAAGAAGCAGATCCCTCGCTCCGACTACCCCATCTGCGATGGGGCCCCACGGCGCTTGGGATGACAATGTAAAGGAATTTTAGAAACACGACACTAGCCAGCACAAATGCAGGAAAGGCCGGGCAATGGCCCGGCCTTTCCTGCGTTAACGCGGTTTCCAGTTGTTATGGTCCCAGAATCCTGTACATCACACCGACGCTGAAGCCGTCGGGCGTGAGGCCGCTATTATTCGGGTTCACCTGGCCGGTGGTGCTGTTGTAGGTCGGCGGACCGGCAAACGAGGGCCAAATCTGATATTCATAATCGCCGCGGATCGCGAGTTTGTGGGTCAGCCGGTAATAGATTGTCCCACCCGGAGCGTAGATGAAATAGCTGCCTTTCAGACTGCCAGCCGCGGGATAATACGGCGTCTGAATCCAGCCGCCGCCGAAGTCGACCTTGACCCAGCCTGATAAGCGGTGGAACTGGGCGAAGCGATAGTGCGGACCGGCCAGGTAATTCTGTTCCGTAAAGTTGCCCTGGCCACGGAAGTTCAGCCAGCGCGCCTCGCCTTCGATTCCGTACTTACGGTGCAGATCGAACTCAAAGAGGGCGGTGGGCCCGATAAGATCGTTGGAGCAGAACGGGGAGGGCCCCGGGCAGTCCCAATCCGGGTTAAAGATGGACATCTCGACCCCAGCCGAGATCGAAGCCTCGCCGCCAGTCGCAGCCGGTGTACTCTGAGCGACTATTGCGGGGGGCAACAGTAAGAGAGCGAGAAATCCGAACTTTTTGACCACGTTCTATCTCCGGTCGAACACTTGCGAGGACCCGCGATTGTCAGCGCGTACTCGTTAAAACCCGTTTTACTCACGAGGGATGCGCCGTGCGGCTCATAATTTGAACCGTTCGGATTCCCCAGAAAGAGCGCAAGTTACTGTGGTGCCTGTGGTTGCGCCTGAGCACTCGTCGATGGCTGCTGGCCTCCGGCATCAGCCGAAGGAGGCGCAGGCGCGTTCGCCGGTGGAGTTGCACTAGCAGGAGTTCCCGCCGGCACTCCTTCCTGATAACGCTGCAACCGGTAATACACGGGCGTCAGCTCCAGGGGGCATCTTGTCCCGCGCATTCAGCAAGGGTGCAGGCTTCACGTTCAGCGAAAAAATCTTGTCGTCCCAGGGATCGATCTTGAGCCGGCTGTTCAGAGGCAAGGCGGCGATCTGGGTCAGGTTATCCATATCGAGCTTCGGTGCTCCCTGGGTCAGGGTCACCAGCCAGGGTTGTCCGTCGGCGCGCATCAGCGAATCGCCCAGCCGCGGCGAGAACAGAGCCGGAAGCGCCTTCTGCCGCGCCTCAAGTTGCTGGAAGAACAGGCCGACGCTGGAAGCCTTGTCGTGATAGATGGAGTGGTTGAACAAGTCCACCGCCTTTTTCGCAGCTTCCTCATCGTCCGGGGTCGAGTGGTTCATCGTGATGCGCCGGAACGTCGCTGTATCCGGGAACAGCAGGCGGTCGTTGAACGCATAGCGTGTATCGATATGGTGCCCCGTCACAATGTGCGCCAGCTGGAACGAAATCACAGCGGCCAGCGCGGGCTCGTCCGGCAGGGTGTCCACCAGGCCTTTGCTCAGCAGGATCGTGTTGCCGATCGCCAGCGACTCCAGCGGAGTCGTCAGAATCACCCGGCAGTGAATATCGCTCGGCAGCTGCAGATTATTTCCGATGATGATGTTGGTCGTTACCTGCTCGAGACCTTTGTCGAAATCGCTCGGAGGCGCCACCAGTCCGGCCTGCGTCAGCCGGTCCAGCACGTTCTGCTCAGCCTGCGAAATCCACTCCCGCTCCGCCTGCAGCGGGCTGACGTCGGCCGAGTTGTCGCTCTGGTCCTGCGCGTTCTCGATCTCCATCGATTCGGCGTCCGACTCGCGGGTCGGCAGCTTCAGCGAGTAGCCCCAGTAGGTCGTCTGTCCCTTGAAGCTCTGTGCGTGCGCCACGGGATCCCGCAGCGTGTCTTCGATGTAGACCGCCGCCGGAGCCCAAACGCCGGGCTGCACATTCATCCGCCAGCTGTCGAAATGGAAGTAGTGTGTCGCCTCATCGTTCGCATTGCCGATGTAGGTTCCGTTGAAGCGAACCACGTTCCCGTCCTGATCTTCGACCCAGATGCGTCCGAACCGGCAGGCGCCCTTCTCTTTAGGGCGCACGTCGAACACCCACGTCCGCACCGTTCCCAGAAATTCACGCCGGACAAACCCGAATTCGTAGTGCTGCTGATCGAAGCCGGTGGGATCGATGAACATCATCGCCATGAAACCGGTCGGCGAATTTTCCAGATGGAAGGCCTTGGTCAGATCCGACATGAAACTGAACGATCCGGCCAGCCAGCCGTGCCCTTTCTCGCTCCGCTGCGCCTGCGCATATTCGTCGGCAGTGAATGCCTTGCCGAAATCCACGCGCCCAATCATGTACTGGTCCGAAACCGGAACCTGATACAGCTTGGATGCGGCCGTACATCCTGAATGTAGGACTGCACCACCGGTGTACTCTTCTGAATCTGCTTGACAATCACTTTCTCTCGCGCAATAGCCTGTTGCACCAAACGCTGCTGCTGCGGAGTCAAAGGCGCCGGAGCCAGATCTTTCGGTTCTTTCTTTGCCTGGGACGCCGGTACGCCCAGCAGCACTGCCATGCACAGGATCAAAATATTGCGATGCATTATGAACTCCTGACTCTCTTATGCCTGAATATGTAAGCCGTGGCCGCGAAATCAGAAACGCCCTGGCTCGCAGCCAGCCCTTCTTATGCCATCTGGAATGTCACATGAATAATGCTGACCTGGTCAACCGCCCGGCCGTCCTTTGTAGCCGGCTTGAACTGAATGCGCTCCGCCGCAATCTTGGCCTGCTCATCCAGCCCATGCCCCAGGCCGCTGATCACGCGCAGAACTTCCACCTGTCCCGACGCTGAGAAGCGCACCTGCAGCGTCACATCGCCTTCGATCTTCAGCTGCCGCGCTTCCGAAGTGTATGTCGGCAAGGGCTTGGCCAGCACCACGATCGGCGTTTCCACCGGTTCCTGCGGCCGCGCCGCCGGCGCCGGAGCCGATCCGTACAGATTATCTCCGAAGCTGCCCTTCGCCACGGTCCCATGGCTTCCTGCCTGGCCAGTTCCGCCAATCACTCCGTTGCTGAACCCTCCCGAGGCAACCGCTCCTCTGTCTTTGCCACCAGGCACGCCATTCGCCACGCCCGACCCAAAATCCACGCCACGCACCGATCCCTGGCGCGCAGCGCCCGCTCCCGTAGCGCCCACGCCGGGCGCCGCATTAAAAGCTCCCACTGCGGCGATTGTCGCCGTCCGTGTGGCGTTAGGATTCGGCTTTACGCCCATCGGATCGCCAAACCCTCCCGTCTTCGGGGTGGGCGCAGCCATGTTGTTCGCAACCGCAGTTGGCGACTCGCTCTTGAAGAGTCCCACCTTCGGCTGTGGTGGCGGCGTGAACCTCTTCGGAGCCGCCGCTTCGATCTTCGGCATAATCGGCGTCGGCAATTTGATCTCCGCGACCTTCGGCGGCGGCGGGAGCGGCTTCGGCATCTCGATCTTGGGTTGCTCCAGTTTGGCTACCGGCGGAGGAGGAATGATCTTGACTCTGGGCACTGGCGGAACATACGGCTTAGGCTGCTCAACCGGGAATATCAGCTGCGTCGTTTCGTAGCGGTGTTCCTGCACCTGGTGGACCTGCGCGACCGTCAACAGCAGCAGTAACGCCGCTATCGTGACGTTGATCACCATACTCATCCCGAACGAGCCCATGCGGCCTTCCGGCTCAGGGAGAAGCCCGAACGTTCCGCGCTTTACTGAATTGTCAGTTGCCATTGCCCTATCTCTCCAACATCGCCTGCAAAAAGAAGTTGCGAACCAGTTTCACGGAATTGCTGCAGTGCACTTTGATGACTGGTGGAAGATTTGAGTTTCGGCTCAAATCGCAAACCATGCGCGCAAAACGAAAGACTCTTTTCCATCCGGAACGCTTTGCGCGGTGAGATTACCATTTGATCTTCCTACAGGTACTTCTGACCGCACAAGAGGGTTACTTGAGCGTACGTCAGTGGATTACCCACCACAGTCACACGAACGAGGCAGGAACCTGCCCATTTTGGGTCTTGCCTCTGGAAATGACGCGCCTCCAGCCCACTTCGTTCCCTCCGTGTACGCTCCGCAGCGACGATGCGCAAGTCCACTTCAGCACGTCCGGCGGAGCTATTGCCCTGAGTTCCCTTTTCTCAGACTTCTTTCTGCCGGGAATGAGACGCCCTCACCAGGATCGGAGGCTGTCGAGGGACTTTTCTCGATAGATTCTATAAAGTCAGACGCAGCAGAGACCCATTTAGCATAAAGGATTCGAGGAGGCACGGGTTGAGAATTCTGGTCACTGGCGGCGCTGGGTACGTAGGTGGGACAGTCGCCCGCATTCTGGCCCACGAGGGCCATGCTGTGGTTGTCTACGACAACCTCTGCCATGCTGCCCGCAAAATGGTTCCCTCAGGCGTTGAATTCATTGAGGGTGAGCTTTCCGACCGGCTGGCGCTCGAGAAGTTGCTCACATCCGGATTCGACGGAGTCATGCATTTTGCCGCACTGATAGAGGCCGGCGAGAGCATGAAGAAACCGGAAATCTACTTCCGGAACAACAGCGCGGCCACGCTGACTCTGATTGAGGCTATGCTCGCGACGAACGTGCGCCGCCTGGTTTTTTCTTCAACAGCCGCCGTCTACGGCGAACCCGAATCGACTCCCATTCGCGAAGACGCTCCCCTCCATCCGACCAATGCCTACGGGGAATCGAAGCTGTTGGTGGAAAAAATGCTCACCTGGATGTATCGCATCCACGGTTTTCCCTATGCCAGCCTGCGCTATTTCAATGTGGCGGGCGCGGCTGCGGGAACCGGTGAGGCCCACGAGCCCGAGTCCCATCTTATCCCGCTCATCCTCGATGTGGCCCTCGGCCGACGCGACAAAATCAAAATCTACGGCGACGATTACCCCACCCCCGACGGCACCTGCATCCGCGATTACGTTCACGTCGAGGACCTCGCCCGAGCCCACATGCTCGCCTTCGAGGCGCTCTCCGAAAAGGGACAGCTCATCTACAACCTTGGCAATGGCTCTGGATTTTCCGTGCGTGAAGTCATCGAATCGGCACGCCACATCACGGGGCATCCCATCCCCGCCGAGGTCGTTCCCCGCCGTCCGGGCGATCCCGCCGTCCTGATCGCAAGTTCAGAAAAAATCGGAAGGGAACTTGGCTGGAAACCCCACCACACCACGCTGGACACCATCGTGGAAAGCGCCTGGGAATGGCATCAGCAGCGATACCGCTGAGCCGATCAGCGATAAAGCTGCCAGTTAATAAGCGGTCAGCTAAAAACCGGTCAATAAAAAGCGTTCTGCTGAAAACCGCGCAGCTTGAAAATCACTTGAAAAAAAAGGCGGTTCTCAGCTAACTTTCCGAGCTATTTTTCGACCTCGACCCCGCGCCAGAACGCGATGTGATTCTTGATGTTACGCGCTGCAGGATTGGGATTGGGGTAATACCATGCAGCGTCCTGATTCTCCTGCCCGTCCACCAGAAGGCTGTAATACCGCGCCTGCCCTTTCCACGGGCAGGTGGAAGTGGTCGAGCTGGGTCGCAGGTATTCCCGGTTTACAGCTCCCTCCGGAAAATACACGTTTCCCTCAACCGTCTCGTAAGTCGCACTTTCCGCAATGACTTTGCCGTTCCAGACCGCCTTCGCCATCGTTCTCTGTTCCTTCGCCTTTCCGGGTACCACATTACCAGATGCGCGACCCCCTGCAAACGAAGCACCCGCCAATTGTGTCGGCGCTCGAATCAAACCAGGCTCACCCACTCACTTTCCGCCACTCTGAATATCGACGGTCGTCCGATCTGTTCCCTGTTCCCTGCACCCTGTACCCTGTCTTCAGCCATGCCCACATCCGTCAATCGCCGCACCGTCGACCTCTCCCAATATCCCGACCTCGTCGTGGTCTACCTCGGTATGCGTGTCAACCGACTGACCGGCCTCAAAACCCTCTTCGGATTCGGCCCCCAGATTTCGAACTCCGTGGCCGCCCAGCCCGACGGACTTCTTTGCCACGAAAACTACGTCTTCTCGCTGTTCCCAGTGCACGTCGGTATGCGCCAATACTGGCGCGACATGGATACGCTGCTCGCATGGACTCGTTCTGAGCCGCACCGGATCTGGTGGAACAATTTCCTGCGCGACTCCGGAGGCACGGGCTTCTGGCACGAGACCTACACCATGCGCGGCGGCATGGAGGCCATCTACGACGACATCACGCCCAAAATCGGCTTCATGAATTTCGCCCCGGTAGTCCCCGCCCGTGGGCCTATGTTTACCGCAGCCCACCGTGCCGCCCGCGCCAATGCGAGCGCGCCGGTCATCGCGGAAGACGACCTCTACGGGAAATAGCGACCGCTTTATCGCTGACCGGTTTTAGCTGAATGACCTACCGCTAATCACGCTGCCGGCTACTTCCCGACCTCGTCAAAAAACTCAATTAGCGACTCAATACCGCGATGAAAATTCGCAATACAGAATTTCTCATTCGGCGCATGCAGGCCATCGTCCGGCAATCCAAACCCCATCATGACCGAGGGAATCTTCAGATGCTTTTCGAAATCTCCGACGATCGGAATCGATCCGCCTGAACGGATGAACACGGTGTCCTTACCCCAGACTTTCTTGAGCGCCCTGGTCGCCGCTTTCACATAAGCGTTGTCCGTGCCAACCACGATCGGCTCGCCGGAATGAATGAGCCGCACCTCGACGCTGACACCTTCTGGCTTGATCTTCTCGACATACTCCTTGTATTGGCGGAACGCCTTCTCCGGAGTCATATCCGGCACCAGGCGCATCGAGACTTTGGCCGTGGCTTTTGCCGGAATCACCGTCTTCGCGCCCGCGCCGATGAAGCCGCCGACAATGCCGTGAACGTCAAGCGTGGGCCGCGCCCAGGTTCTCTCGATCGCCGAAAAGCCCTTCTCGCCGACGAGTCTTGAGGCCCCCACTTCTTTTTCGCGATACTCCTCCTCATCGAAGGGGAGCGCCTTCCAGGCCTTCAGCTCATCCGCTCTCGGCGCCCTTACATCGTCATAGAAGCCAGGAATCAGAATCTTTCCCTCGCGATCCTTAAGCCCCGCGATAATCTGGGCCAGCGCCACAAATGGATTCGGCGCGGCTCCGCCATACATCCCTGAATGCAGATCGGTCTTTGCTCCGCGCACCTCAAGCTCTGTGTAGATCATTCCCCGCAGGCCGACACAGAGCGTGGGCAGCTCCGGCGCAAACATTTCCGTATCGGAAATCAGGGCGAAGTCGGCCTTCAGCCGGTCGGGATGCTCGCGAACGAACGCGGCAATGCGCTCTCCGCCGACCTCTTCCTCGCCCTCATAAATCACGCGCACGTTGATGGGAAGCTTTCCATCCTTCCTGAGCAGCGACTCCAACGCTTTCACCTGCGAGACCAGCTGCCCCTTGTCATCGACGGCTCCGCGCGCGTACAGGTTCCCATTCCGCTCCGCGGGCTCAAACGGCGGCGAGAGCCACTCGTCGAGCGGATCGGGCGGTTGCACATCGTAGTGCGCATAGCAAAGAACCGTCGGCTTGCCCGCGGCATGCAGCCAGTCCGCATAGACAAGCGGATGGCCTTCGCTTTTCGAGCCGGCCGAACGAATCACCTCGACATGCTCCATCCCGATGCGCCGCAACTCCGCGGCCACCCAGTCCGCAGCCTTCTCCACATCGGCCTTGTGCTCCGGCGTCGTCGACACCGATGGAATCCGCAGCAGCGTCTTCAGCTCACCCAGAAAGCGCGTCGCATTCTCTCGCGCGTATGCAACGGCACCAGCACTCATCACTCACCTCAATTGGAGCAAACAGGAAAGTATACGGCGGACGAAGAACTCCCGTCCTCCAGACCTGCTGATCCATCGATGGAGTACAATGTCAGCACGGAGTGCAGTGATGCCAGCCGCCCAGGGCAAACAACATCGGATTCAAGTGCGTGCGTCGAAGCGCGAAGTAACCACCATCAGCCGCGCCGCGGCCACAGCCGGACTCAGCGTCAGCGCGTTCATTCTGGAGAGCGCCTCAGAGCGCGCCCAGCGCACCCTCGCCGATCAACGCCACTTCGAACTGAATCCAAAGCAATGGCAGGCCTTCACCAATATCCTCGACCGGCCGGTCAGGACACTTCCCCGTCTGCAAAAGCTGCTCCATGAGCGCTCCATCCTTGAGTGAGTCGAAACCCTCGCTTTCCAGAGTAGAGGCGCTCTCGCAGTCCCACGATCTGAGTCAATTCGATTGCGGCAACCATCCCTCTTTGAATGACTGGCTCAGGCGTTTTGCATGGGCGAATCAACAAAACGAGACATCGCGCACGTATGTAGTCCAGCGCAATAGTAAAGTGGTCGGCTACTATTCCATCGCTGCCGGGAGCGTCCTCAGAGAGGCGGCATCATCCCGAGTCACCCGCGGTCTGGCAAACCATCCCGTCCCGGTGATTCTCCTGACGCGCCTGGCCGTGGATCGGTCCGAGCAGGGCAAAGGCCTCGGCAAGGCCCTTCTGAAGGATTCCCTGGTACGTATCGCCGGCGCCGCGGATGTCTTTGGCGCGCGCGCCGTGCTGGTGCATGCCATCGACGAGGCTGCCGCGCAATTTTACCGGCGCTTCGATTTCGAGCCATCGCCGGTTAATGACCTGCACCTCATGCTCCTGATGAAGGATTTGCGGAATCTGATTCGCAAGTAATTCAACTACCCTGCCATAGCGTCAGCCGCCGCCCGGAGCGTCCTTGAATCATTCCGCGTGCTTCTTAGCAAAATTGACGCTCAGCATCACGCTCATTACCACAATCCCTGTGAAGAAAACCACACGCGTTAAATCGCAGCTTGCCACCTGCCCAAACCGAAACAAGTAATAACCGACGACGATATTCACGAGCGCCCACAACACGTTCACCATTGGAGACGACAGGCCCTTTCCAGGAGGCTGGGCGAAGGGCGTCGGGAAGCGGTCCCCACAAATGCCTTTTACGAAATGAGGCACAGCGTTGGCCAGAAACATCCCCGCGAAGAAACAGGCTACGTATTCATACCAGCTCACGTTGGTCTTTCCTTTCGGTCGGGGTCATCTGTCAAGTTGCCGAGCTGAGACTTCGACCTTCAATCCTTAGTGGTCAGACTTGCCGCCGATCGATGCCTCGAGAGCCTTCGTCACCGCCCCGGCAATGTCGTCCTGCACCATCAGGATGTTCGTCATGGGCTGATCGTACGTCTCAGACCACACGACGTACCCATTGTCCGCGCGAATCAGCCGCACGTCGACACGCACCCAGGCGCCGGACTGGCGCACGCTCCCATCCAGAACGTAAGCCACACCCAGCGTCCGCGCAATCTCCGCGACCGCAATCTGCTTGCCTTTGAAGTAGAAAGAGGTTGTCGGCGAAGCGACCCGCACCCCGGGAATCCTGCTGAACTTGTCGATCAACTCCTCGGTCATGCCATCGGCAAACGTCTCCTGGTGCATGCCCTCCGTCAGATCGAGAAACGGGAGCACCGCGATGGATTTCTGTGGCGGCGATTCCGCGCGAGCCGAGGCCTGACGGTCCGCCTGCGTATTCCGGTGATGAACCAGAAACGCGACCCCGGCGCTGACCACCATCACAAGGCAAAGCACTGCGGCCGCAATCCACGTGCGTCTCGCGGTTCGTGAGCGATCTGGTTTGTCACTGCGTGGGGCCGGCAAAATCTCCACCTGAGCGGCAGGTTGGTCCACCCATGGACCAACCGCCGCCACCATCCGATACCCCAGCCTGGGGACGGTTGCGATATAGGCTGGCTCCTTCGGGTCGTCGCCCAGCACACGCCGCAGGGAGGCCACTGCCTGGTAGACGGAGTCCGGCGAAACCGCGACGCCCGGCCAAACCTCGTTGAGCAGGTCATCGATGCTGACCACCTCGCCGGCGTGATCGGCCAGGCAGATCAGCAGGCGCATCGCACGCGTCTCCAGCCGCGCTGTCTCTCCGTCGCGCACAATCCGGCTCGAAGCAGGGTCAACGCACCACGCGCCGATGCGCAGCCTTGTTGTGGCAGCTCGTTCCATCAACGGATCGGCTCCATCATGCTCGACAGCCCATCCTCTGACCGCCTGAAACAGCGCTTGGCGATTATATCCACTCGACTGCCCGGCCTCCCCCGCCGTTCTGCAACCGAGCCGCGCGATTTCAGAACTTTTCAGAGTGTTTCAGAGATGAATCAGGACTTCTCCCCCCGCGATACCGTACAACTGCGGTGCCTGATCATCAACCCGTCACAGCAGGGAGTAAAGATGACCCTCAGAAAGACACTCTGCATTCTCACAGCTGGCGCGCTCCTTCTTCCAGTCTGTTTGACCGTCCACGCGATTGCCGCTCAAGCTCCTCAAACGGCAACCCCTGCGCTCCCCCCTCCGGGGACCTACAAGATCGACCCGGATCACAGCTTCGCCTTCTTCAGCGCCTGGCATCACGTCGTCGGGCGAGTGCGTGGCCGCTTCGACAAGGTGAACGGCACCATCACCGTATCGCAGGACCCAGCCGCCTGCGCCGTCGACATTGCCATAGACACCGCCACGATCAACACCCAGGTCGCCGAGCGCGACGAGGATCTCCGCGGTCCCGACTTCTTCGATGTGAAGAAATTCCCCGCGATGATCTACCGCGGCCGCGGCATCCACCCCGTCTCCGGCGTTTCCCCGAAAAGTGCCTGGGTCATGGACGGCTCCCTCACTATCCGTGATATCACTCGGGTCGTGCCGCTGACGTTTACCTTCCCAGGGTTAGTGGTTCAGTACCCTGGGTCGCCGAACAATCCGCCCGGCAAACCCGGGCGTCCTGCCTTCCACGCATCTGCGGCGTTAAGGCGCGGCGATTTCGGAATGACCCGCGACAATCTTATGGAGCTGGGTGTTCCTCCAGCCCCAGGACCCGATGTCGCGATTGAAATCGACGTGGAAGCGGAGGCGACACCAAAACCGCAATGAAGACCCGCGCCAGGGGGCTTATGCGGCTAAAGTCCTCACCGTGGGGCGCCCGCGCCAGGCTGTAATGGTCCATAACAGGATCGCCTGGGCAAGGAGCGCTCCGCAGAAATCCAGCGCCACATCCAGGGGGGAACTGGTGCGTCCCGGAATAAAGCTCTGGTGCCACTCATCCCAACTGGCCAGCAGCAGCGTGCACAACAGCGCCATCCCGGCCGCGTAGCGGAATCGAACCCGCCATGCACTCCACCGAGCTTCCAGCGATACGCGCCACGAGTCGAAGAAACCGAGGCTAACCGTTCCATAGCCGACAAAGTGGCCAGTCTTGCGGATGTAATGGTGAATCACCGCCCAGTGGTCGGGACTGATCGGCCCAAACAGCTTGATCCAAAAAGGCAGCAGCCAACGGCTGGTGTTTTCCGCCGACATCGTTGCCGTCGATTCCGCAATGATGATGCAGATCCCGATCAACGCCGGAATCCAGTGCAGAAACAGTCGCAGGCGAGGATTAAGCACACTTCTCCTGAAAACCGAGATTCACTTTAAGGATACACGCCGAGGAGCATCGCCCGCACTCCCCCGTCTGGTCCCCTATGCCTCAAAAGTGATACAACAAACGTTGATCCTTCAGTTTCCCCCCAACCCATGAGCAGTCAGGAAAAAGTACTTATCGTGGAAGACGAGCCGCACGCACTTTCAGGTCTTGCGGAGCTTGTCTCCGGCTGGGGCTATCGCACCGAAACGGCCCGCGACGGCATTGAAGCGCTCGAAAAAGTGGCGGCCTGGCAGCCCGGAATTGTGGTCTCGGACCTCAAGATGCCGCGCATGGATGGCCTTCAGCTGCTCTCGCGCCTCGGCGATGCCAACGAAAAGATCGCCGTTGTGATGCTCACGGCGCAGGGGTCTATTGAAGCCGCCGTCGAAGCGATGAAAAACGGCGCCTACGATTTCATCCAGAAGCCCATCGACCCCGCGCGGCTGCGCGCCATTCTCACCAATGCTTCAAGACAGCGCGATACCGAACGCGAGCTCGAAGTCACCCGCCGCAAGCTGCGCGAAACCGGCGTCCTCGGGTCCCTGGTGGGCGCGTCGAAGAAAATGCAGGAAGTCTTCGCGCTCATCGAGCGCGTCGCCACCAGCAACGTCTCGGTGCTCATCACCGGCGAAAGCGGCACGGGCAAGGAGTTGGTAGCGCGCACGCTGCACGATCTCAGCCCGCGCCGCCTGAAGCCTTTTGTAGCGGTCAACTGCGCGGCCATTCCCGAAACGCTGATCGAGAGCGAGATTTTCGGTCACGAAAAGGGCGCATTCACGGGCGCCATCGAGCGCCGCGCCGGCTGCTTCGAGCTCGCCGAGGACGGCACCCTTCTGCTCGACGAAATCGGCGAGATGCCGGTTGCCACCCAGGCCAAGCTTCTGCGGGTTCTCGAGGATCGCAAGCTGCGCCGGCTCGGCAGCAAGATCGAAGCGCCGATCGACGTGCGCGTGCTCGCGGCGACGAATAAGGATCCCGAAGTGGCAGTGGCCGACGGGCACCTTCGCGGCGACCTTTACTACCGCCTCAACGTCTTCAACATCCATATGCCGCCTCTGCGCGACCACAAGGAAGACATCCCGTCAATTGCCGAGACCATGATATCGGACATGAACCAGAAGCATCAACGGCGCGTTTCCGGCCTCGACAGCGAAATGCTCGCGCGCCTCATGGCTCACGACTGGCCCGGCAATGTGCGCGAGTTGCGCAACACCATTGAGCGCGCCGTCGTGCTCTGCACGGACTCCCAGCTGCAGTCCCGCCACCTTCCTCCCGGCTTCGGGAGCCGCCCCGCCCGCTCCGCCGCCGAGCTTCCCGCCAATGCCATTCAGCTCGAAGTCGGCGCCACGGTCGGCGACGCCGAGCGCATGCTCATCTTCAAAACCCTCGAATCCACCCACAATAACAAGACTCGGGCCGCCGAAATCCTGGGTATCAGCCTCAAAACCCTGCACAACAAACTTCGCGAATACGGAAATAGCGCTGCCCCTGCCGGGGTCATCGAAGAATAAAAGTGTGGCACGCGCGGGGCATTCTGGGTATGCTCCAGGTACCGATCCGTGAGTGCTGAGCGCTGCCCCCAAAGCCATGCGCCTCAAAACCAAACTCGTCCTCGCCATTACGGGGCTCGTCTTCTCCGTTGTAATGGCCTTATCCTGGATTTGGCTCAGCCAGCTCCTCCAGCAGCACATCGAGCTTTCCTGGAACTCAACGGACATCCTCACCCATCAGATTTCCTTCCAGGTCGATCGTGCCCTGGACAGCGGGCTTCCCGGCCGTCACGTCGACCCCAATGATCCTGCCGCCGTGCGCGCCGCCGTTGCCGATACTCTTCGCCGCGATCCCGGCCTCAACTCCCTGCTTACCTCCATCGTCAACTACTCGCCTACCATTCTGGACGTCGCCGTCGTCGATCCCCAGAACCGAGCCATCATCGCCGTTCCCGATTCCTCGCTGGACGACCAGATCCTTCCCAGCCGCCCCGACTATGCAGTCCTGCGCCGGCAGTCTCTCATTCGCTCCTTTCGCATCGTCTTCGGGCCGCCCCAGGTCTACAACGTCTCCCTCGGGCTGAGTCTGAATGACCAGCCTTTCCTCAATATCCGCATTGGCATCCGCACCACATTTCTGAGAAACGCATTTCGTCCCTGGCTGGTCGAGTCTCTGAGTTTCATGGGCCTGGCGATGATTATCTCGATGGTCGTCGCCGCCTTCGTGGCCAATCTCGCCCTGCAACCCATCGAACAGATCAGCCAGCGCCTCGACCTCCTGGCAGCCCAGGAAGCGCTGCCGGAAACCACCTCCCGCGATCTGCGTCGGACCATCGAACCGGAAGCGCCAGCGTCGTTACCCATCCCTGCCGAACGTGATTCTCGCCGAGGCGCCGACACCGTCGCCCAGGTTTCCGGCAAAATCGACCGCCTCGGCCAGCGCATCCGCAATGTCGAAGAGGTCTTCTCCGCGCTCCGCGAAAACCTCGACCAGATACTGTCCAACCTCCAGGATGGCGTCATGCTCTTTACCCGCGACGCGCGCGCGGTTCTGGTTTCAAGCGCGGTCGAGCGGTTCCTGAACATCGGCCGGGATCGCATCTTCGGCGCCGACGTCCGCGACATCTTCGACCGCAACACCCGGCTCGGCCGCATGGTCCGCGATGCCTTCGAAGGCGGTATGGCCATCGTGCAGGAGGAAGTCACAACGGAAACCGGCCGGCGCGTGGAAGTCTCACTGGACTTTATCCACGACGCCAACTCCCGCGACCGCAATTCTCTCGGCGCGCTGCTTACCCTCCACGATCTGGAATCGGTTCGTGAGATCGAGAGCGAGCTCGAGGTCTCCAGGCGCATGGCTTCGATCGGCCGTCTTACCGCGGGCGTCGGTCACGAGGTGAAGAACCCCATCAACGCCATCGTGGTCCACCTCGAGCTGCTGCGCAACAAGGTCCACGCGGGCGGCGACGCCCTGCGCCACCTCGACATTATCCAGAGCGAGATTCGCCGGCTTGATCGCGTCGTTCAGACGCTGGTCGATTTCTCCCGCCCCGTCGAGCTTCAGCTGAAAGATCAGGACCTTCGCGCGGTTGTGGCCAGCGTACTCATGCTGGCTTCGGCCGAGTTCCAGACGCGGGGCATCACTGTCGAAAGCGAATCCCCCTCCCGCTCCGTGCTGTGCCGGGTGGATGCCGATCTCCTTGAGCAGGCCCTGCTGAACGTGGTGCTGAACGGGGCGCAGGCCATGGCCTCCGGCGGCGCCCTTGAAGTCCGTCTCACCGAAGATGGCCGCTGGGCCTATATCCGCGTCCGCGACCATGGTGAAGGCATCCCCGACGAGATCCGTTCCCGCATCTTCGACCTCTACTTCACTACCAGAAAAGAGGGCAGCGGTATCGGTTTAGCCATGACCTATCGAATTGTGCAGATGCATCACGGCCAAATTGACGTAGAATCAAAGCCTGGGAGCGGAACCACATTTATACTGCGGCTCCCACTAATTTCTGCCGGTTCGGGACAACGCGCAGTTCTGGAAGATACAGGGCGCGCGATTCCCAGCGAGCTTGCTCGCCAGGGTGGTGAGACCCAACCAGAAAGGTCCGGACCATGAGATCCGGAAAGACGATTGCGGCGCTTGCCTTGTTGCTCGCGCTGCCGACAGGATGCGGCCCGAAGCAGCCGAAGACGACCGTGTCGCCGGCCGCGCAGGCTCCGTCTTTACCTCCATCGCAGATGTCTGCGCTCGCTCCGGTCGCCCCCCCGTCGATTCCCGCCAAAAACCCCGCGGTCAAGCTGGACGCTACGACTCCGCCGGAAACGAAACCCGCAACCGCCAAAACGGAACCGCCCCGCAACGCGAAGCACCACTCCAAGCCCATCGTCGCGCAGGATGCTCCGGCCGAATCTGCGAAAACGCAGGCTCAAGCGGTCGCTGCTCCCCCTCCGGCCGCGAACGACCAGCCCCCTGAAATGTCTCCTCTCGGACAACTGTCTACTGGCAACGAAAATGCGAATACGGCCGATCGCCGCGCCATCTCCGACAAAATCGACGCCACCGAGAATGGCCTCAATGCCATCAAGCGCTCTTTCACGGCCGACGAGCAGAAGACAGTAACCCTGATCCGGACCTACATCACCCGCGCGCGCGATGCCCTCAAAGCCGACGACCTCGCCGGCTCCCGCAATATGTCAGACAAAGCCCGGCAGTTGCTGGAGGATCTCA
>CAWHOU010000057.1:0-7220 GCA_963831055.1 uncultured Acidobacteriaceae bacterium | reverse complement strand
TGCCACGGGTTGGTGAGTTCGTCGGGGTCGATACCCAGTTCGACGTCGACGTGCGCGGCGAAGGCATCAACGCGGTCAGTTCGTGGGCGACGGTGCGCGCGGTGTCCGGGGAGAGCCCCTTGGCCCGGTAGAGGCCGACGAGTTCCTCGAACTCCTCCTGGGGCTGCTCCTTCGAGTTCCCGGCGCTCCTTGGCCAGCAGCGCTTTCTCGGTGTCGCGCTGGGTGCTCACTGAGACGTATTCGCCCAGAGCCATCGACAGCGCGCCGGCGGCCAAGGACCCCGGCCAGTCCGGCGGTGAAGATGGGTCCGCGGTCGGTGGTGGCGGCCGCCACGCCGATGACGATGCCGGCCACCGAGACGATGCCGTCGTTGGCGCCGAGCACCCCGGCACGCAACCAGTTCAGCTTGGTGTTGATGGCGCCGACATGTGGTTCGGCGGGATGGATGTCGGAGCTCACCGGTCGAGCCTAGAACCTTCGCCGTAGTGACGCGCGATTTCCTCCGCGCCGGCCCAGCCGGCGTACGTGGGCCGCTGCGTCCAGCCCTCCGGGGGAGTCCTGCCATTGCTCTTGCCGGCCCCAGGGGAGCACGTCGATGAGTCCGAACACGTGACCGAGTTGTTTGACGCCCCGACCGGCGGTGTGCCAGGTGCGGTACACGGTGCCGCCGTCGCGCCGGAACACGTCCATGGCGAAGCCGTTTCCCGGGCGCGGCGTCGACGTCGGCGCCGAAAGTGCTCTCGGACAAGGAATACCAGCCCATCCTGTTGCCGACCCGGGCCTTGTATTCCAGCGCCTCGTCGATCGCGCCGTTGGTGACTATGACGAACCGTGCGTCATAGTTGCCGAGGAATTCCAAGCGGGTGAACTGCGAGGTGTATCCGGTGCACCCGGGACATTGCCACCGGGCCGCGTCGGTCCACATGTGGTGGTAGACGATCAATTGCTTCCTGGCTGGCGCTGCGGCTCAGAACGAGGTGCATCCGCGGCAGCGGCATGGAGTCCGGCGCGGCGCCGCGATCGTTGGCGGCATTGGCGAGCGGGTGGACGTATCCGTGGAGCGCGGTCCGGGCGTTCTCATCGATGGGGCTGACAATGCGGTTGGGCACGAAGGACTGGCCGGTCTGCGCCGGGAGTGTTGCGCCCAAGAGAACGAGAGAGGTGGACAGAATTGCAAAGGGGCGGACCCTGCACATCATTGAAGAAAACATGGCCATCCTTGGTAAGGGCGAGAGGAAAAATCCATACGCCGCAATCACCTGCGGCGAAACATTACTCCGTCTTAGCGACTCGACGGAGGTGGCGTTCCGATGCGTTCCATAATACCCCGGCAATAATCCTCCGACCATAAAGACAGAATCGGAGAAACCGGCGGACAGTCATCGGGAGATTGATCTCAGGCCTGGAATGCCGCGGCTCCGGATCGAAGCGGACACTCGCTCAGTCGGCGAGGCCGGTGATCCGGGGGAAAAGCCGAAACCACAGACGCTGCGATGCTTTAGACAGACAGCTCACGGATTAGTTGCGGCTGCCAGGAAGAAAACCCGAAGAAACATAGCCGGAGGAACAGCTTGTGAGAACCGGCCGGCTCATCTCTAGTCACTGTTGTCACCATTGAGGCTGATCCACCGTCCCCCCTTGTAGTAGTGAATAACTACGGAGCGCTCGAGGCGGGCGTCGTCGATGGCGTCGTGATCGATGGTGGCGGCGCGGCGGAGCTGCGGAGTGGCTCGCAGTTCGGCGGATGAACGAACGGCGATGCCCCAGGACGATCCGGAAACGGTACTGCCAGGCTCGCTTCCAAGCCAGGCGGAATCGGGCTGGCTGCGCAGGGCGATGGGCGATTCAAACTGCCCGGCGAAGAAGACATAAAGCGTTGTTGAGCCAGCGGCAGAGCAGAGCGCGGCCCAGTCGCTGCTGCCGGGCGCGCTAAAAGCTCCGTGGATGACGTTTTCCGGCTGCTTCGCCTCGAAGCTTTGCGGGATCATGCACTGCTTCTCGTTGAGCACGGCGGCAACAGGCGCGGGGAGGTTGGGGAACGATGCCAGCGGCAGCAGGCGGATGCGCCAGGCGATCGGCTCACCCGCTGGGGATAGTGCCGTGCCGCTCTCGATGCGTTCACCGCCTGGAACGGGGAGTGCTCCGGCCGACGTATTGCCCGCCTGCCCGGGCGCCATCAGGAACCCGGCTAAAAGACCGGCAACTGCCGCGGAATTCATCTCGATCCGAGGATGTTTGGATAGGAATTTGTGTCGAGCCAGGTCGAAGCGGAGCGGAGAAGATCGTGAAAGAATGCGAGGCCTTCATCGGGAAGGCGCACGACGAAGCGAGGCTCGCGGAAGTCGTCGATCTCCGGGATAGGCCCAAGACAGTCGAAGAAAGTCTCCTCGAGGGGAGGAGCCTCCGCGGGTCTGCCCTCAATGGCGATGGAGAGGCCCTCGCGAAACCAGTAGTGGAGACCCACCTGGCGCTGATCGAGACGCTCGAACGCGGGCGGAAAGCGTGTGAGGCGAAGATAGGCGTCGAACATGGCGAGGGCGCCGGGGATCTCGTCGGCATCGGCGATGATACTGACGGCGCGATCGCCATCCGCCATCCAGATTTCAAGGCCCTTGGCGAAGCCCGCTGCCAGCGGATCGGCGGGGTCTCTTGAGGGTGGAGGGGCCTCCTTATTGTCGGGCACGGGATTGGCGGGTGTCTCCGCGTCGACTGGGTTGGGAGGATCGCTGAGGTTCACGGCGAGAACGGCGGCGATGCGGATGCGATTGCGCAGGTGCGCATCCTCGTACCCCGAGGCTTCGGCAACGAAATTGCGCCGGAGCACGGCAGCGCCAGGCCTTTCCAAAAGCGCACGCAGACGGGTAGCCGGGAGGGGGCGCGGCAGAGCCGCAGCTTTCATTTCAAGACAGGGCATGCGTGTCCTCTAATGGATTGCTGACTGAAAAGTATACGCAAGGCGGCAAGGGCTGCGGAATTCACCTTTCAGGGCCTGGCTCAGGGCGTATCCTGTTGCCGAAATCCTGCGGACACGAACGGGGATTGGAAAGAAGGCACTATGCGCAGACCGGCGGGGGTGGTTGTGGCTGCGGTTGTATTGGGGCTGATGGCCCTGATCGGAATTTTCATCAGCGTGGGAAGCATTCTGGTCAAGCTTCTGATGCACAATCCGGCAATTCCGGCGGTTCCAGGGATCAAGGCCATGATGGTCGCTACAACCGCTGTGCTGCTCGGCTTTTTCCTGTTCTGCGCATGGACCGTCGTGGGCCTGTTTCAGTTGCGCAGGTGGGCGCGGTACGCAATCCTCGCGATCGGCGGAGTTGAGTTCAGTTTTTCAGCTCTTATGTGCGGGACGATGATCCTGATGCGTAATATGCCGCTGCCGGTTCCGGCCACCGGACCCTCCCCGGTCAGCATCCAAGCAGTGTTTCTGGGGATGGGCATGTTTTACGGGCTTCTCTCGCTGATTGGCGTGTGGTGGCTGGCGTATTTCAATCTTGCGGCGGTGCGTTCGGCATTTTCGCACGGAATTACCCTGGGCGTTGCAACGGAATCGGCTCTACCGGGAGTCGAGGGGGTGCAACCGCACGAATTGATCCAGCCCAGGGGTACGCCGGGATGGCGGATTGTAATCGTCGTGTGGGCCTGTCTGATGCTCCTGAGCATCCTATATCTCCCGTTCATATTCGCGATGCATGTGCCGTTGTTTTTCTTTGGAATGGTGCTGCGGGGGACTGTGGCGAACGTTCTGATGCTGATCCTGCTGGGAATACAGTTCTATATGGGTGTGGGACTACTAAGGAAGTGGAAGCCAGCATGGTACCTGGCGCTCGCATGGCAGGCTTACACGGTTGTTTTTTCCTGATGTTCCTGGTGCCGGGAGCCTGGGCGCGCTTTGCCGCGTATCAGCAGGATCTGATGGGACGCTGGGGAGTAACGGCTGCGTCGGCGAACGGGCACTATTTTTTTGATCCGCGGCCCTTCGTGGAGATGGGGATGGTCCTAGGTGTGGCGATGGTGGTGGTTCTTACAGTGGCGCTGAAGCGGAGGCGGGAGGATTATCTGCACGCGATTTAGACCTACCCCTGAGCTGCGAAACTAGCGTCTGAGAGAATGCAAATGTTGGAGCGCTGACGCGTTCGGCCCACGGGCTATCCATTCTGAGTGCGCGCCCGGGAGGAGTTTTCGAAATCCATGCGACTGGGAATTGTGATCATGGCCGCGGGCAAGGGCACGCGACTGAAATCGAAGCGCGCCAAGGTGCTGCATGAGATCGGCGGCCTGCCGCTGCTGAAGCACGTGATTGCGGCTGCGGCGCAGGTGGTGCCGCCCAACGACATCCTGGTCATCGTTGGACATCAGGCGGAGGCGGTCGAGGCCGCGGTGCGCGATACCGGCGTGCGCTTCGCCGTGCAGGAAGAGCAGCGCGGAACGGGGCACGCCATCCAGATCGCCGAGCAGGCGACGCGCGACTACGACGAGCTCATCGTGCTGTCGGGAGATGTGCCGCTGCTGCGTTCCGAAACGATCCTTGCGCTGCGCGATTTTCATTTGCGCGAACGAGCAGCGATGACGGTGCTGACCGCCGCGCCCACCAAGCCTTTCGGCTACGGACGTGTTCTGCGCAGGTCCTCCGATACGCCCGAGGTCACCGCCATCGTCGAGCAGAGAGCGCTTCAGCCGGAGCAGCAGGCTGTGCGCGAGATCAACTCAGGCATCTATGCCTTCCGCCGCGAGCCGCTCTTCAGCCACATCGGACAGCTGCGGTCGGACAACTCGCACAAGGAACTTTATCTGACTGATATGGCGCGCATTCTGGACGATGCGGGAGAGAGAGTCGTAGCGATCGAGGCGACCCATGCCGCTGAAGTGCTGGGCGCGAACACCATCGCCGAAATGATGGAACTCGATCACAAATTGCGGCTCGCGACCGCTCACCGTCTGATGGCCGCCGGCGTCACCATCCTGCAACCGGAGACAGTGATGATCGATGCCGGTGTCGAGGTGGGGCCGGATAGTGTGATCGAGCCCTTCGCGCAACTGCTGGGAGAGACGCGGGTCGGGAGCGACTGCCGCATCCGCTCCTACTCCGTGCTCGAAAATACGACGCTTGGGGATCAGGTGCTCATCCTGCAGTCGTGCGTGATTGCGGAGGCACGGATCGACAAAGGGGCGCGCATCGGACCGCTGGCGCACCTGCGTCCCGGATGCCACATCGGCGAAGGCGCCCATATCGGCAATTTTGTCGAGGCGAAGAAGACGAACCTCGGAAAAGGATCGAAGGCGAACCACCTGACGTATCTGGGGGACGCCGAAATCGGCAGCGGGGTGAACATCGGCGCGGGGACGATTACGTGCAACTACGACGGAGTGAACAAATATAAGACGGTCATCGGGGACGGAGTGTTTATCGGCAGCGACTCGGCGCTGGTGGCACCGGTTGTAATTGGGGAAGGGGCCTACATCGGCGCGGGTTCGGTGATCACTATGGACGTTCCCGCGGACGCGCTGGCCGTGGCGCGTGGGCAGCAGGTGAACAAACTGCATTGGGCGAAAAACCGCCGGGCAAAGCGGGAAGCGGAGAAATCAGGGAACAGTAAGCATTGATCGCTGGTTAGAGGACGGAGCGACGTCAGGCAGCTTCCAGGCCGCTTTCGCGCATGCTGGCGAGTTCGAGCCGCAGCCTCATGCGCGCGGTAAGCGCCGTGCGCAGCACTTCGGAGTTACCCATGTTGAGCAACTCGGCGACTCGGCTCGCCGGATAGCCTTCCACATCCATCAGCAGGAAGACAATGCGCTCGGTCGAAGGCAGGTAGCGGATCGCCTCCTCGAGCTCGGTGCGCAGAATATTGTTGCGTGGAGGCAGATAACCAGTGGTGGGAAGCGGGAGAGGCTCGTCCTGTTCCAGAACCTGTTGCTCGCGCAACTGATCGAGGAGCGCCGTATCGATGATGGCGTGATCGGGCTCGTCGGCCTGGCGAAAGGCGCGCACGAACGCGCCGCGCAGAACTTCCTCGGCTTCCAGTTCGCTGCCGGTCATGTAGTAGGAAACCGAAAAGACGCGATGACGATGGCTGTCGTAGATGTCCCGCTGCCTCTGTTCGAGGCTTTGCGGGGCCATTTCCCGGGCCGCCATTTTTGCGCGATGCCGATCCAGTTCGAACAACATGTTTTGAACCGTTCTGAGGAGTGAGTCCGGCAATAGGTTACCACGAACCCTGGATGCAGAAGTGCACCGTTTGGGGGAGAGAGTCGACGGCGCAATTTGACGCAAAATACCGCTCTCGGGACTGCCGGAGACGATGGACTGTCAGTGCGTGGTCGCGGACGTGGGAGGGGGGTGCCCGGATTGGTCCACTCGGCTTCAAGGCGCCGGGAATTGTCGCATTTTGGCAAATCCGGCGGGGTACGATAGAGCGGAATTCTTCACAGGCCGATAAGACTTATAGGAAGCAGCCAGGCAATTTGCTGGGAGGGAAAGTTGGCATCGGAGCGGATTCTGATTGTGGACGATGAACCGTACGTTCGCACTCTGATAGCCACCATGCTGGAAAAATCCCACTATACGCCGGTTCTCGCCTCGAATGGCCTCGAGGCCATCGAACACCTTACGCAGGACCCGCCCTACGACCTGATCCTTTCCGACATCGTGATGAACGGACTGGATGGCATCGGCCTGTTGGAACGCATCAAGGAAATTCAGCCCGATACGCCGATGGTGATGGTGACGGCGATCCACGACGTCGGGGTAGCCATATCGGCGATGCGCAAGGGCGCTTATGACTATCTGCTGAAGCCGTTCGAGAAAGAGCAGCTGCTGATCACGGTGCGGCGGGCTCTCGATTATCGCCGTCTGGTGCAGCAGAACTCGGTTTACCGGCACAATCTGGAGCAACTGGTTTCTGCGCGCACGGAGATGCTGCGCAAGGCCATGGCCGATCTCGAGCGGTCCTACGACATTACGCTCGAAGCGCTGGGTGATGCGCTGGACCTGAAGGATGCGGAGACCGAAGGCCATTCTCGCCGGGTGACCGCCTATACGATTGCGCTGGCCAGGCACTGCGGCGTGGAGATGGCGCAAACGCGGGTGATCGCCCGCGGGGCGTTTCTTCATGACATTGGAAAGATGGCCATTCCGGACGCTATTCTGCTGAAACCCGGCAAGCTGAATCCGGAAGAGCAGCAGATCATGCGTGAGCATTGTGCCCGTGGCTACCAGATTC
>CAWHOU010000056.1:0-7169 GCA_963831055.1 uncultured Acidobacteriaceae bacterium | reverse complement strand
TCCGATGAGCGGGATCACTCGGCGTTTGTTCGTTTCGGGTCTGATGAATGGAGTATCGAGTCTATTCACGTCTCACGCCGGAATCCTGCGCCTGGTCAGCGAGGTGAGCCCACCCACGCCACTGGCCGGGATTCATCCTCGAGCCTGGCATTGGGAAGCCGATACATCGATTGCTCCGGGAAAAGGCTGGTTCACGGACATCGCCGCCAGTTCTGACGTCGCCTGGCGAGTCAACAACGGTTACACGGGGAGAAAATTCTTCCCCCAGCCTATGTGCGGGGGAGTCGCGGCGATCGATTACAACAGCGACGGCCTGATGGACCTTTTCTTCACCAACGGCGCTGCTCTGCCTGAGCTGCAGAAATCATCCTCCGTGTTTTGCAACTGTCTGCTGCGCAACAACGGCAACGGCACATTCACCGATGTGACCCGAGAGGCAGGACTGCTGGGCACGGACTTGGGCTTTTGCTTCGGCGTCGCAGTCGCTGACTACAACAACGACGGCCACCAGGACATTTTCATCTGCAACGCTGGAAGAAATGCTTTGTACCGCAACAACGGTGACGGCACTTTTACCGATGTCACCGCCGGTTCGGGTCTTGCTCACAAGCCGCAGAACCTGTTGAGCGTGGGCGCTGCATGGTTCGACTACAACAATGACGGCCTCCTCGATCTTATCGTCACCAACTACACCGTGTGGACACCGCAAACCGACCGCCGGTGTCCCATCGACGCCGAACGTGAACAATACTGCAGTCCGACCTTGTACAAGAGCGTGTCTTCGAGGCTGTACCGGAATCTGGGAAATGGCAGGTTCGAAGATGTTACGGAGGCGAGTGGAATTGGGAAATCCCTGGGAAAGGGCATGGGCATCTCGATCGCAGACTTCAACGGCGATGGATGGATGGACATTTTTGTCGCCAACGATACCGAACCCAATTTCCTGTTCGTGAACCAGGGCAACGGAACCTTCAAAGAGAGCGCGCTGATGTTGGGCGCAGCCTATAACATGCAGGGCGACACCGTCTCCGGCATGGGTTCCGACGCCAAAGACTTCAACAACGATGGCTGGGTGGATATCGTCTACAACGATCTCGCCGGTCAGGTTTACGGATTGCTGCGGAATGACGCGGGAAAGTCCTTTACGGACCTGACATGGACGAGCAGGCTCGGGACGCTGAGCCGCAATCTGTCCGGATGGAGCATCGGCTTTGTGGATTACAACAACGACGGTTGGAAAGATATCTACTCCGCGAATGGAGACGTCGACAATCTGACGGCGGCCTCGAAGCAGCATGACACCATGTTTCAGAACCTCGATGGAGGGTCTTTGCAGGATGTCACGGATCAGATGGGTTCAGACTTCGCCGTCCCCGGATACCAGCGTGGCGCTGCATTGGTTGATCTGAACAACGACGGCTTTATGGATCTGGTGGTTACATCGCTGGGAGAAAAGCCCCGCATCCTGATGAACAATGCGCGGGTGCGCAATCACTGGATCCTTTTCGACCTCGAAGGGACGCGGAGCAACCGCGATGGAATCGGCGCGGTGATCGAGGTAGAAACCGGATCGGGACGAAAGCTGTACAACCATGCCACCACCAGCATCGGGTTCATGTCCTCGAGCGATCGACGCGTCCACTTCGGGCTCGGTACGGAAGCGGAAATCAGCCACGTCGAGATTCGCTGGCCGAGCGGAATCGTACAGCGGATCGAACGTCCCGCAATCGATCAGATCTTAAAAGTGAAAGAATCGGGCACTCCCGGTTCACGGTCCAAATGACTGGACTCAGAGCCGATGGTTGCCGCCGCCGCTGAGACTCACTTTTTCAGGCACATTGAAGCGCAGATCGCGTGCGCAACATATCCGGCGGCGGTGGCAAAGGCGCGGCCCGCCTGATCCATGTTCGCGGATGCGGGATCGACACCTTCGGTCACGATGCCTCCGTCCCAGTCGCTGGCCCGCAGGATCCTGAGCGCCTGATCGCGGCCGGCAGCCAACTGAAGGTGATCGGCCACACTCCAGGAAGTGGTGAATTGCAAGCGATAACTGCCTGGAAGCCCGTAGGGCTGGTCGCTGTAGGAGTACTTGTAATTCGGCGAATGCAGCCAGCGGTAGGTGCGCGAGAAGACTGGGTCGGATTCGGGAACGAAACCCAGCGTCGCCAGCTTCATCATGGAGCCGGGTGGAATTTCCGTGAAGATAGCTTTGCTGCCATCGGTGGCCGACGCAAAGATCGGCCCATCGGCGCCGGGTGCATCGCTCCATTCACAGTGGCCGAGGATGGCGGCATGCAGAGCCGAGGCGCGGTCGCGCAAATTCTGTCCGGTCGGCGCGTCCCCCATGTCGGAAAACAGCTCGCCGAGGTCGAGCAGGCCGCGCCAGACCAGCGCATTGTCGTAGGTGATGAACGGCAGAATTTGAAACTCATCCTGAGCATCCTGGAGCGAGGAGAAGAGGCCCGTTTGTGAATCGAATCGCGCCAGGATCCGATCGCGCAGAGTCCTGACCGCCTCGCGATGAGCCATCAGAAAGCCAATGTCTCCGGTGGTGCGCACATAGGCAGCCAGGGCGATCACCGGAGCAACTGCCTCATCGAGCTCAAAACCATCCTCCAGCACAACGCCATCGATGAAGCGGCTGTGCGTGCCGGTGTTCCGCAACTGCAGGGTCAGGGCGTAATCGAGCGCCTGCGCCGCCATGGCGGGATCGACATCGAGCAGAGCTGGAAAACTCCAATGCATCGCGTCGCGGTCCCAGTAGGCGGCGGAGACGTAATAACGCGGACTGCGTGAAGTCACCCCAACCACTTGCTCCGTGTCGATGGTTTTTCCCCATGCGTAAGACTCCGTGAAGAGAAAATTACGGTTCATGAGAAGATCGAGATCGGCTTTGCCGGTCGTGCGGGTACGGCTGCGGCACCACGCCGCCGCGTCTTCGATCACGGCGTCAGCTCCTTTCCGCTCAAGAAGCTCTTTGAGCGCTTTGGCGTTGTGGGAAGCGCTGAACTCCTCAATCCCCACGCCGAGGATGAAGAGCGCTTCAGCGGATTCGCCCGGATTGAGTTCAACCGATCGGCTCGCGTCCACCGTCGGAACGGGAGTGGTCGGAGGAATATTGATCTGCGCGATCGAACCGGGATGAATCAGCGACCAGGCAAACTGGGTGTCGTTGGTGAGGTAACTGAAGACTTCCGCCGAGTCCACCCAGGGAGCTGCGCCGACCGTGCGCTCCCCTCGCAGCTCGGCGGGGTTGTAGGTAACGCGGCTGAGTCTTCCCCAAAAAACCCGTACCCCGAGCCCAACGGTCGTCTTGCTGGTTCGCCGGTTGGTGGCCGTCATGCGCAGGAACGCCGCGCGTGAGCCTGGAGGTGCACACCAGGTCAGTGTCATTTCGATTCCGTTCTGCGCGACCCGAGCCTGCGGAATCCAGTATTCGATGACTTCCCAGGACGGATTGTGGAAGGCCAGAACCTTCCCATCGGCCGTGAAAACCGGCTGAAGAACGGGTCCGCCATTGTCGCCGCTAACCTGCAGCAGTCCCCGGTTGCGCATGGAAATCGCGTTGAAGGTGGTCAGCGCGCCATCGCTGGCCCGGATATCCGGCAGTGAAATCCACTCGTTGCCGGTTGGCAGCACATCATCGGGCCCCAGGGAAAGCGGAATATGCCGGGAATCGGCGCGAGCGCTGAGCACGCCTGCAGAAGCAAAGAGGAGCAGGGTTGCCACCCGCCCCCAAGGGCAACGAGGGAACCACCGAAAATTCACGGTAAATGTCCGTGAGCTTTCCAGGAGGCTTCGCATGGCTAATACATAATCACAGAACTTCGCCGCGCACCATCGAAATCCCGTTTCGGTGCATGCCGCCGGGAAAAATTGTGATCTGCGGCACTGGCTGTTGCCTGCCCGCTCCGCTACCCTCCATCGAATAGCTTCCGGGAAGGACCCAACGACGACAGCTTGAGGCTGCTGGTCGGTCGCATCGAGCGCCCGGCATGAAAAACTATTGACAGGCCAACACGCTGAGTGATAACTAATTGCGGTTGCACAATCGATTGCGCTAAGGAAATCAAAAGCAGCCGGCGATTTCCCCAAAGCTCAACATTTCAATGGCGCCCAGCCGCAACGTGATTTTTCAGGAGAAAGTGATGCAAGCGTACGATCTGGAAAAACCTGCACCGACCCCGTGGGACCGCACAATATCCGCGCTCTCGAAGAACGCATCGTGGCTGACTGCGTCGCTGCTGCTGCTGACCTTGTCGGTTGTTCCTGCACACGCGCAATACAGCGCGAGCCTGCAGGGTGCGGTGACTGATCCCCAGGGCGCAATGATCTCTGGAGCGCAACTGACTCTCACCGACACCGAAACCAACCACTCTTTCACCACCGCGAGCAATGCATCGGGAGACTTTACCTTCAACGAACTCTCGCCCAGCACCTATACCCTTGTGGTGACCCGTAACGGGTTCAAGAAAAAAGTCCTCGACGGTATCCAGATTCTGGCCGAGCAAGCCAACGCACTGAACGTGGTTCTGGACGTCGGCGGAAGCGCGGAGACGGTCACGGTCGACGCCTCGCAGACGCCGGTCATCGATACGGAGACCGGAAACATCAGCGGCACGATTACCCAGAACGATCTCGCCAAGATGCCGGACTTCGGACGCGATCCGCTGCAACTGGCTCAACTGGCTCCTGGCATGTTCGGAGATGGTTCGCAGAGTGCCGGCGGGGGTGCGTTCAGTCTCCCGGGCAACCAGGGCGACAGCAGCGTGGGAGCCAGTTCCGGTCCGTACCAGACCGAGAACAAACCACAGGTATTCGGCAACGGCGGGCGGAATGACACCAATGGCATCACCATTGACGGCGTCCAGGCCACCAGCGTGACCTGGGGCTCGGCTGCCGTGGTCACACCGAACCCGGACACCATCAAAGAGATCAAAGTCGACACGAATCCCTATGACGCCGAGCTGGGCCGCTTCAGCGGAGCTCAGATTCAGCTCATCTCGCAGAACGGCACCAACACCTTTCATGGCACCGCGTTATTCAAGCTGGATCGCCCCGGCCTGAATGCTTATCCACGCTATGATCCCAACGGCAACATCCTGGGGGATCGGGACACCGCTCGTTACAACGAGTATGGCGGAACATTGGGCGGCCCAATCTGGCGCAATAAGGTCTTCTTCTTTTTCGGATATGACACGATCCGCAACAACGGTACGGCGACCGGTGGTGGCTGGTATGACACAGCCAGTTTCGATAGCCAGTCCACTTCCGGCACCATCGCCAGCAAGTTCCTGACTATCAAAGGGGCAAGTGTGGTCGGCACGGTCCTCGAGGGAGCGAACGACCACCATATGTGCTCTGACATCGGCCTCGTGCAGGGAGTGAACTGCAACTGGATTTCGGGCCAGGGCCTCGACCTCGGCAAGCCCCTTACCATCGGCGTGGGCAAGCACGACCCCTCCTACGCTCCTCCTGACAAAACAACCGGCGCCTATACTCCCGGGCTTGGCGGAGATGGGACCGGTAATTACGCCACCAACATGGACGGCAAAGCCGACATGGCCTATTACTCCACCACAGGTCCGAACAACAACGTCAACACGCAGTACAACGGGCGCCTTGACTATCAGGTCACCGACAAGGATTTGGTAGCCTACAACATCTACTACGTACCGGTGAATAACACCAGCTACAACGGACCGCAGCGCGCATCGAACATCTTCTACCACAATGCGCTGAACTACTCGACCGGGTTGCTCTATAACCACACCTTCAACGCTACGTTGCTGAACGAAGCGCGCGCTGACATGGCGGGCTGGAAGTGGAATGAGCTGGCCGATAACCCGCAATCGCCCCTCGGCCTGCCGACAGACTACATAGCGCTCAATAACCAAACGTCGTTCTCGAACGTTACCTTCAACGGCAACAACGGGCCGTCTTGGTTCGGACCCAGCATCGGCAGCATCTTCGATCAGTGGACGCTCAACTTCAAAGATGTTGTTACCAAGGTCTACAAGAGCCATAACCTCAAGTTCGGCGGCCAGTACACGCGCCTGGCTTACCTGGATTCAGCTACCTGGGCGGCCAGCGAGAACTTCTACTTTAATAATTATTGGGATTTCCTGAACGATGCTCCGACCACAGAGTCCATTAACGGCGCCAACCCGCTCACCGGCGTCCCCACGGATTCGCGCAAGGATGATCGGCAATACATTCCGTCGGTGTTTGTTCAGGACGACTGGAAGCTCAGGCCCAACCTGACCGTTAACCTTGGCCTGCGCTGGGAATATTTCGCTGGAATGACGGAAAAGAGCGGCAATGATCCCCGTGTGAATCTCGGCACCGGAGCTGCGACCTTCACGGACCTCGCCATCGTCCTCAACCAGCCGCAGGTGGACGCGCAGAAGGGGAACTTCGGGCCACAGATCGGCTTTGCGTGGAGTCCAACGCAAACCGATGGAAAGTTTGTGGTGCGAGGAGGCTTCGGGCTAGGGTACAACGGTCTGGAAGAGGCGATCACCACCAACACGCGCTTCAACCCTCCTTTCCTTACCAATAGCAACACGCTCACCGGATCGCAAATTGTCTACGGCGTTAACTCCGTCTACACCTACGGGTCGCTGCCTGCCAACCCTGCGTTGATTTCTCAATTCAACTCGGCCAATCTGCCCACTAGCGGCGTGGCTATCGGCATCACCGGCATCGATCCCCACCTGAAAACTACCTACGTGATGCGCTACTCGCTCGAAGGCCAGTACAACCTGGGACACGAATGGGTGGCTACACTGGGATACTCCGGCAGCGACGGACGGCACCTGCCCCTCCAGTACAACCTCTATGACAAGTATGCTCCGGCGATTCTCGCCGGAAACGTGGCATTGAATCCCGCAGTCAACTCTATCGACTGGTACGAGGACAGCGGTACATCCAGCTTTAACTCATTCCTTGCCGAAGGCCGTCACCAGTTCGCGCATACCTTCGAAGCCGATGCGGAGTATCGCTGGAGCCACTCCTTCGACAATGGATCGGGACCTTACACAGAGCCCGACTACCAGTTCCTGCCCGGATATAACTGGGGATCGTCGGACTACGACTCTCGCAACATGATCAAGCTGTTCGGCGTTTGGTCGCCGGTTCTCTTCCATGGCAACCTATGGGCCGAAAGG
>CAWHOU010000055.1:0-60097 GCA_963831055.1 uncultured Acidobacteriaceae bacterium | reverse complement strand
AGTAATTGCAAGAGTTTCGGGGCCGTTGGCTCTCCGGGACCACGAAGTAGGCCTCCGATTTATCCCACGCAATGTGTTGCGCTGGTCGATGATTAAGTTGCCCGTCAAGAGCGCCGACTACTCGGGCCCCGCTGTAGGCCTTATCTCTTTCGCAACACCACAGTTCCAGAATGACGGGCAGCGACACGACTCCCCCTAAAACAAAAACAGTCCTTGACGACCGTCAGCTACTACTTGACGATGCTTCGACTCTTGCGATCCGTACCAACGTCGAAACCGAGGGTGGTATATCCCGGGAGTCTCTTTTGGTGCATCCGGGCGAGCACTGGGCTCTTGACGTCGACGTAATCATGGACTTCAACGGATGACTTGCCATCCAAGGGCCGCAAGATCCGGCCAACGTACTGGACAACTCTTCCCCGAAACGCGATTGGGAAGGCCATGAATACCGTGTCGAGCGGCGGACAATCGAACCCCTCGCCAAGGAAGCTGCCCGTCGCCGCGAGGAGAGCCGCCTCGCTTGGACGCGCCGTCCAGGTTCGCCATGACCTTGGCACGAGCCTTCTTCCCCATTCCACCCTGAAGGACGAGAGGAGTGATTCCCCTTGCAGCAAGCGCCGAGACGACGTAGATGCTCGGTCCACTGCGTCAAAACGAGACAGTTCCTGCCCTTTGCAGCCGCAGCGACCACGTTGTCGCAGATTGCCATCGTTCGGGCTTCGTCGTCCACCAGTGCGCGGAATAACTCCTGGATGTGCGTGACGACATCGCTCACTTCAAAACCCGTTTGGTGCACGATGAGGTCTCGGCTGAAGTCGTTCTCAGGTCAACCTTCTCATCCATCCGGTGGCGAATCGGCCCGCAGTACATGGTGATCAAGCCCTGAAGCCCATCACTCGGTAGGGCGTGGCGGTGAGACCGAGCCACCGTCGGGCGCGAATCTGCTTGACGCATCGCTCAAACGTTACGGCTGGGACGTGGTGGCATTCGTCTATGACGACGAGGCCGTAATGGCTCGACATCCGTCGAGATCCTCGCGTCGAGCGAGACTCTGCGCCATCGCGATGTCGACAATGCCGGTGGTCTTGTTCCGACCTCCACCAACCTGACCAATCTCCTTCGCGGCCAGACCAAGATGAGTTGCCAATCGCTCAGTCCACTGCTCCACCAGCGGTTTTCGATCAACGATGATAAGAGTAGGTCGTCGATGGTGCGCAATGAGTGCGCAGGCAACTACCGTCTTGCCGGCACCGGGCGCCGCCACGAGAACGCCGAGTTCGTGTGCGCTAAGTGCGTGAAACGCAGCCTTTTGATCCTCACGAAGTTCAAAGGTTGGCGCGAAAATGATCTGCTCGGGATCCGGTCGACTCTCGTGGACCAGTAATCGGCTTCCCGCCTCCGCCACCAACATGGCTACCTTCTCGGACAGACCCCGAGGAATGAGCAGCGACTCGAGTGTCTCCCCGTAGCACCGGATCATCCTCGGCGTATCCCACGTTGAGAACCTGAGCCGCTCCTTCTCGTAGAACGCCGGGTTGTGCAGTGAGGCCAGATGCTTGAGAGCCGCGAGCAGCGCCGGTGGGAGACCAGATTGCTCGATCTCCAACATCGCTGCTGCGACGCCTATCACCGCTTCTGGCATCGGGATGGAAGCGACTTCGCGAAACGCTGAAACGTCCTTTCTTCGGGTCCCGCTCCCACCGCCGGCGCGGTCGCGAGAATCGACTCGACGTCAGTCTGCGAGATTCGCTTGATTGATGAGAGATATGCCCACTGGTCCTCCATTGGCTTCATGGTGCCAGGGTCAAGAAATGAGGTCGTCCCACGATCTCGACATTCCTTCTGCAATGGGAGTGCTATCAGGTTGCCGAATGACCCCTTCGGCATGAAGTCTTGCGCTGGGAACAAACGGTCATAGCTCGCGAGATCCAACTCACCTCGAAGATTCATCGCTTCACGGAGCAGCAGAGTGCCGAGTCGGCGGGCGAGCGTTGCAGGCACAGATTCGCGAAAGAAGATCCAGACGTGTGCGCCGTCACCCGATCGCGAACGCTCTAGCGCCGAAGTTATTCCCATCGACTGCGCTGAATTGAAGTAAGCGAGCGCGTCGAGCGCCCAGCCCGGCCCGTCGAAGTCACACACAATCAACCGGCAGTTGTCGTCACGAAGTAGCGGATAGAGGCCGACGTGGATCTTCCCCGCGAGGTGATCGGCGATCACGCTCTGCGTCAGCGGCAGATACTCCTTATTTGGAGACTGGGCACTTGCGAAACCACCGTGCACTGCGGGCGACCAACCGTGCTTGCCGGTCCGTTCACTTTCCCACCTCACTGCATAGATATCGTCGCGACCCACGAAAAGTGCACGGAAAGATTCAACCTTGGCTTCAGGGGACGAGGTGCGGTCGACTTGAATGGGCAAAAGGTCAAGTTGGATATCCGCGCGTTGGCTAATCTCCAGACGCTGAGCGGTCCCGGAGGATTGCATTCCAAGGATTCCAGCCAGCCGCTCATTCTCTCGCTGCAAATCCGCGATTTGGCGACGAAGTTCGCCAATGACCTGGAGTTCTTCATTGTTCATTCCAGTTCCAACGCTCCCCCTGTCGTGGACGCTCGGCGATAACCCGAATGGTATGACATCAGGCTATTTGTTGCGTTTATAAAGAAATTATCATAACTCGACAAATACCTTTTGTTATGTTAGTATTATTTTTCATGGAGCTCAACAACTCTCGACGAGGCCGCCCGCCGCGCCAGTCCGTCTACCAGCGATTAAACGAGGCGGTCGCCGAGTTGCGGGACCGTATGGGGGGTTTGCCCTCGCCGACTGAGGCTGAGGACATCTGGACATCGATCTGGTATCAAGAAGCGCACCAATCAACCGCCCTTGAAGGCAACACACTCGTAATCGAGCAAGTTAAGGCTCTCCTGGCCCAGGGCCTCGCGGTCGGCAACAAGGAACTCCGCGAGTACATGGAAGTGACCGGCTACGCCAACGCCGCGAAATGGGTCTACGGTCAGGCGCTCGATCCCGGCGAATGGGCCCCTGACGCTCCAGTCACGTTGACAGAGGTCCGTCACGTTCACGAACTCGCCCTGGGACCGGTGTGGGACGTCGCGCCCCACCCCAGCGCGACAGAGGAAGAACGGCCTGGCGGTTCTCGCCGACACGACATTGAGCCATTCGCCGGCGGGATGGTGCCTCCCTCTTGGGTCGAAGTTGAGGCAGCGGTAGCAGACTGGGTGAAGTCGTTGTCAGCTATCAGCTCCACGGAGAGCCCGATCGAGTCGATAGCTGCCGCCCACGCTGCTTTCGAAAGGATTCACCCGTTCCTCGACGGCAACGGGCGTACCGGACGTCTTCTGCTCAACCTCGTCTTGGTTCGCATGGGTTATCCGCCGGTCATCATCTACAAGCGAGACCGAAGCAAATACCTCCGATCCCTACAGCGGGCAGACGAGGGAGACCCAGGTCCTCTTGGTGAGCTGATCGCGCGCGCGATCACGGACAACCTTTACCGTTTCGTTGTTCCTGCCGTGGCCGGCCCGAACAGGCTCGTACCGCTTGCTGCACTGGCGACGAAGGAACGAAGCGTCGTCTCGCTCCGTGCGGCGATCGAACGCGGACGACTGCGAGCACAGAAAGGGCCGGACGGGCAGTGGCGAAGTACTCGCGCATGGGTTGACGAGTACGTGGCGAGCAAGCACCGCCGAGACTAGAAAGACGCCAACGCTGTTGTCGGAGCGAATTGCGCCAAGAACGGTGAAGACAGCACGCACGCAGGGCTACTTCAGTTCGCCCAACCTGACCCTCTCGCGATACGAGTGTTTGTCACCCCGAGGTCCGATCAGGCCTCATTTTGGGCCTCATATTTCTGCAACACCACGAGACCAGACCGACAAAGGACAACACGTTTCCTTGAAAACAAACGACGTGCGCGACCATATCGACACACAACAACCGTTATCAAGCTTCTTTTAATCCTCAGGTGCCGGGATCGAGACCCGGGCGGCCCACCAGTAGTAGGCCCACCAGTAGTAGGCCCATATAACGAGCGTCATTGGTCTGATGCCGGTACCGGTTGAAACCTGACACCTATACCAGCGACATCCCAATGAGATGGAGGATTTCGGTGCTTGAATGTGGAAACGCGGTTCGAAAGCAGACATCATCACTGAGGCTCTCTTCAAACGTGATTGGAGAATGAGATTCGAGACCCGCTGAACATCGACGTTGTGACGAGTGAACTCGAACGCACTCGTCGCAAACGGCGATTCGTGGCTTCGGCGACGATCTTGGCGTTGATGGGGCCCGGTGTCATGGTCATGCTGGCGGACACCGACGCCGGAAGCGTCATCACGGCCGCGCAGTCCGGGGCGAAGTACCGCTACGCCCTTGTGCTCCCCCAGCTGCTGCTGATTCCGGTGCTCTATCTCATTCAAGAGATGACGGTCCGGCTGGGGCTGACCACGCGACTGGGACACGGAGCTCTCATCCGTCAAACCTTCGGGCAGCGTTGGGCACTCCTGGCGGCCGTCACCCTGTTTGTCTCTTGTGTGGGAGCGCTGGTGACCGAGTTCGCCGGCGTCGCTGGAGTTGGAGCCCTGGTTGGGATCCCGAGGTGGGTCTCGACCGGCGCGACGGCATTGGTCCTAGTCACTCTCGTGCTCCTCGGTCGCTATCGCCGCGTCGAGCACCTGGGGATCGCCGTGGGCGCACTAGAACTGCTCTTCTTGCCCGCAGCCCTGTTGGCGCATCCGCGCGTAAGCATGGTTCTGCACGACGTCGCACATCCGCCTCACGCCAGTGCTGCCTTCTTGACCCTGCTCGGCGCCAACGTCGGCGCGGTGATTATGCCTTGGATGGTCTTCTACCAACAAGAGGCCGTCATCGACAAGGGCCAGCGTGGGCTTAACCTCCGCTCGGCCATTCGTTCGGCCCGGCTGGACACTGCCTTTGGTGCGGTGATCACCCAGATAGTTATGATCGCCGTGGTCGTGGCGGTCGCGGCGACGCTGGGAGTTTCGCACCAGGGACAATCGTTGAACAGCATTGGAGATATTGCCAACTCCTTGACACCGTTCCTGGGCCATCGTGATGCAGTCATCTTCTTCGGTCTCGGAATGATCGGGGCATCCGTTGTCGCGGCACTCGTCGTGACCCTCGCGGGCGCCTGGGGCATTTCCGAGGTGCTTGGCTGGCGTCATAGTCTCAACGATTCACCGATCCGAGCGGCCGGTTTCTACGCGCTGGCCGTTGGGGGAACTGTCGCCGGAGCCGTTCTGGTGCTGTTTGTGCCCAACCTCGTTAACCTTTCAGTCGATGTCGAGGTGATGAATGCTTGCCTCTTGCCTATAGTTCTCGGGTTTCTGCTCGCCCTCGAACGTCGGGCACTCCCGCCAGAGTTTCGGACGCGTGGCGCACACAGGGCGTTTACCTACGCGCTGACCAATATTGTGATCATCTTCGGGCTTTTCACCGCGGCGATGACCTTGCGCGGAATTATCTGACGCGAAGGATAGACAACGAGGAGAGGACGCCAGGAGTCTTACTGACGACGATTCCGTTCACGTCGGTCCGACACCAATGAGGACTTGATGGGGTCAAGCCGCTAGTGAAAGAATGCATTCCTGATACGTCGGGCCACCGTGCTGAACTCCAACTATGCGCGGCCTAACTCTCTATTGGCACGATCCATTCGACCCGCGTCCCGCCAGTGGCCATATTTGAGATCTCGAACGTACCGCCCAAGAGTCTGGCGCGATCAGCTAGGTTCCCTAGCCCGCTGGAGCGCGTGTGCGCACCAATCCCTACGCCATCGTCGGACACGGTCACTTTGAGCATGTTCGCGGACACGTCGAGTTGGACGAGTGCGCTACTGGCCCGAGCGTGCCGGGCCACGTTAGAAAGTGCCTCTCGCACACAGGCGACGACGTGCGGAATGATGGGACTCGGGACATCCGCGTCTACCTGCCCAATGAATTCGACTAATGGTTCGAAGCCAAGTGCGGTCACCGTCTGTTGCACGGCTTCTAGGACTTGCGAACGAAGCGTGGCATCGTATCGGTCACGCGCCGCAAGGCTGAAAATCGTATTACGAATCTCTCGAATGATCTCGTCGAGGATGTCGACTGATTCGGAAATCCTTTCGTGTGCCTTCGCCTCACTTACCCAAGCAAGGGACGACTGCAAGCCAAGGCCCGCCGCGAAAAGTCGTTGGATCACGTGGTCGTGTAGGTCCCGGGCGATGCGCTCCCGATCGTCGGCGAGCACGCTGTGGTCGCGCAGGAGACGCAACTCGTTCTCGGCGTGCTTGCGCTCGCTGCTATCGCGGACGATCAACGAGAATCCGATGAGGTTGCCCACTGAATCCTTCAGCGACGAAATTGATACAGCCACGTCGACCTCTCGACTGTCGCGTCGGCGCCAACGAGTGTCGAGTGCCTCGTGTTGCTGGCCCTCGGAAGCGGCTCCAAGGAGCTCTTCGAGAATGGCCGAAGCGTGACCGGGGACCAGGGCGGTGATATGTTCACCCAGGATTTCAACTGAACTGAAACCGAATAACTCTTCGGCGGCCGGGTTCCAGTTCGTGATACGTCCCTCCACCGAGGTCGAGAAAATTGCGTCGGACGAGGAGTTGACAATGGTCGCCAATTCAGCTTGGGCAGCGGCCGCCCGTCGCTGTTCACTGACATCTCGGATGGCGGCGACCACCAGTCGATCGCCGGAATCAGTGATTGGCGCGAGACTGATATCGATCGGAAACTCACTTCCATCGCGCCGACGACCTGTGAGGTGCAGCGCCGCCCCCATGGACCTGATTTGAGGGTCCGCCATATAAGTGGCGCGCAGGCCGTGGTGACGCTGACGAACGCGTTCTGGAATGAGCGTCTCGATACCCAGTCCGGTCAGGGAACCCAACGAATAGCCGAACAGCTTCTCCGCGTGTCCGTTCACCGATACGATCCGTCCGTCTGGGTCTGCGACAACCGCCGCGTCAGGCATTAACGACATCACCGCGCTGAGGAGTTCGGAGGCAATGACGCGTGAGTCTTCTGAAGTGGTTTGGTCTTCGCTTCGAGTCACGGCCTGGTTGACTTCAAACTCACTCAATAGCTGTCCTTTAGGTTAAGAAGACCTTGACACTTTGAAATAGTTAGGTTAGCCTAACCGAAAGCCACTGCAACGAGTTTCTAGACGGGAACACAAGTGATTCCGACTTTCGTCATCTTCCTTCGAGAAGGCATCGAAGCCTCAATGATCGTAGCGATACTCCTCGCCTACTTGCAACGAATCGGCAAGCGACGGCATTTCCGCGATGTCTTTTGGGGTGTTGCCTCAGCTCTATTGCTCGTATTCGGTGGTGGCGTCGCCGCGTTCTTTCTCATCAAGCAGTACGAGGGTTCGAACGTGCAGACCTACTTCGAGACGGCGACCTACATCCTCGCGGCCGCGATCTTGACCTTCATGACGTTTTGGATGCAGCGCCACGCGAAGGGACTCGCCCAGGAGCTCGAACGTCGCAGCGATCTCGCGCTTTCCAAGGGAACTCGGTGGGGCCTCGGGCTACTCGCGTTCCAAGCCGTTGGACGCGAGGGACTCGAAACGATGGTCTTCACTCTCGCCATTGTTTTTGCCAACTCTCGGCAAGCCTCAACCCCGGTCCATGGGAATCTCGTGCTTCTGGGGGCAGGATTCGGTCTTGCTGCGGCGTTAGCGGTCGCCTATGCCATTTACAAGTTGGGCGCCAAACTCAACATGCGAAAGTTCTTCCGAGTAATCGGCACCGTCCTCATGATCTTTGCTGCCGGACTACTCGCCGACGCCGTCGAGAACATGCAACAACTGCACTGGCTGCCCTTTGGCGAACACGTGCTCTGGAATTCGTCGGGAGCGGTCTCGGAGTCGTCGAGCTTCGGCGACGTCTTGCATTCTCTGCTGGGCTACGCCGATCATCCAACGTTGCTGCAGGCCTTCGTGTGGATCGCTTACATTACGCTGAGCGTCGCATTCTTCTTGCGCATCGGACGAGGCGGGCCGCGTCGTTACATCATGTCCAACAAAGCGAGCGCGACAATATCGCCAAACGATAGTTCGATGACTGCCGCAGGGGAGGTCTAGATGTCGAACAACAATTCGGTGACAGTCGACAAGTATCTGGAAGCTATCTTCTACATCGCCTCCGAAGGCGAGATTGTCCGGCCCGGTCGCCTCGCGACGTGGCTCTCGGTGAGTCCACCCACGGTCACCGAGGCGCTACAGCGCCTTCAGCGTGACGGCTGGATCGAGATCAAGAAGGACCGTAGTGTCCTGTTCACTGCGGTAGGACTCGAGACGGCGTCGAACCTGGTTCGTCATCACCGAATCTTGGAACGATGGTTGACGGACGTACTCGGTCTGGACTGGGCCGCGGCTGACGACGAAGCTGACCGCCTTTCTTCAGCAATCTCGGACTTTCTGATAGAGCGCATTGACGCCTCGCTCGATCGACCTTTGACCTGTCCGCACGGTAATCCGATCCCCGGACGAGAAGCCCCCTACGGCACGCTGACGGCCATGGCGAGCTTGACGGCTGGGACGCGAGCGACCATTCGTCGGATCTCTGAAGTCGCAGAACACGACGCGCGTGATCTTCTCTTGATGTTGGCTGGTCACCAGATATCCGAAGGAAGTGTGATTGATGTGATCAAATCGCTGGCCGACCACGGTGACGTAACCGTGATGACGTCGGGGAAGTCGGTGACGCTACCAAGGGAAGCAGCGCGACTGATATGGGTCGAAGTTGCCGCTTAAGTCATGGTCGAGGATGAACTGGAGTACGCATCGCCGCCATGTCGGTCACGTGAAGCCTGAGGTCAACTGCCGAAGTCGAGGTTTGGATGCGATCGCCCTAAGTCTGCCAAACGTCGGGCGCGAGAGATCGTTGGACCGGGAGTGAACAGAGCACGATTGCCAAGTTCGAGAGTGCGACGAATGCTCCTGACGGTGTTGGGTATTGTCGCGGCTTCCGCGTTGGTACTGCCGACGTTGCTCGCTCCAACGAAGTCGACGCCAACTCAGGTCTCGACAGTCTCTGTCCTTCATTCGTCCACCTACGGCTCTGTGCTCGTTGTGGGTAGCGGTGAGCTAAAGGGCTTCCCCCTTTACGAATTCAGTGGTGACTCGGGCAAGACAATCGGATGTGGCACAACGCTGGCGAAGGGTTACGACCTCGGTGCTAGCTCGACGGTGCCGCTGACGTGCACGGGGCCCATGCGCGACATGCTGATCGACAACACGAGCGATGACTGGCCCGCGTTCACGTCTCACGGAGCGCCAATCGCTGGTCAGGGTGTGAAGCGCAAACTCCTCGGAATCGTGCGCCGATCCGGTATCGGTAATCAAGTCACGTATGGTGGTCACCCGCTCTACTTGTTCGATCCCTCGTCGAGCCCCTTCGCTCCAGAGGGCGAAGGATACGTCGAAACGATTCGGCCAGTCGCGCCGTGGCACGGATATTGGTGGTTGGTATCCGCAGTGAACGGCGAGCCGGCCCCCGGCGTCGCGACGTTGGAATTGGGCACGCTTCCTGACGGGCAGAGAGTGCTCGCCGCACGGGAGGACGCCAACGTCTTTCCGATGGCGATTACCGTCTACACCTTTAGCGAGGACCGCCCAAGGACCAGTGAGTGCACGAGTGAATGTTCCGTCTCGTGGGTGCCTCTCCTCTCTTCACGAACCCCGCATGTTGCGGACGGCATTAGTCCCGGTGACGTCGGTTTGATTCGCCGAGCAAATGGGTCCCGTCAAGTCACTTACGAAGGTAGTCCCCTCTACCTCTACTCTCGCGAAAGGGTGTATCTCGCCCGAGCAGGGCGGCTCAACGCATCGGGCACGGCTGGAAACGGAGAAGGTCGGGGTGGGCCAAATGGAGGAAGGTTCACTGCTGTCGAACCCCTTCAGTCAGCAACCCGAGACTCCCGCTGGAGTCAATGGAGCGGTGGGGCGCACACCGCATGAGGGTTCGCATGAATTGCGCATCGAGCGACCAGTGCCTGCCATTCCTGGTTGCGGTGAATTGGAGCGATGGAGACGCGGCGGGCGCCGATCGGCTATTGGTCTCGGACTCGCTGGCCAGGCCCGACTCGATTTCTCCTGTCATGCATTTCGGATCGCCGGCCATCCTGATGCTGGACGGCGATCGCCTGCATATTCAGCTCGCCGTCACTTGCCTTGAGAATGGCGCAATCGGGCAGACAATTCGAGTTGCAACCAG
Organism: uncultured Acidobacteriaceae bacterium; assembly: GCA_963831055.1. Classification (GTDB taxonomy): domain Bacteria; phylum Acidobacteriota; class Terriglobia; order Terriglobales; family Acidobacteriaceae; genus Palsa-343. The sequence goes on along the minus strand of CAWHOU010000055.1, from coordinate 49,842 downwards.
GGACCATCGCATGACCTTCTCGGCCCAGTTGGGGGTCGATGGAACAGTGCTGAAGGGCAGACTATGAGGATCGCTGGGATCGAGAATGCTCGGTTGGTGGAATCTCCGGTTCGGAATCGTGCTGCTCGCTGTGGCTGCTCAGGTTGCTGTGGCGTCGGGCATCAAGAATTCGAAGAACGACCCGGCGAAGTTAAGAGAGCAGTACATCACTCGACTTCAGCAACAGGATTTTCCTTAGGATTCAGGGAGAACGGTTGGCAGCATCTGGTCCGGGTCGGGCAACCCGTTGGGAGATATTTCCACCGACTACAAGGCACAAAGACTTAACGACACAATCATCATTCAGGTTAACGCAAGATTGAAGCGCTGCACGCCGGAACGACGGTCGACGGCGAGCGCGAGGCCGCCCGACGCGCAGCCGAGCGGATTCGGGCACGGTTGGCGGAGCTACGGGGACGCGAGCAGGACGAAGAGCTGCTCTACCGATTGCCCGATCCGTGGAAACGTAAGCTGTTCTTGGCACTCTGTCGGCGATATGGGCTCAAGCCTTTTCGAGAATACGGGCGTCGCTACGCCACGGTTCAATTGCGTGCCCCGAAGACATTCCAAGAGCGGACGTTGTGGCCGGAGTTTCTCGCGTTAGCCGAGGAGCTCGACACGCACTTGCAGGAGCTGACCGATCGAGTCATTCGCGAAGCCATCGACGACGATGTGAGCGAGGCAGCCGAAGCCAAGGAGCCGAAGGCCTTGCCTGAGGCCAAGGCGACACAAGGCGATCACGGCGCAGGTTGAACGGCCAGGGCTGGGACCTACTGCGGCAAGGCCAACGTATCGCGCTCACCGATATACAGATCGGGGTGGGCGAGAGCATTCGGTCGGGCAAGAGGTCTCGAAGTCTCGCGTGCGGCCAACCGTGTACGATAAGGCGCGAGACGAGGTGAAGATAGGCACGCGGATTCACATCGTGCGCAATACACGTTGCAATCATCGATAGGATATGTCCAGTCCTCTCCCCGCCTTCATCGAGCCAGGTGAATAGCCAGTTTTTCCGAACCAAGATGAGTCGTCGCAGCTCTCGCTCCCGACGATTGTTGGTCGCCTCGATATTGCCGTCCTCAAGAAAGATCAGAAGGCGTTGCCACTGTCTGTGCAGATATCCGAGTGCTCTTCCGAGAGGAGTCTTCGGAGGGGTAGAGCCTCGATGATGATCGATCCATGATTGCAGCTCCTCGAGGATCGGACGGGAGTGGGCCTGACGTCGCGTCTGTCTCTGGTCGGCGCCATCGCCCGCAAGGGTCGATTCACGCTCGACCGCGAACAGTCGCGCGCGAGCCCAGCCACGGCAACAAATGCCGAAAGTAAACCCAAATACCCGTCCCACCCAACCACCAGGCTTGCTGCAGTCCAGAATTCCTACCTCTCCGCCCGGCGCCAGCACGCGGAAAAGCTCCGCCAGTCCCGCCTGATAATTCGCCAGGTTCCGAAACCCAAACGCGGTCGTGATCAGATCGAGCGACCCGTCGTTAAAAGGCAGCCGCATCGCATCTGCGTCGATGACCTCGACCCTTTGCGCCGCCAGCTTTTTCCTGGCGCGCGCCAGCATCTGGACAGAAAAATCCGCGGCCACTACCGGCGTCCCATTCGCTGGGCGCCTCCGCAACAACGCCCGCGTCATATCGCCCGTGCCGCAGCAAATATCCAGCACCCGCGCCTCGGGCCGCGCCAGAATGTGCCGAAACCGCCGCGCCGTCCGCCACCACCACGTCCGATCCACATTGCACGAGAGCACATGGTTCAACAGATCGTAGCGCGGCGCAATCCGGTCGAACATCTCCCGCACCGCACGCGCTGAACTCGCCTCGTCGCTTGTGCCGGCCGGTCGAGACCCCGGCGCCCGCAATTCTGCTTTTCTTAACCCTGCAATTTCTTCTGAACCGCGCAAACTTTAGAATATCCCAGCCCCCCACCGTCCCCTCCGAGCTAGCCCTGAGACCGCACCGCCGAGGGATTACACTGCGCCTATGCGAAATCCACTGCGTTTCTCAGGTTTGCTTCTCTTCGCCGCCTTGCTCACAATGCGTCCAGCCGCGGCACAATCTGAGCGCGCCCCAGCCTCTATAGCGTTCGCCCGTGCCCAGCATCTGCTTCGCGGGATCAACACCAGCATGTGGTTCGCCCAGTCCGACGACTACAGCGTCCCCCGCCTCCAGACCTACACCACCGACGACGACATCGCCCTCATCGCCAAAATGGGCTTCGATCACTGCCGACTCTCCATCGACGGTGACCAGCTCACCGCCTGGTACCGCAGCGAGCAATTTGCCCACCACTCCACCGGCTTCATGGATCAGGTCGACCACGCCGTAAAGATCATGCTCGACCACCACCTCTCCGTCATCATCGACATCCATCCCACCAGCCAGTACAAAGCCGAGCTCTTTCAGGGCACGGGCGGTGTCGGCAACTTCGTCGAGCTGTGGCGCGCCCTCGCCGCACACTTCGCCACCACCGACCCCGAGCACGTCTTCTTTGAAATCCTGAACGAGCCAGAGCAGAACGACCCGTATCGCTGGCAAGGCATCGAGGCCACTGTCGTCGACGCCATTCGCCAGGCCGCTCCCCAGTCCACCATCATCGCCTGCGGCGCCCACTGGTCCGGACTCGGCGATCTCCTCGTTCTCGAGCCCCTCGCCGACCCCAACATCATCTACACCTTCCACGATTACGAGCCCTTCGCCTTCACCCATCAGAGTGCAACCTGGGCCAACCCCGAAGTCCGCCCCGAGCACGACATCCCCTATCCTTCGACGCCGGAAAACATCGCCCCCAAAATCGATGAGGAACCGACCCTCGCCGGCCAGTTCTTTCTCTTCAACTACGGCGAGGATCGCTGGGACGCGGCCCGCGTCGAGAGCTCGATCGCCTTCGCCGCCAAATGGTCCGCCCAGCATCGCGTCCCGGTTTACTGCGGCGAGTTCGGCGCCTTCATCCACGCTCCCCACGCCCACCGCGCCCAGTGGCTCCATGACATGCGCGTCGCCTTCGAAAAGAACCATATCGGCTGGGCAATGTGGGATTACTCCGGCGGCTTCAACGTCGTCACCAAACAAAACGGAACCACCACGCCTGATCAGGACGTCCTCAGTGCGTTGGGCCTCCACACGCCGCAATAAACCAGCATCACCGCGTATCTCGATAGAAGAAAAAGCTCTGTCATCCCGAGCGAAGCAGCGAAAATCAGCGCGCCGGCATTTGGGCGCGCTGAATCAATTCTGGCGCGAGCCGAAGGACCTGCATTTCCTCCTCGACCGGGAAACTGTCTCGCGACTTTTGGAACCACAAGACACCAACATACGTAACAATAAAGTTCGACTTGTGCCCCTTACATAACCCGCCGGGCGCTCGGGTCACGGATCTTCGGAATCCGATTCGGGAGTTCGCCATGGCAAAATTCCTGCTCTTCTGCATCCTTTTTATTCTCTGCTGGCCCCTGGCTCTGCTGGCCCTCATCGCGTACCCAATCGTGTGGCTCCTCCTGCTGCCCTTCCGCATCGTCGGCATCGCAGTCGGCGGCGTGCTCGAACTCGTCGGAGCCATCATCTTCCTCCCCGCCCGCCTCATCCGCGCGATCTGACCGAAACATCCGCATGGCCGCCTTCGGCAAGCCCGGGCAATGCCCGTGCCCCGCAGCAGCTCCCTACATCGTCGAGATACGGATGTAACGGGCGATGTCCTTCGCGCTCACCAGCAGCAAAACGACGATCGCTGCACCAACCACGATTCCCGCAATTTCCAATCCGCTCATATCTTCATGCCTCCAGCGAGTCGGATTCCTAAACCTGCCGCAATGTTGCAAGGGGACTCGGCGTTTGCAGGATCATCTCTCGCAGCCTGGTCCCTGGACCCTGTACCCTGAATCCATGCCCGCCATCGTCCTCGACGGCAAAGCCTGCTCCAAAGAACTCGAAGCCGAACTTACCATCCGCGTAGCACGCCTCAATCTCAAAGATCCCCCTATCCTCGCCACCATCCTTGTCGGTGAAGACCCCGCCTCCGCCACCTACGTCCGCATGAAAGGCAACGCCTGCCGCCGCGTCGGCATGGAGTCCCTCAGCCTCACCCTCCCCGCCACCACCTCAACCGAAAAACTCCTCACCGCGATCGATGAACTCAACACCAACCCCCGCGTCCGCGGCATCCTCCTCCAGCATCCCGTCCCCAAACAAATCGACGAGCGCGTTGCCTTCGACCGCATCGCGATCGAGAAAGACGTTGACGGCGTCACCGCCCACGGCTTCGGCCGCATGGCTATGGACGAGCCCGCCTACGGCTCCGCCACGCCCGCCGGCATCATGCGCCTGCTGCGCCGCTACCAAATCCCCATCGAAGGCCGCGAAGCCGTCGTCGTCGGACGCAGCCCCATCCTCGGCCGCCCCATGGCCATGATGATGCTCGCCGCCAATGCCACCGTCACCATCTGCCACTCCCGCACCAGAAACCTCCCCGAAGTCGTCCGCCGCGCAGAAATCGTCATCGGCGCCGTAGGCAAAGCCGAGTTCATCCGCGGCGACTGGATCCGCGATGGCGCGGTCGTCGTCGACGCCGGCTATCACCCCGGCGGAGTCGGCGACATCGAGCTATCCGCCATCATCGACCGCTGCTCCGCCTGGACCCCCGTCCCCGGCGGAGTAGGCCCCATGACCATCGCCACCCTCATCGCCCACACCGTAGAAGCCGCGGAGAAACACGCGGGATAAACGCGCGATTCACGGCGAATCTTCAAGCTCGCTGCCCTGCATCCCCGTTCGCCTCATTTAGTCTCAAACAGAGACATGCATATCCTCGCCACATCCACAGCCTTTCCCCAACACTACTACCCCCAGGTTGAAGTCATTGACGCCTTTCTCGCCTACTGGGGCGGCGACGCCAAATTCCGGGCCATCCTCGAGCGCCTCCACCTACACACCGGCGTCGATGGCCGCTACTTCGCCCGCCCTCTCGACGACTACATCGCCCTCGACACCTGGGGAAAAACCAACAACGTCTGGATCGAAGTGGCGCTCAACCTCGGCGAACACGCCATCGACTGCGCCCTCCAACAAGCGGGCGTGCACCGCGATCGCATCGGCGCCATCTTCTTCGTCTCCGTCACCGGCGTAGCCAGCCCTTCCATCGACGCGCGCCTCGTTAACCGCATGGCCCTCTCCCCCAACATCCGCCGCAACCCCATCTTCGGACTCGGCTGCGTCGCCGGAGCCGCCGGCCTCGCCCGCGCCGCCGACTACGTCCGCGCATACCCCGATCAGATCGCCGTCCTCCTCTCCGTCGAACTCTGCTCCCTCACCTGGCAGCGAAACGACAAAACTGTGGCGAATCTCATCTCCACCGGCCTCTTCGGCGATGGAGCCGCCGCCGTCCTCGTGGCCGGCAGCAATGTCCCCCGTACCGGCCCACGAATCCTTTCGAGTCAATGCGTCTTTTACCCCAACACCGAAGACGTGATGGGCTGGGATATCTCCGAGCAGGGCTTCCGCATTGTCCTCTCTCCCGACGTCCCCAAGGTCGTCGTCGAAAACCTTGGCCCCAACGTCGACGCTTTTCTCGCCTCGCAAGGCCTGATCCGCAACGACATCGGCTCGTGGATCATGCACACCGGCGGTCCAAAAGTCCTCGAAGCCACTGCCGAATCCCTCAGCCTCCCCCGCGAAGCCCTCGAAGTCTCCTGGGAAGCCCTCCGCCGCGTGGGCAATCTCTCTTCGGCATCGGTCCTCGTCGTCCTCGACGAAATCATGAAGCACCGCCGCCCAAACCCCGGAACCCGAAGCATCTTAGCCGCCATGGGCCCCGGTTTCTGCGCGGAAATGTCCCTCCTCGAATGGTGACTTAGCTATGGCGGTGAGGAGAATTTGTATTCGTGACAATATGTAACTATCACGGTAACGATTGGATGCCCCACATCTGCCAGCCTTTTGGCAGATGCTGGACGCTTGCAAATCGGGCTCGTCTTGCTCCTTGCTCCTGGCTCCCGGCTCCTCCCTGTCCTCTGGGGTGAATCATGAGTAACAATAATTGTGACGTATTCATCGCCGGAGCAGGGCCCGCCGGCCTCGCTGCCGCCATTGCCCTCCGCCTGCGCGGCGCAGACGTGCTCCTCGCCGACGCCGGGCGTCCCCCCATCGAGAAGCCCTGCGGCGAAGGGATCATGCCCGACTCCCGTCACGCCCTCGCCCACATCGGCATACCCCTCGAACTCCACCACGGCGCCGCCTTCACCGGCATCACCTTTGCCTCCGAGCAGACCCGTGTCTCCGCCGACTTCCCCCCGAACCTCGCGCAGGTAACAGGCATAGGGCTCCGCCGCACCACCCTCCACCGCCTGCTCCTCGACCGTGCCACCGAAATCGGCGTTCGCTTCTCCTGGAACTCCCCGGTCATCCTCAAACCCGGCCTGCCCGCCACCCTCTCCAACCAACCCATCCGCTACCGCTGGCTCATCGGAGCCGACGGCCAGTCTTCACGCGTCCGTGCATGGGCCAATCTCGACGCCGCCCACCTCCGCAGCCGCCGCTTCGGCTTCCGCGCCCATTTCCGCATCGAGCCCTGGAGCGCCCACGTCGAAGTTCACTGGAGCGACCTCGGCCAAGCTTACATCACCCCCACCGCGCCCAACGAAATCTGCGTCTCCGCCATGACCCGCCATCCCCACATCCGCTTCAACGAAATCCTCAACTCCATCCCCCTCCTCCGCGACAAACTCCGCGACGCCTCCCCAACCTCCTCCGAACGCGGCTGCGTCAGCGTTACCCGCCGCCTCCATCGCGTAACCCGCGACAACGTCGCCCTTATCGGCGACGCCTCCGGTTCAGCCGACGCCATCACCGGCGAAGGCCTCGGCCTCGCCTTCCGCCAGGCCCTCCTCCTCGCTGAATCACTCGCCACCGCCAATCACGCCCATGCCAGCCTTAATCTCTACGAATCCCGCCATGCCGCTATCCTCGCCCTCCCGCGGCGCATGGCCGCCCTCCTGCTGCTCCTCGATCGCCACCCACGCCTCCGCAATCGAACCCTCCAGGCCTTCGCCACTCACCCCGCCCTCTTCCGCGAACTCCTCGCCGTCCACGTCGGTGAAAAGTCCCTGTCGCGTTTCGTCCTCCGTCACGGACCGGCTCTCGCCGCCCCTCTGCTGGCGCCATTCCGATGCGACCAGCCGCCGCACGTGACCGACGCAAGGCAACAACTTCCGTATCTTGATCCCAACAAGGGCCTCGATTAGGCGCACAATCTCTCTTAGCTATGGACCGCTTCCGTTTTGGCCTTTTCGAACTCAACGCCGCCACCCGTGAACTGCGTCGCGAAGGCCGCCTCGTTCGCCCGCAATCCCAGCCAGGACAGGTGCTCTCCTGCCTCCTCGCGCGTCGCGGCCAGGTCGTTTCCCGTGAAGAGCTGGGCCAGGCCGTGTGGGGGGCGGAAACCCACGTCGACTTCGATCGCGGCCTCAATTTCTGCCTGGCCCAAATCCGCTCTGCTCTCGACGACGACTCTAGCTCCCCTCGCTTCATCCGTACCATTCCCAAACGGGGCTAATCATGGCTTTGCGGGTCCCGACAATCTGCGGCTCGGTGTGGCCGGGGTAGGACTCGAAGGTGACATCGATCTGGTCGTTCGCGGCGGGGCCGAAGGTGTAGGTTCAGAAAGGGACCGATAGAGGGTTTCCCGTCAGAGCCACGACCGAGAACGTGAACAAGCTGGTGGCCAAGGTCGATGACCTCGCGGCCGGGTTCACCAAAGTCGCCCAACTGGCCCGACGCCACGAAGAACACCTGGACTCTCTGGAGGGGCGCGGTTAACGCACCTCCACAGCAGCCGGACATTTCAAGTCTCTGGGTGATCCTTCGAGATTCAACATCGTTGGGCCTCTGCGAGTTCAACACCGCTACCCGTGACAGCGTCGTGACCCCGGAACCAACAAGCCAATATCACTTAGTAAACGTCACCTCGCCATAAAATCCGCGTCGGATTCCCACAAGGGGCCCAGGGTCGTAGTTAAACTCGACATGGTGCGGCTGAAAAAGATTCTGGCCCGCAGCCGTCAGCCGAATGTGAGGCGTCGCAGCCCACTGCCCCGTAACATCCCCTGTCCAGTACGCGGGCACCTGGATGCCAGGCAGCGCACTCACGTATCGCACCTGAAAGTCTGTACTGACCGATTTGGGCAGATCGAAACCGCTCTTGATCAGCGCCTGGTGCTCCGGACTGGATCCCTGCACTCCAGGCGCGCTGCCAATGTCCTTTGAGTTCGTCCCCTTCTCCACATGCATATCGAGGAACGAATACGAACCGCCCAGCCGCCACCATGGCTCAGGACGCCACATAGGTGCGGCCTCCATTCCGGTCGTGGACGCCACCAGCCCATTCCCGAATTCCGCAGGTATCAGAACGTGAGTGGGAGCGGGGTTCGTCTCTATATACGGCGCTTGAACCAGGTCTTCGCTGAAAAGGTCGCCGTAATGGTTGTAGAAGCCGGCTATGTCGACATAGAAATTCTTCCCTTCAAGTCCCCGGTAGCCCAGCTCGTAGCCGTTCAACTGCTCCGACCTGAAATTCGGATTTGCGCTGAAGCGCGCGAAGATCGGCAGCCCATTCGCCGCGTATCCCAGAAAACTGGACAGATTGAAATCCCGCTCCACGTCGGCAGGTGTCCGCAGACCGTGTGTGTAAGCCGCCCACACGGTCTGGGTGCCTGTCGGTGTGTACAACAACCGGCCGCTCGGTTCCGCCAGAACTCCCGTGTAGTTCGTTTTCAACAGCTTGGTCCCCGCTACCAGCGACAGCCGTTCAGGCACCAGCGTGATTTCATCCTGAACGAACCCCTGGTAGAGCTCGTCGGTCCTGTGCGATGGCGTAAACGTGAGTCCGGAATAGACCTCAACTTCGCTCCCATGGCTCAATCGCGCGGTCAGGCCCCAGGATACCTCCTGGCGAGGCAAACGGAACCGATCCTGAAAATCGACGTCCGCCGTGTTGCGAATATCGCCGAAATTCAGCTCATTGCGCGTGTCGTGGGCATAATAAGCAGCCAACTGAATGTCCTTGCCTTCTCCCTGCACTCTCGTCCAGTTAAAGAGAATGTTTCCTCCATAGAGAGTGGCATCGCCGCTCTTGTCGTAGTTGGCGGGCGGGTTGTAGGTTGTAGCGTCGGCTCTCTCGCCAAAGTATTGGCCATAGACATCGCCCTGCAGACGATAGCTATCGCCCGCGCGCGCACCCCAGTCCATGCGGAAACCACCCTGACCGCCATGCCAGTCGTCGTAGTTATCCCCGTCGGAGTGATACTGTGGAGCCCATCCGAAGCCTTTCGCATACACTCGGTAGGTGAATCCCCTGCCGTTGCCGGATCCGTAGCGGGCGTCTCCAATAAACTGCTCTACATCGCCGCCGCCGCCCGTTCCGAGCGCTCCCTGCGTCTCCTTGGTATCTTTGGTGATGATGTTGATAACCCCGTTCACCGCATTCGGCCCCCAGATCGTCCCGCCCGGGCCACGGATCACTTCGATGCGGTCGATGTCTTTCATCAGCACATCCTGCGTCTCCCAGTAGGTGCCCGCCGTGAACGTCGTGTACACCGTACGGCCGTCAATCAACACCAGCACGGACCGCGAGAGGCGGCTGTTGAACCCGCGAATGCCAATCGCATACTCATCCGAGCTGATGCGCGCCACCTCCACCCCCGGAGCCAGCCGCAACGCCTCCGGGATATTCGCCGCTCCCGAACGCTGTATGTCCTCCTGCGTGATCACGTAAATCGCCGCGGGAGTGTTCCATACCTCTTCAGGTTCTTTGGAAACAGTGGTGACCTCGATATTCCCCAGTTGCTCGAGGGTCATCGTTTTGAGTGGACTCTGTTGGTCGCTGCCCGAACCCGCTTGTGCACACAGAGTTCTGCTGATGAGCAACACCCAAGCAACAATAAAGAGGAGACGCAACACCGTTGAGTAACAGTGACGGCGTTGATATCGGCATGGTTTTGCCCGGGCAAATGCCGGGGTAGAAGTCCGGAAAAAACTGGAGTCAACTGAGTGCGAAAGGGGGAGCCGCGCTGCCAGGCGACTTTGATGAGCAAACGATGAGAACATCGATTTCAAAGTTTCAACTTCAATGCACAAACGCAGAGACCCGGTCTCGTGAAAGGCAAGGATATCCAACTGTTCTCTGGAATGCGACTCCAGGGCGGCTTGGATGCCATTCAGTCGAAAAACGGTTGCTTGAGGAGGCACACCCCAAAATGAACGCGCGCCGCACAGGAAAGTGAACAACGCCGCATGCGATCATGGGGCGGAGACGGCCTGAATTCAGGATCGTCGCTGACAGGCAAACATGGCCCTCTGGTCCGCATTCTTCCTCGCTTTCAGCGCGTTGCTGCCCCTTATCAATCCGCTGGGCTCCGCTTTAGTCTTCCTTGGACTGGTGGGAGATGCCCCGCCCGCGGTCTTTCATTCACTAGCGCGTCGCATCGCCGTGGCGAACGTCATCTTTCTCGGCATCATCGAAATCCTCGGTTCCGCCATCCTGCACTTCTTCGGCCTCTCTCTTCCCATCGTCGAGTTGGCCGGCGGCATCGTTATAGCCGCCATCGGCTGGGGGGTCCTGAATCAGAGCGACTCCGGCGTGAGCATTCGTAACAAGCAGGAGGAAACCGGCGATCGGGGTGCACAATTAAACGATCTCCGGGCGAAAATCTTTTATCCGTTCACCTTCCCCATAACATCCGGGCCCGGCACACTGGTTGGGATGCTGACCCTCAGCGCGCATAATGCTGGTAGCACCGTGACCGCACACATTCTCAGCCATCTCGGCGTCTTCCTCGCAGTCGTAGTCCTGAGCGTTTCGGTTTACTTCTGTTACGCCTACGCTCCCATGTTGACTCGCAAGATCTCCCCACCGACTGCGCATGGAATCCTCCGGATCATAGCTTTCATCCTGCTCTGTATCGGCGTCCAGATCGCCTGGAATGGCCTTTCAACCCTTCTTGGAAGCCTGCTCCATTCGTGATGCTCTGACCCTACGCGGCAGGCTGTTCCCTCGCCCGCTCTCCCTCTACAGCCTCATCGAGCCCGATTCCCTGCCCCGGCGAAGCTTTCACGTGCCCACGAAACAACGAATCCCGCCGCTTCGCCAGCTCCGCATTCGTTTCCGCCCCGATCAAAATCGCCAGCGCCGTCAGGTAAATCCAGAACATCAGCCCCATCAGCGCCCCCATCCCCCCATACAGCCGCGAGTAGTGCGCCAGATGGTTCAGGTAGAAGGAGAGACCCGCGGAACCGGCGAACCAAAGTGCGATTGCCACAATCGCACCCGGCAGCGTTGAGCTAAATCGCTGCCGCCGATTCGGTCCCAGAAAATAAACCAGCTCCAGCGCCACTACAAATGCGATGAAGACCGTCGCGATCCGGATCATGGGCCACATTCTCTCGAACGCCCCGGGGATCGGGAAGATTTGCCCCAGCAAATGCCCGAAATGCGGTCCAGCCAGCAGCGCCAGCAGCGAAACCGTTAGCAGGCCGCCGCTGGTCGAGGTCAGAATCACCGCCTGCAGCCGATCGCGCAGCCACGACCGTGGCTCCGTAACATCATAGGCAATGTTGAGCGCAAAAATCAGCGCCGTGAAACCGCCCGTCGTCGACCAGATGTAGCTGAGAATTCCGAACGACAGCATTCCCCGGTGCGGCTCCAGCAACCCGCCGACCATTTTCTCCACCATCGAGAGCGAATCCGCGGGCACCAGCATCGCCATCACGCCCAGCAACTGCGGCAACAGGCCCGGCACCCGCAGCAGCGCCAGCACCGCCGCCACCGTGATCAATAGTGGCACCATCGACATCATCGACCAGAACGCCAGCCCCGCAGCCACGTCAAAAACGTCGGTCCGCATCAACTCGCGCGCGACGATCACAGACAGGTAACGAGTTTCCCTCCACCGGCGCCGCATGCGGCGAAGCCATCGCCCTGAGGTCTGCTTTCTCCGCGGCCCATCGAAAGGAAGATAAGGATCGGTCCAGCGCGCGCCGGCATCGGCCTGCGCTGCGTCCCCTGGGCCCGAAAAATGATACTCGCGCGGCACGATGGGTCTCCGGAACAACCGGCTACTTCTGTGCGATGGCAAATCCGCGGCCCTGGATGCGTGCGCCCGCTTCGACTTTTCAGCCGAACCCATCCACACCGCTTGCTTCACGCCATGCTTTTCTGCGATACAGGTACCGTTTACTCAAAACCAGCCGCTTGGCGCTTCAGATTCTTGTCCTGGCTCTGTCTCTCGCCTGCGTCGGCCTGCACGCGCAAAAACCCCGCAGGAAGTTTCCTTCCCGGCGCTCCCGACACTGCCCTTCTCGGGAGCCTGTTCCATTCATGGTTCACGCTCCCGGAATAACCCCTACTGCGCAATCAGATTAGCCGTCGTTGCTTTGCACCCTGCTGGAGTCTGCGCCTGCACCGAGTAAGAGAAATTTGCGGCTGCGCTGACATCGCACTGAGCGGCTGTCGTGCTGCCGCTTCCCGGGTTCCCGTTCTTACAGAACCCCGCCGGAAAGTTTGTTGGGTCCAGCGTGAAGCCCTGCGGGTCGAGCCAGAACACAGATTCAGATTGACCGATTGACGCGTTGATTGTTGTCTCATCATCACCATTCGGATCCTGCAGCACTGTCGTTTTGGTGTCGCGCGAGCAGGAGACAATCGCCGTCTTCGAACCTGTTGCCGGATGGGTTCCCGATGTTGGTGGCCCTTGCTGCTCCTCCAGCGAAGGCCGCCGTATCCCGAAGAGATGCAGGAAATCCCACTTCAGGAAAAGGCCGTAGCCCAGATTTTCGATGGGGCCGGTCGATTTTTGCTGGATTCCGGGTTCCGGGCAACTGTACTTGGCAGAATCGCAGCTGAAGAAATAGGGACCAGCCGGCGCTTTGTTCCACGAATCGATAATGCAGTCGGTCGGGTTCCCGCCCCCCGCGCATGGGTTACTTCCCACCCACTTCACCTTGAGATCGCTCCCCGTGACTCCGTCGGGCGGCTTCAGCCATATATGGTCGCCGGAACCGACCTGCAGATTCGCCATTTGATAGTCCTGCACCTCGAAAACAATGTCGCGTCCTGTCAAATGGTGGCTCCACGTTGACCAATCCATCCAGATACCGAATAAATCACCCACCACGAACACGCCCACAACCAACAGCCACGTCGACCGTGATTTCATTGACATCGTCCTTTCTCATTGAGTGATTGAAAGCTCTTAGGTGACAGACCCGTTTCCACTTTCCCTGCGATTCTTCAGCCGCTCCCTGTATGCCCGTGTGCTGCGCAGATCTTTGAGGTCCACTGCCAAATTGATGTCCGCGGTTGAAAGCCCCTTGTCCATGCACCACAGAAGAGTCTTCAACGCCTCCGCCTTTCTTCCCAGCACATCCAGAGCCTGCGCAATCATGAAGCGCGACGCCACATCGTTCGCCTCGCAAGCCCTCGATTTGGCCATGTCCGTTTCCGCGCCTGCCCGATCGCCAACCTTAGCGTGGTAATAGGCCAGGTTTGCCCATCCAAACCCGTCCTGCGGGCTCGCCTCCAGCACAGCCGACAACAGCTGCGCCGCCCGTCCATAACATTCCTTCGCCATCGCCGCATTGCCCAGCATCGTGTAACAGTCGCCCATGTTCCTCTGGATCAGATGATCCGTCGGATCCAGCTTGCCCGCATCCCGGTAGTCTTTCAGTGCCTCGGTGTACCGCCCGTCCTCGAAATCCAGGTCTCCCAGCGCAAGATATGCGTCCTCGTTCTCCGCCCGCTTCAGGCTCTCGTTCAGGGCGGCACGGGCGTCGGCGCGCCGTCCGAGCTGCTGATAGGTCTGCGCCAGGTTTGCCATCGGCAGGGCAACCTTCGGCGCAGCTGCTCCAGCCGCGGCAAAAGCCTTTGCCGCCTCGCGGTATCTGGCCTGCCGCGTCAGTATCACTCCCAGGTTGTTGTACGCCGGCCAGAAGTTCGGCCTCTCGGCCAGAATGTCGCGGTAAGCCTGTTCTGCTTCGGCCAGCCGCCCCTGTTGACCGTACGCCCACGCCTTGTGATACAAAACCTCCGGGTTACCCGGGTCCGCCTGCTGCGCCTTTCCAAAATACTCCAGCGCGAGCGCCGATTTACCCTGGTAAACGTACACCAGAGCCTGGCTCATCAGCCCCACCGCCGAGTGAGGGTTATAGAACAGGGCGCTTGCCGCATTCTTGCTCGCCAGATCGACGTTGGCTGGTTCTCTCGTCACGTAGTACTGCTTCATGTACGCAATGGCCAGCCTCGCGTAAGCCAGGGCGAAATGTCCATCCAGATCGAGAACATGCTGGTACTCATCGATTGCCTGTTGCAGCCCGGCACCATTCGGCTCATTCACCTTCTGTTCTGCTTCGCTGAAAGCCTGGAACACCTCCGGCGGGATACTCCTCAACTCCTCCGGATCGCTCAATGGCACATCGGAGTTCGGAATCTGCAGCAATTCGGCCGCCTCGTGCGAGGCCTTTTCCGCCAGACTGCTGATCGCCCCCAGCGCGCACTCCACGGTTGCGTTACGCATCGTTCGCTGTGTGTGCGCATCCAGCACCCGCAGGTTCAGCTTTGCCCTCGACGCGGTCTGATCGAGCGACGCAGCCAGAACCAGGTTTGCGCCCAGCGTCTTCTCCGTCTCTCGGGGAGAGTCGATCGCCGTCCAGGGCCCCGGCCTGTCTTTCGGCGTGATAATCATAAGGTTCTTCACAAAGGACTCGGCTCGCGCAAGGCGGCGGCCGATCGAGTCCAGCAACGTGAAAAGAATCGCCGGCGGATGATTGCTGGGCAGAGCCATGAGGGCCACATACCTGGGCGAAGGCAGCGGATCCATTACATTCAGGATGTGCGGCCACTCCACCCACGCCCCAGCCGCCGCACTCGCGCTCGCACTTGCCCCCAGCACCAACATCGTTCGGCGCGAGATGCGCGGAGCGCTCGCCGCGCGAACTTCCGGAGAGCCGGCCTCCAACGGTAAAGTCAGCATGGCCTCAGGCACCGTCTTGAATCGTTGCTCCGCTGCGGGTCGGAGGCAGCCCTCCACAAAGCGCCTCCATGGCTCTGGAATTTCCGCGGTCGCTCTTTCCCCGTTTTTCTCATTTCCCAGGAAGCTTTGCGGGTGCCTTCCCATTAACATCTGGCATGCCACCACCCCCAGCGCATACACATCGCTCGCCTTTGTGGGTGCGCTCCCATAAAAAAGCTCCGGAGCCATGAAGCCCGGCGTTCCGGCGACTCCATGAATCGTGATTGGGGTCTCCTCGCTCGACGCCGCCCGCGCCAGCCCAAAGTCCGTAACCCATGCAAACACCCGAGTCCCCGAGCCCTGCACGATGATGTTTGCGCTCTTGATATCCCGATGCAGAATTCCCGCATCGTGGGCAGCGGCAATTCCCCCTCCCACCTGCCTCATGATGCAAAGCGCCTCCTTGCCGGGAATCGGACCCGCCCGCGATATTCTCGCTGCCAGGCTCTCTCCCGGCAGAAGCTTCATCGTCAGGTAAGTGAGCGCGCCCCCCGGCCGGTTCCAGTAACCAAGATCGTAAATTGGGCAAAGGTTCGGGTGAACCACCTCACGCGCGCAGAGTACTTCCCGCTCGCATCGCTGCCGCATCACTGGATCGACCGCGTATTGCGACAGGATCGTCTTGAGTGCTACGTGAGCCCCGCGTAGCTGGCAATCTTCGACCTCGTATACCTCGCCCATTCCCCCGCGAGCGATGAACCGAACCACCACGAAGCGGCCGTCGATCAGCTGCCCTGGTTTGAATTGCGAAACACCGGAAGGCGCACCTGTTACCCCCGCGTTGGAAACGCGGTTTGTCTGATCGAGAACCACCGTTGACGCGGTCGGGGGTATGGCAGTCGTCCCGAACTGCTCGGTCCCGTTGTGAGGATCGTCCATTTCCCTACTCCGAACTGCCTGAGTGTGCAAGCTCTGAGCATGGCCCAAACGGATTCGAACTTAGACTGATCGAGGAGGAGGACGGGGATTGGTTTCACGATGAGTTTATCGTGATAGCCCTGAATTGTAACATCTCTAACTTGCCCTCGGCCCACCCGGAGTGACGACTCGCTGCCTGACCTTGCCCCGACCGGCGACGAACTGGCCATTCCTCACACCGCTTGCCTCCGCACCAGCTTTTCTGCGATACAGGTATGGGTTTCCCAAAAAGGAGCCGCCAATGAAAACTCGCCGTTTAGCCCCAGTCCTGATTCTCGTCCTCGGTCTGTCGCTCGTCACCGCTGGCCTGCACGCGCAAACCCCGCAGGAAGTCTCCTTCCCCAGTGGCGCGGACGCCGGCCACGGCCTCCTCTATCTGCCCTCAGGCCCCGGCCCGCACCCTGGACTTGTCGTCATTCATGAATGGTGGGGCCTCAACGACTGGGTTAAAGATCAGGCCCAGCGCTTCGCGCGCGAAGGCTACGTCACCCTCGCCGTCGATCTCTATCGCGGCAAAGTGGCCACCGATACCGACATGGCCCACGAGCTCATGCGCGGCCTGCCCCAGGATCGCGGAGTCCGCGACCTCACCTCAGCCGTCGACTTCCTCGCCCACCGCAAAGATGTCGCCCCCCACCGCATCGCCGCCATCGGCTGGTGCATGGGCGGAGGCTATGCCGCCCAGCTCGCCGTCGCCGATCCGAACCTCCGCGCCGTGGTCATCAACTACGGTTCCCTGCCCACAGATAAAGCCGACCTCGGCCAGATCCACGCCGCCGTCCTGGGCAACTTCGGCGCCCTCGATCGCGGCATCACTCCTGACGATGTCCACGCCTTCGAAGCCGCCATGAAGGCGCTCGGCAAAAACGTCGACCTCAAAATCTACCCTGACGCGGGCCACGCTTTCGAGAATCCCAACAACACCTCCGGCTATCGAGCCGCCGAAGCCCAGGATGCTCAGAATCGCTCAACACAATTTCTCGCCGAACAACTGCACCCCGGTGGCCGTTAGAGAAGGTCAATCCGTGGAAAAAATCTCTGGAATTCTCTTTTCGGTCAAGATCACCACAGTGACCTTTTCGCGCCACCCATTTTGCGGTACCAGTGCAGCACCGGGCGCAGGATCAGGCGCGCGCCAACCCCACAATTTGCTTCTCGACCCTCCATCTTTCCATCCTGCTAAGTGCATGAATCATTGTGCATTTTGAATTTTGGTAATTCTCTTTAGTTCCTCGCTTGGTTACCAACGTCTCGAAAATTCTTCTTGCTTGTGAATCGCAGACCGTGTTAACTATGCAGGCAATATCTTTGAAAATTCCTGCCTTGCAGTTCACAGGGGAAAGTACGGTCTATCAGGCCAACCTTATGAAAATTGGAACCACGATCCGAGGCTACCGCCTATCCAAAGGTTTATCCCAGGGCGATATCGAGAAGCGCACTGGGCTTCTCCGCTGCTATCTGTCGAGAGTCGAGAACGGACATACCGTTCCGTCACTGGACACCCTCGCCAAAATCGCCGGAGCCCTCGAGCTTCCGCTCGCTCAATTGTTTGCTGAAGACACCCTCGGACGCCAGCTCCAGTCGCAAAAGCTTTCCGACGAAGAGCTCCGCTTCCTCACCCAGATCCGGCGCTACTCCACCAACCTCAACGACAGCGATCGCAAGCTGCTGCTCGCCATGGTGAAGAAGTTCGCTGCCACCGCCACTCGATAACCAACCCTTCCCCCGATTGGCTCTCCCGGCATTGCCTTAAGATTTTCGCGGCCACTTTGGAAATAACCTCCAAAGTTGAGCGAGAACCTCACCCCGCCGCCGCCTCGTAATACGCCCGCAACCCCCAGGCGATCAGCAGCAGCAGGAACGTCATCACCCCCACCGCAAAGGCCCGCCTGCGCAGGAATCGTGCGCGTGGCGCCCCGATGCGCGGCACCAAAGGAACCCCCAGCGCCAGCCCACTGAGGAATCCCCCGAGGTGCGCCATGTTGTCGATCTGCAGCGTGGTATGCGCGATCCACAAACCGCCATCGATGATGAAATTCAGCAGCGCAAAATACCAAACGCTCCGCCGCAGCTTCTTCAGCTCGAACTCCGGAATCGGCAGTAACGGCGAGCGCAGCAGCATCAGCAGCACTCCAGCCAGGCCGAAGACAGCGCCCGACGCTCCCGCGCTCAGCGCGCCGCCCGCCGGCCCGGGAGGCCGCTGGTTAAATGTGACGCTGAGCAGGTTGCCGGCAACACCGGTCAGCACATAAGCAGCGATAATCCCAAACTCTCCCAGCAGCGGCTCGCCTAGCAGCCCAAGGTTCCACAAGCACCACATGTTCGTGGCGATGTGAATCCATCCAAAGTGCACGAAGATGGAAGTCACCAGCCGCCACCATTGCCCCATGCCAACAACATAGGCGCCGTTACAGAGCAGCCCGTAGGAGAAATTGTCCTCAAACGTCGGTCCCGCTGCCGAGTGGCTCAGGAACAGCGTGAATAGATACACCGCACAATTGATCCCCACCAGCGTGTAAGTGGCCGGCGCCGAAGCCCAGTGCCGCCGCGTCGGCCGCGGTGCTGGCTGCGGCGGCGGATACCATCCACGCGGTTCCACTGGCTCCCGCGGCGGGTCCGGAAACCGTTCCGCAGACGGGTCCGGATACGTGCCAGGCGGCAGGATCTCAGGCCGGGTACCGAAGCGCCGCCCCGCGCTCTCTTCAGCGTCCATACTCCTACCCTATCAGCCCCACCCTATGTCCCCGCCTCCCACCCAATGCAGACCGGCAATCAAAATTAAGCCACGCCCAGCCGTTCCCCCTCCAGGTTCGAATGCGCCTCTGCCCTTCCACGCCCTGGCGCAGCACCACCACCCCGCACCCACGCAACCAGCGCCAGCGGCCCCATCACAAAAACCGACACCAGAACGCAATTCTCCACCACATCGGCTATCAGCCAACGCCGCCCCGCCGCATCCGCCACCATCCTCGGATACCCCGCCGGCACCGAACCCGGTAACGCCAGCAGCAAATTCCCTGCCCCCACCAGCCCATACATCAACACCGCCAGCCGATTCCAGCCCCGTGCCACAACCTCCACCTCCCGCCTCCGCCCCCATAAAGCAAAAACCTGGTAGAAAACCCACGTCGTCAGCAGCCAGCCAAAATAATTGCCAAACGGCACTCCAAAATATCCGCCCCCTCGCTCCCACACCCATGCCCGGTCAATATTCCCCCACACCGGATCCATCGTCACATCCCAGGCCGTCATCGTTACCGCCGCAATCAACGGCAAAACCACAACGCGCCTCCACGAATCCTCCCCCGCGCCAACGATCAGCGACGCCACCACCCACGCCACATACCCCACGCCCACATACGCCAGCGCCAACAAAATCGGCAGCTGAAACACCTTCGGCCCCATTACCCCCGTAAAGTAGTAGTTCCCAAACGGGAATCCCGTCCGCAGCCCCAGGCTCTCAAAAAAACTGCCGCCCCCCACACAAAGACCCATGAACACCAAAATCCCCCGCGTCCCCAACACCCGCCTGCCATGGATCAACGCAAACACCGCGGGCGGCACAACGTGCAGCACAACAATCAACAGCGTCGGCACACGCGTAGGAAAAACCTGCAGCACCCGCGCCCCGCTATACACCACCATCATCGCCACTAGTGCGTCGCATAACCAGTCTCGCCCCCGCATGAAAGATCCCCGCATGGCAGGATTCTAGCCGTGCCCGTCCAAACGCCGTCCCCGAAGCCTCTGGCGGGCGCCTAAAGACTCTCCACCCCCGTGCGCACGGCGGCATCCTTCAGAGCCGCTCCAACCCCGAACATCGCAAGCAGGCGGCGTCCCTCGGCATCGAGACGTTCCAAAAACTCGATGCGCGATTTCCGGTTCACGGGCAGTCAGCATTCAGCTAGCGGCCCCAGGCTGCCCCGATGGGGAGGCCATGGCCACGGCGACCAGGGAATCGGCGCACCCGTAATACAGAAACCATCGATCGTGAAAATACACCAGCCCTTCGGCAAACGTGGTCCCGGCGCTGTATTGGCCTGTCTTTTCGTAAGGCAGCACCGGTTGCAACACGGGATCTTCTGTTCTTGCCAGAAGCTTCGCTGGATTCTGCGCATCGAACAGCGCCTCGCCTGCCGCATAGGTGTTCGCGGCCAGATTCGGATCGCCACCCGAGGCGGCGTTTTTGCCGTTGTAGATGACCACGATCCCGCGTCGCGTGAGCACCGGCGGCGGTCCCGTCTCCGGGAACGAGCTGTCGAACCGTCCCCCGCGTGGTCCGAGCACCTCGACGGGTTCGCCTGTTGCGTCTTCCACCGGCGTCCAGCGAATCAGGTCCGGAGAGGTGGCAAGGTGAATCGCGCCCTCGCCCCAATACATCCAGTACTTACCCTCAATGCGGTCTGCGATCAGCCTCCCATCGCGCAAGGCAGTTACAATGCCGGCTGACTTGTATTTCAGGTTCGCGTACTTCTTACCTTTTGCTTCAAGAAATGCAGGACCATATTTCGTCCAGTGTTCAAGATCCCGCGAAGTCGCGATACCTACTGAGTAAGTCACACGGTTCCACTGCGTGTAAGCGAGCACATAAGTTCCATCTTCACCTTCCACAATGCGCGGATCCTCGACGCCTCCAGGCCATTCGCGCGAGGCCTGGCTGTCATCGGCCGGATAGAACACCGGCGCGGGGCGCCGCGTAAAGTGAATGCCATCGGCGCTCTCCGCCAGACCGAGACGCGAGGTGTGCATACCAATCAGCATCGGGCCGGTGTCATCTTCAGCGCGGTAGAGTACGTCGACAACGCCGTCCCGTACTACCGCCGCCGGGTTGAACGTATGCAGCGCCTCCCAGTGCACTGGAGATTTGCGCATCGGATCGCCAAACACGGATGCAGGATTGGGGGCAATCACCGGGTTGCCGGCGTCCGGCCGGGCAAACGGTCCAATCGTCCAGGAAGGATCCGCTAACTGCGCGCCGAAGGCACAGGCAAGAACCAGTGACGCTCTTCGCAGAGATTTGCTCACCTCGGACTCCTTCCAACCGCCAGCTAGAGTATCGCGCACTTCTGCGAGTCCGCGAACCCGTATATCAAGACGGGCGGGCTATTGGTTGCGGATTGCCGTCATCGATGCGGGGCATCGCCGCCCTGCGTAAGTACCCTTTTCGACGAACGTTCGCAATTGAGGGTCGTCGGGGTTGAATTGCGTAAGCTTCTCGATGATCGCTTTCGACTCAGTATTGCGTCCCAGGCTGCAGTCGATGAAGGCAAGATTTAATCCGGCAGGAGTACGCGAGGGGTCCACAGTGACAAGGCGATCGAGCAAGTGGACGGATTCGGAAAGATGTCCGCTCGACGCATCGAGTACGGCCAGGTTCGCCAGAGCCGTGGGCTGGTACGGATCCTCTTCGAGGGTCTTGCGGTAATACTGGCGGGCCAGGGCGGGGTTGCCGGCAAGCTGGTAAAGATAGCCGAGGCGGCTGTTCATCTCCGGGTCGGATGCGTGTGCGGCGGCGGCGGTGGCGAGCAACTGGAGCGCCCTGGTGTCCATGCCGGGGAAGCCGTGTTCAGCCAACTGCGCATACGCGAGGCCAAGCTCACGGTCGGTGAAGGCAACATTGCCGACCGGCAGGAGGGTCTCATTTTCCTCCGCGGACGATGCGCGATCCCGCGAATCGCGAGGGCGGGTTTGAATGTTGTGGTCGGTGAGCTGCTCGTGCGAGATGTCCGCCGTGTCGAGGCGCGGCATGTGGCAGTGTGTGCAGTCGGGCTGCTCGGGATGGTGGCTTGCCATGGCAGGGCTGGTGTGGCATTGCAGGCAGCGCGCGCGATAGAAGCTCACACGCTGGTCCGGGGCGGGCGAGTTATGGGGATCATGACAGGAGATGCAGGTGAGGCGGTCGCCGCTGGCGCGCTTGCAGGCACTTTGAAGCAGCGCCTCGTACTGGCTTGTCGCTCTGCCGCCGCCGCTCTTTCCGCTGCGTCGAACAAAGTAAACGGCGGTGTTGGCGAGGTCATCGCCGACAGCGAACTGATTGAGCGATTTGCCAGGCCGATAGACGACGGCATCGCCCTCCAGATGGCATTGCAGGCAAACACTATCGCGGGCCTCGGGGGACATGGTCGCGGGGTTTGCGATGGGTGCATTGCCATTCGACGCGAGATGGGCAGCGGGATCGCCATGGCAGGACCGGCAACCGATTCCCCCCTGAAGGAAAGGGATTGTGGCAAAGCCGTTGCGCACAGTGGCAAGCGATGGCTGGACTTCGGTGGCGTGACAGTGGAGGCAGTTGGGATCGACCGGTAAGGGTGCGGGGAGCCTTGCCACGGCGCCGAAGGCGGGAGCCATGTCCCAGCCGTCGCGCCGGGTGTAGTAGTTAATCGGCAGCTCGAACCATTGATTTCCGGATTGGTAGAGGTAAGTGCGCCCACGATGTCCGGAGCCGATGTAAAAGCGCAGCTGCTGACGGCCGTCGAGTGCGCCGCGCGGGTCGGTTGCGGGGCGGGAGTAACTCATCCACGCAGCGCCATCCTGTTGATAGACGCGATAAGAGATATTGGAAGGCTCGTGATGAAAGCTGCCGGGCAAGAGGAAGGGCAACGCCTCGCCGCTCCCGCGGGCCATGGCGCTGGTTCGATAGAGGTCGTAGATCCGCCGATGGCAGCTGGCGCAGACAAGGTCGGGGTTTTCGAGTTGAGCCGGGGGTTCCGGAGCTTGCGCTGCGAAAACAATGAACTCCACGTCGTCACGCATCGGTGCGGAGATAAGTGCACCCGCGAGCATGGTCAGAAGGGCGACGCAAACAGGAAAGAATCGCCTCACGGCTGCGCCAGCTCCCGTGCTTGCTGCGTTTCCTGCCTGGCTTCTGCGGATTTGCCAAGGCGTGTGTAGGCCTCGGAGAGGAGCTGGTGGGGTTCGGGGGATTTTGGATCAGCCTGGGCAGCGGTCTTAAGCTGGTAGATCGCCTCGTTGAGTTGATTTTGTTCGAGGAGCGCGCGGCCACTCTTCAGTGCGAAGCTGGCGCGCTGGCGGTTGATGGCGGAGCGGCTGAGATCGGCGGCGATCCCCCGCTCGGCGGCTGCGTCTTCTTTGTCTCCAGCCTGCGCTTCGAGAGCGGCGAGTTGGATGTGGAGGCTGGGCTGATCGGGAAGGAGGGAGATGGCGTGTTTGAGCGCTTCAGTGGCGCCTGCGGGGTCGCCGGCATCCTTGAGGACGCTGCCGAGCAGCGCCCATGCGTCGCCGTTCTGCGGTTGGAGAGCGACCGCATGCCTGAGCTGAGTGACTGCCTCGGGGAAGCGGCCCTGCTGCATATAGATGATGCCGAGCGTGAAAGCGGGATCGGGAAGCGAGGGGTCCAGCGAGGCTGCACGCTCAAACTCGGGGACCGCGGAAGGCAGATCGTCCTTCAGCTTCCATGCGAGGCCGAGATTGTAGTGCAGGAGTGCGTTATCGGGCTCGATTCTGAGTCCAGCCTGGAATTGAGTGATGGCATCGTTGAGGTCCGCCTGCTGGAGATAGGTGGCGCCGTAGTCTTCACGAAGGGTTGCGGAATCCGGTCCGAGTGCAAGAGCCCTGGCAAAGAGCGCCAGGCCGCCACTCGCATCGCCGGTCTGGGTGTGCGCGAGGCCGGCGTTGGTGAGGGCGGAGCTGTCGGATATCGCGGGATCGGCGAGGGCCAGATCGAACAGGGGCAGAGCAGCTTTGGCGTCGCCGCTTGCCTGGAGGGCCAGGGCGAGGGCGTAAGTGGCTTGCGACGGCTGTGTGGCAGGACGCAGATCCACGGCGCGGTGAAGATGGTTGAGCGCGTCTTCGTCGCTATGCAGTGTGGAGAGGGCGCGGCCGAGCTGGAGTTGTGCGTCGAAATTGTTTGGGTTCCCGGCAACCGCACTCTGGAGGTGGGAAACGGCTTCTTCGGGACGGCCGACTGAGAGGAGTGCAACGCCGAGGTGATAGTGAGCACTCAGGAGGTTGGGGTCCAGAGCAACCGCGTCAGCGAAAAGAGAGACGGCCTTGTCGAGGTCGCCCGACTGGGCCGTCAGTGCGCCTTCGGCATCCATCAACGCGGCGGATTTGGGGGAACGCCTGAGTCCGGCCGCGAGAACCTCGAGCGCGCCGCGATTATCTCCTGTTGCGCTCAATGCGGTGGCAAAGCTCAGGGTATCCGCGGAGGAAAGAGCAGAGGGGTGGGGCGGTTGCTGTGCGTTGCGAAAGAGAGTTGCGGCCTGGGCCATATGCCCGGCGGCGAATTCGCGGCGGGCAAGCGTGAGAATCCGCGCGTGCGTCTGCTGGGCGGGAGCGGGTTGCACAGGAGAGACCAGCAGAGGAATTGCGAGGCAACGAAAAAGAAGACCTTCGAGCACAGGGATGATTATCCTACGGAACTGTTTCGACAGCCTGCAAGGCAGCGACGATACTGGCTTTGAGGAGAAGCGAAGAGAGGAAGTCTTCGCGGTGTTGCTTTATCTTTAAGCCGAAGCGCTGTGCCCTGGTGGCCGCAGCGCTCCCGGCTGGGTGGTATGTGGCGGAGAGGAAATAACTGAACCTCGACAATTACTAATTGGAGCTTACTGAACCTGAACCACCCAGCTGGCGAAAGGGGCGAGGGTGACCCCACTAATCGAGTTCGCGGTGCGAAGAGCCGGATCGTCCGTAGCAAGTGTGGTGAGATGGGTGCCCTTCATGCCGCTGCTGCCGATATCGAGCGAGATGGTGCGCGGCTGGCTGGAGCAATTGACGGAAACCACGACTCCAGAGCCGTCGGCCGAAGTGCGGGCGTAGGCGATGACGTCACGATTGCCGGCGTCCAGCATCGTGAATGAACCATATGCAGCGCGGCATTCGAGCGGCGCAGCGCCACCAGGTTTCGGAACCACGTCAACTGCGAATCGGGTTCTCTGGATTCGACGGCCACGTTGGTCTTCACATAGCTG
Organism: uncultured Acidobacteriaceae bacterium; assembly: GCA_963831055.1. GTDB lineage: Bacteria > Acidobacteriota > Terriglobia > Terriglobales > Acidobacteriaceae > Palsa-343. The sequence goes on along the minus strand of CAWHOU010000055.1, from coordinate 24,903 downwards.
GCCGGAATGGGCAGCCACGTGTTCGGGTCGGTGCTGAAACCGGCCTGTGGGCCGGCACTCCACTGCATTGGCGTGCGTTCGCCGTCGCGACCTTTTTCTTTCGGCCATCCGGTGATTCCGATGGGGTCTTTCACGTCTTCCTTACGGGTTGGCGTGGAAGTGACCATACCGATCTCTTCGCCGTAGTACATAAGAGCGGTAGCGCGGGTCGTGAGCAGCAGGGTCGATATGATTTTGGCGATCTCGGCATTGTGCGTTCCGTCGCCAAAACGATCCCAGCTGCGCTCGTTGTCGTGATTGTCAAAGACGAGCAGCGGCCAGTTGGTTCCGAGCTGAGTCTCCATCTCGCCGATGGAGGCGCGCAGGTGGCTGGCGTTGAGCGTCACGTTCGGAGTGCCTGGCCCGCCGCCCTCCGCATGAAAACCAACCAGCATGTCCATCGGGAGATGCAATTCGTCGTGATTCGCGCCATACCATTTGAGGAGCTCACGGGTGTCGGGCAGGTAAGTTTCGCCGATGAGTACCCGATCACCTGGATAGCTATCGGCGAGCTGGCGCATGCGGCGCAGCACATCGTGCACCTCGGGCAGCAGGTTGGTGTAGACGTCGTCGAGATTGGGGTCGCCCTGCGCGTTGACTCCGCCGAGTTCGGGCTCGTTGCGCAGCTGGGGATCCTCATAGAGCGTGGGGATGGCGTCCAGCCGGAAGCCGGCAATGCCCTTGTCGAGCCAGAAGCGCATGGCATCGAAGCATGCCTTCTCGACCGCGGGGTTGCGCCAGTTGAGGTCGGGCTGCTGTTTGTAAAACTTATGGTAGTAGAACTGATGCACGGCGGGCACCCACTCCCACGCCGACCCGCCGAATAGCGAGACCCAGTTATTGGGGGGAACGCGGCCTTCGTGTTCGTACTTTTTCTGATAAGCGGTAACGCCCGGCGCGTCGGCCGGAATGCCGTCATTCCACACGTACCAATCATGCTTTGGATTGGAGCGCGAGCTAGACGATGCGATGAACCAGGCGGCCTTGTCGGAAGTGTGGTTGAGCACCATGTCAAGGATCACGCGGATGTGGTGTCGGTTGGCCCTGGCAATCAGCCGATCCATGTCGGCCATGGTTCCGTACTGCGGATCGACGGCCTCGTAGTCGGAGATGTCGTAGCCGAAGTCAACCTGGGGAGAGGGGTACATCGGGGCGATCCAGATGGCATCGACGCCAAGCTTTTCGAGGTAGTCGAGGCGCGAGGCAATGCCATTCAGATCGCCAACCCCATCGCCGTTGGAGTCCTGAAAGGAGCGCGGGTAAATCTCGTCGATCAGCGCATGCGTCCACCAGGGAACGGAGGTGGGGACGCTCTGTGCGCCCAGGGGGATGACTGCAAACAGAGTCAGGGCGATGGAGAGCAGGCAGGGGAGAATCGAGGTCCGTTGGGGTGAGCGGGAGTGATGGAAAGTAAAGCGCATGCTTTTCGGGCTCCTGAAGTTCGGCCAAACTATAGCACTTCTCGCGGAGAGGTTATAGCAATGTTTCTGAAGGGGTAGTTTGGCTAAATCGATATTGTGGGCCGATCCGCGCCGTTTTTGCTTAGCTTAGAGACCTTTTAGGGGTATGAAATCGAGGCGCTAAATAAATGACATGACAGCTTTGCCCATCTTTCCCGGAAATTAGTTTCGAACAAGTATTGACATCTCTGTCGCGCGGTGCGTAAGGTTTGATTCGCTGTTTATGTTCCCCAATCGGGATGCACGCCAGATCCCGCGCTCCCTGCGGATGTCGTTAGAGCATATGTCATGGCCTCTTTGCATGCCGTTTGGGTGAACTGCATCGTTGGAGAAATTTTCAAGGAGGAGTTTGCATGAACAAGAGATGGAGTCGGTGGGTAGGGACAATATTGCCGATTGCAGCAGTGACCGTCTTTGCCCTTTCAGGCGTCCGCGCACATGGTCAGGCTGTTTACGGACAGATTCTGGGCAACGTCACGGATCCCACTGGAGCGGCTGTGCCAGGAGCCACGATTACCGTGACCGACGTTACAAAAGGGACGGTGGTTACGGCGATCAGCAAGGAAGATGGTGAGTTTGTTATCGAGCACCTGATCCCGGATGTGTACAGCGTGAAGGTCGAAGCGAAGACCTTCAAATCGTATGAGCAGACGGACCTTCACATTTTTGCAGATACGTCGGATAACGTTCACGCTATCCTTGCGCCTGGTGCGGCGTCGGAAACCGTAGAAGTGGATGCGGCGTCGATACCGCAGCTGAAGACCGACCGCGCCGACGTAGCGACGAACTACACAGCTCAGGAGCTGACGGAGCTGCCGATCCCCGACCACAATTTTGCGAACCTGCAGCTGCTGCTGCCGGGTGCGGTACAGCTGGGATGGGCGCACGCGTCTTCTGAGAATCCGCAGGGGTCCAAGCAGATTCAGATCGACGGACAGGCTTTCGGCGGGGTGAACTACACCCTCGACGGAACCGATAACCAGGACGCGATCCTGGGCATTATCGTCATCAACCCGAATTCGGAATCGATGTCGGAAGCGAAAATCGCGACGCAGAACTTCGACGCGGAGTTTGGCAAGGCGGTCGCATCGGTGGAGACCGTCCAGACCAAGTCCGGAACAAACGCCTTCCATGGAACGGTGTTTGACAACCGGGAGTCGAATGCCAATCTGGCGCGCGATCCGTTCTCGGTGTCGAAGGCTGCCGGTTATCCGGGCGGCCTGAAGAACCAGTTCGGAGGTTCTATCGGTGGCCCGGTCATCAAGGACCGTGCATTCTTCTTCGGCGACTATCAGGGACTGCGGCAGAAGGTCGGCTCGTCGGGAACCGGCTCAGTGCCCTCGCTCCGCGCACTCCAGAGCTGCACGGGCGCGACGAGTGCTTCTAATGGCATGCCTGGCTGCGACTTCAGCGAGTACCTTCCTTACGGATTCGCGATTTACAACAACAATACCGGCGGGGGCGCGGCCTTCGCCAACAACATTATCCCGTTAAGTCTGGTTTCTCCGCAGGCGGCAAACCTGTTTAAGCTGCTGCTGGCAAACAAATATACCCCGAACCGGAATTCCGGCGCCGCGAATGACAACGGCCTCTACAACAACTTTGCCGGCACGGGCACGGGATCTTTCAACAGCGATCAGTGGGACGTTCGTGGCGACGCGAACGTGACGGAAAAAACGCACCTGTTCGGCCGATTCAGCCGCTTTACCGACACGCTGAGCGGGGCCAGTCTCTTTGGACCGGCGGGCGGACCGGGCCTCGGTATCGCCGGATATGGCGGCGTGTCGCAGGGCGCCAATGATTCACTGGCTCTGGGCGCGGACGTCGCTCTGAGCCCGAAGTGGTTGACCGATGTTCGACTCGGATACTTCCGGTACAACATCATCACCCACAAGAACGATCCAGGGAACACGAACCTGCCGTTTATTGGAGAGAACATCAGCGGCGGCACGCCGGCGCTGACCATTGGCACCGATTACGGCACGCCCGACATCAATGTTGCCGACCTGAACGTGCAGAACGGCAGCGGACCGAACAACTCGCAGAACACTGGCGCGCAGTTCGGCACGGGCCTGAATATGAACCACTGCAACTGCCCCCTGAAGGAGAAGGAAGATCAGTTCCAGCTGGTCAACAACTGGACGCGGATCCAGGGAACTCACACCGTCAAGTTCGGCGCGGACCTTCGTTACGCGCGCAACCTGCGCGTGCCGTCCGATTCGGACCGTACCGGCGTGAACAACTTCGGCGAAGGCCCGACCGCCCTGAACGGCAAGACGGGTGGCCTCGGCTGGGCAACCTACATCCTGGGAGATGTGACCTCCTTCAACCGGTACACGAGCGCATCTGCCTCGGAGACAAATGCGAAAGAGTTCCAGCCGCGCGACTACTTCTATGCGCAGGACACGTGGCGCGCGACACTGAAACTGACGATCAACGCCGGAATCCGCTACGAGTTCTACGGGCCCGAGCGAGTGAACGGCAACGGCAATGGAGCTCTGCTCAACCTGGCAACGGGCTACATCAATGTGGCGGGTGAAGGCGGCATTCCATTGAACATGGGCGTATCGGCCGCAAAGAACACCTGGAATCCGCGCATGGGCCTGGCGTACCAGGTCAATAACAAGTCAGTGGTGCGTGTCGGATATGGACGCAGCTTCGATCTTGGCGTCTTCGGTTCGACGTTCGGTCACGTGGTTACGCAGAACATTCCTGTTCTTGCCAACCAGTCACTCAATGGGACGGGTGGTCCGGCGAGCTACGCATTTAACCTGACGAATCCTTCGACGAATTACTCGGCAAATGCAACCAGCCCACTGATTCCGTTCACATCCCCGGCCATCAGCGGCAGTGGACAGATTGCCATCAATGCCGTAATTCCCAACTCGGGTGGAACCACGATCGCGCAGTCGGTCAACGTGAAGGCTCGCCCCTTCACGATGCGCCTGCCTACCCTGGATGCATGGAATGCCTCCTACCAGCAAACCATCAACGGTTCGACGACGTTCGAGATCGCGTACGTCGGCAACAAGGGAACGCATACCCTGAGCGACGGCGATGGGAACAACACCAATCCTCAGGAACCGGGCAATTTCCTACCCGCCCACTTCAGCTCGGTGACCAGTGGCGGTTCTCCGATTGCCCTGCATTATGACGGCTACAATACGGCCGCCATCACCGCGTTCTGCGCGACGGCGGGCGCCTGTCAAAACGGCGTGCCGCTTTCCGGTCCGTACATGGGCGCGACCAACAATTCCACTCTTCTGCGCCGGTACTACGGGGGAACGTTGCCGGCTTGCGGCGGGCCTTGCGGATGGACTCAGGACGTCAGCTACTACGGGGACGACCAGGATACTCACTACAATGCGCTGCAACTGAAGGTAACCAAAAGCTATACCCGAGGCCTGAGCGTGAGTGGCAACTACGCATACCAAATAGGCACGGACGCAGCCTCCGGTTATGCAACCTGGGACAAGAACGCGGTGATCGGCAACGACCAGGCCATCCGCAGGAGCGCGTTCACGGCCTACGGCTTATACAAGCTGCCCTTTGGCAAGGACCAGATGTTCCTGGACCAGGGAGGCGCGGTGAACTACATCGTTGGCGGATGGGAGCTCAGCCCCACCGTGGTATGGCAGAGTGGTCTGCCCTACACACTCAGCTACGGTGATTGCGGCAAGTTCACTGTGGGTCCCTGCTATGTCAACGGCAAGAACAGCCAGCTCAAGACCCATCTGACAGGTGTTCCGGGTCAAGGCGTGTCCTTCTTCACGAGCCCAACCGGCGGCGCGGATCTCTGCACCACGGGCGCGGGCGCGGGCGGCTTCAGCTGCTCGGGCCTGGACGGCATCGGCGACGGTGGACGCAACAACGCCTGGGGTCCGCGCTTCTTCAACAGCGATATGTCGCTGATGAAGAACATTGCGTTGATGGAACGCTATACCGTTCAGTTCCGGATGGACGCCTACAACGCTTTCAATCATATCAACCTGGGTAATCCCAACGGCCAGATCGACTCGCCCAGCGCAGGCTCGATCGGCGGCGGTCCGTACCCTGCCGGCACGGGTGGAACCACCAACCCGCGACAGCTGCAGTTCACGCTGCACGTGGCCTTCTAAATTACCCTGCTGTCTTTGAAGGGGTGGGAATGTACTACATCCCACCCCTTTCTTGTTGTAATGTTCGGATAGCAATGACTCCAAATTCCCTCCAGGCATTATCCCAGGATGATTCTTAGATCGAGCAGCCTCATCGCGGCTCTGTGTTTTTGTGCACATGCGCAAGGCCAGTCCACGGTTTCCGGGCCCGCGCCGCTCGATGCCCCCCCGACGTATCAATCCCTGCAGTCGGCCATCGACAGTGGACACGCCAGCGATGCGCTGGAGCAGATCAAAGCGCTCGAAGCCCAGGGAAGCAAACTTCCAGGGCTGAAGCGGATCGAGGGCTCGGCTGACTATGCGCTGGGCAGTCTGCAGTCCGCGGATGCAGCCTATGCGGCAGCACTCGGTGAAGATCCAAACGACGCGGAAGCGGCCGGCATGCGCGGCCTTGTCTTGCTGAAGCTGGGCCGCCCAGCAGACGCGATCCCCTACCTCGAAAAGGCCGGACGTTCCTTTTCCGAGGGAAAGAGCACCCTGGGCAAGGCGGACCCGAACTATGCGCTGGCCCTGTGCTATATCGATACGCGCCGCTACGATGACGCGCGCCATGCCTTTGCTGCACAGTTTGGATTTGCCGGCGACGGGAAAGAAGCGTATCTGGTAACAGCGCGGATGCTTCTGCGCCGCGAGTATCTGCCGGTGGCCCGGGATTTCGCCGAGAAGGCCATCGCACTCGATGCCTCGATGCCATTGGCGCATGAGCTGCTGGGCGAGATTGGGCTGGCTCAGGGACGGCTGAACGATGCGATCACGGAGTTTGAGACCGAGCGAAAAATGAATCCTCTGGAGCCCTCAACCTACGACCGGCTGGGCGATGCCTACAATCGAGCGGCGCGGTATGACGACGCGCAGAGGGTTCTGCAGGAAGCTTTGCTGCTCGAGCCGAACTCGACCGGGCCGTTCATTCTTCTCGGCAAGACGCTGCTCAGGAAGAACGATCCCGGTGGAGCGGCCATGTATCTGGAGCATGCGGCCGAGATGGACAACGCCAACTACATGACGCACAACCTGCTGGGACAGGCGTATCGCACGATGGGCCGCACCGAAGATGCCAAACGCGAAACCGACCTGGGGCAGAAGCTGCAGGTGGGAACCGAGCCAAAGCTCGATAACCCGCGGTAGGCGGAAGGCGATGCGGTCCTGGGTTTCCATTCTTCTGTGCGGCGTAGTTGGTGCGTGCGCTGCGGGAGCATGGGCGCAGGGGACGGATCACGGCGGGATGCGGATGCCCTCGATCGGCGAGGTGAGTGTTCCGGCGCGTGGCGCCGATACGGACCCCATCTACCAGGCGGACAGCACGAAGCGGATGGCCGAACGGCTGCGCGCCGTCTATGCGGCAACAGACTGGAAGCTGGACCCGAACAAGGCGGCCTGGCGCGTCCACTATTATTCGGAGCTGCTTTCCCAGCAGACGCTGGATTTGCACGACGACACGGTGGTCCGCGAGCAACTGGCGCGGGAGATGCTTTATCAGGGCGACAGCGCGAGCGCGGTTCGGCAACTGGAAGAAGTTCGCCGCCGCTGGGTGCGCGCGAAGCAGACGATGACGACGGAGCAGGTAAAGGATCTAGGCAAATGGCTTGCGCTCGCCTATCTGCGCGTTGGCGAGCAGGACAACTGTGTCGAGATGCACGGGCAGTCGTCCTGCTTATTTCCTCTCAAGGCCGCCGCGGTGCACACCATGCCGTTTGGCGCGGAAGGCGCGGTTCGCGAACTGACAGCGCTGCTCGAAGCCGATGAGAATGACACAGAGTCGCGATGGTTGTTGAATGTTGCGTATATGCAGCTGGGAAGATACCCGAAGGATGTGCCGGCAGGATGGCTGATCGAAGAGAGCCGATTTGCGTCGGAGTATCCGCTGCCGGCGTTCCCGCAGGTCGCGGCGTCAGAGGGAGTGGATATTCTTGGGCACGCGGGCGGCGCCATCGTCGAGGACTTCGATGGAGATGGGCTGCCGGACATCATGGTCTCCTCTTCCGGTCCGTTGGATCAGATGCATTTATTCCACAACAACGGGGACGGCACGTTTCGCGACGTGACCCGTAAGTCCGGCCTGATGGGCGAGACGGGCGGGCTCAATCTTGTGCTCACCGATTACAACAACGACGGCAAACCGGATGTGCTGGTCTTGCGCGGGGGATGGTGGGGAAAGCAGGGCGCCTATCCGCTCTCTCTCCTGAAGAACCGCGGCGATGGGACGTTTGAGGATGTAACGGAAGAGGCAGGGCTGCTGGTCTACGGGCCAACCCAGACGGCAGCCTGGGCCGATTTCGATGGAGATGGCTGGCTGGACCTCTTTGTCGGATATGAGTCCCGGGAAGACGACCCCCATCGATCCCTGCTGTTTCACAACAACGGCAACGGCACATTTACCGAGATGGGAGAGGCTTCGGGACTGGGCGACCTGGGATTCGTGAAAGGAGTAGCGTGGGGCGACTACAACAATGACGGACGCCCGGATCTGTATGTTTCCGTGATGTACGGCCAGAATCATCTGTTTCGCAACGATGGGCCCCGGGACCCGAAGGATATTCACACGGGGTGGAAGTTTACGGACGTGACCGAAACGGCGGGCGTTGCGAAGCAGTCCAATACATTTGCCACCTGGTTTTTCGATTACGACAACGATGGATGGCCGGACTTGTTTGTTGCGGGTTATTCCACCGAGGCCTCGGGCGATGTGGGCGCGTTTGAGATGGGCCTGCCGGTGAAGGCGGAGAAGACCAGGCTCTATCGCAACAATCACGATGGGACCTTCACCGACGTCAGCGCGAAAACCGGCATGGATCGGGCCATCCTCACTATGGGGGCGAACTTTGGCGACCTCGACAACGATGGGTGGCTCGACATTTATCTGGGAACCGGCGATTCGACCTACCAGGCTTTGTTGCCGAATCGCATGTTCCGCAACGATCGGGGCGTGCGTTTTCAGGATGTGACGACGGCGGGCAACTTCGGCCACCTGCAAAAGGGGCATGCCGTGGCGTTTGCCGATCTCGATCGCAACGGGTTCGAGGATGTGTTCGAGGAAATGGGCGGGGCGCAGCCAGGGGATGCGTTTCAGAGCGCGCTATACAGCAATCCCGGGAACAGCAACCACTGGATCACGCTGCGGCTGGAAGGGGTGCGGTCGAATCGAGCGGCGTTTGGCGCGCGGGTGCGCGTCACGATCTTGGAGAACGGACAGCGGCGGTTCATCTGTCGCACCGTCGGATTTGGGTCGAGTTTTGGGGGCAATCCGCTGGAGCAGCACATCGGAGTAGGGACTGCGACCTCCGTGGAAGAGGTGGTTGTGACGTGGCCGGCTTCAGGCATCGTCGACCGGATTCGCAATGTTCCAGTGGGAAAACGGTATACCCTGCGCGAAGGGGAAGGAAAACTCGTGCCCGAACCAGGAAAACTCGTGCCCGAACCAGGAAAACTCAAGCCATGATCTGGACTCGGCGTGGATTTGTGAAATCGCTGTCGCGTACTGCCCTGGTTCTCAGTCTGGAAGATGTCCTGAGTCTGGCGCTCCCGGCTCAGCAGATGCCAGGCCAGAAGGTTGGCTCGCGGCCCGATTACGACGTGACGCCGCGCAAGGCACAAGCATTGCCCTCGCCTGTCGCCGGCACCCCGCTGGGATTCAGCTTTGTCGACGTAGCCAAAGAGAGCGGCCTCAATGCCAGAACGATCTTTGGCGGGGAGCATAAGAACCGCTACCTGCTCGAAACGACAGGATGCGGCGTCGCCTTCTACGACTTCGATCACGACGACTGGATCGACGTGTTTCTGGTCAACGGGACCCGGCTGGAAGGATTTCCGAAAGGTAGCGAGCCGATCAGCCGCCTCTTCAAAAACAACCGAGACGGAACGTTTACCGACATCACGGCGAAGAGCGGAATGGTGCGCAGCGGCTGGGGGCAGGGATGCTGCGTCGGCGACTATGACAACGATGGGCTGAACGACTTGTTCGTCAGCTATTACGGACAGAACATCCTTTATCGGAATCACGGAGATGGAACGTTCACCGACGTGACCGCGCAAGCGGGATTGCTGCAATCGCGCACGCGGTGGAACTCAGGCTGTGCGTTCCTCGACTACGACAAGGACGGGCACCTGGACCTGTTTGTCGCTAACTATATTGACTTCGACATCAAAACAGCCCCGCTCCCCGAGGCTGCCGGATGTGAGTACAAGGGAATCCAGGTCGCCTGTGGACCGCCGGGGCTGGATGGAGGAAAGAACATCCTGTATCGCAACAATGGAAACGGCACCTTCACGGATGTTTCGGATAAAGCCGGACTGAGCAACACAGCCGGCACCTACGGGCTGAGCGTGAGCGTTGCGGACTTCGACAATGATGGCTGGCCGGACATTTATGTGGCGAATGACTCAACTGCCGCCACCCTCTACCAGAATCAAAAGGACGGAACCTTCAGGGATGTTGCGGTGGAGGCCGGCGTAGCCTACTCGCCGGATGGCAAGCCACAGGCGGGCATGGGAGTGTCGGTCGGCGACTACAACCGTGACGGCCTGCTCGACATCGTCAAAACCAATTTCGCCGGGGACACAGACTCGCTCTATCTCAATCTCGGGGATGGAACATTTGACGATCGCACCTATATGTCGGGTCTGGGTATCAACACACGTTATCTGGGATGGGGCGTCGGGTTCGCCGATCTGGACAACGATGGATGGCTGGACATCGTGGTTTCCAATGGCCATGTGTATCCGGAAGTGGACGGCTCCAGCCTGGATGTTTCCTATGCCCAGCACAAGTATGTGTATCGCAACCTGCGCAACGGGCAGTTTGAAGATGTGACCAAAGCAGCAGGGCCGGGAATGAACGCCGAAGTTCCGGCGCGGGGCTGTGCATTTGGCGACTACAACAACGACGGCAATCTGGATGTGATTGTTAACTGCGTGAATGCTCCGCCGCAGCTTCTGCGATGCGACGCAGCCATCCAGCGCAACTGGATAAAGCTGCTCCTGGTAGGTACCAAGAGCAATCGGTCCGGCATCGGGGCGCGCGTGACCGTGACGGCGACAACTACGTCTCAGGAAATGACCGGCATAGGCAAACAGCCATTAAAGCAGCTGGATGAGTTGCGCAGCGGCGGCAGCTATTATTCTCAGAACGATCTGCGCCTCCACTTCGGTTTGGATCAGGCAACCAGCGTCGACCTGGTCGAAATCCTCTGGCCCAGCGGGATGAAGGATAATCTGAAGGGCTTGGCCGCAAACCATCTATACGTCGTCGAAGAAGGCGGCAGAATTCTGAAGACCATGGCCATGGGCGCCCCCTCGCCCAGCGCATCGAACCAACCCGGGAAGGGGCGCAGATGACGGCAGGGCCGAGGGCCTGGTGGCTCGTGCTCGCGGCTTGCTCTTTGGGTACCGGCCTCGTGGCACAGGCTCCTTATGCGCCGAGTGCGGCGCATCCCACTCCCGCCTGGTTTGTGGACGTGGCCGCGCAGGCCGGCATCACAGTTCGCAATGTGAACGGCGATCCCCTGAACAAGAAATACATCATTGAAAGCACCGGCTCAGGGGTTGCCATTCTCGATTACGATCGCGACGGATGGATGGATATCTTCCTCGTAAACGGTATGGAACTCGATCCGAAACAGCGGAAAGGCGCGCCGCCCACCAGTCATCTGTTCCGCAACAATCACGATGGCACATTTACCGATGTGACGGTGAAAGCTGGACTGGTTTCGACCGGCTGGGGGCAGGGCGTGTGCGTGGGCGACTACGACAACGATGGCTTCGACGATATTTACGTCACTGGCTACGGTAAGAACCGCTTGTTCCACAATCAGGGCGACGGCACATTCCGCGAAGTCGGCGAGCAGGCCGGAGTCGCCGGCTCCGGTAAAGAGTGGGGAACGGGTTGCGCGTTTGTGGACTACGACCGGGACGGCAAGCTGGACCTGATGGTTTCCAACTACGTGCACTTCGATCTGGCCGCGACCCCAGCGCCAGGGGCCGAGGCGGGATGCATGTGGAAGGGCGCGCCGGTGATGTGTGGGCCGCGTGGGCTGCCGCACGCCCCCAACATTCTTTACCACAACGACGGCAACGGCAGATTTCGCGACGTGAGCGCAGCGAGCGGGATCGAGAAGACGCAGGGGCATTATTGCTTTTCCGTAACGACGCTCGACTACAACGAGGATGGCTGGCCCGACATTTATGTGGCATGCGACTCGACGCCGTCCATCCTTTACAGAAACAACCACGACGGGACGTTTACCGATGTTGCCGCTGAAACGGGCGTCGCGTACAACGAGGACGGGCGTGAGCAGGCAGGCATGGGATCGACCGCGGGTGATTACAACGGCGACGGGCACATCGATTTGTTCAAGACGAACTTCTCCGACGACACGGCGACCCTCTACCATGCAAATGGAGACAATACCTTTACTGACGTGACCGGCGCTGCAGGCCTCGGTATCCATCAGGAGTCGCTCGGGTGGGGCACCATGTTTGCCGACGTGGACAATGACGGCTGGCCGGACCTGCTGGTGGCGAACGGGCATGTGTACCCCGAGGTGGACGACGCCAAACTCGGAGTCAGCTTCCGGGAGCCGCGCTTTCTTTACTGGAACCTGGGAAATGGGAAGTTCAGGGATATATCGCAAAGTTCAGGTCCCGGCCTGACGGAGCCGATGCCAGGGCGCGGAATGGCGGTCGCGGACCTGTGGAATGATGGGCGCCTCTCCGCGGTAGTCAATAACCTGAGCGATCAGCCCTTGTTATTAGTCAACGAAGCGAAAAATTCAAACCACTGGCTTGGGGTTCGGCTGATCGGCACGAAGTCCAATCGGGACGGAATCGGGGCGCGTGTTGTGGTTCACGGCGCAGCCAGGGATTGGGTGGATGAAGTGCGGAGCGGCTCCGGCTACGACAGTTCCAGCGATCTGCGGCTGCACTTCGGTCTGGGGACCTCAACAGTGGCAAAGATCATCTCGGTTCGATGGCCCAATGGGGAGAGCGAATCCTTTTCGGTGGATGGGGTTGACCGGTTCGTGGAGCTAACCGAAGGGAAAGGCAAGCCTCAGTAAACCGAGGAGCGAATCGAGGCGCGGACCGACCCAGGGGGCAAAGGGCTGAAAAGCGGCGATGGGTGCGCCAAGGTTGCGCGAAGCTGTGAATTTAGATGTAGATCAAACGATTTTCTCGTCGAAAAGCGCTCTACTTAGAGATCGACAGGACAGCATTCCTCTTATATGCTACAAGCTGTCTTGTCAATTTTTTAGTGTTCAAACAATATTCCGTTTCCCACAGTTTTTGCGGGCTTTTAGTTCCAGGATGACGGAGATCTCCGATGCGTCCCCAGTCGCACACTACAAAAAATGGGAATTCTCGGGCCTCGAAAAGCGATAAAGCGGAGCGCGCTAGTATTCCGCGCCACCGCGCCATCTATCAAGAGCTGTTGAGCGAGATTCGGTCGGGCCTTTACCAACCAGGGGAGCGTCTCCCCAGTGAGGCGCTGCTTTGTAAGCGCTTCGACGCCTCGCGGATCACCGTAGCCAAGGCATTCGAAAATCTGCAGCGCGAGGGATTGGTTGTCCGGCGCCCCGGTTCGGGTACCTATGTGGAGCGACCGCTGGAAGGCGAGTCCATGCAGTTCGGGGTGCTGATTCCAGAACTTGGCACCACCGACATTTTTGAGCCCATCTGTCAGGGCATTCTGAGCACGCAGGGCGCTCGGTCTCACTCGCTGGCGTGGGGAAACACATCGAACCTGGCCCGCTCTCCAGAGGACGGTGCAGAAAGTCTTTGCCAGCAGTACATCGCTCAGCGGGTAAACGGCGTGTTCTTCGCACCGGTGGAGTTCGCCGAGGACAAAGATCGGACCAATCGCCGCATCGCCGATATGTTTGTCCGCGCGAATATTCCGGTGGTTTTGCTGGACCGTTGCCTTGCGCGCTATCCGGATAACAGTGAGTTCGACCTGGTGGGAATCGACAACCAGCGCGCCGGCTTCATATTAACGCGTCATTTGCTGAGGGCGGGTGCCAAGAGAATCATTTTTGCCGCGCGGCCGAACTCTGCACCGACTGTTGATGAACGGGCCGCCGGTTATCGGGAGGCGCTTTATGCGCTGCAGGACGGAGGTCACGGCAAGGTGGTATTTGCGGATTTCGAAGACGCCAAGTTCGTAAAGCAGATGCTGGACCGCGAAGGGCCGGACGGAATTGTGTGCGCGAACGATATCACCGCAGCCAGGTTGATGGCAACGATCATCGCTCTCGGCAAGCGCGTGCCAGATGACATCCGCATGGTGGGGCTCGATGACGTCAGCTATGCCAGATACCTGCCCACTCCACTGACTACCCTCCGCCAGGACTGTGCGGAGATAGGAGCGGTGGCGATGTCGGTGATGCTGGAGCGCATCAAACGCCCCAACCATCCCGTGATGGACGTTCGCGTAAGGACCGAGCTGGTGATTCGTGCTTCCTGCGGCTCAAAGGTCTGAGCACGGTCCAAAGTTCAATTTTCGTGCTGATTCTGGGTTTGCTGCAGCAGCCGGGCTAGATTGGCGCGTGCCTGCACGTGATCGGGAACGAGGTCAAGGGCATGCTCGAAGTCGGCGCGAGCAGCGGCGGTGCTTCCAGACCGGGCTTCGAGAACACCGAGATTATTCCATCCGTCGGCATCCTTCGGCTGCAGGCGGATGGCCCGGGTCTGTTCTTCGATGGCTCCGGCCAATGCGCCGGAGCTGGCCAGCACCTGGGAGAGGAGCGAGTGGACTGAGGCATCGCCGGGAGCGATCTTCTCCGCTGCCTGCAGCTGGCTGAGGGCCTCGTTCGTGCGCCCAGACTGAGCGAAGGCCATGGCAAGGCGCTCGCGCGTATCGACATCATCGGGCCGTTGTGCAGACCCTCTCTGGAGCAGATCGATGGCACGGTCGAGCTCGCCAGAGGCAATTGCACTTTCCCCGAGATGATAAAGCGCAGTGAAGTCGGAAGGGTCAATCGAGAGTGCGCGCTCGAACTCGGCGCCCGCGGCGGGGGACTCACCCCTGCCGGCGAGCGCAACACCCAGCGCGCTATGCGTGGAGGCGTCGTTTGGGCAGCGTTGGAGAACCGCGCGCAGGTGAGCTTCCGCTTCTGCGAAGCGGGAGAGTTTCAACTGGAGACCGGCGAGATTGAACTCCGCATCGCAACTTTCCGGGGCCAGATGGATGGCCTGCTCGAAGGCTTGCTGAGCCTGCCTGAGGTCTCCTGAGCTTTCGAGGGCTGCGCCGAGGCTGTTCAGGGTGCGCGCGTCGCGCGGATTTGCAGCGAGCACCTGCCGATACTCAGCCGCGGCCAGATCGTAGTGTCCAAGCCCCGCATCGGCTGACGCGAGATTGTAGCGCGCGATAACGTCATCGGGCCCGCGCTGGACGCGATGCTCCATCCACGCCCTCTCAAGGAGGAGGCGCGGATCGGGTGAATCTTTCGGCGTGTTAACAGGCAGAACCTGGAGCCAGAAGTGAGCCATCTCGTCGACTGAGCGGTTGCCGGCGCGCACGCGGATCGGCGGGGTGTTGGGATTGTGGATGTTGTCTTCAGAGTTGTCGTAGACGTAGCGCATGTGCAGGACGGTCCCGCGCGGCAGCACCATCGGTTCGCGATAACGGTAGACGGATTGGCGATCGATGTCCCAGCTGGGAATGCGAATG
This sequence comes from uncultured Acidobacteriaceae bacterium, assembly GCA_963831055.1. GTDB lineage: Bacteria > Acidobacteriota > Terriglobia > Terriglobales > Acidobacteriaceae > Palsa-343. Next base: position 9,589 of record CAWHOU010000055.1, on the reverse strand, counting down.
AGCCACGTCTTCCGCCGATCGGGCAGGATGGCCCACGCCGCAAGCTCACGGCCGAGATAGTGCGCGTGAGGATAGACGCCCAGAACCTTCACGTCGATGGGAAGCGTTAGCTCGTCTTCGACGACGAAGTTGCGCGCGCCGGCCGGAATGTCCAGGTCGCGGTCATCCTCCAGCTGGAGCAGCATGGGATGTTCGACGGCTGGCGCAGCGGAGAAGTAAAGTCCGATCCGCGCAGTGATGTTCTCTGGCTTGCCGCTGGGTTTCAGGTGCATGTTGAGCACCAGGTCGTTGCCGGCATCGAGCCGCCAGGGCATCCCTTCCGGCTCTTCGAGGGCCGGTGTGTCGGGCTTCCAGAAGAGAAAGTGGCTGTCGGGATCGAAGGTGTTGCCGGTATCGAGCTGAATCTCCATGCCGGGGACTCCGTCCTGCCAGTCGCTGGGGTGAAGACGGCGAAACGAAGCCGTGCGATCGATGAGGATGTTTGCGTGGTGGACCACAGAGGGCACGCTGGGCAGGATCTGGACGGCGCGAATGAAGTGGGTCTGGCTCAGCGGGTATTGGAAAATGAAGTTGCGGAAGACATCGGCGCCTCCCGCCGCAAGGGTAAACGGGCGTTCGACTGTGAGTACGAGGTCGGGCTTGCCCAATTGCCAGGTCGCGTCAAAGTGAGGCGCCGCAGGTGCTGGGCTGTCGCCCTCCGGCATTCCGGACTCGACCCACCTGCGTATCAGCGCGAGCTGCTCATCGCTGAGGCGGCGCGCGCCAGCGAAGTCCCCGAAGCCGGGAGCGGGAAGCCATGGCGGCATATATCGCGATCCGGTGGCTTCCAGAATCTGCGGGCCGCGGCGCACGGCGTCGTGGAAGCCGAGCAGGCTGAAAGGGCCGCCACCGCCGGGATGATGGCAGACAGCACAGTTGCGGTAAACGATGGGCGCGATGTCGCGATTCCAGGTGGGACGAACCGAGACGGTGTCGCCACCGCGTTGCTGCGGGTTGGAAGCCGCGAAGGTGGCCACAGAAATTGTGACGCCGAGCATCACGAAAAGAACGACACTCCGACGCGGCACGGATGCCATGCGATGGAACGCCCTCACCAGGCGCCGGAACCTGTTCATTGGGCGTTGAGGGGCACAATCGAGCAGCCAACCGAGGGACCGCCCGGCTTTTGAACCGGCGCGCGGTTAAGGACGGACCGGATGGCGCTTTCCAGATCATGCGTGCTCGCCGCCGGTCGCTCCTTTCCGAGTGCGATGTACCGGTCGTCGATTCTGCCGAGATACACTTCGCGCAGCCCGGACGAATCGGGCACAAAAAGCGCCGCTTCGGGGGTTATGGTGGCGTGGGCAATCCGCGTGATCCGCTGTGCGGTGTCCAGAATAATTTGCCCCCGTAAATTGAACTGCTCCTGGTGGTCGCGGACAACTTCGGCGGTGTCGGAGGGGTTGGGGTACACCCACCAAAACGTGACGCCCCTGGGCGCGAACTCGCGATCAAGCCGCTCGATTTCGGGGATATAACGGTTGGAGATGGGGCAGTCGGACGCCGCGAAGAACAGCACGACCGCCCTGGCATTCGCAGGCGCGAGATCCCGAATCGGATGCCCGTCCAGGTCTGTGCCCAGATTCTGCGCCGCCTGCGGCGGCAGGAGTAAGGCAGCCAGCAGGACAACAGGCGCGCGTAATGCCATGGCAAAAGACAGGGCCACACCTTGATTATAGAGAAGGAAATGCCAGGGCCATTGAGGGATGAATCGCCGTAATTCGGCTGGAGCATTTCAAGGGCGGCCTTCGCGCACGGCGCGTCGCCCAGCGGACAGGTCGATGGCCGAGTCCGGCGAAAAAAAAAGAGATGAGAAGGCTCAGGCCCTGCTAGGGGCGCTCCGAGCTGACCTGCGGTACTTCGACGATCGCGGGCCAGCATTCGCGAACTGGTCGCCCGCATAAATCAGTTCGTCCAGCCCTGCCACCGGCAACCGCCGTGTGGAGATGCTCGACATAGCTGGCGTGATGCTTGTCGTGGTGCAAGCGCATCGTCTCAGCATCGATGTGAGGTTCGAGCGAGTCGTGGGCATACGGCAGAGGAGGCAGCCTGAATGGGCCCGAAGACGGAGCGGGCCTTTCGGGGATCGATTCTACTTCCGGTGGAGGTATGCGATCAGATCGGCAATCTGATCATCGCTGAGCCGGCCGTTAAATGGGGGCATAGTGCGTTTTCCGTAGACAATTACCTGTCGGACCGCCGCGTCGGTGGCCGGGGTCGTGCCGTCCGGCAGAAAGTGCGCGGAGAAAACATCGTGAAGCTTTGGAGGAACCTTCTTTAGCCCCAACTGATTCTCATCGTGACATTCATAACAATGAATCTCATAGAGGTCTTTTCCGTCCGCCTCGGTCTGGGTCAGTGGCTTGGAGCATCCCGGTACCCACAGGAGCAGCGCCGAACACCCGGAAATCAAGAGCGCAGCAAGATAGCTTCGTTTCATCGCCCGATTACGCCGCTCCCTTCATGGCAGCCGCCTCGACCGCCGCAGCGACATCATGAGGATTCCAGCCGCTTCCCTCCCACTGCTGAGCGACCTTGCTGTTTTTGTCGATCAGCGTGGTCTGCATGGTGTGTGTGATCTGATTGTCCTCAACGGAATATTCAAGCCCGAATGCCTGAGCGAGTTTCCTCAAGTCGTCGGGCGTGGTGTCAGCGAATTCCCAGTGAGAAAATGCGGCGGCGTTGTCGTCGAGATAGGCCAGCCCATATTGGCGAAGGACAGGCGGCTTATCGTAGGCGGGGTCCAGGCTGATGCTGATCAGAAGGCTGTTGGCATAGGCCTTAGGGTCCTGCGAAAGCAATTTGTTGACTTCGGAAAAGTGGCTGGAGATGAGAGGGCAAGCAGTTGGCATCGGACAACGTGTGTAGATGAAGGTAATAAGGACTGCTTTTCCCTTATAGTCCTTCAGGTGAACGGGCTTGCCATCCTGATTCATCAAAGCCACATCGGGGACCAGCTCCCCGATCATGAGTTGATGAGGCGGCAGCAGAGTCGGTGGAAGACTGCGGCCTTTTTCACTGGTGATCGCGATGTTGTCGAGCAGATAGTCCTCGGAGTCGGAGGGAACAAGAATGTCGGCGGAAATCTCATCGCCCGGCCGGAGCTTTTGTACATCCGCTGGATTCTTCACCTTGTAGACCATCGTCATGGCCGGCATGAAGTTGGGAATCACTCCATGTTTGACCGTAATTTCGCTGGTCGGAAGGCTGGTCGCCAGCACCAGACCCTGCAGCTGTTCGTGCCGGACCGTGGCGTTGACGGGATGAAGTTCGACTCCGGCCGAAGGCTGGCTTTGCTGGCGACAGGCGGCGGGGAGGGTGAGTAATAACGCAGCAAGAGGAACGAAAAAAGCATGAGGAACATGGCGAGACATCGATTTGCTCCTGATCGGGACCTGGTTGGCGAGCATCATGCTGACTGAGCGAAGGCCCCGGGAGAAGGCGGCCGGGTTAGAGATCGCGGCTCCATTCGTCGCGAATTCGGGCGCGGAAAGCCTGGATTATGGGATCGTCGACGCTGGGTTGCAATGCAGGGAGACGGCTGCGCGTGTTCTGTGCTGTTTTCAGAATGCCTCCCAAAAGAGCAAGCGCGGCGAAAATGGTTATAAAGCCGGGAATGGAAAACACCAGCGATCCACTGGCCCCATCAGGAACGGCAAGGATGCCCTCTCCATAGATCGCCTTATAGTGGTTGATGATCGCCTCGTCACTCTGGCCGGCCAAAACCATCTGAGTCACTTCGCCCCGCATCTGTTGCGCAATTTCGCTTTCGTGCACGTCGATGGTCTGCGTGTAGCAGCACGGGGCCATCAGCCTGCCCTCGATTTTTCGGATCCTGCTCTGCAGGGCTGTACTGGGAGAACCAGCAAGCACTGCGAGCATCACGACGATGGTGAAATTCATGTCGAATCGGCACGTGTGCGCCTTCCCTCTTTTATAGAGCGGATTGCCCAGGGCGATTCGTCCAGGCGCTTGCGGCAAATTGTCGCAGCCTCAGTCACTAACACTAACCGGACCCGCGATCAGCGATGCGGCGGATATTTCGACAGTTTTCTCTGCAGAGATCGCCGATGGATCCCCAGTGCACGCGCCGCCTGGGAGATGTTACCGCCGCAATCGGCGATCACGCGCTGCATGTGCTCCCATTCCACGCGAGCAAGGGTTGGAGTCGTAGTGGGAACATCAGCTTCGCCATCGTCCGACGGCTGCAGCTTCTCGTATGCCGAAAGAATCTCATCCGCATCCGCAGGTTTGCTGAGGTAGTGGTCCGCGCCGCGTTTCATCGCAGCGACGGTTGTGGGAATGCTTCCATATCCAGTCAGGACAATGATGGTCACCGCGGGGTCGGCTGCTCGCAGTTTCTCGACCAGATCAAGACCATCCATACCGGGCATGCGGAGGTCGATCAGAGCCAGATCCGGCTTCAGTTCACCTGCCACAGACAGCGCCTCTTCACCGTCGCCCGCGGCCCGGGATTCCCAGTTGCGCTGAGCAAACGCCCGGCTCAGGCGCGTACGGAACACCTCATCGTCATCGACGACCATCACCCGGCGTGTTGCTTCACGCTGTGGCATCGTCGTGATCTCGCGCTGGCTGAAAGTGAATTGGCAGAGTCAGGGTTGCGATAGTACCGCGGCTGGGCGCCGATTCACAGGAGAGGCTGCCTCCAAGGCGCTCAGCAAATGTGCGTACCAGAAATGTTCCGAGGCCCATTCCTCTGCCAGGCGGTTTCGTCGTGAAAAAGGGCTCGGTGATCCGGCGAAGTATTTCCTCGCTCATCCCGCGGCCTCGATCCCGAACAGAGAGAGCGACCAGCCCCGTTTCAATCCGTCGAGCCTGCACGATGATCTGCTGATCGTCGGTTCCGGCATCGAGGCATTCCTGAGGAGAGCCGTCAGAGACTGGACGGTCGCTCGCACCGGCAGGCAAAGGGTCAATTCTTCATCGCCGGCATCGAGGGATACCCGAGCGCGATGCGATTCGGAGATCTCGTCGAGAGCCTGACCGAGAAGTTCGCCCGTTTGAATAATCCGTGGCGATTCGCCGGCCGGCTCTGCCCCCCGCGCTCATCCGATGAACAATCTGCTGGCAGCGTTCTACCTCCGAACGAATCAGCCGTGCATCGTCGCCGAGATCGTCCCCGTTGGTGAGGCTCCATGCATAGCGTTCGAGTTCCCGAGCCACAACAGCAATCGTTCCCAGCGGCGTGCTCAATTCGTGGGCTGCGCCCGCTGCGAGGGTGACGAGGGACGTCAGTCTCTCCTGTCTGGCGACGTGATTCTGCAGTATCAGTATTTCCTGTTCTCTGTGGCGCAACGCGTTCGAGATCCGACCGGTGAAGAAGCTGATCAATGTGGCGGCGACGATGAAGGCGAACCACATCCCAACCAGATGGGGAAACATCTCGTGTTCGCCCGGGACATGACATTCAAGACACGCCGAGGGCAGGAAAAACAGGAGGCCGAAGGAGACAGCAGAGAGGCCGACCAGAATCCAGGTCCAGTTCCGGTTCAGAACGACAGCCGCCAGAGTGATCTGCACAAGGTACAGCAGGCTGAATGGGTTCATCGGTCCGCCGGTCAGCGCGAGCGCTGCCGTGAGGCATAGTGTGTCAAAAGCAAAGGTTGCACCCAAAAGGGCCTGGGATGAATGAAGGGAACGGTGGATCGCGGGATGGAGCCAGAGGTTGGTTGCAAGTACCGAAAGCAGGGGGAGGAGTACCCACAAAACCGAGTGGCAGAAGCTAAAGCTGCGTGCAGCGACCAGAAGCGTCACGGCTCCGCCCACGACCATCCCATAGCGGAGCCGAATGACCCAGGGCAAAGCCAGGTTCGGGGCAGGATCGGCTTCCGATGTGTCGGGCTCGGTCGTGGAGGCCTCACCGTGAATCGGAGCCAAATCTGTGTGTCCCCGGGACCAGGTTCTCAGCGCTGCAATCATTCAACCCATCATATTTCGACTTGTAGCGAAAGCCACCCTGCGACAATTAGCCGCACCTCGCCCCTCGTCACACAGCCACTACTTTGTGCACCACAAATGGTGCAACCTGCTTTTAGTCGCTGACGCCGCGGCAACGGGCGGAGGTGACCTGTAACGCAAATCGATCCGGCTGGCTGCAGAGCTGCTATGACGACGCTGCGCGTTACATGAGCGGCAAGGGGGACTGGCCGGCCGGGGGCGGTCCGAAGCGATGCACATCGCCAGTGCCGGCGAAAAGCCACATGCGGGACCAGGAACGTGGGACCGGAAGGAAGCGGCGGTTTTCGGCGAAACGAACCGGCAGAGGCAGAGGCTTGTGACCCGGATTCGCGAATGAGGCACGCATGGCGTGGCGGGCGAATGGCTCAGACGGCCTGCATGGACATTCCCGTCCGCGTCCACTCGAAGGCATCGGCAGAATTGGAGCTGCACCTCGCCAAGTGGCGAACGAACGCAGCCACGTAGATGGGGAAAAGGCATTCATGGCACCTCCAATGGCCAATATGCGAACCGGCAGCCTCCGTCAGTGGATGTTTGGCCGGGGGGGCCGACACGGAAAAGTTCGGCGGTGCGGCGGGCATAGGCCTCGAATCCGTGGCCTGCGGGCACCTTGCGATCCTTTTCGTTTCCGGGGGTTCGTTCGTTTGGAGCCGTACGAGGTCAGCACGCGCATCGCCCTCACAGCGGGTGCGACACGTGATAGCCTTGGTGCGTTCCAGCGGCAGTTCCGGCCACGCCCTGCAGAATACGAAGTGGAAACGGATTCCTGAGATGGCAAAAAAGTATCGTGCCGCCCGCTTTTCGGCATTTGCAGCTGTGTTCGCGGCAGGACTTGTTCCGGCCTTCGCGCAACAACCACAGTATCCATTCAACGATCCGAATCTGGCCGTGGACAAGCGCATCGACAATCTGCTGTCGCTGATGACGACCGAGGAGAAGATCGATGTACTCGGGACGCGGACGGGGGTGCCGCGGCTGGGAATCTCAAACATCGGCAGCTCCGAAGGGATTCACGGGATCGTGCAGCGCGAATCGCACGGAAAGCACGAGCCAATCACAACGACGCAGTTCCCGCAGCCGCCGGGCATGGGCGAGTCGTGGGATCCGCAGCTGGTGCGGCAGGCCGGTGGCGTGGAAGGTTACGAGGCGCGGTTCACCACACAGACGGCGAAGTACGACCGCCAGATTCTCATGGACTGGGGACCGCAGGCGGATCTGGCGCGCGATCCGCGATGGGGACGCAGCGAAGAGGTGTACGGCGAGGATCCGTTTTTCAACGGGACGATGGCGATTGCATTCAGCAAGGGCCTCGAAGGCGACGATCCGAAATACTGGCAGGCCTCGCCGCTGCTGAAGCATTTCCTGGCCAACGAGAATGAAAACCTGCGTGATCGTTCTTCGTCGGATTTCGATGAGCGGCTCTTCTGGGAGTACTATTCAGTTCCCTTCCGCATGGCGTTTCTGGAAGGCGGCGCGAAGGCCGTGATGGCGTCGTACAACGCCTGGAACGGGACGCCGATGGCGGTGAATCCGATCCTGAAGAGCATTGTGCGGGACAAATGGGGCGTGGATGTGCTGTCGACGGACGGCGGAGCGGTGCACCTGCTGGTCGATCCCCGGCACACCTTCCCCAACACGGAAGCAGCGGTGGTGGCTTGCATCAAGAACGGCATTAATCAGTTTCTGGATCGCTATGTAGACGAGACAAAGGCAGCACTGAAAGACGGCTCGCTGACGGTGGCCGATATCGATGCCGTTCTCCGATACAAATTCCGAATTGCTATCAAACTGGGGTTGCTCGATCCCCCGGAGTTGGTGCCGTACACGAAGATCAAGGATGATCCGGAACCGTGGAATACAGATCGCGATCGGGACGTTTCAAAAAAGCTGGCCTTGGAGTCAGTAGTGCTGCTGAAGAACGAGAAGAATCTGCTGCCGTTCGACAAGAACGGCATTAAGTGATCGCGGTGATTGGGCCGCTGGCGGATTCGGCGCACTGGGATTGGTACGGCGGGACCCCTCCTTATAAAGTGACGCCGCTCGATGGGATCAAGGCTGAGGTTGGGCCCGACGTCAAGGTCAACTACGCGGCGGATGAGTTGGGCAACGCCGCGATCAATGCGGCGCGGCACTCCGATGTTGCCGTGGTGGTGGTGGGGAACGACCGACCTGCGGACCGGACATGGGGCACCACTAGTGATCTACCCGGATGGTCGCGAACGCTCCCTGCGCTGTCCCCAGCGATGGGCGCGAAAGCCGAGACCGCGAAAGTATCTGATTTGCCAGGAACAACTGGTCCGACAGGTGTTCGCCGTCAATCCGAAGACAGTGGTGATTCTGATATCGAGTTTTCCATTTGCGATCAACTGGACCAGAGCACGTGCCGCAATTATGCACATGACGCATACCTCGCAGCACGACGTAATGCGCTGGCCAGGGTACTTTTTCGGGAGCCCAACCCGGCAGCCATCTGGTCGAGACTGCGAAGTCGCTCGACCAGCTGCCGCCGACATGGATTACAACATTCGCGATCGCTACACCTATATGTATTTCAAGGAGAGCCGCTCTATCCGTTTGGGTTTGGGCTGAGTTATTTCACGTTTAAATTTCGAACCTGAAAACCAGCTTGGGGGGGATTGCAAAGGACGGAACCGTAACTGTATCGGTGGATGTCACAAATACGGAAGCCGCGCGGGCGATGACATGGTGCAGCTGTATGTGAAGCACTTGAAATCAAAAGTGGAACGGCCGCGCGAGGAGCTAGAAAAAATCCAGAGAGTAATGGTGGAAGCTCGTCAGACGAACGGTGGAGATTCGTTGCCGGCTTCGCGGCTGGCGTATTCGGATACAAAGGCGGGGGAATTTCGCGTGGAGGCGGAGCCGGTAAACTGATGGTGGGCGATTCTTCTGCAAACCTTCCCCTGAGCGCGACGGTAAAAGCCCAGTAGCGCGCTATTGAAAGATCCAGATTACATCGCTGCCGGAACTTGGCCTCCCAGGGCTATGTCCGCTGCCACTAAGGTTGAAGCCTTTAACGATGATTCGCGGTCACTCCCCGCGTGTGTCGACGTTTTCTAGCCGCATGTGAATCGTACGGCGCTCGCCAGGCATAGCGCGATGTAGTTGTCGTCGTAGAGGGCGGGGACGATGAGGTCGCAGGTTCTTTCCCGCACGGCTTTGATGCGGACCAGAATGCCGGCGCATTGAAGTGTTGCGCAGGTCCGCATCGATGACCCACTGCGATCCTCGCGTTTGATGTGACTTTTAGAGCAACGGTCACACTCGGCAGTTCGCGGATGCCGGTTAATCGTTCTCGGCGAGCCGCGCAGGTAGAAAACCGACGAGAGCACCTTGCGTTCTTGCGAAGCGTGAGGCGGATGAATAGGGTATTCGAGACACCCGCGGGAACTCGAGCTGAATCGCCAGCGCGGTCGAGTCTTTCTTGGCTGTCAAGGGTTGCGGACTTCTTCCAGTTCGATGATCGTCGATGTTGAGAATTTCGGCATCGGCGGTGAAGCCCTTTTGGTCACCGGCGCTGTCGTTGACGACTTCGACGCCGTCGGTCGCGGCG
>CAWHOU010000054.1:0-32433 GCA_963831055.1 uncultured Acidobacteriaceae bacterium | reverse complement strand
CGTGCGCCAGCGTCAGTATCAGATTCGCGATCAGATGCAGCAGTACGCCCGCGCCCAGGACGCTCTCCGCCGCTCTGAAAAACTCGCCGTCACCGGCCGCCTCGCCGCCAGCATCGCCCACGAAATCAACAACCCCCTCGAGGCCGTCACCAATCTCCTCTTCCTCATGCGCTCCAGCCCCAGTCACGAGCTGTCACAGAAATACCTCGCCGAAGCTGACCACGAACTCGCCCGTGTCGCCGAAATCACCAAACAAACCCTCCGCTTCTATCGCGAGCCCAATCACCCCATTCGACACGGACGTTGACGGCGCCCTGCGCTCCGTTCTCGTCCTCTACAACTCCCGCCTCATCGCAGCGAGCATCGGTGTTCAGCTCGAGATCGATACCCCCAGCACCACCGTCCTCGCCAGCCCCGGTGAACTCCGCCAGGTCATCGCCAACATCATCGGCAACGCCGTCGATGCCATGCGCCACGGCGGCCGCCTGCGCATCCGTGTCTCCGCTCAGAATCCCGCCGACCGCTCCTCCCGTCTCCGCCTCACCATCGCCGACACCGGCTCCGGCATTCCCGCTGCATTGTTGCCCGCCATCTTTGAGCCCTTCGTCACCACCAAGGGTGAAACCGGTACCGGCCTCGGCCTCTGGGTCACCGGCGAAATCATCCGCCGCAACGGATGGAACATCCATGTCCGCAGCCATTGCGGTCCCGGCCGTACAGGTACAGTTTTCTCCATCACGACGCCCCTGCGTCCCGCCTCAGCCCGCGACGAGTTGCAAGCCCAGGAAGCCGTCGCCTGAGCAGCGCTAAGAGTCGTTCGCTAAACGCTTTTTGCTAAACGCCTCCCGCCAAACGCCTCTCGCTAATAGCTTCTCGCTCGCCTTCCGCTCGTCTCTCGCTTATGCTGGCAATTCGCTGACCCCTTTTCCGCTAACCTGCTAACTTGCTAACCTGCTAGCCTGCTAACCTGCCAACTGCTGCCATGAAAAAATACACCTTCACCGCAAAATTCGAACCCGGCCCCGGCGGCGGAGCTTTCGTTCTCTTTCCCTACGACGCCGAAGAAGAATTTGGCGCGAAAGGCAGTGTCCCCGTCCAGGCCACCTTCGACGGCATTCCTTACGCGGGCTCGCTCATGCGCTGCGGCCCCCAGCAGCACATGCTCGGCATCCTCAAGTCCATTCAGGAGCAGACCGGCAAGCAAATCGGCGACACCATCAAAGTCGAGATCTGGAAGGACGAACAGGAGCGAACCGTCGAGATTCCGCCCCCATTCGCCGCGCTCCTGAAAAAAGAAAGCTCCTGCCCATCTTTGAAAAACTTAGTTACACCCACCGCAAGGAATACGTACGCTGGATCACCGAAGCCAAAAAAGAAGAAACCCGCAACGCCCGCATTGACAAATCCATTGACATGCTCCGCAAAGGAGTCAAGACTCCCGGCTAACAGCCTGCTACAGCTTTTCGCTAAACGCCCTTCGCTAATCGCCTTTTGCTAACGCCCTTCGCTGACCGCTAACCGGCCCTTGCTGTACCCTGTACTCTCCATGAAACTCCGCCGCCTCCCCGCCTTTCTCCTCGCCCTCCTCGTCTCCGTCGCAGCGGCCAGCGCCCAGACCCCCACCCTCGAAGCCAACCGCAAAGCCCTCAACGACTTCTTCTCCCAAATCTGGGAAGACAACCTTAGCCACTCCCCGGAGTTCGCCTCCACCATCGGCGACAAACGCTTCAACGACCAGCTCACCGACTACTCGGTCGAAGCCTACGACCAGCAGCTCGCCCGCAAGAGCGACTACCTCCGCCGCCTCGGCGAAATCGACACCGCCGGCCTCGACCCCCAGGAAGTCCTGTCCAAAGACCTCATGGTCCGCCAGCTCATCGAAGATCAGGAAGAATCCGCCTTCAAGCCCTGGGAGATGCCCGTCAACCAGTTCAACGGCCTCCATCTCTCCCTCGCGCAGCTCGTCCCCCGCCTCAGCTTCACCACCGGCAAGGACTACGACGACTACATCGCCCGCCTCAATAAAGTCCCCACTGCCTTCCGCCAGATCACCGGCAACATGCTCACCGGCATCGACGACCAGCGCGTCCCACCCAAATATCTCCTCGAAAAAGTCCTCGTCCAGGTCAACGCGCTCCTCGCCCAGAAGCCCGAAGACAGCCCCTTCGCACAGCCCCTCAAAAAATTCCCCGCTGCCATCTCCGCCTCAGACCAAACCCAGATACACGACGCACTCATCGCCGCCATCACCAAGCAGGTCTATCCCGCCTACCAGCGCTTCGCAAAATTCCTTCAGGCCACCTACATCCCCGCCGGCCGCGCCGATCCCGGCGTCTGGTCCCTCCCCGATGGCGACGCGTACTACGCCTTCCGCGTCAAACAAAGCACCACCACCGACCTAACCCCCGCGCAGATTCACAAAATCGGCGAAGACGAAGTAGCCGCGACGAAGCCGACATGCTCGTCATCGCGAAGAAGCTCGGCTACCCCGACATCGCCGCCCTCCGTGCCGCCATCGCCGCCAACCCCAAACTACATCCAACCAGTCGCGACGCCCTCCTCGACCTCTACCGCGCCGACCTCGACAAGATGCGCCCCAAACTCCCCACTCTCTTCGGCCGCCTGCCCAAAGCCCCATTAACGGTTGAAGCCGTCCCTGCCTTCATGGAAAAAGATCAGGCCCCCGCCTACTACGAGCAGGGCACCCCCGACGGCTCCCGCCCCGGCACCGTCTTCGTCAATACCTACGACTTTGAGCACCGCTCGCTCGCCAATGTCGAGTCCATCGCCTACCACGAAGGCCTGCCCGGCCATCATCTGCAGATATCCATCGCCCAGGAACTCACCGGTCTCCCGAAGTTCCGCAGATACCTCCACTACACCGCCTACACCGAAGGCTGGGGACTCTACGCCGAACATCTCGGCAAAGACATCGGCCTCTACCAGGATCCCTACTCCGACTTCGGCCGTCTCGAAGCCGACATCTTCCGCGCCATCCGCCTCGTCGACGACACCGGCGTCCACTCCATGCACTGGTCGCGCCAGCAGATGGTCGACTACTTCCACGCCCACTCCGGCCTCGACGACTCCACCGTCAACGCCGAATGCGACCGCTACATCGCCTGGCCCGCCCAGGCCCTCGGTTACAAAATGGGCCAGCTCAAAATTCTCGAACTCCGCGCCCGCGCAGAAAAAGCCTTAGGACCAAAATTCGACCTTCGCGCCTTCCATGACCAGGTCGTCGACTCCGGCGCCCTGCCGCTCGACGTCCTCGACGCCAGAATCACAGCCTGGATCGAAACGCAGTCTCACGCGCAGTGATTTGGCTACGCGAGCCTGGAATCGGAGATAAAATTCGGCCAGCACTCCTCTTAGCGTGACAAATGCACGGTATTTCGCTTCCAGCATTCATCTTCTGGCTGGCCATTGCTTCGTCTGCCAAACAACCGGTCAACGACAAACGGCCCATACCCTGCGATGAGGACGGTGCGAAGCATGTCACGCCTCCACAATTGATTGAGGGCGTCCCGCGGATTATTCCGACGATGCCCGAATCCGACAGGTCGATGGACTATGCTCCATGTCTGTGCTTGTCGGGATTCAGGGCTATCCACACGATGTTCGTGTCATTCACTGCACCGATCCTTCGTTCGATGAGAGCAGCGTGAATGCCGTGAGTCAGTATTGGTTCAGGTCCGCCTTGCTGCAGGACGGAAAACCGATTGAAGCTAGGCTCATGCAACTTGTTCTGCAGTACCACGTGACCCGTCATGGCCTAACCCTGTCCCTGCTCGTCAGTCTGCTCGTCAATCCCGTGGTTGGCGGAGCGATGCCCAATCGAAATTTGATGATTTTCGATCGAAAAATGAGTGCGGCCGGCCTTTACCGCGAACTGACGGCACCAGTGCACGCCCCCCGCCATCCGATGGGCTCGATATGAGGCCGACAGTCGCGTTGGCGATCTGTGATCTGAGCCCTGTACCCTGTACACTTCAAGCCCGTCTTGCAACTTCCGCCTATAATGGATCATGGCGGTTGTCCAGTCCACCACGCTCCCCGTAGAGCGGGTCCCTGACCTGTTCCGGGAGAAGTTTGGCCGGCTGCTCGACACCGTCCACACCAATCGCCCCTCCGACGATCTCGACATCATCCGCCATGCCTGGAAGTTCTGCCTCGAGCATCACGACGGGCAGCTCCGCGCCTCCGGCGAACCCTACGTCCTCCACCCTTTGGAGGTCGCCCTCGTCCTCGCCGAGATGAAGCTCGACTCGACCGCCATCGCCGCCGGCCTCCTCCACGATGCGGTCGAAGACACGCCCGTCACCACCGAAGACATCGTTCAGAAATTCGGCGAGCAGGTTGCCCATATCGTCGAAGGCGTCACCAAGATCGACAAAATCCAGTTTGCCAATCGCGAAGACCGCCAGGCTGAGAACGTCCGCAAGATGCTCCTCGCCATGGTCAGCGACGTGCGCGTCGTCCTCATCAAGCTCGCCGACCGCCTGCACAACATGCGTACCCTCGAGCATCTGGCGCCCGAGCGCCAGCGCGCCATCGCCCGCGAGACCCTCGACATTTACGCGCCGCTCGCGCATCGCCTCGGCATGGGCAAACTGCGCGGCGAACTCGAGGACCTTGCCTTCCGCTGGGTCGATCCCATTACTTGGGAGCAGCTCCACGAAGCCATCGAAGCCCGCCGCTCCGAAGGCGAACAATTCCTCGCCGGGGTTGAAGGCCTGCTCTCCGAGCGCTTGCACGAGAACAACATCAAGGCGCGTGTCGAATGGCGCATCAAGCGCCTCTACAGCATCCACAGCAAGTTGGTGAAGTCGCAGACCTCCATCGATCAGGTCTACGACCTGCTCGCTCTGCGCGTCATCACCTCGAGCGTGCAGGATTGCTATGCGGTCTTCGGCATCATCCACAGCATCTGGCGTCCCGTCCCCGGCCGCATCAAGGACTTCATCGCCATGCCTCGCCCGAATTTGTATCAGTCACTGCACACAACTGTGATGGGCGAAGGCGGGCACCAGTTCGAAGTCCAGATTCGCACCGAGGAAATGCATCGCATCGCGGAAGAAGGCATTGCCGCGCACTGGAAATACAAGTCCGGCGGCTCGCCCGTGAGCGCGCGCGACGAGCAGCGGCTCGCCTGGGTCCGTCAGCTTGTCGAGTGGCAGCGCGACATGACCGACCCCAACGAGTTCCTGTCGACGCTCAAGATCGACCTGTACCCGGAAGAGGTCTACACCTTTACTCCCAAGGGCAAAGTCGTCGTTGTACCCCGCGACGGCACCCCCATCGACTTCGCCTACACCATCCATACCGAAGTTGGAAACACATGCGTCGGCGCGAGGGTCAACGGCCGCATGGTTCCATTGCGGACCAAACTGCGCAACGGCGACATCGTCGAAGTCATCACGCAGAACGGCCACACGCCCAGCCGCGACTGGCTCACATTCGTTAAGAGTCCTCGCGCCCGCAACAAGATCCGCCACTGGCTCAACGAGCACCAGCGCGAGCGCGCCATCGAAATCGGCCGCAAGCTGCTCGAGCGCGAGGCGCGCAAGTACAAAGTCAGCCTGTCGCAATTTCAGGAGTCCGACTACGCCCGCGTCGCCGCCGACTACAGCGTGGCCACACCCAACGACCTGTGGTCCGCCATCGGATTCGGCAAGTATTCGGCGCGCCAGGTGCTCAACCGTCTCGCACCCGGGCTCATCCATCAGCCGGCGGAAACCGAATCTGCTCCAGCCACTCCCGGCGCCGATGCCGTCCGCCGCGTCGCCGCCACCAGCGGATCGGACTCGCTCATCGTCGAAGGTCAGAACGAGCTGCTGGTCTATCGTGCGCGATGTTGCAACCCCATCCGCGGCGAAGAAATCATCGGCTACGTCACGCGCGGTAAGGGCGTCGCCGTCCACGCGCGCAGCTGCCCCAACGTCCAGAACCTTCTCTACGAGGCCGACCGACGCATCTCCGTCGAGTGGGCTCGCAGCCCTGAAGATAAGGCCGGAGCCCGCCAGACCTACCCTGTCCGCTTCACAGTGCGGTGCGACGACCGCGCCGGCATGCTAAAGGAAATCACCGCCGTTATCAGCGACGAGAACACCAACATCCGCACCATGGAAACGCATCCCGGCGATGCCGGCGACGCGACCATTGAATTTGTCATCGACGCCGAGGATGTGCGGCACCTGACGCGCCTGGTGCAGGCTTTGCGCAGACTCCCCGGGGTGCGGGATGTGCAGCGCTCGCAGAAGCTGTAGGAATTAAACCTGCGCCACCGGCGGAATCAGCTCCTCCACCCGCGGAACGTCCGCCTTCTCCCGCCGCCCGACGATCCAAACTCCTGTCAGCACCAGCGCCCCACCGGCTATTTCCATCGGCGACATGCGCTCGCCAAAAATCATCCACGCAAATCCTGCCGTCGCCGGCGCGATGGTCAGCCACAGAATCGACGTCACGGTCGCCGGCAGATGGCCCAGAGCATACGTAAGGCCGAAGTAGCCGCCCACCTGGCATACCAGGCCCAGTCCCAGCAATGCCCACAGCGGACCAAACCCCGGCACCACCAGCGAGAAATGCCCTGCGGCGGCGCAGATAAACAACGTGACGGCGCTCGCGGTGGTTGACAATGCCAGCAGCATCCCCGCATCCACCTTCGCGCGCAGCTGGCCAGTGATGACCAGATACAGCGCAAAACAAACCGCCGCAACCACGGCCAGGCCATCGGCAGACGAGCGCGAGAACGCGTGACGCAGATCGGCCGTCACGATCAGGCAACTTCCCACTGTGCTGACCAGCAACGCCGCCCAGAATCGCCCCGAGGGCAGCTTCCGCGTCAGCATCCAGGTAAAGAGCCCCACAAACAGCGGAGAAACATTGCTTAGAAACGTCGCATTGCCCGCCGACGTATGCATCACCGCAACGTTCCAAAACCCAACATCGCCTGCAAAGAAAACTCCGCCGGCAAAGGCGATCCAGATCGTTCGCATCGAAAGACGGCGGCGCCCCGCGCGCTGCAGAGGAAGCACCGCCCACAACACCGGCACTGCAATAATCATGCGATAGAACGCCGAGCTGACTCCCGGCATCCTCGACCAGCGAACGAAAATCGCTGACCACGAAATCGCGACGATCCCAACGCTCAGCGCCAGATAGGCGGCCAGCCTCCGTTCGCTCCGCATACAGCCATGGTACGCAACGGCTACGCCCGGTCCTGAACGCTAACCTCTATTCGCGATCCGCTCTTTCTCACTTCCCACCATGCGCGGTCACCACCACCTCAATATTCCCCCGCGTCGCATTCGAATACGGGCACGTCCGATGCGCCGCCGCCACCAGCTCCTCCGCGCTTGCCTGATCCTGCTCCGGAATTGTCACATCCAGTTCCACGCGCAGCGTGAAGCCCTCGCCCTTGCCCTCGTCGAACGGACCAACCCCTACACGCGCTCGCACGCTCACCACGCCCGTCTTCTTCTTCGCCAGCTGCGCCTGGTATTCGACCGCGCCCCCGAAGCAGGCCGCGTAGCCCGCCCCAAACAACTGCTCGGGATTCGTCTTGTCGCCCCTGCCGCCCATCCCCGGCGGCAACGCCAGATCCAGATCGAGCAATCCATCGGAGCTGCGCACATGCCCATGCCGCGCGCCTTCCGCCGTTACATCCGCTGTATACAGAACCTTCATTTCTTCGCCCTCCTGAGGCGATTGGTTGTTCCTGAGCTCTGCGCTCTGAGCTCTGTGCCGTTTCCTTCCTCCAGACTACCCAGGAAACTCTCCAGCTCTGGCGGCAGCGCCGAAGTCAAATGCATCATCTCCCCCGTCCGCGGATGCGCAAACTCCAGTTCCGCCGCATGCAGAAAGTTCCGCTTCAACATCAATTCCCCAGTCTGCCGCTCTGCCCCCGCTTCCGTCAGCCGCGCGGGCGCACCATAAAGCGTGTCGCCAACCACCGGATGTCCGATCGAAGCCAGGTGAACGCGAATCTGATGTGTGCGCCCCGTCTCAATGCGCACCGAAACCATCGCGAATGAGCCGAACTCCGAGCTGATCCGCCTCATCACTGTGTAGTGCGAGACTGCGCTCCGCGCGCCCGCGTGCCGTTTCGTCGTCATGCGCGTCCGCCGCAACAGATCGCGGGCAATCGGCGCATCAATTGTGCCTCGGTCCTGCTTCAGATGCCCATGCACCAGCGCGATATAGGTCTTGCACATCTTCCGCTGAGCGAACATCTCCGCCAGACGCGCATGGGCTGCGTCGTTGCGCGCCACAATGATCAGCCCGCTCGTCTGCTTGTCCAGCCGATGCACAATGCCGGGCCGCTGATGGCCTCCCACCGACGAGAGCGCCTTGTAGCGATGCAGCAGAGCATTCACCAGCGTGCCGCGCTCCGTCGCGCCGGCTCCCGCATGCACCGTCATGCCTGCGGGCTTGTCGATCACGGAAAGGTCGTCATCTTCATAAACGACCCTGAGCGGGATGTCTTCGGCAAAAGCCTTCAACGGCGGCGGTACAGGATCGCCGAGAACTTCGACCGCTTCACCACCCTTTAATCGATACGAGGGACGTGGCATCACTCCCGCGATGCGGACCTTGCCCTGCTCCAACAGCAGTTGCACGCGTTCCCGGCTGACGCCGTTGATTTGGCCGGCCAGCCATGCATCCAGGCGCTGCTTCGCCGCCTCTGCGGGAACTGCATACGTAACCGTCATGGTCACGATTGATTCAAGCTCATTATGGCTGACCGGCAGGCTTGCCCGGACCTTTCAGTCCCTGAATCCAGGAGGGGAGATTGGGCATGGGCGCCGGCGGTGGAGGCGCAGTCGTCGGAACCCAACCCCGCTGCACCAGCCAGTTCCGCAGGAGCGTTGGCCAGGTTGAAAGCGGCACAATGGACCCGCACAAACCGCAGCCGTGGTTCGCGAAGTCATAAAGGTGCAACTCAGCGGGAACGTTATTTCGTAACAGTGCCTGATAGAAATCCAGGCTATTCTGCGCGGGAACCGCCGGATCCTTCGTCGTCGCAAACAGCAACGTCATCGGAGTCTGAGCATTCACGGCCATTTGATTCGAATACCGCTTCTCCAGCGCCGCATCAATATCAGGCCCCAGCAGCTTCATCCGCGAGCCAGGATGCGTCTCTGGCAACTGCATGCTGATCACCGGATACGCGAGCACCATAAAATCTGGCCGGCAGCTTTGCGCGTCCGCCTCGTCGGGGGTTTTCACGGGAACTGCATCCGCGTCGCAATGCGTTCCCAGCGTCGACGCCAGATGGCCGCCCGCCGAGAATCCCCACACGCCGATGCGATGCGGATCGATCCCATATTCCGCCGCATGAGCGCGAATCAGCCGCATCGCACGTTGCCCGTCTTCAATGGGCGCAGGGTAGCGGTAGGGCGCGACGCGATAATCCAGCACAAACGCTGGTATACCCTGCGCATTCAGCCATCCTGCAATCTGCACACCTTCATGTCCGATGGCCACATGTTCGTAGCCTCCGCCCGGAATCACCAGCACAGCGGTGCTCGTCGAGGGCGCCTTCGGCAGAAACGGATAAAGGCGTGGCAAATCCGCCTCGCTCTGGCCCAATGCATCCGGCACGCCATGCGGCCACAAAAACACCGGCTGCGGCATGCCCGGAAGCAACTGCGCCGCGAGTGACAAGGAAGCCATCATGAACAGGAACGAAAGATGCAATCGGCGCTTCATTGCGTCCAGTATATGGAGTCAGTGATCGTCCCGCGTTACAGCCCTGAAACGTGATCCCGCCCGCAGTCAGCGCCCGGCAAGCATGCGGCTCAGTAATCCATGCCCGCCATCGTCGGCCTTTTCGCTCTTATTACTCGAATCTTTCGCGCCGCCTTTGTCTTTTCCCCAGGTCTGGTACAAGCCAAGGTACGCATAGTTCTCCGTTTGCCCAAAGACCGAGTGGCCATACGCGAAAAGAATCTGCAGTCCAGGATTCCTGATGTAGTAGTAGCCGCCAAGGTCGACCAGCTTTGAGGCCTGCGTTTGCGGCGTCGCCAGCCCCTCATGCGCGTGCGAGAAAACCTCGCCCCC
Source organism: uncultured Acidobacteriaceae bacterium (assembly GCA_963831055.1). Lineage (GTDB taxonomy): Bacteria > Acidobacteriota > Terriglobia > Terriglobales > Acidobacteriaceae > Palsa-343. The sequence goes on along the minus strand of CAWHOU010000054.1, from coordinate 22,368 downwards.
GAGCGTCCACTTCTTCCCGATATTCCTCTGCAGCAGCCATCCCGCGTATGGAAAGCTGCTTTATTGGTCTGGTGGATCAGCGTGTAGCCCGCGCCGCCATAGGTCGTCCAGTCGCCCATAGTCTTTTTGCACCCACACAGGCAGGCGGTACCACACGCGCCCCACGCCCAAGCCCTTCGCATGACTGCCGTCGGTAGTTCCACATGGTGAAGGAGCCGATCTCCGGCCGTATCTTCGTCTGCTTGATGAAGCGGATCTTTGCCCCTAACTCGGTATCGACCAGGCCGTACGCGCTCGGACCAATGCCCGCCGGCGCATAGACAGCGCTGTTCGACGGAATCGCCTCGCCCCACCCGAAGATTGCATGCAGCTGAACATTCGGCACCAAGCCCCAGTTGAACTCGAGCGCCGGCCCGGTTGGGTCGGTCTCTATCGGCGTGCTCGATAACTGGCCGATTGGCAGAACTCGTAGTGGCGGAAGTCGACCGGCTCCGGATCGTCGGTCTGAAAGGGCGGACCTGCCCATGCCGTAGTTGCCGAACGCACCAGCACCGCAGCGAAATCCAACAACACGCAAGTGTGGGATCCGACCCCGAAATCCGATCCTGCGCGTCAGCCGCATCACTACTCCGTCAACCTGGACAATTTATCGATGAGTTTATGGCAGCTGGCCAGCCACGGCTCGTTGCCGCAGGGTCTTCTTCTCAGCCACAGTGCACCGCCGAATAGCACCGCAACATCGCCAACGCCTGCTCCAGCGTCAGAGCGCCGCCAAGCAACGGCTCGCGGCCCGCATCCCCGCGCAAAAACTCCAGGAAGAAACGGCTCAGTCCATACAGAAACAGCCATGCCCCCGCTACCTCACCTGTGCCTCCGTGAGTCCGCGGCGCAGCATCCACATCAGCAGCGCGAAAATCGCCAGCGAAACGGCCGCATCGTAGATCTGCACCGGATGAAGCCTGACACCCAGCGGCACACGATACCACAGATACGCCACGACGCTGCGGTACGTCACGCCCCACGGCAGCCTGGTGGGCGTGCCCCATGCCGATCCGCCGCAGAACGCGCCGACGCGGTTGATACTGAAGGCCAGCGCCACCGCCGGCGCAAGCGCGTCCACGGTCCTCAGCAGCGGCAAGCCCTCGGCGAGCGAATAGAGCACCCCCGCCAAAAGCGCCACAAAGACGCCACCCAGCACGCACCAGGTGTTCGGGACACTCATCAGTCCCAGCAGCCAGAACGGATGCTCGCGAAAAAGCCCCAGATGGGTGAACACCAGCAGCAGTCGCGCTGCGAACAACGCCGTCAGGATCGCTACCAGCCCCAGGTTCCAAACCTTTTCAGGATTCAGGCCCGTCCACTTCGCCGCCTGCATGGACACCGCCAGCGCGGCCAGCAAAGCCACTGCCGTGCAAACGCCGTAGGCTGGAATGGCTATATGCCCGAAATGGAAGAGGATGGGGCACACGGGTCGACAGGACGGAAAGGTGTACGCGCGGGACAAACAAGAAGACCGACCCGCTTGGCCGTGGGACGATGCGCTGGTGAACCCGTCCTAAGACGGTGGGAACTCTCCGCGGTTCTTTAGGCATTCCGGACTGGCGGACACTGCACACCGAACCGATTTGTCGAGTCGAGCTCCCTGTTCGCATGAATGTAGGTTCATCCAGCGTTGATCGCCCTCACCTGCTTTGCAGGCCGGTCTCTTGACTGGATGCTAACGGTACCTGACCAACTTTTGGCAAGCGGCATCCCGCTCCCACGAACAGGGGATGCGCCAACCTGGGAATTCGAGGGCTGCAAAACTAAATGGGAAGTGCCGAATCTGTAGCTCGCCAGACCTCGCAAAATCGAACACCCAAACGGCCTGGAACCGGATCGTTCATTTCACACCCTTGTTCGGGTCCCATGCCCCCTCCAGCTTGCGAACGTAAAGAATCTGTCCGATGTGATAAGCGTTGTGCGCGCCAACGTGCGCGATCAGCGATGCATTCTTCGCCAGCGTTGGATCGTCGGCCGATTCCACCGCCTTCTCCCAATCCGTCATAACCTGGTCGAGCTTCTTCTGCAAATCCTCCCACTGCGCGGCGTTGAAGTCGGTGAACGTCTCGTTGTTGTTGCCGTCAAACGTCGCCTGCTTCTCTCCCTTGAAATGCTGCAACTCCCGGTTGTCCCAATACCAGATGTGATAAGCAAGCTGGCCGACGGAATGGCCGCCACCCGGAGGCATCCACTTTGCTTGTTCAGCGGTCAGCCCCTGCACTGCGATCTTCGCCGGCACAAACCAGTCTTCCTGATCGTGCGTGGTGTGCAGCTGCTCCAGCAGAACGCCGCGCAGTGTGGTTGGTGGTTGCTTGCTCTGCGCAAATGCGCCGAGAGGGAGAACGATGAGCAGCAGGAGAGCGGCTTTCTTCATGGTGTGGATTCCCTGCCGGAGCCCAATTGGTCGAGTTGGGGAAGCAGAGCTTCGGTGCGCCGAATGTACCATGCTCCGACGCGCATGCCCATAGCCACGTCTCTTGCAGCGTAACGTCCAGCGGTTGGCTTCGCTGCGTGATACTTTGATCTCGCGCAGTCGAGGGTGCGGTTCCAGTCTGCTTCGAGAAAATCGATCTGCCCCTCACATTCAAACCCTGAGGACGATCGTATGAACCGAACACTCGCCTTTCGTGCCATCCTGCTCGCGTCTCTCTCCGCAGCTCTGGCTTCCATTGCAAATAGCGTGCAGGCACAATCCGGCTCATCCCTCGAGCAGCGTATCCAGACCATCATGGCGCGCCCGGAGTTTGCCCACGCTCGCTTCGGAATCGAGTTCATCGACGCCAGCACCGGCAACGTGATCTATAAGCTGAATGAGCAGGAGCTCTTTGTGCCGGGGTCCACAACCAAGCTGCTGACCGAAGGCACGGCCCTCGAACTCCTTGGACCGGACTATCGTTTTCACACAAAGATCTACCGCACCGGACCCATCGATAAACACGGCACGCTGAAAGGCGATCTGGTGCTGGTCGCGAGCGGCGATCTCGATCTTTCCAATCGCATCCAGCCCGACGACACCCTCGCCTTCGAAAATGAGGATCACTCCTACGGCGGCCCCGACAGCCACGGTTTGCCCGGAGACCCGCTCCTGGTGATCCACGAGTTCGCAAAGCAGATCGCCGCAAAGGGAATCAAGCGCGTCCAGGGAAGAATCCTGATTGACGACACCCTGTTTCCCGGCGGCGAGCGGGAACTCGGAACCGGTGTCGTCGAGTCGCCGATTGTTGTCAACGACAACGTGATCGACGTCGTCGTCAGTCCCGCTGCAAAGGAAGACGCGCCCGTCGAGTGGAAGATTGGCCCGCAAACCGGCTACGTCACGTTTGTGAATCACGCGAAAACCGGAAAGGCCGGCTCGAAAAACACCCTCGACTACGACGAGGAGAAACTCAACCCGGACGGGTCCCGCAGCGTAACCCTGACCGGCAGCCTGGCGCTCGATGCAAAACCGGTGATGGCGTCCTACGCGGTTCCCGAGCCCACCCGATTTGCCGCGACTGTGTTGATGGAGGCACTGCGCGACCAGAATGTGACGTGCGCTCTCGCTGCCCCCGGGGAGGCGATCGATTTCAAAGCGCTTGCGCCAAAGTACACGGCTGACAACATGGTGGCGGAACACGTTTCGCCGCCCCTGCGCGAAGAAGTGAAGGTTACGCTGAAGGTCAGCCAGAATCTCCACGCCTCGTCAACGCCGTATCTGCTGGGCGCCCTGGTCGCACACAAAGATACCGATATCAAGCAGGCGGGCTTCGACCAGGAGCATGCGTTTCTCACGAAGGCCGGCCTCGACCTGAGCGGGGCGGCACAAAGCGATGGCGCCGGCGGCGACGCATTTTTCTCGCCTGACTTCATGGTCCACTACCTGCGCTTCATGTCCACGCAAAAGGACTACGATCTCTTCTATCGCTCGCTTCCTATTCTGGGTAAAGATGGCACCCTCTTCAAAATTCAGACCACCTCCCCCGCCGCCGGCCATGTGCACGCGAAGACGGGAACCTTCACGCTCTACGACCGCCTTAACAAGCGGCTGACAGTTACAGGCAAAGGTCTGGCCGGCTACATGGATACAGCGAGCGGCCAGCACCTCATCCTCGCCCTTTACGTCAACATGGTGTCAGTATCGGCCGAGGACCCCGACGCGACCCAAAACATCGCCGGAGAAGCCCTCGGCGCCATCGCCGCAGCCGCTTACGACGCGCCGCTGGGATCGGCTCCCACGCACTGAGACGCTGCCCGCCTACAGCCCCAGTTGCTCCTTGAAAGCCCGCGCCCGATCCCGCGCTACCGTCAGATCCGTGCCCTTACCGTCCTTCAGGCGAATATTCAGCATGCCTCCCGGCAGCGAGGAGATTTCCCTGATCCACGCCACGTTCACCAGCGTGGCGCGGTGGATCCGCAAAAACTGCTTCGGGTCCAGCTTCTTCTCCAGTTCCGCAATCGCGGAGTCGATACACCAGCTCTTCCCCTCCGACACCGCGTACGTCAGCTTGTCCTCGGCATAAAAATGCGTCACCTTGTCGAGATCGAGAAACCACAACCGATCCCCCAGCCGCGACGCAATCCTGCCTGGATACTCCGCCGCAGCCGCGCGCTGCCCTGCGCGCACCGACTCCGTAACCTGCCGCAGCAACGCCTGCAAATCCGCCTGCGCAGCCTGTCCGGATTTCCGCAGCCCTTCTACCTTGTCGAGGGCCTGCTCCAGCCGTTCCGGTTCCACTGGCTTTAGCAGGTAGTCAACCGAGTTCACGCCGAAAGCCTCAAGCGCGTATTGATCGTAGGCCGTCGTAAAAATCACCACCGGCTGCTTCGCCAGCCGCGACAGAACTTCAAAGCCATTCAGCCGCGGCATCTGGATATCGAGAAAGCACACATCGGGAGGATCGGCGGTCAGCGCTGCCACAGCCTCTTCCGGCTTCGTCGTCGAGCCGCTAACATCCACCCGACCCGTCTTGTCCAGCAGCCGCCGCAGACGCTCCAGCGCCAGCGGCTCGTCGTCCACCAGATACGCGCGCAGTTTCATACCCGTGGCAATACCATCTCCACCACAGACCAGGCGTCCCGCCGGAAAACATGCAGGCTGGCGTTCGCTCCGAACAGCGCATCAAGGCGCTGCACCAGCTTATCCAGTCCATGTCCGGCGCGAATTTCCGCCAGATCGAAGCCCGGTCCCGAATCGCGTACCTCAATCTTCACACTCCCGCCCCGCGCACTACCGTCCTCCCCACGCGCAGTCACCACGATCTCTCCGCCCTCGCTCAGCGGACCAATCCCGTGCTTCACCGCATTCTCCACCAAAGACTGCACCGACATCGGCGGAACCCTCGTCTCGCGCAGCTCAGCCGGCACATCAACCCGTCCGCGCAGCTTGTCGCCAAACCGCGCCCGCTCGATGTCCACGTAGCTTTCGACCATGGCCAATTCCTGCCGCAGCGGAATCAGCGAGTGATCGCTCGAGTCCAGCGATGCCCGCAGCAGCGTTGCCAGCCGTCCCACGATCTGCTCGGCCCTGGCAGGATCGAGTGCAATAAGCGCGCTGATCGAGTTCAGCGTGTTGAACAGGAAATGCGGATGAATCCACGACTCGAGCGACCGCAGCCGCGTTTCCGCGGCCAGCTTTCGCGTCCGTTCTTCGGCCAGCTCTTTTTCGTGTAGCTCCTGTTCCATCGCCTGCACGCGCGCCAGGAGCGAGGCGTGCGTCATCGCGCCGAGTCCAAAAACCAACGCCAGGGGAACGGCGAAGCGCAGCGTGCGAAGGTAGTCCGCCCAAAAATGTTGCGATTGCGAAACCCCGGCGGCAGCCAGCAGCGCCTGCGCCACCAGACAGCCGCCGAGGGTGAAAAATAGAATTCCCGGAACCACAACCGTCCAGGGCGGAAACTTCCGGACCACCACCACTCTGTTGATCAGCCAACCCAGCACCAACAGCGCGAGAATGCTGGTGAGGTTCGCGTAGACAAAGGTGAATGCCAGCGTGCGCAGCACCGAGTTTGCAGTTGGGGCCTGCCCGCTGGCTACCACGATCAGATCGACCAGCGCCACGGCAACATTGGTCCACAGCAGTGAGAATCCCCACCTGTGCCGGAATGGAGTCCCGCCCGTTGCTGTCACGCGCTGCCTCAATTCTTCCCGTTCGGCTGCGTGTTCAGAGGTTCGAGGCTGCCGATGCGAAACACACTCAGCAACTGCGGCGTGTCCTGGCCCGGCAGTTTCATTTCGCCAGAGACTTCCTCATAAATCGTCGCGTATTCAATCTGCTTCGTCCCGAGCGATACCCATATTTCGCCCCAGTAGTCGCTGCGCCCCTGCAACGTCATGCCCCCACTGGCCAGCTGCAACGGATTGAAAAACGCCCGATATTCGATGACGGCGCAATCCTGGCCATTCCTTATAGAGCGCCCCACCCACTCCAGGACGATATCGCGATTATGAAATGTCCCCACGTCCGGCATCTTCACGTTCTGCCCGGCGCCGGCGTGCAGCGGCTCGTTCAGTTTGAGCTCGTCGAAATGATTCTGCCCGAACGTCTCGAACATGCCTGTGTCCCAAACCAGGTTACGCTCCAGCACCGCCGAAGGGGGAAATGTCTTGAAAAAATCCGGCGCCATGGTGGCCGCCACATCGTTTCGGTAACGGAATCCCTCCATGAAATCGCGCCTTTGCTCAGCGCCGAAAGGTCCCGTCGCCCCATCCGCATCCGCCTCGGCGACATTCTTCCAGGCGACCTCTCCATTTGCCAGGCCACGCGTGTATTCCCCGGTTATTCGCTGGCGGCGAATCACCTCGCCCGTACGGTTGGCCGTGTTGTAAACCACGGTGAACTGGTAGCTGCGCGGCCCGGCGTCCCTCACAGCCGTTCCATGCGGCAGAGCCCAGGTCTGCGCATTAGCCGTTTGCGCCGAGGCGGACGGGCCAGACACTGGCGGGATACAAAGGCCGGACGCGGCCCACAGGAGCACGGAAAGAACAACGACTCGGTTGATCACGGTGTAGTACCTCCCAGCGCGAAGTCTCCCACCGCAGGGAAAGGCACGCAACCAATCGACGACTAAAGGCAATATTTCCCGACGACAGGCTCTCAGCAAGGGACGGACCGTGCAAGGTTTCTCCAGTGTCACACGCAACGGAGCACGGCCGGACTCCTTGGTAATGGGCCGGTTTGCCCCCTTTCCACAATTGACTTCCACCCCCAAATTCCCGTATCCTGAACTCCTTGCGCAGTGTGCGTCCTCGTGTCTGTGCGTTTACGCCGCAGCCGGGGACAGGCAAATCCGGGGAAAATCTGGACGAAACTCTGGACCGGGTTCGATCAATTCTGCGCCAACTCACGCGTACAGCATCCGAAAGCCGCGGAAGAGTTCAGTTTTCGCGGTTCGCTTTGCGTGGCAATTTTTCGGCGGAAGTTGCATGGCAGTTTAGGCGTTGCGTGGGCAATTTTGGCGCACCGCGCAGCAGGAATCAGCAAGGCCGGGGAGAAGATCAAGAGATGTCAACCTATATTCCGAGCGGGCTCAATATCGATCGCAAGTGGTTCGTGGTCGATGCCAGCGGCAAAACCCTGGGACGCCTCGCCACCGAAGCCGCCAGCGTGCTGGCCGGCAAACGCAATCCGAAGTACACGCCCTTCCTCGACATGGGCGATCACGTCATCGTGATCAACGCCAGCAAAGTGCGCCTTACAGGCCTCAAAAGCCAGTCGAAGACTTATCGCCGCTACACCGGCTTTCCCGGCGGTCTGCGCGAGGAGTCGTTCATTCGCCTCATTGAACGACGTCCCGAGAAGGTCGTCGAAGAAGCCATCAAAGGCATGCTCCCCAAGACCAAACTGGGCCGCAAAATGGCCACCAAGCTCAATGTCTATCGCGACGAGAAGCATCCCCACGCGGCGCAGAAGCCACAACCGCTCGAAGTCAACGCATAAGAATTTTTGTAACAAGGTTAGGCAAAGACGTTTTTGTAGCAACGCACAGGTTCGAACAGGTTTGGTTAGCAAGGTTTTGTAACAGGGCATGACTTGAGTCGTGCCGATCGAGGCACAAAATATCCGGGGCTTTAGCCCCTGCGGTGTACGAAAGAAGATTAAGGATAAAGCATGGCAGATAAGGTTCAATACTACGGCACAGGGCGGCGCAAATCGGCCATCGCCCGCGTGTATCTTCGCCCTGGCACCGGGGAGTTTGCGGTCAACGGCAAAAAGTTCGACGTTCATTTCGTGACCGAGCAGCAGCGCGTTGCCGCGAAGCGCTCCCTCGTCCTCACCGACACCGCCGCGACCTTCGACGTGGTCACCACTGTCTCCGGCGGTGGCGTAGCCGCCCAGGCCGATGCGGTTAAGATGGGCATCGCCCGCGCCCTGCTCCAGTTCAACGCCGAGCTGCGCAAGACGCTCAAGAGCGAAGGCCTGCTCACACGCGACGCAAGAGTGAAAGAACGCAAGAAGTACGGTCAAAAGGGAGCACGCAAGCGCTTCCAGTTCTCGAAGCGGTAAAGCAGTCACCAGTTGCCAGTCTCCAGTGGTTTTCTACCGGGGACTGGGGACTAAAAACTGGCGACTGTACCCAGGTAGTTCAATCTGCCCCAAACCGGGGCATCAATTCCGGCCCGATGAACGATGCCGGAATGCAGTCCAATAAGGAGGTCGTTTGGCAACCATCACCATGAAGGAGCTGCTCGAAGCGGGAGTCCACTTCGGGCACCAAACCAAGCGCTGGGATCCCAGGATGAAGGATTACATCTTCGGCGAGCGCAACGGCATTTACATCATCGATCTGCAGAAAACCCTCAAGATGTTCAAAGAGGCCTCGAAGTTCGTCACCGAACTCGCCGCCTCCGGCAAGGTCATTCTGTTCGTCGGCACCAAGCGCCAGGCGCAGGACGCCATCGCCGAAGAAGCCACACGCTGCGGGATGTTCTACATCAACAACCGCTGGCTCGGCGGCCTCCTCACCAACTGGGTGACCGTGCAGAAATCGGTGAAGCGCCTTCAGGAACTCGATGAGATGGCCACCGACGGCCGCTACGACCTGCTCACCAAGAAGGAAGTCATCAAGCTCGAGCGCGAGCGCAAGCACCTTCAGGCCAATCTCGCCGGCATTAAGAACATGCGCCGCCTGCCCGACGCGATCTTCGTCGTCGACTCGTCGAACGAAGCCATCGCCGTTAAGGAAGCCCGCAAGCTCGGCATCCCGGTGGTCGCCGTGGTCGATACCAACTGCGATCCCACCGTGGTCGACTACGTGATCCCCGGCAACGACGACGCCCTCCGCGCCATCCGGCTCTTCACATCGAAGATTGCCGATTCGATCGCCGAGGGCGCTGCCGCCGCCACCGACAAGCAGTTTGCAACCGAAATGGCCGGCGTCTCCTCCGACATGCAGGCTGTCGCCGAAGGCGAACCCGCCGCGCTCGAAGCCGCGCCGGAAGCCGAAGCGGACCCAGAGGCCGTCGAAGTCGTCGACCTCGAAGCCGCGCTCGGCGGAGGCATTCGCAAAGCGCCCGCCATCGTCGCCGCGCTCGAAGAAGCCGAGGCTGCCGAAAGCGGATATTGAGCGGACGGACTGCGTTTTCAGAGAAGCGTGGCCTATCAACCGGCGCCACGCTTTTTCTCTGCCACCAGGGTTTGTATCAGGGCACGAGTTTACTCGTGCCGTAACAAGCTTGAAGAATAATAAGGTTTTGGTGTCTGCGTGCGAACGCGCGAGCGTTTAACCGCCAACGCCAAAGCCTCTAACGGAACCCCGCCTCGCGTCCCGCGCATTGCGGAACCCTCGCCGGGATGAAAAGATAAGGAACAGGTGAATCAAGGATGTCTACGGTGACTGAAAAGATCGATGCAAAGCTGGTAAAAGAACTCCGCGAAAAATCAGGCGCCCCCATGGGCGACTGCCTCAAGGCCCTCCAGGAATCGAAAGGCGAGATGGAAGAGGCCTTCGTCATCCTGCGCAAGCGCGGCATGGCCTCCGCTCAGAAGAAGGCCTCCCGCTCCACCAACGAAGGCGCGGTCGGCCAGTACGTCCACGCCGGCGGCAAAATCGGCGTGCTCGTCGAGCTCAACTGCGAGTCCGACTTCGTCGCCCGTACCGACGACTTCCAGGAGCTGCTCAAGGACATCGCGATGCACATCGCCGCCACCGACCCGCGCTACGTCCGCCGCGAAGACGTGACGGAAGAAGATCTGGCTCGCGAGAAGGACGTCTACCGCGCCCAAACCGCTGCCATGGGCAAGCCGGCGAATGTCGTCGAGAAGATCGTCGAAGGCAAGATGACCAAGTTCTACGAAGAAGTCTGCCTCCTCGAGCAGCCCTTCATCAAAGAACAGAGCCAGACCATCAAGGACCTCATCGCCAGAAGGTAGGCAAGCTCGGCGAAAACATCACGGTACGAAGATTCGCCCGCTTCAAGGTCGGCGACCCGACCTGGACCGTCGCGCAGACGAAGGCGGCCGACGAAAGCCCCGCCGCGGAATAACCAGAGGTCAGCATATGATAACTTGATTTGTCATCCCGAGCGGAGCGCCTTGGGGCCCCATCGCAGATGGGGTAGGCGGAGCGAGGGACCTGCTTCTTAATACACAAGCCCGGCAGAAATGCTGGCATTGTCCTCTGCCCGGTGAGGCGGGTCGCTCGCGGGACGAAATCGTCGGAACAGCACATGACGTCCGCCGCGCAAATCCAAGCTCCCAGTGATGAAATAAGAGTTTCCGCCGCTACCTTCCATCGGATGGCGGACCCCAGAGCAGGCGTTTCAGGTTCTCCGACAGGGGGAACTCATTGTATGTTACGGGCTTAAGCTCCGGCAGCTTTCTCATGGCTTCGCTGGCGGCAATGCTACCTTCCTGCGCCTTCGGACCCAGCACCAACAATCCAGATGTTATTACGGCCCTCGCTCCACGTTCGAAGAGGCCGCCGTTATAGTAAAAAATACAGCCATCAAACTCTCCGCTGTAGATGATCGCACCATCGAGACGGATTCCAGAGTTGATGCAGCTGTCATTAATGTAGGCCGTCATCGCATACGTAAGGCCAAGAGAATGGTATAGAAATCCCGGACCGATAGAACTGGCGCCGATATTGCGCCAACTGTCTTGCACCACTAGGATGAGTGGTTTCGGGGCAGCACCGACAAATAGCTTGTTTGGCGTCCTCATAACAACATCACCCTCTTGCAGCTCTGCAATCTGAATCGGGCCACCGATGTGTGGATTCTGTGCGGCGTCTTTTTCGAGGTATTTTGCGAGATTTGCGAGGTCGTCAACGCTCATCGTTGCACCTCCATCGCGTTTTAGCGCCGAGTAGAGCGAGCTTATTGCGGGCTCGTCAAGGAAGGCGCCTGGAGCTTTTAGTCTCGACTGCACCGAATCGTCGATTCCAGCCGTACGAAATGAAAATCTGTCGTCGACTTCCGAAACAGAGATGTTTTTCACTTCCATCGCGACAAGGCCATCGCGTGAATCCGACGAGATTCGGGACGCGCCGATTTCGACTGATGCCTCATCTGCCGAGCCGTCGAGATCGTAACCAGCTATCAGCACCTGGAGGCCGAAGTCGGTCATGCTTCTGAATACGCCTGCGGTTTGATAGCCATACACAAGGAGATCTAAGCGCGCCCGCAGAAACTCGGCCAAAGCTCCAGCCTTGTCGCTGAACGAGAGCGGAGCGTAATTATGCGCCAAGCCCTCGCGGAAGCTTCTGATTGCACCTGCTATCTCAAGTCTCATTTCGGGAAACGGACCAGGGTCGGTCGCGAAACCTGCAATGGAGCAGACTGTATGGTTGTCAAGCTCAAATAGCTTTGGGGAGTCGTCTCGGTGTTGCCCGTCCGAATACGTAGCCCTGCTGTCCGTGATCAAAACGATACCGCGGCCATTTGCCAGGAGAATATTTATGGTGCCATGGCTACCTGGTGAGGTTGCGGCGTGACGCTGCGGTCTGCAATTAGTGCAGGCTATAAATGCACAAATTAGAAACCCAGCGAGCCGCATCTGGTGGTCGCGCACAGAGTGCTATATAGCGGCAATTATAGAGCCACCGATCGGCGATTCGGCGAAAACATCACAGTAAAAAGGTTCGCCCGCTTCAAAGTAGGCGACCCCCAGTGGAACGTGGCGCAGACCAAGCAGGCCGAGGAAGCTCCCCCCGCCGAGCAGCTACAGGTGGCATTCACGCCGGGTTTTGGCTTGATTGGGCAGACTCACTCGAGCGGCAATCCTGCCCCACGCTGGTTAAGCCAGGGTGGGTATTCCTTTTCCCCATCGGCGTTTCCATGGATGATGGCCTTTCCGCGCGTTTGTCATAAGATCAGAAACGTGCCACGACACTGACCCTCGGGTGAGCAAGACATGGAAGTCCAGGGTGCAACCCTTTTGTACACATTAGCCGGCCTGATGATCACGTTCGCAGGGTTCTCGGCGCTCCTGTTCGTCGTCCGGCAGGCCGCTGGAGCGAGGTTGTCTCTGTTGGACAGATACCTTGCAAAGACCGTCATGACCCACATTTTCGTCTTGACTGCGGGAGCGCTGCTGCCGGCCCTGTTTGCGCTCTACGGCATTCAGGACAAGTGGATCTGGCGAGGCTCCGGTGTGCTTTTCGGACTACCCATGCTGTTCCTTCAGGTCACCTATCCGCAGCGACGCCGCAAGGTGGTCGGTGCAGTACCGCCGCCCGCCATCTTTGCGGTCTTCGTTGTGCTCGGTTCCGTTGTGACGCTGGCAATGCTGGCTTATGTCTTATTCGGCCTCCGATACAGCGCCGCCGCCTACATCACGGCGTTGACGACCGACTTCTTTACCGTCATCTTCGGCTTCCTGACCGCGCTCGATGTCATCATGCAACAGCCAATCGAAGCGTCGGAGCCCGGCCAATCGGACTAAGGATAAGGCTTACCAGGGGCCTGCATCCGGCGACGACTTGAGGACCACGGGCCTTCAGCCCGACGAAGCACCGGCTTTTCCTCTGCATATCGAGATTGGCCACTGCTCGCGAAGCGCACGTCGCCTGGACGGCTACACCCCCAGCTGCCTCATCATTCCCATCGTGTCCATGATGATCCTGGTCTCTTTGATCTTGCCGTCCACCAGCCGGTCGATCACCACGCCCCACACCCGCACCGGCTTGCCCGTTGCCGGAATCCCGAGGAACGCGCCCTTATGCGTGCCGGTCCACTCAAAGCGGCTCGCCACCTTCTCGCCCTCGCTGATCTGCTCCTGAATCGCGAACACCAGATCGGGGAAGCCCGTGCGCATCGCGCGCAGAATGTCCTTCAGCCCCTCGAGTCCCGGCCCCTGCCCCGGCAGCGGAACCTGCTCGACCACATCCTCCCACGCAAACTCCCCCGCCCGCTCGATCGCGCCGCCCGTGATCACCTCATCCACAAACCGCCGCACAATGGCCGCATTGTCCTCCGCCATCCAGTCCCTCCTCGAAAAATCAGTCCGAATTATAACGAGGGACGTTCATTCCCAATACGCCCTGCCCGCTCGCCGTTTCGCGCAAAACAAAGGCGGCGCTCTTGCGAACGCCGCCCTTGTCAACCAACTGCTATTGGCTGCTGGCTGCTTAATACCTCCAGGGCTGACCCATCAGATGAGCCATGGCGCGGTTGTATCCGCGCCGAAACGCATCCCGGTAAGCCTCGCGGAACTCCGGCGGAACATTATCCGGATGACGAAACTCATCGCGATTGTCGACATTTGGCGGGCGGTGATTCTCAAAATCCCGCTGCGCTCCCACGATGCCGTCGTGAAAACCACGCTGCTGGATCGCGTTGAACTCCTCCGGAACCGTATCCCAGTCCGCGTGCATCTCCGGCGGAGGCGTCCCCGTCAGGTTCGCCATCGCCCGGTAGTAGCCGCGGCGGAATCCTTCGCGATACGCCTCGCGCTGCTCGGGCGGCAGGTGCGGATGCCGGTACTCGTCCCGATTGTCGACGTTCGATGGCCGATGATTCTCAAAGTCCCTCCGCGCGCCCTCGATGCCGTCGTGAAAGCCCTGCCGTTGAATTTCGTTCAACTCCTGCGGCGGCACATCCCATCCGCCAGGACCCGGTCCATAACCCGGCCCCTGCCCATATCCGGGACCCTGTGCCCCTGCTCCATCTGCCCTGCCAACGCGCGCGCCCATTACGAGCACCATCAACGCAAGCGCCGGAATAACCATTCGCCTGAGATGCATCTTTCGATCTCCTTCCTGCTGCGTTTTGAATTCAAATCCTGCCATCTGCCGAAGCCGCCAGCCAGACGCCCACCATCCTCTCACACCCCGCGGAGGATGTGCTTTGCAACCCGATGAACGCCGCGCCGTCGGGCCGGCCTGAATAGACGATGCCACAGGCTACCGGCTGCTCGCAGCCCGCACGGTACTCCCGTACCGTGCGGGCTCTCGATTTCCCTTGCTCCCGCTCCCCGAAAAACCCCAAGCTAAGAACAAGGAAAGCTCTGTCCGGAGTCGCGAACAGAGCTTTTTCCTTTTCTACCCAAAATTCCTGATTCAAGGCAGTAAGAATGTCGCCGCAAGCCGGGATCGCGATGGAAGTCCGCGCGCAAGCCGCAATCCTTTGAATCCGCCGCCCCATTAACTCATCTTCCATACCCAAACTTTAGATATCGAGCTCGATAACTCTGCAACCCACGACTCATCAATCGCATGCCACACTCCCACCCCCGGGGGAGGGGGCACGCGGATCGGCTATGATGCGCAAATAGTCCATTTTCACTCGGAGCCTGTGCATGCACCTTCGGTCCTGCTGCCCGCTTATTGTTGCGATCTGCCTCGCCGCCGCCTCGCCCATTGCCGGGGCACAAACCGCTTCCGGCATTACGCTCGCCGTCGACACGACCCACTCGCCGGAGAAAATCCTCCACGTGCGCGAAACGATTCCTGTCCACGGCGGACCGCTGACCCTCTATTACCCGAAGTGGATCCCGGGCGAGCACGGCCCTGACGGACCCCTCTCGAGCCTGACCGGACTGCACTTCAAGGCCGATGGCAAGGAGGTTCCCTGGCAGCGCGATTTGCTCGACGTCTATACCTTCCACGTGGACGTTCCTGCCGGGGTCACGCATCTCGATGCAGCCTATGACTACATTGAAGCCGCCGGCGCGTCGGCCACGG
Organism: uncultured Acidobacteriaceae bacterium; assembly: GCA_963831055.1. Classification (GTDB taxonomy): domain Bacteria; phylum Acidobacteriota; class Terriglobia; order Terriglobales; family Acidobacteriaceae; genus Palsa-343. Next base: position 7,225 of record CAWHOU010000054.1, on the reverse strand, counting down.
ACAAGCTGCTGGTGCTGGAGTGGAATGAGGTTGCGCTGTATCCGGCGGGCACGCCGTCGGCGCAGTTGACCTACGATGCGACGCTGATTCTGCCGGAGGGCTGGAAGTTTGGGACTTCGTTGCCGGTCGATAGTCAGTCGGGCGATCACGTTCGGTTCAAGCCTATCTCGTTCGAGCTGCTGGTCGATTCGCCGGTGATTGAGGGCGAGTATTACCGCGTGGTCGATCTGACGCCGCCGGGCGAGCCGATCCACCACGAGCTCGACCTGGTGGCCGACAGCGAGGCTGCTCTGGCCATTCCGCCGGCCATTCAGAAAGGACTGACGAATGTCGTCGCCGAGTCGGGCGCGCTTTTTGGGGCGCGGCATTACCGCGACTATCATTTTCTGCTCACGCTGAGCGATCACGTGGCGCACTTTGGGCTTGAGCATCATGAATCGAACGACAGCCGGTTGCCGGAGCGTGTTTTCCTCATGCCTGGCGGGGCATTCAGTATCGGCGGCCTTCTGCCGCACGAGTTCGTGCATTCGTGGAACGGCAAGTTTAGGCGGCCTGCGGACCTGACGACGCCTGACTTCGAGAAGCCGATGGAGACGGATTTGCTGTGGGGGTACGAAGGGTTGACGGACTACCTCGGTCCTATGCTGGCCGCGCGCAGCGGACTGTGGACGCCGGAACAGTACCGCGAATATCTTGCGAGCATCTCCGCATCGCTGGGGCCGGGGCGTCCTGGGCGGACGTGGCGTCCGCTGCTCGATACAGCCAGCGGCGAGCCTGCCGGCGGAGGAGGCTTCGGCGGACGCGGGTGGTTCAACTGGAAGCGCGGCACCGACTACTACGACGAGGGCGACCTGGTTTGGCTTGAGGTGGCGACGATCATCCATCGGGTGACCAACGGGCAGAAATCGATCGACGACTTCTGCCACGTCTTTCACGGCGGAGCGAACAACGGGCCGGAGGTGAAGACTTACACCTTCGATCAGTTGGTGAGCGCGCTGAACAGCGTTGCGCCCTACGACTGGGCGGCGTTTCTGCACGAGCGGCTCGATTCGAAATCGCCGGACGCGCCGACCGGGGGGATCGAGAATGGCGGTTGGAAGGTCACGTACAGCGGCGAGCCGATTCACCTGCCTGGACGGAGAGGCAATGCGGGCGACACTTATTCGATCGGGCTGCAGCTGGGCGAAGACGGCGCGGTCAACGACTCGATTGTGGGCGGTCCGGCTTACAACGCGGGCATTACGTCGGGGATGAAGGTAATCGGGGTCAACGGGCGAGTCTACACGCACGATGGGCTCGAAGACGCGATCGAAGCGGCGAAGGATGGATCGAAGCCGATCGAGATGCTGGTAGTGACCGACGACTATTACAAGACGGCCAGCGTGGACTATCACGGTGGCGCTCGGTATCCGCACCTGACGAGGGATGAGGGGAAGCCGGATTATCTGGATGAGCTGATTAAGGCGCGCGCGGGGCAGTAGGGTTCAAGGTTCTCGATTCGAACGACTGGAGGGCTGGATTTGCAGGGGCGCGCCCGAGTCGGGATAGTCTTGGCGAAACGCGCGAAAAATTGGTGCAAACGGCAGGATTCCGTGGTTTTTTCGGGGGAGCAGTTGGCCAGGATTGCTGGGAGCTGTCAATCCGGGGCTGAAGCCCCATTTCCGGTGGGCGCCTGTCCGCCGGGTTGAAACCCGGCGCTTCTACCGCAGTCCTGCTGCGCAGTACTTGAGTTCAGCGCTGCGCCAGAGAGGAAACGGGATTGGGTTCGAAATCCTCACGCAGCTTTTTTACGCAATCGTACGGATCGTGAAGGTATCGTGGTCTGTCGTGGGCAGAACGCGGCCTACGCGGGGTTGACGCCCTCGAGGTATTCCATGCCGAGTCCATCCAGCTCAAAGAGAACCTCCAGCCACCGCTTTGGAGAGCCGGGTCTGGCGGTCTCGTCCTGTTCGTTCGCCGGGTCTGTCATGTCCCTCATTATTCCTCAGTTTCTTGCGCGCGCCACCTGTTCGTAGACCTCGACGTATTGGGCGGCTGGGGCAGCCCAGAAATAGTTCTGAGCCATTCCGTTGCGCATCAGGGCTCGCCAGGCGGGCTTGTCCGCGAATACAGACAGGGCGCGCTGGATGGCTTCGAGGAAATGGGCCGGCTCGTAGCCGTGAAATTTGAACCCGGTGCCGGTTTGGGTCTCCGGATTCCACTCCTCGACGGTGCTGTCGAGTCCGCCGGTGGCGCGGACGATAGGCACGGTTCCGTACTTGAGGGCGTAGAACTGGCCGAGTCCGCAGGGCTCGTAGCGGGAGGGCATGAGGAACATGTCGGAGCCGGCCTCGACTTTGTGGGCGAGCGTTGTGTCGTAGCCGATGCGGACGATGACTTTGCCGGGGAACTTTGAGGCCAGGGAGCGGAGCATGTTCTCGTAATACTCTTCGCCGTTGCCGAGGGCGACGAGCACGACGTTTTCCCGCAGGAGGGGCTCGGCGATCTGATCGACCAGATCGATGCCCTTCTGCGTTGTGAGGCGCGTGACCATGCCGAGGACGGCGGCGCTGTCGCTGACCGCGCTGGCTCCGAAGGCGTGGAGGAGGTCGCGGCGGCATTCGGATTTCCCGGCCAGATTTTCCGGCGTGTAATGGGCGGCGATATTGCCGTCGGTGGCGGGGTTCCACTGGTGGTAGTCGACGCCGTTGAGGATGCCGGTGAGGTCGCCGGCGCGCTTGCGGAATATGCCGTCGAGGGTCTGTCCGAACTCGGGGGTCTGAATCTCCTCGGCGTAGCGGGGGCTGACGGTGGTGAGCTTGTCCGCGTAGACGATGCCGGCTTTGAGGCAATTGAACTGACCGTTATGCTCGGCGCGCTCGGCGGTGTAGATGTCGAGGGGGAAGAGGAGGCGCTCGACGGTAGCCGGGGCGTAGCGTCCCTGATAGCCGGCGTTGTGAATGGTGAGTACCGCGCCGCGATTGCGGAGGACGGGATCGTAGTAGTAGAGGATGCGGAGGTAGAGGGGCAGGAGGGCGGCCTGCCAGTCGTGGGCGTGGAAGATGTCGGGGACTCCAAGCTGCTTGGTGGCTTCGAGGACGGCGCGGCAAAAGAGGCCGTAGCGTTCCCAGTTGTCCTGGTACTCGCCGGACGGGGAGCCGTAGAGGGATTCGCGGTCGAAGAGCTCGGGGCAGTCGATGAAGTACATCTGGACGCCATCGTGGACGCCACCGTCGATAACTGCGGCGAAGCGGCTGTAGTACTGGAATGGAATGGTGATGCTGCGGATGGCGTAGCGCTTCTCCTGGTGTGCTTCGGAGAACTGCTCGCGTACCTGGCGATAGTAAGGGATGTAGACGGCGACTTTGTGGCCGAGGGTGGCGAGCTGGCGCGGCAAGGCGCGGATGACTTCGCCGAGGCCGCCGCTTCTGGCCCAGGGTGCGCATTCCGATGCCGCAAAAACAATCTGCATTCGAGGCTCCGTTTCTAAAGGGGGTTATGGAACCGACACTGAGTCTAAACCCTGGGCGCTGTCTCGGGATAAGCGCTCAGGCGCGGGTGGCCATCGATGGGCGGGGACAAACCGGCAGGATCGTGCACAATCGTTACTGATGCCGCAGCGCCGCGAACGAACCAGACTTGAAAGACCCAGACTCGGCCAGAACTTCCTTGTGAGTTTGACGGCGCAGACCGGCATCGTGGACGCGCTGGGGGATTTTGCGGGCAGGACGGTGGTGGAGATTGGGCCGGGGCGTGGCGCTCTTACGACGGTGCTGGCGGGGCGGGCGCGGCGGTTGGTGGCGATTGAGCTGGATGGAGAGCTGGCGGCGCGGCTGCGAGAGCGGTTTGCGGATCGGGATTCGGTGGAGGTGCTGGAGCAGGACGTTCTGGAAACTGACCTGGCGGCGTTGCGGGGTGGGGACGCAGAGAAGCTGCTCGTGGTTGGAAATCTGCCGTACTACATCACGTCGGATATTTTGCTGCGGCTGTTTGGGTTCAATGCAGTTGTGGAGCGGGCGGTATTGATGGTCCAGCGGGAGGTTGCCCATCGGGTGGCGGCGATGCCGGGGACGAGCGATTATGGGGTGCTCTCGGCGACTGCACAGATGTACGCGCGGGTGGAGAAGCTGATGACGCTGCCTCCGGAGGCGTTTTCGCCGCCGCCGCAGGTCCACTCGACGGTAGTGCGCCTGACGATGGCGCCCAGGTTTGAGGAGCTGGGGGTTGGTGCGGAGGAGTTTTTGCCCTTCGTGCGGAGTTGTTTCGCCCAGAAGCGGAAGATGCTGGGAAAGAATTTGCGGAATGCGGGGTTCGAGCCGTCGGCGATCGCGGCTGGATTTGAGGGTTGCGGGATTTCTGCGCAGGTGCGGGCGGAGGAGGTTGGGCTGGAGGGGATGGCTTGTTTGTTTCGGCGGCTGGCGGTGGCGAGGTAAGAAGTCTTACCACAGAGGACACAGAGAAGGACGTGGAGCGCCGGAATGAGGGGGCTGACATTGAGCGCGGGTAGCGCATTGTGCGCATTAAAGAGCCGCGGCATTGATTCTGAGTCTTCAGAGACTCTGGACCTGGAAGCCTTCTTCCTACGATGTGCGCTCCACCACGCCTTCCCCGGTTGCAATGATTGCGAGGCCGGCCAGGTTGAGGAAGAGACCGTGCTCGACGATGCCCACTGTCGCGTCGAGCTTCGCAGCAAGCGCGTGAGGGTCGTCGATCTCCTTTCTGGAGCAGTCGAAGAGCAGGTTGCCCTCGTCTGTGGTGTAAGGAGCGCCGTTCGCGCTCAAGCGCAGAGCCACGCTGAAACCGAGTTGTTCGAGCGAGGCTCGCACCAGGGGCGCGGCCATGTGGATGACCTCCACCGGCAAAGCTGTCATGCCCAGCTTGTTCACGATCTTTGAGCCGTCGGCGATGATGACGAAGCGTTCTGTCGCGCTGGCGACAATCTTTTCCCGAAGAAGTTTTCCTCCTCCGCCCTTGATGAGCGCGAGGCCGGGAGCGATTTCGTCGGCGCCATCGACGGTCAGGTCGAGGCGTGGGCAGTCTTCGAAGGTCATGATTGGAATGCCGAAGCTGCGGCCGAGGTGTTCGCTGTCTTCGGAGCTGGCGATGGCTTTGATTTTCAGGCCATGTTCGCGGACCTGCTCGCCGAGCAGCTCAATCCAGAGAGTCGCGGTCGAGCCGGAGCCCAGGCCGACGGTCATGCCTGGCTTGACCAGTTCAAGAGCTCGTTTCGCAGCCCGGAGCTTGAGGGCTTGCTGATCCCGGTATTCGATTGGCGACATGCTTTGCGCTCCCTCCGTAGAAGGCCATGGTAATTCCTGGTGGGGCCAGGAGGTCTTCAGCTTGCATAAACAGGAAGGGCGGATTAATGCACCTTCACGCCGCCGCCTGGTTGGTGCATCACGCGGCGGAAGAGCCAGGCCATGCAAGGCGGCGGTGAGGAACCAGGAGGTTATGGGTTTTGTGGAACTCAACCCCCATTCTAATTTGGACCGAGCCGATAGCTTCGATCAGGTTCGCGTTTCGCCTGGAGCAGGTCGCGGATAGGGTCGCCAGGTTTCTAAGGACCACCCCCTCCCCTCCCCTCTTTTGCCATGTATTTGAAATCAGGTAGCTTCTGGGTGTTATCGAGCTCGATAACCCCTTCGCATGGCTCCGGAGAGCGGCTGGAAGCGGGTTTTTCGGAGGATTGAGACTTGCCGTGCACTGTTGGTTTGACTCCCATGAAAGCAAAAGCCCCGCTCATCCCGGGATGGACACGGGGGATGAACAGGGCTTGCCCAACTATCTATGAGGTTAGCGCTGGGGAGGGAGCAAGTCCAGAGCAATGCGCACGCTGCACATTACGGAAGTTTGGCGGCGGACAGGCGTGCGGGAAAGAGCCCCGATTATTCCGAGGTCGACGCCAGGGTTTGTGGGGTAAACCTGGGCCGGGCCGCACTGGGAGTTTGGGGCTGGGAATTTCTTCAAGCGCGGGCGTGGGCGTTTTGGGCTGTTGTCGCTATTCGGGGATTTGGATCGGCGTCCAGTCTGGTAAATAGGAGCCGACTTATCGGGACAAATACGGGCTCGATGAGTGGCTTGGCGATTTCGCGTGACTGAAGATCATTTGAGCCGACCTTAGCACTCAGCCGGACCGAACCGCAAATCAACTTTGAGACAATGTGAGCACGAAAGGCAGCCTAACATTCTTGATGTTGGGGTCACCCGCAATGGCAAACACTCTGCCGAACAGCCGATTCTCAACCGGAAGCAGTTTGACCTGAAGCGTCCTGGCCGCGGTTCTCAGGCATCCAGCGAGATATTTATTCGCGGGGTCGTCTAAGGCTAGTTTGCCTTCAGCCACCAGCGTCATCATCGTGGTCGCCGTGAACGGCTTGGTGATAGAGGCCAGGCTGAACGGGGTATGAGGTGTCGCCTTGACGCCCGCTTCCCGATTCGCCCAACCAAAACCTTCCTCCCAGACGACCCGGCCGCCCTGTACCACTGAGACAGCAACTCCAGTCGCGCCCTCGTGGCTGATTGCCTCCTGAATCCGACTGCGTATCGGATCGAAACTTACATTGCCAGCCTCATCATGGAAGATCGTTGTACCGGCATTCAGCTTCTCTGCCGTCAGGGTACCGAGCGACGCCGAAAGCATCCACCTCATTGCTTCGCGACGGCTTGGGTGCATGTTCATGTGCATCCTCTTATGCGCATAGCTCGCTTCAGCGCAGGTCCCTCTAGTTAGATCTGGTTAAGTGTCAATCTGTTGCCTCGGGCTGCACTGGCGACCATACTTAGATTGGCAGCGATATGCTGGCTAGGATCTGTCAATCTGCCCTCGATTAACATTCGGTTAGTGCCAACAGGCCAATGCACTCATTGACTATGAAGTCGGCTTCACTGCAGATTAGTTTCGATAGACGGGCTTCGCTCCAGCAATGGGTTTCTGTGAGCCCATCGTCGCCGCAGGTGTCAGCGATCGGTCAAAGGAGACGTGGGTAGTCTTTCCTGGGCAAAACAGGTCGCGGAAAAAGGGGAGTCTGGGGGAAATGAAAGTGTGCTTTTTTCCAAATGCCTTTTGGAGGTACTTTCGGACCGCACTGAAGTTCAAGTCTTAATTGAAGTTCGAGTGGCAGGAGTACTTGCTTCCTGTTATGGGGTGAACCTGGCCGTCGGTGTTGGGGCGTAGAGGTTTTCTGCAAGGTGTGAGGCGGTGCTCCTTTCCCGGCTGAATCAGAGCTTCACTCATGGACCTTCACGC
>CAWHOU010000053.1:0-53541 GCA_963831055.1 uncultured Acidobacteriaceae bacterium | reverse complement strand
CGCAATGAGAACCGCTTTATGGTTCTCGTTAGTTATAGATTCCGACGGAAGACAAGATCGCCTTCAGACAATCAGGAGTCTAATCCCCGAAACCCTGAGGAATCGAGTTTTTGTCATCGGAGCCTCGAATTGGCCAGAGCAACTGAAATCCGTGTTGGGTTCTTACGAAAAAATCGGTCGGCTGCTTGCAAAGGACTGCGATGAAGGCACGAGTAATGCGTGGGGTCACGAACTCCTCCTGCATAATCAGGCGGAACTCGATAAAATGAGGGAACATTTGCGTCCAATCCTCTTCGGCAACTCTGACTAGACTGGCAGACGCCCCATCTTGTTTGGCTCATCTGGATGACGACGGCTACTTGGTGGACTGCTGAATCACAGGAATGGGGTGAGCGTACGCGCGGGAGGCGGGTTAGGTCAGCCCGAGCGTCGAAGCCGCGGATTTGGGTTTTGGCCGACTCTTGGACATGCCATATCCTTGGAAGTTTCGGCCGAACCAGGCAGGGCTCCCATCGTCACCATTCTAACGGTGGCTAACAGGCCCTAAGCCACCCCCAATCGGAGCCGCGGATCGCCCGTCGGCGGTTCATCTCTCACGCGAAAGAAACGCGGAACGCGCAAAACAGCCCCACGTCCCTTCCGCTTCGCGCTGCGAAGGGGAAGGATGACGATAAGCCATGATTGCTTCAGTCCCAACCGGCCACCGGAGGCCGATGCCGTCGTATCGCCGCCCTGTCGATCCGCTTCTGATCGGGGCAGCCGAGGAATCCTCGATGGGTTTACGGAACCGATAGCACGAAGTTTGTGGATGCCGACGATGCGCCGGAGGTCCCCGTGATGGTCATGTTGTAGTCTCCCGACGGCGTCGCTTGCGGCACAAAGATCGCCAGCGTCGTACCCGTCGTCGAGCTTGTGGGCGAAAAGGCGAACGTTACCCCCGGAGGAAGAGCGCTGATGGAGAAGTTTACGTTGCCGTTGAACCCGGCGGCCGGGTTGATCGTAACTCCAAGCGTACCGCCCGTATTTGGGATGATGGGCAAAGCAGAAGATGCAGTCGACAACGTGAACTTTGGAGTTGACACACTGAAACTCTGAGTCACAGAAGGCGCAGCAGCATAGGTGGAGTTTCCTGCCTGCGATGCGGTACAGTGCAGGTTCCCGCCGCAGCCAGTGTGACCGTATTGCCCGAGATGGTGCATACGCTGCCCGTCGAGCTGGTATAGGTTACCGGCAGGCCCGACGTTGCCGTCGCCCCCAATGTCACCGTTGCACCCGTGCTTTGGCTGCCGACCGCGGGGAAGTTGATAGTTTGCGTATTCAGGATGGTCAGGCTCAGCGTGGTGGAAGCCTGCGCGCTTCCATCCACACCGGTGATAACAACCGGATAAGTACCCACAGGCGTGCCCGGATTGACGTATAGGACGAGGTTAGTGGCGCCCGTTGTCGGGTTAGAAGGATAAAAAGCGGAACTTATACCGGAAGGAAGTCCAGTGGCCGACAGGGTCACCGAGCCCTGGAATCCGGTGGTGGGAACAACCGTAACCGGCTCAGCCAGCCCCGCCCCCGGAGCGATCGACACGCTGGCAGACCCGGTCGTTACGCTGTAGTCCGCCGTCGATGCAATGCTCCAGATGAACGACGTGGTTGGATTGCCAGGCCCGTTGGCCGTCACAGTCACTGCATAGGATGAGCCGGCGGCAGCTGTTAGTGTGCCGCTGATCTCTCCCGTGCTGCTGTTGATAGTCAGCCCCGGGGGCAGGTTCTGGGCGCTGAATGTGTACGTATTACCGCTCGTATTGGTGAATGTCAAAGGCAGGGCGACAGTGCTCGCCGCGTGGCTGGTCTGTTTGCCTGGATTGGTGAAAGAGCCGATGGCATAACCCATCACCCGAACCTCGGCTAACTGCAGCGCATTGGTGGTATTGTTCTGCTGCACCCGCACATAGCGTGCCTGCGTGTTCATCGGTATCTGCGGCACAAGACCCGCCTGTCCGGACAGGAAATATTCCTTAACGCCGGCCTGATTCCGACTGGCGACTGGATCGGTTGAAACGAAGGGCGTCTGCGAAAGGAAGACTGAAATGTTGGATAGGCGGTTTCCGCAGCAGTCCCAGCGGTTGAAGAGCTGGATCAGGCTGATCTGCGCCGATGTGCCCAGATCCACCTGCCACCAGTCATTGGTCGATCCGTCCACCGAAACATACATCGCATTCTGGTCGAAGTAGCCGAGCGTGTTGCCATCGATCGCCGCCGACGGCTCGTGATTAGTGTCGTAAGCAGCAGTCCCGGTGGCCGTCCCGTTCAGCGCCAGGTTGGTAACCGTAGCGTTGGGCTCGGCCGGATTCGGATCGTCCGCATCGAGGATTCCATCCCCGTCCATATCGATTCCGATGCGCACCGCGCTTTCTGTCGGCACTGCGGTGAATGTAAGCGTAGCGCCGGCGGCCACTGCGGCGCCGAGCGCAGCCGACGAGTCCACCTCGGCAAGATGGTCCGACTGCCACAGGTTATTGCCCAGATACATATAGCCGCGAACTGGAGAGCCCACCGGCGCGCCTTTTGCCACCAGCCCAATGGCTCCCTGGCCCGCCAGCGACTGCAAAAGGGGCAGCAAGCCTGTCGTGTCGGTGGGGTTGGAGGGGGTTAGCGTTACCTGCTTGCCGACTGCCGCATGGGTGTTGTTGCTCCAGTTAGTCGAATTCAAGCCGGCCGGTTCGTAGGGGTATCCACCGTTGACAGACATCATGAACGCGTACATGTTGGCGTCGCGCGTCTGATTCTGCGTGCTGTCGAACGTCCCGTCCTGCATCATCCCGAAACCACTGTTGCTCCCGGTCGGACTGTCGTACCACAGCCCAATGCGCTTGTAGAAGTTGAGCCAGTTGGGAGGATTGCGGTATTGGTCGACTCCGAACTGGTTCGTTACAAAAGTGGCTCCGCGATTGGTCTCGCCAACGTGACAACTCCGGCAGCCGGCTTCGAACTCCTCGGCGCCCAGCGCCGCGTTTCCCGTTACATAAACTGTGTTATTCGGCCCCGGCATCTGCACCGAGGTGGAAAATGAGTTATCCAGATTGCGATACGGATCCGGTGGAATGCTGACGGTCGACAGGAAGTTTCGCAGCTGGGTGATCTGTGCCTCCGTGGCCGGCTCGTCAGCGCCATCGAGGGTCTGAAACGCGCCTTCGAAGTCTTCCAGCTCCGGTCGATCCCCGCGCCAGTGCAGGAACGGAGACTGCATCTTGTCCACCAGTGTCATGGTCAGAAACGGACCCTTCATAGGGTGAAAGCTGATGCCCTCGGCGTTCGTCACCATCGTGTTCTGGGGGTCGCCCAAATCCCATGCGAGCCGGTCGGTGCGCGCATCCACGTGGCACGACGCGCAGGCCGCCTGTCCCAGCCCGGAGTTGATCTGCGTGTTGTAGAGCATCGGCCGCCCCGTCTTGATGGCGGGTGGTGTGGGATCGTAAAGCAGAGGCGTGACGGCTGTCTGGGTCAGCGAGCTGATGCTGAACGTGGAGATCGTCGCGTCGAATTTGTTCAGCACAAAACCACGGCCCTCCGACTCCTGCAGCACGATTCCGGTCGGGCCCTGCCCCACGTTAATCAGACCCTCCCGCGCGCCCGTGCTGCTCATGACCACAACATTGTTGGATCCCATCCCGGTGATGTAGGCCAGCGACCCAGCCGCATTCCACACAATGCCGCGCGGATCGCCGATGGACAACTGCCGTTGCGCAACCGGGATGCTGCGCGTCTGATAGGTCAGGTGCGGATTCAGATCCGTGATGGTGTTCGCGCCACCGGGGGTAAACGTCGCAGCTTGCACGTGGACGAATGTGGATTGCACATTCGGCTCAAAGCGGATCTGGTTGGTTGCGTCCGTTCCCACCACCGTCACGTTTCCGCTTGCCGGATTGACCGCGATCGCCATCAGAATGTTTCCAAGTCCGGACTGATAGGTGACCGCCTCGTTGTTCGAAGTATCGATGATCGCCACGTCGCGGTCGGGCAGATCCCAGCCGGCCACCCGCGCCCCGGCGCTTCCGTTTTGCGCCAGGCTGCCGCTGATGAACGGCGACCAGTCGTGGCTGTTGTCATCCAGCCACTTCACCGTGCCGTTCACTACGCTCCTTTTCACGATCATGCTGACCGGAGGCGGCGTCGGCAGGCTGCTGTTGATGGCTGGACTGAAGGTGCTGCCGCTGTTCGGCGGCGGGTCAATGCCCCCATAAGGTCCAGCCGTGTCGCGCACCAGATCGAGTTCGATCGGGAAGTCGTTTCGCCCTCCCACGACCTGCGTCGTCTGGTTCCCGGATTCAAAGTTCGCCAGGTAAACGTAGCGCCCGTTCGCACTCACCGCCATGGCGCGCGGCTGCTCGCCGTTGATGGGCACGCGGTTGATCGGCGCCCCTGGAGCAGTGGCGTTGAAAACCAGCAGCGTCTTCGCCTGCGCGCACGAAACCAGCGCGAGGTTCTCACTCGCCCCTGCGAAGACCACGTCAGCCGGTTCGTCATCGGCCTGTAGCGTGCGGGTCACGATACCGTGCGCCAGATCGACGATGCTCACGCTGTCCGAGATGACGTTCACCACCCACGCCTCTGTATTGGTGCGCGCCCGGACCGTCACCGGGTCCAGCCCCACCGGCACACTGGCCAAAAACACCGGCGCCGTTTCATTGGAAGACACACTGAAGATCTCAAGCGAATTGTTCGCCGTGTTCACCGCCAGCAGCTTGGTGCCATCCGGCGTCATATCCATCGGATGAACGTGCGGCGACTCCCAATTGGTGAAGGTGTTGTTGCGCAGATAGCTTTGGGCCTGTGGCAAACCCGTGGTTGCATCCATTAATAACGAGCACACGAGGAGGCAGCACATCCCGAGAGACGGCAGTTTCATGCGAGATTCTCCGTTCGATCTCTGCAGCGCTTTCTCAGGGAAACGAGATACGAGTGTTTGGGTAGGAAATTTTCTAAACCCTACCGGTAAGCCGACGATGAGTCAAGGGTTACAGTAGTGTTTTTTTGTCATTACCATGCGTCGTTGTCGCGAAACGATGCGCTCCGATTCGTCGGAGAATGGGGGGAGACATGGAGACCTGGGCCCCTACCGTGCGCACAGAGGATGCCCAACCGCCAGCGCTCAGGCGAAACTACCCGAGCTCACCCGACGCACCGCAGCTTCTGATTTTCATTCACAGAAGGCTGAGTAACCCCAGCCTAAACAGCCACCCAAAGCCCCCACCGGACCACCCAACATTGCCTGCTCCCGAACGCCATGCCGCCAACGCAACTGGAAACCGCTTATCCCGGACTGCCGTCCCACCAAAAACCGCGCCTCCCGGCAGAATTAGACGAGAAGCCCGTTTGCCATTACCAATCCCAGAAGGTCGCGGTCGATGAGTGACTTGGCCTGTTTTCGACAATAGATGTCATGACCGCCCAGATTGCGCGCCGGGGGTAACTACGCTTGGGCACGAGAGTTCAATTCCACTGGCTTCCCTCGCCCTCACATGTCCAGACTCCGTATCTTTCACCGATGGCCGGGACCATCTTTCTAAGCAACTCACATTCTTCAACGAGTGTTTCCGGTGAAAGCAGTTCATAAGCCAGGCGGGCGACATCCGAAGGAGGAAGGTGGCAGACGAACCCCTCCTTACGGAGGATGAATGAAGCCTCATTTTGTGTCGCTGCCATGGCTTCTTTACCCGCGTGATCGACCTTCCAGCCTGCCGCGTAGAAGACGCCGAGCACCTGCATGAGGTTGATGTAGGTGGTGAAAGCCTTGGCCCCAATTGCCAGTTCGACGCACGTACGGTCGTCCAGCGGAAAGACCGTGAGCGGAGCAGCGTTGGGCACAAACGAAATAAGGTCCATCGAAGATGAGACGATGTCCAGTTCATCCCCCCAGCCTTGCTCGCCGCCAATCATCTCTTTTCGTTTTGCGGCTATCTCCGATACATCTTGCAAGCGGGAAAAGTCAGCGCATTCCACGTAGCAGTGCGGCGCAAGCAACGCTGCACTCCCCCCCCTTGGTCCCGGCCTCTGCCAAAAGGTCGCGCAGTCCTCCTAAGTGATTCTTCGGAGTCAACGGCAAGACACCAGAGCTCACAGATTTTCCCTCTACGACGCCACTGCCCGAAGTTAGGACACCGGCAGCATCGCGCAGAATTTGCTTCTGGCGAATAAGACGCCGGCTTTTTGCGTTCCCGCTCTTCACCTCAATCAACTCCACATCCCCGTTGTCATCAATAGCGGTGACGTCTCCAATGGCGATTGAATTGGTGACCGCGTTGAAGATTGCTCTTCGGTTTGGCGAGTCGTTTATGGCCGCCCAGTGGCCCACCTCAGCGACGGTTCCCTCGGCAAGAATCGTTTGCTTCACCGGGCGCGAGCAAAGGATACGCGTGGTGAACCGATCATAGTCGAACGCTCGCCATGCCATACCATCCCCGATCTGCCGTATGGCATTGGCGATCAAACCGTGCAGGGTGATCTGAGACTGGATGAACTCCCGGGCATGATCGGGAAGATTGGCTTCGGTCTTGAGCTTTTCCTTGTAGGTCTTGATCGATTTCTCCTGGACCACGATGTCCTCCAGCATGTGAAGCTGGAGTTTGGAAAGAGCCAATTTGTTGCCCTTCCGTTTTCGACTGATCGACAGGTAATCCTCAAGGATGTCCGGATATTCCGAGATGGCGAGACGAACGACGCCTCCGGTTTCATACGTCTTGTCCGCGCCGCCTCGGGCTACGCTCCAGGAAAATGCGCGCCGGTATTTATTGCGAATGCGCTCCGGATCGGACGTCGATTCTTCTTTCTTCGGGTTCATATGCGAATTATTTCACCAGATCGGGACCGGTGAGTCTCCCATACCTCGAATCAATCTGACCTTTATCATCCGCCCTTCTTAGAACAAAGCTCCTTCGATCAAGTGGCTAGTCGAGCAAGAGGGCTGCTGCAGATTCGCTCGTAAAGGATTTCTCAACGGATGGCTAATCGCCGAGGCACTCATCGAGCCCTGATCGGCACCGACAAGTCAGCCCGCCCCGAGAGATCGGCGCGCCCATTCAAATGACAAGCAGCGTACCCGTCAACAGAGTCGCGATCGTCCCGTCGTCTAACGGCGCCCGCTCCTGAACTAAGCAAAACTGACTCCCGTCGCCACCATTCCAATAGCGGCTGACAGGCCCTGAGTCACCACCCCCAAAATCAGAGCCGCGGATCGCCGAATCCTATATCGGCAGTTCATCGTTCACGCAATGGAAACGCGGCACGGGGAAAACAGCCCCAGGTTTCTGCCGCAGAGTCTGCAGCAGCTATTCCGTATCTCAATGGCGGAAAAGTCCCAGGCTGCCCGCCTGATAGAGAATCAGCCCACCCAGCCCGATTAATACGATTGGACTAAGGACCTTGCCGTAGCGGCGAATCGGAGCACCCAGTTTCGGATGGTTCACCATGCCCTGTGCGAGGAAGCACCACAGCGCAATCATGGCAAGGAAGACCAGGGCAATTACGGCGATCTCGTAGGCCGAGCGAAGAGCAAACAGCGGGGTGTAAATCACGATGTTGTCGCCGCCATTGGCCATTGTCACCATGGCCACGGCCGTCGCACGCCCGCGCGCTGGTGAATCGGTGTGGCGCTCTGAACTCTGAGTTCTGTCGCGCCCGCGGTACAGATCGAACAGTTTTTTCCCGCCAATCAGAATCGGGAGCACTCCCAACAGGCCGACGTAGGCGCGAGGAATTTTCAGTGAGAGAAGGGACGCTGCCAGGCTGAGGCCGAACAGAGCCATGATTCCGGCATATTGGCCAACAACAATGTTACGGGGATGGGAATCAGGATCGGCGAAAAAGCCAACCAGCACAAAAATGTCATCGATGTTGGTTGAAGCAAAAAGCACAACGGCCGTGCCTGTCAGCGCGAGTAAAGATTCCATTCAACAGAGACCGTTCGCGTTCCAAGAATAGCAAACGCTCTCGTCCGGTAGTCCCGCGAAGCAGCCTGCTGCATCGCGATCCGGTTTTTGAGACCTCGTTCGGACACGATGGCAGCGGGTGATTCAAGCGGCGAGATCTTCAAGGGCGTGATGGTCAGGCGGCAAAAGCCGCATCCTGTGTGCAAATGGCGGAGGGAGAGGGATTCGAACCCCCGGTACCCTTTTGGGGCACAGCGGTTTTCAAGACCGCCTGTTTCAACCGCTCACACATCCCTCCGCGTGAGGGGCTTCATTCCATACTACGATGATTCGGGTGCAGTTTTTCAATGTGTGGTCGTTACTATCGCCGATCGGATAAGCAACGAATTGCGGAGGCGTTTCGCGTGGGCGTGCCGCCGTCGTTTGAGATTCTGCCTGACTATAACGTTGCGCCTTCGAGCATGCAGCCGGTGGTGGTGGAGGATCGCGACAGCGGCGAGCGCGCGCTGCGCATGATGCGATGGGGGCTGATCCCGTACTGGTGCGAGGATCGGAAGAAACTGGGCTTAAGCACGATCAATGCAAAGGCGGAGAGCCTGTTGCAGAAGCCGATCTGGCGCGAGCCGTTGATGCGGCGCCGATGTTTGGTGCCGGCGGATGGGTTCTACGAGTGGCAGAAATTCGATGCGAAGACGAAACAGCCGTGGGCATTTGCGCTGAGGAGCGGCGAGCCGTTCGCTTTTGCGGGGCTATGGGAGCGGTGGAAGGCCGCGGACCAGAAGAGCGAGTTGGAGACGTATTCGATTATCACGACTGAGGCGAACGAGCTGACGTCGGCGATGCACGAACGTATGCCGGTGATTCTTGCGCCGCGCGATTACGAGAGGTGGCTTCGTGACGAAGATGCGGGGCGGCCGCCGGTGGATCTGCTGCGGCCTTATGACTCGGAGCTGATGAGAGCGTGGCGTGTGGACGCGGCGGTAGGCAATGTGAAGAACAATTCACCGCACTTGCTGGAGCCAGTGGCGGCGCAGACGCTGTTCTGACGCTACTTGACACAGAGGACACAAAGAGCACAGAGCGGTGCTGATGGCCACCGGACCACGGGCAGGCTGGTTGGGCATTCCGAAGGCTATTGCTGTTTGTGGCGCTCCTCGTCAAGGCCGGCTGTAATCATGGGCAGGCCGGTGGCGGGCCAGTGGCTGGGTTGCGCTTCGATGTTCGGAGCGAGCGCGCAATCGGGATTTGTGACGGGATCGACGTCGACGTTCCAGCCATCGAGAACGACGAGAGGCGTGTCTCCTTTGAGATCGGCAAGGGCGGCGTCGATGGTGACAGTGCGGGTTTCGCCGGGAGCGAGGGAGATGTAGTTGTCAGAGTAAAAGACGGGGAGCACGCGATCGCCGGAGGTTTTGCGGCGGAGCTGGAGGTGGGTCATGAGGGCGATGGCTTTGCCAGGATTGGTCAGGGTGACGGCGAGGCCGAGGCGCGCACCCGACTCGTCTGCATTGGGCCCGGCGGGGGCATCGTCGTGGCGGGCAATGGTGGCGCGGAGCGTAACGGTGGGAAGCATGTTGAGCGGGGTGAGGTCGTTCGGTTGCTCAGGGTTGGGTTCCCAGTAGAAGTTGCGGGAGAGAATCTCGCGTTGTGAGTCGCGGAGTTCGAGTTTCGCGAAATAGATGGGTGAGAGATCGGCGGGCAGGGGAATGGGTCCGAGGTCGATGGCGGTGTCGGCTGGTCCGTTGACGGGAAGGTCTTGTTCGAGAGCGGGGTGGCCGCCTGCGTAGAGGGTGTAGATGGTGACATGGGCGGAGTCGCCGGAGATGGCGGTGGGCAGGTTGTTGATGACGCGGAGATGGAAGTCGTCCTCGTCCATCTGGATGTGGAGCTGCTCGGAGGCGGATTTGACAGCGAAGAGAGAGGCGTTCGGCTCAAGGTCGTAGTGGTAGAGCTGCCAGACGAAGCTGGGCTGGGCGGGATTGCTCATCCAGGTGATGACGCCGGTGGCAGGGGCGAAGAGGAGTTTGTTACGGCCTTCGTACATGGCGCGGAAGGCCTCGTAGTTCATCATCTGCGCCTTGCGGGCGAAGTCGGCGAGGTTGGCGATGCGGCCGTAGCGGCCAGCGAGGACGTAGGGGTAGGTGTCGCCGTGTTGCGCGCCTTTGGCGAAGTCGTGCGCGGCCCAGTCGTCGTCGATCACCTCCCAATCTTTTTTGGGCATCATGCCCTCAATGGATTCGAGGGTGGGGACGGACATGCTGCCGATTTCCGTTTTGAAGGGCGCGTCGAAGACATAGTAGGCGCGGGGCTCACGCCAGTAGTAAGGGCCTCCGGAGTGGACGCCGCGGCCGGAGGTGGAGCTGGGCTGGTAGAGGCGGGCGGGGTCGAGCTCGGGGATCATTTTGCGGAGGGCGGCGTCGATTTCGGGAGGCGGGAAACCTTCGTTGCGAGCGCACCAGACGGCGATGGAGGGGTGGTTGCGGTAGCGCAGGATCTTGTCGTGGACGTTGGCGAGGTAGACGGGGAGATTGTCGGGGTTGGGACCGTCGCTGGGGTTGGGCTGGAAGAACTCGTCCCAGAGAAGGATGCCGTATTTGTCGCAGAGCTCGTAGAAGTCCTCGCCCGTGCTCTGCCCGACCCAGTTGCGGATCATGTTCATGTTGGCGAGGGCGTGCATGTGGATTTCGGCGTCGAGGCGGGCGCGGGGGATGCGCTTGAGGGCTTCGTCGAGGCCCCAGTCGCCGCCGCGGATGAAGACACGGACGCCGTTGACGGAGATGGTGAGTGCGTCGAGGCCGGGGGATTCGTAGGTGATTTTGCGGATGGCGAAGGTGGTGTCGTTATCGTCGGAGTCGGCGCCGTGCTCAACAAAGTGGAGGTGGAGAGTATAGAGGTTTTGCGGGCCGTAGCCGTTGGGCCACCAGAGTTTGGGATTCGATAGGTGGAGGGTGGGTGTGGTTTTGGGATCGAGGGAGATGGTTTGGGTTTCGTTTGGCTTGAGGGTGACTTTCTGGGAGAACTGAACGGAGTCGCCAGACGCACCGCTGCCGAAGCTGCCTTCGAGGGTTCCGGACTGGGGCTTGGCGGAGGTGTTCTCAAGCGTGGTCTTGATGGTGATGTCGGCGGTGTCGGTTTTGGGCAACGGCAGATCGGTGATAACGAGGGGATCTTCGACGAGGACGGGGCCGGAAGCGGAGAGCCAGACTTTTTGCCAGAGGCCGGTGTCGCGGTCGCGGACGGCATTGAGCCAATCCCACCCGATGGTGGAGAGGAAGGTGGCCCCGTCAAGGGCGGTGATGCCACCGTTCTTGCCGACTCCGTCGGCGATGGTGTGCTCGTGAGGAACACCGGGATGTGGCTGCGGGGAAACCTTCACGGCGAGGACAGCGGTCTCACCCGGCTTGACCAGCTTCGAAATGTCGAAGCGCCCGCGGATGAATGCGCCCTGAATAGTTCCGACCTGCGTACCGTTGACCCAGACTTCGGACGAGAAGTTGGCGCCGTCGAAGTGAATCCAGACCAGGCGGTGGGCGTACCCCTTCGGAACGGTGAAGACGGTGCGGTACCAGTAGGAAGTTTTGTTGAGGCTTTCGGGGATGACGGTCTCGCGGTTGTTCTCGCCGTACATGGGCTCGGGGTAGATGCCGTCGTTGACCATGCTAGTGAGGACAGTGCCGGGAACGGTGGCAGCGAGCCAGCCGGTGGGCTGATAGGTCTTCGCGGAGACGGCCCCGCCGGGGTCAGGAACTTTGGCGCTGTCCTGGAGTTGCCAACCGGTGGTGAGTTCTACTGGAGGGGGCGCGGATTGCGCGAGCACTGCGCTGGCTACTAAACCGATGGAGGCCGCCGCCAGCCGAACGAAAACCCTCGTGCTTATGAACACAGTTTGCCTCTTTTCTTCATGGGCTCCGGAAACTCAGAATCTTGCCCCGTCCAAGTATTCACATTCCGGCGTGAAACTCAACTGGGGAGCGGGTGGCCAGTCGCCAGTTGCCAGTCTCCAGTTGCCGGTAGCCAGTCGCTAGTTGCGAGTCGCCAGTAGGTAGTCGCCAGTGGCCAGTCGCCGGTCGCCAGTCGCGAGTCGCCAGTCGCCAGTCGCCAGTAGGTCAGTGGCGGGAGGGCGCCGCTGCGTTGTTGTGCAGTTGGCGCGAGATGACGGCGGACGGATGCGGATGGGTGCGGACGGGTGCGAACCAAGGTCGGCGTCGATGCATCTACAGGAGCAGAGGGGTGGGTATGCCGGATTCTTCTGCCGCGATTCCTCTGCGGCCTTTTGGGAAACATAAGGATGTAAAGATCTCCGCGCTGGGGCTGGGTGGGCACCACATCGGCCAGGCAGCCGACCAGAAAACCGCAATCAATATCGTGCACGGCGCGATCGATGGCGGTGTGACGTTTTTCGATAACTGCTGGGAATATCACCGCGGCAAGTCGGAAGCGTGGATGGGCGCGGCGCTGAAGGGCAAGCGGGACAAGGTTTTTCTGATGACGAAGGTCTGCACCCACGGGCGGGATGGCTCGCTCGCGATGCAGATGCTGGAGCAGTCGCTGACGCGGCTGCAGACGGATCATCTGGACCTGTGGCAGGTACACGGCGTCGTGTTCGAGAACGATCCGGAGTTGTTTATTCGGCCGGGTGGCGCGGCTGAGGCGCTGAGGAAAGCACAGGAGCAGGGGAAGGTGCGCTTCCTTGGGTTCACGGGTCACAAGCGGCCTGAGATTCACCTGGCGATGCTGAACGTAGGTTTTCCGTGGGACTCGGTGCAGATGCCGCTGAATCCGTTCGACTCGCATTTTTTGAGCTTCGAACAGGAGGTGCTGCCGGAGCTGAACAAACGCGGCGTGGCCGCGCTGGGGATGAAGCCGATTGGCGGCAACGGAGACATGGTGAAGAAGGGCGCGATCACCGCGGAGCAGGCGCTGCGCTACGCGATGAGCCTGCCGGTGACGACGACGATCACGGGGATGGAGACGATGGACGTGCTCTGGCAAAATCTGAAAATCGCGCAGGGATTCACACCGTTTTCGGATGCCGAGATGGCGGCGATTCGGGAACAGGTGAAGCAGCCGGCGGGGGATGGACGATTCGAGCCGTACAAGACATCGCTGAAGTTCGATAATCCGGAGGCGCGGCTGGCGCACAATTTCCCGATCGACGACCAGTCGGTGGAAGTGAAGGAGATGTTGAAGGCAACGGAGAACGAGGGGCATCCGTGGCCGGCGGTGTCAGCATGAGTGGTGGGGCCTTCGAGGTATCGCGCAGAACATTTTTGCGGTCGGCCGCGCTGAGTGGGGTTGGAGTGGTGGCGGGACGCGAATCGAACCTGGGAGCACAGACAACAGGAGAATCCATGCCTTCGTATACGGTGCCGCGACGGGCGTTTGGGAAAACGGGAGAGCAGGTTTCGATTATCGGGATGGGCGGATTTCATCTCGGAGCGACCAAGGATCAGCAGGAAGCGAACGCGATGGTGGGACGGGCGATCGATGCGGGAATTAACTTTTTCGACAACGCCTGGGAATATAAGGACGGGCTGGCCGAAGAGCGGCTGGGGACGGCGCTGAAGGGCAAGCGCGATCAGGTGATTCTGATGACGAAGGTCTGCACGCACGGGCGCGACAAGAGTGTGGCGATGCAGCAGTTGGAGCAGTCGTTGCGCCGGCTGGGGACGGACCATCTGGACGTGTGGCAGATTCACGAGGTTGTGTACTACAACGATCCGGAGTTGATTTTTCGGCCGGATGGAGCGATTGAGGCGCTGGCGGCGGCAAAACAGCAGGGGAAGGTGCGGTGGGTGGGGTTCACGGGGCACAAGCATCCTGACATTCATTTGAAGATGCTGAGTCATGAATTCCCTTTCGACACGGTGCAGATGCCGCTGAATGCGTTTGACGCGCGGTTCCGGAGTTTTCAGGAGCGTGTGCTGCCGGAGGCGAATCGGCGCGGGATGGCGGTGCTGGGGATGAAGAGCCTCGGCGGCAGCGGCGAGATGGTGACGCATGGAGCGATCACGGCTGAAGAGGGACTGCGTTACGCGATGAGCCTGCCGGTGGCGACGACGATCAGCGGGATGGACTCGATGGAAGTGCTGGAGCAGAATCTGGCGATTGCGGGGAATTTTAAGCCGATGAGCGAGGTTGAGCGGCGCGCGCTCGAGGATCGGGTGCGGCAATGGTCGGCGGACGGGCGGTATGAGCTATTCAAGACGACGGTGAAGTATGACGGCGATGTGGGGCGGCAGCAGCATCAGTTTCCTTCAACGGAGAAGATGCCGGCGTGAGAGCGGTAACCAGTAGCCAGTAGCCCGTAGTTGGGATCCGGGAGATGGGAGCCCCGAGCGAGGGTGGTCGGAGAGGCGATATTTGACCACCGTACCGACGACTCGGCTTGAGCCGGCCGCGTTTTCAGGTGGCTGAAAATTCCTGTGTTGGAAACGGGTTCAGTGCGGATATCCTAGGCGTTCTGACGAGGGACGCCTGCGGATGAAGATTGCCGTCGTGACGGAAACGTTTCTGCCGAAGATCGATGGGATCGTCACGATGGTGGTCAAGACGGTGGAGGCGCTCCGGGAGCGCGGCGACGAAGTTCTGATCTTCGCGCCAAGTGGCGGGCCTGCGGAACTGTTCGGGGCAGAAGTGGTGAGCTTACCCTCTCTGCCGTTTCCTTTTTATCGAGAACTGCGAGTGGCGGCGCCGCGGGCTTCGATGCGGC
Source organism: uncultured Acidobacteriaceae bacterium (assembly GCA_963831055.1). Taxonomy (GTDB): domain Bacteria; phylum Acidobacteriota; class Terriglobia; order Terriglobales; family Acidobacteriaceae; genus Palsa-343. The sequence continues at coordinate 38,910 of CAWHOU010000053.1, read as the reverse complement.
AGCGCCTCGAAGCGTTTCGCCCCGATGTATTTCACTTGTTTGAGCCGGCGCTGCTGGGAGTGGGGGGGATTTACTACGGGAAGGTGCTGCACGTTCCCATTGTGATTTCGTATCACACGAACCTGCCTGCGTATCTGCACTATTACAAGCTGGGGTTCTTCGAGGGGTCGACGTGGAAGCTGATGCGGCAGCGGCACCTTCGGGCGGATCTGAATCTCTGCACTTCCACAGCGATGATGGACGAGTTGCAGGGCCACGGGATCGACCGGCTGGCGTTGTGGGAGCGAGCGGTCGATGCACAACGGTTCCATCCCTCAAAGCGTTCGGCGGAGATGCGGGGCAGGCTGAGCGGGGGTGAGCCGGAGCGGCGGCTGTTGCTGTATGTCGGGCGCCTTTCGGCGGAAAAGGATATCGGCGAGCTGCGAGAGGTGCTGCGGGCTCTGCCCGAGGTGAGGCTGGCCATCGTTGGGGATGGTCCGCTGCGGCGGGAGCTGGAGCGGCATTTTCGCGGGACGGCGACATATTTTGCGGGGTATCTGCGCGGGGAGGAGCTGGCGGCTGCGTATGCGTCGGCCGATTTGTTCGTCACGGCGTCGAAGACAGAGACGCTGGGGCTGGTGGTGCTGGAAGCGATGGCGGCAGGGTGCCCGGTTGTGGCGTGCCGTGCCGGCGGGATTCCCGATGCTGTGGAAAACGGCGTGACGGGGTTTCTCTTCGAGCCGACCGACAAAGACGGGCTGGTGGCTACTGTGCAGAGGGCCCTGGCGCATCCTGAGGAACGGGCGCTGGTGCGGGCACGCGCAAGAGAAGATGTTGAGCGGCACAGCTGGCAGGGGTCTACGGAGCAACTGCGGCAATATTATGCGCAGGCTATCGAGGATCCGCGCCCGAAGCCGGCGACAGATCGAACGATCAAGGAACTGGGTTTGGGGCGGAGGATGATTCTTGGGTCCTTGCGCAGGCTGCTTCCGTGAGGTGGATTCTGTTCCCTGGAGGAGTGCGCCGAAACTACTGGGGTTCCGCTATGGGTTCGGCTTTGGTCTGATAGGCGCCGTAGTCGATGGTGAGGGTAGCTCGGCCGCCTAATCGGACGTCGGTCTCGCTTTGATTTCGTTCAGGAAGCCAGAACTCGCCGGTTTTTGTGTTGACGTGGTGGATGCGCGTTTTTCTGATCCAGATGGAGGGATTGCGCGCCGGCTCTGCTTCGATTTTTGCGATGGCGTAGTCATCCGCGTCCACCCATACTGTGCCGCGATAGAGAAGGCGGGAATTCGTCTTCGGCTCGACGTGGAGCACGTAACAGGGCCTGCCGTCGACCGTTTCCTGGTCCACGAAAGTGAAGGTATAGTTCGCGGTGGTTGGAGCGGCCTGCCTCGGGTCGGCTGCTGCCTGCTGCTCCGCCTCCATCAACTTCTTCAGCACATGGTCGGTGAGCATCTTCGATCCGGTTTGGGAGAGGATGCGGAACTGTTTGCTTTTTGGGGCGTCGTAGGTGGTTTCGACCACGACGGTCGCGGTCAGGTTGGCGGGGAATCCCTGGTAAGATACGGAGTAGCGGCGCTGCTCGGTATAGCCCTTCAGATCCTCGGCGCGCTTTTTCTCCCCCGCAGCGAGCTTCCGCACAATGTCGTCAACGGAGAGACGAGAGGCTGCATCGGATGCGGCCGGGGTTCCATTGGCATCAGCGAAATTAGTAACCGCGGCAACAACATTTTGCGCATATGCGGCAGAGCCGAGGGATGCGATGGATGCGGCGGCAAGAAGGCTACGCACGAACACCGAAGCACGAGCGGGGATGCGAAGACCGGGGGCACGAAAACCGAGGGTAACTGAGCCAGGGGGCAAGATGATCTATGATGCTGGTTGAAATCAGCCCGCGTCAATCGAAAAGTGCCGCAAGGCAGTTCCAAAATGCACGGGGGTAAGGTAGCGTAACAGCACGCTCAAGGCCAGGGATAAATCTCAACTTGCCCTGTGACTACAGTGTCTTGCCGCGGCGCGTTCCGGAGTTCTGGCGCGAACCGCGGTAAGGCAGCCAAAGAATTTAACTCAGGTCTCAACGAATCGTCGCAACGTCGTGGGATTACGGAGGTCGAGTGCAGAACCAGGTCTTGTTGCTCTCGAGGAACAGGGATTGCGTTGTTCCCTATCGAAGCGGCGTATCCCTTCATGGACATACCCGGCATTCTCAGGAGAGCCTGGGTTTTATCGGGAAATTTCTGGAGCGACACAGCCTGACGCGTCATTGGATGAATTACAACAAGGAACAATGTCAGCGCATTACTGGTGTCACGCTTGATTTCGATCGGGCTTACTGGACCCCTCCGCTGTGCGAACGGCTGGCACACGAGGTTGAGGCGCGGCAGATTGAAGAGCTGGGGCTGCGCGCATTGGTTTCGCTGACAGATCACAACAGCATCGATGCGTGCACGCTGCTGCGCGCCGATGATTCATTTCGCGACACGCCGATTTCAACAGAGTGGACGGTTCCGTTCGGGAGCGCCGTGTTTCATATTGGTGTGCACAATCTGCCGCCGGCGCGGGCAGAGTCGCTGATGGCGGCGATGCACGCTACGACGGCGAGCGCGGATGAGGAGCAGATCCTTGGGTTGCTCGATGAGTTCTGCAGGAATCCCGAAGTGCTGCTGGTTTTCAATCACCCGCTTTGGAACTTCGACGGCATTACGGAGGAGCGATTTGAGTTTGAGCTGGCTCGATTTCTTATGTCAGCGAACCGGTATCTGCATGGCTTCGAGCTGAACGGCATGCGTGACCATCGGGAGAACCGTGGGGTGATCCAGCTGGCAGCGCAGTGGAATCAGCTGCTCATCGCAGGCGGTGACCGCCACGGGCGCGAACCGAACGCGTGGCTCAATTTGAGCAAGTCTGCGGATTTTGCGGAATTTGTAGACGAGATCCGGAACGGACGAGAGAGCACGATTCTGATGATGCCCCAATATTCCGTGCCTCTGGGCTGGCGTTTCTACCAGAACTTTACCCATGTGATAGCGGAGTATCCGAACTATCCGGAAGGGCGGCGGAGGTGGGACGAACGGACATTCCACCCGGACGCCGACGGAACAATCGTGCCGATGATGCGGTTGTGGAGAAACGGACCTCCGGAGTTTCTGCAGACTGTTTTTGCGGTGGCGTTGATGGCGGCTCGTGTGCCGTGGCATCGGGTGCTGGCTGGGTGGAGAAACAGCGAGAATGGAGCCTTACTGCATCCGGCGCCGAAGGGGAAGGATTCGGCTGTTGGAGGTATGCGCGACGGGTTGGGCCCTCGGGGGGCGGAGACTTCGCTGGAGGAGTGCCTCTAGGTCGTCAGGCAAGAGGAGGCCTGAAAAGACGCTCGGCCGCCGGGCAGGGGGCATTTTCAGTTAGCTGACCGCGCCGGAGGCCCCGAGTTCTTTTAACAGGAGCGCGAAGTGGTCGCGGTCGGTTTCGTAGGCTCCGGCGTGCGGCAGTTGCTGGACGAGGGCGTTGCCTTTTTCCCAGGCTTCGCGGGCTTCCGGGAGGCGATGCTCGCTCCAGAGGAAGGCGCTCCTGGCAATCCAGTAATCGGCGTTGAGGCGAACGGGTTTCCTGGCTTCCATGCGCTCCCACCAGAGGCGTGTGCCGACGGGGTCGTGCTGCAAATAGGCCTTGCCGAAGATAAAAGGAGCGCATAACTCGGCGGGAATGTCGGAGGCGGATTCGAGGAAGACGGATTCGGCTTCTGCGAGCGAGCGAGTGGCGTCTGCGGTTCGACCGCAATCGAGATAGTAAGAAGCGGCCAGCAGGCGAAGGTGCAATGCCTGCTGGCCGATGGAGATTGAGGATACGGCACGTTCGATGGCGTCGATGTCGTAATCGCGCGGGCGGAGCGGAGTGACGGTGGTAGCCGCGGCGGCAGAAAATGCGCGATGAAGATCGGCCCATGGGCCGGCGGAGAGAAGTTGGTAGATGCGAGCGCCATCGGAATAGAACGACCTGGTTCGAAAAGGGACGAGATTGATGGCGCCGGTCATCAGGGAAAGGGTTGAGAAGACCGCCAGGAGAAACCAGTCTTGTTGCCACGGAGTTCCGGGCGCGGTGAGGGTGAGCCAAAGGGCAAGGAGGCCGGCAGCGAGGCTGATGACAGGTCCGGCGGCCACCATGCAGATATCGCGCCACAGGGGACGATGCGGGTCAGTGGGAGCGACAGCCGTTGCGCCACCGACGGCGAGAAAGCCAGAGAGGATGCAGCGGAACTCCCATCTCCCTTCGCGCACCCGCCATTGAAATGGGCCCACGATGAAGGCTCTCAGCTTCATGCCAAGGGCCGCGCCCACGGCTGCATGGCCAAACTCGTGGATTGCGACCATGAGGAGCTCAAGGAGCAGGAGCACTGCGATGTCCTGGAGCAACGCCCTCCTGGTCCAGAAGAGACCATGCCATCTGGCCCAGCGCCACCACCAGCTCATGCCCGCCAGAAATCCACCAGTACCGGCAATCCAGATTGCGCGGTTGACAATGGCGTTTGTGCCGTCGCCAGGAAGGGGCTGCAGGACTTTTTCGGCAGTGGTGACGTCACGGCGTCGAAAGGCGACGATCCCGGCAATTCCAAAACCGAGAAGGAGCGCATCGGGATTGAGAAACGCTGTGGCCGGCGCGGTGAGGAAGCGGCGGTCCATGTAAAGGAACAGGCATCCAAGCAGGCCATTGGCGGTGCTTGCGGCAAGGCCCCAGGCGCGGGCTGACGATTTGCCGGTCCAGAAAGTCCAGCAGGCCAGGCCATAGACCACGCCCAGCACGGGCAGGGCGGCGCGAATGCCGGCGCTCAGGATGGTTGGCGGCAGATGGGCATCCGGCCAGGAAGCAATGTCAAGGAAGGAAAAAAAGGAGGACCGAAGGAAGATGACAGCTCCCAGTGCGAAGATCCAGCACAGGAAAGTTCTGACCGCGCGCATGTAAGCCCCGCCTGGTTCGGGAGATAGTTCAGCCTAAACCGGGCTCAAAGGCGGCAACAATGCTACTTCGGAGGGAGGTTTGCTCGTGGCAGTATCGCTGCTTGACGGCCTGGGTGTCCGGGTGAGCCGCGCCGTCCCCGGGGGGCGCGCAGTTGCTTCAATACGAAAATCAGCCGAAGTTGGTCGTTTTTATGCTCCTGCCGAAGTCACGAAGAGCGTGCAGGATCCAGGCCGCGGCGCCGGAGTCGATGGCATCGGCAGCATGGGCGACCCCTTCCCTGAGATCCGATGCGATGCCGATTGCTTCGAGAGCGGCAGCCGCGTTGAGAAGAACCACATCGCGTTTGGGTCCGGTCTCGGAGCCGTTCAGGATGGATTCCAGAATCGCGGCGTTGCTTTGCGGGGTGTTTCCACCCTGCAGCTCGCTGAGGCCGGCGGGAGATAGGCCAACGGCTTCCGGGTGAACGAGGATGGGAAGCGGGTGAGGCGCGTCGTGGTCGGACAGTGAGCGGACCAGAATCGTGTCGGTCGGGGAGAGAGCGATTTCATCGATGCCGTTGCGGGCGTGAACCACGCGGCCAAAGCGAATACCCAGCTGCGCCATAGCCCCGGCAACGATTTCGAGCTTGGCGGGCGAGTAAACACCCATAATCTGAGCTGGCGCGCCGGCGGGGTTGGCGAGGGGTCCGGCGAGATTGAAGATGGTGCGAAAGCCGAGTGCGCGGCGAATGGGTTGCACGCGCTTCATGGCCGGGTGCAGGGCGGGTGCGAAGAGGAAGGTGAATCCCGTGGCACGCAGGCAATCTGCAGACTGCTGGGGCGTGAGGGCGACGGGGACGCCGAGGGCTTCGAGGACATCGGCGGAGCCGCATTTGGAAGTGATTCCGCGATTGCCATGCTTGGCGACTTTAGCTCCCGCGGCAGCGGCAAGGAGTGCTGCGCCGGTCGATATGTTGAACGTGCCGAGGCCGTCGCCACCTGTTCCGCAGGTGTCGACGAGGGCTGCCCGCTCGCTGGCCGTAATCGGGATGGGGGTGGAAATCGCGCGCATGGCTTCTGCGAAGCCGGTGAGCTCGTCGACGGTTTCACCACGGATGGCGATGGCGGTGAGGAGGCTGGCGATCTTCAGGTCGGATTCCCCGGAGAGAGCGGCATCGGGCTCGGCGGTGAGGATCGAGTGAAGAGCTTCGCGCGCCTCTTCACGGGTAAGAGGCCGGCGCTCTTCGGCAATTTCTTTCAGCAGAGGCTGCAGTGCGGGCATTCGATTGATCCATGCTACCCCGACGCGCGCCTCCTCGCTCAGCGCTCGCTCAGGGCGGCTCAGAAGGCTGCCATGTTTTTAAGAAAGAGGGAAGCCGAAGTCCCGGTCGTCGGAGCGTTGGCGGTCAGATTGAGGAAAATGCGATAGCTGACGACGAGGCCAGCCCTCTTTTCGGCTTAAAAAAGGGGGATGCTATTGGCGTTGATGTCGGCTTGGAAGCGGTCTCTGTGGCCGGGAAGAATGTGGACGCTGGGCTCGATGTTGCCTGCGGCGTAAGGGATCCGGGCTGCAGCGGCGGGGACGGAGGCCAGGGCTAGTGGAGAGATCTATCGCCGCATAGCTTGCCCCGGCCTTCCTCGATGCCTTCGTTCGCTGGGGAACCCACCACAGAATTACGGGGTTCTGAGCCCGCTTGCACGGGCTCATGACTGAGCTATCTGAGGGTGATGTCGCGGACGAGGAAGCTGGAGACGAGGTGGGCGTTCTCGTAGCGCTTGTCGAGGACCTTTTGCTCGGCGGTCTGGTCTCCGTAGTGCTTCATGCGCAGGGGGAAGACCTTGTCGGCGAGTCCGTCGAGAGCGGCCATGTTCTGGTAGACGATGGCGTAGCCGAAGTCCCAGTCCTCGGGGCCGCTAGCGGTCAGGTTGAGGAAGGTGCGATAGCTGACGATGAGGCCGGCGCTCTTTTCGGCTTCAAAAAGGGGGATGCTGTTGGCCTTAAAGTCGGCGTAGAAGGCGTCGCTGTGGCCGGGAAAGATGTGGACGCGGACGATACGCTCGACGTTGCCTTCGGAGTAAGGGACCTGGGCTGAGGCGGCCGGTATGGCGGCCAGGGACGTGACGAAGAGGGTGCTGGCGAAGAGGATTGCATTTCTCATGAGGAGAAACCTCCGGTTTTGAGTGGATTAGAGGGAGGCTTGAGGCTACGCCCGGGAGCGCGGGGAGTCAAACGTCGCGTGGGAGCGGCAGGGGGCTTTGAGGGTGCGTTTTGAGGGCGTTTTTAGCGGGTTTTGCACCGGTTTTCGGGCGGACGGCCGGATGCGTTTACGTGGTAAAATGAACATGTAGCAGCGATCTGTAAGGGCCTCATTTTTCAGGCAATTTCTCAAGCCAGAATGCCCGCTTCCGACGCTGCTTTCGAGGGCTGAAATGCCGGTTCCCTCGGCAGCCTCATGACGGGCTCTTCGATTACGCGCCTCACGGCGCTTCGCTCAGGATGACATCTCTCAGATTCGGAGTTTCATGGCGACCAAAGAAGTGACACCCACGGAAAGCACGATCCCGACAGTGATGGACGGCCAGCCGCGTCTGGCTGCGGTGAAGGGCCCGGCGGAGAAGTCCTACACGGGCGAAAACATCAAGGTGCTGGAGGGGCTGGAGGCGGTGCGTCTGCGGCCGGCGATGTACATCGGGTCGACGGGCGAGATGGGGCTGCACCACCTGGTGTACGAGGTGGTGGATAACTCCGTAGACGAGGCGCTGGCGGGACACGCGACCAGGGTGGATGTGACGATCCACGACGATAACTCGATCACGGTGGTCGACGACGGCCGTGGGATTCCGGTGGACGAGATGACGCTGGACACCGGTGAAAAGATGGCCGCGGTGCAGGTGGTGCTGACCAAGCTGCACGCGGGGGGTAAGTTCGATAACTCGAACTATAAGGTATCGGGCGGGCTGCACGGAGTGGGCGTGAGCTGCGTGAATGCGCTGGCCGAGCAGCTGAGCGTCGAAGTATGGCGCGACGGGCATACGTGGGAGCAGGACTACGCCAAGGGCATTCCGACGACGAAGCTGAAGCAGACGGGGACGTCGAAACGGCGGGGGACGAAGGTTCACTTTCTGCCGGATAAGTCGATTTTCACGGTAACCGAATATAACTACGACACGCTGGCGCAGCGGCTGAGGGAGCTGGCCTTCCTGAACAAGGGTCTGACCATCACGCTGACCGACGAGCGGGTGACCGATCCGAAGACGGGCGAGGCGAAGAAGGCGGAGTTTAAGTATGCGGGCGGGATTGCGGAGTTTATTAAGCATCTGAACCGCGGGAAACAGGTGCTGCACGACAAGCCGATTGTGATGGAGGGCTTGCGGGACGCCGTAGATATGGAGATCGCGCTGCAGTACAACGATGGTTATTCGGAGACGGTGTTCTGCTTCGCGAACAACATTAATACAGTGGATGGCGGGACGCATCTGTCGGGGTTTAAGACCGCGCTGACCCGGACGATTAATGCCGTGGGGCAGTCGCTGGGCTTGTTCAAGGACGTGAAGGAGAACCTGACCGGCGACGACGTGCGCGAGGGGCTGGTGGCGGTGATCAGCGTAAAGCTGTCGCAGCCGCAGTTTGAGGGGCAGACGAAGGGCAAACTGAATTCGGATATCGCGGGGACGGTGCAGGCGCTGGTGAACGAGCGGCTGGGCGGGTATCTGGAGCAGAATCCGCCGGTGGCGCGCAAGATTATCAATAAGGCGATTGAGGCGGCGCGTGCGCGTGAGGCGGCCCGGAAGGCGCGGGACCTGACACGGCGCAAGGGCGCGCTTGATGGCGGCGGCTTGCCGGGGAAGCTGGCGGATTGTTCGGAGCGGGATCCGGAGCGGTGCGAGCTTTACTTGGTCGAGGGCGAGTCGGCGGGCGGGACGGCGAAGCAGGGACGGGACCGGAAGTTCCAGGCGATTCTGCCGCTGAAGGGCAAGATTCTGAACGTGGAGAAGGCGCGCTACGACAAGATGCTGGGGCACGAGGAAATCCGCGCCATGATTACGGCGCTGGGGACGGGCATCGGCAAGGACGATTTCGACGCAACGAAGCTGCGCTACGGCAAGATTATTCTGATGACGGACGCCGACGTGGACGGATCGCATATCCGGACGCTGTTGTTGACGTTTTTCTTCCGGCACATGCAGGAGCTGATTAAGCGGAGCAACGTGTATATTGCGCAGCCGCCGCTCTACAAGATCAAGAAGGGGAAGTTCGAGCAGTACATCAAAGACGACCGTGACTTTGTGCGGGTGATGGTGAAGCGCGCGGCCGACGGCATGGTGATTCGGTATGGTGAGGGCGCGGCGAAGCTGGAAGGCGCGGCGCTGACGAAGTTCATGGGGCAGCTGAATGAGTATCTCGGGTTCTTTGACAAGGTAGATAAGAGGCTGCGCAACGAGGAAGTAACGAACCTGCTGGCTAAGGCCGAGTTGACGAAACGGGTCGATTTTGAGTCGGAGACGAAGCTGGAGAAGCTGTACAAGCAGCTGGAAAAGATCGAGAAGAAGTATCAGTTCAAGAGGCTGTCCGCGCCGGTCAAGGACGAGGAGCACCAGACCTGGTCGCTCTGTTATGTGGATGCGCAGGGGGCGGAGCGGAAGATTGACTGGGTGCTGGCGTCGTCGCCGGAGTACCGGCAGATGATGTCGAAGCACGGGCAGATAAAGGAAATGCTGGAGCCTCCGTTTGTGGTGGAGTATGCGACGAAGGCCCAGGAGAAAGGCGTGGGTGTTCCCGATCCTGAGGACACGGGAGCCGAGGCGGAAGCGGAGACGAAGGGCGAAGCGGAAGCGGGTAAGCCCGCCCCCAAGAGGACCGGGAAGGCATCACTGGAACCGGTGGAGAAGCAGACGCCTAAGGAGCTGTTCGATTATGTGGTGGAGCAGGGACGGCGCGACTACCAGGTGCAGCGATACAAGGGTCTGGGCGAGATGACGGCGACGCAACTATGGGAGACGACGATGGATCCGGAGAGGCGGACGTTGTTGTCGGTGAGGCTCGAAGATATTGCGGAGACGGAGACGATCTTCACGACGCTGATGGGCGAGGATGTGGAGGCGCGGCGGAAGTTTATCGAGGATAACGCGCTGGATGTGAAGAACCTGGATATCTAAAGAACCCCTTCTGAGCGCAAAACGCTCGGCATACCTCACCCCTGCGCTGCACGCAATGGTTCCAATGGGTACCGGCATCTCACAAATTGTGGAAACACATTCACGGGAAATTACGTAGATTAGATGCAGCGAGGAACCAACGCACGTGCTCAATTCCCGTCTCCGCGTCTGGGCCCGCGATATCGCGATTTCCGTCGTCGCCTCGTTCTTCATCGTCACCGTCTTCTATCAGCCGGTGCGGGTGGAAGGCACCAGCATGCAGCCCGAGCTGAGCGACCAGGACCGGCTTTTCATCGACAAATTCTTCTTCCGCTTTGAAAAAATCAGTCGCGGCGACGTCGTCGTCTTCCACTACCCGCGCGATCCTGAAAAAAGCTACATCAAGCGCGTCATCGGACTTCCAGGCGACTCCATCTTCATCGATCATGGCCGTGTCTGGATCAACGGCGAGCCTCGCGAGGAAACCTACGTCCCCCGCCGCTACCGCGATACCCGCTCCATGGCGGAATTGATCGTGCCCCCCGGCGAATACTTCGTGATGGGCGACCATCGCTCCATTTCAAGCGATTCCCGCGACTTCGGCCCGGTCGAGCGCGACCTCATCTACGGCAAAGCCACTTTCATCTACTGGCCTGCGGACAATATGGGCGTCGTGCGGTAACCGTAGCTTCCCAAAACTCGAGCCAAATCGCGCCGATCATGAGCTGTCGCCTGTTTCTGCGCCGAGCCTGCAATCCGATCAGATGCTGACTCGCGTACAACAAGCGGGCACCTGTCCTCTCCGGCCTGCAAGCAGACGAAACCCGAGAACCCGCCCGTAACCCTGTTCGAATCGCGCCATCTAGACTTCCGCGATCCTTTTTCAAAGTTCGACTCGCACGTCTGACTGAAAAACGCTGCCTGGCATGCAAGCGCATCCCCGCGTGGAGCCCTACCCCGGGTTCGACTCCGCGTCCGAGCCCAACGCACGCCCAACCATGTTTGGAGACCTCAATGAAGCTGGAAGAAGTGACTCGTATTGCAGGGAATCGCCGCGCGTTTCTCAAAGGCGCCGGCATGGCCGGGATCGGTCTGGCTGGCGCAGCCATGATCGGAACCGAACTCGTATTTCACCAACAGAAAGTCGAAGCCGCCTCCAACTACAGCGACGAGGAAATCCTTAACTTCGCTCTCAACCTTGAATATCTCGAAGCCGAGTTCTACGCAATGGCCACCTGGGGAACGACTCTCGTCAATCTCGGTGTGATCAATGAGGACGACACCACCGGTCCAACCACCGGCGGCAACATGGTGAAGGATTTCGGAGCTTCACCGCTGGCCTTCCTCGCCACCGGCCTCCGCGAAGACGAGATCGATCACGTGATTTACCTCCGCTCGGCTCTTGGCTCATCGGCGGCTAAGAAGCCCGCGATCAACCTCAACGCCCTCGGCTATGGCTACTCCAGCGTCGACAGCTGGCTCAAGCTGGCCCGGCAATTCGAAGACGTCGGCATCAGCGCCTACCTGGGAGCCGCTCCGCTGATCAGCAGCAGCACCTACCTGGCCGCGGCGGCCGCGATCCTCTCCACCGAAGCCCAGCATTCGGGCTCGATCCGCTCTGCCTGCATCCAGAACAGCGTCACCAGCCCGGCGGTCGACTCGAACGATGTCCCTCCGACTTCGAGCAAACCCTTCGACGTCGACAAGAACGGGCTCAGCATCCCCCGCACGCCCGCTCAGGTGCTTAACATCGTTTACGCCGGCGGCCAGTCTTCCGGCGGATTCTATCCCGCGGGAATGAACGGCTCCATTACCACCCAATAACAACGCACGAGCTCCGGCGCCGGCGGCGACTCCTCCCGCCGCCGGCACCCTGGAGCCGCGACGGAATCATCCCGGCAATTTCCCGCCACCACCGTCCCCACCGGTTTTCCACCACCGATTCTCTTTTCCCCTCTCCCTTCGGGCTTACAATTCCTATCGTCCCCGGATACCGCCAACCGGTCACTCCCTCCTCGGAGGTCCCTCGATGCAGTCCCTTCGATTCCCCCTTCTGCTCCTGTCCGTCACAATCTGCGCTCTCGCACTCCTGCCCGCAACCTCCATCGCTGCGGAAAAATTCGACGGCCAATGGCTCGCCACGCAGGACTGCCCCGCTAAAGGCAAGATGGAGGGGCTCATCCGCAAGATTCCCGTGGTGATCGAGAACAACAGCCTCAAAGGGGACAAAGGCACTCCCGGCGAGCCGGGTTACGAAATCATCCAGGGTCAGATCGCCGCCGATGGCGACGCCAAACTCACCGTCGACGGCATTCTCGCCAATCGCGCCAACGCCCACGGCCTCTTTGCGCATAAAGGCGAGGCCTACAACTACACCGTCAAATCCCACTTCGACGGCGACCAGGGCAAGGGCACTCGCGACACCGGCCTCGGCATCGAGAGCCGGCCCTGCGACTTTACTTTCGTGAGACAGCCGGCGGGTGCAACGACATCGGCGCCACCTCCCAGGGATCGCCCAGACCGGCGGCTCGGGTTGTAAATCGCCACTCCTCCCACCCTCATTTTTGGCACGATGGCGTCGTGGTGGACGGAGTCGCTCAGCAAGACTCCAGCGCCAAATAGCGATCAGACCCACTCGTGCAGCGGTATAAAGGCCCGGCTCGAAGAATACGAATCCCCTTGAGCAAGCGCGTCCCTCCCGTCCATCCGCTGCACCCTGCACCCTGCACCCTGTACCCCGCCCCCTCCCCTGCGTTAAACTCGCTCCCAGACAAGAGCACCATGCCCAAATCCGCCCCCAACCCGACCTTCGATCTCACCTGCCCTGACTGCGGAGCCATCCTCAAAGTCGACGCCACCACCCGCGCCGTCATCGCCCACACCCCGGCCCCGCGCAAGCGCACCTTCGAAGACTTCGATCAGGCCACCCGGCATCTTCGCGAACAGGAAGAGCGCAAAGAGAGCATCTTCCGCCAGTCCATCGAAGCCGAGAAAAACCGCGAAGACGTCTTCAACAAAAAATTTGCCGAGGCCCTCAAAAAAGCCCAGGAAACCCCCGACACCGGCAAGCCCCTCCGCGAATTCGATCTCGACTGAATTTCAGGCCTTGTGGGGGCAATTGGAAAGGGCATGTAAAGTACTATGAGTAGCGGAAAAGAACTCATGAAGATCACTCACCAAATCGAATCCAGCCTCTCTGAAATCCCCTGGACCCGCGTCGCCGCTGCCGGCTCCTTCGCCCTCGGCGCGCTGCTGCTCATCACTGGCCGCCGCAAAGCCGCCCTGGTCGCCGCCGGCGCAGGAGCCGCCGCCGTCCTCGCCGAACACCCGGAAATGGTCCGCGAAGCCTGGAACTCCATGCCCCGCTACGTCCGCGCCGGCCAGGACTTCCTCGTCCGCGTCGAAGACTTCGCCGAGGAACTCAACAAACAGGGCATCCGCATCCGCAAAGTCCTCGTCAACGACTAACGCGTCAGCACCTTTACAACTCCACCAGCGTCAACTCCGGAAAATCCGTGCGGTAAATCCGCTGATCCAGAGTGACGAGGCGGTCGGCTTCGAGCAGAGCATGCGAGCCCACCAGGAAGTCGGCTGGAAACCGCTTCATCTCGCCGGGGACCTGCCGGCGCCTGCGATGAGCGTGCTGTTCAAACCGCTCGCCCGCCAGCAGCCAGACACGCTGGTCCAGTGTCCAGTCAACTTCGATCCGCATCGAATTCAGGAATCTATGCATAGCCGCTTCGGTCACACTCGGGTGTGCGCGAGATTCGATATACGCAATAGGACTCATCACCAGCGCGCCTTGCGATCCTGCCGTATCGAGAAATTCGGCAATCGCGTCGGCGTTAGCCTCTCGGCCCCAGACCGCTGAGAGGATATTCGTGTCGATCGCCGTTCTCACTCTGGCGTCCGATCATCCTCGCGCATCTCGCGCACCCATGCGTTGATCTCTTCACGGGTCTTGAAGCCGGGAAACGCCCCTATGTAATCCCGAAATGAATTGACCTGCCCCTTGATCGGCCGCAAGATCGTCTCCCCATCCTTCGACACAAATTCCACCCGATCCCCAGCCCGCAATCCCAGCCGGGTCCGAACCTCCTGCGGAATCGTCACTTGGCCCTTACTGCTCACAGTACTACTCGGCATCTTTACTCTCCATTCAAGAAGTAAAGATAGCACAATTTACCCACATCCGCCTCCGCTACACTAACCCCATACCCATGAAGCGCACCATCACCCACTACGAGCTGGACCGCAAGCTCGGCTCCGGCGGCTCCGGCGTCGTCTACCTTGCCAACGACACCCAGCTTATGCGCCCCGTCGTCCTTAAAATCCTTAAGCGCGGCACCCTCACCCTCGAGCAAATGCGCACCACGGTTCTGCGTGAAGCCCGCATGGCCTCGGCCATCGAGCACCCCAACGTTTGCGCCATCTATGAGGTCGGCGAAGAAGGCGAAGAAGCCTTCATCGTCATGCAGTACGTCCCCGGCCAGTCGCTTGACAAGCTCATCGCCAAAGGGCCAGCCAGCCTCCAGCTCATCCTGTCCGTCGGCATCCAGATCGCCGACGGACTCTCCGCCGCCCACACGCTCGGCATCTTCCATCGCGACCTCAAGCCCGCCAACGTTATGCTCACCGACGGCGGCCTCGCCAAGATCCTCGACTTCGGCCTCGCCCGCCGTCTCCCTCCCGAAGAAGCCGAGTTCGACCCCTCCAAATCCGCGCGCCGGAAGCCCGGAGACGCCATTGCCACCTATACCGCCCGCGGCGGCACCATCGCTTACATGGCCCCCGAGCAATTCGTTACCGGCCAAAGCTCCGTCCAGTCCGACCTCTGGGCCCTCGGCGTCATCCTCTACGAGCTTGCCAGCGGCCGCCATCCCTTCGCCCGTCCCGACAGCGACGAGTTCCAGTCCATCCGCGCGATCCAGTTCATCGACCCTCCGCCCCTCGACCGCATCCCGCCCGAGCTCAGCTCCGTCATCCTCTGCTGCCTTAAAAAAACGCCCGCCGAACGTTACGCCAGCGCCGCCGAAGTCCGTGAGGCCCTCAAGACCATCATGAAAACGCTGCAGCTTGAAACCGGCATTATCCCCGGCGATGCCGCAGCCGTCCTCCCGCCTTCCACCGTCGCCGAACAGGAGAAGCGCACCACCGGCCTCCTCTCCATGCTCGCCGAGCGCTTCGGCCAGTCCTCCGCCGAAAAAGCCGAGCAGAATACCATCCTCGTCCTCCCCTTCCAGAACCTCGGCGCCGCCGATGTCGCGCCCCTCTACGGCTCCGCCCTCGCTGACGCCATCGCAGCCCGCATCGCCCGCATGTCCTCCCTCGTCGTCCGCCCCTCCAGCGCCCTCATGTACCTGCCCATCTCCAAAATGGACCCCCTCGAAATCGGTCAGAAGCTCCTCGTCGACTGGGTTCTCACCGGCAACTTTCTCCGCTCTGAAAAAGGCTTCGACCTCAACTGGCAACTCCTTGAAGTCGACCGCCAGAGCGTCCGCAGCGGAGGCGGTATCAGCGTCCCCTCCTTCGACCTCATTGCCGTGCAAACAGAAATCTGCAACGAAGTCTTCGCCTCTCTTCAGGGAGTAGGACAGCTCCATCCCGCCGCCCTGCCCGTAGCCTCGCGCAACAGCCGTCTCGGCGAAGAGCTTTCCGAGGAGTATCTCCAGGCTCGCGCCCTGCTCTCCGGATTCATGCAGCGCACCGGCAGCCGCTCCGACCTCGACCGCGCCCGCGACCTCTTCGAGGCCGTCACCAACCGCGACCCCACCTACGCCCCCGCCTGGAGCGGCCTCGGCATCGCCGAGCTGCAATACATCCGCTATGGATTCGGCGGCCACCTCCACGTGATGGCTGCCCGCAAAGCCCTCGACCGCGCCCTCGATCTCGACCCCGGCTCCGTCGAAGCCAATCTCTATCGCGTCTACATGCTCCTCTCCCGCGGCGAAAAAGAATCGGCCCGCCACGGCATCGAGCACCTCCTGCGCACCGCCGCCAACGACTGGAATGTCCACCTCGTCGCCGGCATCACCCTCCGCGTCGACGGCATGTATGAGGAAGCTCTCGACCAGTTCCACCGCTCCCTCATGCTCAACCCGTCGAGCGCCGCCGTCGTCTATAACCACCGTGCGCGCGTCTACCAGTACCAGAACCAGCTCGAGTTAGCCGAAGAAGAGTTACAAAAGGGATTAACTCTCGAGCCCAAATATCCGCTCCTCCGTACCTCGCTCGCCTATCAGCGCATGCGCCAGGGTGACCTCCACCAGGCTATCGAGATGCTTGAAGACGTCATCCGCGACGACAGCTCGATGCGCATCGCCGTCCCCACTCTCGCCATGTGCTATGTGCAAATCGGCAACCGCGACCGGGCCGCCTCGCTCATCGCCGAAGAAACCATCGCCGCCGCCGAAGCCGACAGCGAAATGGCCTATCGCCTGGCCACTTACTTCGCGGTCGACGGAGACGAAAGCGAAGCCCTCCACTGGCTACGCCGAGCGATTTACCTGGGCAACGAAAACTACCCCTGGTTTTCGAAGAACCCAGCCTGGAACCGCCTGCGTGAACACGCCGACTTCGGAAGAATCCTCGAAGACCTGAAGAAAAGCTACCGCCGCAACCAAAAAACCTGGAAGAGGCTGCTGGCGGAGCCCGCAAGCTAAGGGGTGGCCCATTCAAGCCAAGAAGTAGGCGGTGGCCCATTCAAGCCCGGTTTTGGCTTGAGTGGGCTTATGCTCATGCTCACGCTTGAGTTGCCCGATCAATCAAGTCCCATTTTGAATTAACCGAGTTCGAACGTCCCATCCCAACGATGTTTCAGCTTGTGCAGCCTCGTTCCCCCGCCGCGCATAAAAGGGTGCCGCGTGAGCGGCACGACGGTAGAAGCCCCGGTCTTTAGGCCGGGGAATCACAACTCCCGAAGGAGCGGCCTTCAGGCCTGGCCTATGTTGACCTGTTCCCGAATAGAATACATTCCGAAGTATTTTCAACCTTCCTCGCACCCCAGCGAAAACCGCAACGCGGCACACACCTCGCTCATGCGCACCGAACTCAGCTGCGCCACGCGCTTCCCCAGATCGTCCCGTGGGACCGTGGCCATGCTGTGCAGTTTCACGGCGCATGGTGCCTTCATACCGTCCTCTTCGCTCAGGACCACCTCGGAGGGTACCCCACGGATGCTGGACGTTATGGGTGCGATGGTGACCCCCGAGAGATAGTCCAGTGCGCTGTCACGCGTCAGCACAACAACGGGTCGGGTCTTGTCCGGGCGGGCATAACGATAGAGCCGAATATCCCCGCGCGTTATTCGCCCGGCCACGCCGTCCTCCCTGCCCAAAACCTCACCTCATTCAGGTCTTGTGGCTGTTTCTCATAGCCTGCCCGGTCGCGCTCTTCCATCGCGCGGATTTCCAGCCTCCGCAGATGCTCTCGCAGAGCATCCCGCACGAGCGCGGAACGGTTCCGTTTCGTTCTGCGCGCCGCCTGGTCCGTCGCGCGAAGGAGTTCCTTGTCGAGAACAATCTGGACCGTCTCCATTATGTGGACCTCACTCCACAGTCTACTCCACATACCCTGCCTTCCCCATTGGACCCAGTCTGGCCAGGAGCGGCTGTTCGCATTTAGCTCACTGCTTTCCCAACCAACAAACCTGGAAGAGGACGCTGGCCGAACCCAGTGCCTGAAGGCCATCCGGCTGTCGGATCGATAGCGGGACTCGAAATCGTCCGGTCCTTTCCACGCCGCCCTCATGGTACGTTATTGTACAAATATCACTTTTTGTACGATAATGTACAAGTACATCTTATGCCCCCGGCCTCCAATCGAACGTGCTACGCAGTGATCACCGCGGACTTCGTGGGCTCCCGGAAGATCGAATCGTTCCGCCCTAAGCGGGATCGGCGCCTTTCTGCGGTATCGCGGTTGCATCTCGCGCAGAAACTGATCATGTCCCCCTACACAATTACGGCGTGGGACGAATTTCAGGTGATTCTGCGTGAACCGGAGTACGCTCCCCGCGTAATATTTGACCTGCGACGTCTTTTCTATCCGTTTGAGCTTTGGATCGCAGTGGGAATCGGTTCGGTCAGTGAGCCCAATAGGAAACCGGTGAACCAATACGCCGGCGGCCCGGCCTTCGAGAGAGCCCGAAAGGCGGCTGATCGGCTGAAATCAGGGTCCCCAAAATATCGCATGCTGACCAGCTTCGAGTCCGGGAAAGATCTCTTCGACTCCATTGCGAATGCGATCTATCGCCTGCAGGACACGCTTCTTGAGAGAACCACAGCAAAGCAATGGGCGACAATTAATATGCAAATGCTAACCGCCCGTCAGGACACCACCGCCCGGAAGCTGGCACTGGACATCTCAACCGTTTCGAGGAACCTCAGGCGCGGCTACTATTGGCAGCTGACCGAGACCGTCGATGTAATGGAGAGAATCATCCAGGCCTATTTTTAAATTTGTACTCCTATGTACAAAAGTGCACAATTGGACGTTTTTATGCAACCACTCGCCGCCACCGTATTGGCCCTGCTTCTTGCCCACCTGATTGCGGACTTCCCCCTGCAGCCGGACTGGATCATCAGGAAGAAAGGCAGGAGTCTCCTGCCACTGCTCCTTCACGGCGCAGTGCACTACGCGCTGGTTTGGATCTGCCTCATCTTCTGCGGACCCGTGTACTTTCTCTCCATCCGGAATCAGATAATTATCGCTGCCTGCATCTTCATCCATCTGCTTATCGACAGGCTAAAATGTTCGCTGATCGCACGACGTGCTCTTCCTGACAGCACCATTTCCTTTCTCGCAGATCAGGCGTTGCATCTGGTTGTCCTTTTGATTACAGCAATCCTCGTCACCAGGAGCGACATCCCCGTCCTGGTCGGAGCGATGCGGATTTCTGCCGCCGCGAGGTTCCAGATACTGGAGACGGCCATCATTTATACCGGCATAGTGTTTGCCGGCGGATACCTCATACGCTACTTGACTCGAGGAATGGCGCAGGACATCGCCGAAGAAGTCCCGGCACAGCTGAGCAATGCCGGGCTATATATCGGGTGGATCGAGAGAGCGCTGGTGATCACAGCCATGGCTATGCAGTCACCTGCTCTGGTCGGCCTTATCCTGACAGGAAAGTCTATAGCTCGCTTCCCGGAATTCAAAGAAGCCCGGTTCGCCGAGTACTACCTCATTGGCACGCTTCTGAGCTTCTTGCTCTCCGTGCTCGGTGGCGTCGTTCTTCTCTATGTGCTGTACGGAGCCGTTTCGCTAAAGTGAAAAGGCTTCCGACGCAAGTTCTTGAGGATCAAGACAACCAACGGTACCTTCGTTTCCCCCATCCCCAGATTCCCCTTGCAATGCTCCCCCACCCGCCCCACACTAACAACAGAACCTGAACCAGGACTCGCCCCAGCGAGTCCTTTTTCTTTTGCACCAACCAGGGTCCCAGGATCCACTGCGCGAAAACCGCGCAGCCCAGCTCTTTCCAAACTCGCGACGCGCCCGTTTCCTGAGCCGTGCCTCCTGAGCACTGTGATCTGAGACTCTGATCTCTGTGCTCTCTGTGGTGAGTCCTTTGCCGCAAGAATGCACAATCAAAGAGGCATTTCGGAGAAGAAGAGGGGGATATCAAACTCGATAACATCCTTAACTCCACCGGAACCAAATAGATGCACAGCGGAATACCAAGGGTGGGATACCCCCGGGCCCCATGCACACCTCCGTACGGCATCGATCGGCTCGTAACCTGTAACCTGTAACCTGTACCCTGCCACCTGTACCCATGCGCACCCCAATCTTCCAGGTCGACGCCTTTACCACCACCCGCTTCGCCGGCAATCCCGCTGCCATCATGCCCCTCGCGGACTTTCTCCCCGACGCGACGCTCCAGGCCATAGCCGCCGAAAACAACCTCGCCGAAACCGCCTATCTCGTTCCCCAAAACGGCGACTACAAACTCCGTTGGTTCACGCCTGGCACTGAGGTCCCCCTCTGCGGCCACGCCACCCTCGCCAGCGCCGCCGTCGTCATGGAGCGCCTCGAACCCACCCGCACCCACGTCGTCTTCCACTCCGCCAGCGGCCCCCTCCCCGTAAAACGTAACGGTGCCGGTTACATAATGGATTTCCCCAGCCTCCCCTCCCACCCCGTCGCCGCGCCACCCGCGCTCGTCGACGCCCTGGGCCTTGCACCTCTGGGAACCGCGCCCACAGAAGTCTTCGAAAACGACTTCAACTACATGGCTGTCCTCGCCGACGCCCAACAACTGCGCGCCCTCGCCCCCGACATGGCCGCTCTCATCCGCATCGGCAAGCCAGGGTTCATCGTCACCGCCCCCAGCGACGATAAACAATACGACTTCCTCAGCCGCTACTTCGCCCCCATCAAAGGAATCCCGGAAGACCCGGTCACCGGCTCAGCCCACTGCATGCTCGCGCCTTATTGGGCAAAGCGCCTCGGCAAGACTGAACTCACCGCCTTCCAGGCCTCGCCTCGAGGAGGCAAAGTCCTCTGCCGCCTCGTCAACGACCGGGTCGAACTCGAAGGAGAATGCGTCTTCTACATGGAAGGCGAAGTCGAAATCTGACGGGTGCCCCATGCAGGCCCGTAAGGCCGGCGCCCATTTAAGCCCGGTTCAGGGAAAGTGGCCCATTCAAGTCCGGTCCTTGGCTTGAGTGGGCAAGAGGCAGAGTCCTCAGCCCCCATCCAGGCATCGAAAGCCCGTGCCCTACCACCTCGAACGCACCCTCCTGATCCCCCGCCCGCGCTCCGAAGTCTTTCCCTTCTTTGCCGACGCCTTCAACCTCGAACGCATCACCCCCGCCTTCCTCCACTTTCATATCCTCACCCCGCCGCCCATCGCCATGCGCGCCGGCACGATCATCGATTACCAGCTAAGACTCTATGGCGTCCGCTTCCAATGGCAGACGCGTATTGAAGCCTTCGAGCCGCCGGACTTCTTCATCGACACGCAGGTCAAGGGCCCCTACAAACTCTGGCATCATCGCCACGAATTCGAAGACGCTCCCGGCGGTACCCTCATGCGCGATCGCCTCGACTACGACCTCTCCTTCGGCCCCCTGGGATCGATCGCCCACGCCCTCTTCGTCCGCCGCTCTGTCGAGCAGATCTTCTCCCACCGCAACCAGACGATTGCAGAGCTGTTCAGGATTGGCCACTGACCGCTCACCATTAATCACCGGCAACCGGCGACTGTCCTACTCCAGCCGGTACTTCGTCTCGGCCAGGTGATACAGCGGCCGCCAGACCAGCCGATTCACCGTCACCACCACCAGCGCCATAATCATCGTCGCCGCCAGCAGCACCGGATAATTCGCATCGTTGCTCGCTGCGCTGATCTGCGCGCCCAACCCCAAAGTCGAAAGCGTCTGCCCCTTCACCTGAAAGTATTCAGCCACAATTGACGCATTCCACGCGCCGCCTGAAGCCGTAATCAGCCCGGTGATCAGAAACGGAAAAATCCCGGGCAGGATCACCGTTGTCCAGCGTTGCAGGCCGCCAAAGCGAAACAACGTGCCCACCTCGCGCAGTTCCGAAGGAATCGCCTGCGCCCCCGCAATCACGTTGAACAGGATGTACCACTGCGCCGCCAGCAGCATCAGCACTACCGATCCGAACCCCATCCCTACCCCGATCCGCATCAGCGCAATAACAATCAGCGGAAACAGCGCCGTCGCCGGAAACGACGCCGCGATCTGCGCGACAGGCTGCAAAAGATGGGACAGACGAGGATTGAACCCAATCGCCACGCCCACCGGGATCGTCCACAGCGAACCGATCAGCAGCGCCGCATCCACCCGCAAGAACGTCAGCCCCGCCCCCGCCAGCAATGCCAGAAACGCGTTCCTGTGAATGAACTTCAAAAGCAGCAGTGCATGGAATGCTGCGTCGCCAATCACCACCAGCAGCACCGCGGCGGTCACAAAGTACAGCGCGGTTGTGACCCTGCTCGTCTTCTCATTCGCCGGCTTCGGATTCCTGCGCTTCCGCCGCGCCGCCGTATCCGCGTAGAACCGCTCCGCCAGCGGCCTGAACGTGTAGCGGTTGATGATCCCCAGCACGTTCGAGCTGCGCAGCGCATCGAGCACCGGCGACGTCACCCGATTGCTGCTCTCCACCGTCTCAAACTTAAACTTGTCCGACCACGCAATCAGCGGCCGCCACAATAACTGATCCGTGAGCACGATAATCACCACCATCGTGATCAGCCCCCACGTGACCGCCATAAGATCGCCGTGCGCCGCCGCCGTCTGCAGATACGACCCCAGCCCCGGCAGTCTGAAATTGCGGCTGCCCACCGGAAACATCTCGCAGACCATCAGAAAAAACCATCCATTCGCGACCGACACGATCGAGTTCCACACCAGCCCGATCGCCCCGAAGGGCAGCTCGAGCTGCAAGAGCCGCTGCCAGCGCGAAAATCGATTGATCGCTGTCGCCTCCATCAGCTCACGCGGAATGCTCTTGAGCGATGTGTAGAAGCTGAACGCCATGTTCCACACTTCGCCGGTGAAGATCAGCAGGATCGCCCCGAATTCGATCCCCAGCTGCCGGGAAGGGAACAGCGACATCATCGCCAGCATCACGCCCGGCAAAAAACTCAGCACCGGAATCGACTGCAGGATGTCGAGGATCGCAATCAGCAGCGTCTCCAGCCGCTTGTTGTACGCGGCCAGGTACCCATAGCCCACCGCGAACAACAGGCTCAGCGCGTACGCCACAAAAATTCGCACCACGGAGTAAAACGCGTACAGCGGCAAGTGCGAGGGCGAGCGGTAAATCTCCACTTCCGGAATCGCCGAGCTGAACCAGAACTTCGCGATCCACAAAATCGCGTAGAACCCGGCCAGCAGCGCCGCCGCCACGCTCACATCCACAAAAAACGGCCACGTTCGCTCGATCACAAACGCGCGTGAGAGCGTGAACCGCGGCCTCATCCGGCGGGTTCCTCCATCCCCGTCCCGTCTTCGCCCGCTCCCGCGTGTACTTCCTCGCCCTCATGCTCGTGCGCCACGAAGCGCCGCCGCGCATCGTCCCAGTCGAACAGCTCCGCATATCTTCCCCAGCTGATCGCCGTCTCCAGCTGACGCGTACACTCGTCGTCGCTGAACTGCTCGTCCATCATGTCCAGGAAAAACTCCTCCGGCACCGAATGATCGCTCTTGTTCGCCAGCGCCCGCGTAATCTGCCGCAGCAGCAATACGTGATCGAGCGCCGCTTTCCGGAACAGCTCCTTCTGCTTCAGAATCTCCGACTCGGCGTACGCGTGGCCCTCCGGCGTGATGGCCGCCGCGCCCTCTTCGATCTTCAGAAACCCCAGCAGCTGCGCCGCTTCCACAATCGGGAACAGATCGTCGATTTCGAATGCCAGCTCATCGGCCAGCTTGTAGATATCCGTGCGGCCTCCCAGATCGATGATCAGCTCCAGCAATCCGGCGATACCGCCCGGCCGCGCATGGGGCAGCATCTCATACCGCATCTGCCGCTGATCCCGTACTCGACGCCCATCCGCAGCCGTCGGCGCCTCGGCGGGCATTACATCGGGCCTGGTCAGCACCTTGTAGATGTAATCCACCAGGGCCGTGAAAGCGTGGCTCTTCCGGTCCCGTGGATGCGCCAGCGAAACTTTAAAGTCGGTCCGCACGTGCCCAGGATTTCGCCCCAGAACAATAATTCGATCCGCCAGCAAAACGGCTTCCTCGATGTTGTGCGTGACCAGGAAAATCGCCTTCGTCGGAATCGTCTTCTTCTGCCACAACTCCAGCAGCTCGCTGCGCAGGTTATCCGCCGTCAGCACGTCCAGCGCCGAAAACGGCTCGTCCATGAACAGAACCTCCGGCTCCACCACCAGCGCCCGCGCAAACCCCACCCGCTGCCGCATTCCGCCCGAAAGCTCCTTCGGATAGGCTGCCTCAAATCCGTCCAGGCCCACCGTGTCCAGAATCTTCAGGCTCCGCCGGTGCCGCGACTGAGCCTCCATGCCCCGCGCCTTCAGGGGCGCCTCCACATTCTCAAGAACCGTCAGCCACGGAAACAGCGCAAAGCTCTGAAACACAATCGAAACGTTGATCTCCGCCGAACACAGTTCCTTCCCATGCCACAAAACCGTGCCTGCCGAGGGCTGCGACAAGCCCGACAGCATTCTCAGCAGCGTCGACTTGCCCGACCCCGACGGGCCCAGCAAAGCCACAATCTCCGCCGGATAAATCGCCAGATCGGTCGGCGCGATCACCTGAATCCGCGCGTCGCGCGACTGCGCGTAGTACTTCTCCACGTGTTGTGCCTGAATAATGGCGTCGGTCATATGAAGTCCGCCCGGCACTCCCGCGAATCGTGGCGCATCCGCTCCAGCCACGCCAGGAGCAAAATTCCGTTTGGCTATGCGAATGAAAAAACTATAGGGTGGGAGCGTTGCTGCCCGATGAAGCATCTCCCGAGGAAAGCGTATCATCATAGAGCAGGTCATCCGGGCGGGCGGCACCAGGAGCCTGCTCCGGCGATTGTGCGATAGTTGTTTCCTGTTTCAATCTGACCCCAAGGAAGCGATACCAAACGAATGTCCGAACAGCAGGCGAAACCCAAAGTGCTTGTCGCGGATGACGAGCGCGTCATCGCCGATACTCTTGCCATCATCCTCAACCAGGCCGGCTTCGATGCCACCGCCGTCTACAGCGGCGAGAAGGCCGTCGAAATGGCTCAGACTCTCCGCCCCGACATGCTCATCTCCGACGTCATCATGACCGACCTCAACGGGATCGATGCCGCCATCCAGATTCGCGCCATGCTCCCCGGCTGCAAGATTCTCTTGTTCTCCGGTCAGGCCGCTACCGCCGATCTGCTCGATCGCGTCCGCGCCCAGGGCCACGAGTTTGAAATCCTCGCCAAGCCGGTGCATCCCCAGGACCTGCTCGCCCGCCTGCGCAGCTAGCCTTTGGCGGAAGCTGCCCCTCGACCCTACTGTTGCTTTTTCTCCGGCGGATACCACGTGATCTGCCCTGCCACCGTCGTATCGCTCTGCGCGCCCGTCAGATAAATCGGCGCCTTCCATCCCTCATATTGCACCGACCCGCGTACTTCGATATCCCTGCCGATCCGCTTGCGCACCGATCCCTGGAAGTCATTCTGCGTCGTGCCCCCAGGGAAAAAATTCCCATCGATCTTCATGTTCCGATACATGAACTGAATGTCTTCGTTCCCACTCAGATGATAGGTCAGCCAGCCCTGCCCGCCTTTTCCCTGGCGTCCGATCCAGTCGCCCACGAGGAAACCTTTGTTCGTAGGTCCCTGCTTTTGAATCGTCTCGTAATACAAAAAGGTTCCATGGTTGTAGTCGGTGCTCGGAGTGTCGGTGTTCGCCCCTTCCACGCGCAGGTCCAGATGCTCCATCCCTGGGAATCTCGCCAGATAGATGCCCGGATGCACGCCCGAGCGCCGCGGCGCGCTGATCGGACTCACGTCGTCATGGACGAGAGAGTCAGTGTAGAGAGTCACCCAGTTCCGCAGATACGGCAGCCGGTAGTTGAAATCGAACGTCCCGAAGCGCGCCCCCGGATCGTTGCGCGACAGCTTTTCCGCGACGGAAACATTCTGAAAGCTGAAAAAACTCTTCAGAAACGAATGGATCGTAATCGGCACGTGATCCTTGCCGCCCCAGATCACTATGCGATCGAATCCAAGCTCCAGGTTCTTCGTCGGCTTAAAGCTGACCTTCTCCATGTGAACCCATGGATCGTTTGGATCGGTGTGCCCCTTCAGGCTGCCCACAAAAAAGTCGTAGCGGAACGGCCCCGTCAGCCGCGATAAGCCCGGAATCCGCAGAGGCTCGACCCGATCGATCTGAAAGTCGTAGATGTCCTCGGCGTTGTTGCTCCACAGCATCGCCGCGCCCTGATCCGGTCCCAGCCAGTGATCGCTCTTGCCGAAAGAGACTTCGTGGCCCAACAGGTGATATGAAAGCGTAGCCTCCATGATCCGCCCGTTATTCGCCGTCGCGATTGGCCCCTGAGGAATCGTGTCCTGCACCGGATTGCTCACAATCGGTATGTAGTCGATGGTGTCGGACAGATAAGTCGCCAGCCCCGCCGAATACCCCGCCGCGCTCGGCGCATACTGATACTCGCCCCGGAAGTACAACGTGAATCGCCCCGCCTCCGCACGCGCGCTGAACCCGGAATAGTTATTGAATCCGCCTTCGTACGGTCGCCCGTAGTCGTTGATCAGCGTCTGACCCAGGTGAAAACTGTCCCGCAGCGGCGTCCCGCTGATCCCGCGCAGGTTCGTATAAACGCTCTCCAGTTCGCCGCTCGGATGATTCAGCTCCGTCGCATTGTCGATATCCGGCTGCACCTCGCGCAACACCGCAAGATAAATCTCACGCGCCTCGTCGTTCTTCTCATCCGTGTCGATGCGGTCCGCGCTCTGCTCCAGCATGTGCGCGATGCTCAGACGCGTCCACGGCCTGATCCCCAGAAAGGCGCTGTTCAGATATCCCAGCGCATGCAGCCGGTCCAGCGCCGGGTAAATCCAGCTGTCCATCGGCACATAGGTCGATCCCTCCGCGCTCGTCGTTATCGCCTCCGGTGGCGGCTGATATCCCGGTGGAAACGGCTGTTGAGTTGTCACTTGTGCTTCGGGCACCGATAAAAATGCGCTGAAGAAGCAAACTGCGGGAAGGATAAGGGAGAATCTCAATCAAACCTCGGCGGGTTTTCCGTTCAGGGCGCGGAAACCATCTGCATGCACCGCTGAATTCAGACTCATTCATCGACTCTGCGGTGTCAAGCTGGCGCTCGCTTTTCGCTCGTCTCTGGCTCGCCTTTCGCTCGTCCCTGGCTCGAACGTGGCTCGCTTCTAGCTCGCCTCTCGCTCGTATGCTCGCCTCCCGCTCGTCTCTTGCTCGCTTTTAGCTCGTCCCTGGCTCACCTTCGCGCTCACATATGCGCAGGATCCCCTCTCTCCGCGTCCACGCCCAGCTCCGCCAGCGCCGCCTGCGCCCGCTTCGCCTCAAACTTCCCATCGCGCGCCAGCTTCGACAATGTGGCCGCCACCACCGACTCCGCGTCGACTTCGAAATGCCGCCGCAGATGCTCGCGGTTGTCGCTGCGCCCAAATCCGTCCGTCCCCAGCGTCACCAGCCGAGTCGTCAGCCAGGGAGACAGCTGGTCCGGCACCGCCTTCATATAATCGCTCGCCGCGATCACCGGCCCCTTCGCCTTGCCCAGCGCCGACACAACATACGGCGTCTTCTCCGCTTTCGTAGGATGCAGCCGGTTCCACCGCTCTACCCCCAGCGCCTCGCGCCGCAGCTCGTTGTAGCTGGTCACGCTCCACACGTCCGACTCGACGCCATATTTGTCTGCCAGAATCCCCTGCGCCCGCAACACCTCATTCAGGATCGGACCGCTCCCCAGCAGCTGTGCCACCGCCTTGCCGCTCGCCGCCGGCTTCAGCCGGTAAATCCCCCGCACAATCCCTTCCCGCGCGCCCTCCGGCATCTCCGGCATCTCCGGCATCGCGTAGTCCTCGTTGTACATCGTGATGTAGTAGAAGACGTCCTCGCCATCCTCATACATCCGCTTCAGTCCGTCCGTCACAATCACCGCCAGCTCGTAGACATACGCCGGGTCGTAGCTCACGCATGTCGGAATCGTGCTCATCAACAGATGGCTGTGTCCGTCCTGGTGCTGCAGGCCCTCGCCCGTCATCGTCGTCCGGCCCGCCGTGCCCGCCATCAAAAAGCCCTTGCCCCGCGCGTCCGCGAACGCCCACATCATGTCGCCCACGCGTTGAAATCCAAACATCGAGTAGTACATATAGAAGGGAATCGTCGGCACCAGATAATTCGAGTATCCCGTCCCCGCCGCCGTGAACGACGCCATCGACCCCGCTTCCGTTATCCCTTCCTCCAGAATCTGCCCGTCCTTTTCCTCGCGATACGACAGCACCATGTCCACGTCGTGCGGCTTGTACTTCTGCCCTTCGCTCGCGTAAATCCCCACCTGCTTAATCGCAGACTCCAGTCCAAACGTGCGCCCCTCGTCCGGCACAATAGGAACGATCAGCTTGCCGATCTTCGGATCTTTCATGAGTGCGCGCAGCATGCTCACGAATCCCATCGTCGTCGATACCGCCCGCCCCCGCGACCCACCCGTCCATTCCGCAAACGTCTCCAGCTTCGGCGCCGTGAATTCAATCTTTGGCACATCCCGCTTCGGCATGAATCCGCCCAGCCCCTGCCTCCGCGCATGCATGTACGCCATCTCCGGCGAGTCCTGTGTCGGACGAAACAGCTTTCCCGCCTTCGCATCCTCTTCCGCCATGGGCAGCTCGTACCGCTTGGTGAACTCCACCAGCGCGTCGTCCGCCACCTTCTTCTCCTGGTGCGACGCATTCCGCGCCTGCGTGCTTCCGAGGCCGTACCCCTTCACCGTCTTCGCCAGAATCACCGTCGGACCGCCCTTGTGCTCCACGGCCCGCTTATACGCGTTGTAGATTTTCGTCGCGTCATGTCCGCCGCGATGCAGATGAAAAATCTCATCGTCCGACATGTCCTTCACCAGCTCCAGCAGCTCCGGGTACTTCCCGAAAAACTCGCTCCGGATATACGCGCCGCCCTTTGCCTTGAACGCCTGGTACTCCCCATCCACGCACTCTTCCATGCGCTTCAACAGGAGCCCCGTGTGATCCCGCTCGAACAGCGCATCCCAGTCCGAGCCCCAGATCACCTTGATCACGTTCCACCCGGCGCCGTGAAACACCGCTTCTAACTCGTCGATGATCCTCCCGTTCCCGCGCACCGGCCCATCCAGCCGCTGCAGGTTGCAGTTCACCACAAAGATCAGATTGTCGAGCTTCTCCCGCCGCCCCAGCGACAGCGCGCCCAGCGTGTCCACCTCGTCCGTCTCGCCATCGCCGACAAACGCCCAGATTTTGCGCGGCGTCTTCTCAATCAGCCCGCGATTTTCGAGATACCGCATGAACCGCGCTTGATACACCGCGTTCAGCGGCCCAATCCCCATCGACACCGTCGGAAACCGCCAGAAGTCCGGCATCAGCCACGGGTGCGGATACGACGACAAGCCCGGCGTCTCCCGCAGCTCATGCCTGAAGTTCAGCACCCGTTGCTCATCCAGACGCCCCAGCAAAAATGCCCGCGCATAAATCCCCGGGCTCGCGTGCCCCTGGAAATAAACAAAGTCTCCTGGCTGATCCCCGTACGCCGCATGAAAGAAATGATTGAACCCCACCTCCAGCAGCGTCGCCAGCGACGAGTACGTCGCGATGTGTCCGCCAATCCCCGGATCCTTCTTGTTCTGCCCGTGCACCATCGCCATCGCATTCCAGCGAATCAGCGCTTCGATCCGCCGCTCCAGCGTGCGATCGCCGGGGTAGGGAACTTCCTCGTGCTTCGGAATCGTGTTCACATACGGCGTTGTCAGCTCGCTCGACTGCGCGATCCCCGCCTCGCGCGCCCGTTGCTTCAGCGCCGCCAGCAACTCTGCGCCCTGCTCCGGCCCGTCGCCCACCACCACATCGTCAAACGCCTCGATCCACTCCCGCAGCTGCTGAGAAAAATCGCTCTGCACCGGATTCGTAACTTTGGTTGCCATAAACCCTCAATATGACTCGTCGCGCCCTGCTGTTTGTGTCCGGTCCTTTTACGCGCCGCTCTTTGCGACCACCCACTCGTTACGCAATCGCCAGCGTCTCCGAATCCTCGTCTGCCGTCGCATTCTGTCGCGTATCGTGTGCGACACGGGCCTCGAACTCCCCCTCAATCTCCCGCCGCCACTCCAGCGCCGGCAGTCCTCGCGCCGTCAGCCATTGCTCCAGATGCGCCACCGCGTCCTCGCTCTCGGTTCCCAAACTCGCTCCCTTCCGGCCACGCGCCGATACGGCCCATCGCACTCCCACGATGCGCGTCGGACCGCCGCCCTCCCGTGCCCGCGCTATCGACTCATGCGCTACCCGGTACATCGCCACAACATCCTGCGCGCCCACAGGAATCGCAGGCATCTCCCCAGCCTTCATCTGTTCAGGTGACTTCGCTTTGCCCTTCAACTTCCCCTTCGCGTTGCTCTCCAACGCCCCGTCTTCGATGAACAGCACCGCCAGCTTCGCAGAGCTTGCAATCTCTCGCGCCTCCTCCATCACCTTCGCTGCCCGGCCAACGTCGCGAGCGCCCTTCCCGGTTCCATCCGAAAAAATCACCCGCACCCGCCCCGTCTTCCGCATGCGATCGGCAACCGCCTCGCTCAGCGCCTCGATCACTCGTTCTTCAAAGCTTCGCTTCGCCAACCCGAACGGCGCCTGCTCACGCAGCAGATGGGCGAGCGATTCCGCCTGCTCCCCAACCACCCCATCGTCCCCGCGCAAATCCGCCGCCACCCCAGCGACCACCGCCTCCCGTCCGCGCAGCCAATCCGTTCCAACGCCATCGCCGCGCGAACCCAGCAGCTGCACCTTCAGCGCCAGCTCAAAAAGCTGCCGAAACTTCGCCGCACTGATGAGGCTCTGCTCATGCTTGCCGTTCGCCGCGGCAGACGAAATCCTCATTTTTGCTTCTGGCGCCATCTGTTTCTGAGAATCCTTTTCAGACGCTCGATTCGGAAGTGCCGACATCACTTCGCCGGGCCTCGAGCATTCATCCTCGCTGTGCGTGAGGAGAAGCGCATGCGCCCGATCATGCACAGCAGCTTTACAAAAATTGTAGCGCAGGCAGGCACTTTATCCCGGCGGCCCAACTCACCGCAATACCCCACGGCCGCTCTCTCGGATTTCAACAGTTTTGTGAATAACCCTGTGCATTTTTCGAACACAGTCCCACGAAACTCAGGAACCATGCGCCCCTCAGCGTTCTGCACTCCCCACGATGCATAGCCGACTTGACGAAGAATGTGATTTCAGTCACACACTCCTCGCTCGCACTCGACTCGCCTCCAGCTCTCGCGTTCGATTGCATCTCGCTTCGAGCTCACGCGCCTTTTCGCTGAAAGTTGTTCGGCTGAAAGGTTCTCGATGAAAGGTTCTGGCTAAACGATTCTCGCTCGCCTCGCACGGTTTTTGCTCGCCTTCCGCTCGTCTTTGGAACGGCTCTTCCTGAGCTCTGCGCCCTGAGCTCTGAGCCCTGCTGTTACGTCGAATACTCCGCGTTGATCCGCACATACTCCGCGCTCAGATCGCAGGTCCAGAATCGGCAGCGCCCCTCCCCCGCACCCAGCGCGATGCGTATCGAATACTCCCGCTGCTCCAGATATGCGTGCGCCGCCGCCTCGTCATACTCCGGCGCGCGCCCGCCGCCTGCACAAATTGGCAACTCCCCGAACCAGATTGCAATCTTCTCCGCATCAATCGCCGCGCCCGCATACCCAACCGCCGCCATCAGCCGTCCCCAGTTCGGATCGGCTCCGGCCCACGCTGTCTTCACCAGCATCGAATGCGCAATCGACTTCGCTACCGTCAGCGCATCCGCATCGCTCGGGGCTCCCTCAATCTGCAGTTCCACCACGTGCCCCACACCCTCCCCGTCCGACACAATCTGCTTCGCCAGCGAGATGCAAACCTCCGCCAGTGCGCCCGAGAAAACCTTGTCCGACGCGTCGACCCTCATCCCCGAAGCACCCGAAGCCAGCAACAACATCGTGTCATTCGTCGAAGTGTCCCCATCAATCGAAATCCGATTGAAGCTCATCTCCACCGCATCGCTCAGGAATTCATCCAACGCCGCCGGCTCAACCGCCGCATCCGTGAACAAATAAACCAGCATCGTCGCATGCAAAGCCGGAACCAGCCGCGGATGAATCATCCCCGCGCCTTTGCACACGCCCGCAATCCGCACCGTCTTACCATCCACATCGAACGCAGCGTGCGCCACCTTGGCCCGCGTGTCTGTAGTCAGAATCGCCTGCGCAAATTGAGAAAACCCTTCTCTGTCCGACGCCATGTCAGACGTCACGTCCGACGCCAGCGCATCCCTCACCGCCGGCAGCGCCGCTACCAGCTTCTCCCATGGCAGCGGCACCCCAATAATCCCCGTCGAGGAAGGGAAGACCTCGTGCCCTGCGCAACCAAATGTCTCCGCCGCCGCCCGGCATACCTGCTCACACGCCGTGATCCCAATTTCACCCGTAGCGCAATTGGCATTCCCCGCATTCACGGCGACCACCCGCACCCGCCCGCCGCCCCGTGCCAGATGTCTCCGCCCCACTGTGATGGGCGCGGCCTGCACTCGATTCGAAGTAAACATCGCTGCCGCGCTCGCACTTTTGTCTGCCACCGCAACCGCAAAGTCCGCCCGCCCGCTTGGCTTGATGCCCGCCTTCACGGCGGCAAAACGAAACCCCCGCGGCAGCGCCTCAGAAGAAATCAGCGATGCATCTGTCATGTCGCTTATCTCACCGTCCGCCCTGTGGCGGCGCAGACATCAGCTCAACAAATTCCCGCGTAAACTTCGCCAGATCCAGGTCCAGCTGCGCGTGAACCTTCTGCACGTCCGTCGCCGGCCGCATCGCATCTGTCCACGTCAGCGTGTTGCCATAACTCGGGCCATGGCTCAGATCGACATCCATGTACACCTGCTTCTCCTTCGTGATGATCGAGGGGTCGAGCCACGCACAAGCCGCCAGCTCATCCCACAAATAGTAGCGATCCTGTGACCACGCAGCGATGTATCGCGCCGCCGGTTGCGGCGACTTCGCAATCTCCGCCACCATCTTCTCCGTGAACATCGCCTTGATCGAAACATCCACCGTCGTCACGTCGATGCGCGGCCAGTGCGCGCGCAACACAATATGCGCCGCCTCCGGGTCGAACCAGAAATTGAATTCGTGCCGCGGGCTCTCCGCAAACTCCGGGTCATCGGTTTGCGGATTCAGGCTCCCGCCCATGATCACGATCCCCTGCGTCAGCCCCGCAAACTCCGGATCGATGCGAAGGGCCAGCGCAATATTCGTCAGCGGCCCCGCCGCATAAATCGTCACCGCGTGCGGATGCGCATGCACCTGGCGGACCAGGAAGTGCACAGCGTCCTCATCGATTGCTTTCGTGTGCGGAGCGCCCTCCGGCATCGGCGGCACTACGTCGGGCGCATGGATCGTCGGATTCGCCGGCTTCACCCCCACCACGCCGGAAGCAGTCTCGACCAGCGTCGTCGGACCCTGTCCCCACGCACCGAGCCAGTCCACCTGTCCCACCAGCGGAGTGTTCAGCCGTGTCTCCTCCTCAGTGCGCACCAGCGGAAACACCGCACCCTTTGCCACCGGCACGTCCGTCCGGCCAATCAGTTCCAGCATCCGCAGCGTGTGCTCCGTCTCTTCGTCGCGCCACGCATTGCCCGTCACCATCGTGATTCCCAGCACCTCGACCTGCGGCGACTGCAGCAGCACCATCATCGCCATCTGGTTCGATCCGCCAGGCCCCGACCCGTCCTGATCGATCAGCACCAGCCGCCGCGCTCCCGCGGCCTGCATCAGACAGGCCGCAAACATCGACACGATCGCCGTCCGTACCCGCGAGCGGCGCTCCTTCGCAAAACCGAAATTGCGAGGCGTTACTGAAAGTACAGAGAGAGCAGTCATGATGGTGTGAAGTTTATTTAAATCTACCAACTGCGCACTCTGAAATAATTCTTCTTCCGGATCGCCCTGCCTATCGGAGTGCCCGCCCAACGTGGACCAACCCGACTTCCTCCTCATGCGCGACGTCTCCGTCGCCCGCGGCGACAACGTCGTCCTTCACTCCATCTCCCTCCGCATCGCCAACGGTGAACACCTTGCCATCCTCGGTCCCAACGGCTGCGGCAAGTCCACCCTCATCAAAACCATCACCTGCCAGTGCTACCCCATCGTCACCCCCACCACCGAGCTGCGCCTCCTCGGTCGCGAGCGATGGGACGTTTCGCAGCTCCGCGCTCACCTGGGCGTTGTCTCGGCGGAGCTGCCTGGAGAACGTACGCCGGTCACCCGCGGACTGGACGCTGTGGTTGCCGGGTTTTTCTCTGCTTCGACTTTATGGCCGAACCTGCACGTCGCCCCGGAAATGCGCCAGCGTGCCCGCGAGGCGCTCGAACTGATGCAGGCCGCGCACCTTGGCGCGAAACTTGTCGGTGAGATGTCAGCCGGCGAGCAGCGTCGCATCATGATCGCCAGGGCACTGGTCCATCAGCCGGAAATGCTGCTGCTCGACGAGCCATCGAACGCTCTTGATCTGGCCGCGCAGCGCGAACTCCGCCAGGCACTCCGGCGTGTCGCACAGCAGGGAACGGGCATCCTGATGGTCACGCACCATCTGGCGGACATCCTGCCGGAAATCGACCGCGTCATCATGATGAAAGAGGGACGGATCTTCGCCGATGGGCCGAAGGGGGAGCTGCTCACCGCGGGGAAACTTCGCGAGCTTTTCGGGGTGGAGGTGACCCTTCTTGAGCACGACGGCTCCTGGCACTCCTGGTAGTCGCTCTGGGGGGTTCGGGTATCCGGAATGTGGGACATTGTCCGCCAGGATTCCCAGCCCTTGCTTCACTCCTCGCTCCCGGGTTAACGTATCCGTACACGGGAAAGGAGGATGATCCAGCTAATGACAAATTCTGATGGTAGTAGTACCCGCAGGACCCTACGTGAGGTGACTGAGGCTTAGAGCCGCTCCTGGCTCGAAGTGAACTAAGTCCTGGCGTAACCCAAGCGCCGAGGCCACTCCGAAAGCGGGGCGCCTCAGGTCAATCTCCCCAGTCAACCGGTGATCAAGGCCCGCATGCTGAATCTGGCTGCGGGCCTTTCACATTTTGGGCCGCCCAAGATCTCGTGACCATGGTAAAATGACCATGGTCATATTGGAAGAACTTCGATGAAAACTCCCATTGCAGGACGGACGAAAACCATAGGTGCCGGCGCCTTCAAGGCAAAATGCCTGTCCGTTATGGACGACGTGCACAACGGGCACGGAGAAATCGTCGTGACGAAACGCGGCAAACCGTTCGTGAAAATCGTTCCCGTCAAACCCGAAAAACCGGAGAGCATCTTCGGATTTCTGAAGGGTAAGGCAAAAATCGCCGGAGACATCATGGAGCCAACTATGAGCGACGAGGACGTCGCTCGCTGGGAGCGCAAGTGGGATGATCTGACGCGATGATCCTGCTGGATACCCACTCTGCGATATGGCTGGCTCTCAGTCCGGAGCGATTGTCGCGCTCCGCGCGCGGCGCCATCGAGGGCAATGTCCCCGCTGGCCTGGCCCTCAGCGTGCAATCGCTCTTCGAGGTCGCATGGCTGATCGTTCGAAGACGAATCCTCCCGAACGAGCCGCTCGACAAATTCGTTCACAGTCTCCAGTCCCGCTTCACCATTTATCCGCTCACTTCAACCATCGCACTCGCCGCGGCCCGACTCCCCGCCACCTTCCCGTCCGATCCCTTCGACCGCATCATCGCCGCCACCGCTATCGTCGAACGCATCTCCCTTGTCACGGCCGATCAGAGTATCCGCCGATCCCGCTCCCTCTCCACAATCTGGTAGGCGCGTCCGGACCCGCCCCGCGCCACAGTTCTACAATGTCCCCATGGAACCCCTCGTCATAGCAGGTAAAGCATTCCAGTCCCGCCTCATCGTCGGCACCGGCAAATACCGCAACGGCCAGGAAACACAGGCCGCGCTCGAAGCCTCTGGCGCCGAGATGGTCACCGTCGCTGTGCGCCGCGTCAATCTCGACCGCTCCATGGAATCCCTGCTCGACTTCATCGATCCCCGCCGCTACTTCCTCCTCCCCAACACCGCCGGCTGTTACACCGCCGACGAAGCCATCCGCGCCGCCCGTCTCGCCCGCGAAGTCGGCCTCTCCGACTGGGTCAAAATCGAAGTCATCGGCGACCAGGCCACCCTCTACCCCGACGTTCAGGCCACCCTCGAAGCCACCCGCACCCTCGTCAAAGAAGGATTCACCGTCCTCCCCTACACCTCAGACGACATCGTCTTCGCCCACCGCCTCGTCGATGCCGGAGCCGCGGCCGTCATGCCGCTTGCCGCCCCCATCGGCTCCGGCCTCGGCATTCAAAACCGCGCGACCCTCCAGATCCTCCGCGAAAAAATCACCGCCGTCCCCCTCATCGTCGACGCCGGTGTCGGCACCGCCTCCGACGCCGCCCTCGCCATGGAACTGGGCGCCGACGGCGTCCTCATGAACACCGCCATCGCCGCCGCCGCCAACCCCATCCTCATGGCGGAAGCCATGCAGCACGCAGTCCTCGCCGGCCGCCAGGCTTACATCGCCGGCCGCATGCCCCGCAAACTCTACGCCACCGCCAGCTCTCCGCTCGAAGGCGTCTCGAGGTAAACGGACCTCCCTAATTACTCACCGCATCTTCCACGTGAGAGAGCACCGTCGACCCACAGCATCCATCACCGGAAGGCAATGAAGTTTCCCATTACCCACGCCGAATCCCTCGGTAGTTCCCCGGCCCCGTTCGTCATTCCGGGTATCGCCCACTCCCTCTCACGCTCCTCCCACCCGGCTGTTGACTCGCCGCTTCGCGATCTCTACCAGCCGCTCCACAATCCCCTTCGCCCCCTCCGTCAACCTGCGCTAAACTGGCCGTTAGAGCTCAAGCCACAACCTCTTTTCCGGGATCCCAACATGCGAGTCTGCGGCATCGACTGCGGAACCGAAACCACCGGCTACGGCGTCGTCGAGTGGGACGACCGCGACCGCAATCCCCATCTCGTCTCCCTCGGCTCCGGCGGCATCTGCCCTCCGAAAAAATCTCTGCTCCCCGAACGCCTCTCCCACATCTACATCGAACTCATCGCCCTCTTCGAGCGCTACCAGCCCGAAGTCGTCGCCGTCGAAGAAGTCTTCTACTCCATTAATGCCCGCTCCGCCATCCGCCTCGGCCACGTCCGCGGAGTCGCCCTCCTCGCCGCCGCCACCGCCGGCCTGCCCATCGCCGAATACGCCCCCCTCACTATCAAGTCCACCGTTACCGGTTACGGCCTCGCCGCAAAAAATCAGGTCCAGTTCATGGTTGCCCGCCTGCTCTCGCTCCCTTCCGCACCCGAACCCGCCGACGCCGCCGACGCCCTCGCCGTTGCCATCTGCCACATTCATCACGCCCAGACCCTCTCCTTACAGGAGGCGCGTGCCGTCCAGCTCTTATGAATCGACCTATAAGTCCAGTTACAAATTCGGCTATGTCGAATTCACTTTCCGGGATAACCTCAAGTCGCGCGATATTCCGTCCAGTCCTGCTCTCGCTCCTCCTTACCCTCGGCGTCGCAAGGCTCACCGCTCAAACTCCCGCTCCAACCCAGGTCCCTCCATCCCCAACCCCGGCCCGCATCGTCTACACCTTCGACCACCCCCAGCTCCAACCCTCCCACTACACCATCACCATCGACGAAACCGGCACAGGACGCTTCGCCTCCCAGCCCGGTCCTGTCTCTGACCCAAGCGACGGCGTCCTTCCCGCGCCCGTGGATCGCCCCATCCAACTCGACGATTCACTCCGCGCAGGCCTCTTCCACTACGCCCGCGCTCACAACTTCTTTCAAACCCATTGCACCCACGACCAGTCCAGCCTCGCCTTCACTGGCAACAAAACCTTCTTCTACACGGGACCCGATGGCGCAGGCTCCTGCTCCTTTGTCTGGGCTGCCGATCCCGCTCTCCAGTCCATCTCCGACCAGCTCGGCTCCGTTGCCTTCACCCTCGAAGAGGGCCGACGCCTCGACGTCGAATTCCGCCATGACCGCCTCGGCCTCGATGCCGAGCTCGCATCCCTCCAGGACGCTGTAAAGGACCGTCGCGCCGCCGGTCTCCCCAACATCGCCGATCAGCTCCACGCCATCGCCGAAAACCAGCAGGTCATGGACCGAGCCCGCAAACGCGCATTAGCCCTGTTAAGCCGCTGTGAGCCCCCGCAAAAATCCAATTAGCCCGCAAGAAAATTCGGCGGTTCCCACCGGTCTCAGCGGATTCTTCGCCATTGCCCCCCACGGGCTACAAAACTGTAATGTGGGTGTCACGCTGCCGTGCGGCACGGGCTTCTAGTCTTGCCCCGACGGCGAAGTTTGTTCATGCCGATCATTCACAATCCCGTTACAGGTCGTCTGTAAGTATGGGTTTACCGCGATGTGCAGGGGCGCTGGTCGTATTCAGACATACCGTTGTCGACGCCGCCGATTTCAACCGTGATGGAAAAACGAGGGGGAGAATCGCATATGTACCGAAAGACGTCTCATCATCAATCTCTGATCAACGGACTGCTCGCCGGCCTGGTGGCGGCGGGGCTGAGCGTTCCGGCGCTCGCGCAGTCCGTACCGTTCCCGACATACTCACCCGGTGAGAACACGAGCGCGACCACTGGCCCAACCTACTCGGCCCCTTTGGCTAACCCGTGGGTGGTGAGCGACGGCACGATTATCACGCCCGCCGGCACCCAGGTTTACCTCGGCACCACGACTCGCGCCAAGGCCATCGCGATCAACCCGAATACAAGCACGCACACCGCCGCCGTTCTTCAAATGGGCGCTCCTCAGGCGGTCACGGTCTTTAACACGCAAACCGGCGCTGTCCTGCAGACCTACACACCCGCGATCGGGGGCAAAGATTCAGACGGCAGCAACCTCGGCATCGCCTACACGCCGGACGGCAAGTACCTGCTGTTCAGCCAGGACGGAAATTCCTTCTACGACAGCTTCGCACAGGGAGGATTCGTCGCCATCGCGAGCGTCGATGCTTCAACAGGCATGCTCTCGGACTACGCCCACGTCAGCGTTCCGATGGACGTCAACGCCAACTACTCTCTAAGCAATGTTACTTGCTTCCCGAACAGCCCCGGGGGGACCAACGGCAGCTTTGATAT
>CAWHOU010000052.1:0-21191 GCA_963831055.1 uncultured Acidobacteriaceae bacterium | reverse complement strand
CGACTGCGAACCTCGATACATCGATGGAGTGGGTCAGCGAACCGCTCATGGCAGGCATGGGCATGAAGCGGACCGCGGCCATACCCACGTAATGCATCGCCGGAATGGCGAGGCCCAGCAGGAACCCGCTGATCATTCTGCGCAAGCTCGCCGTAGCAAGATGTTCTCTGAGCGCAAACGTGAGATGAAGCGCAAGGCAGGAGATTGCGATGGACACGACGACAGAAAGCGCGACCAGCCACGGGGAGTAGCTGCACATGGCCGGCAGGCGCATGGCCTCCATGCCGATGTAATGCATGGCGGCGATGCCGCTTCCCATGAAGATGCCGCCAACGATCATCCGCGCCCGTCCCATGGTGGAGCGGCTGACGGTCAGGAGGGCGACGGCCGAGGCCAGAATAGCGGCCAGAAGGGAGATCAGGACGGTGGGCCAGTCGTACAGGACACGCACGGGGAGGGAAAAAGCTTCCATGCCGATGTAGTGCATGGCCCAGATACCAATGCCCATTGCAACCGCGCCGCCGCTTAGCCACAGCAGCCGGGCACGGCCCCGCGCGGTTGCCACCTGTCCGGCAAGGTCGAGGGCCGCATAGGCTGCGAGCACCGCGATATTGACCGACAGCGTAACCAAACGGTAATCATACGAGCCACGCAGAGCGACGGAGGCTGTCATAGAAGTCCGCCGCTCAATGGCAGGTATAAATTAAAACGCGCATGGACACTGCTCTGCAGTTGATACCTTCTCTGAGTGTCGATACCGGTGATTCTGGGAATATCTGACGTCTGCACGTCAGATACTCATGACATACCGTACTTCAGTAACTGCGAATAGCACGAAAGTTGCAGAGCGCCGAATTGAGCAACGGATTGGCATTCCCAGCCGCAGCCACGGGATCGGGGGCTGATCGAGAAGAAAGGGCGCATGCCGCAATCGATCTGGAATCCAGCCCAGTGCGGTGATCGCGGTGATCGGCCGTCAATCTACGTTGCAAATCATCGATGGGGAAGACCCGGCGGTTGAACCTTTGATTAATCAGGTCCGGCCTTCAGGTCATGTGATCTAAGTCACATCGTTTTGCGCGTCGGTAATCCACGATAGTACTGTTCCGCGCTTGCGGTCAGAGAGCAGGTTATCCGATGAATGCCGCCGATGTAATGCGTCAGTTAGTGGAGTTGGAAAGAGCCGTGGGCAAGAGCGACCCCGGAGCGATACAAGCCATGCTGCTGCGGGTCGAAGAGGGAGTGCTGGCGCTGGAGCGATTGACCATCGAGACGCTGCGCGAAAACGCCGCCTTGCGGCAGCGGATCGAAGAGCATCAGACCCGCCTGGTCTCAGGTTGGGCGCCGGCCACCGAGGAGGGCGTCCATGGCTAACCTGATCAAGAAGCTGGATGAGCTGGCTGTCGACGCATCCGTCTCGCGCGGATCGCTGCTCTTTCACAGTGGCACGCCCGCCTCGGCCGCTTTTGTGGTCCGCAGCGGCAGAGTAGTCCTGGTGTGGGAGGCTCCCAATCAGGTCTATCCCATGTGCGTTCACGGTCCAGGCAGTCTCCTCGGCCTGGCCTCAACGCTCAATGGGCAATACACCGTGACGGCAAAGGCCGTCGACGATTGTGACGTTGGCTATATTCCAGCAGAGCGCCTCGTCGCGCTGCTGCAATCCAGTCCGCTTCTCACCCTGGAGGCAAGACGGATGACCGCGGCCGAATCCGCCCGGATGCGCTCGATGGGCATCGACGGGAACTCCGCATCGCCAGTGGCCACAAAAACCCAACGCTCCTCGTGACTGACCGGCTCAGTGTCCACAGCGGCGATCTGGAGGTATCGAACGTTCTCACGTCAGATACCTGACGACATACCATGCGCTGGAAACTGCAATGGCCGTCAGGCCATCACACCGTCCCTGCCTGAATGATCGAATTCAGCGCCGCCCGCCCGTCACCCGCCCGAGCCTTTGCCACCCGCGAGCCGCTGACCTCCTCTTCCACCCTGAACCACGACACCAGCGAATCCAGTTCCCCCGCCAGGCGGCTCAGCGATCCGCTCGCCCGCGCCGAACCCTGCGCCCCCGCTGTAAAGTCATACGAGATTTTCGCGATCGCGCTGATGTTTACGTTCACCTCATCGGTCGTGCTCGCCTGCTCGGTCGCCGCCGCCGCGATCTGCGCCACCGCCTGCGCGGCATACTCCGCCCCTTCAATGATCCGGTTCAGCTTCTCCCCCGCCTCGCCCGCCGCCGATACCCCCTGCTCCACCTCCGTTGTCCCCTGCACCATCGCTTCCACCGCCGCCTTCGTCTCCTGCTGGATGCTCGCGATCATCTCCCCGATCTCGTTCGTCGCCGCCCTGGTCCGCTCCGCCAGCCGTCTCACCTCGCCCGCAACCACCCCGAAGCCCCGCCCGTGCTCGCCCGCCCGCGCCGACTCGATCGCCGCGTTCAGCGCCAGCAGATTCGTCCGCTCCGCGATCTCGTCGATCACCCCCACAATCCGCCCGATCTGATCCGACCGGTTGCCCAGCTCCGCCACCTGCTTCGCCGCCTGCTCCACCGACCCCGTTACCCGCTGCATCATCCCGATCGTCCGCTCCATCACCCGGCCGCCCTCACGCGCATCGTCGGCGCCGCTGGTCGCCTTCTCCGCCGCCGCGTTCGAGTTTCTGGATACCTCCTGCACCGTCGCCGACATCTCCTGCATCGCCGTCGCCACCATCGCCGTCTGCATCTGCTGCGCCTCCGCGCCCCTCGCCATCTCCGCCGACGAGGCCGAGATCCCCTCGCAGGCCGTCGCCAGCTGCCGCGTGTTCTCCTGCACCTGCCGGATAATCCCCTGCAGCTTGTCCAAAAACGTGTTGAACCAGTGGCTCAGCTCCCCAATTTCATCCCCGGCCGTAATCGGAATCCGCCGCGTCAGATCGCCTTCCCCCTCCGCGATGTCCTTCAGACTCGCCGTCACCGCTTGCAGCGGACCCGAGACCCGCCGCTCCACCATGAGCGTCAACGCCCCCGCGCATGACGTCATCGTCAGAAACAAAATCATCCCCATCCACCGCTGCCGGTTCGTCCACGACGCCACGCTGTCCAGCTGCGCTTTGAAATCACCCGACAACGACGCCCTCAGATCCGCCAGCGTCGCCTCCATCTCCCGGTTCTCCCGCGCGAGCCCGGCCACCTGGCTCATCGTCTCTGCCGGCACATTCGCCCCGCCCGCCGCCATCACCCCATACACCGTCCGCGAACGCCCCGCCAGATCCCGAAAACGCCCCTCGACTTCGACCACCTGCTGCTTCCGCGTCGCATCGAAGGCCACCTCCCGCTCGGCCGACTCAAGGGCGCCCATTACCGCCTGCGCCGCCTCATCCGCCTTCCCCAACCCCCCCGCGTCCTGGGTCACCACCGCGTCCGACTCGGCCTTCGTCAGCTTCTGAAAAGACGCCCCCGCTTCCTGGCTCGCGAGCGTCGCCGGAAACAGCGACCCCGACGCCAGGTTCATGGCCTTCTCCGTCCGTGTCCCCGTCCACTGCACCAGCAGCAACAGCGCCAGATACCCCGCCCCGAGAATACCGATCGCCAGCCGAATCCTGGTCTTGATGTGCGCCACCTTCATGAACCCCCTCGGTTCCCAGTGCTTCCGGCTCACGGCGAATTGCCCGACTCTTAACGGACGGTGAGCACTTTCACTCCCGCATGCGGCGTCGTCGCGCTGACATACCCGATCGCCCCTTCGTTGTGCGCCACAAAGTCCACCTCCGCCGCATCCCCCTCGAGCGTCCTCGGCATCGACGCCTGACCGGAAAACACCAGACTCCGCCACCCTGCACGGTACGCCGCGTCGTTCTTCCCGATGTACACCTGCAGAAACTCCACGTGCGTCGTGCCCGCCTTCAGCAGGATGGGAACCACCCGCGTGCCGTCCCGCAAAATCGTCGCGCTCCCCGTAAACACATCGCGCAGATCGCTTTTCGAAATCTCGGTGGCCTTCACGCTCGGGTTCGCGATCACAATCACCTGCGCCTGCGCCCCTGCCGCCGATACCCATGCCGCGGCCACAGCCAGAAGAACAAAATGCAGCTTCTTCATGAGAATGTTCTCCTTCCCCCATCCATAAAAACGCCGGTCCCTAAAACGTGAAGCCAACCTTCGCCACCACCACCGCCGTTCGCGGCTTCATCCCGTTCGGATTGTCAAAGCCGTAGAACCCCACCCCGTTGCCATCGATAGAGTGCCCCTCCAGCTTCGCGTAGAAGTTGGCGTCGATGTCGTACCGCCCCGAAACCACCCAGTCGCGAAGAAAATTCGCCGGATTCGAGCCCTGCCCCCCCGTCACATCCACATCGTGCGTGTAGTACGCCCCCGCCTCGAGCTTCTCCGTTACGTGGTACCCGCCCATCGCAAACCACGCCCGCGTGTCCGATGGACTCAACGATGTCCCCGCACCCGCCACCGTCCAGGTGTTGTATTGCACCAGCTTCGTATACTGCCCCGACCCAAAGAACTTCCCCCTCTCGTATTCGCCGTAGTACGCCGGCCAGTACGCCAGCGGCTGGTAAAACGTACCATTCGTCAGCTTGCCGCTCGCGTTGTACAGCATCAGCGATCCGCCCACCTTCAGCCCCCGCACGGGCGTCGCCCAACGCACATCGAAGCCCGGCGTCTTGCCCCCCGGCGGCGCCGTAAAATTCAGCCCCGACTCCCGGAAGCTCTCCATATACCCGTCGTTCGCCGCGTAGTTGTAGTTGCCGTAATAGCCGCTGTACTCTATCCTCCCCAGCCGCGCCCCCAGCGCCACCTCCC
Organism: uncultured Acidobacteriaceae bacterium; assembly: GCA_963831055.1. Taxonomy (GTDB): domain Bacteria; phylum Acidobacteriota; class Terriglobia; order Terriglobales; family Acidobacteriaceae; genus Palsa-343. The sequence goes on along the minus strand of CAWHOU010000052.1, from coordinate 16,399 downwards.
CGTAGACCTCCATCCCCAGCTGCGACAGGTTCGTCGCCCGCCAGTCCACTGCATACACCGGCTCCGGCAACAGCGACCACAGGTATCCCGGGTCATAGTCCTGCGTGTCGTTATAAAGCCCCCACCGGATCTTCACCTTCCCCGCACGCATCCCCAGCCACGGCTTCCACCGGTAGTCGCCCAGCGCCCAGTCCACGTCCACGTCGTCCCCGCCGAACGCCCCCAGCCGCGTGTAATGGAGCTGAATCCCCGCCCGCAGCTTATCGCTCACCTGGTCGTTCAGGTTCACCGCCGCTTCCGTCCATCCCGTGCTTCCCGAACGCGTATCCATCCCCAGATAGTTATTGTTGTTGCTCGCCACAAACGCCTGGGTCGCAAATCCATGAATCTGGATATTCCCGTCCCCCAGGTCCTGCCCCTGCGCCCCCGCGCCCGCGCTCAAAACCAGCAACGCCCCCATCACCGCCAATCCGCGCATCGACTCTCTCCCCATGGCGGCTTCCCCCAGGACGCGAGCCGGCCATGCCTGTTTCATCGGCGAAGGATGCGGTCAGGTTAATCCCGCGAAATGCTTGAGGCTGCTCGGCTGGACCCGGCCGCCCCAGGTGGGCATAAGGTCCCTTTCCCAAATCAACAGGGAGGGCCCTTCAACCAATTGAGGCCACCAGGACGCCGCGCAATTCACTTCAGCCCGAGCCTCAATTTTCACCTTCCTTTGTTATCCTGATTTTCGTTATGCCTTCGAAACACGAGCTCCTATCGACGCCCATCCGCCACATTGACATCAAGCAGCACGACGTCGTCGCCCTGGTCGACGCCATGCACTCGATGGCCTACAGCTCCCGCGATCTCGCCCGCGCCGCCTCCATCTACGAGCGCATGCTGCGCGACCAGGATTGCGGCGTCATCCTCTGCCTCGCCGGCTCGCTGATCTCCGCGGGGCTGAAGCAGATCTTTGTCGACCTCATCCGCAATAACATGGTCGACGCCGTCGTCTCGACCGGCGCCAACATTGTCGACCAGGATTTCTTCGAAGCCCTCGGTTTTAAGCACTACATCGCCGACGAACTCTACAAGTCCGGCACCCAGGACGGCGAACTCCGCGAGCTCATGATCGATCGCATCTACGACACCCTCATCGACGAGGAAGAGCTGCGCCTCTGCGACGAAACCACCGAGAAGGTCGCCGACTCGCTCCCACCCCGCCCCCACAGCTCCCGCGAATTCATCCGCGCCATGGGCGCCTGGCTCGAACAGAACGGCAAGACTCCCGAAAAAGGCGGCGTCGACTCCATCGTCTACTCGGCGTATCAGAAAGATGTCCCCATCTTCTGCCCCGCCTTCAGCGACTGCTCCGCCGGCTTTGGTCTCGTCGCCCACCAGCACAAGCGCCAGGACAAGCCCAAAGTCTCCATCGACTCAGCCAAAGATTTCTACGAGCTCACCCAGCTCAAGATCGCCAACCCCACCACCGGCCTCCTGATGATCGGTGGCGGCGTTCCCAAAAACTTTGCCCAGGACATCGTCGTCGCTGCCGACATCCTCGGCAACGAAGCCCCCATGCACAAATACGCCATCCAGATCACCGTCGCCGATGTCCGCGACGGCGCCCTGTCCTCGAGCACTCTGAAAGAAGCCAGCTCCTGGGGCAAAGTCGACACCACCTTCGAGCAGATGGTTTACTGCGAAGCCACACTCGCACTCCCACTCGTCACCGGATATGCCTGGCACAAGAATGCCTGTGCCGGCCGCCGCGAACGCCGTTGGAGCCGCATCCTCGACCCGGTCGCCGTTTAACCGGGAACCGGGTCCAACTCGTTCCAAAGCTGCACTCGGTCACTGACGTAACACCAAAGTGGCATTGTGGCTGCTGGTGCGCGTGGATTTTGCTGTCGGAACCCTTTCCCGCTCTCCTATACTGACCCTAAAGCCCTTTAGACTGAAAAGGGAAGCAAATCCCCCCGTTTCCACGGAATCGAGTTGTGACCCGATTCAACAACACCCGTACCGTAACAAGAGCCTTTGTCATCGCTCTCGCCTTCTCCCTCGTCGGAGCGATCATCCTCGCCCGGTTCGGTAGTCCGCCAACACAAAACCATCCCTGGATATTCTGGTTCGCCGCCTTCTGGACACTAGCCCAGGCCCTCCTCGTCGGTATCGCCATTTCCAGCTTCAGCGCCGCATTACGAGAAAGACAAGGTGAGCGCCAGTTGCAGCGCGTCGCCCGCCTGCACCAAAGCATCCTCGATTCAGCCGGACCCATGATGATCGCCTGCGACCTCAGCGGTCGTATCACCCTCTTCAATCCGGCCGCCGAACGCATGCTCGGCTATCGCACCAATGAGGCCCTCGGCAAGCTCTCTGCCCCCGAACTCTTCCCGGAGAGCGAAATGGCCCGCGTGGGCGAGCAACTCGCGCTCTCCATGCCGCCCTTCAGAACCAACCCTGAGGTGCCCGCCGATACCGCGCCCAGCCTCCTTCCTTATGTGCGCTACGTAGCCACCTTCCCTGCCAGCCGCGTCCGCGGGTTCGAGATGCGCTATCGCCGCAGAGACGGCAGCACCTTCCCCGCCATGGTCTACCTCTCCGCCGCGCGTTCTTCCTCAGGCGCCGTCGAAGGCCTGGTTTCGATCGCCGTAGACCTGAGCGCCACCCGCCGCGCCGAGCATGCTCTGCGCGAAAGCGAAGCCCGCTACCGCGACCTCTTTGACAATTCCGCCGAGATGATCGCCACGCTCAGTCCCCGCGGCCGTTATCTCTACGTCAATCCCTCGTGGCAAGCGCTCTTCGGAATGGACTCCTCCCAGTTCGAGTCGCTGATCGGATTCGAATCCCCTTTCCCCCCGGAAGTCCAGGCCGAGGCCGCCGCCCTCTTCCACAAAGCCCTCCACGGTGTCCGCGTCGAGCACCATCCCCTCCGTCTGCAGAACTCCGCCGGCGAAAATGTCGAGGTCGAGGCCAGCCTCAGCTGCCGCCGCGAAGAATCCGGCCCCGTCTCCGTCCGCTGCATCTTCCGCGATGTCACGCAGCAGAATCGTCGAGAGCGCCGCCTCCGCATTCAGCTCGTGGTCAGCCAGATCATCGGTGAAACCACTTCCATGGACGAGGGCCTCAGCCGCGTTCTCGAGGCTCTCTGCAATACCTTCTCCTGTGAGTTCGCCGCTCTCTGGACCGTCGACGAGACCCAGCATTACATCCGTCCCCGCATCTCCTGGTGCGCGCGCGGCCGCAGCAGCGAGGATTTTCTCCACGAAACCCAGGCCATGGTTCTCTCCCGGGGCCAGGGCTTGCCCGGTTCCGTATGGTCTCTCGGCAAACCCACCTGGATTTCCGACGTGCGCCAGCATCCGTCCTTTCTCCGCCGCACCGCCGCTCGCCTCAACGGCTACATCTCCGCGTGGGCTGTTCCTGTGCGCGTTGGCAACCAGGTCATCGCTGTCGTCGAGTGCTTCTCCCGCCAGTTCATGCGAGAGGACCCTGACCTCATGGCCACAGTCGAAACAGTTTGCGGTTCGGTCGGTCAATTCATGGCGCGCGCCGGCCAGGAGGCGCGCGTTCGCACCCTCGACCGGCAGAAGGCCGTGATCTTAAATTCCGTCGCGGACGGCATCATTGGCGTCGATTCCGCCAACCGTATCGCCTTCGCCAATCCCGCCGCCGCCCGCATGATGGAACGCACCGAGTCCGAGCTCATCGGATGCAAGGTCCACGAGCTTCTTCACCCTCCCGCATCTGGCTGTGACGCAAATTGCCTCACCCACCGGGCCTTCCAGACAGCCGAAGGCGCCTCCGGCCAGGATGTCTATTTCCGCGGCAACGGGCGCAGCTTTCCCGTTGAATTCTCGCTCATGCCCATGGTTGAAGAAGGCGCGCCCGTCGGCAGCGTTCTCAGCTTCCGCGACATCAGCCAGCGCTACGCCCTTGACCACATGAAGGATGAGTTCATCTCCACCGTCAGTCACGAATTGCGAACCCCCCTGACCTCGATCCGCGGCGCGCTGGGCCTTCTCTCCGCGGGACTGCTCGGCGACGTCAGCGAAAAGGCCACCAGCCTGTTGCGCATCGCCGTTGCCAATTCCGATCGGCTGGTCCGCCTCATCAACGATATTCTCGATCTCGAACGAATGACCTCCGGCCGCGCACCCCTCGCCTTCCGGCGCATTGCCCTTGAAGAGCTCCTTCACCAGGCCATCGACACCATGCAGCCGGTCGCCGAGTCCGAAGACGTCCATCTCTATTGCGATTCCACATCCGTCTTCATCGAGGCCGACGCCGACCGTCTGCTCCAGGTCATGACCAACCTGCTGAGCAACGCCATCAAATTTTCACCGCGCCGCTCCACCGTGCGCATCGCCATCGTGCACGCAACCGACGGGGTCACCATCAGCGTCATCGATGAGGGCCGCGGCGTTCCCGCGGATAAGCTTGAGAGCATCTTCGACCGGTTCCAGCAGGTGGATGCTTCCGATTCCCGCCAGAAGGGCGGCACCGGCCTCGGTCTCGCCATCTGCCGCACCATCGTCCACCAGCACGGCGGCCGCATCTGGGCCGAACAAAACGGCGTCCGCGGTGCCATCTTCCGCTTCTATCTACCCGAGCGCGCTTCTCTTTCACCTTTAGCGGAAGAGGACACCCAAAATCAATTCGTACACAAACTGGGATAAAAGATATGTCCAGGCAGAAATCAGGATAAGAGATGTCGCGACGCGTTCTAATTATTGATGACGAAGAGGATATTCGGGAAGTCGCAGCCCTCAGCCTTGAAACCGTTGCCGGCTGGGACGTCCTGGTCGCCGGATCCGGCGCCGCTGGCATTATCAAAGCCCGCGAAAATCGCCCCGACGCCATCCTCCTTGACGTCATGATGCCAGGCATGGACGGCCCCACCACCTTCCGCGAGTTGCGCTCGCTGCCCGAGACCGCCGACATCCCTGTCATCCTGCTCACCGCCAAAGTCCAGGCCGCCGACCAGAAACGATTCTCCGACCTCGGCGTCGTCAAAGTGATGTTCAAGCCCTTCGACCCGCTGGTCCTGGCCAGGGATATCGCAGCAACACTGGGGTGGCAAGAGATATGAGCGACGACCCTGCCGCGAAAATCGCTGCACGGTTAGCGGAGATATGGCGTACCACCAGGCCCACCGTTCTCGAACGCGTCGCCCTGTTACAGGCTTCCTGCGAAACCCTCTCCCGGAATCCCGCCGATCAGGACGCCAGAAACCAGGGCCGTGAAGCTGCCCACAAACTCTCCGGCGTTCTCGGGGTCTTTGGATTACCGCAGGGCAGCGAGCTCGCATCGGCGATAGAAGAACTGCTCGCCGCCGAAGAGCCTCTCACTCCGGCAGACCTGTCCAACATGCGCGAACAAATAGCCAAGCTCGACGCCGTCATAGCATCGAAAGAACCCTCATGAAGTGCTTTTTGGATCGCCTTTGGTGCATTTCACGCCATCCCGCTCACCAGCGCCAGGCTCCCACCCTAATCCCTAATCACTAATCACTAATCCCTGTTATCACGCCCACACCAGACACTCCGGCTTCGAGATCGGAAAGCTCTTCCCCGTCTCCCCCAGCTTGCCCGTCTTCTCATCCCGCGCAAACGCCGCGATAGCATCCGAATCCTGATTCGCCACCAACACCCACTTCTCCGTCGGGTCGAGCGCAAGATGCCGCGGAATCTTCCCGCCGCAGGAACTTCGAGCCAGCATCGTCAGCTTCCCGTCCTTCGGGTCGACCGAGAAACTCACCAGGCAGTCATAGTCGCGATTCGTGGCATAAGCGAACCGCCCGTTGCGCGTAATCACGATGTCGTCGCCCCGCGTGGCTCCCTTGTAGTCCTCCGGAATCAGGCTGACCTTCTGCATCGATTGGAGCGTGCCCTTCTCCGCATCCCAATGCAGCACCTCCACCTGCGAAATCAGCTCGTGCACGCAGTACGCGAACCGTCCGTTGGGATGGAACCGCAGCGCCCGCGGCCCCGAACCTGGCGCCGCATTCCATTGCGCCGGCTCATTCGCCATCAGCTTCGCGTTCCGGTCATCGAGGTGATAGATGCGAATGCAGTCCAGCCCCAGATCGTTCACCAGCAGGAAGCGGTCGTCCGGCGAAGCTGTCACGCGATGCGCGTGCGGCCCATCCTGCCGTTGCGCATTCGGTCCATGCCCCTTGTACTGGAAATGCGACACCGGATCGCTGATCTGCCCGTCATAGCTGATCGAGAACGAAGTCGCGCTCCCACCGTTGTAGTTAGCGCAGAAAGCAGCTCGTCCCAGGTGGTCCAGCGCCACATGACATGTGCCAGCGCCAAGCGACAGCACCTCATTGATAGGCTTCAGCCGCGCGTCCGCATGGTCGATCGCAAACGCGCTCACCGCGCCGCTGGCCTGCCCCTCGAAACTTGCTATTTCGTTGGCCGCGTAAAGATACTTCGCGTCCGCGTCCACAACCAGAAACGTAGGATTATCGCTCTCCGCCGCCAGCCCGGCAGCCGTCAGCTCACCCATCTCCGGATCCCACCGATACGCGTAGATTCCCTTGCTCCCCGCGTCCGTTCCCGTCCCCACAAACAGCAGCCGCCGCTTGGCTTCCTCGCCGGCCTTCGACCACATTGTATGAACGGCCGCCGGAGCGACCGCGGCCATCCGCAAAAATTCCCGTCTGTTCAGTCTTGTCATGGCTCTCGTCACGCCCCGCCCTGCGGCGACAGCTTCGCCTTCACCAACTCGCTTAGCTGCTTCCCATCCGCGCGAACCCCCGCCTCCTGAATCCGCGCCTGCACTGCCTTCATCGCCGCGCCCATATCCCGGGGCCCAAAGCTCGCCCCAGCCAGCGCTTCATCCACGAACTTCTTAAGCTCTTCTTCACCCAGTGCCTTCGGCAGATAGCTCTCAATCAGGACAATCTCCCGCGCTTCCTTCGCCGCCAGTTCCGGGCGATTCCCCTTCGTGAACTGTTCTATCGAATCCTTCCGCTGATTGATCATCGTGCGAAAAACCTGTTGCGCTTCGGCATCCGTCAGCGCGGAGCGCTTCTCGATCTCCCGGTTCTTCAGCGCCGCCTTCACCATGCGCAAAGTACCCGTCCGCTCCACATCGTGCGCCTTCATCGCCGCCACCATATCGTGATCGATTTGCTTTACCAGCTCCATCTCTGCGCCTCTCTCGTGTTATTCAAACCCCCTCATTATAGGTAGAAGGTCGAATGTTCACCCGTTCTAAAATGGTGTACGAGGTTTCATTTCATCATGATTCGCAAGACGCGTCTGTTTACCCCGGGCCCGACTCCCCTGCTCCCCGCCGCGCAGTTTGCCATGGCTGCCGCCGACATTCACCACCGCACTCCTGAATTCCGAGCCCTCTACGAGCGCGTGCTCGCCCAGCTGAAAGTCTTCGTTGGCACGAAGAACGACGTCCTGCTCCTCGCCTCCTCCGGTACCGGCGCAATGGAGGCCTCCGTCTCCAACCTCACCTCGCCCGGCGACCGCGTCCTCGTCCTTTCCGCCGGCAAATTCGGCGAGCGCTGGGAATCTCTCGCTAAGGCCTTCGGCTGCCAGGTCGATCTCGTCAGCGCACCTTACGGCGACACCATTTCTCTGGATGAAGTGAAGAAAGCCCTGCACCCCGACACCCGCGCCGTCTATGTCCAGGCCACCGAATCCTCGACCGGCATCCGTCACGACGTGAAGGCCATCGGCGCGCTCCTCAAGAGCTCCGCCAGCGATGCTCTCTTCATCGTCGACGGCATCACCGGCCTCGGCACCACCCACCTCGATGTGGATGCCTGGGGCATCGATGTCATCATCGGCGGCTCGCAAAAGGCCGTCATGATCCCGCCCGGCCTCTCCTATCTCAGTCTCAGCGATCGCGCCTGGAAAGCCGCCGAAACCTCGAAGAACCCCCGCTACTATTTCGATCTCCGCAAGGAGCGCAAGAACGCGCAGAAGGGCGAGTCGTCCTACACCCCAGCCGTAGCCCTCATCGCCGCGCTCGGCGCAGCACTCGACTACATCGCTTCCCAGGGCGGAGGAGATCTGGCAGCCGGCCGCGATGCCCTCATCGACAACGCGGAAACCTGCGCCGCCATGACCCGCGCCGCCGTCCAGGCACTCGGCCTCTCGCTCTTCGCCCCTGCAGCTCCCGCAGCCGCAGCCACTTCTGTGCTTACACCCGAGGGCGTCGATTCCGGCATCGTCGTCAAAGAGCTGAAGCGCCGCTTCGCCGCTATCGTGACTAACGGCCAGGGCGAGATGAAAGGAAAAATCTTCCGCATCGCCCACATCGGCCTCTTCGATTACATGGACACCATCGCCATCATCGCTGCGCTCGAACAGGTCGCTGCCACTTCGCTCAACCTGCCCGGATTTACCTTTGGCAAGGCTCTCGCGGCCGCCCAGCAGGTCTACGCTGAGCTGCCTGCAGAAGCCGCCAAAGTCAAAGCAGTTCCGGAAATGGTTCCTGCCTGAGCCTGCAACGCTGCCCGAGCGTTGCAGCCACCACGAAAGGTGAAAATGAAAGTAGTCCTTGCGGAAAAAGTCTCTCCGGCGACCCTCGCCGTCTTCCAGGCCGAATCCGGTTGGCAAGTCCTCACCCACGATCAGGTGAAGAGCCTTCCCGAAGCCGTAGCCGATGCCGACGCCCTCGTCGTGCGCTCGGCCGTGCAGGTCGATGACGCCTTGATGGCCGCTGCCCCCAAACTCCGCGTCATAGGCCGCGCCGGTGTCGGTGTCGACAACATCGATGCCGAAGCCGCCACGCGCCGCGGCATCGTTGTCATGAACACCCCAGGCGCCAACGCCATCGCCGTTGCCGAGCTGGCCCTCGGCCTCATGATCGCGCTCGCCCGCCAGATTCCCCGCGCCGACTCCACCATGCACGCCGGCAAGTGGGAGAAAAAATCACTCCAGGGCTCAGAGCTTCGCGGCAAAAAACTTGGCATCCTCGGCCTCGGCCGCATCGGCCTTGAAGTCGCCCGTCGCGCCCGCAACTTCGGCATGGAGCTCTTCGGCCACGACCCTTTCGTCTCCGCCTCCATCGCCCGCGAAAACGCGATCCGCCTCGTCTCCGCCGAAGAGCTTTTCACTCTCTCCGATTACCTCACCCTCCACGTCGGCCTCACGCCCCAAACCGAAGGCATCGTCAACGCCGCCTCGCTCGCCACCATGAAGAAGGGTGTCCGCATCGTGAATTGCGCACGCGGTGAGCTCGTCGTCGAAGCCGATCTCGCCGAAGCCCTCAAGAGCGGCCACGTCGCCGGAGCAGCCCTCGACGTTTTTCATGAAGAGCCGCCCAAAAACTCCCCATTCGCCGCGCTCGAAAACGTGATCCTCACCCCCCACATTGCCGGCTCCACCGGCGAAGCCCAGGAAGCCGTCGGCATTCAGATCGCGCTCCAGGTCCGCGAATACCTCAAGTCCGGCGTAGCGCAGAACGCCGTCAATCTCCCCTCGCTCAGCCACGAGGAGTATGAAGAACTCGCCCCCTGGATGACACTCGCCGAGCGCCTCGGCACCTTCCTCGCGCAGGTTCCCCGCGGCTCCATCGACAGTATCCAGATCACGTATCACGGCAGGCTCGCCGAAACCAAAACCGAGCTCATCCGCAACTGCGCCATCGCCGGCGTGCTCGGCCACCTCGAACAGGTCAACCGCATCAATGCCGCCTCCGTCGCCGCCGAGCGCGGCATTCGCCTGCACGAAGAGAAAAAGGAAGCGCCCTCGGGCGCCGCCGGCAGCGTGCTTCAACTATCCCTGCATACCAGCGAAACCAGCATCTCCGCTTCGGGCGCCATCCTCCACGGCGACTCGCCCCGCCTGCTGCACCTCGACGGCATCGACATCGAAGCCCCGCTCCAGGGCACACTCCTCACCATCCGCAACCGCGACGTCCCCGGCGTCATCGGCCGCGTCGGCACCATCCTCGGCGAGCACAACGTCAACATCGCCAACTTCGCCTTAGGCCGCTCCAACGGCCACGATGCCACTCCCGCATCCGCCATAGCCGTCGTCCAGATCGACGGAGAAGTCACCGACGCCGTCCTCCGCGAACTAAGAGCCGTCCCCGCCATCACCGGCGTGCGGCTCGTAACGTTGTAGGGCAGACCGGAAGTGTCGATCATAGATTGAAGCAAGCCGCACGCTCCGGTTCCCTGCACCATGTACCTGCACCCTGCCCCTCAGTGCTTCACCCACCCAACCATCCCCGCCTCAAAGCTCCGCCGATCCAGCCGCGGCAGCTCCCGCCCCACACGATGCGGAAATAAGAGATAGTGCCGAGCCGCAATCAGCAGCTCCGGCACGCACCACACATCTTCCTCCGAAGTCATCCACCCCTCGCCGTCCAGTCGCGCAAGATTCACGGGCCCCGCGTAAGCCCGCAGCGTCCTCTCCCCGCGCAGATTGTAGTAGTGCTCGAAGTAGCTCATCGCCAGCTCACGCAAGGTCCTGTAAACCGGCGCGCGAAAGCGCAGCCCCGCAAAGTTCGACTTCGCAATCCCTCCCCACAACCCGCGTTCTCGATACAAAGCCACCACGTGATCGTCATCGCGCACGCCCTCAAGATCCATCAACAAAACCGGCCGCCCCTGCACCCGCAGCGCCGCCGCGGCCACCAGCGCCCCCTCCATGCAATGTCCCTTGCGCTCCCGCAGCACCCTCTGCGGAGACCACGCCGTATCCGCATACTGATATGTCAGCTCATCGATAAACTTCTGGATTCGCGCCGGAGTTTTCAGCCCCCGCAGCGTGCGCAAATCCCCGGGCGACATGCCCAGACTCAAAGCGAGGCCTGGTCCACTGCCTCCGCCCATCCGCCGCCCCCCACTCCTCAACCCTCTCCCACCCTTCAAAGCCAACGCCGCAACTCCCCCAGGAAATTGCGCCGATTATAAAGGGTTCAATCGCAGGAGGCGTCCTTCTCCCGATCAAGGCCTCACCAGATCGGACTCTGTGCTCTCTGTGTCCTCTGTGGTGAATGGTCCGTCTCCCCGTGTCTTCGATAGCGAGTAACCCGTTTAAAATAGAAACAGCGTCACCCCCAGAGGAACCAGTGCCCCTTTACGAATACCGCTGCAAAAATTGCGGCCATCAATTTGAGAAGATTCAGAGCTTCAGCGCCCCGGATGAGAAAGAATGCCCAGTCTGCCACGGCCCGGTCGAGCGCCTCATCTCCGCCTCTGCCGCCCACTTCAAAGGCTCCGGATGGTATGCCACCGACTACGCCTCGAAATCCAGGCGGTCCGAGATGAAAGCCTCCGCCGACGGCGACAGCAAATCCTCCGAGACGAAATCCGACGCTAAGTCCTCCGACACAAAATCCGGGGACAAACCCGCTGCCACTTCGTCTGACTCCGGACCCACCTCATCGAGCACGCCGTCAACAAAGAGCGATTAGCAAGCCGAACCGCTAAGAGCTGACAGCTAAGAGCTGGAAGTTCCCAGCAAACGGCTCCCTGCTAAGAGCTGATTTCCACCTGCCCCTGTAACTCCGTCGCCAACTGCTCCCACTCGCTATTGAGCGAGGCCTGCAACTCACGCAGCGCGCTCAGTTCCGCGGACAGCCGTAGTGTCTCATCCTGGCTGATGTAGACCGACAGCGCCTGCTCTGTCTCCGCCACCGAACTCTCAACGCGCGGAATCTCCGCCTCCACAACTGCCAGACGCTCCTGCATCCGACGCAGCTTGATCGGATTCACCCGCCGCGCTGCCTTCTCCGTCCCATCTGTAACCGCAACCGGCACAATCTCGACGACCGGTTCCTCAGCGGCCACAGTCGCCGCGGCCAAAGCCTGCGCCCCACCTTCCTTCCGCCACACAAAGTCCTCGTAATTGCCCGGATACACATGAACCTGCGATCCGCGCGCCGGATCTTCGTTCCGCTCCACCTCGAAAACCTTTTGAGCCAGCCCATCGATAAAGTAGCGATCGTGCGAAACAAAAATCACGGTACCGTTAAACTTCCCAATCGCCTCCAGCAGCACATCCTTCGCGCGGAGATCAAGGTGATTCGTCGGTTCGTCCAGCAGTAGAAAATTCGCCGGACTCACCAGAATCCGCGCCAGCGCATACCGATTGCGCTCGCCGCCCGACAGCACGCCCAGCGTCTTAAAAACGTCATCGCCGGAAAACAGAAAACATCCCAACAAACTACGCAGGTCCTTCTCGGCAACCTTCGGTGCCGTCTTGCCAATATCGTCCAGCATGCGCGCGGCCGGATCGAGCACCTTGTACTGATCCTGCGCGAAGTACTCCGCAACCACATTGTGCCCGAGCTTTAGCGTCCCCTTCGTCGGCGTTTCCTGCCCCGATAGCAAACGGATCAGCGTCGATTTCCCCGCGCCGTTCACCCCCACCAGCGCAATCCGGTCCCCGCGCTCGATCGTAAAATTCACATCCTCAAGAACCCGCTTCTCGCCGTACTGCATCGACAGCCCGGCCACTTCAACCACCGCCCTGCCCGAAGGCGGCGGCTGCGGAAACGAAAAATGCGGCACCGGCTCTTCCAGCGGTATCTCGATCCGCTCAATCTTTTCGAGCTCCTTGATCCGGCTCTGCACCTGCTTCGCCTTCGTTGCCTGATACCGAAACCGATTGATGAAGACTTCCAGATGCTCGATCCGCTCGCGCTGGTTCTTGTATGCGGCTTCCAGCTGCGCCCGCCGCTCCGCCTTCTGGGTCAGGTACTTCTCGTAATTGCCGTGATAAAAATGCAGTCCCTTATTCCAGATTTCGATAATCTTGTTGACCGTCACATCCAGAAAATAACGGTCGTGCGAGATCAGAATGTAGCCGTTGGGCCACGCCACCAGATAATTTTCCAGCCAGTTCCGCGTCTCCAGATCCAGATGGTTCGTCGGCTCGTCCAGCAGCAACAAATCCGGCTTCGGCAGCAGTAGCTTCGCCAGCGCAACCCGCACTGCCAACCGCCGGAAATTCCTCCGTCGCCGTGTCCAGCTTCCTTCGCGAATCCCGGGCCAGTTAACACCCCACCCACCTGCGTATCGAGCGCATAAACATCGTGATGCCGTAGCCGGCCCTCCACCTCGGAAAAACGATTAGCAACCGCCGCATACTCGTCGCTCTTCGGATCCAGCCCCGACAGCCCATGCGCCAGCGTCTCGAATTCGCGCTCCATCGCCCGCAGTTCGTCAAAAACGCTCAGGCATCCCCAAAACCGTTTTCCCCGCCAGCGCCAGGCCATCCTGCGGCAGGTAGCCGATCGTCATCCCCTTCATCCGCTGCACGGAACCGAGTCGAGCGAATTCATCCCGCCCAGCACCTTCATCAGCGTCGATTTGCCGGCGCGTTCGCCCACAGCGCGGTCTTCTCTGTTGGAGTAATCAGCCAGTTGCATTTTCAAAAGGAGTCGCGGTCCGAATCGTTTCCCCGCGCCCGAGAGCTGCACATTGCTCCATTTTATCGAACGAAAATTCTGGGAGACGCATCCCGCGCTGGACGTGATCAAGGTTGTTTTGAGCGCGTAAACGACAAACAGCCCAAAGCCATGAGGGATGGCCGACCACGTCTCCGGGCATATTCCCGCTTAGCGATCCTTCCCCGCATTCCCATGCGCTTTGGCCGTCAACCGCGCCACCACCTCGTTAAGCGCATCTTCCCATCCAGGCAGCGCAACGCCGAATCTTTCGCGCAACAGCGCATTCGACAGGACGGAATTGCGCGGCCGCCGCGCCGGTGTGGGATATTCACTCGATGCAATGGCATCCACCGCTGGCCTCCGACCCTGAAGCAGGGGGCCGGCCGCGCAAATATCGCCCGCGCAAATCCGCACCAGGTCGTCTGACCTCCGCAACTCATGCGATAATGACCGGCCCACGCGTTCGTCTCACCGAATTGTCCGGAAACAACCCGACCAACAATGCCCCGAATAGCATCCGCCAGCGCATGCGACGTCGTCGGTGCCCCGCGCTGATCGTCCACCACCCTCAACCGGTCCCGCTCGCGCCCGAGCCGCAATATCGTCAGCATAAAATTATTCCCGTGCGCTCTGTAATCGCAGCTCGTCCGAAAAATCAAATCCGACCGCCCACACCCCGATTTGCTTCTTCCCCCGTCAGCTCTCGCGCCATAAAAACTCAGAGAGACGGCGCATCTTCCTCCGTCCATGCTCCACTCGATCCATCGAAACCGTAATCCGTCGAGTAGTGCACCAGCACAGCATCCAGTCGCCGCGCCTCTTCGGCCAGAACCCTCGCGGCCTCGCCGTTGATCGCCATCGCCGCGTCACGCTCCGTCTCCGTGCGATCCACCGCCGTATATGTGGCCGCGTTCAGAATCACCTCTCCCCCACCCCCCGACCATTTCTCGAACCCGATCCGGCACGACAATATCCACCGACTCCCGGTCAATGCCAATCTCCCCGAAATCCCTGCGAAGCTTCCGGCCCCAGCCCAACACCGACCTGCCCCGCCGCTCCCAAAATCCAAAACCGGCGCCCTGTTCATGGAAAAAACCTCCGCCTCGCGCAGCGTCGCGCCCTTTCCGTCTTTCTGACATAATCACGTCCCGTTGGTTCACCGGCCACGTGATCCCCAATTTCCTCGTCGTCCCATCGGATCGTCCGCTCACCCGCCGCGGAATAATAGTCTGTCACCTTATAGGCAAATCCAACCGTCTCCGTCAGCGCCAAAAAAGCATGCCCGAAACCCGCCGGGATCCACAGCATCTCGCCGCTCTCCCCCGTCAGTTCCACAGCAACATGCCGTCCGAAATAACGCGAACTGCGCCGCAAGTCCACGGCAACATCCAGCACTGCCCCATAAGCCACGCTCACCAGCTTGCCCTGCGGTTGGATCACCTGATAGTGAATCCCGCGCAGCACATTCTTCCTCGACACCGAGAAGTTATCCTGCACCCAGTGCTCCGGCAGTCCAGCTCCTTCCATCGCCCGCAGATTCCACGTCTCCCGGAACGCGCGCCATGGTGGTCGCGAGAAATCGCCGCCTTCAACAGCAGCACCCCCGGCATTATGTCTCCTGATCCTTCATCCTGCATCCCCGATGGAAAATAAGGTTTGTAACAGTTGAATATATTTCAAAACCCCTGCTTTTTTCTCAATGGTCTTCGCAAAGTGTTTCGAGTTGCTCCGCTGCGAACGTGTCCGAGCTCGGCACGCGATCTCTTCCGTTCAGGACAATTTTCAGTCCCTGTTGCTACTCTCTATGTCTGGATGAAGTCTGCCTTGAAAAGGGGGATTGGAGGCGGCCGCATCCGAGCCACGCCATCCCGCGGCCCCGACCTGCACATTCAGATCTCCGTTTTCCAGAATACCGGCGGTTCAAATCCGTGATCTCCAGTTCCCCACGCTCCGACGGCTTCAATGAGGAAGCGATCTCGACAACCTGATTATCGTAAAAGTAAAGACCCGTCACGGCATATCGCGATCGCGCGCCATCGGCTTTTCCTCGAGGCTGATCGCTCGGCCGCCGTTGTCGAATTCCACCACACCGTAACGCTCCGGGTCATGCACGGGATAGGCGAAAACCGTAGCCCCCCGCTCCAGCCCGGCAGCCTTCTGCAGCTGCGTCGAGAACGACTGCCCATAAAAAATGTTGTCGCCCAGAATCAGCGCGCTTGTGTCGGTTCCGATAAACTCGCGCCCGATCAGAAAAGCCTGTGCCAAACCGTCAGGGCTCGGCTGCACCGCATAGCTGATGTTGATCCCCCACCCATGACCGTCCCCTAGCAACTCGGCAAAGCGTGCCGTATCCGCCGGCGTGGAAATCACCAGAATGTCGCGCAGTCCCGCCAGCATCAGCGTGCTCAGCGGATAGTAGATCATCGGCTTGTCGTAAACCGGCAGCAGCTGTTTCGAAACAACGTGCGTGACTGGATAGAGTCGCGTGCCCGATCCGCCCGCGAGAATAATCCCTCTCATTGCGCCAGCCGCTCCCCATAGTTCTGCTCGATCCACTTCAGATACGATCCCGTGCGGATATCCTCAACCCAGGAAAGATGTTCGAGATACCACCGAACCGTGCGGCGCAGACCGGTCCCGAACTGCTCCGCGGGCGACCACCCCAGTTCGCGCGCCACTTTGGAAGCGTCGATCGCGTACCTTCGATCATGTCCCGGGCGATCCTTAACGAACGTGATCAGCTTCCGTCTCGATCCGATGCCGCTATCCGGCCGCATCTCATCCACCAGATCGCAGATCGTCGTCACCACGTCCAGATTCCTGCGTTCGCTGTTGCCCCCGATGTTATATGTCTCTCCCGGCCGTCCCCGCTCCAGAACAGCCCGGACAGCCGAACAATGATCCTCCACAAACAGCCAGTCGCGCACGTTCGTCGCCATCGCCATACACCGGCAGCGCCTTCCCCTCAAGAGCGTTCAGGATCATCAGCGGGATCAGCTTCTCCGGAAACTGAAACGGCCCGTAGTTGTTGGAG
>CAWHOU010000051.1:0-6208 GCA_963831055.1 uncultured Acidobacteriaceae bacterium | reverse complement strand
GCCGGCGCCGTTGGATTGATCGCGCCCTCCGCTGGCGAAATGGCCCGCGCCATCGCCTTCTTCACCAGCTCCTGGCGAGCCACAAATTCCGGATTCCCGCCCAGCAGAATATCCGTGCCGCGGCCGGCCATGTTGGTCGCGATCGTCACCATCCCCAGCCGCCCCGCCTGCGCCACAATCTCCGCCTCGCGCTCGTGATACTTCGCGTTCAGCACCACATGCCGCACGCCCTTGCGCGCCAGAATCTGCGACAACAGCTCGCTCTTCTCAATCGACGTGGTACCCACCAGCACCGGCTGCTGGTTTTCGTGCAGCTTCGCGATCTCATCGGCCACGGCATGGTATTTTTCCTTCGCCGTCCGGAACACCACATCGGCATTCTCCAGCCGCCGCATCGGCTTGTTGGTCGGGATCACCACGATGTCCAGCTTATAAATCTTGTCGAACTCCGCGGCTTCCGTCTCCGCCGTGCCTGTCATCCCAGCCAGCTTCTTGTAAAGCCGGAAATAATTCTGAAACGTGATCGTCGCCAGCGTCTGATCCTCGCGCCGGATGTTCACGCCTTCCTTCGCCTCAACCGCCTGGTGCAACCCATCCGACCACCGCCGCCCCGGCATCAGCCGCCCGGTGAACTCATCGACGATGATCACCTCGCCGTCCTTCACCACGTACTGCACGTCCTTCTTGTAGAGCGAGTGCGCCTTGATCGCCGTCTCCACGTGGTGCTTCAGGTCCCAGTTCTCCGGATCGGCGATGTTCCCGATGCCCAGCAAGCCTCTCGATCTTTTCCCACCCCTCATCTGTAACAGTGATGGTCTTGTGTTTCTCATCCACCACAAAATCGCCCGTCAGATACTTCTCTTCCGGACTCTTGATGATCTCCTCGCCCTCTTCGAGCGACGGAATAATCCTATTCACCCGCGCATACTTGTCCGTCGTCTGATCCGTCGGCCCCGAAATAATCAGCGGCGTCCGCGCCTCGTCGATCAGGATCGAGTCCACCTCGTCCACGATCGAGAAATAGTGCCCGCGCTGCACGCAGTCCGCCAGCTCGAACTTCATGTTGTCGCGCAGATAATCGAACCCAAACTCGTTATTCGTCCCGTAGGTAATATCCGATCCGTACGCCTTCCGCCTCTGCTGATCGTCAAGATCGTGAACGATCACGCCCACCGTCAGCCCGAGGAACTCGTAAATCTTCCCCATCCACTCGGCGTCGCGTTTCGCCAGATAATCGTTCACCGTCACTACATGAACGCCATGGCCGGCCAGCGCATTCAGATAACACGGCAGCGTCGCCACCAGCGTCTTGCCCTCGCCGGTCTTCATCTCGGCGATCTTTCCCTGGTGCAGCACCATTCCGCCCACCAGCTGCACATCGAAGTGCCGCATGTGCACGGCGCGCCATCCCGCCTCGCGCACCACCGCAAACGCCTCCGGCAGCAGATCGTCGAGTGCCTGCTTCTCCGCCGCAACCCGCGCCTCTTCCTCCGTGATTCCTTCCAGAGCCGCCGCAATCCGCGCCCTGAACTCCACCGTCTTCGCGCGCAGCTGCTCATCGCTCAGAGCCTGGATCCCCGGCTCAAGCGCATTAATTTCCGCAACCCGCGGCAAAAGGCGCTTCACCACCCGCTCGTTGCTGGTCCCAAATACCTTTGTGAGAACGTTACTTCCGATCAAGATTGATTCCTTCGGCGGTCACTTCGGCGCCTCGCGCACCACTCCCGCGCCGGTACCCGAAACCGCCTCTCCCGTAAGAAAAGTCAGGGCTCCATCTTCATTTTAAGGTACCGAGAGGAATCCTGCCGCCATCCCCTTTCTCAACAATGCAGCAGTTGAAGTTCCGCAAAAAAGGCGCCGGGAGTCTCCCTCCCGGCGCCAACGCCTCCGTTTTCTATTCCCTATTGCCTGTTGCCTGTTCCCTGCCTTTACAACCCCCACACCCGTGCCGCCCCATACACCAGCCCCAGCGTAACTGCGGCAATCGCCACCTCCCCAATCGCCCCCACCAGAAACGGCCGCGCCCCCTGCTTCGCCAGCTCCCGCAGATTCGTCCTTAATCCCACGCCCGCAAACGTCAGCAAAAATGCCCATCGTGAAAGATTCCCCAGCGCCACCGTCTGCGGCTTCGTGAAGAACGCCACCGACGCCAGCAGCGAGATCAGCAGAAACCCGAGCACGAACTTCGGAAACTTCTTCCAAAGAAACGCCGCTTTGTTCGTCACCTTCTCCGCCTGCCCCTTACGCGCCCAGTAAATCGCGTACCCCAGCACCACAAATCCGATCAGCGCATTCCGGCAGGTCTTTGCCAGCACCGCCACCTTCCCCGCCGCATCGGAATACAACGCCCCCGCCGCGGTCGCCTCCGCCGTGTTGTCCACGCCCAGCCCGGCCCACAATCCATACGCGCGATCGCTCAGGTGCAGGCTGTGCCCAATCAGCGGAAACACAAACAGCGACAGCGCACCCAACGCCAGAATCGCTCCAATCGCGTACGAAGAATCCTCCTCGTCTGCATCAATCGCGCCCTGGGTCGCAATAATCGCCGATACGCCACAGACCGCCGAGCCCACAGCCAGCAACGACGTGAGCTTCGGCCGCAAACCAAACCCCCGCCCCAGCAGCGTCATGAACACCAGCGAAAACGTGACCTCAACTAACACCAGCCCGAGCGAAATCCCGCCCAGCCGCAGCACATCGCCAATCAGAAACCGAGCCCCCAGCAGCACAATCCCCGCCTTCAGCCAGAACTCATACGTCGCCACGCCCGCGCGAAAAATCTCCGGCACCCCCACCGTGTTCGAGATCAACAATCCAAGCAAAATCGCCCACAGCACGTACTCGATATTCGGCAGCACCAGATGGTGCGCCTTCCCGTAATGAGCAATCGACTTCTCGATGATCTTGCCCGCATACCCCACCGCCAGCAGCAGCAAAACCCCCGGCACAATCGCGAAGATCTTCCCCGGCACCGATACCGTCCGAGGCTGCGGCAACGCAACAGAGCCAGCCATACTCTCCTCCTTGTCATCCTGAGCGATGCATCGCTTTCTAAAGCGATGCGCAGTCGAAGGACCTCCCGGGCGTCAGCATCCCCGGCGAACTTGTTCGTTGGGGTTCGCGAGGACAGCGACGCCCGTGCTCAATACCCGCTCCTTACCACGGCACGCTCTTCAAAACTCCAAACCGCACCAGCAGCGCAGCCAGCAGCGCCAACCCCACTGCCCAGATATCGATAGAAATCCTTCGCCCAAAGGTCGAAGTCGACGAAGCCATGAGAAACGCTCCTTTTCTGCAGAGAAAAATCCCCGCACTTGAATGTTTTGAGTTGTCAGGAGCGCCGCATTACGGCGCGAGAATTCGCAAACCTAGCGACAACAACAACAGCAGCCGGGGAGGCTGCTCGACGCGCTGGTCTTCACCGCGCGGCCAAACATCACCGAATTAGAGAGAGCACCCACGTGTCCCTCGTTTGTAGCACGACAGGCTTTTCCGCGCAAATTTCGGCCTGGCTTTCGCCCCCAGCTCCAGGCTTCCCGCTCCCAGCCCATTGCGACAGGCTACCGGCTCCCAGCTGCTTCTAAAGTGTCTTCAAATACGCCTTCGCTCGCTCCAGCTCCGGAAACAGCCTTTCCTCTTCCTGAAATGCCTTCGAATGCACGCACCGCCTCCCATTCTTCTGCTTCACCGGATGCTTCAGGTGCAGCATCTCGTGATACATCAGATATTCGATCGCATATCGTGGCGTGCCCTTCCGGTCGAACACGCGGCTCACCATGATCGTGTTGTGCGCCGAGTCGTAATGCCCCAGCAGCCGCCTCGCCGAAACCTCGCTCCACGTCAGCAGCGGCCGTCCCATCAGCCCAAAAAAGAAACGCCGGTTCAGCGTCTCGAATACTTCGTCCAGATCGTAATGCTCCCCCTGCGCCGATCCGATCCGTTTCCGCCCCCGCGTCTGCCGGATCCGCTCGCTCTGCCGCACCACCGCCTCGCTCGACGTGAACCGCCGATAGCGCCGCGCCTGCACCGCATCAATCGGCTTGCGATACAACTTGGCCAGCAGGATGTGGGCGATTGCCTGCAGCACCGGCTCCGGCGCGCCTTCCAGCAAATCCGAAAGGCTCACACGAATCTGCCCCTCGCGCAGCCGGATCGTCGTATTCAGCGATGTGAAGCGATAAAACCGAACTTCGATCGGAGGAATGGGAGCGCGCGGCCGAAGAGCGCGATACTCCTCGGCAAACATCTCAGAGAGAGGGGGACTCACTACGATCCGAGCCTCGCATAGCAAACTGCCAAAATCAAGCGCATCTTTCCGGGATCAGGCCGCTGAGCGCTGAGACTCAGCACTGACGACTAAGCACTGGGGACTAACAACTGGGGACTAAGCACTGCGGACCAAGCACTGGGGACTGGCAACCTGGCGACTGCCAACCGAAGACTTCCATTTACGATAGCAACTGAACCCATCCGGAGAACCCTCTGCAAGCTGCCGCCACCGAACGCCTCATCCACCCCGCCCGCAACATCCAGGGCAGCCTCCGCCTGCCCGGCGACAAAAGTATCAGTCACCGTTACGCATTGCTCGGCGGATTCGCCGAAGGAACCACCCGCCTCACCAATTTCTCCACCGGAGCCGACTGCGCTTCCTCCCTGGCCTGCGTCGAAGCCCTCGGCGCAAAGGTGACTCGCGACAAGGACGCAGTAGAAATCACCGGCGTCAGCGGCCACTTCACGCTCCCAGACCGTCTGCTCGACTGCGGCAACTCAGGCTCGACGATGCGCATGCTCGCCGGCCTCCTCGCGGCCCAAATCCCCGACCCGCCCAGCCCATTCACCCTCACCGGAGATGCCTCCCTCAGCCGCCGCCCCATGGAGCGCATCCGCAAACCCCTCGCGCAGATGGGCGCCAAAATCGAACTTACCGATGGTCACGCGCCCCTCGTCATCCACGGCGCGTCCCTCACCGCCATCGGCTACACCACACCCACCCCCAGCGCCCAGGTCAAAACAGCGATCCTTTTCGCGGGCCTGCAAGCGCCTGGAACGACCACCGTTCGTGAATCAGTCCGAACCCGCGACCACGGCGAGCTCGCCCTCCGCGCCTTCGGCGCAACCGTCGACCGCACCAAAGACTCTGTCTCCATCGCCGGCCCCCAGCAACTACATGCCATCGAAGCCAGCATCCCCGGAGACATCTCCTCCGGCGCCTTCTTTCTCTGCGCCGCCGCGCTCTTCCCCGGCTCCAACCTCATCTTTGACGACCTTGGCCTCAACCCTACCCGCGCCACACTCCTTGACGTGCTCACCGCGCTCGGCGCGCACATCGGCGTCCTCAATCTCGAAACCAAAAACGACGAGCTCGTCGGCACCGTCCAGGTCAACGCCCCGCCCCACGGCCTCACCGGCACCACCATCTCCGGCGCGCTCTCCGCGCAACTTATCGACGAGTTGCCTGTCCTGGCCGCAATCGGCCCCTACACGCAAACCGGTATTCGCATCCGCGACGCCAGGGAACTCCGCGTTAAAGAATCAGACCGCATCGCCCTCGTCGCCGCCAACCTTCGCGCCATGGGAGCTGAAGTCGAAGAGTTCGACGACGGCCTCGACGTCCCCGGCGGCCAAACCCTCCATGGAGCCACCATCGACTCCGGCGGCGATCACCGCATCGCCATGGCCTTCTCCGTCGCCGCACTCCGCGCAGAAGGAGACACCCTCATCCGCGGAGCCGAATCGGCCGCCATCTCCTTCCCCGAATTTTTCGACCTGCTCGACCGCGTAGCCGAGCGCTAAAGGTGAAACAGGGAAGCAGCACCGGCTGCTTCCCCGCATTCCGTCCTATTAACTGTTCCCTATTCCCTGTTGCCTGTTCCCTGCCTTTACTCCACTGGAGCCAACACATCATCCAGCCGCGCCGGCGTCCCCTCCACCCGCTCCAGATGCGGAACCCTCAACCCCCCGTGATAATCCAGCGTCACGGACTTGATCGTGTCGCGATCCTTCATCAGCAGCGTGATCGGATCGCTCCCCTTTTCCGATCTAATAATCGCCGCCCGCAACTTCTCTGCAGAATAAACCTCGCCGTCCACCGCCATCAGTTGCATTCCTGGCACAATTCCAGCCTTGAACGCCACGCTGTCCCACGACACGTTGCCCAGCATGCCATCCCCCATCACGCCGAACCCCAGCGAGTCCGCAAAGCTCGTCC
>CAWHOU010000050.1:0-17760 GCA_963831055.1 uncultured Acidobacteriaceae bacterium | reverse complement strand
CGCGCCCCTTTCCCCCATCGAGAAAGCCGCCCTCGCCCGCGCCCCAGTCAACGACCCCATGCTCATGGACGCCTTCTGGCTCGGCCGCACCGACAACGCCCCCACCCATCTCCTCTCCCTCATCAACGAGCCCTCCCTCAACATCAACGGCATCTCTGCCGGCCAAACAGGAGCCCACGCCGCCAACGTCATCCCGCCCACCGCCACCGCCGACATCGACCTGCGCTTAGTCGTCGGCGTCGACTGGCGCGACCAGCAACAGCGCGTTGCCGACTACGTCCGCTCCCGCGGCTACTTCATCGTCGATACCGAGCCAACCAAAGAAATCCTCACCTCGCACCCCCGCGTGGCCCTCATCGTCCGCGACCCGGCCAGCTACAACGCCGTCCGCACGCCCATGGATCTCCCCATCGCGAAAGAAGTCATCGCCGCCGTCCAATCCGCGGTCACTGAAAGAGCAAGAGGCGCAGATGCCGCCCCTGCCCAGGTCGTCCTCTTGCCAACCATGGGCGGCAGCGTCCCGTTCGAAGTCATGGTGCGAGCCGCCCACACCCACACCATCACCGTCCCCATCGCCAACTACGACGACAACCAGCACGCCGCCAACGAAAACCTCCGCCTCCAGAACCTATGGGACGGCACCCAGACCATGGCCGCCCTCTTGACCCTGCACTAAAGGGAGAAAGGCAATGTATCCGGCGTCGGATCTCAGAGCGCCAGCCAGCCGAGCCGAATGTTGTTGTCCGTGTTGGACAGAATAAGCCGCCCAGGCCGCATCTCACCTGTGCGCGTGAGGAGTACCGCATGTCCCGGCGTTTTCTCTCTTTTCTTTGCTTTCTTTGCTCGTTCGCATTTACTCTCCAGTTCCTGCTTGTAACCGGGTGCGGCAGCGGCGCAGGTTCTGCTGCCGCCAGCAGCGGCAGCGGTTCGGGAAGTGGCGGTTCGGGAAGTGGCGGATCGGGAAGCGGCGGAGGTTCGGGAAGTGGCAGCGGTTCGGGGAGTGGCAACACCAAGGGATGCGGGGGTGCGGGATACGGATATAACAACCAAAATGGATCGATAACCGGCGTTTGGTTGCAAAGCCCGTCTCCAGGTCAGAATCAAGGCAATGTCCAGGTGAATGCGACCGCATATACCTCCAGCGCCATTACGCAGTGGACGGTTTGCCTCGACGGTCAAAACGTCTATCAGACAGACAGCGCTGCGAGTTCCATCTCCCAGGGCATCGATATTCCCACAGGCCAGCATCTTCTCTGGGCCAGCGTGTCCGACGCCGAGAACGATTCCGACAGATCGGAAATCCACTTGATCCAGGTTGGACCCGCAGCGGCGAGCAGCACTGTGCTGCCGACTCCGCCCGCAAACGCAACGGTGCTAACCGAGATGCAGAACGACAACGCCAACTGGACCATCTGCAGCCTCTGTGCGGCGGGCACCAACACCGCCGGCGCTTACTCGATGGATTTTGACCAGAGCCAGCCCTCGCTGAGCGGCAGCAGCCTTGAGATGTATGCCGACGGTCCGCAGTGGAGCAACGTTCTGTTTATGGACCTGATGTTGGGCACCAGTTCCAATTCCCATTTTCTATTTGACTTCTGGGTGTACCATGACCCCGCTGCCGAAGCCCACTTCTGGGCCTCGGAGTTCGATCTCTGGCAGGTTCTCGGTGGCCAGGAGTTCATGATCGGCAGCCAGTGCGACTTCGGAGACGGCTACTGGTCCACCTGGGATAGCCAGGGCGGCGCCTGGGTTCTCAATGGAATCCCTTGTGGGCACTGGTCGGCGGGCTGGCACCACGTGCAGTGGTACTACGAGCGCCTCAATGCCACTCAGTATCGCTACGACACACTCGTGTTCGACGGGCAGGCCTACGGATTCAATCAGACCTGGAACGCCAACTCCACCACCTGGCCGGATATGATCGGCATCCAGTACCAACTGGACCAGGATCCCACCGGCACTCCACTGCACGAATGGGTCGATAAGGTGACTCTGACGGAGTGGTAAGGCGGATAGTTATGTTGTAAGGCTAGGTGGGCACGGCAGTGACCGCGATGATCTGGATCGAGCGGCCAGCCTTCATCTCAGTCGATACACAAACAAAACTGCAAGCGACCTGTGACCCACGTGTGCCCCGCCAGGGTTGTTGCCCCGCAATCCATCAGGAAAATCAACGGAGACGGCCTTCATAGATGGAGCCGTCCCCAAAGAACACACAAAAACGCGGTGGCAGTTAGAAGAGGAACGGAAGCGGCGTGATCCCTTCCACCTGCACTGCCTTCAGTTCGTTGGGGTCGAGGCCCAGAGCCTGAAGAACGGTGGGTGCGACCTGTTGATTGAGAACGTACGTCTTCACATGCTTTGGCGCGAATTCCGGCATGGAGAAGAGCAGCGCGACATGAGTATCGTCCTCATTCAGGCCGCCGTGCTCGGCGATCTTTGACCCGCCTGTGAAGATGACGCCGGTGTTGACTTTGAGGACGATGTCGGGTGTGCGAGGATCGTTCAACGGGCTATTGAATTTTTCCTCGAGTGCCGGGCCTGCGAAAATCTCCTGGATGCCGAGAGTGGCCTGGTTGGCTGGTGTGCTCAGCTCCTGGGCGATCTCTGCGGCTTGCGAAGAGTCGTTCAGCCAGATCAGCGATCCGTCGTCGGAGATGTCAAAGGCCTCGCCGGACGCAATCGTATTGATTAAAGTTGCGGGCTGGCCGCCGCCGATGCCAACCTTCTTGCTCTGATCGATGGGCGACTGGCCATGCTTTGCCCCAATGATGATGAGCGTGTCGTCATAAATGCCGGCATTTTTCAGCGCGCTGACCATCTCCCCAAGAGATGCATCCACGAAGTCCAACTCACTAAGCAGTCCTGGTGAAGGAGTTCCAAGGACGTCCAGATAGCCATTGCCTTTCAGTTTCTCGCCTACGCTGACTGACTGAAAGTTTGTGCCGAACAAAGTTGGGATAGGCGCGCGCCGGGATCCATCGTGCGTGTAGCCCTTGATCTCATTGAGCACCGCCTGAACGTGAGTCTGATCGTAGCACTGGATGTTTTTCAGATCGGTAGTCCAGCCATCGTCGGGAGTCGTGTCGGGCGCGGGCACCGGGGTGCAGCCGGAAAAGGGCAACGCAACAGGGATCGAGTTGATCTCAGGACCAAAGAAGTCATCGACACCGTGGCCGCTCGGACCATTCGTCCATTCGTACGCGGGATGCTTGTCGGTCCAGGCCGTGTATCCTCCATGGGCCTTCACCACTTCAAAGATGGTGTTCACACGGAGATATTCGTGCGGATAAACGGGCGCACAACCACGATCGGGATCGCGCGGCAGAAAATTCGGATCGATGGACCCATAAAGCTTGGTCAGATCTTTGTCGATCGATTCGTCGAACTCCGTGATGGTGCCGATTTGCCCTGGGCACGGACCGCCGGGCGCGCCAACATAAGCGATGTACGGCGTCGTCTTCGCCGGCGGAGAGAGCCCCCGGTTATAGGTGACGTCGTACCAGAACCCGGCAGTCGTCGGCGATCCGCCGGTAACCAAAGCGGAGAGTCCTGGAAAGGAGTCCGACGGCTGGGAGGTGGCGGCGTTGTCGAAGGTAACGCCGTGCGAACTCAGTTGCGCGAGCGTCGACTGAGGGTGGCTGCTGACATAGTTCGTAAGGTCGAGAGCATGCAAGCCGTCGACACTGATAAGCAGAACGTGCCTGACTCTGTGTCTGGAATCGTTGTCATCGGCCCGCAAAGTTGCACCGATCGTCAGAACGACCAGAACCAGCGGGAGACAGCGCACAAGTAAACGCATAGTTGGGCTCCTCGTGGGGAATTGAGGTACCCCGCAATTACCTGCCCTGAGGATGAACCCCGCATGACCGCAGGTTGAAAAAGTGATCAACAATGAGGATGGCCTGCGGATAGGCAAAATTCACACGGCAAATCCCAACCCAGGAGTTTGCGCTTCGGCATTTTGCTCCTAACCCTCTGGAACGTCACAACGCGGAAAGTGATCGAGCGCGGCGACGGATTCGTCTCAGAGGGCAAACTCGCGCTGACACCCTACGCAACTTTTGCCAAACAAATCCTGAATAAGCTCAATCAAGTACCCTGATCGATCAAGCGCGGAAGGGGCGGCGAAAACGCCAAGCAAAGCGGATTACGGCCGGAAGTTGCAGTTCCGTGGCGCCGATCACACACCTGAAATCGTTACGACCTGTGCTGACGAGGCTAAAATTGCCTTCAATTCCTGGTTACAGACAGAACAGATGGGGGCGGCATGAGAATCAGCACTAAAATGACAACTCAATTAAAGGTTGTCCTGCCCTTCCAGTTTCTCCTGATACCCACCAAGTTGGTGCACGGGCAGACCAATCGCACCATTACAATTCGGATGTTTGATAGTAAAACAGGCGCGCCGATTACAAATTCAGAATTCCGGATTTCGTTTAACCACCCCCGACCTATCGAAAATCCCCGGCTTCATCCCTATTGGATGGAGGGAGGCGAGCGGCACGGTAATCTGGCGATACCGCTTGAGCCAACCGCCACTTCCATCGCGGTACATTCCAGCTATGGACCTGCGAATTGGAACTATGTCAATTGCGATTGCGTAAAGGACCGGCGACCGTACTCAGAGCACTGGTATCTGATCGCTGACATTCTCAAGTCCGGAATAGTGGCTCCAAATCGCTGTAACAAACGCAAGGCCATTGCTAAACCAGGCGAGTTCGTCTTTTTCGTACGCCGGATGACCTTCTGGGAGAAGAGTCACGAATAAAATGGCCGGGGCCGCAATTGGACCGAAATCAATGGCATCCAGCCCCTGGAGCATCTTTGCCTTCGTCCAGTTTGTCATTAAACTTCAGACTTCAGGGATCACAGATACCCACGGCCGCCCCCGGGCCCCTACTACTGCCTACCCCCAAGCCCCCCTAGCTCTTACTATTCCCTACTCCCTACCCCCTGTTTCCGGGAGCCTCGCCCTGATTATTCAGATAGCGTGGTATTTCCTTCGTCCGGGGTGATACAACGAGAGTTAGAGGGAGACGTGGAAGAGCCCTACAACGAAACCAGCACGACGGATCGCGTCTTCACCGGCCAGACCCAGAGCACGACGTCGGGGGATACGATTACCTGTTCCGCAAGTTTCGGCCGGGGATGAATCGAAGTTTCCCAACTGCCGGCCCACCCAGACCGGAGCAGGCATGGACAGATGAGGTCTGGCCCTGTGTGAAAATCGAGCAACTGGCAGATCATCAACCGATGATCCCCGGCGAACCAATTCACTTCAGTAAACGCGGAAGCGACAGGTGAAACGAACCGATAACTTACCAGTGCTCGCGGTACTTACCCTCAGTGTGACGATGCCCGCATTCTCTCAGGCGAGCCAGTCTGACTCCCAAACAATTCAAGCGATTCTCTCCGAGCTTCAGGGCATTCGTAATGATATGCGTCTCACGGCGATTTCCCGGATTCTGTTGACCGAACTGCAAACCCAGCAAACAGTAGTCAATGCAGCGACCGAGCGGACTAACAGAGCACGCCGTGATCTTTCAGACCTGCAAGGCTGAGGAGAAACATGTGTCCGCTGCTCTCGCGGCCTCGCAGGACAAGCTGACCGCTGCAACAGACGCCGCCAAACGAAGGCACTCTCCGAGGCAGTCGATCAGTTTAAGTCTGAGCTGACCGCTCTCAACGCCAGGGAGGAGGGTTCGGTACGAATCTGCGGACAGCAGAAAGCCAGTTGCGCTCGGCACAAGATACGCTGGACGATATTCAGCGGCGATTGGATGAAACCGTGAAGAAACTCCAGCCCGTCGCAGGAATTCGCTGAACCAGCTTTGGAAATCGCGCTGTGCACTACCGGCCTCCCCGACTTTTGCGATTCCCTACTACTGCCTATCCCGCCTCCCTAGCTCTTACTATTCCCTACTGCCTACTCCCTGCCTCGCAGGCCGCAACCCCCGCCCCCGCAGCCAAACCCGCACCCCCACCGCCGCCAAACTAACCACCGCGCACGTCTCCACAAAAACCTTCCCCCCATCCAGCAAATCCGGATGCCCATCCTTTAGCGCAGGGTCCGTCAGAATGCTGTGCACAAACAACAGCGCCGCCGCCGGAAACACCAGGTAGTGCAGATTCCTCCACACCGGCCGCCCGATCCGCGTCCGCAGCAGCGACGACCCAAACACCAGCATCAGCAGATACAGCGCCCCCGCGCCCACCAGGTTCACATTCGGCTGCAGCGGCGAATCCACCGGCCACACAATGTCGTACACGCGAAACCGCGGGCTCTTCACCCACAGCAGCACCACAGGATGAGTCAACGTCAGCGCCACCGCGCAATACGCCGTCCACTGATGCAGCGCGAATACATTGATCCGCCGATGCGGCCAGTTCCTCAGCGGGCTATAGCGCAGCGCCATCAGCAAACCAATCAGCAGATTCGCGGTCGCCGCACCCACCGCCCCCAGCCCCAGGTACGCGCAAAGATCCAGAATCGTCATACCAGTCGCATTAATTTATCCCAACCCGACCCGCGTCGTCGCAACCCAGCCCACCCGACAAAATTTGCCCCGCGCACGATTCGTGTATTCTTCCCATTCAATGCCAACCGGCGCGATCCCCCCGCCGTAACTGCAAGTCCCGTTTCGAAGTTTATCTTCAGGACCTCGGCTTCCAATTCTCCATCATGGAGTGTGCCCGCGTGTTTGGCTCGTCCTCAATCCTCTCCGCATTCTCTTTCCGCCGCTCCGCCTCTTTCGCCGCCGCGCTCGCCATCGCCACCTTGGCCGCATCAGCACAGAAGCACTCCGAAAAGAATCCAGCCCCGCCCGCGACTCCGCCAGCTCCCGCCGCGCAGCCAGCGCCAACACCCGAACCCCCAGGCCCCGCCGGAGGCTTTGACGTTCTCACCCTCCGTCAAATCGGACCCTTCCGCGGCGGACGCGTCGACGCCGTCTGCGGTGTCCCCGGTCAGCCCCTTGTCTACTACTTCGGCGGAACCGGCGGCGGCGTATTCAAAACCATCGACGGCGGCCACAACTGGAAGCCCATCACCGACGGCCACATCAACTTCGGCTCCATCGGCTCCATCGCCGTCGCGCCCTCCGATCCCAACGTCGTCTACGTCGGCACCGGCGAAAGCGCCATCCGCGGTAATGCCTCCCACGGCGACGGCGTTTACAAATCCATGGACGCCGGCCAGACCTGGACCCACATCGGCCTCGAAGACACGCAGCAGATCGGCCAAATCCGCGTCGATCCCCGCGATCCCAATCTCGTCTACGTCGCCGCCCTCGGCCACATGGCCGGGCCCAACGCCGAGCGCGGCGTCTTCCGCTCCAAAGACGGCGGCAAGACCTGGCAAAAAGTCCTTTTCAAATCTGACAAAGCCGGCGCCATCGACCTCGCCATGGACGACACCAATCCTCGCGTCCTCTACGCCAGCTTCTGGCAGGTCGTCCGCAAGCCCTGGACCTTCGAAAGCGGCGGCCCCGACAGCGGCATCTGGAAGTCCACCGATGGCGGCGACACATGGACCGACATCACCGCCAATCAGGGCTTGCCCAAAGGTCCCCTTGGCCGCATTGGCGTTACCGTTTCACCCGCCTACCCACAGCGCGTCTGGGCGCTCATCGAAGCTCAGCAGGGCGGCATCTACCGCTCCGACGACGCCGGAAAAACCTGGTCGAAGCAAAACGGCGACAACTCCATCAAACAGCGCGCCTGGTACTATTCCCAGGTCTTCGCCGATCCCAAAGACGAGAACACCGTCTACGCCGTCAACACCGCCTTCTTCAAATCCACCGACGGCGGCAAGACATTCTCCAGAATTCGTAACCAGCACGGTGACAATCACGATATGTGGATCGCCCCCGAGGATCCCAATCGCTTCATCGAATCCTCCGACGGCGGCGCCCAGATCAGCTTCGACGGCGGCAAAAGCTGGAGCACCGAGGACAATCAGCCCACCGCCCAGTTCTATCGCGTCTCCGTCGACAACGACTTCCCCTACCACATCTATGGCGCGCAGCAGGATAACTCCACCGTCGCCACCCTCAGCCGCGGTAACTCCGGCGCCATCACCACCAGCGACTGGCACGATGTCGGCGGCGGCGAGAGCGGATGGATCGTCTCCGATCCCCTCAATTCCCGCTACGTATACGCCGGCTCCTACGATGGCCTTCTCACCCGTTACGACACCGTCACCGCCTCCGAGCGCGACATCAATGCCTGGCCCGATAACCCCATGGGCTCCGGCGTTGAAGCCATGAAGTATCGCTTCCAGTGGAGCTTCCCCCTCCTCTTCTCGCCCAACGATCCGCACCGCCTCTATGCTGGCGCCAACGTCCTGCTCGCCACCACCGACGAAGGCCAGCACTGGACCGTCATGAGTCCCGACCTCACCCGCAACGACAAATCTAAACAAGGCCCCTCCGGCGGCCCCATCACCAAAGACAACACCGCCGTCGAATACTACGACACCATCTTCGCGATCGACGAATCGCCGCTCAAAGCCGGCGTCATCTGGGTTGGCTCCGACGATGGCCTCATCCACGTCACTCAGGACGACGGCAAATCCTGGCAGAACGTCACACCCAAAGACATGCCGGATTGGATCCGCATCAACTGCATCGCCGCCTCACCCTTCGACCCCGGCACCGCCTACGTCGCCGCGACCATGTATCTCTCCGACGACTTCCATCCCTTCCTCTACAAAACCACCGACTACGGCAAGACCTGGACCAAAATCGTCAGCGGCATCCCCGACGACGACTTCACTCGCGCCATCCGTCCCGATCCTAACCAAAAAGGCCTCCTCTTCGCAGGAACCGAATCGCATCTATATATCTCCTACGACGACGGCGATCACTGGCTTCCCTTCCAGCTCAATCTCCCCGCCGTCCCCGTCACCGACATCGCCTTCCAGAAGCAGCAGGACGACATGATCCTCGCCACCCAGGGCCGCAGCTTCTACGCCCTCGATGACCTGCCGCTGGTTCGCGCCCTCAACCCCGCCAGCTTCCAGCGGTCCTCCGACCTCTTCCTCTTTCCCGTCAAGCGCGCCATTCGCATCGACGGCGACAATGGCTTCAGCCGCCCCAGCCCCAACGAAGGCGCCAATCCCCCCAACGGCGCGGTCATTTACTACTACCTCAAAAGCAAACCTGAAGGCGAGCTCAAGCTCCGCTTTCTCACCGCCGACGGCAAGCTTGTCCGCGAAGTCTCCACCAAGCCCAAAGGCGACCAGGGCGTCGAGGACGAAGACTTCGGCCCCCGCAACACTCCGCTGCCCGCCAAAGCCGGCCTCAACCGCTTCGTCTGGAACCTGCGCTACGAGGATGCGACGGGCTTCCCCGGCCTCCTCATGTGGGATGGCTCGCTCTCCGGCCCCATCGCCACGCCCGGCGACTATAAGGTCGAGCTCGTCGTCAACGGCAAAACCCTCTCGCAGAATTTCACCGTTATCAAGGATCCCCGAGCGCCCACCACCCAGGAAGATTTTGACAAGCAATTGGCTCTCGCCCTTAAGATTCGCGACCGCGTCACCGACGCCAACTCGAGCATCGTCGCCATCCGCGCCGCCAAAGATCAGCTCAAGCCCTATCTTACCGTCTCCAACGACCAGGTAAAAAAGAGCGCCAAAGACCTTACCGATCAGCTGACCACGATCGAAGAGACCATCTATCAGACGAAGCTCAAGGCCGACGAAGATGCCCTCAACTTCCCCATCCGCATCAACAACAAACTTGCCTCAGTAGAAAACGTCGTCGAAGATACCGACGTAGCGCCCACCGCACAATCCTACGAGGTCTTCGACCAGCTCTCCGCCCAGTTACAAACCCAGCTCGACCAGTTACACAAGATAGAAACCACCGGCATCGCCGACTTCAATAAACTAGTACGCGATCAGAACATCCCCGCCATCACCATCCCCCCAGCTTCCGCAGCCCCCGCAGCAGCCCCAGCCGCACTTTGAACGCACCAACCCAGGCCAATACGGAAACCCAAACCCAGCGAGGAAAGCAGCAACTCCTCAACACATCAAACCAAAACTTTCGGCGAAAGCCCAGGTTCACCCCACAGCAAGAAGCCAACTCTCCGTCCCCCTCAAACGTCAATGCGAAACTATCCGGCCTTCACCCCAAAGTAAGTGCTGCGGACCATTCTGAAACCGGCTCAGTCTCAACCGCGCCAACACCAAAACCCCAAACTCGGCGAAAGCCCAGGTTCACCCCACAGCAAGAAGCCAACTCTCCGTCCACCTCAAACGTCAATGCGAAACCATCCGGCCTTCACCCGAAGTAAGTGCTGCGGACCATTCTGAAACCGGCTCAGTCTCGAACCGCGCCAACGCCAAAACCTCAAACTCGGCGAAAGCCCAGGTTCACCCCACAGCAAGAAGCTAACTCTCCGTCCCCCTCACACGTCAATGCGAAACTATCCGGCCTTCACCCCAAAGTAGTCCTGCGGACCAACCTGACACTCGCTTAGCCTCAACCGCGCCAACACCAAAACCTCAAACTCAGCGAAAGCCCAGGTTCACCCCACAGCAAGAAGTTAACTCTCCGTCCCCCTCAAACATCAATGCGAAACTATCCGGCCTTCACCCCAAGGTAGTGCTGCGGACCATTCTGAAACCGGCTCAGTCTCAAACCGCGCCAACACCAAAACCTCAAACTCGGCGAAAGCCCAGGTACACCCCACAGCAAGAAGCTATCTCTCCGCCCACCCCACACGTCAATGCGAAACTATCCGGCCTTCACCCCAAGGTAGTGCTGCGGACCATTCTGGAACCAATGACTGTTAACAATATTGGCGCGGAATGGCGTTGCGAGCGAAAATCAGGTCAGACGAGGCTGAGCCCGAAAGCTGCGGCGGTCCCCCTGTCAAAGGCTCGAGACCGCCCTGCAATTGTCCAGGTCTTCGATCAGCTACGTGACCAGTTACACACCCATCTCAACCAGTTACACAAGATATGAACAACTGGCATCGCAGACTTCAACAAGTTAGTCCGCGATCAAAACATTCCGGCCATCGCCATCCCCCATCCCCGGCAAATCCAGCAGCCCCATCCAATCCCCTCGCTACCCCCTGACACTGGCAGGAGCCTGACATCGATTCGGGTAGCGATGCATACGCCTTAGGAACGACCCTATACGATGGAACTGTGCAAACAAGGCGGACCTATGCACGCCTTCTACCGCGATCAAGTCACCGCTGCCGTGTGTTCGCCAGCGCCCGCAGGATTGTGCGGGTGTTCTTATTCATCACCTGTCGAAGATACATGGCGATCGCGAACATGAGGACAAGAAAGAACAGGTCGACGCGAAGGATTGAATGCAGCAGCCCCGCCAGGCTCTCCGGCGGGAACATGTGCATGTGCATCCAGATAAAGACGACGATAGCCAGGATGGCCAGCACGCCAACGATGATGCGTGAGGACTGTTCGGACCTGTCGGCTGCTGCAAGGGCTTGCTGGACAAAGGCGAGTTCCGCGTTCGTATTTTTTGAGTCAGGCTGCTGGTTTTCCGGGCTCATGCTGGTTTCCTTTCAGAGGTGAGGTGTTTGCGAAGCGTGTTGACTCCGTAATGGAGCCGCGACTTGACGGTGCCGATCGGAATCTCCAGAATCGCGGCACTTTCTTCGAGTGAGAGGTCGTGCTGATAATGAAGCAGCAGCACAGCCCGGCTGGCGGGCGAGACATGGTCGAGCAGGCTCAGGAAGCCCTCATCCGTTAGCTCGCCAGGGCTGGGGCTGAGGCTGATGAAGAGTTCGGGTGGCGCATCATCGAGAGGCTGCCAAAGGCGCGCTCTCTTCAGATGAGCGAAGGCGATACGCGAAGCGATCCGGAAGGTCCAGGGGCGAAAAACGGCGGGCTCCCGCAGGAACGGGAGCTTGCGGAAAATCTGCAACGAGGTTTCCTGCAGGATGTCGTCTGCCAGGGCCGTGCCCACCAGATGGGTGATGTAGCGCCGCAACGGCGCATAGGCCCCATGAAGGAGCCGCTCGAGGGCCGCACGGTCGCCGCTTTGGGCCAGAAGGACGAGAAGGGTCTGGTCCTCGATTACGGGCTCCTTCGGATCAGCTGGCGTCCTCATGCCTGATAGAGGAGGCTGGCCTGATCAAAGTTCGCTCTGGCGAAAAATAATTTGCAAGTACCTGATCGGGCGGCCCGGATGCGTACCTGCGGAAGGATGCGCGATACCAGGAGAAGCTCCCGACCGTCTGGAAAGTGAGCCCTCTTTTCAGCCCGAAAGCAACTCCCGCGCCACCTTCAAAACCACCGTTTCAACCTGCCGGCCTCGCCTTTTTTCCCCCAGGCTCCTACGGCTTCGCGTCAGGATCCATCAGGTTCAGCCCCGTCTTCTCATCGTGCCTTTTCAACAAAGGCGTCGAATCCACCGTCACCCACACCTCCAGCAGCGGCGAAACATGCCCGCCCAGCACGTGCCCCCCGCGCGTCGTCCCATCCTCCATCGACACCACGCAGTGCATGTGCACCGAAGGCTTCCCGTCGAGCAGCGCAATGTCGCCCACCAGCGAATCCACCTCCACCTGCTGATCAACCGGGATCACGCGATACGCCTTCTTCGACTCGTCGTACCACGCCAGTCGCGCATCATGGAGCCCACCCACCGCCGTCAGGTGCGCACTCTGCACGTGATACTCCTCGGCAAACTGCGTCAGCCCCGCAAAGAACTCATCGCCAGGGTGAAAAATAACCGCAAAATCCCTCTGCCCGCCGTTCTCGTTCACCAGCTTCACCCTCATCCCCGGCGCGGACCCATGTGGCCCAGCGTCAGCCGTCTTCACATACTCCGGTGTGCTCTGCCCGGAAACACAAAGGGACACAGCAATCAGTGCTATCAGGAAAAATGCGGAACGAACCTGTTGTCTCATGGAAAGGCTCCTGCCCTATCGATGCAGAAGCCGCCCCGAAGCTGCGGAAATCAAACCTGCGAAAATGCCCGGCTACTTCACCGAATCCGACTGCGCCGCCAGCTGCCCCGGCATCCCCACCGCCGGTACCAGCATGTCTTCCTTGCGCATCACCAGATTCGTGGCGTTCAGGCTGGCCAGCTCAAACCCATGCCCGTGCGTGATCGCGTCCGTCGGGCACGCCTCCACGCAATACCCGCAAAAAATGCAGCGGTTGTAGTCGATGTTGTAGACCTTCGCGTAACGCTCGGCGCTGGAAATGCGCTTCTCCGCCGTATTCTCCGCCGCCTCGATAAAAATGCAGTTCGAAGGGCAAGCCGCCGCGCACAAAAAGCACGCCACGCACTTCTCCAGGCCGTTCTCGTCCCGCTGCAAAACGTGCGCCCCACGAAAGCGCTCCTGCAGCACCGCTCCACGCGTCGGCCCCTTGCCGTCCGGATAATTCTCAACCTCCGTCGGCTGAAAGATCTCCCGAAACGTAATGCTCATGCCTTTGGCAATGGCCGCCACGTTGCGCACAATCGACATATCGCTAGTATACGAAATCGTCGGCAACGGAATCGCGAACTCCGGACGGCCCCACAATTAAGGCGGAATCTGACCAACCTGGAATCACATCATGATAAAATCTTACTGCGTCTTACCTCGCTGCCGAGGCATCCCCATGGAAACCACCAGGCTCTCCTCGAAAGGTCAAATCGTTCTGCCCCTGTCCATACGGAAGAGCCGCAAGTGGGATCCTGGCACCCGGCTTACAGTCGAGGAAACCGAAGACGGCGTCCTGCTCCGGCCCGCCAAGCCCTTTCCCCCGACGAACTTCGAGGAATTCACCGCATTTCTTGAGAAAAACAAGTACAAGGGCAAGCCGAAGACCCTCGCGGAAATGGACGAAGCGATTGCGATCGGCGTGAGGGAACGGCATGCTCGCGGTCGATACTAATATCGTCGTCCGCTACCTCGCACGCGACGATTCCGCCCAGACGGCGAAGGCCGATGCCCTCCTTCGTACCCAGCAAATTCTGCTTCTCAAGACCGTCGTCCTGGAGACGGAATGGATCCTGCGTTACCGATACGGGTTCGACCGCGAAGGAATCGTAGTCGCTCTGCGCACGCTGTCTGGACTCCCAAACGTCCGCCTGGAGGATGCGCCCGTTGTGGCACAGACCCTGGACTGGTTTGCCGCCGGCATGGATTTTGCCGACGCCCTGCACCTGGCCTCTTCCCACACCGCGGAGTTCGTCACTTTCGACCGCAAGTTCGCCGCCAAAGCCGCAAAACTTGCCCCCGCAAAAGTCCGCACCCTCCGCTAATCCCCTGTCGAATCGCCCGCGCCCCGTGCTATCCTCAGCAAGCAGACTATGCGCCGCGCCTCCAACATCCCGGCCCTCTTCAGCCGCAAAAGCTGGAACGGCCCCGTGGTGTCTAACTCCCCGGCCCGCGCCATCGCCCCACGCCGCTACACCCGCGTTCTGCCCACCCGCACGCGACCGAGTCTCTTCGGCAGCGACTAGTCGACGCTGCCCGCGACGCCCCGCGTCGTGCCCGAAGAAGACCCCTCTCACCCGCATCGCTGTCCAGCCAACAACCAGCTCGACAGCCGGCCCACATCCGCTTGACGACCCGAAGGAGAGACCCATGACTGCTACACCCGTCGCAACCGATATCCTCACCCAATACGGCCCGAAGCTGAAGACCTCCCTTCCCGGCCCCGAAGCCCGCCGCATCGTCGAAGCCGACGACCGCCTCATCTCCCCCAGCTACACCCGCTCCTACCCCATGGTCGCAAAGCGCGGCCGCGGCCTGCGCGTTGAAGACGTCGACGGCAACCAGTTCCTCGACTTCGCCGCCGGCATCGCCGTCTGCTCCACCGGCCATTGCCACCCTGAAGTCGTCGCCGCCATCCAGAAACAAGCCGCCGAGCTCATCCACATCTCCGGCACCGACTTCTACTACGAATCGCTCGTCACCCTTTCCGAGCGCCTCTCCGCCATTGCTCCCATGCCCGGTCCGCACCGCTTCTACTACGGCAACTCCGGCGCAGAGGCCATCGAGTGCGCCCTCAAAATCGCCCGCTACCACACCGGCCGCCAGAACATCATCGCCTTCTTCGGCGCCTTCCACGGCCGCACCATGGGCGCGCTTTCCCTCACCGCCTCGAAGCCCCAGCAGCGCCGCCGCTTCGCCCCACTCGTCCCCGGTATCACCCACGTCCGCTACCCCTACGCCTATCGCGGATGCACCGGCGGACCCCAGGAAGAAGAAGCCTTCGCCCTCGGCTGCGCCCGTTACATCGAAGAAAAGCTCTTCCGCACCACGCTTCCGCCTGAAGAAGTCGCCGCCATCTTCGTCGAGCCCATCCAGGGCGAGGGCGGCTACGTCGTCGCGCCTACCATCTTCATGCAGGAGCTCCGCCGCATCTGCGACAAACACGGCATCCTCCTCGTAGCCGACGAGGTCCAGTCCGGCGCAGGCCGCACTGGCAAATGGTGGGCCATCGAGCACACCGGCGTCCAGCCCGACATCGTCTGCATGGCCAAAGGCATCGCCTCCGGCATGCCCCTCGGCATTTGCATGACGCGCGCCTCCATCATGGACTGGAAGCCCGGCTCCCACGCCTCCACCTTCGGCGGCAACCCCGTCTCGATCGCCGCCGCCCTCGCGACTCTGGATATCCTGGCCCGCGAAGGCCTCGCCAACGCCACAAAGCAGGGCCAGAACATCTTCGCCCGCCTCCGCGACTGGCCCGCCAAACATCCCATCGTCGGCGACGTCCGCGGACGCGGCCTCATGATCGGCATCGAGATCGTCAAAGATCAGCACACTCGCGAAGTAGCGCCCCATCTCCGCGATCGCATCGTCGACCTCGCCTTCGAGCGCGGCCTGCTCATCCTCGGCTGCGGAGAAAACTCCATCCGTCTCGCCCCGCCCCTCATCGTCAACGAACACGAAGCCGCCATCGCCCTCGACATTCTCGAAGAGTGCGTCTCCGTCGCCGAGCACGAGCTGGCCCAGCCGCCAGCTCTCGCCGGCTCGCTTGTCTGATTCGACCGTATCGACGTATACAGGGGCTTCACAGCTCCATGATCAACACGGGAAAGGCTTTTGTATCAGGCGAGTTTACTGGTGCCGTAACGCCGCCCAAATTTGAATCCGGGCTTTAGCCCCTGTGGGAAGCTCTCTCGCTCGTGGTGCGCTTTTGTATCAGGGCACGAGTTCACTCGTGCCGGATACGCCGCCAGCTGCAGTCGCTGGCGCTGCCGCCCGGGATCACCAGGGCAGAGATGAGCTTGCCCGCAAATGCAGCGGTTTTAGCCTGCGGCCGGTTTAAAGGATCACGACCCTCAGCTATGCCGGAATGCCACTTCAATAAACAAATGTCATCCTGAGCGGAGCGCCGTCACAAATTTTCCCTGCGTTCATTGCGCTTTCCCGGCGCGCAGTCGAATGGACCTGCGGTTGTTTTTGCTCAATCGTGACGACCGCTCTCTCTCCACCGACACGGAAAAGTGAAGGGGCATGACTTTCAGTCATGCCGTTAAGGCCGCACAATGATGCGGGCTTCAGCCCCCGTACCACCTGCCGCCAAACTTTCCGAAAAGCCGGTCATTCGGCAGAAATCTCGACTATCCACCGAGGCCGTCATCCCGACGCGCAGCGGAGGGATCTGCGGTTGCATTTGGCTGCCGTCCATCACCGTGAAACTACCGGACAGCCGCTAACTCGCCCCCATCCTGCGCTTCCTGCCGCGTTCCCTCGCCTCCGACTTGAAAAGTGAAGGGGCATGACTTTCAGTCATGCCGTTAAGGCCGCACAATGATGCGGGCTTCAGCCCCTGAGTACCACCCGCAGCGAAACTTCCGGAAAGCCGGTCTACGGCCAATACCACCTTAACAAAGGTGATGTGACGAAAGGTGGCTATTGCCCCAAATCGCTTGAAGCCTGGTCAACGACGGTCGTCGCTTCACCGGCGTTGGTCGGAGGTATCGGCTTCGTTCTCCGAAGACGGTCTTGAAGCAAGAGGAAGAGGATAGCGCCCGCAGGAATTGAGGCGTAAATAAAGGGACTCTCTATGTCGAATCCCCAGCAATGCCGCTCGCTTTGCAGTCCGCCGTAGCTCCGAGAGTCTCAACGCCGAGCGGGGTTTCTTGCGGCACCAGCGCGATGACATTCGCGACATCGCTGCTAAGCCGTTCTTTGTCCGCACTCGGATCGAATGCTTCCAGGATTTGGTCTGCTCTCCTTTGACGAAGTTCTTCAAAGTAGCCTTTGGCGTTATGGATCGCATCGGGTGCGATCCTGTCGATAAGCCATCCAGCCTTGAATCCAGCAAAGCCGAAAAGCAGGACAGCTATGGACACGAGGACTAAAGCAAACTTCCCAAGGCGCGTCACGTGCGGTCTCCATGCTCGCTCAGTTTCGGCTTGATTATACGAGCGGACCCAAGGCGGCAACCGGAAAGCTGGCAAATCATCGTTGTCCCTGGCGAGTCTGTACACCCCGCTAACTTACTAGTTAGCATGCACGGCTTACCCCCACCACCGTCCCCTTCGAATCAACAACTTACCGGGGGCTGACCCCCAATTAGGAACGACTCGGGGTGTCCATTCTGATCGGGTCCGGTCTTGGCCCGACCCTCCCAACTCCAACCTCTAAACTCCAAACTCTAAACTTCACTCCCGCCCCAATCTCGAAAAATTGTCAAGCTTTTGTGGAAAAGTCCGAAGTTGAGCCGTTTTTGCGCGCGAGCCCGCAGGCGAAATCCTGAGCGTAGCGAAGGATCCCGGGTTTTTCCACGAAACTGTCAAGAGGGGAGCCCGAAAT
>CAWHOU010000049.1:0-152164 GCA_963831055.1 uncultured Acidobacteriaceae bacterium | reverse complement strand
CGAGATCTATTGGATCCGCGGCTTCCTTCCGCCGCTTCCGCCACTTCCGCCGGCGTTCCCGTAACCGGCCCGGCGGTGCCGTAACGGCTGCGCCGCCACAACACCCACAGCGGTGGTGCGCCCCCCGAGCACGACGAGCAACAAAGCTGGAGTAGGCCAGCACGCCCTGGCCTCCAAGATGACGTCGCCCCCGGGCCCGCCGACGCTGATGATCGCCACCGTGAGCAACCACGTCCACAGCGGCAACGCGGCCAGCCGCGGCGACCTGGTCCAGCGCCCGGCGGCCCAGACTAGGGCCGCATTGACCAATCCGCTGATCAATGCGCTGATGGGAAAGGGAATCGCACCGATATACCACGGCAGCAGCAGGGCACCGGCTATTGCGGAGAGCACCCCGTCCACTGCCAATAGCGCTAACACGACGGCGCGAAGAGCGGGGTGCGTAGTGGGATTCAAAGCACCGCCGTCTGCGGTGGACACGGCACGTGGCCTGGTTTCGGTCAGGTCGGGACGCTGTCGACTTGGGAGAGAATGGAGCCGATCACCCACTGCAGGCTGGCCACCGATCCTGCCAATGTTGCATGTTGGGGTCCATGTCAGGGTCCATCCGAATTCCTTCCGCGGCTGCCTATGGGAGCCTACCGCCTGCCTGACCTCCCCGTCGAGACCGAGTCCCGCGAACAGATCTGTCTCCCAGCCACGCTCGTCGCGATCGCCTGCCGTGCCGGCGACCAGAACATAGTGTTCCTGTCCGATGATCGGCAGCGCCATGTTGTTCGACAGGGCACAAGCCCGCCCGGTCGGGCCGACCATCACCTGGGTGGCATGTGCGGTGACAGATGGTCGTGGCGGCGCAGTGTTCCAGCCTTGAGGCCGTGAGCTGGGGTCTGACTTATTTCGACTTCACCCGGGCATCATTACCCGGTCTGCCTTTCCTGTGGTGGCCGTTTCCGGGAGCGAAGATCCGGCCAAAGGGCCGCTTGGCAAGGATCGGACCTGGGCCTTGCGGCGCGGGATCGAGCGGAATTGGGCCGACCGCTATTGCTGGGCCCCGGCTGCAACCCGGAATCTTGACCCCCGTATCCAGATGGAACGTCCCACCCTGAGCCACGGGCCATGGCGGGCCACCCAGGCGCCTCTCACGATTGGGACATTGCAGGCGCCGGATTATCCCGCATTCACGATGAACACAACAACAGTGGAAATGGGCGATCGTTTTCTCCTCGCCAACTACCGCCTGCCCAAATATGAACTGGGCGCGATTGAAAAGAGGCCCGCCAGCTGAGTCTTTCCTCGATAGTTTCCCCCGGCGGCGACAAACCCGATCTTCCCTTGTCCACGGCGGCCCAGTTGTCGGCGACTTTTCCGTATGTGTCCTCGGCGGCGCGAATACCGGCCCGCGATACGGAGCCCCTGGCCAGCGCGCACTTTGTGGACGGCGGCTACTACGACAACGACGGAACTTCATCGGCGATTGAATTCCTGCGCTATGCGCTGGACCCGCCGCCTGCGCCCTCCCAGAGCTCGCCCGCGGTCCGGGACATTGAGCAGGCGAATGAATTCCACACTAAAATCAAGCTCCCGGTGAAAATCCTCCTGATCGAGATTCGCAACAGCGAGGACTCGGATGTTCCGGGCTTCCCTTCCACACCATCGGCCCTTAACCCTCCTAAGCAGCCCAACAGGAAAACTGCGAGGCCGAGCGGAGTGCTCCAACAGCTTGAGTTCCCCCCTCAGGGATTGTGGAGCGCCGGACACGGCAGCGTCACCGGGCGCAACCGGAACGGTCTCGACTTGTTAGTGCAGTCACACCCGCAGAGTTTGCAGTTGCGTCAGATCGTCTTCGACGATCACGCCCAGCCCGGACAGTGTCTGGGGCTGCAGGCCGCGCAGGACCCGTTGTCCTGGTCGCTCACGCCCCGGCAGCGCGAAGAGGTAACCCAGAATGCGGATCGCTCCGGTTGGCTCAAGGAGTGCTATGAGGATGTCGTCGGGTTACTCAGCGGCGCTGGAAAGTGGCAGGACTTACAGAGTCCGAAACGGTGCAAACCACATGAAGTCGCGGAGGTGACCTGCGGGAACCGGCGCGGGGTACAGCGGTGAGGCACGTCTCCCCCGCCTTGGGGCCTGTACCTGTGACCCTCCTCAGTTCATACCGGCCGTAAGTCTCGCCCGTCGATGAAAGCATCGCTTTGTTCTCGCTCATCGTTGCTCTCACCGCCCAGCCGCGGCTGCGGTCCGAAACGGCGCATCGATTGCTTGAAGGGAGATCAGTCCTGTTGGTTCGGCGGAAATCAGACTGTAAGACTCCATGGTGATTGTGCCCACCGGGCAGCGAGCCGCGCATAATCCGCACCGGATGCACGCGTTTCGTCTTTCAACATCACGGAGCCCGCGATGAACCCCAGTTCGTCACGCGCACGTCCTCGAGCTCGATATTCAGCAGGTCCTCGCGGTCCACAAGTTGTTGCACCACGCCGGGCTCGAACTGGAACCGATCGAGGGCGACAAGTTCGAGGCAATTCTCGGGGCACACATCGACACACCCGCCGCACAGCACGCACAGACTGCCGTCTTCCAGACTTCCCTCAAAGATGGTGTTCACCCAACAGTGCAGGCAGCGCTGCGCCTCCAGTTGCGCGGCTTCTTCATCGAACCCCATTTCCACCTCGATGCTGCCCGTGCGGCGGTCGAGCGGGAGCGCAGCGACAGGCTGCCGGACAAGGTCGAGAAGATTGGGCGTCATGCTGTATCCCTTGTGAATTTCCACCTCGACCACAGGCTCCGGATAACGGACGCCGCGCAGGAACTCATCGATGCCCACCGCCGCGCGTTTGCCGTCCGCGACGCTGTCGATGATCAGTCGGAGCCGAAGACGCAATCGCCGCCGGCGAAGATGCCATCGGCGGAGGTCATGAGCGTTTGCGGATCAACTGCGATCAGCCCGCGCCGGGATATCTCAACACCGTCTTCAGGTTTCAGAAAATCGAGCCGCGGCGCCGGCCCGATCGCCATGATGACCGTGTCGCATTCCAGCTGGCTCTCGCTGTTTTCCTGGAACGCAGGATTGAACCGGCCATCCCGATCGAAGACCCATTTAGTCTTCAGCGTTTCCAAAGCGGTAACTCTGCCAGTCTGCCAACAATGCGATGGGGCCCAGGCCGGGATGGACAATGATGCCTTCCTCTTCCGCTCCTGCGATCTCTTCAGGAGAAGAGGGCATTTCGTCGCGGCTTTCGAGACAGACCAGGTGTACTTCCCTGCGCCGCCGGACCCAAAGCCGACAGAGAAACATCGGCCATCTCCGTCGCGTCGAGGGCGTTGGCGCCTGCCACGTGCTGGCGCACTACCTCCCGGGCCGCGGAACGCGCCACATCCATGGCCACGTCGCCACCGCCAATCACAATGACCTTCTTACCCACCGTGAACTGATAACCGAGGTTCACATTCAGAAGAAAATCGATTCCATTGTGCACGCCGTCCAGGTCTACTCCAGGAATGGAGAGATCGCGGCTGCTCTGCGCGCCCACTGCGATCAATACCGCGTCGAAGCCCTGTCGCCGCAGATCGGCAATGGAAAAATCGCGGCCAGCGGCATAATTCAGTTTCAGAGTAATGTCGCCGGTGGCGAGTATCTCTCGCACCTGCGCCGCGAGCACGTCCGGGGGCAGCCTGTAGTCCGGCACACCCAGGTA
Organism: uncultured Acidobacteriaceae bacterium; assembly: GCA_963831055.1. GTDB lineage: Bacteria > Acidobacteriota > Terriglobia > Terriglobales > Acidobacteriaceae > Palsa-343. Next base: position 148,469 of record CAWHOU010000049.1, on the reverse strand, counting down.
CAACATTCCTCCGGCGACTGGGGCGGCATCGAAGATCGTGACCGCATAACCCATCAGAGCAAGGTCGTGGGCGGCCGATAATCCAACCGGCCCACTACCACTACCGCAATCCGAAAGGGAAGTTTTTTCTGGTGGCGTCCCGCGTTCACGTCGACAGGCCGCTGCGACTCCGGCCCGTGCCGCTCGGTCAGAAACCGCTTCAGTGCGCGGATGGCGATCGGTTGGTCGATCGCGCCACGACGGCACGCGGTCTCACACGGATGCGCGCAGACCCGGCCGCAAATGCTGGCCATCGGGTTGGCTTCGCGCGCGATTCGGTATGCCTCTTCATAGTGCCCCTCGGCGATCAAAGCCACATAGCGGCCCGCATCGGTGTGCACCGGACAGGCCATCATGCAGGGGAAGTTGCTGTTGAGCCACGCAAGGTCTACCGTCTTGTTTTGGAAGCGCTCCAGCATGATCTCCCGTCCCGGCGGTGCGCGCCCTCCCAGCCCCGCACGGCCGCCGCCGGCCCAGCGCCTGCTCTTTGCGCAGAACGGCCCCTGACCCGCGGATTGGGACATGCCGCCGATCCCGCGCCCGCAGCCGACGTCCATAAACGCCGGGGAAATCGTTAATTTTAATGAGACCGGAAGTCCGTAGAGCTGTCTGTGATGTGGGACACCCAGAAAGCGCCCCATCGCCTCGCAGAGGAGCCCCTCGCTTCCTCATTATCAGAATGGCGAACTCGGTCGTGAGGCCCACGGGCCTCCCTGCAACCGCGCAGAATCCTTCCCGCCCCCCCAGAATCTAATAAACCGGTCCCCAAACCTCCCCAGACCAGATAGGAAAAGCAATGTCACTCAGGCCGGTGAAAGAAATTCTGTCCACCCAACCAACCCTCGAAGGCGCAGGCGTCCGCCTCCAGCGCGCCTTCGGCTTCGGCAAAACCAAAGACTTCGACCCGTTCCTCCTCCTCGACGACTTCCGTAACGAGCATCCCGAGGACTACCTCAAAGGGTTCCCCTGGCACCCGCATCGCGGCATCGAGACCATCACCTACGTCCTCGCCGGCTCCGTCGAGCATGGCGACTCGCTCGGCAACAAGGGCAAAATGACCGCCGGCGACGTGCAGTGGATGACCGCCGGCAGCGGCATCCTCCACCAGGAGATGCCGAAAGGCGACCCTCAGGGCCGCATGCACGGCTTCCAACTGTGGGCGAACCTGCCCTCGCATCTGAAAATGACCGACCCGCGTTACCAGGACATCCCGCCGGCGCGATCCCCGAGGTTACCGAAGACGACGGCACCACCGCCCGCATCATCGGCGGCGAATTCTGGGGCAAGACGGGTCCCGTGGAAGGCGTCGCCGCCGACCCGAACTACATCGACGTGTCCGTCCCGCCGAACAAGAAGAAGCGGCTCAAGGTCGAAACCACGCGCAACGCCTTCGCGTATGTCTTTGCAGGGTCCGGCACCTTCCGCGATGCCTCCGACCCGCAGGCTGTGCTGACGGAATCAGGCGCGGACCCGAATGCTAAACCCGTCTACGACGCAGCAACCACTCGCTCGTCCTCTTCGATCGCGGCGACGAAATCCAGGTCCAGGCCGGTCCCGAAGGCATCCGCTTCCTGCTCGTATCCGGCAAGCCGATCGAAGAGCCCGTGGCTTGGTACGGCCCCATCGTCATGAACACCCAGGCCGAACTACGTCAGGCCATGACCGACCTTCAATCCGGCGACTTCATCAAGCACGGCGCCCTTCAGGGCGGGAGCCAGGCTCGAATCCGCAGCTAGCCATCGGGTATCGCTGGAATTCGCTTTTGGCCAAAGTCGCACGCCTGCCTCCGCGCTTGGAAGCTGGGGCCTTATCGCGCCAGCTTTTCGGCGGCTTCTACGGTGTGGGCGATGAGGGTGGCGATCGTCATGGGGCCGACGCCGCCGGGGACCGGTGTGTACGCCGAGCAGCGGTCGATCACCGCGGATAGCTCGATGTCGCCGACTCCTCCGGGGTGATAGCCAGCGTCGACCACGACAGCGCCATCGCGAATCCAGTCGCCACGGATGTACTCGGCTTTGCCGACGGCCCCGATGACGATTTCCGCGCGGCGGACGACTTCAGGGAGATTCCTGGTGCGGGAGTGGCAGATGGTGACGGTGGCGTTGGCGGCCAGCATCATCATGGCCATGGGCCGGCCGAGGATGGGGCTGCGTCCGACGACGACGGCCTCGCGGCCTTCGATGGGGATTTCATAGCGGCGCAGCAGGCGCATAATGCCGGCGGGCGTGGCGGAGCCGTATGCGGGCTCGTCCATGGCCATGCGGCCGAAACCGTGCGCGGTGACGCCGTCAACGTCTTTCTCGATGGCGATGCGGTCGAAGGCGGCGCGCTCGTCGATCTGCTTGGGAACGGGATGCTGGAGCAGGATGCCGCGAACGTGGGGGTTGGCGTTGAGTTCGTCGATGGCTACGAGCAGCTCGGCGGTGGTCGTAGGCCCGGCCAGGTGGATGTCAGACTCCATACCGACGCGGCGGCAGGCGTTGCCTTTCATGCGGACGTAGGTGGCGGAGGCTGGGTCGTCGCCGACGAGGATGGTCGCGAGGATGGGTGGATCTTTCAGATTAAGGCGCCCCACTCGGGCGGTGAGTTCGGCTTCGAGTTCCCTGGAATAGGCTTTGCCGTCGAGCACGATGGCGGACATAAAAACAGGGTACAGGGTGCAGGGTACAGGGTGCAGAAGGCGATCCTGCACCCGCTTTGGTTCTTTTGCGGGCGAGGGTCACTTCGTAAACGTTATCTCGCCATAAAATCCGCGCCGGATTCCAACCAGGGGCCCAGGGTCGTAGTTAAATTCCACATGGTGCGGCTGAAAAAGATTCTGGCCCACAGCCGTCAACCGAATGTGCGGCGTCGCAGCCCACTGTCCAGTAACACCTCCTGTCCAGTACGCGGGCACCTGGATGCCAGGCAGCGCACTCACGTATCGCACCTGAAAGTCTGTGCTGATCAATTTGGGCAGATCGAAACCGCTCTTGATCAGCGCCTGATGCTCCGGACTGGACCCCTGCACGCCAGGCGCGCTGCCAATGTCCTTTGAGTTCGTCCCTTTCTCCACATGCATATCGAGGAACGAATACGAACCGCCCAGCCGCCACCACGGCTCCGGACGCCACATAGGTGCGGCCTCCATCCCGGTTGTCGAAGCCACCAGCCCATTCCCGAACTCCGCAGGGATCAGAACGTGAGTGGGAGCGGGGTTCGTCTCTATATACGGCGCTTGAACCAGGTCTTCGCTGAAAAGGTCCCCGTAATGGTTGTAGAAGCCGGCTATGTCGACATAGAAATTCTTCCCTTCAAGTCCCCGGTAGCCCAGCTCGTAGCCGTTCAACTGCTCCGACCTGAAATTGGGATTTGCGCTGAAGCGCGCGAAGATCGGCAGCCCATTCGCCGCGTATCCCAGAAAACTGGACAGATTGAAATCCCGCTCCACGTCGGCAGGTGTCCGCAGACCGTGTGTGAAGCCGCCCACACGGTCTGGGTGCCTGTCGGTGTGTACAACAACCGGCCGCTCGGTTCCGCCAGCGCCCCCGTGTAGTTCGTCTTCAGCACCTTGGTCCCGGCTACCACCGATAGCCGATTGGGCACGAGCGTGATCTCATCCTGAAAGAACCCCTGGTAGAGCTCGTCGGTCCTGTGCGAAGGCGTAAACGTCAGTCCGGAAAACACCTCAACTTCGCTCCCATGGCTCAATCGCGCGGTCAGGCCCCACGATACCTCCTGGCGAGGCAAACGGAACCGGTCCTGAAAATCGACGTCCGCCGTGTTACGAATATCGCCGAAATTCAGCTCATTGCGCGTGTCGTGGGCATAATAAGCAGCCAGCTGAATGTCTCGCCTTCTCCCTGCACTCTCGTCCAGTTAAAGAGAATGTTTCCTCCATAGAGTGTGGCATCGCCGCTCTTGTGTAGTTGGCCGGCGGGTTGTAGGTTGAATCGTCGATTCTCTCGCCAAAGTATTGGCCATAGAATCGCCCTCCAAACGATAACTATTCCCGCTGCGCCCCCCAGTCCATGCGGAATCCCCCCTGACCCGCCTGCCAGTCGTCGTGTTATCGCCGTCGAGTGATATTGTGGCGCCCATCCGAAGCCTTTCGCATACACTCGGTAGGTGAATCCTCTGCCGTTGCCGGACCCGTAGCGGGCGTCTCCAATAAACTGCTCGACACCGCCGCCGCCACCGCTCCCGAGCACGCCCTGCGTCTCTTTTGTGCTCTTCGTGATGATGTTCATCACCCCGTTGACCGCATTCGGCCCCCAGATCGTCCCGCCCGGCCCGCGGATCCCTTCGATGCGGTCGATGTCTTTCATCAGCACATCCTGCGTCTCCCAGTAGGTGCCCGCCTGAACGTCGTGTACACCGTACGGCCATCGATCAGCACCAGCACGGACCGCGAGAGGCGGCTGTTGAACCCGCGAATGCCAATCGCGTACTCATCCGAGGTGATGCGCGCCACCTCCACCCCCGGAGCCAGCCGCAACGCCTCCGGGATATTCGCCGCTCCCGAACGCTGAATGTCTTCCTGCGTGATCACATAAATCGCCGCGGGAGTGTTCCATACCTCTTCAGGTTCTTTGGAAACGGTGGTCACCTCGATATTCCCCAGTTGCTCGAGGCTCATCGTTTTCAGTGGCCTCTGTTGGTCGCTGCCAGAGGGTGTCTGCCCGCCGAGTGGTCTGCCCATGATCGATACGAAGGCAGCAAATATGAGGAGCCGCCATGCCGGACAGCGGCCGCGGCGAAATCGGTCGGGTCTTGCCGCCTCGCCAGGAGCCGGCGCATGAGCCTTGAGAGAACCGGAGCCACCAGTGTGCGACAGCGGACCCCGCCCTTCAAAGTGCGACTTTGAGGCGCGGGCGAGGAAAACATCGATTTTCAATTCCCAGTTGTAATACGCGCATGCGAAATCTGCGGGCCCGATAAGAGGCAGGATGAGCGCCAGCGATTTTCGGCGAAACTTTCGAAGCTTCGATGCCGCCTTCCCGAAAAATGGTTGCCTTTCAGATGGCGCGGATGAGGCGGACGGGAAGTAAGATGATGGCGCTGACGAGTTCGAGGACGCCGCCGACCGCGATACCCACGATGCGGAAGGGCAGCAGGAGGAGCCACACGATCGGATAGGCGATGAGCGCAAGCAGTGCAAGGGGCCAGCAGAGGATGAAAAGGATGCAGAAGAGGAGAAACTTTGCCATAGCGGTCTTCCTTGAATCATGACCCCAGCGCCGTGCCGGCTTGCGTGGAGATGGTCGGATCGAACTTATTGTTACGCATCTCTTGCATGCTGGGTTCCCGTTTACCACAGAGCACACAGAGAGCACAGCGAAGGAGAATGCCATGCCTCGGTTCACGAGAATTGGCCGGCGCTATTGGGGTAGGTGCAGCCCTAACGCTTCAAGGACATCAGGGTCGGGGGTGGTGGTTCCGTTGTGTTTGGTGACCACGCTGAAGTCGGTCTGGTAATCCCACATGGCCCACCCGATGTGGTTTTTCTCGAAAGCGACGCGCATATCGTGCAGCCACTGGGCGCGGGCGGCGGGTGGCGCGTATTCGCGGAGGACGCCGAATTCGCCGCAGTAGATGGGGACGTGGTGGAGGGCGGACCATTTCGCTGCAAATTCGATGGAGTTCTCTACGCGGGCGGCGTCCCAGCGTCCTTCCCCGTATTCACGAGAAAGAACTGCCCGGAGAGTGTCGGTTCTTCGTCGAGTTTCGGGGCGATGCCTTCGGGGCTGGAGGGGTAAGGGATGGCGCGTTCGGGGCGGACTTCAGGGCTGGTCCAGGTGGCTCCCTGATGGGTGAAGGGGAAGGGCTCGTAGTCGTGAAAGGTGTAGATGATGTTGGGGTCGGCGAGGGGTTCGAGGACGAGGAGGTCCTGGAGGCCGGACCAATGCCCGCCGGCAGCGATGATGGTGGATTGGGGCGCGGCCTGGCGGATGGCGTCGACGACGGTGGCCTCGATACCCTGCCAGCGGTACGGGTCGTTCTGCTCGGGCTCGTTCAAGATCTCGAAGAAGACGTGCTCGGGATCGGTGGTGGCGTAGTGGGCGGCGAGGGCGCGCCACAGCGAGGTGAAATTGCTGACGCCGGTCCCACCCTGGAAGAGCTCGGCTTTGTATTCGCTGGTGGGGTGAATGTCGAGGATGACGGAGAGATGGTTCTCGAGCATGACCTTGACGACGCGATCGAGCTCAGTCATGAAGGGCGTTTCTGCGCCGGCGCGCTGCCAGGCGACGAGTGGGCCCGCGTCGATGGAGAGACGGCAGTGGTCGAAACCCATTTTTGCGATGAGTGCGATGTCGTCGGCAGTAGTGAAGGTCTGGAGGCGGTGGACGGAGTAGTCGCTGGACTGCGCGAACCAGATGCTGGTGTTGATGCCGTGTTGCAGGTGCTGGGCGCGCGCGCGAAGGCGATGGAGGCTGGGGCGCTCTCTAAGATTGTGCCGCGGCTGGACTCATTGTGAGCAAGGCGGCGAAGAGAAGCATACCTAAGCAACGCAGTGGATTTCGCATACGCGCAGTGTAATCCCTCGGGCAGTGCGGTCGTCAGGATAGCGCCGAGGGCGACTGGGGCGCTGCGATATTCTGAAGTTTGCGCGGTTCAGAAGAAATTGCCGGGGTGACAAAAGCAGAATTGCGGGCGCCGGTGTCTCGACCGGCCGGCACAAGCGACGAGGCGAGTTCAGCGCGGGCGGTGCGGGAGATGTTCGACCGGATCGCGCCGCGCTACGACCTGCTGAACCATGTGCTCTCGTGCAACGTGGATCGGACGTGGTGGTGGCGGACGGCGCGCCGGTTTCGGCACATTCTGGCGCGGCCTGACGCGAAGAGTGCTGGATATTTGCTGCGGCACCGGCGATATGACGCGGGCATTGTTGCGGAGGCGGCCGGCCGATGCGGAGCCGGTGGTGGCGGCGGATTTTTCTGTCCAGATGCTGGCGCGCGCCAGGAAAAAGCTGGCGGCGCAAAAGGTTGAGTTATCGAAGCAGATGCGATGCGGCTGCCGTTTGGCGACGGGTCGCTCGATCTGGTCACGACCGCGTTTGGGTTTCGGAACCTGGCGAATTATCAGGCGGGGCTGGCGGAGTTTTTTCGCGTGCTGGCGCCAGGGGAGAGGTTGGAATTCTGGATTGCAGCAAGCCTGGTGGTTGGGTGGGACGGGTATTTGGGTTTTACTTTCGGCATTTGTTGCCGTGGCTGGGCGCGCGGATTTCCGGGGATGCCGGGGCATATGGCTATTTGCCGGACTCGGTCGCAGAGGTTCCCGCGCCGCCGGCCGATGCTGGAGATGATGCGGGCGGCGGGGTTTGTCGAGGTTTCGTGGACGCCTTACACGTTCGGGATAGTCGGCCTGTGGCGCGGAAAGAAGGCTTTCACCACAGAGGACGCATAAGCACAGAAAAAACGTTTTTCGAGTGCGAGGCGGATCGATTTCCGCTGGATTGTCGCCTCTTGATTGAAAATGTAGACTTGTTGCCGGCGCATCCAACAAATGGCCCGTCGAAGACAGAAACAGCTGATTGATCCGAGCACGTTTATTGACCTGTCACTGGTCCTAGCCGCAATCTGGATCGGTATCCAGCTTTTTCAGCAACCAGCGTTCTGGCTTCTGCTCTCCGCGTGTGTTCTAGCGGTGCTCTGCATACTTGGTTGCGCGCATTCTTCGAAGGAATGCTGCACGCCACGCTCTCCTGCAGCGCGCACGAGGGATAATCTCACAACATACGCCAGCCTTGGTCACAAGAAAAAGGCAGCTCGTCTGGCCAGATGCATATGGAAAACCCCAACTGGACAAATGGGAGAAGGAAGTAAACAACTTCATGGCAAGTCAAATTGAACCCGCGCTTTCTCGCAGGTGAGCGCTCTGCAATGGGGCGTCAACGGGCAACCATCGTAAGGCCTAATTGAGGCGCACGTTCAAGCGGCAATCGGATCGGACCACAGCTTCCGAGCTTTCTCCGTTGACATGACCCCAGCGGATTTCGAGGCATTTTGTGCAGAAGAACTGCAGCGAGTCGGCTGGAACACACGGGTTACCATGCAGACCCGGGATCAGGGCACGGACATCGTGGCTGAGAAAGGTGGTATACGGGTAGTTCTTCAGTGCAAGCTGTATAGCCGCCCGGTCGGAAACAAGGCCGTCCAGGAAGTTGCGGCAGCGAGGACTCACGAGCAGGCAGGTTACGGCGTTGTGGTAACGAACAATAGCTACACGCAAGCTGCCTCGCAGCTCGCCACAACGAACGGAGTTTATCTTCTCCATTATGGCGATCTCCGCAGCTTAGATAAAGTTCTCTAGGCGTCCCGCCGCCGTCCCCGGTTTCTCCAGCTTCGTAATCGCAGAACCTTTAGGGCGTAACGTCAGCGGTGCGCCATTGTTCATTGGTTCTGGCGCGTCCTCAGCGCCCTCCGGTAGGCTTAAACAGACCATGTCCACTGCCGCACTTCCGGGGTCGTCGCGAGCCAGCGCGGAGAAGCGATGGGTGACGCTGGTTTCGGTCGCGGCTGCGCTGGCCATGACAGTGCTGAAGGCGATTGTGGGCTTGCTGACGGGCAGCCTGGGCGTTTTGTCGGACGCGGCGCATTCGGGGCTGGATGTTATGGGCGCGGCGCTGACGTTTTTTTCCGTTCGCGTGTCGGACAGGCCGGCGGACTGGAATCATCCTTACGGTCACGCGAAGGTCGAAAATGTTTCGGCATTTGTAGAGACGGGGCTGATGGCGGCTTCTGCAGTCGCGATCACCGCGGAAGCGATCAGCCGGATCTTTTTTCGGCCGGTTACCCTGCGCTACTCCATATGGCCGTTCGTCGTGATGGGCGGCTCGATCGCCGTGGACCTGTGGCGTTCGCGGCGGTTGCGCACTGTGGCCCGGCGCTACCGCAGCGCGGCGCTCGAGGCAGACGCGCTGCACTTCGCGTCGGACATCTGGACCAGCGTTGCGGTGGTCATCGGCTTGTGCGCATCGTGGCTGGGAACGGTGGAGCATGTGGCGTGGCTCCGCTATGCCGATCCGGCGGCGGCGCTGGTGGTTTCGGCGATGATCCTGATCCTTGGCTGGAGGCTCGCCTGGCGCGCCGTGGGTGCGCTGACAGACGCGGTTTCTCCTGAACTGCACACGAAGATGGTGGATGCGGTACGTCGGACAGACGGCGTGCTGGGCATTGACCAGGCGCGGGTGCGGCGATCGGGCAGCGAGTATTTCGCCGATGTCACACTCTCGCTGCCACGCCAGCTGACCTTCCAGCGCACTGAGGAGCTGGTGAGCGAGGCGACCGCGGCGGTGCGGGGCGTGTTGCCGGGGGCGGACGTGGTCATCCACACGGTGCCCCGATCGACGATGGCGGAGAGTTTGTTCGACAAGGTGCGGGCGGTGGCGGCACGGAATAATGTGCTGCTGCACGATGTGAGCATTGAGGCTTTCGCGGATGGTTTGCACGTGGAACAGCACATCGAGGTGAAGGAGACGATGCCGCTGCTGGAGGCCCATCGTTTTGTCTACGGGCTGGAGCAGCAGATCCGGCGCGAACTGCCGCAGGTGGGTTCCGTGCTGACGCACATTGAAAGCGAGCCGGCGACAATTGAAGCGCCTGTGCGGCTCGCGCAGGATCGCCGGATCGAGCAGCACTTGCGGGATGCCGCGGCCAATCTGCCCGATGTTGTCGACATTCACGAGGTCAATGTGGATCGGGTGGGGGACCGGCTTCACGTGACATGCCACTGCACGCTGCCCGATGCGATGGAGATGCGGCGAGTGCACGAGTCGATTACGGAGTTGGAGCATCGGTTCAAGCTGGAGTGTCCGGAGATCGACCGCGTGCTGATCCATCCGGAGCCGGCATCGGACAATTCGCACCGGCAATAGGACCACGAGAACCCATTCACCACAGAGCGCGCAGAGAGCACGGAGGAAGGAATTCCAGGAAGGAGAAGCGAACTTGATTGCGAGTGCGGAGTGGAAGCAGGGACGGCTGTTCGACGGGAAGTCGGCGAGCGGGCATACGATTCATTTTGACGCGACGCCCCAGCATACCGCGGGGCCGAGTCCCATGGAGGCTGTGCTGGCCGGCTTGTGCGGGTGCACGTCTGTGGATGTTGTGAGTATTCTCCAGAAGAAGCGCGAGCCGCTGGAGGGCTTGACGGTGACGGCCACGGCAGAGCAGGCGGCCGAGCCGCCGCAGGTTTTCACGAGGATTCATCTCACCTACCGGATTCGCGGAAAGGTCGCGCAGAAGGCGGCCGAGGATGCGGTCGCGCTTTCGAAGAGCAAGTACTGCTCGGTTTCGAAAATGCTGGAGAAGTCGGCTTACATCGATTATTCGATCGAATACGAATCATGATTGCGATCTTTCGTTTCGTGCTGGTGATGCTGCTGCTGACGGTAGTGGGGATGACGTCTGCCCTGGTGACGATGCACTTTGCTATTCACGGCGCCGAGGTGTCGATTCCGGATTTCAGGAGCATGACGTTGGCCGATGCGGGGCAGCGTGCGGCCTCGCTGGGGCTGACGCTCCAGGTCGAGAACCGGCTGTATTCGGCGGACGTGCCGGTGGGCAGGGTCGCGAATCAGTCGCCGGCGGCGGGCGCCATTGTGCGGCGCGGATGGCGGGTATGGCTGACCGAGAGCCTTGGTCCGGAGAAGCTGGCCATTCCGGAACTGCGGGGTAAAGAGCAGCGGGTGGCCACAATCGAGATTCGAAGGGCGGGATTCCAGACAGGGACGGTGGCTGCGATGGCGTGGCCGAGCGCGCAGCCGGGGACCGTGATTGCGCAGAGTCCGGAGCCGGAGGCCTCGGGAGTGGAAAGTCCAATCATGAATCTGCTGGTCGCTGCCCCCGCGGATTCGTCGCAGGCGGAAACTGGCTGGGTCATGCCGGAGATGGAAGGGCAGGTATTTACGGCGGCAGCACTCGCGCTCACGCATATGGGGCTGCGCCTCGCCCCGGTGAAGGAAGCCGATATGCACGTTGGGCCTGGTGTTTCAGGCGGCGCGGGGGGACAGCCATCGCCCATGTTTCCGCCGGGAACGGTGGTCGCTCAGAGTCCCGCCGCGGGGTCGCGCGCGGATGCAAGCACTCTGATTCAGCTGACCGTCGCGAAGTGAAGCGTTCACTGCCCCCGTTGCGAAAAGACGGGCGTGGCATTGAGCGTATCGAGTAAAATTGCCGTTGCTCCGCTGGCCGCTTCCCTGAACGGCGGATGAGAGTCCTCTGACCGCATGCTGGAAGCCCTGAAGGCGCAGGTTCTCGAAGCGAATCTCGAGCTGGTCCGTCGCGGACTGGTGCTGTATACCTTCGGCAATGCCAGCGGAATCGACCGGCAACAGGGACTGGTGGCGATCAAGCCGAGCGGCGTTGCCTACGAAGACCTGACCGCAGACCACATGGTGGTGAGTGACCTGAGCGGAAAGATCGTTGGGGGCAAGCTGAAGCCGTCCTCGGATCTGGACACGCATCTGGAGCTGTATCGTTCGTTTGCCGGGATTGGCGGCGTGGTGCATACGCATTCCGAATTTGCGACGGCCTGGGCGCAGGCGGGGCGCGAAATCCCGGCGTTTGGAACGACCCACGCGGACTATTTTCATGGGCCAGTACCGGTAACCGAGGCGCTCACGGACGGGGAGATCGGCGACGACTATGTGCTGAATACGGGCAAGGCGATCGTCCGGCGGTTTCGCGGCCTCGATCCGGCGGCGATGCCTGGGGTGCTGGTGGCGGGCCACGCGCCCTTCGCGTGGGGAAATGATGCCGGGGAAGCCGCGTATCATGCTGTGGTGCTGGAAGCGGTGGCGCGGATGGCCTTCTACACGACCATGCTGAAACCCAGCTGCGCGGGAATTTCGCAGGCATTGCTGGACAGGCATCATTTCCGCAAGCATGGCGCAAAGGCCACTTATGGGCAGAGTAGTTAGCGAGTAGTCAGGACGTGTAATCAGGCAAGCAGTTATACAAGGGCAGTTATCCTGGCAGTTCAACCTGGAAGCGGAGAGTCCCCGGCTCCGATTCCCGAACCCAAAGGCACACACGAGGTCGGACAGGAATGTCACTCGCAACGGCTCCCGCGGCTGGACTGGCCGCTTTTCTTGAGACGGCGGCAACGCAGAGTCTGGTTCATCTTTCCGGAGTGGATATCGCGGTCATCGCTATCTACTTCGGGATGGTCATTTACATCGGCTTCTACCTGAAGGGCGCTTCGAACACGAGCGAGGAGTTCTTTATGGCGGGCCGCGAAATGACCGCGTGGATCGCCGGGCTGAGCTTTGTCTCGGCCAACCTCGGGTCGCTCGAACTGATGGGCTGGGCCGGATCGGCTTATCAGTACGGCATCCTGGCCGTGCACTGGTACTGGATCGGCGCCATTCCGGCGATGCTCTTTCTGGGCATCATCATGATGCCCTTCTATTACATCTCGAAGGTGAACTCGGTGCCGGGGTATCTCGCGGTCCGTTTCGGGGATGGCGCACGCGGATTGTCCGCGGTTTGCTTCGCGTTTATGACGGTGCTGATGAGCGGCATCAATATGTACTCGATGGCCATCGTGATGAAGGTAGTGCTGGGATGGAACCTGCACTTCAGTATCTGGGTTTCATCCATCACCGTAGCGATTTACGTGGCGCTGGGCGGGCTGCGTTCCGCGATTTACAACGAGGTGCTGCAGTTCCTGCTCATCTGGCTGGGGGCGCTCCTGATTCCTATTCTCGGACTGATCGAGGCGGGCGGGTGGCACAACCTTGTATTACAGATCAAGGAGCGCTTTCCGCAGCAGGACTACACCCACTTATGGGCGCCGCTGAATCACTTCACGTCGAATCCCATGGGCGTGCACTGGACGGGGATTGTCTTCGGGATCGGGTTTGTCATTAGCTTCGGCTACTGGACGACGGACTTTCTGGTGGTGCAACGCGTGCTTTCCGCCCACAACCTGCGGGCGGCGCGCATGGCTCCGATTATTGGTTCGGCTTTCAAGATGGCGGTGCCGTTTATCGTCATTCTCCCGGGCCTGCTGGCGCTCTCCGTGCTGCCTTACCACCTTGTGGCCCAGGACGTGGCGGTTGCCTCCGGTCAGCATTCATACAACGAAGTGCTGCCGTTGATGCTGGTGCGCTACTGCGGGCCGGGACTGCTCGGGCTGGGTGTGACGGCGCTGATTGCCGGCTTCATGTCCGGCATGGCGGGCAACGTGAGCGCTTTCGCGACGGTCTGGACGTACGACATCTACGGCGCGTTCATGAACAAGAAGGCGAGCGACAGCCACTATGTATCGATGGGGCGCTGGTGCACCTTCATCGGAGTGATTATTTCCGTGGGCACGGCCTATCTGGTGCAGCATGCGGCGAGCATTATGGACTACGTGCAGCAGCTGTTCAGTTTTTTCATTGCGCCATTGTTTGGGACGGTGATTCTCGGCATGCTGTGGAAGCGGGCGACGAAGGCTGGCGGTTTCTGGGGCCTGCTGGCGGGGACGGCATCTTCGATTGGTCTGTGGCTGTGGGTGCGGCATGACCCGGCCAACATTCGCTTCATGATCTTCCAGCCCCATGCCAGCGCAGATCTTATTAATCGCGTCCAGGCCATGTCGGAGAATCTGTATCGCGCGATGTGGTCGTGGACGATCTGCGTGCTGGTGACCGTGATTGTGAGTTACCTGACAAAACCGAAGCCGGAGGCGGAGCTGGAAGGCTTGGTTTACGGCGCGACTAAGATTCCCGAGGAAAAGGATGATTACTGGTATCAGCGACCGATTGTGTGGGCCGGCGTGATGTTCGTAATTTTTGTTGGGCTGAACGTAATCTTCTGGTAAGGGGGAAAGACATGCGGTCGCACACTTCGATCTGGCTATTCTCGGGCATTCTGCTGCTCGCCTATGGATTGTTGATCATGGCGACGGGCTTTTGGGAGCTCGGGCATCCGCCGGCCCACGAGCCGGTTTTGTATCAGCTGCACCCTCCCATTTGGTGGGGCGGGATTATGACGGTGGCTGGACTGTTCTATACCATTCGCTTCCGCCATCACCACTAAACACGAGTTAGTTACCGCTCCACCTACAGGAAGGGTCGTATTGCAATGAAGAAGCAGTTGACGTTCGGACTTATTGTGGGGAACCGCGGATTTTTCCCCGATCACCTGGCCAAAGAGGGCCGGGAAGAGATGCTGGGGGTTCTCGAGAAGGAGGGAATCAAGGCCGTCACGCTCGCGCCGGAGCAGTCGAAGTTTGGGTCGGTAGAGACCCACGACGACGCAATCAAGTGCGGCGATTTATTCCGCGCGCATCGCGACGAGATTGACGGGATTATCGTGACGCTGCCGAATTTCGGAGACGAGCGCGGGATTGCGGATACGATTCGGTACTCAACGCTGGATGTGCCGGTACTGGTGCAGGCTACTCCGGACCGGCGCGACGCTATGAAGATCAGCGACCGGCGGGACAGCTTCTGCGGGAAGATGTCGGCGTGCAACAACCTGATGCAGTACGGGATTAAGTACTCGATTACCGCGAAGCACACGGTGCAGCCGAGTTCGGCGGAGTTTGGGAAGGATCTGGAATGGTTTACGAAGGTATGCCGGGTTACCAATGGGCTGAAGAAGCTGCGCATCGGTGCGATAGGGGCGCGGCCTCAGGCTTTCAACACGGTGCGGTACAGCGAAAAGCTGCTGGAGCGGTACGGGATTTCGGTGGTGACGCTTGATTTGTCGGACATCTTTGGCGCGATTGGGCGGATGAAGGACGACGACGGTGATGTGAAGGCGAAGCTCGATGCCATTCGGGCGTATGTGAACACGGGAGCCGTGCCGGAGGCCGCGCTGATCAAGATGGCGAAGCTGGGCGTGGCCATCGAACGCTTTATGAAAGACACACATTGCACGGTGAGCGCGGTGCAGTGCTGGACTTCGCTTGAGGAAAATTTTGGCGTAGTGCCGTGCACGGTGATGAGCATGATGAGCGAGAACCTGCTGCCGGCGGCGTGCGAGACCGACGTGATGGGGACGGTGAGCATGCATGCCCTGGCGCTGGCCAGTCAGACGCCGAGCGCGCTGCTGGACTGGAACAATAACTACGGCGACGATCCCGATAAGTGCGTGTGCTTCCACTGCTCGAATTTGCCGAAGCATTTTTTCCAGGATGTAGTAATGAATTTCCAGGAGATTATTGCGGGGACGGTGGGCAAGGACAATACTTTTGGGACATGTTATGGGCGGGTGAAGGCTGGCGCGATGAGTTATGTGAGGTTTTCTACGGATGACTACCGCGGAAGGATACGCGGGTACATCGGGGAGGGGGAATTTACGAACGATCCGCTGGAGACGTTTGGTGGGGCGGGGGTGGCGAAGATTCCCGAGATGCAGAAGCTGCTGCATGAGATTTGCGAGCAGGGTTTTGAGCATCACGTGGCGGCGAATTTCTCGCAGGTGGCGGCGCCTGTATACGAGGCTGCGACGCGGTATCTGGGATGGGAAATGCACTGGCATGGTAAGGACAGGGAATAGGGATTTGAGTTTAGGGATTAGGAAATGCGGACTTTCGCTGTCGGTGCTGGTATTCGGAGCGATGGCATTACTCGCTGTAGTTGCGCTGATTACGCATCGTCATTTGAATGAGCGGGGATGGGCAACGTTGTGCGCGAGCAGTCTCATCACCTGGATGACGATCGAATATCTGTGGTTGAAGATTCGTGGGCCAAGGAAAGAACCCGGGATCAGGGAGTAGGGTTTTAGGAATTAGCGAGAGCGGCTCTTCATCGGGCCCGGGTTTAATAACCCCTAAACTCTAATCCCTGGCCCCGCTTTTCAGCGCAAGGTCGATGAGGGTCTTCTGTTCCATTTCATGGGCCTTGGCTGAGCCGGTGGCTGGGCTGGCCGCTGCGGACCGTTTTACGCTTAAAACCTGGCGGTCGCCTGCGAGGCGGCGGAGACGGGGCATGACGAAGCCGAAAGCGCCCATGTTGGCTGGTTCTTCCTGGACCCAGACTAGTTCGTGAGCTGCGGGATGGGCTTCGATGGCTGTTCGCAGCTCGGCTTCGGGCCAGGGGTAAAGCTGGTCGAGGAAGAGGATGCCGGTGGTGGTGTCCTTACGCTTCGCTCGTTCGACGCGGAGTTCGTGGCCGATTTTTCCTGTGGCTAATAAGAGGCGCTGGGCGTTCAGGATTTCTGTTTCGGGCAGGACGGGGAGGAAGCGCGGGCGGGAGAAATCTGCGATCGGGGAGAGCGCGTCGGGGTGGCGGAGCATGCTTTTTGGTGTGAAAACCACGAGCGGCTTGCGCCAGGAGCGCATCGCCTGGCGGCGGAGCAGGTGGAAGTACTGCGCGGCGTTTGAGGGCTGCGCGACCTGGATGTTGTCGTGCGCGGCGAGCTGCAGGTAGCGCTCGATGCGTGCGCTGGAGTGCTCGGGGCCCTGGCCTTCGTAGCCATGGGGCAGCAGCAGGACGACGCCGCTGAGCAGGCCCCACTTGTCTTCTGCGGCGGCGATGAACTGATCGATGACGATTTGCGCGCCGTTGGCGAAGTCGCCGAACTGTGCTTCCCACAGGACCAATGTCTCGGGGTAGTCGCGACTGTAGCCGTACTCGAATCCAAGGACACCGGCTTCTGAGAGCAGGGAATTGTAGACGCTGAACTGGGCCTCGTCGGGCGAGAGTTGGTTCAGGGGGATGAAGCGCTGCTCATTTTCGATGTCGATGAGGACCGAGTGGCGCTGATTGAAGGTGCCGCGCTGCGAGTCTTGGCCGCTGAGGCGGACCGGCGTGCCCCGGACGAGCAGTGAGCCGAAGGCAAGGGCCTCGGCCATGCCGTAATCGAAGGGCTGTTTTCCCTGGCCCATCGCGCCGCGTTGTTCGAGGAGCTTCCTGATCTTTGGGTGGATGTGGAAGCCTTCGGGATACGAGGCGAGTTTGGCCGCGATCGATTCGATAGTCGCGGGTTCGAGGCCGGTGTCGACTTCGAGGTCGGCGCGCCAGGGTCCACCGTGGTAAGGGCTCCAGTAGTCGGGCATGGCGACGAGCGCTGGCTTCTTGCGGACGGCGGTGGCTTTTTTCTGGGCGTCGGTGAACTCAGCCTGGAGATCCTTCGCGAGGGGTGAAGGGTCGACGCCGATTTGCTTCGCATAGAGCTCGTAGAGCGGTGGATGGTTTTTGATGAGCGCGTAGCGGAGGGGTTGGGTAACGGTGGGATCGTCGACTTCGCTGTGGCCGTGGCGACGGTAGCCGATGAGGTCGACGACCACGTCGGTGTGGAACTGGTAGCGATAGTCGGCGGCGAGCGCTGCGATGCGTACCACGGCGGCGGGGTCTTCGGCGTTGACGTGGAAGATGGGAACGGAAAGGCGGCGGGCGAGGTCGGTGGAGAAGCGCGTGGAGTTCGTTTCTTCCGGCTCGGCGGTGAACCCGATGAGGTTGTTGACGACGATGTGAATGCCTCCGCCGACGGAGTAGCCGTCGATGCCGGCGAGGTTCATGGTCTCAGCCCAGATGCCCTGGCCGGCGAAGGCGGCGTCTCCGTGGATGACGATGGGCAGCACGCGATCAATTCCATCGGCACCGATGCGATCCTGGCGGGCGCGGGCGCGGCCCATCGCTACTGGGTCGACGGCTTCGAGGTGGCTGGGATTGGAGGCGAGATGGAGCGCGATCGTGGCGCCGTTGCGGGCGCGGAATTCGCCTGTTGCGCCGACGTGATACTTGACGTCGCCTCCGCCGAGAATGCTGCGGGGATCGACGTCTTCGAATTTGGCGAAGATGTCGATTGGGGATTTGCCGAAGGTATTCACCATAACGCTGAGACGGCCGCGATGGCTCATGCCCATGATGGAGCGCTGCGCGCCGAGTTCAGCGGAGCGGTTGAGGAGCTCGTCGAGGAAGGGGATGAGTGCGGTTACGCCCTCGAGGGAAAAGCGCTTGGTGCCGAGGTAGCGCGACTGGATGACCTGCTCGAAGATGTCGGCGCGGGCGAGGAGGTTGAGGATGTGGTTCTCGTCGGGCTGCGGCGGGGTGGATTCGAGGCACTGGGCGAGCCACTCGCGGCGGTCGCGGTGCGGGATGTGCATGAACTCCGCGCCGATGGGCCCGCAATAGATGCGGCGGGCCTCGGCGGCGGAATCGTTATCGAGGTCGAGATCGGGGACGGGGAGCGGGGAGAGGTATTGCTCGAGGGGATCGAGTTGGGCCTGAAGGTATCCCCAGCGGCGGAATGCTTCGAAGGTCTGGTCGCGGAGGGGAGTGGAAGTGTCTGGCGTTGCGAGGGAGGAGGTGGTCATGGGGCTCACCAGTCTTTGATTTTACGCGGGGAAACACCACGAACCGACCGCGAGCCCACCACAGAGGACGCGGAGAACCAGAAGGACGCGAAACCCAAATCTGCCAACACCGGGCAGATGTGGGGCACCGGTTACTTTCTAGCGGCTGACCTTTAGCATAACGACGCCGTGGGGCGGGACGGTGACGGTGTAGGTGCCGTGGGTCGCGCTAACGTCTTCGTGTTTCCACAGATCGCGCACTTTGGCGCGATCTTCGAAGCCGATGTCGCGGAGGTGGAGGGTCACGGAGCGCTCCTCGGTGTCGCGATTGAAAAGACCGGCTGCGACGGCGCCACCGCTGAGGGGCTTGGTCCAGATTTCGGTCATGCCGACGGCTGAGGCGCGATCGCCCTGCTTGCCGAGCGGGTCCTGATCGACCGCGATCACTTCTTTATTGGTGAGGATGGAAAGGGTTTCGGGAGACATTTTGCTGAGGTCGTTGCCGGCGAGCAGGGGTGCGGCGAGGATGGCCCAGAGGCTCATGTGGGTGCGATATTCGTCGCCAGTCATGCCGCCGTTGCCCACTTCGAGCATGTCGGGATCGTTCCAGTGGCCGGGGGCGGCGTATTTGGCGAGGCCGAGCTGGCCGAAGCCGATCTCGGACATGCGCTGCCAGGTGTCGTTAATGTCGTCGGTGGTGCGCCAGAGGTTGCCGCCGACGGTGGGTCCCCACTTCCAGACGTCGTCCCAGCCATATTGGCAGAGACTGTAGACGATGGGGCGGCCGGTGGCGAGGAGCGCCTTGTGCATTTTTTCGTAGGCGGCGCGCATCATCTCGTTTTGCTTCTGCTGGTCGTGGGGGGCTTGCTGGCGCATGATCATGCGGAAGCTGCACAGGTCGTATTTGAGGTAGTCGATGCCCCAGCCCGCGTAACTCTTCGCGTCTTGTTCCTCATGCTGGTAGCTGGCTTCGAAGCCGGCGCAGGTCTTGGGGCCGGGGCCGGAGTAGATCCCGAGCTTGAGGCCTTTTGAATGGACGTAGTCGGCGAGAGCTTTCATGTCGGGAAATTTGTCATTGGTCTGGATGACGCCGTGGGCGTCGCGCGTGCCTTCCCAGGTGTCGTCGATGTTGACGTAGATGTAACCGGCGTCGCGCATGCCGGTGGAGACGAGGGCGTCGGCTGCGGCGCGAACGTCGGCGTCGCTGACACGGCCGGCGAAATGATTCCAGCTGTTCCAGCCCATAGGAGGGGTCGCGGCGAGGGTTGTGTCCTGGGCGAGGGCGGGGATGGCGAGGGCCAGACCCCCGAGAGCCAGCGCGATGAATGCCTTTACATACAGCTTGGAGAATGACACGGGAGTGGGATCCTTTCGCGACCGATTTAGGGGGACCGAAAAACCGCTGGACAGTGTAGCGCAAATAGGGCTCGGTAAGTTGAGAGTCCAGACTCAGCGGAGGAGAGCGCCCCAGATGGTGTCGACGGTGGCGTGGGTGATCGTCGACGCGGCAACACGGCGATCCTCACGCCAGGCGCGGCCGTAGAAGATGCCGGCCAGGGCCGCAAGGACTACGTAGCGCCAGCTGAAAATGGTGGCGCGCTTGTTGAAGTGCGAGAGTCCGAAGAGACAGGCGGTGACGAAGAGCGCGGCGATGCGGCCAAGGCGGCGCTCGAGGAGGTTCTGCATCCAGCCGCGGAAGAAGACCTCCTCGGGAAGAGCTACGCCGATGAAGGTGAAGATCCAGCCGGGAAGGATGAGCCAGGGATGGGACACCTGGCCATGGAAATGAAGAAAGCCGAGGACGAGACCAAGCGGGAGGGCGATGGGAAGGTAGAAGGCGAACTCGCGGAGCCCGATGCGCCAATCGCGCCAGCGCAGACGGAGGTCGAAGCCGACACCGGTAAGACAACGGACGGCGAGAAAGGCGTAGAGTCCGGCGTCGAGGAGGATGAATTTGCCGAAGAGCGCTAATTTATGCGGCCAGGCGGATTCGAGCCAGCGAAGGTCGACGGCGAGGCCGAGGGGGATGAGGACGAGGAAGTCGAGGAGATGGCCGCGCTGGTTGGGGTCGAGTTTGGCCGCAAGCCATTCGATGGTGGCGATGAGGACTGGGGCGAGGAGGTAGAGCAGGAGCCATTGCACGGTGAGCATGTGCTGGGCAACGGCGACGATGAGATAAGGAACCACCAGAATGGCCGGCAGAGCGAGGCGCAGGATAACGGACAGGGATTGGATGACGCGAATGCACCGCTCCGAGACGAATGCAAAGGCAAACAGCGGCACCAGCAGAAAGGCCAGGGCAATTGCCGCCGGGATGATGCGAAAGGGGAGGTGCACGGTTCTATCGTAGCTGGGTGAGGAGTGGGAATCGCAGCTGAGGTTTTGCGGCAATTTGCGCGAAACGGGGCGGCCTAAGGGCGAGTCTATAATCGCAGCGAGGTGCCTTGATGCAGAACAAGCTGATGAACCGGTTCTGGATGATTCGGGCGGTGGTGCTGGCCGGGGCGCTGGTTTTGATCGGGATCATGTGGCTTGTGCACCATTGATCGTGCGGTGATTGACCCGCACTCACGCGGGTTGTAACGTTAGAGGTTCGTGCTCCTTCAAAATCCTGCATACGACTGAGGTCTTGTGTCTGCAACTGTGGCGCTGCGCAAAACTCCGCTGAATGGCCTGCACCGGCGTCTTGGGGCGCGGATGGTCGACTTTGGCGGGTGGGATATGCCGGTCGAATATTCGGGGCTCATTGCCGAACATATGGCCGTGCGCACCGGCGTGGGCGTCTTCGATGTGAGCCACATGGGCGACATTCAATTGCGGGGCCCGGGGTCGCTGGCCGCGGTGCAGCATATTTCGATGAACGATGCGGCGCGGCTGCAGGTGGGGCAGGCGCAGTATTCGGCGATGCTGTACCCGGAAGGCACGTTCGTCGATGACATCATCGTTCACAAGTTCAGCGAGAACGATTATCTGTTTGTGATCAACGCGGGTACGCGGGAGAAAGACTTCGAGTGGGTGCGGACACAGGCGCGGAATTTCGAATGCCACGTGAACGACTACAGCGACTACTACACGCAGTTGGCGATCCAGGGGCCGAGGGCGCAGGAGACGCTGCAGAAGCTGACGAATGCCGACTTGAGCAAGGTAAAGTTTTATTGGTTCACGTGGGGTACGGTTTGCGGGCTGCCGAACACGCTGATCGCGCGGACGGGGTACACGGGTGAGGATGGGTTTGAGATTTATGTGCCGTCGGATGAGGCGACGAGCGACCGGGTGTGGAACCAAGTGATCGCGGCGGGCGAGGAGTTTGGGATTTTGCCGTGCGGGCTGGGCGCCAGGAATACGCTGCGGCTTGAGGCTGCGCTTTCGTTGTATGGCCACGAGATTTCGAAGTCGATTAACGTGTTTGAGGCGGGGCTCGATCGGTTCTGCAAGCTGGAGAAGGGCGCGTTTCTGGGGTCTTCGGCGTTGCAGGGTGTGCTGGCGGATGGCGGGCCAGCGCGCAAGCTGGTGGGGTTGGAAGTTGTGGAGCGGGGAATTGCTCGGGATGGATATCGGGTGTTCGATGCTGCCGGGAACGTGATTGGGAGCGTGACGAGTGGGTCGCCGGCGCCGTTTCTGAAGAAGAACATTGCGCTGGCTTATGTGCCGCGGAGCTTTGCGGAAGCAGGGACGGAGGTTGCGGTGGAGATACGCAATTGTCCCGTTAAGGCGGTGGTGGTGGCGTTGCCGTTTTATAAGAAGCCGAAAAAGGGCTAAAAGACTTCACCACAGAGGACGCAGAGTTCACAGAGATATTGGGGTGGGGCTGGAATCTGAGGCGGCTGAAGGCAGCATTTAGAAGGGGGGAAAATTGAAGCATGGCGTATCCCACGAACTATAAGTACACGCGCGAGCACGAATGGATCGAAGCCAGCGGCAAGGCGGCTACGGTGGGAATCACCGAACATGCGCAGGATTCCCTTGGGGATATTGTCTTTGTCGAACTCCCGAAGGTGGGCGACAAGGTCGAGAAGGGGAAGGTGTTCGGCAGCGTTGAGTCGGTGAAAGCGGTCTCGGATTTGTATGCGCCGGCGACGGGGACGGTGACGGCGATCAATGAGGAGTTGACGACGGCCCCCGAGAAGATCAATGCGGATGCGCATGCGTCGTGGATTATGAAGATCGAGCTGAGCGATCCGGGGGACGTGGACGGTTTACTCAGCGCCGAGGATTACGAGGCGTATGTGAAGGAAGAGACGGGACACTGATTCACAGCGTTCAGTTGTCAGCGTTCGGCGTTCAGCAAAGACCTTCGCGGCCAGCATACTCTTGATACCCTAAAGATATCTATGCGATACCTCCCCAAATCCGATGCTGAACGCGCGGCGATGCTACGCGACATCGGCGCTTCTTCGATTGATGACCTTTTTGCCATTATTCCCGAGGAGTACAGGCTGACGCGCGATCTGGCGATTCCGCGGCAGATGGGTGAGTCGGAGATTGTGGATCACTTCAAGGCTGCCGCGGCTGAGAACGCCAATGGGTACACGAGTTTTCTGGGCGCGGGTGTTTATCGGCACTACCGGCCTGTTCTGATCGACACCATTGTGCAGCGCGGCGAATTTCTGACGTCGTACACGCCGTACCAGGCGGAGATCACGCAGGGAACGCTGCAGGCGATCTTCGAGTTTCAGACGATGGTCTGCGAGCTGACGGGGATGGACATCGCCAATGCTTCGATGTACGACGGCTCGACGGCTGCCCCTGAGGCGGCAATGATGGCGATGCGCGTGACGGGGCGCGATGGTGTGGTGGTCGCGCGGACGGTGCATCCGGAGTATCGCGAGGTGATGCATACCTACGCACAGCATCGCGAGGTGAGCTCGGGCCAGTCTGCTGTTGAGATTGGGTACGGTGAGGACGGCCGCATCGATCTGGCGGCGCTCGATGCAGCGGTGACCGAGGAAACGGCTTGCGTGCTGGTGCAGTCGCCGAATTTCTTTGGCGTGATTGAGGATGTTGCCGCGATTGCGGAGATTGCGCACAAGAAGGGCGCGCTGCTGGTGGTTGCGGTTGCGGAAGCGGTTTCGCTGGGGATTGTGAAGCCGCCGGTTGAGGCCGATGTGGTGATCATGGAGGCGCAGTCGTTTGGGGTTGCGCCGAGCTATGGCGGCCCGTTCTGCGGGGTGATTGCGGCAAAGGAAAAATATCTTCGGCAGATGCCGGGGCGGTTGGTGGGCCAGACGACGGACACGAAGGGACGGCGAGGGTTTGTGCTGACGCTGTCTACGCGGGAGCAGCATATTCGCCGGGAGAAGGCCACTTCGAATATCTGCACCAACCAGGCATTAGTCGCGCTGATGACTACGGTCTTTATGACGGTCTACGGCAAGGAAGGGATCAGGGAGCTGGCGCTGCAGAATCTGGCGAAGGCTGACTATGCGGGACGGACTCTCAGTTCGGCTTTGGGCGCGGGGGGAAAGCTGCTGTTTGGGCGGTCGCCCCGGTTCAACGAATTTGTGTTGCAGACGGAAGAGACGCCTGAGGCGCTGAATGCGCGGCTGCTGGAACAGAAGATTATTGGTGGCGTCGCGCTGAAGCGGTGGTATCCGGAGCTGGGAAATGCAACGTTGTGGTGCGCTACGGAGCTGACTTCGCGGGAACAGATCGATGCGGCGGCTGGGGTGGTGGCGTTGGCTCCTGCGGTTGCTGTGGCGAGGTAGGAAAAACATTTTCACCACAGAGTACACGGAGAGCACAGAGATGGACGAGAGAAGAAGAGCTAAACGATTCTAGAAGGATTACGAGAGAAAAGAATCTGGAATAGCTGTGAGAGGGATGGGATCTGGGATGGCGGTTGACGTGAGCAGCGAAAAATTCGTGGGTACGCCGCGCAAGGTGACTCCGCACCTGACGCAGAACGAGGGGCTGAGCTTTGAGAAGTCCGCGCCGGGGAAGAAGGCGTATCGGCTGGCGGAGCTCGATGTTCCGAAGGTTGATCCCAAAAGCTTGCTGGGTGGAGCTGCACGCGAGGACGCTGCAGGGTTGCCGGAGCTGAGCGAGATCGAGATCGTCCGCCACTTCACGCGGCTTTCGACGTGGAATTACGCGATCGATCTGGGGATGTATCCGCTGGGCAGCTGCACGATGAAGTACAACCCGCGGGTGAACGAATTTGTATCGCGGCTGGAGGGGATTGCGGATGCGCATCCGTATCAGCCGGAGGCGTTGTCGCAGGGTTCGCTGGGGATTATTCGGCTGCTGCAGAAGTGCCTGATCGAAATCACGGGGATGGATGCGATCACCCTGCAGCCGGCGGCCGGGGCGCAGGGCGAGTACACCGGGATATTGCTGGCGCGCGCGTATCACCAGGCGAAGGGTAATCCGCGGAAGAATGTGATCGTCCCGGACTCGGCGCATGGGACAAATCCGGCGACGGCGGCGATGTGCGGATACGATGTCGTCAATTTCAAATCGAATGCGAAGGGCGGCGTGGATGTGGCCGCGCTGGCCGAGGCGGTGAACGAGGATACAGCGGCGCTGATGCTGACCAATCCTTCGACGATTGGAGTTTTCGAGAACGAGATTCACCGCATCGCTGACATTCTGCATGCGAAGGGCGCGCTGCTGTATATGGACGGCGCGAATATGAACGCGCTGGTTGGAAAGACGCGGCCGGGCGATTTTGGCGTGGACGTGATGCACCTGAACCTGCACAAGACGTTTTCGACGCCGCATGGTGGTGGGGGTCCGGGGTCGGGTCCGGTGGCGTGTAAGAAGATTCTGGAGCCGTTCTTGCCGGTGCCGGTTGTGGAAGAGAGCAACGACGGGCAGCTGCATCTGAACTACGATCGGCCGCAGAGTGTAGGGAGGGTGCGGGCTTTTTACGGCAACTTTGGGATGTTTGTGCGGGCGCTGGCTTACATTCTGGCGAATGGGCCGGACGGTTTGCGGCAGACGACGGAAGATGCGGTGCTGAACGCAAACTACATTCGGAAGAAGCTCGAGGACCTGTACGAGCTGCCCTACAACACGCCTTCGATGCACGAGGTGGTTTTCAGCGATCGTCGGCAGTTGAAGAATGGCGTGAAGACCGGCGATATTGCGAAGCGGCTGATCGATTACGGGTTCCACCCGTATACGGTTTCGTTCCCGCTGATCGTGCCGGGGGCGCTGATGATTGAGCCGACGGAGAGCGAGTCGCGGGAGGAGCTGGATTTGTTTGTGGATGCGATGCGGCAGATCGCGCGCGAGGTGGAGGAGAGTCCGGAGATGGTGCTGGACGCTCCGCACTCGACGCGGGTTTCGCGGCTCGATGAGACGGGCGCTGCTCGGAAGCCGGTTCTGCGGTGGAGAAAGCAGGGAATTGGCAACAGGGAATAGGCAACAGGATTTTCACCGCAGAGAACGCGGAGGCAGGAACGGAGTTTAGCCACCGAATCTGCCGTCATGCTAGGGACCTTGCCTGCACGAGAATCCGGTAAGATCAGGCGAATGCAGAAGCGAAGCTTTCCCCACGCTATGTTGCGGGAGATTTACGAGCAGCCGGAGGCACTCCGAGCTACGATAGCGCGGTATGCTCCGGGCGGGACGCTCGATGCGGGCGTTTTTTCGGCTGTTGCCGAGGCGTTACGCGGACGGCAGCGGGTGGTGATCGCGGCCAGCGGATCGAGCCGGCACGCGGGGCTGGCGGGCGAGATCATGCTGGAGGATTATGCCGGGCTCGCGGTGGACGTTGAGTACTCGAGCGAATACATGTACCGGTCCACGCACACGCTGCACGATCCTGGCGTAGTGGTGATTTCGCAATCCGGGGAGACGGCGGACACGCTGGCTTCGCTGCGCGAGGCGAAGGCGCGGGGACTGGCCACGGTGGCCATCGTGAACGATCCTGACTCGACGATGGCGCGGGAGGCGGATGCGTCGCTGCCGACGATGGCGGGCAGGGAGGTGGCTGTTCCGGCGACGAAAAGCTTCACGACGCAACTGGCAGTGCTGTATATGCTTTCGCTGTTTCTGGCGCGGGTTGGCGGGCGGATGACAGGCCAAACTGTCGGTGCGCATTGCGAGCAGATGGAGCGCTTACCGCAGCTTCTTGAGGCGAAACTCGAAGTATGGGAGGAGCAAGTCTATGCCATTGCGGAGAGATTGGGCGAGGCTCGGACTTTTCTCTACCTCGGACGCGCGATTCACTATTCGATTGCGCGAGAGGGGGCGTTGAAGCTGAAGGAGTCGGCGTATGTGCAGGCGGAGGGAATGCCTGCTGGGGAGTTGAAGCATGGGCCGAATGCGCTGGTAAGCCCGGAGGCGCCGCTGGTGATGCTGGCGACGCGGGACCGAGACGATCCCGACTCAACGCTGCGCTACGAGAAGACGCTGCAGCTGATGCGCGACATGCATGCGCAGGGCGCGGAGGTTGTGGCGATTCATGTTGAAGGGGACCAGGAGGTGGCGAAGCTTTCGCGGCATGCGGTTGCGATTCCGGCGGCGGATGAGTTTCTGCTGCCGATGCTGGAGGTCGTGCCGCTGCAGATGCTGGCGTACTTTATTGCGGTGCAGCGGGGGGTGAACGTGGATGCTCCTCGGAATCTGGTGAAGGCTGTGGTCCGAGAGTAAAAGCTTTTTCACCACAGAGGACACAGAGAGCACAGAGGTCCTAGCCGCGAGCCAAGTGCCCATTAGTGGTTGGACCAGCCGACATTGCGCCAGCCGAACCAGGCGAGCGCGAGCATCCCTAACAAGACAATCTCAACCATGGCGACGCAGGCCAGCCAGCCGCCGATGTTCCAGAGGTAGCTGGGTGCGACTCCGGCGACGGTGCCTCCGATGTAGTAGCAGCAAAGATAGAGTCCCGCAGCTGAGGCGCGGCCTCCGGAGGGCGCGGCCATGCGGAGAAAGCTGGTCGAGGTCGATTGGGCGATGAATACACCGCTGCAGAGCAGGCCGAGGCCGGGGAAAATGACGATCCACAGATTGTGGCTGAGGGTGAGCGCTTCGCCGATGAAGCAGATGGCGATGGCGACGGCTATGCCGCGGCGCATGCCGATGCGAGTGACGAGGTATCCGCCAAAGGGCGTGACGACAAGGCCGACGAGATAAATGGCGAAGAGGTAGCTGAGGGCTAAGGTGGAGAGGCGGAAGGGCGGATCGGCGAGGTAGAAGGTGCTGTAGGTGAAGGTGCCGACGAGGGTGAAGAGGGTTCCGAAGCCGACGGCGAAGGTCGCGAGCAGACGCGGATTGCGAAAGTGGCGGAGCGCGAGCCAGAGGCTGGTGACGGTTCCTTCAGGAGTATGCGCTTGCTGACGGGGAGCTTCGGGCGGGAGCCAGCGGGCGATGGCGACCGCCCCCAGCAGAGTGAGCGCGCCGAGGAGGACGAAGCTCCATCGCCAGCCGAGCGTATCTGCGACGAGACCGGTGAGGAAACGGCCGAGGAAACCGCCCAGGGCGGTGGCGCTGACGTAGAGGCTCATAACGAGAGCGATGGCCTCGTGACGCCACTCTTCGCCGATGTAGGTGATGACGGTGGCGAAGATGCCAGGGAGCGCGAGGCCCTGCATGAATCGCCAGAAGATGAGGGAGTGGAGGCCGGGCGACGTAGCCGCGAGCAGAGTTGGCGCGGCGAGCACGAGGATGGAGGTGACGATGACGCGCTTGCGGCTGAAGCGTTCCGTGAGGGCGCCGAAGATGGGTGCGGCGAGCGCGACTCCGAGCGTGGAGGCGCTGACGGTGAAGCCGACGGAGCCTTTGGAGGCGTGGAAGAGCCGGGTGAGCATGGGAAGCAGCGGCTGGGTGGCGTAGAGATTGAGGAAGGCGAAGACGCCGCAAAGGCAGACGGCGGCGACCGGGCGCAGCGGGCGAAGGCCGCGGTGATTTTCTGCCTTGGGCTCGATGATGGCGACGGCGGGATTGGCGGCGGCGAATTGCGACGGCGGCAGGGAAGAGTGCACTGACCAGAGTAAACGGGCGGGCCTGCGATGCTTCCGGGATCTGGCCGGGGGCGGGCTAGAGGAATCTGCCTCTGTGCGACGCGAACATAGTGCCTGCGCAGTTTCACCACAGAGGACACAGAGTTCACAGAGGAAGAAATGGTCCTGCTCCGGCAGACACGTTGAGGGCGACATACCTTGGTTCGCGGGGCCTTCGCTCGGGGCCCAGGCAACGAGCAATGGATCGGTAGCCGGTTTAGACGGAAGGCCGGTATAAAAGGAGGAGGCATGGCCCAACCTGCAGCCGCATTCCTCTCCCGCGACTTTCTTCGATATCAACTGGCGCGCGTCGTGGTGATCATCGGCGCCGAAGCGCAGGCGCTGGCGGTGGCGTGGCAGGTTTACCAGATCACGCATCGAGCGATCGACCTGGGTTACACGGGGCTGATTCTTTTCCTGCCGGGTCTGTTGTTCATGCTGCCAGCCGGGCATGTGGCGGATCGATTCGATCGGAGGCAGGTGATTCTTGTTTGTTACGTGATTCAGGCGGCTTGCACGTTCGTGCTGTTCCGGTTTGCGTGGACGGGAATTCACCAGGTATGGCCAATTTTCGCGCTGCTGTTCGCCGTGGGGACGGGGCGAGCGTTCAGCGGGCCGGCGAGTTCGGCACTGGTGCCGCATCTGGTGCCGAAGGAGCATTTCGTCAACGCAATCACGTGGGGCTCGGCGATTTTTCAGATCGCCAACATTGTGGGACCGGCGGTGGGGGGCGTGCTGTTCACTCTGCCTCTGCATGGGCGGCTGCGTGGCGCGAGCCTGGTGTATTTATTTTCGCTGGCGGCGATTGTGTGGTTTCTGGTGCTGGTTGGGTCGTTGCACGTGCGGCCTGGGCGCATGGAGCACCGGTCAGTCTCGAAAGATGTTCTTTTGGCTGGATTGCGCTATGTGGCTGGAACGCAGGTGCTGTTGGGGTCGATTTCGTTGGATCTTTTCGCAGTGCTGCTGGGTGGGGCGGTTGCGTTGATGCCGATTTTCGCGCAGGAGATTCTGCATGCTGGGCCGCGGGGTCTCGGGATGCTGCGCGCGGCGCCGGCTGTCGGAGCGCTGACCGTCTCGCTGTGGCTGATGGCGCGGCCGATCCGGAAGAGAGCAGGCGTGAGAATGCTGATCTGCGTGGTGATCTTTGGCGCGGCCACGGTGTTGTTCGGGCTGTCGCGGAGCCTGCCGCTTTCTCTGGCAGCTTTGTTCATCGTTGGCGCCTCGGACATGATCAGCGTTGTTATTCGGTCTTCGGTGCTGCAACTGGCGACGCCGCCGGAGATGCGTGGGCGCGTGAGCGCGGTCAATTCGCTGTTTATCGGGGCATCGAACGAGCTGGGTGAATTTGAAAGCGGACTGACCGCGCAATGGTGGGGGGCGGTGCGGGCGGTGGTGATTGGCGGCATCGGATCGATGGTGATCACGGGGCTTTGGACTGTGTTGTTTCCGAATCTGCGGCGGGCGGATGCTTTGACGCCGGAGGCGCTGATGAATGCGGAGCTGGAGCAGACGGGGCAGGAGGTAAGGAAGCTGTGACCGGGGCGCGGACTCCGGGCGGGGGCGCGGGGACGAAGTGTCCATGGTCGATTTTCTGGGTGGCTCTGTCCGTGCGCATTGCGTATATGACGCTTGCTCGCATGTGGCACATGCGGCCGTACGACGATCACTTTGCGTTCGGATACGAGATGGGGCGTATCGCGCGGGCCCTTGATACAGGTTATGGGTACGCCGACCCGTTTCGCGGGCATACCGGACCGACAGCGTGGGTGCCTCCGCTCTATCCGTGGATTCTGGCAGGGGATTTTCGTTTGTTTGGCGTTTATTCGGCACTGGCGGCGTGGGTGATTCTGGCGTTCGATTGCGTGCTGAATGCGCTGATGGTGCGCACGACGTGGGAGATTGCCGCGCGATGCCTCACCCGCAATGTTGCGGTATGGTCTGCGTGGTTGTGGGCGCTTTATCCGGCGGCGATGCAGTACGCGGTGAAATGGGTTTGGGAGATGACGCTGAGCGCGTTCCTGTTTTCCTGGGTGCTGGTGCTGGCGCTGCGGATGCGCGGGGTTGGTGAAGGTGAAGGCATTGATCGCGTACCCAGGATGGGGGAGTGGGCTTTGTTCGGATTGCTTTGGGGCTTGATCGCACTCACGAATCCGTCGGTGTGCTTGTTCATGCCGGTGTGTGGGCTTTGGATTCTGCGGGGGGTTCCGGGCCGCGAATTGTGGCCGCGGCAGGCGGTGGGTGTGCTGCTGGCGGGGGCGATTTTTATCGCTTGCCTTGCGCCGTGGACTTACCGGAACTGGAGGGTCTTTCACCAGTTTGTGCCGGTGCGCGCGAATCTTGGTGTAGAGCTGTATCTGGGGAATGGTCCTGGCGCGACGGGATTGCTGATGGAATACGACCATCCGGCTCAGGCTCCGGATCAATTACAGCTCTACCGCGAGATGGGCGAGGTTGCATACTCGAAGATGCGCGGGGAGATGGCAAAGCGCGTGATTTGGGCCGATCCGGGACGTTTTGCTTTGCTTAGTTTGAAGCGGACCTACTATTTCTGGTTCAGCGTGCCGCATCCGGGCGACGAGGGTTTCGTGAACGAGTACGGGCGGAATTTGAATTTTCAGTTCACGAGCATTGTGGGCCTGCTGGGTTTGGCTCTGGCGTTGCGCCGCCATATTCCCGCAGCATGGCTGTTCTTCTGGGCGTTCCTGCTGCTGCCGCTGACCTACTATTTTGTAACCGTGCATGCACGTTTTCGGCATCCGCTGGAGCCGCTGATCGCGATGTTGGGGGTTTATCTTTTTCAGTCGGCGGAGAAGAGCTGGCAGGTGCGGTGGTTTCGACCGGCACGCCGATCATCCATGCCGGCGAACGAGGGCGCATAGCCCGTCCGATTCAATGCCGAGCGGGCGATTGACCAGGTTGTAGAAATTTTCGAAGGCGTTGAGAAGGGTGATCTCGGCGATTTGCCGGTCGCTGAAGTGGTGGCGCAGCTCATCGAAGGTGGCGTCGCTCGCGGTTTTCGTTCGCGACACTTCTTCGACATAAGCGAGCGCGGCGCGCTCCGCGGGGGTGAAGGCGGGATCGGTGCGGAATTGTGGGAGCTTATCGAGCTTGTCAATCATTCCGGCCGAACCAGTCTTTGCCAGAGCCTCGGCACGCGCTATGTCGATACAAAATCCGCATTGGTTAACCATGGAGACATGCGTGTGCAGGAGAAACTGTAGACTCTTGTCGAGGGCGAAGCCGTTCTCCATGACTTTGCCGATTTCATAGCTTGCGCGGAGGGATTTGGGAACTCGGGCCTGCACGACTTTGAGGGGCGTGATGACTTTGCCGAACCGGCGGCGGGTGAGCCACCAGGCGATACGCATCATGAATCCGCCGGGGGTGATCGATGGGTTCGAGACGCATCCTGGCCTCCGACTGGGGATGTTGTGCGCTAGCCCAGGGGCAAAAAATACTGGGTGCCGCGAACGGGCTCTGTGAGCCGTTTAAGGAGTAGCTGCAAATCGCGGTTGTTGTTCACGAAATCGATGTCGCTCGTGTTGACGACGAGCAGATCGCTGCCGGAGTAGTGAAAGAAGAAGTGCTCGTAGGCGGCGGCGACCTGCTCGATATATTTTTCGCTGATAGCGCGCTCACCGGGTACGCCTTTGCGCTTGATGCGCTGCTTCAGAGCTTCTGGTGAGGCCTGGAGATAGATGACCAGCTCGGGCGTCGGCACGTCGGCGCGGAACATCTGGTAGGCGCGATTGTAGAGGTCGAGCTCGGCATCGCTGAGATTGATGTAGGCGAAGATCTTGTCCTTCTCGAAGAGATAATCGGCGACGACGGGGGTGGTGAAATCGTCGAGCTCGCGCTGCTGCTCGTAGCGCTCCATGAGGAACCACATCTGGGTGGGGAAAGCCATGCCGGGCTGTCCCTGATAGAAGCGGTCGAGGAAGGGATTGTCATCCGGCTCGACGATGCGGCGGGCGTGGAGGGTCTCCGCCAGGATTCGCGCCAGAGTGGATTTTCCGGCCCGGATGGGGCCTTCGACGGCGATAAAGCGGGGTTGTTCGAAGAGATTGGCCACTGGTCGGAATGAAGCGAAGGAAACACGAAGATACCACGGATGGGGCTGGATGCAAACCCAGTCAGGCATTTGCCTGTCAGGCTTCAGCTTTTAGGAAAGGCGGCAACGCCGCATAAACTGAACCGGGATGATCGGTGTTATTGCGAGCGCGGTGGGCATTGCAGGCGTGGGGGCGGGTATTGGCGCCTATGGTGCGATGGCTCCGCAGTCACAGCTATTCGGAAGGACGATCGTAGCTGGGTCTGATGCAGGTGAGTTCGCACTGACGTTCGACGACGGGCCGAATGAGCCGTGGACTTCACAGCTGCTCGATCTGCTGGCCCGGCACGATGTTCGGGCAACATTCTTTCTAATTGGAAAATATGTGCGCCAGCGGCCTGACCTTGTGCGGGAAATTCGCGATGCGGGGCACCTGATTGGCAACCACACGGTTACACATCCATCGCTGGCGGTCGGGAGTCCGCAACGGGTGAGGGAAGAGCTGGCGGGATGCAATGCGGCGCTCGAAGACGTCTTGGGGGAGCGGGTGCGATTCTTTCGTCCCCCGTTTGGGGCGCGGCTACCCGGGGTACTCCGCGCGGCACGCAACCTGGGACTGACAGCGGTGATGTGGAACGCGATGGGGTTCGACTGGCGCGTGAACATAACCGCCGGAGAGATTGCCGGACATCTGGAGCGGGGCATCGCAGGCAATCGCCGGCGCGGACGCGGATCGAATCTGCTGCTGCATGACGGCGGGCATCTTGCGTTCGGAACGGACCGGTCACAGTCGGTCGGGGCAACTCGGTTGATTCTTGAACGGCACCCTGCTGCCACTGTTCGCTACGTTACGGTGGAGAGGTGGAGCTAGCTTACCGTCATCCATGAGCGGTATTTTAGCCCTGAAACCATTGTCACTGGGATAACGTAAGAAGAACCACCGAGAGGGGTCGTTCGCCCGATGCTGTTTGACGATATTCGCTACGCACTGCGGCAATTCCTGAAGACGCCGGGTTTCACGATCACGGCGATTCTGACGCTGGCGCTGGGGATTGGCGCAACGACCGCGATTTTCACGCTGATTCACGCTGTGCTGCTGAGGTCGCTGCCGGTGGCGAAGCCGAGCGAGCTGATCCGGATCGGCGACAATGAAAACTGCTGCATCAATGGCGGTATGCAGGACGACTGGTCGCTCTTTTCTACGGAGCAGTACCGCGAATTCCGCGACCATACGCCTGGTTTTTCGAGCCTCGCGGCATTTCAGGCGGGGCGAGCCACGTTGGGAGTGCGGCGGCAGGGCAGCGACCATGCCTCAGAACCGTATGCCGGTGAATTCGTCTCAGGGAATGCATTTGATACTTTCGGCCTGAACGCCTGGATGGGACGCCTGCTGAAAGCCTCGGACGACCGCAAGGGTGCGCCGCTGGTTGCCGTGATGAACTATCGAACCTGGCAGCAGAAATTCGGGAAGGATGCATCTGTGGTCGGGGCATCGTTCCTGATCAACGGCCTGTCGTTCACCGTTGTGGGGATTACGCCGCCCGGCTTCTTTGGCGAACGCCTTACAGTCGATCCGCCGGCATTTTTTATTCCGCTCAGCGATTCGCCCGAGGTGCAGGGGGGCAGCTTCAATGTACTCGACAGCCCGGAGCTGGACTGGCTCAATCTGATCGGCCGTCTTGAACCGGGCGCCGATACCAAGCGCATGGAAGCGCAGTTGCAGGTGGAGCTGCGGCAGTTTCTTCAGAGCCCTGTCAGCAAGGTCGATTCGCGCAACGCCGGGTTGATTCCGAAACAAACTCTGCACCTATCTCCGGGCGGAGGCGGTGTGCGGCAAATGCAGGATAACTTCAAAGATGGGCTGCACCTGTTGATGTGGATCTCGGCGTTTGTGCTGTTGATTGCGTGCGCGAATCTGGCGAATCTGATGCTGGTACGGGCGACTTCGCGCAAAGCGCAAACTTCGGTTCGCACGGCGCTGGGCGCACCTCGCCGGCGGCTGGTGCGCCAGGCGATGACCGAGAGCCTGGTTCTCGCGATCCTCGGCGGCATCGCCGGACTTGGCGTGGCTTATGTTGGGGCGCGGCTGCTGGTGCATCTGGTTTCCGGCAAGAACTACCTGCCCATCGATGCGACTCCTTCACTGCCGGTTTTGGGGTTTGCATTCGCAGCTTCGCTTATCACCGGCATTCTCTTCGGGACGGCGCCTGCCTGGATGACGGCGCATGCCGATCCCATCGACGCGTTGCGAGGCGCGAATCGCTCCACGAAACACAGCGGGCTGTGGACGCAGAAGATTCTTGTGGTGTTGCAGGCGGCGGTCTCGCTGGCGCTGCTGTGCGCGGCCGGACTCCTCATTCGCAGCCTGACCAATCTCCAGCATCAGCATTTTGGATTTGAAACCCGCAACCGTTACATCCTGCATATCGATCCGCAGATGGCGGCCTACAAGGCGGAGCAGACCGGCGCTTTCTTTCGCCAGCTGCACGACGCGCTGGCTGCGATTCCCGGCGTCAAAGAAGTGACCTGGTCGCTTTATAGCCCGATGGAGGGGAATAACTGGGGTGAAGACGTGTGGATCGAAGGGCAGGCGCCGCCCGCGCCAGGCAGCGGCTTCAACAACGCCTCATGGGATCGTGTGAGCGCGGGGTACTTCGACAATATAGGCACCAGGATTATTACCGGGCGCGGCATTACGGAGCAGGACACGGCGGCGACGCGCAACGTCGCCGTAGTCAACCAGAATTTCGCCCGGCATTTCTTCAAGGATGGCAATGCCATTGGCCAGCACTTTGGTGACGAGGACCCTAAGTATGCCGGCAACTTCGAGATTGTCGGCATAAGCGAGGATACGCAGTACTGGGATCCGGACAGCCATTTACGTCCGATGTTCTTTGTGCCGGCAACGCAATGGGTGAAATACGACGATCCCTCCGAGATGATGTTCGAGAATGTCTCGCACCTCGAGATGAACAGCGTGGAGATTCAAACCAGGGGGTCTGTTCCTGGCTTAGAGGCGCAGGTGCGGCGTACGCTTTCGCAGATCAATCCAAACCTGACGATGCTTAAGTTCGAGACCTTTGAAGAACAGGTCAAGAATGAGTTTCTGCGGCAGGAGATTTTGGTGCAGCTCACGACTGTCTTCGGATTCCTGGCGCTGGCCCTGGCGGCAATCGGTTTATACGGCGTGACGGCGTATTCGGTGGCGCAGCGCACGAGCGAAATCGGCATCCGCATGGCGCTGGGCGCGGATCGCGGAGGCATTGTGCAGATGGTGCTGCGCAGCGCCTTCCTGCAGGCGGGGATCGGGCTGGCTATTGGCATGCCGGCGGCGATCCTGGGAGGCCGATTCATGGCCAGTCTGCTCTACAACGTTCGTCCCTGGGACCCGGCTGTACTGATCGCGACCACGGTGATCCTGGCCATTGCGGCGTTTCTTGCCGCCGTGATCCCGGCGCAACGCGCGGCGAGCGTGGAACCGATGACGGCGTTGCGCATCGAATAGGAACCCGGCGCGATTGCGGGGCCGGTCTTACTGGGTGCCTTGCTGGTTCTTGAGGAACTGATCGACGTTGCCGGCATCGACCACCGCGACCCCTGTATCGATAAAGGCCGGAATGGGGGCAAATGGATCGGTCTGGTAGAACCTGGTGAGCGAGGGCAGGGGATAATGATGCAACTGGTCGAGCATCTGCACGCCGATGTAAGCCATGGTGAAAGGCTTCTGCGCGACGGTGGCGGCGATCACGCCGTCTTTCACCAGGTCAAGGGTGTCCTTGTCCACATCCATCGCAATAACGGTACGGTCTTTGGTATTGCCGCGGCGGAGGACCTCACCGACTTCTTTGCCGGCCGAGGCTTCGAGGCAGACGAAGGCGTCGATGCGGTCTTTGCCGGTTTTCGGCAGGTCGGCCTCTGTGGTGTCGAAGGCCACTGTGCTCTGGCCCCGTATATCGACAACATTGACCACATGGATATTTGGATAATTAGCGAGCGAATCCTTGTAGCCGTTGAGGCGCTCGTCGAGATTGGGCTGGCCAGGCATAGTGAAAAAAACGACATTGCCTTTGCCGCCGAGCTTCTCGATGAGAGCCTTACCGCCGAGGCGCCCGGCCTCACGATTGTTGGTGCCGATGAAGTAGAGGCGGCGGCTGTTCGGGGCATCAGAATCGATCGTGATGAGGGGAATGCCCGCGTCGATAGCGGCGTCGATTTCGGGCTGCAGCAACTTCTCGTCGGATACGGAGACGAGGATGCCGGCGGGTTTGAGAGCGACAACAGATCGAAGTTCTTCGACCTCGGCTTGCGGATCGAAGGTGGTTGGCCCACGCATATCGGCATGCACGCCGTAGAGGCTGGCGATCTTGTCGAGGCCGGCGGAGGCGGATTGCCAGTAGGCGAGTTTGATGTTCGAAGCAACGAGGTAGTAGTGCTCGGCGCCGCTGTGCCGGGAGCATCCCGCAAGAGAGGCCGCGCAGGCTGACGCCACGAGAATGGAAAGGATTCGATTGGCCAACTTCATACCGCACCTCCTGGACTGCGCAATCCGGCGGGTTGGTGGTCCAGACCCGGTTTGGCCGGACAGGCGTTGAGGCGAGAATTCTACTCCCATGGGGGGATTTTGTTGCAGTTCAACACGCAATGGCGTGGGGAGCAGGGTGCCACGTTATAGAACCGGACGAGTTGGGGAAAAGCTGTTCCCAAGGCCGACGTAACACCCCCGTGGGTAGGGGACTGTGCCAACCCGCTGATTCAGCGAGCCTTGCGGCGGTGTCGTTTTGGACTGTGGCATCGGTCTGAAAACAAGCGGTTTGGAGAGCGATTTTGGGCGGGTGATGGACTACGGCGGCGTCGTTTCGGCGGGTGGTGGCATGGATGCATTTGGAAGCAAAGTAGAAATTGTCAACGCATTTGGATCGAAAGTAGTTACGGGAGAGAGCGGCCGGACCGTGGAGGTCGCAAGGGGGTGGTAGCCGGTAGCCTCTGGCCGGTAGTTTGTAGCCGGTAGCCTGTAGCGGATTGGACCGAAGCGCGATCATAGCGTGTGCCGAAAGTAAAAGGCCCAGCCGTTTGGGCTGAGCCTTTTTGTTTCTTACCCTCTATTATCAGAATATCAAGTCTGAGGGTAAATCGTGCCAACTCTTTTGGCGTGGAAGTGGCGTCTTATGAGCGAATGTTACTTCGGGTAAGTGGTGGAAACTTGACAAGAACTGGTGAGAGCTAACGCTTCGCGCTTTCAGGAAACACTGGACACGTTTTCCACAGGGTCCGGTGTGCCAAACCGAGGCCGCGTTACAGCGAATATTGCATAATCCAGACTGGTTGATCGACGGGATATTGAATTATCCAGGCAACGGCTGAAACGAGTGATGCAGTGATTGCCTGAGGCAGGTGAGAGCTAAGGCTTCGCGGCTTATGACCTTCGTACCGTAGGAGCCGCTTCGAACCCAACGCAATCCGCGTCTCCAGATCCAGCCGGTCCGCATACTGCAATATAGACACTGAAAACCAAATCCCATCCGGCTGCGGAGCGTAGATCACGGTAAAGCCGAGCCCCAAGCGCGTTGGCCCCGGGCCAGCGCGCGCACCGCAAACCGGCGCTTTCAGGGCCCGGTATGCCACACCCAGCGGTTATAGCAAATATTGTATAATTCAGGCTGGTTGATTCCCGTTTGCTGGAAGGTACTGTTGAGGGGTCACGACCAGGCCGCTGCGATCCACTTCGAGGGCGATTCTCTTGAGGTGCTCTCCAGCTTTCCCGATGAGATTAAGCGGGCGCTGGGATTTTCGCTGCGCCAAGTGCAGATCGGCAGAGAGCCACGTCGCCCACCCGCAACATGAGTTCCATCGGATCCGGGGTCTTTGAACTGAAAGAGGCTGATGAGCGAACCTGGTACCCCACGATCTACCTGTCGAAAGTGGCAAATACGATCTATGTGCTGCACTGTTTTGAGAAGGACAGCCGGAAGACGGATCGACGGGATATTGAATTAGCCAGGCAACGGCTGAAACGAGTGATGCAGCGATTGCAGGAGCAGAAGGCACATGAGAAACGCGGGTGAGAATAAACCGACCCACATTGTGAAGGGCAATATTTTCGATGCGCTGGGGTTCTCGGCATCGGAAGCGAGTGCGCTGAAGGTGAAAGCGGAGATTCTGTCGGCGATTCTGGAGGATGTGCGGGCAAAGGGTTATACGCAAAGCCAACTGATGGAGATTCTCGACGAGTATCAGCCGTCTGTCAGTAATTTGCTGAAGGGAAGAATCTCGCAGGTGAGCATCGAGAAGTTGCTCCGGTATGCGGACCGGTTGGGTCTGGAGACGCGGGTTGCGGTGAAGGCGGTGGGGACGCGGACGCGGCGGGGGAAAGCTCCAGCGACTGCACGGCGGGGCGGTCGGCGGATCGCTGCCGCGGTTTAGTTCGCTGTTTGGAGGCATACGGCCTTGGGCGTCTCCCGCGGTACTTAAGTCATAGGGCGCGGGGATAAGGATGGCGTTCGCGGGGCGAACGCCGACGATAGATTTCCGGCTGCGTTCTTGAACTGCGCCTCGGCCTGCGGCAGCATGGAAGCGCCTTCGGCGCAACTTTTCGGCACGGCTGAAGCCGTGCCCTGTTCAAAGCTGCGGTCTGTTACATCCGAGTATCACTATTTCAGCAAAAGGCGAATGGCTGGACCCTTGCCACCGGCGGTATGGGAGCGGCCGCGACAATTGCGGCTTTGGTGACTTCTTCCCAGTCGCAGGATTGGCGACAGTGCATCGCAGCTAATTTATGTGCAGACGGCTTACTTCAGCTTCCTGACCCAGGTCAGGTTATTAAATTCAACGGGCTCGGAAACAGCGCTGCAAAGAAGCGAGAGGCTAGAGGGGGTTACTACCAGGCTGTTGGAGCAGCTAAAGTCACGTACCGACGGCCAATGGGCAATGCGTCAGGACTTGGACTCCACGGGATTGTCGTTCCGTTGCGGCTGAACCTAGGCCGACATTTCATTGAGCACTGAACTGATAATGAGTTTGGGTTCGGTGAGGCGCTGGATTTCTTCGGTGTTACACCGGGGGCGATTTCTCCAGCACTAAGCCCTGGGGGTGACGCGGATCCAGGCGAGTTCTGTGGCGATGGTGTCGACGACCCGGACGCCGGTGAGCGGCAGGGTGCATTTCTTCAGGATTTTGGGTGCACCTTCTTTAGTGCAGTGTTCCATGGCTACGATGACGCGCCGGGCGCTGGCGACCAGGTCCATGGCGCCGCCCATGCCTTTGACCATTTTGCCGGGGATCATCCAGTTGGCGAGGGTGCCTTCCTCGTCGACCTCCATTGCGCCGAGGACGCTGAGGTCGATATGGCCGCCGCGGATCATGGCGAAGGAGTCGGCGCTGGAGAAGTAGGCGGCGCCAGCCATGGCGGAGACGGTCTCTTTGCCGGCGTTGATGAGGTCCGGATCGACTTCGCTGTCGAGAGGGTAGGGGCCAACGCCGAGCATGCCGTTCTCGGACTGCAGAACGACTTCGATGCCGGGGGGGACGTGGTTGGCGACCAGCGTGGGCAGGCCGATGCCGAGGTTGACGTAGTAGCCGTCGCGCAATTCCTGGGCGACGCGGCGGACGATGCGCTCGCGTTTGGCGGCTGCGATGGAGGCGGCTGAGGGCGCGGCGGCGTTCGGGCCCGGGGTGGGATTCGATACAGTAGTCATGATTGGCTCATGTGGCATGCCGTTTTCAATATACGGGCAAGATCGCTTCTGCGGGGGACTCTGCTGGTGGTGGCAAGCGTGGTGATGGCGTTTGTCTGGGCGGGGTTCCCGAATGTGCATGGGTCGCCGTTGCTGGTGATTCCGGCGCTGGCTGCCACGTATGGCACATGGGAGACGAGCCGGTGTCTGCGCCCGCGTTGGAGCTTTTATCACGGCGGCGTGATGCTGCTGTTGTATGCGGACGTGCTGGCGCTGGCGCTGATTTTGTTTTTGCTGTTGTATCCGTATGCACGTTGGCTGCAAGGGCAGTAAGAAGGCAGGCAACAGGGAGCAGGGAACAAGGGGTAGGGCCAGAGATAGCTCAAATGTTCACTTTGATCTTGCAACCTGCATCAGCAACGATGCAATTCTCTGGAAACCGGCGCCGAAAGACGAGATTTGGGTTGGGGCAAGGAAACCTAGATGATCGCAGATAATTCAGCTGGATTTCAACATAAGTTAAAGTTACATGGGCGTATGATGTGGGGCTGCGGAGGGAAAACTCATGCGGTCTGCAACAAAACGCCACATTCCCGCGCTCGGAACCCTGTTCCTTGGCGGAGTACTCGGATCTCAAACGCTGTTCGCTCAGCTAGCGGCAACAACCACATCGACAGCGACCCAGACAGTCTATGCCGGAACCTGCGGCACTCCGAATAAAGCCACCATCTCCCTGGCTGTAGCCGCGGTGGCAGCAGGGGGCACTGTAAAGGTCTGCCCTGGTATTTACGCCGAGCAGGTTGTGATTGCCAAAAACCTCAACCTGGTCGGCGTCCAAAGCGGAACCGCCGATGCGGCAGTCATCACCTCGCCGGCCGGCGGCGTGGTGCAAAACAGCAGTGACACTTACCCGGGAGCCTTCCCTGTCGCTGCGCAGGTGCTGGTGCAGAACGCCGCTGACGTGAACATAAGCAATATCACGGTGGACGGAAGCGGAAACCTTGTCACCACCTGCGGCCTGGATCTGAGGGGCATCTATTATCAGAACGCCTCGGGGACCCTTAACCAGGTTGCAACGCGCAACCAGGTATTACCCGCGGGATACACGGGCTGCCAATCCGGCCAGGGCATCTTCGTGCAAAGCGGCTACTCTACCGGAACGGCGAAAGTAACCATTGAGAACAGCAGCGTCAGCTCCTTCGATAAGAACGGCATCACCATCGATGGACCCGGAGCCGGCGGAAACATCGTAAGCAACTTCATCGCGGGTGTTGGTCCCACAACGGGCGCTGCGGAGAACGGAATCCAAATCAGCGATGGAGCTGGCGGAACGATATTGGGCAACGTGATTATGGATGAAATTTGGGCGCCTGATACCTCTTCCCAGCCCTATAACGCCGCCTCCGGGATTCTTATCTATGCGTCCCAGAATGTGGTGGTCGAGAACAACGTCGTGGGCTCAACACAATATGGGATTGTCACGATTTCCGATAACACATCGGGCGTGGTGAACAATCCGCAGGGCCTCGGCGACCACACTATTATCAACAACAACCTGGTGCAAAACACGCAGATTTTCGATGCCATCGACGTTTGCAGCAATAACAACAGCGTCCAGGGCAACACTATCTTCAACGCCACGGAATCGGGCATCCACCTCGACAGCACGTGCGGCACCACAGGAACCAGGAACACAGTTTTCCTCAATACGATCAACGAATCGTGCGCCGGAATCCTGGAAGGCGCAACAACCGGCAATTCGATCGCTGGCACCAATTTCGCCAATGTCGTCACGACGACCTTGTCCGGTAATGTGTGCACCGCACCGAGCACGCCAACCGCTGCCGTAGCGACTGTAACCGCGGCGGCCGTTGCGAGCTCGGGCACAGCGCTCCATCCAACACCCGCAAGATGAACCTGAGACCGCTGGAGAGAGGAGCCGACCTCAAGAGGTTCCTCTCTCATCGGCGTGAATCCGCGCTGAAATGTTCCGGGCGGGACTTGCGGGGAGCCACAGGCCTCATTCGAATGCTAGTCTGCTGCCGCGGTTTGCAGCTCCTGGAGCGATTCCTGGTACGGTGGGCGAAGGACGCCGCGTTCTGTAACGATGGCGGTTACGTATGTGGCGGGCGTCACGTCGAAGGCCGGATTTTCGATGCCGACTCCGTGGGGGGTGAGCTGTTTACCGCCGTGGTGGGTCACTTCGATTGCGGGCCGCTGCTCGATGGGGATGGAGTCGCCGGAAAGGGTTCTGAGGTCGATGGTGGACCAGGGGGCGGCGACAAAGAACGGGATGCCGTGCGCTTTGGCGAGGATGGCGACGTTGTAGGTTCCGATCTTGTTGGCGACATCGCCGTTGGCGGCGATGCGGTCTGCGCCGACGATGACGGCCTGGATTTTGCCTTGGCGCATGAGGCTGGCGGCCATGTTGTCGCAGATCACCGTGGTGGGGATGCCGTCATGCATCAGCTCCCAGGCGGTGAGGCGCGCGCCCTGGAGGAAGGGGCGGGTTTCATCGGCGTAGACGTGGATCTGGTAGCCCTGCTCGGTGGCGGAACGGATGACGCCGAGGGCAGTACCGTAGCCGCAGGTGGCGAGTGCGCCTGCGTTGCAATGGGTGAGGACGCCGCCGGAA
The DNA here is from genome assembly GCA_963831055.1 of uncultured Acidobacteriaceae bacterium. Lineage (GTDB taxonomy): Bacteria > Acidobacteriota > Terriglobia > Terriglobales > Acidobacteriaceae > Palsa-343. The sequence continues at coordinate 105,911 of CAWHOU010000049.1, read as the reverse complement.
CGAGGAAGCAGGGCCGCTCCGTGGGAGCCCATGCGGCGGCAGGCGGCGATGTCTTCGTCGTACATGCGCAGGGCTTCTTCGATAAGGGCGGTGCGGATAGTGTTGGGGGTAGCTCCGGTTCGGGAGGCTTCGAGGGTGAAGCGGCTTTTCATGCGCTCGATGGCCCAGAAGAGATTGACGGCGGTGGGACGGGTGGCGGCGAGGGTGCGGCACATGGTTTCGAACTCGGCGGCGAGCGCCGGGGCGGTCGCAGCGTGGCTGGTTTTCACTCCAAGTGCGAGGCCCATGGCTGCGGAGACGCCGATGGCGGGTGCGCCGCGGACAACCATGGTGGTGATGACCTCGGCGACCTGTCGGTAGCTGGTGGCGAGGACGTAGGTTTCTTCAAGGGGGAGCCTGGTCTGGTCAAGAAAGCGGACGCCTTCCGGGGTCCATTCGAGGGTGGGAATCATCGATCTCAGTGTAACGGGTTGGGGCTGGTTTGGAGTCTTCAGGGCTGTTTGGGGGAGGGTGGGAAGGAGGGCCGGGGGAGGAAACACGTTCGTCACTTGCGTGATTCATAAAAAGGAGTAATCTGCCGATAGGTTACTGAGTCGTGTTCCCGACACACCGGGAGCAGCAGGTTACGACAGTTACCAATCAGGGGGCCTTGGCAGATGGGTAAAGCGCATGCAGGACGGGGAACGACAGCTTTGCTGGAGTGTCCGCTCTGCCACCAACAACAACTGGCCCGGATCGCGCGGCGAGGTTTGCTCAGGGAGAGGATATTTCCACTGCTTGGGCTCTTTCCCTGGCAGTGCGGTATTTGTGGCGAGGAGTTCCTGATTCGCAATCGAGGACGGATTCATCGTGTTCGCCCCGGAAGAACCGAAACGAAGCATGCGCCGGGTACGCCAGGATTATTGCAGCGATAACTGATGTCACTGCACGAGGTGTCCGAAGCTGCGCTCGATCTCAGCCGCCGCTATTCTGGAGGCTGTCAAGGTGTTGGAGCCGAGGCAAGCTTGCGCCCAAGCGCTGGAGTTCAGCGAGAGCCAGCCTGTAGCGAATATTGCCGACAAGGGCATCCTGGGCGAAGGGGCATCCGCCGTATCCGCCGATGGCCATATCGAAGCGCCTGCACCCGGCGTTGTATGCTGCAGCGATCTTGGCGGCGGTGTCTTCGGGGCGGGAGTGCATATGGACGCCTACTTCGGTGCGTTCGTCGACTGATGCCAGGACGGCGGAGACCAGCTCGGCGATCTGCTGCGGTTGGCTACACCCACGGTATCCGCCAGGGAGATTTGGCTTATACCCGAGTCAGTCAGCAGGTCGCAGGCGGCGACGACTTCATCGGGACCCCAGGGATCGCCATAGGGATTGCCGAAGGCCATGGAGATATAGGCGACGAGGCCTAAGCCCGACTGAAATGCGGCCTGGCCGACCGCTTCGAGAGCATCGAGGGCTTCCTCGGGAGTCTGGTGCTGATTGCGGCTGAGAAAAGTAGGGGAGACAGACCAGGGAAATCCCAGGGTGGCCACGGCACCGGTGTCGATGGCGCGAGTGGCGCCTTTCTGGTTGACGACGATGCCGATAATTTCGACATCGGCGGGCGGATCGAGAAAGCCGAGGACCTGTTCGGCATCGGCCATTTGCGGAACGGCCTGGGGCGAGACGAATGAGACGGCGTCGATGTGGCGGAAGCCGGCGTCGACCAGGGTGCGCAGGTAATCTGCTTTGATTTCCGCGGGAATGGGCTTGGGCAGTCCCTGCCAGGCATCGCGGGGGCACTCGACGATCTTGACCTCGGAGTTCATGGCGGGCACCGGTTCAGCGCCAACGGAGGGTGAAGTCGGCGCAGAGCAGCAAGCCGTAGGGTATCAGGGCGAGGGTGGTCCAGTTGCGCCAACGGGGGAGCAGGAGGGTGGTGACGAAGAAGGCGGTCGCTGCGAGGGTAGCAGTCGAGTTCCAGTGCACGATCCACTGGTAGGCGGAGACCTGAAGGGCGACAATCTCGTTCCAGACGCCTTGCGATGGGAGATGGAAGAGGGCCGGGCTGTTGGGGGGAACGCCGTGCATCCAGAGGACGACGGCCAGAGCACAGAAGAGGAGCGACGGCAACGACACGGCGACGAGCGGCGTCAGCAGCAGGAAGAAGGAACGGTCGGGTTGAGGGCGAGGGACAGAATCGGACATGGCGCTCGATGCGTTGGATGCACTGTTCCTTCGAAAGTGACGGAATGAGTAGCTGTAGAAATCGCATCGTGCATTTCCGGCGTGGCTATTGGGGAAACTGTCCGAGAAACGCCAAAAGGACGATGGCGACGATGCCAGTGAAGTGCACAATAAGTCCGATGATGACAGCGCGGAGAATGCGACCGGCCTGGTAGCTGATAGTCATCAACAGGCCGTAAATGGGGAACTGCAGGAAGAGCATCCACTCCGAGGATCGGCCGACGAGGTCGGCCGGAAAATGCAGAGCGCGGCAGCGGAGAACGACGACCCAGGGATAGAGCAGGGCGAAGGCTTTGGGGCCCTCAAGAGCCAGGATGCTGGCGAGGCGGACGGTGAACGGGGTAACCGCGATGCCGAGGAGCAGGGGCCAGAGGGATATCCAGCCACCGCGGGCGGAGTTCCGGGCGGAGGTCTTCGCAGCGCCGCGCTTTTTGCGGGACGACGACGCGGAAGATGAAGGCATGGTTTCAAGAATACGCTTGCAGGCTCCAGGAAAGCAGAGAAAACCCAGGGCAGGGGAGTTGCGTTCGGAGAATTGGCCAAAAGGGGTCGCGGCGGGGAGACGAGCCGGGAAGGGATCAGACCGAACCGTTTGCCAGTTTCGAGTCCTCATGCAGTGGGCGGGTGTAAAAAGTGCGTGGCGATAGCTGATCACCAGCTTTATCCGCATCCTAAAACTCATCGGGAAGAAGGGTTCGGCGCTCGCTGCTTAGCCGCGCTTCTGAAGCGACTATGACATCCAACTCCACGATCCCAACTGCGAAAAAGCAGAGCGTCCGTACTCTGGAAGCGGCGAACTTCTTTCTTGCCGATGTGCAGACTGGTCTGGGTCCGTTTCTGGCAGCCTATCTGGCTGGAGCGGGATGGGGGCCGGATCGGGTTGGCATGGCGCTCAGCATTGGCGGCATGACGCTGCAGGAACGCGGCGAAACGAACGACAATAGCTCTTGCGCGGTCATTCGCAAGGAAATTCCCGCATGAAGAAGGCTCGAGGACCCAACAGGAAGGGAAAGAAGCGGGGATGATACCGGCGGAGATCGCGCGGGTTGTGCTGCCTTGTATTGTCGCTTTCAGCATCTTGCTGATGCTGATCCGCCCGCGGGGAATTCGGGAAGTTTGGTGGATCTCTGGCGGAGCGCTGCTTTTGATCGGGCTGCGGCTGGTGCCGCCGAAGCTGGCCGGGCAGGCGGTTGCAAAAGGCACCGATGTGTATTTGTTTCTGATCGGCATGATGCTTCTGAGCGAACTGGCTCGGGAACAGGGGGTGTTCGATTGGGTGGCGTCGGTCGCGGTCCGCGGTGCAAATGGCAGTTGCTCGCGTCTTTTTCTTTTGGTCTACGGCGCCGGCACAGTTGTGACCATCTTTATGTCGAACGATGCGACAGCGGTTGTACTGACTCCGGCAATTCTGACCGCGGTCCGTAAGGCAAGGGTCTCCCCGCTCCCGTACCTTTTCGTATGTGCGTTGATCGCAAACGCTGCGAGCTTCGTTTTGCCGATCTCCAACCCTGCGAATCTGGTGGTTTTTCATACTGGAATGCCGGCGCTGGGGACATGGCTCGCGGACTTCGGCGTGCCATCGGTGCTCTCGATCCTGGTGACTTTTTTCGTCATGCGGTTCCTGTTCCGTGAGGAGCTTTGCAAGAGCATCGAGTGCGAGGTGGAGGATGCAAAACTAAGAGGAGACGGCAAACTTGTCGTCGCCGGACTCGCCCTCATGATCGGTGTGCTTCTGACGGCTTCGGCTATGAAGCGAGATCTGGGCCTGCCTACTTGTATCGCCGCATTGTTGATCACGGGCGTTGTCTCGATCAGGACGAGGAGTAATCCGATGCAACTTGCCCGGGAGATTAGTTGGGCAACACTGCTGCTGGTCGCGGGTTTGTTTGTCCTGGTTGACGCAGTCGAGAGCCAGGGAGCACTGGACCTGACACAAAAGTGGCTTACCTGGGCATCGGGTCTGGGACAGGACACAGGGGCCATGGTTGTCGGCTTCGCAGTGGGCATAGCGAACAACATAGTGAACAACCTGCCCCTGGGGCTGATAGCGGGCGGCACGATCCAGGCAGCTCATACGAAGGGGCTGATGGCCAATGCGGTTTTGATTGGGGTCGACCTCGGGCCAAATCTTTCCGTCAACGGATCGTTGGCTACGATCCTGTGGCTGCTGGCGCTTCGCAAGGATTCCGGCGGGGATGCGGGTGGAGAGAAGCTGGACGTAAGTTTCTGGAAGTTTCTGAAGGTTGGCGCGGTTGCGATGCCTGTGGCGCTGCTCGCCGCTCTTGGCGGCGCGATCCTGATGAATATGCTGGTTGGACAACGCTAGAACAAAGGAGAACCGCTTGAGAGCCGGATGGATTATTCCCTTCATCATCACTGGCTCTTGATTGCCGGGATCACGTTTGTGGCCAGGTCGTGAGAGCAGGCAGCGGATCCGATGGTGGCATTTCGGCGGCGACTACGTTTGGAGGATGCCGGGATTGAATTTTGCGGAATCTCAGGATTGAGAGCTACGGCTTCGAGGGCCAGGAGCAGGGCTTCTCGGGTTTGGGCGGGGTCGATGATGGCGTCGACCCAGAGACGCGCAGCGGCGTAGCGGCAGTCGGTTTGCGCGTCGTAGGTGGCTTTGATGGAGGTCACGAGGTCCTGCTTTTCCTGGTCGCTCAGCTGGCGTCCGCCGCGCTCGAGCTGGCGGATGCGGATTTCAACGAGGGTGTTCGCGGCAGAGTCGCCGCTCATGACGGCATAGCGGGCAGTGGGCCAGGCAAAGATGAAGCGCGGGTCGTAGGCTTTGCCGCACATGGCGTAGTTGCCCGCGCCGAAGGAGCCTCCGACGATGACGGAGATTTTGGGGACGACGGAGTTGGCGACGGCGGTGACCATTTTTGCGCCGGAGCGGATGATGCCGTTCCATTCGGCGTCGCGGCCGACCATGAAGCCGTTGACGTCGTGGAGGAAGATGAGCGGGATGAGGTTCTGATTGCAATCCATGATGAAGCGCGCGGCTTTGTCGGCGCTTTCGGCGTAGATGACGCCACCGAACTCGATGTGCTTTTCGCCGGTGGGACTGGTTTGCGGCTGGGATTGCTTTTGGTTGGCGACGATGCCGACCGCGTAGCCGCCGATGCGTGCGTATCCGCAGAGGAGGGTGCGTCCGTAGGTGGGGCGATACTCGTCGAACTCGCTGCGGTCGACGATGCGGGCGATGACGTCATGCATGTCGTAGGTGTTGACGGCGGCCTTGGCAGGGTCGGGATCGAGGAGGGAGTGGAGATCGGCAGCGGGGTAGCGTGGCGTGTCTGTCTCGGAGTTATATGCGACGCGATCGAAAGGGGCGGTCGCGGAATGGCCCCATTTCGAGACCAGGGAGCGCAGGCGTGCGATGCAGAGATGGTCGTTGGGTTCCTTGAAGTCGACGGTGCCGGAGATTTCGGCATGCATGGTTGCGCCGCCCAGTTCTTCCGCCGAATATTTTTGGCCGATGGCGGCCTGGACGAGCGCCGGACCGGCGAGGAAGAGGCCGCTGCCTTCGGTCATCAGGACCTGGTCGGTCATGACGGGCAGGTAGGCGCCGCCGGCGACGCACATGCCCATGATGGCGGTGATTTGCGGGATGCCGGATGCGGACATGACGGCGTTGTTGCGAAAGATGCGGCCGAAGTCGTCCTGATCGGGGAAGACGTCTTCCTGGAGCGGCAGGAAGATGCCGGAGGAATCGACGAGGTAGAGGGTGGGGATGCGGTTCTCCATGGCGATGTGCTGGGCACGGAGAACTTTTTTGGCAGTCATGGGGAAGAATGCGCCGGCCTTCACGGTGGCGTCATTGGCGACGATCATGCAGAGTCGACCGGAGACGCGGCCGATACCGGTGACGACGCCTGCGCTCGGCGCGCCTCCCCATTCTTCATACATGGCGAAGGCGGCGAAGAGGCTGAGCTCGAAGAAATTTGAACCAGGGTCGAGGAGCAGGTCGAGGCGTTCGCGCGCGGTGAGGCGCTGCTTTGCGTGCTGGGCTTCGATGGCTTTGGGGCCGCCGCCCTGGCGGATTTCGGATTCCTGGGACTGGATCTGGGCGAGGAGGGCGGACATTTTCTGCGCGTTGGTGCGGGCTCGGGGAGCGTTCGGGTCGAGCCTCGAGGCGAGCTGTGTGTTGAGTCTGGGAGGAGCGGGAGGTTTAGGGTCAGTCATGCCAGGGAACAGGGTACAGGGAAGAGGGGGCAGGGGAACAGCAGGGCGCCTGTAGTGCCGTATCCGGAATTGCCCGTCGTCGCTGGCCATGGCCTACGCGCAGAGCATCTGGAAAAAAGAGGGTGGGCGTGGGCCGACGACGCACCCTGGAAGTGGCGCACCCTGGAAGTAACGTGGACAACTTTTCCGCAATGCTCGGTGTCTTCCAGATGGATGTATCCTTTGGTTAACCTGCGCATCCAAAGACCGGTTTGAATCCCTATTGCAATGCTGAAATTTTTTCCTTTTTCGCGACGTACCCCTCGGAGACTGCTGTCTGGGCTTTTCCGGCGTGGCCTTGTTCCGTCTGGCCTGGTCCTGGCCGGTTTTGTGGTGCTGGGCGGGTGTGGGAGATTCGCTCCCCACGAGAGTCACGAATATGTTTACGTGTGGGCGCGGGGGACGTATCTGCGCGACCGGGTGGCCGCAGTCAGCAACCGGGTGGCGGAGGTGGTGAATGGGCAGCGGCTGCAGGTGGTGGAGCACGGCCGGCGATTCCTGAAGGTGAAGACGGACAAGGGCGAGGTGGGCTGGATCGAGGATCACGCGGTGATCGACCAGCAGGTCTACGACAAATTCACGCAGCTCGAAAAGGAGAATGCGAACGATGCCGTGGTAGGGACGGCGGTGCTGCGCGACGATTATTGGCTTCGCGATGCTCCCGGGAGGACGTCGGATCGGTTCTATCTGTTGCCGGAGAATGACAAGCTGCAGCTGCTGGCGCGAGCCTCCGTGCCCAAGCCGGACGCGCCGCAGGTTGTGCCGTTGCCGGTTGCAAAGCCGATGGGTCCGGGCGAGAAAGCTGGGCCGCCGGTACCGCCAAATCTTGAGGACTACTGGCTGATCCGGGACAGCAGCGGCCGCGTGGGCTGGATACGGGCGCGCACGCTCGATGAGGATGTTCCGGACGCAATTGCGGGGCTGGCCGAGGGGCAGAAGATCGTGGGCGCATACGTTTTGCGGAAGGTCAACGATCCCGACGCGAATGTGCCTGCCGGTCAGGTGCCGGAGTATGTGGCGGTGCTGGCCCCCTATAAAGATGGTCTGCCGTATGACTTTGATCAGGTGCGGGTCTACACGTGGAACGTGAAGAAGCATCGATATGAGACGGCTTATCGGGATCGCAATATTGCCGGATATCTGCCCGTGACTGTTGAAGCGGATGCAAATGGGGAGGGCCCGACGTTCTCGTATCGCGTAGCGACAGGCGACGAGGCTGCCCTCGACCTGCAAACCGGGATGGTGAAGCCGGGGGAAACGGCGACGGAAACCTTCCGCATGGAGGGCGTGATGGTGCGGCGGGTGGGCGATGCGCCGGCGCGTCCAGCGGTTGCGCGCGCGACACAAGCACCACACAGAAAAACACATCGGAAGAAGAGACAGGGGTAGGTCGGCGGGCGGGGCGAGACCGGTTATCGGTTTCTATTCACTGTTTACTAAAGACTTAACCTCACCGCCCAATGGCCGGGCCGCTTTTCCCTCAGAGTCGGACATTGCGCAAATGGTTGGGAAACCCGTATCGTGATAACACACCTTGACGGTGGGTGCGGCGCCTCCAACATTTCGGTTTCGCTGCAGTTTTTCCTGCTGTTTCGAGTTTCACCGTCGAGCAAAAAAAAACGGGCAAAGGAGATCGGCTCATGGAAAACAAGCCGGCGCAGAACATTCAGGACACCTTCCTGAATACAGTTCGCAAAGACAAGACCCCGATAACGATTTATCTGGTGAGTGGAGTGAAGCTCACGGGGAAGATCCGCTCATTTGACAAGTACTCGGTGCTGCTCGAGAACAACAGCCAGGAGCAGCTGATTTTCAAACATGCCATCTCAACGGTGGTGAGCACGCGCTCGGTGCTGCACGGAGAACACCGTCCGCCACACACAGCCCAGGCAGGGCCTGTTGCGGTGTCGACTCCCCAGGCGGTGCAGGAAGCGTCGGGCTCCTGACGTTGACGGACGCGCGGGCCCAACGATTGCGATGCGTTTGAACGCGACCGGTTCGATCGCGGAGAGGGGATTGCTGGTAACGGTCGTTTTTGGACCGCAGAGGAGAGCCCTGGCTCGGGGTGCGACTCAGGCACGCCATGCCGCCAAGTCTCCAGGGAGTTCGCCCGCAATTCCGGACGAGGAGGACTCGCGACTGGCTGAGTTTCGCGAGTTGGTGGTGAGCGCCGGAGCGAGCGTGGTCGCGGAGGTTGAGCAGCATCGCCCGAAGGCCGATCCGGCCACGCTGGTGGGCAGCGGCAAAGTGGAAGAGATTTCCGCGATCGCCGCTTCGACGCAGGCCGATGTCGCCATTGTCGACCACGATTTGAGCCCAACCCAGCTGCGCAACCTTGAAAACGCCCTGCCGTGCAGGGTTATCGACCGGACGCAGCTGATCCTCGATATTTTTGCTCGGCACGCGCGAACGCGAGAGGGACAGCTGCAGGTGGAGCTGGCGCAGCTGGAATATATGCTCCCGCGGCTAACGGGCAAGGGCAAGGCCATGTCGCAGCTGGGCGGCGGCATTGGCACGCGCGGACCGGGCGAAACGCAGCTGGAGACGGATCGACGGCGCATTCAGCGGCGGGTTCTGCAGCTGCGCGGGGAACTGGAGGCAGTGCGGCGGACTCGGACGCAACAGCGCCAGCGCCGGGAGTCGGTGCCCGTGGCGACCGTCGCTCTCGTGGGCTATACCAACGCGGGGAAAAGCACATTGTTTAACGGGATTACGAGGGCGGGGGTGCTGGAATCGGCACGCATGTTTGCGACGCTCGATCCGAAGCTCAGCGCGATCCAGCTGCCCAGCCGCAGGAAGGTCCTGCTGTCGGACACGGTGGGATTCATCCGGGACCTGCCGCATACGCTGGTGACCTCGTTTCGCGCAACTCTGGAAGAGGTCCGCAAAGCCGAGGTGCTGGTGCATGTGCGCGATGCCTCCAGTCCCATGCGCGAAGAACATAAGGCGGAGGTGGAGAAGGTGCTCGCCGAGCTTGAGGTGCTGGACAAGCCGCGGATCGAGGTGCTGAATAAAGTGGATTTGCTGAGCGAAGAGGAGGCTGCGGCGCTGGTGTCGTCCGAGGAGGGCCGAGCCATCGGGACTTCAGCGAAGAACCACACTGGCCTCGAAGATTTGATGAACCGGATCGATGAGGAGTTGGTGCATGATCCGATCCTCGAACATCGATTTCAGATACCGCAGTCGGAGGGCGATGTGCTGGCCTCGCTGGAGGCGGGAGCGGTGATTCGTGATCGTGAGTATAAAGGGAATCTGGTGCTGTTGAACGTGGCAGGACCGGCGTCGTTGCTTGGGCGGTATCGGCGGTTTCGGCAGCAAGTGCAGAATGTTCAGAAAAGACAAACCGGATGATGGAGAGTGGTGGGAACCTCCGATCACCCGGTTCGCCGACCCTGATCCGGGTCGAGGTGGTACTCTCAGTATACGCAGGAAGCTGGCCAAGTCAAGCTCCCACGGCATGAATTTTGTGAGTGTTCCACAGGCAGCAACGCAGTCGGAGTTTGCTGTAACGAAACTCGAGGGGTAACTGCCTTTCGTCATTTGACACCGATTTTTCACGTCTGTTAGAACCAAAGGTTCCGCCTGAGCCTTCTCAGTCGATTCCGACTGGTCACCGCCGGCCAATCCATGAATGAACTGTTACGACAACTTGGTGATCTTGCGCTCGGTTCGGTACCGACCCTGATCCTTTTTGTTCTCCTGGTTTTGGGTTACCGGTACATTTTGTACCGGCCGCTGATGAAGATTCGCGCCGAACGGCGGGAGCGAACGGCTGGAGCGCAGGAGAAGTCGCACCTGGCGATTGGCCTTGCGGATGTCCGGGCGCAGGAGTACGAGGCGAAGCTGCGCGCGGCGCGAGCGGAGATTTTTAGGGGGCGGGAACAGCGCATCCAGCAGCTGAACGTCGAACGCGACAATGCTTTGGAGGCGGCTCGCCTGGCGGCGCAGCAGCGTGTCCACACAGCGCAGGAAGCGCTGGCGAGCCAGAGCGCCGAGGCGCAGAAGCAGATCGAAGCTTCCGCGAGCCAGCTGGCTGCCCAGGTGCTGGCCGCGGTTCTTCCTTCAGCAAGGGAGAGCGCGCAGTGAAAGCCCTACCTCGCATTCTGAGCGTGCCGGTTTTGGGTGCTTTGGTTTTGGGCGGTCTGGCAGCCATGCCGACTGTTCGTATTCATGCGCAGACGTCTTCTGGCTCCGCGCCAGCCTCCGGGCCAGCAAGGCCGGCGACGCAGAGCTCTGGCGGCGAGCATATGGACGAGCCGGAGAGCAATTCCGACATTGAACAGTACCGTCACTCGTCGGTGGTGCGCGCCATCGCCCACTTCGCCCACATAAAGACCGAGACCGCGGCAGAGATTTTCGAGGATCTGAATTCAGGTGTCCTGATCCTCGCGATTGCCGTGGCATTGTGGAAGGTGCTGCCGAAGCTTTTCCGCAGCCGCTCGGAGACGCTCGAGAAAGAGCTAGTGAGCGCGAGGCAGGCTACCGAGGATGCAAATCGCACGCTGGCCGAGGTGGAAGCGCGTTTATTGCGGCTGGATTCGGAGATCGATGGCATCCGGCGCCAGGTGGAGCAGGAATCGGTTGAAGATGAGAAGCGCATTCACGCGGCTCTGGAAGCCGAGCGTGAGCGCATTATCGCTTCGGCCGAGCAGGAGATCACGGCGACGCAGGCCGCGGCGCAACGGGACCTGAAGAAGTTTGCTGCCAATTTGGCTATTGATAATGCGATGCGCAGAATTCAGCTTTCGAACGATACGGATCGGGCCCTGGTGCGGGAGTTCGGCAAGTCGCTGAAGAACTCCGGAGGGGAGGCGTAAATGGCGATCTACGCATCCAGGTACGCGCGCGCCTTTTCCGAGGTGATCTTCGAAACGAAGCTAAACGCCAAAGAGGTGCAGAAGCAGCTGGGGGATTTTGGCGCCGCATGGCACGAGAGCCGGGAGCTTCGCGAGTTTTTCCTCGATCCGTCGTTTCCACTGGAACAAAAGGTCGCGTTTCTCGACAAGCTGAACGCGAAGCTCAGGATGTCGCAACAGACGCGAAATTTCATCGCAGTGCTGATCCGGAACGACCGGATCGCGGGATTCGACGATGTGGCGGCGGAGCTGCGGCGCGAGATCAACCAGCAGCTGGGAATCTCCGAGGCAAAGGTCGTATCCGCGAGGAAACTGGACGAGAAAGAACGCGGGGATCTGGAAAAGCAGATCGCGGACCTCACCGGCGGGACGGTGGAGGCACAGTTCGAGGAAGACAGCTCGCTGCTGGGCGGCGCTGTGGTGCAGGTGGGCAGCACGGTGTACGACGGTTCGGTGCGCGGACGGCTGAACCGGCTGAGGGAAGAACTAACGGCGCGTTAAACGGAAGGCAGCGAAAGACAAGCTAACAGCGAGCGAAACCCGGTTCGCGAAAAGCGTTCAGAGAGAAGCGGCCAGCGAAAACGCGGCTGGCGTGGCGCAGGCACTGATAACGAGCACGACGAAGGCAGGGAACAAAAAGCATGGCGCAAATCAAAGCAGACGAGATAACCGCGCTCCTGAAGGAGCAAATTTCGAATTACGACGCGAAGATGCGTGTCGATGAGGTTGGGACTGTCATTACCCTCGGCGATGGGATTGCGCGCCTGCATGGGCTGGACAAGGTCATGGCCGGAGAATTACTGGAATTCCCCCACGATATCGCAGGGTTGGCCATGAGTCTTGAAGAGGATCAGGTGGGCTCGGTGCTGCTGGGCGACTACACCGAGGTTCGCGAGGGCGACCAGGTCAAGCGCACGGGGAAAATCCTGAGCGTACCGGTGGGTGACGCGATGATTGGCCGCGTGGTGAACTCGCTTGGCTTGCCGATCGACGACAAGGGTCCGATCCAGGCTTCAGACATGCTGCCGGTGGAGCGGCTGGCTCCGGGCGTCATCGACCGTCAGCCGGTGCGCGAGCCGATGATGACGGGACTGAAGGCTATCGACTCGATGATCCCCATTGGCCGGGGACAACGCGAGCTGATTATCGGCGATCGCCAGACGGGCAAGACGGCCGTGGCGCTGGACACGATCATCAACAACGAGAAGAACGACCTGATCTGCATCTATTGCGCAATCGGGCAGAAGCGGTCGTCGATTGCCCAGGTGGTGCAGACGCTCGACAGTTACGGCGCGATGCGGCACACGATCATCGTCGCTGCGTCGGCGTCGGAGCCGGCTCCGATGCTGTACCTGGCTCCCTACGCGGCCTGTGCGATGGGCGAGTACTTCCGCGACAAGGGCCGGCACGCGCTGATCATCTACGACGATCTTTCGAAGCACGCGATTGCATATCGCGAAATTTCGCTGCTGCTGCGGCGTCCTCCGGGGCGCGAGGCATATCCGGGCGATGTGTTCTATCTACACTCGCGTTTGCTGGAGCGCGCTTCGAAGTTGAGCGACAAGATGGGTGGGGGATCGCTGACGGCGTTGCCCATTATCGAGACGCAGGCGGGTGACGTTTCGGCGTACATTCCGACGAACGTTATTTCGATCACCGACGGACAGATTTTTCTCGAAACCGATCTGTTCAACTCCGGCCAGCGCCCGGCTGTGAACGTGGGCCTGTCAGTTTCGCGCGTGGGATTTTCGGCCGCCATCAAAGCCATCAAGCAGGTGGGTTCGACTCTGAAGCTCGATCTGGCGCAGTACCGCGAACTGGCAGCCTTTTCCCAGTTCGGCAGCGATCTGGACAAGGTGACGCAGAACCAGCTGAATCGTGGCAAGAGGTTGAGCGAGCTGCTGAAGCAGCCGCAGTTCCAGCCGCTGACGGCGGAGAAGCAGGTCATCATCCTGTTTGCCGGAACGCAGGGCTACCTGGATGATCTGAAAGTGGAGCAGATTCGCGCGTTCGAAGACGGGCTTTACCCTTATCTGGACTCGGGACAATCGCAGTTGCTGAGCGACATCGCGACGAAGAAGGCCCTTGACGACGATCTGCGCAACCGCATCCACGCGGCGCTCAAGGAATACAAGGCGAACTTCGTGGCCGACCATGAAGAGGCGAAGCTGAAAGAGAGCGCTGTGAAGCCGCTCAACGAGCAGGAGAAGACGAAAGAGCAGGAACACAAGGCGGAGCAGCCGGTGGGAGCAGCGCACTAGGCGCATACAAAAGCCATGCCGAACGTCCTCGATTTACGGCGCCGCATCCGCAGTGTGCGGAACACCCGGCAGATCACCAAAGCCATGAAGATGGTTTCGGCGGCCAAGCTGCGGCGTGCACAGGAGCGGGCGGTGGCGTCGCGCCCTTACGCGGGAATGCTGGCCAGCGTGCTGGAGTCGCTGAAGCGGCGAGCCCAGATCTTCGATCCGGAAACCGGGGAGGTGCGGCATCCGCTGCTGCTGACCCGGCCGGAGAAGCGCATCCTGCTGGTGGTGGTCTCGGGGGACAAGGGGTTTGCGGGCGCGTTCAACACGAACATCTTTAAGGCGGCTGCGAACTTCATCCTCGAGAATGGCGAGAAGGAAATCGACGTCGAGGCGATTGGGCGCAAGGGGCGCGACCTGTTCCGGCGGCGTTATCCTGCAGCGCAATTCGACGAATCGCCGGAAGAAGGCAAGCGCCCGAGCCGGCAGCGGGGCAGCGGCATCGAGGTGCTGAGTGGGCCGACGGCCGCGCTCGATAAGCTGACCTTCGACGCGGTGCGGGAAGTAGCGGAGGACATCATCGTTCGCTACGAGCATGAAGAGATCGATGCGGCGTATCTGGTCTACAACGAGTTCAAATCGGTGATCCAGCAGCGCGTGGTGGTGGAGCGCTTGCTGCCGATCGTCTCGATTGGCGAGCAGCAGGTGGCTGAGGCGCAGGAGCCAACGCTTGAAGAACGTGAGCGGGCCGCGGAGGCCGCGTTGTCGTCGGGGGTGAGTCTTTATCCTCTGGAAGCGGATGCCGCGCAGAAACAGCTTGAGGACGAGACGAAGAATTTCGGAACTGCGGAAGTCGATTACATCTACGAGCAGCCGCCGCAGCTAATTTTCGCGGATGTGCTGCCGCGCTATGTGACCTCACAGATCTACCATGCGACGCTGGAGTCAGTTGCAGCCGAGCATGCGGCGCGCATGACGGCGATGGATTCGGCAACCAACAACGCATCGGACATGATTGATTCGCTGACGCTGACGATGAATCGGGTGCGGCAGGCGGCGATCACCAAGGAAATTATCGAAATTGTGAGCGGCGCTGCTGCTCTTTAAGGGCGAGAACAAGAAAGTTATGGCAGAAAACATCGGAAGAGTAGTTCAGGTTTCGGGTCCAGCAGTGGACGTGCAGTTCGAAGAAGCGACGATGCCGCCGATTTATCAGGCGCTGCGTGTGGTCGACGAGGGATTCAAGGTTCCGTTTCCCATCAACGTCATCCTTGAAGTGGAGCAGCACCTGGGCGAGGGGCGCGTGCGCTGTGTGGCCATGGAAGCGACCGAAGGCATGGTGCGCGGCATGAAGGCCATCGACCAGGGAGGCCCGATTACCGTGCCCGTCGGTCGTGCCACGCTGGGCCGCGTGCTCAACGTCATTGGCGAGCCGGTGGACGAGCTGGGGCCGGTAAATGCGAAGCAGCGCAATCCCATTCATCATCCCGCTCCGGCCTTTGACGAGCAGTCGACGCGCGAGGAGATGTTCGAAACCGGCATCAAGGTCATCGATCTGATTCAGCCTTTCCTCAAAGGCGGCAAGACCGGCCTGTTCGGCGGCGCGGGCGTGGGCAAGACGGTCGTGATCATGGAGCTGATCAACAACGTCGCGACCAAGCACGGCGGCTTCTCCGTGTTTGGCGGCGTGGGAGAGCGCACCCGTGAGGGCAACGACCTGTGGCTGGAGATGCAGGAGTCGGGCGTTATCAATTTGAAGGACCCTTCGAAGTCGAAGGCCGCGCTTATCTATGGGCAGATGACGGAGCCGCCCGGCGCGCGTCTGCGCGTGGCGCTGACGGCGCTGACGGTCGCTGAATTTTTCCGCGACGAAGAGGGCGCCGACACTCTGCTCTTTATCGACAACATTTTTCGGTTCACCCAGGCGGGTTCTGAGGTCTCGACGTTGCTGGGCCGCATGCCATCGGCCGTGGGCTACCAACCAAACCTTGCGACCGAGATGGGCGAGTTGCAGGAACGCATCACTTCGACCAAGCGCGGTTCCGTCACATCGGTGCAGGCCGTTTACGTGCCTGCTGACGACCTTACCGATCCTGCGCCGGCGACGACCTTTGCTCACCTTGATGCCACCACTGTGCTCTCGCGGCCGCTATCGGAGCTCGGCATTTATCCGGCGGTCGATCCGCTGGCCTCGACGTCGCGCATCCTAACGCCGCGGATTGTAGGCCAGGAGCACTACGACGTAGCGCAGGGCGTGAAGCGCATTCTGCAGCGCTACAAGGATCTGCAGGACATCATCGCAATTCTTGGCATTGACGAGCTGTCGGAGGACGACAAGGTCACGGTTTCGCGCGCCCGCAAGGTGCAGAAGTTTCTGTCGCAGCCGTTCCACGTGGCGGAGCAGTTCACCGGCATTCCGGGGCGCTACTGCAAGGTGGCGGACACGGTGCGCAGCTTCAAGGAAGTGATCGACGGCAAACACGACGATGTACCGGAGCAGGCCTTCTACATGCGTGGCACCATCGAAGAAGTACTGGAAGAAGCCGAGAAACTGAAGGCGGTGAATAAATAACCATGGCCGACGGCAAGCTCAAAGTGCGGCTGGTGACCCCGGATCGTATCCTGGTGGACCAGGATGCGGAGGCCGTCGAGGTACCGGGGAAGAACGGGTACTTCGAGGTGCTGTACGGGCACGCTCCGCTGCTGTCTGAAATGGGGGCGGGGGAAGTGCGGCTGCATGGCGTCGGGGGCGGGGGGGCGGAGTCAGCCCAGCGATACACAGTTGCGCGGGGCTTTGTTGAGGTGCTGCCGGAACGTGTGACGATTCTTGCGGAGTCAGCGCACAAGCCCGAGGAAATTGACACCGGAGCGGTGCAGGAACAACTCCAGCATGGTCAGCAGCTCTGGAACGATGCCGGCGAAGATCCTGAGAAGTACGCCCGCGCCAACGAGGTCATCGCCGAAGCGGAAGCGAAGCTGGAGAGCGCCGGGGCGGCGAAGCATTGATTTCGCTCCCGCTGGCCCCGACCCCGAAAAACACTACTTTTTCGCCGTCACCGGTTTATAGCCTGACTTGCCCGCTTTCTTCATGGCAGCAAGCCCCTCCTCGGTAGTCAACAGCGGCGTGGTCTTCACGTTTTTGCAGGCGCCGCCGGCAGCAATCGCAAACGCGAAGGCCGCCGCGCTCACGTTATCCGGCATCTCGTAAATTCCAACGACGTCGTAGTCCCCAAACGAGAGATACAGCGGTCCGGGCTTGCCGCCGAGTTTCTCCACTACCTTGCCGATGACCTCGGTACGGTCGTGCGGTTTCGCAATCAGAGCCGCCACCGCCTCGGCGGTGTAGGCGACTTGCAAGAGGTAATTGGGCATCGGAATGCCCCCTTTCGGAATTGGAAATAGTGGGTCTTTGAGGGAGGGGAAAGTATACCCCGAATGCTGATCAATAGGGCAGGAACGAAATTGGCTGCGATCAGGCCCGGGGCTCAGGAGAAGACCGAGCGTCTTTCACCTCGTCTGAAATCACCAGGAAGGTTTTCAGATTCGCCGTCCCGAACGATGTGAAGAAGGCCACGTCCGCGGCATCGCGTCCTGTCGCCATCAGTATGCGGCCGATCCTCGGCACGTTATGGCGAGCATCGAAGGACCACCAGCGATTCTCGAGATAGACCTCGAACCAGGCGCTGAAGTCCATGGGAGTGTCCGAAGGGGGCACCCCAATGTCGCCGAGGTAGCCGGCGACGTAACGCGCGGGAATACCGAGAGCGCGGCAAAAAGTGATGGCCAGATGCTGGAAGTCGCGGCAGACCCCCTGACGCTCGGTGAAGACGTCGAGCGCTGTCTTGGTGGGGCGGGCGAAGGAATAGCCGAAGGCCACTTTGGCATGAACCCAGTTGCAAATGGCGCGCACGCGCTCCCAGCCCGCGACGGTGTTTCCGAAAAGGTCGAAAGCCGCCGGGGCCAGGCTGTCGACTTCGCAGTAACGGCTGCTGAGAAGAAAACGCAGTATATCGTGGGGAAGCTCGGCGATGGGATGAGCCAGAGCATAAGGGCTGGCGGGGTCGGGTAAGCCGGGATCCTCAAACAGGAAATCGTTTTTCAGCCGCAGCTGGCCCGGCGGCGCGAGGAATCGCGTGCAGAGATTGCCGAATGAGTCCGTATAGTCCTCGACGGAGACGTTCGGTTCCACGTGAACATGGTCGGGCCCGCGCAGGCCGGAGGTTCGCGACGGATGGACCCGGAGCTGAGCCACGCAGGCGACCGGTTCGGGGATGTCGAACAACATATCGTAGCCCAAACGAAGGAGCATCGTGCCTCCACAGTGTTATTCAATGGTGTCTTTAAGATGTAACGATCAATGGGAGCGTTGTCGAATGTCTTTGAACCGGGGGGGAAAGCTGGCACAATGGCATATCGGCACACGCAAACCGGGGGAACTGCACCACTACAATGACCTACTGTCTTGGCATCATGACACAGGAAGGGCTGGTAATGGCGTCGGATTCGCGGACGAACGCGGGATTCGACGACCTGAACATCGCGCGCAAGATGCATACCTTCTGCCAGCCGGGAGAGCGGGCATTTGTGGTGCTGAGCAGCGGAAGCCTGTCACTCAGCCAATCGGTGATGAATTTGGCGAAAGCCAGTTTCGCGGCAGGCGAGGGTTTGGCGCGGGCGCACAGCATGTATGAGGCGGCACGAGATCTGGGCGATTGCGTGCGCCAGGTCGCGGAGCTGGACCGCGAGGCGCTGGAGAGGGACAACTACTCTTTCAATGTGCATTTGCTGTTGGGCGGACAGGTGCGGGGCGAGGCACCGGCGCTCTACATGATCTACCCGCAGGGCAACCCGATCAGCGCGACCGAGGAGTCGCCGTTTTTGCAGCTCGGGGAGTACAAATACGGCCGTCCTCTGCTGGACCGCGGCGTTGTGTTCAGCTCGACGAGCCTTATGGTCGCGGCAAAATATGCGCTTCTTTCCTTCGACGCCACGATGCGATCGAATGGGGCGATTGGGCCGCCTATTGAGCTGTTGCTCTACCGCAAGGACAGCCTTCACCTGGACTGCTATCGCAAGTTCACGCATGGCGATGCCGAGTTGCAGACGATCCACGCGCGCTGGGAACAATCGCTGCGCCGGGCCGTGGCGGATCTACCCGATCTGCATTTCGCGGATGCGCCTTCAGAAGAAACCGCGCAGCCGTTGCTGATCTGAAGCACGACACAGAGCACGCGGCTCAGGGCGCGCAGAAGGCATAGCGCGGCTACCGTCATCGTTGTGACATAACCGTGACGTTCCGCTGCCCGCGCTTCGGTACACTTCTTTAACCAATGGACATCCCCGTTCAGTCCGCGCCCCAGCCGGGACTCTGGGCTTCCGTGCGCGAGGCACTGCGCGGTTCGCATCAGGACTACACCGCCGGCAGCCTGAACCGGTCGATTCTGCTGCTCGCGATTCCGATGGTGCTGGAGATGGTGCTGGAGTCGCTGTTCGCAGTCGTAGACACGGCCTGGGTGGGGCGCCTGGGGGCGAATGCGGTCGCGACGGTGGGAATCACGGAGTCGATACTGGCGCTGGCGTTCTCGATTGGTTTGGGTCTTTCGCTCTCGACAACAGCGATGGTGGCGCGGCGTATTGGAGAGAAGGATCAGGAAGACGCGGCGATCTCGGCGGTACAGGCCATCATGCTGGGCTTGCTGATTTCGTTGGGGCTGGGGATTCCGGCGGGTCTTGCAGCGCCGCATCTGCTGCGTCTGATGGGGGCCTCACCGGCGATTGTGGCGCTTGGATCCGGCTACGCGCGGATTGCACTGGGCGGTTGCGGCGCCATCATCATGCTCTTCCTCAACAACGCCATCTTTCGCGGAGCCGGCGATGCAGCCATTGCCATGCGTCTGTTGTGGGTGTCGAACATCATCAACCTCATCCTTGACCCCTGCCTTATTTTCGGACTTGGTCCTTTCCCGCACCTTGGCGTAACGGGCGCGGCGCTGGCCACATTCACGGGCCGCAGTATCGCGGTTCTCTATCAGTTCTACCGGTTGATGCGCGGGACCGAGCGCATTCACATCCTTCCGCGCCACATCTATCTGAATGTGCCGGTTTTGTGGCGGCTGTTGCAGGTTTCACTCACCGGCATACTGCAGTTTGCTATCTCGAATGCCAGTTGGATTGGCCTGGTCCGCATTGTTGCTGTCTTCGGCGCGGCATCTGTCGCGGGCTATACCGTGGCCGTCCGTGTGCTGATTTTCTTCATCCTGCCAGCGTGGGGGCTGAGCAATGCCGCTGCGACTCTGGTGGGGCAGAATCTGGGGGCAAAGCGTCCGGAACGAGCCGAGCAGGCCGTGTGGCGCACGGGGCTTTACAACATGCTCTTCCTGGCGACCCTGGGAGTTGTATTTTTCGTTTGGGCCACGCCCGTGGTGCGCTTATTTGTGAGTGATCCCGAGGTGGTGGCGATAGGAGGGAAGGCGCTGCGAACCTTTGCTTGCGGAAATATCGCGTATGCCTGGGTTATGGTGCTGCTGCAGGCCTTCAATGGAGCAGGCGACACGGTGACGCCAACGATCGTGAACTTCTTCGGCTTCTGGGTGCTGGAAATACCTCTGGCCTGGTGGCTGGCCACGCGCGCGCATCTACGTGCAGAAGGAGCCTTCCTTGCCGTGGTCATCGCGGAATGCTCGATTGCGCTGGCCAGCCTCGTACTGTTTAAGAGGGGACGGTGGAAGAGGCAGCGGATCTGACGCAACGGTTCTGAGGGTTCAGGTGCGCGGAGTGGATTCTGGCCCCGTACCGCGTGACCGGCTCTTCATTCTCCGAAGGCTTTTTTGATGAAGGTGACGATTCGCTGGCGGCCATCGAATCCATGCCACGGTTCGGTGCTGGGGGAACCGAAGATGCCGCCCGCAAGTGGGCCGTGATCTTCGCGCGGATACTGCACCATCTCGACCTGAACGCCCATTTGTCGCAGTGCTCGATACATTTCCTGGCTTTGGCCGAGAGGGTCGGTCTTGTCGCTCTCTCCCTGTAGCAGGAGGAAGGGCGTCCTCGCGTGCGCAGCGTTGGCGAGCGGGCTTTGACGCCATGCGCTTTCGGCGTGCTCCCAGGGATAGCCGCCATAGAACCAGCGGTCGTACCAGGAGCTGCTTTCGGTTCCGTATTCGCTCTCCTGGTCGATGACCGGAGCTCCGCTGACGATAGCCTTGAAGCGATCGGTCTGGCCTTCGACGAAGCCGGCCATTTCGCCGCCGTAGCTGTAGCCCATGAGGGCGAGTTTGTTGCTGTCGATGGGATACTTCGCGAGGACGGTATCGAGTCCGGCCATGATGTCTCGATAATCGCCGCCGCCCATATCGTTTTTGTTGGCCGCGGCAAAGGCTGCGCCATAGCCGGTGCTGCCGCGCGGATTCGTGCGCAGTACGGCCCAACCCTGGCCAAGAAGGAATTCCGTTAGCGCATTCCAGTTGTCCTCGAAGGCGCCCGTGGGACCGCCGTGCACGTCGACGATGAGCGGAACCTTGTGCTGCGCGGCCTGGGAAGGCAGGTAGAGCAGGCCCTCGACAGTGAAGGAATCGCTCTTCCAGGAGAGCAATTGCGAGCTTACCTGGGTCCACGAGGCGGGTAGCAGATCGGGAGTGTGCAGAGCTCGCGCCGATGCGCCGGGTTTGTCCGCATAGTAAAGCGCTGGCGGTTGGTCGCTGGAAGAACCCAGCCACACCCATGCGGTGTGTTTCGCATTCGTATTGAATTGTGTAACCGTCGCAGTGTCAAAATGCAGAGGCTCCCGGCGGTCGCCATCGAAACGCAATAGCGTGGTTTTCGTGCCCGTTTCCGCAGACTCAAGAACCGCGTCACCCACCGGAAGAGGTTCGTCGTGCCCCATGCTTCCCTCGAAGCCATTGCTCAGGTTGTGGATTGAGCCATCGGCCACGGTGATTGAGTACAGGTCCTCATAGCCAGGAGGCGCGTCGGCCTGGCTCTGCGCGAGGAAGAAGACGCGGCTCTGGTCAGGGGACCATGCGGCGGCCCCAATGGTCGCGGGCGCGGATTTGAGCTGCGTCGGATGGGCAGGATCGGAAGTAGACAGGAGCCAGATGCTCGCCGCGGGCGAAAGGTCGCCAGCGCCATTCATACCTTCGGAGATCGCGAGAAGCCGATCGCCCTGTTGCACCCAGGCGACATGCTCCACATCGGGCGGCACGCCGGTGGGGATCAGCTTTCCGTCTACCGGATCGAGCAGGTAGAGGCGCGAACCGTGGGGATCGTGATTGACCCAGACTGCGTCGGCTTTCTCGTCGTGATCTTTCTTCTCGCCTGGAGTCTCGGGGTCGCGCACCAGGATGGCGATGTGCTTGCCATCGGGCGCGATGAAATAGCGCTCAACATCGGCCTCGACCGGCTCCGGCTTGGCTGGGTCGGTGGTTGTCGCTGACTTCTTCGCCGGGGGAATCGCGTCGGGAGCGGTCGATTCGTCAACCGGCGGGATCAGTTTTATTTCGAAAGGATGTGCCTCGCCGCCATTCATTGGCAGCCGGAATAACTGGGTGTGCTCGCCACGATGGGCCAGGAAGAGAATGCTTTCTCCATCTGGCATCCATTGGCCCGCGGATTCGCCGCGCTTGTCGCCGGTCGCCGACCAGGTCAGTTGGCGTGACGAGTTTGACTTGACGTCGACCAGCCAAAGGTGGCTCTTGCCGCCGTCGGCGGTAGCGTCGGAGATTTGAATGAGCACGCTTTGCCCGTCGGGTGAAACTTTCGGCTGGGCCATGGAACGCACATGGCGCATGTCCTCGTTGGAAGGGAAGCGATCTTCGGCCACCGCATGAGCGAATGAGAGGAAACCGAGGCAGAGTGCGGCCAGGGGCGTGCATCCTGAGAATTTCAGCATTCTGAGAGCATAGCGCAGGGTCATCGAATCAGCGAAGGTCACAGGCTCGTTACACTGGAAATATGCTGCAGATGCCTAATCCGATTCCTGGAGAAAAGATTCGGCTGATCGTGTTCGATCTGGACGGCACGCTGATCGACTCGCGCAGGGATCTCACGAATTCGATCAATGCGATGCTTGCGGAGTTTGGGCGAGAACCCCTGCCCGAAGAGATTATCGCGACATACATCGGCGATGGCGCAGGGATGCTGGTACGGCGAGCATTGGGCGATCCGGAGGACGAGCGTCTTGTGGAGAATGCGCTGCAGCACTTCCTGGCCCATTACCGCGAGCACAAGCTGGATTACACATACGTCTACCCTGGCGTCTTTGAGTCGCTCGATGCGATGCGCGTAACGGCAGACGGTACGCCGCGAAAAATGGCCGTGCTAACCAATAAGCCGGTGGGACCCTCGGTAGCAATCTGCGATGCGCTGGGGCTCAGCCCTTACATGTTTCGTATCTATGGCGGCAACACTTTTGCGAGCAAGAAGCCGGACCCCGAGGGACTGAACACTTTAATTTGCGAGGCGGGAGTAGCGCCGGGCGAGACGCTGATGATTGGCGACTCGAGCGTGGATATTCTGACCGCGCGCCGCGCGGGGACGTGGGTGGTCGGGTGCCGCTTCGGGTTATCGTCGCATACGGTGGAGTCCATCCCTTCGGATTGCCTTGTGGATTCGGCATCAGAGTGGGCAGAGGCGCTTGGGGCGCAAATCGCAGCCATTCAATCGCTGAAGTCGCTTAACGCTACTTTGCGGTGACAGGCAACCTTTCCGGATGACCGCACGGGCGAGTCCGAATTTTCTCTTCGCATCGATACCTCTTCTCGGCGGCGGTGGCATCACACCTGAACGAGGGATGCAGCAATCTCGCAAAGCTAAACACCCCACGAAAAGTTAGGAGAAATTCGATGAGAAAAGGCAATATCGCAATTACCGCGTTGCTGGGCCTCGCCTTGTCAGGTGGAGCAGCACTGGCAGTTCATGCGCAGGAGGGGCCATGGCACCCGGACGAGCCGCAGGGCAACTGGTCCGGCGCATGGCACAGCGGGTTCCATGACGGAATTGAAGCGGCGCGCCACGACATCGATGCCCACAAGCCACCCGATCCCAATCGTCATGACACCTTCCGGCATCCGGATCGTCCACGCGACGAGCGGGCCGATTTCCGCGAAGGGTTCCGCCGCGGGTACCAGATGGTCTACGACCACGACTGGCAGCATGACCACGACCATCCCGATAACCGATAACCCAAAAAACAACGTAAGCCAGAGGAGCCGGGCAGCCGGCTCCTTTTTGTGCTAACGGGCTGATGGCCCCGGAGTCAGGTTGAGAACTGCACGAATGCGGGCTGGGTGAAGCTGAACGAGCGGCCGTCCCAGTTGTGAAATCTGCTGCGAAAATAAAGGCTGCCGCCACCTGGAAAATGAAGGCTGCCGCCACCTGGCAGTACTCGGCCGTTCGGCTGAAGTTGCCCTATCGACGAAGGGCAGAGAAGCGAAGCTGCCGCAATTCAAAAGGGTAAGGCGACGCCTGAGAATGCACGCGGTGCATTAGAGCAATCCATCGTCAGGATGCTACATTGCGAATATCGGTACAAGCGCGGATGGCCGTGCTTACGATTGTGAATAAACCGTGACCCGCGCGAGGCGCGCCACAGAAATTGAAGGAAATACATGGCAGACGAGAAAGCAACCGCAACCGAATCGAAGTGCCCGTTCAATCACGCTGCAGGCGGGGGCACGACGAACCGTGATTGGTGGCCAAACCAGTTGAATCTGAGGATCCTGCACCAGCACTCGACGCTGTCCGATCCGATGGACAAGAACTTCAATTATGCCGAGGCGTTCAACAGCCTGGACCTGGCAGAGGTGAAGAAGGACATCCTGGCAGTGATGACGACTTCGCAGGATTGGTGGCCGGCGGACTTCGGCCACTACGGTCCATTGTTCATTCGCATGGCGTGGCATAGCGCTGGCACTTACCGCACCGGCGATGGCCGCGGCGGAGCGGGAAGCGGGCAGCAGCGTTTCGCTCCTCTTAATAGCTGGCCGGACAATGTGAGCCTCGACAAGGCGCGCCGCCTGATCTGGCCGGTCAAGCAGAAGTACGGAAATAGACTTTCCTGGGCCGACCTGATCATCCTCACCGGCAACGTTGCTCTGGAGTCGATGGGCTTTAAAGCTTTCGGGTTCGGCGGCGGTCGCGAAGATGTGTGGGAACCGGACGAGGACGTCTACTGGGGCACGGAAAAGAAGTGGCTGGGCGGCGATAATCGATACGGGAAGAGCCTGCCGGGCGATGGCACCATCGTTGCCAATGAGGAAATTCACGGCACCGAGCACGACCGTACGGGGGGCGCGGGACGGAACCTGGAGAATCCGCTGGCCGCGGTGCAGATGGGTCTGATCTACGTGAACCCGGAAGGCCCGGAAGGAGTTCCCGATCCGATCGCGGCGGCGCACGATATCCGCACGACCTTTGCGCGCATGGCGATGAACGACGAAGAGACGGTCGCTCTGATTGCCGGCGGCCACACCTTCGGCAAGACGCACGGCGCCGGCCCTGCAACGAATGTGGGCGCGGAGCCCGAAGCTGCCGGCATCGATGAGCAGGGCCTTGGCTGGAAGAGCAGCTACGGGTCCGGCAAGGGCAGGGACGCGATCACCAGTGGACTCGAAGTGATCTGGACAACGACGCCGACGCAGTGGAGCAACCAGTTCTTTGACCATCTGTTTCGCTTCGAATGGGAGCTGACGAAGAGCCCGGCAGGCGCGAATCAGTGGAAGCCAAAGGGTGACGCGGGTCTCGACAGCGTGCCCGATCCGTTCGATCCATCCAAACGGCGCTCGCCGTCCATGCTGACCACGGATCTGGCTTTGCGCCTCGATCCCGAGTACGAGAAAATCGCGAGGCGCTTTCACGAGCATCCCGACGAATTCGCCGACGCCTTCGCCCGGGCGTGGTTCAAGCTGACCCATCGCGACATGGGTCCGCGGCCACGCTATCTGGGCCCGGAAGTTCCGGCCGAAGATCTCATCTGGCAGGATCCCATTCCCGCCGTCGATCACGCTCTGATCGACGAACAGGATGTTGCCGCCCTTAAGGGCAAGATTCTGGCTTCGGGGCTTACGGTGTCACAGCTGATATTCACGGCCTGGGCGTCCGCGTCCACGTTCCGCGGCTCCGACAAACGCGGTGGGGCAAACGGCGCGCGCATTCGCCTGACCCCGCAGAAGGCCTGGGAAGCCAATCAGCCGGAGCAACTGGCGAAGGTGCTGAAGACGCTCGAAGGGATTCAGAGCGAGTTCAACGGGAAGCAATCCGGCGGCAAGAAGGTCTCGCTGGCCGACCTGATTGTTCTGGCGGGTTGCGCGGGTGTCGAGCAGGCGGCGAAGAATGCCGGCCACAGCGTGACCGTTCCCTTCACGCCGGGACGCATGGATGCCTCGCAGGAACAGACCGATGTGGAGTCCTTCGAGGTGCTGGAGCCGATCGCGGACGGCTTTCGCAACTACCTCAAGCGCAGATACAGCGTACCTGCGGAGAAGCTGCTGATCGACAAGGCCCAGCTACTGACGCTTACCGCGCCTGAGCTGACGGTTTTGGTTGGCGGCCTGCGTGTGCTGGGCGCCAATGTGGGACAGACAAAACACGGCGTCTTTACCACGCGGCCGGGGATGCTGACGAACGACTTTTTCGCCAACTTGCTCGATATGGCGACGGAGTGGAAAGCGGTCTCTGATGCCCAGGAGGTGTTTGAAGGGCGCGATCGCAAGACAGGTGAAGTGAAGTGGACGGGCACGCGTGTCGATCTCATCTTCGGTTCGAATTCACAACTTCGGGCGATCGCGGAAGTCTACGGAAGTTCGGACGCACAGGCGAAGTTTGTCCACGACTTTGTTGCGGCGTGGGACAAAGTGATGAACCTCGATCGGTTCGATCTTGCGGCGCCGAAGCCGAACCGCGTCGAAGTCGAACAGCCGGTCGGCGCAAACTAAAGCCTGTAACCAAATACGCCCGCAGCTGCTCAGTTGCGGGCGTATTTTCTTTTCAATCTCTCCGCCAGCGCGATATCCTGCATCCCTCCCCAACCAGCTCCAACATTGACACCCAAGGAGACACCGATATGAAGTTGCTCCGATCCATTGCGTCTGTTCTGCTCAGCTACATCATCGTCACGGCCCTCGTCATCTTGAGCGACCCGCTGTTTTCGCACATCTTCCCCGGTCAGTATGTCAGCGGTAAAACCGCGCCCACGTATATCCTGTGGATCGGGGCAGCCATCTTCGCCCTTGCTTCCGTCCTCGGCGGCTGGCTGTGCGTCCGCATCGCCCCTTCCAAACCCAGCACCCATCTTCTCGTGCTTTTCATCGTTGGCGAAGTGGCCGGCGTCATCTCTACGGTCCTCAACTGGAACCGGTGGCCGCACTGGAATTCCTTCCTCTGGCTCGCCATCTGGCCCATATTTCTTTGGATTGGCGGGCGAGGCAGACGTACAAAGAGCGTCTAATTCGGCGCATGCGGCGCGCCCCCCCCGCGTCTCATAAAATCAAACTGTGGACTTTCAGCTAGTCAGCGACTACAAACCGCGCGGCGATCAGGGTCGCGCCATCGAGGAGCTCCTCTCCGGCATCGACGCTGGCGAGAAGCATCAGGTCTTGCTCGGAGTCACCGGGTCGGGCAAGACCTTCACTGTGGCCAAGTTGATCGAGCGTCTGAACCGGCCGGCTCTCGTTCTGGCGCACAACAAGACCCTCGCCGCGCAGCTTTTTCACGAGTTCAAGCAGTTTTTCCCGCACAACGCGGTCGAGTACTTTGTGTCGTACTACGACTATTACCAGCCTGAGGCGTATATTCCTGCCGGCGATCTGTACATCGAGAAAGAAGCGACGATCAACGAGGAGCTCGACAAGCTCCGGCTTTCGGCCACGCGCTCTCTCTTCGAGCGCCGCGACTGCATCATTGTCGCGTCGGTGTCGTGTATTTATGGTCTGGGCTCGCCGGAAGCCTACTATGGCATGCTGCTGCTGCTCGAAAAGGGCCAGAAGGTGCGCCGCGACGACATCACCCGGCGCCTCGTGGAGATTCTCTACGAGCGCAACGACGCAGACTTCCGGCGCGGAACCTTTCGCGTTCGTGGGGATGTGATCGAGGTCTTTCCCACCTACGATGAAAACGCCTACCGCATCGAGCTCTTCGGCGACGAAATCGACTCTCTTTCACAAATAGACCCGCTCTTCGGAACGCTTCGTCAGAAGTATGCGCGGCTGCCGATTTATCCCAAGAGCCACTACGTGGTGCAGCCCGAGCGGAAGAAGAGCGCGGTGGAGAGCATCCTGGCAGAGCTCGAGGTTTGGGAGAAAGAGCTGGAGTCGCAGGGGCGAATGGTTGAGGCTCAGCGCGTCCACCAGAGAACCCGGTTCGATCTGGAAATGATCAAGTCGGTGGGGTACTGTCACGGCATCGAGAACTACTCGCGGCATTTTTCGGGTCGCCTTCCGGGCGAGCCGCCGCCAACGCTGCTGGATTATTTTCCGCGGGACTATCTGCTGTTTGTCGATGAGTCGCACGTGACGGTTCCGCAGCTGCACGGCATGTGGCACGGTGACCGCTCGCGCAAGCAGAATCTTGTTGACTACGGTTTCCGCCTGCCTTCAGCGATGGATAATCGTCCGCTGAAGTTCGAGGAATTCGAGGCGCGCACGAATCAGCTCGTCTACGTCTCGGCGACGCCGGGACCGTATGAGCTGACCAAGGCGGCCGGCGTGGTAGTTGAGCAGATTATCCGTCCCACAGGTCTGGTTGATCCCGAGGTCGAGATTCGCCCCGTTCGAGGGCAGATCGACGATCTGCTCGCCGAGATTCGCGATCGTGCACAGAAAAACGAGCGCGTCCTGGTAACGACGCTGACGAAACGCATGGCTGAGGACCTGGCTGGCTACTACTCCGAAGTCGGAGTGCGCTGCCGTTACATGCATTCGGAAATCGAGACCCTGGAGCGGGTGAAGCTTCTGCGCGATCTGCGCAAGGGCGAGTATGACGTGTTGATCGGCATCAATCTGCTGCGCGAGGGCCTTGATCTGCCCGAAGTATCTCTCGTTGCTATCCTCGACGCCGATAAAGAAGGCTTCCTGCGCTCATCCGGATCATTGATTCAGACCATGGGCCGCGCCGCCCGTCATTTGAGTGGCCGCGCGATCCTCTATGCCGATAAGATGACGGACTCCATGAAACAGGCGATCGGTGAAACAGACCGGAGACGGACTGTGCAGCGCGCTTACAACGAGGAACACGGCATTACGCCGCAATCCATCATCAGCCACATCGATATGTCGCTTGCGAAGATCCTGCAGGCGGAATACGCGGACCTTGCGGAGGAAGCGGAAGAGATGCCCGAGCTCCAGTCCCAGCAGGACTTGGACGCCTACATTGCCAAACTTGAGTCCGACATGCGCGAAGCTGCGAAGAAATTCGAATTTGAGAAAGCCGCGAAGCTCCGCGATACCATCAAGGATCTGCGCACGAAGGAGTTCCTGTTCAGCTGATGCGAATCACGCCGGCCGGCTCGTGCGTTTCCGAAACACCAGAAACAACGGTACTCCGAGCAGGATAATCGCAGAGCCGAGAAGGGAGTTTTTCAGGTTCTCCGCGTAGGAGTAAACCAGAAGTGCTGCGGCTGCCGCCACGAAGAGCGCAGGGATCACCGGATATCCCCAGACGTGGTAGGTCTGCGAGGCCGTCTCGCGCTTTCGATAGAAAAAGATCGTCGTCGCAGTGATCATGTAAAAGAGCCACTCGGCGAAGATGGCCAGTTCAAACAGCTGCTGGAATCGCCCGACTGCGAGCAGAAGGCCCGTGGTCAGAAGCGCCTGCACGATGAGCGACGTGGAAGGGCTCTGGAAGCGCGGATTGATGTCCGCCATACGCCGGAAAAACAGGCCATCGCGCGCCGCTGCGAAAGGGACTCGTGCTCCGGACATAATTGTGCCGTTCAATGTTACAAATATGCTCACCGCCATGGCCACTGAGACCAATCCCGCGCCCCAGGGGCCGGTGATGGCCGCCAGAGCTGTCACTGCCGGTCTTGGTGACGCAGCGATCTGCGCGGCCGGCAGAATGTACTGGATGGCCGCATTTGTAGCCATGTACAGCACACCGACGATGCCCAGTCCGGCGATCAGCGCGATCGGCAAACTCCGCTGCGGATGCTTCACCTCGCCGGCGACCATGGTAAGGTCGTTCCACCCGTCGTAGGCCCACAGAGCAGCGATCAGCGCGATCATGAATCCGCCGAATCCGCCATGGGCGCCCAGAAACGACGTCGAGAAGTTGCTCCAGTGCCCACGCAACGATGCGAAGCAAATTCCGGCGATCACGACGATCAGCACGCCCTTGAGCCACGTGAAGACAAGCTGAAAATCTCCTGCCTTGCGGATACCGAGATAATTCAGGCCCGTGATGAGCCATGTTGCTGCGATGGCAAAAATCTGCGACCACAACACGGCGAACGGCATGTGGAACGCCGTCCCATCGAGCCAGCGCAATGCTGGAAAGATGGCCAGTGTTCGCGCCAGCCCGGTGGTCACGCTGGCGATCGATGCCGGCTTGGCAACGGCGAACCACGTCCACATATAGAGAAATGCGGGCAGGTCGCCATAGGCGCCGCGGATATACACGTACTCGCCGCCCGCATAGGGCAAGAGCGTACTGAGTTCCGCGTAGGTCATCGCGCCGAAGAGCGACAGCAGGCCGCCGGCGATCCACGCCAGGTAGACCAGCCCCGAGGAGCCGGTGGCTCGCATCATCTCCTGCGGGACCAGGAAAATGCCGCTGCCGATGATCGTGCCCACCACAATGGCGGTGGCGTGCGAGGTGTTCAACACCCGCGGCAGGTCGGGCGCATTTTGAGTTGCTGGCCGGTCGGTTGCGGTTGGCAGGTGCGGCGACCTCCGAATCAGTAATAGTGCTTGAGGTCCTTCCAGTCTGCCTCATACGTGGCTTTTCTGCCATGGCAAAGATAGATATTGTTGTGCTCCCACGGCATCGCGAGAGGATGGTCGTTCACCGCCGCCACCACGCACGATGCGTAGTAGTCCTTCATCTCCTCGGGGCTCGCATCGTTGATGATGATCATCTCCTGCCCGGTATACCCGTGCGGACCCCACAGCCAGTAGGTCTGGTGGCCGCTGATGGCCGTGGGCAGACCATATTTTGCGCCGAAGAGGTTGATGGCGCTCGCCTCTCCATAATTGCCGGTGAAGATGCCGGTGACCGCGCGCTCTTCCGGGGGAAGGGAATTGTAGACACGCGCGACCTTCTCGACCATTTCGTGCCAGCCGAAGCGGTCGGCGTAAAACTGCGGCAGGATCGTCGCGTCGTGATTCTCGGAGTCCTGCGGTGTAAACCCGAGCCTCTTCTCGTAAGCCACGAGCTGCTGCGGCGGCAGAACCGGGATCGAGTAAGGAACGTAGCGCACCAGGGCATAGCAGAGCAGCACGGCATAGGCGACGCGTAAAACCTTGCGCCACACCGGAACTGGTCGGCCCTGGATCAGGCAAATGCCTCCGGCGGCGTAGTAGATCGCGTAGACAGGCGCCAGGTAATAGTCCTTGGCATGCAGCAGGATCATCATCGGCAGGTAGATCAGGTACAGCACCCCGAGAAACCGGAGCGGCCGCGCCGCCTTTGCCATCAGCAGCCACAGGACGCCGCTGATCCACACCGGACATGTGAACGGGTTGAGCATCATGATCTGGCCGCCCAGAAATCGTAACGGCGGCAGTTTCACATCCTTGTTGCTCTTTGAAATGCCGACCAGCCACTCCAGCGTCGGCCAGTGGTAGTGCATCTGCCACAACAGATTCGGCAGCGCCAGCGCGACAATGATGGCGACAGCAACCCCAAACCAGCGGCTCGCCAGAATCCTGCGTTGCGGTGTGAGCAGCAGCGCCAACAGGATGGCGACCAGGAAGAAAACTTCGTTGGCCTTGTTTTCGAGACCGAGACCGGCGCTCACACCCAGCACGATCCACCAGTTGCGGACCACCCGCTCCGGATCGGGCAGAGAGTCTGCCTGCGCAATGCGCGTCAACGCCAGCGCACAGGGCAGCCAGAAGACCGGCTCGAAGGAATTCATCGACAGAAAGCTGTCAGAGCCGAGATAAACGCCGGCGACAATCACGCCCAGCATCGCGAGAGCCGCCGCTCGACGATTGCCGCCCATCGCCCACACCAGCGCCCCGGTCACGAACACTTTGAATGCGCCGGCGATGCCGGAAATCAGCCGCAGCGACCACATGTGGTCGTAGCCAAACAAAATCTCAGTGAGGCGCGCCTGCAGGGCGACCATCGGCGGCTGGTCCACATAACCGAAGGCGAGATGGCGTCCGCACATGAGGTAATACATCTCGTCGCGGAAGATGCCGTAGCCGGCCCGCTGCGCGAGAATGTTGCCAACGATCTCGATCGCCAGCTTGATGGCGGCCATGGCGAGACAGATCCAGACAAAACGGCGAAAGCTCTCCCGCTGCCCGGTTGGAGCGGTTGTGTGTGTAGCAACTGTGCTCATTCAGGATCCTGAAAACTCCCCTGCGTAAACTCAACCAGAATACGCGGTGATTCCGAAAATGTTCCGTCGTGCGTTTGCGCTGCGACCACTCGAGGCGAACAATCGATGCCAGAGAAAGGCGGCAGGTGGTCATCATCTTTCAAGACCGTCGGCAGGCTGGCCGCGCGCTGGGCCCCGTGGTTCGAGATGCGATCGCGGAGGAACCAGGCTTGGACGATGCCATTGTGCTGGGGCTGCCGCGCGGAGGCGTGCCGGCTGCATTCGAAGTGGCTCGTTCGCTCGGTCTCCCGCTCGATGTGTGTGTGGTGCGCAAGCTGGGCGTTCCTGGCCAGGAGGAACTGGCGATGGGCGCAGTTGCCAGCGGCGGTGTAGTCGTCATGCAATCTGATGTGGTCCATGCTTACCGAATCCCTCAGAAAACCATCGACGCCGTTGTCGCCCGTGAGCGGCTTGAGATCGAACGGCGAGAAGCTTTATACCGCGATGAGCGTCCGCCGGTTCGGGTTGAAGGGCGCACCGTCATTCTTGTCGATGACGGTCTTGCCACCGGGGCGACGATGACGGCTGCGGCACGAGCGATGCGTGCTTTGGCTCGGCGTGTGGTGGTTGCTGCGCCAGTGGCAGCGCGCAGCACCTGCGACGAGCTGCGGCGCGAGGCCGATCAGGTCATCTTCCTTGAGACGCCGGAGCGCTTCCATGCCGTGGGTGAGTTCTACCGCAACTTCGATCAGACGACCGACTCTGAGGTGCGCGCCTTGCTGGTTCAGGGATGGGGATCAGGCCACAGCCCTGCATCCTCATGATGTTCTGCTCGACGCCGCTGAACAAAACGGTCATCACCTCTGGCGCCAGGGTCCGTACGGCCGATCGATTGCGCTGATAGGATTATGGGGCGTCTTGTCCGAGCAGAACAGAGGCTGTGGGCGGTTAGCTCAGCCGGTTAGAGCGCCTGCCTTACAAGCAGGAGGTCGCAGGTTCGAGCCCTGCACTGCCCACCAGAATTTGTTCACCAGGCCGTCATCATTCGAGGTGCTTCGCAGGCGAAGCCGCCGTCTGGGCGGTTGGACTGGCTGCGCTCCTTGCGGGCTTCGGCTGATTGCGTGGCCTTTTGGGTTCACCGGTAGGCGACCCAGTGCCAATCGCCCGAGTCCAGGCGGAAGAGCGAGCGACCGGAGCGCGGGGTTGCCGGGCTGAGGAT
Organism: uncultured Acidobacteriaceae bacterium; assembly: GCA_963831055.1. GTDB lineage: Bacteria > Acidobacteriota > Terriglobia > Terriglobales > Acidobacteriaceae > Palsa-343. The sequence goes on along the minus strand of CAWHOU010000049.1, from coordinate 72,671 downwards.
CTGCTGGAGCTGCTGGGGCAGGGAGGAGAAGTCGTATTCCCATGTGTACTGGATGATTTGCTCGTTGGGATCGTCGGGGGCGGCGTCGGGGAAGCTGATGGTAAGGACGTGCCAGGGGAAGGGCTTGCCGAGCTTGAGATCGAAAGCGGGCTGATGGGGATCGAGGCCGGGAGGAAAGAGGCCGTTGCAGACGACGAACTGATGCGAGCGGACGCGGGGATCGTGAGCGATCAGGAGGCAGGGATTGTCGCTTTGGACCTGGAGGGGGTCGAGGAGGTCTTTGGGGAGTGCGTGGAGGCGCTGATCCTGATCGGGGGTGAGGACGAACTCGCTGGTGGATGAGGCGGCGCCGAGCTTGTTGAGCATATCCCTGGCGGCGTTGCGGTCGAGTTGCTGGGCTGGGACGGCAACTGGGAGCAGAACCGCGAGAAGAAGTCCGAGGAGGATGGCGGGGATACACGTCGGGTTTCGACTCATGCGGGATAGCCTTTCTTGTTTGCGCTGAGGTGGCGGGAGGAGTGAATTATGTTAACCCGAAATTGGCGGTCGTGCTCGACTATCCCCTGGTTGGTGGGGCTGCGGCAAGTTGCTGCATTGGCGTGGGTTCCCGGAGGGCCGTCTGGGATTAGGGCAAATAGCTGAAAATGGGCGGGTTCGGGTTGCGATTTGGTTGGGCGTTGGTCGATTTGGGGTTTGGGGTTGGAGGATTTGCAATTGCAATGAACTGGACGTGGTGGGGGCACCCACGCCGTGGGGGGTGGGGGTGCGGCATGTTACTGGCATTGCGGGTCTTCCGAGAGGGCTGTTTTTAGCTGTGGCAAGTTGCTGCAAGTGAACCACCTTGCGGCGGCCTTTTGGCGCCTGGTGCGGGGGACAAGGGGGATGGGTTCGCGCCGGGAGCGCAGGTTACGCGGGCTGTGGGTGAAGCAGTGATCGTGGGCGCGCAGGGCGGCGGCGCGGCATTGGTGTCCGAAGCGGTTGAAGTATTCGCATTGCCGGAAAGCAGGCGGGTTGGGATGGTGGCCATAGCAGAAGCGGTGGCCGGGGAGGGCGCGGACGGTGCAGGGTTCTCCCTTATGGATGGCGGTGCAGAAGCGTGGCATGGGCGGTAACTCCCTTCTAGAGATAGAAAAGCGGGGAGAACAACTACCCCATGACGATTGACCACAGAGTACACAGAGCGCACAGAGGACAATCCTCACGGAGAAAAGGAAAAGGCCGCTCGCGGGCGGCCTTATTTTGCTTTTACTGTCTATTCTTAGAATACCAAGGTTGGAGGATAAAACTGCCAACTTTCTTTGTGTTGGTTGGCTTGTAAGTGGGTTGGAATGTTGGGTTGTTACTTTGGATTTTGGGGTGGGGGGTTGACAGGTTTCCACAGGGGGGCGCTGGGGACCGCTCGCAGAGCGGCTCCGCGGCTGCCGGTCGAAGGCGGTTCGGGGTTCTTTGCGGGCATGATGGTTGGCAACGCTGACAGTCGCTGTGCTGGATCGCTGTAGGAAGCCTGGCACCCAAAGAGTCCAGGGTGAGTGATTTGGGCTGAAGTCGATCAGCCGAGATTGCAGGGCGCCAGCAAAGAGTAAACATAATCCGGTATCATTCTGATCGATTTAGGCAGCCTGGCAAGCCGACTCCAATCCGCTGGTTCACGGAGCAGTGGATTGGTATCGCCAAGCCAAGGAGATTTACATGAACGTGCAGAAACAGATTAGGGAGTATCGACTCGCTCTGCTCGCTTAGGGCGGGCACTGTGCCGCTACGCGGCACAAATGGCAGCCGCTGAAACCGCGCTATTTCTTCAGAAGGGTCGATCTCTCGACTGCCACCCTCGCCTCGTAGCACAGGTCCTGAAAGGCGCGCGCTTCAAATAGGCTCGTCGCCCCGGCTGCACTCAGGATTGTCGCCGAACGGCGCGAGATCGCATAGTACGTGCTCGTCATCTCCGGCACCGTAGGCTGAGTACGCGTGCGCCGGAATATGTTTCGCAGTTCCCGCAGGACGCCGGACACCACGTCCGAATGAATCTGGGGTCCGTGCCGTTCAAATCGCTCAGAGACTTCTGGATTCGGTAGGATCTCTGTTCAAAAACGAACCAGGTGTGCTTCCCCGGGTTGGATTTCTCCCATGCCACGGCTAACCCGAGCTCAAAAGGCATATTGAATCTCGGCGTGGCAAAGGGTGGATTTCGATCCTGACTAACTCGTGACAGGTCGTGAATCGAATAGCGGCAACTCTGGATTAATGCAACGATCTTATCCAGCCGGCGTGTCCCACTAGGGAGGCTCAGAGTTACGCGCGGCTCCAGGCCCAGGTGCACCAGACCGGCGATATAGGCCAGATAGAGTGCGCGAAACTTCCGGTCGTAAGGGATGTTGAGAAACACAGCGTTGTGGGTGACGCTATCGACCCGTCGTGGCAAGGTAGCTCCTGCCTGCGATCACAGGCCCTCGCAGCGAGGGTTAGGCCCTGCGCCATTTGTCGCTGGTCCCGTTTGTACGTACGCGTTCGACAAGGATCGTTCCGTTGGGACTCGCCTCACGCGCTCTCTCGACGGCTTCTCTCTGGGTTGGAAAGACTTCGATGGCCTTTTCGGTTCCCCTTCTCGTCACCGCGTAGCCCCCCTGGGGACGCCGCTCAATCAATATGAGAGCGAGGGATCTACGCCTCGCCTTGCTGAGGCCAAGCTTCCGCCCAAACTCGTCCAGGGTGGGGACGGGGGTCGTGATCCTTACAGGGCGAGCCATGCTGAGTCCAGTTTACAACGACCTGCCTGGACTGCAGGCAATTCATAAATGGGGAGCTGGTGGCGGAGTCCGTGGTTCCATGGCGGCGCTTCGTTCAGGATGACATTTGTATTTTGTGGGCGGTATTCCGGCACGATTAAGGTCGTTGCCCTGGCACGAAGCCGGATTCCCGATTGCGCTTTAGCTCCAACGTCACGGATGGCGTCAGATAGAGTGACGTGAGAGACTTTGCGCCGGCGCCTATGGATCGAACGAATTCACTGAGCGGGGCTGGACCCAGAGACACCGGACCGAGCGGCACTGGACCGAAGGGGTCTGGAGTGGGCGGGTCTGCGCCGAACGGGCCTGGCCCGGGAGGGTCTGAACCGGTTGGCGGTGTAACGAGTGGCGCTGCAGGGAGCGGGCCTCGCGTTTCATCGCTTGCTCCGCCGGAGGTCAGCAAGCGGTTGCTGCCATGGCTGGTGGCGGTGGCGTTCTTCATGGAGTCGCTGGACACGACCATACTGAACACCGCAGTGCCGGCCATCTCCGCGGCGCTGCATGTTGGTCCGCTGAGCATGAAGGCGGTGCTGGCCAGCTATACATTGAGCCTCGCTGTGTTTATTCCGATCAGCGGCTGGGTGGCGGATCGGTTTGGGACGCGGCGGGTATTTGCCGCCGCGATCGGACTGTTCACGCTGGGATCGTTTCTGTGCGGGATATCGAGCAACATCCATCTGCTGGTGGCCTGCCGTATTCTGCAGGGCTGCGGCGGCTCGATGATGGTGCCCGTGGGGCGGCTGACGCTGGTGCGGACGTTCGCCAAGTCCGAGTTGCTGCGCGCCATGAGCTTTGTTTCGATCCCGTCGCTGGTTGCCCCGATGCTGGGACCGATCGCGGGCGGCCTGGTGGTCGCTTATTTTCACTGGCGGGTGATCTTCTTCCTGAATATTCCTATTGGGCTCGTCGGCCTGATTATGGTGTATCTGCATCTGCCCGACTATCGCGAGGAGACTCATCCTCCGGATGTGGTGGGGCTAATACTGTTCGGATCCGGCATCGCACTGCTCTCGTATGTGCTGGAGGTTTTCGGTGAGCACACGCTGGGCGCGGGCGAGATTTCCGGCCTTCTGGTGGTGTCACTCGCACTGCTGGCGGGCTACTGGATTCATGCGAAGACGTTTGCTTTTCCGCTGCTCGAGCTGGGCCTCTTCAAGATTCGGACCTTCCGTGCGGCGGTTAGCGGCAGTTTCTTCACACGCCTGGGCATCGGCGGCGTTCCGTTCCTGCTGCCTCTGCTCTACCAGGTGGGACTGGGCTTCACTCCTGTCGAGTCGGGACTGCTGATCATGCCGCAGGCTGTGGCCGCGATGAGCATGAAGGCGGTCATGCCTCGGCTGTTGGGTGCTGTGGGCTACCGGTGGGTACTGGTCTCGAATACCGTTGTGCTGGGGTTGCTGCTTCTTCTGTTCGCGACCATCGGGTTGCACACGCCGGTGTGGATGATCGTGCTGCAGGCATTCCTGTATGGGGCGTTTACTTCACTGCAGTACACGAGCATGAATACGCTGGTTTATGCCGATACGACGGACGAAGAGTCGAGCGCCGCGAGCTCGATTGCGAGCACGATGCAGCAGATGGCCATCAGCTTCGGCGTGGCGACGGCGGGGCTGGCGACTGCCTTCTTTGTACCCAGCCATGGCCAGTCGAATGCGGCTGAAATGATCCATGGGGTGCACAAGGCGCTGGTGGCTCTGGGGTTGCTGACCATTTTCTCGACGATTGTCTTCCGCAGCCTGAAGCAGGGAGATGGGCAGGCTGTGAGCCAACAGAGAGTGTTTCATCCTGGAGGATGAACTGTGGTTGAGCTCAGGCGTGCGTCGCTCGGTGAGCTTTTCCCTGCTGACGATGGCGCGGCTCTTTGGCGATTCGGTAGAGCAGGTAAGCCACGATGGCGATATTGATCGCGAGGACAGTGATTTTGATCGGGGTTGGATGCCGGTGGATCTCATATAACTCAAGGGGCACGAGGGATGAAGTGATGACGACGGTGAGCCACTCGGCCCAGCGTTTGAGGAGCCACAGACCGATGCCTTCGGTGAGGAACAGAGCTGCGTAGATGAAGCTGACAAGTCCGAGATCCCTGATTTTGTGGGGAGAGAGATTGGTGGCCTTCTGAATGACAAGACTGACATAGCGGCTACCCGGATCGAGGCCGAGCCTCACGATCCAGTGGTCGAGCTCGGTCAGCACATCCATGTGCATGAGCCTGAGGAGGCCGACGCCGCCGACGATGAGCAGGGTGGCTTTCAGGAGCTTGAAGAGCGCGACCAGGCGGATGAGTGTGTTTTGCGAGGGTTTCACGGGATTGTCGATTATGACGCCTGCGGTTGGAAGCGCGCAGCGGAGGGGCGGTTGGCAGACCCTTCGTGATCCGTCGTGTCAAAAAGAGAACGCCGGAGCAACTGCCTCCGGCGTCTGTTTTTCTTAAAGAAAATGCTTATACCAGGGCTGGCACGTTGACTTTGTCGTACCAGGAGTGGGCGGCCTTGAGGGCCTTGTTGACGTTCTCGATGTTCTCTACACCCTTGGTGTTGAGCCATTCTTCGAAGGCTTTCGCGCCCTGTTTGGCATAGACGGCGATACCGTCTTTCCAGGTGGCGCGGCCGCAGAGGACTCCGTTGAAGGGGGCTCCGGATTCGCCCGCCAGCTCGAGGGTTTCGATAAAGACCGGGTTCGAGACGCCGGCCGAGAGATAGATGAAGGGCTTGTGCGTGGAGGAAGCGGCGACGCGGAAGTGCTCGAGCGCTTCTCTGCGGGTGTAGGCCTGCTCGCCCTTGAAGGCGCGGGTGCCGGCGACGTACTCCATCTGAATGGGGACTTCGACTTTGAGGACGTCGACGCCGTAGCGCGCCTTGCCGAACTCCTCCATCGAGCCGGTGACGACGTCGGGTTTGCGCTTCGCGTAGGCGAGGCTCTTCTCGTCTTCGCCATGCACGGCGTAGCCGACGAGCTCGAGGAAGAAGGGGATGTCGTGGGCGATGCATTCATCGGCGATGCGCTCGACCCAGGCCTGCTTGTGGTCGTTGATTTCGGATTTCTCGTACGGCGTGTAGTACAGGAGGATCTTGATGCAGTCGGCGCCGGCTTCCTTGAGGCGGCGAACGCTCCACAGGTCGAGCAGATCGGGGAGGCGGCCGGGAAGGGCGGCGTCGTAGCCGGTCTTTTCATAGGCGAGGAGCAGGCCTTTGCCGTTACGGTGTTTTGAGGCGGGCAGGCCGAACTCGGGATCGAGGAGGATGGCCGATGCGTGTTTGGTCAGAATTTCGGTGACGAGGGTTTTGAATTCTTCGAGGGCGGAGTCGGGAACGTCGGCGACTCCTTTTTCTTTGGCGAGGGACTTCTTCAGCGAACCGCGCTGGTCCATGGCAGCGGCAGCGATCACGCCGCGCTTGTCGGATACGGCTTTCAGTCCGGCCAGTTTTCCGGGGGTCATATTGATGGACATGGTTTCTCTCCTGCGCTCGTTTATGTACGCAAAGCGTCTTCCTCTGAATTTTACTCGGGTGGGGAAGTGTGTGGACAGATGGCGAAAGTAACGTGTGGGAAAAGTCGGGAAATCTGCCTGTACAGCCACTTCGGTCGCTCGCTATGGAAATTCGCGAAGTGGGAGAGGTGAGAGCTGCCCGGCGAGGTGCGGCATGCGCTGCTGGTGACCGGGGGAGATCGGATTGAGGCAGGCTATAAGCCGGGACCGCTTCAAGGAAATGCTGGCGCTGGCGGAAGACGCGCAGCTGGAAGGGCGGATTCGGACGAAGGAAGAAGGGCTGGAGCTGATCCGAGGTCCAGAGGCTGGTTCCGCTGCATCGACAGAGCACGATCGCGACCCTCAAGTCCGCGGAATCAACCCTCGGTAATCTGTCGCCCGGTTCGCGCGGCACATACTCTGGACTTAGCGTCCCTGCGAAGTGCAAAGCGGCAACGCGAAGATTGGTCCGGAAGATTGGGCCAACGGCTCGCGAACCGCGCTAACGGTCCGCGAGCCGTTCCGATGCAAGGAGGTGAGGCCGATGGACAAGAAATTGTCCTGGACCCGCATCGCCATCTCGGTTGCCATTGACTGGCGGCTGTTGGTGGTGATCGTCGTCCTGGTACTCGCGCTACTGTGCAGGTAGCACAACCTGCCGGAAGGGATGCAGCCTCCCGGCAGTCTTAGTTTAGCAAATCGGCTTGTCTCGGCTGAACATGAATTGTTCTATTACGGGACACTGCCGGTAACAGTGGGACGATCCTGATCGACTTCTATTCTGTACTTTCCGCTGGCTCGGCCCTGGAGCTGTGAAACAGCGCCACCTGCTCAGCGCTCGGCGGGCGTGTGAGGGCGCTGACCAACACCAGTCCGAGGACCGACAGAGCCAAAGCGGGGAAGATCGCAAAGTCCGAATCGGATGCATAGGCGGGCAAATGGGTCCGCACGAACGCCGTGTCCCAGAACACGGTGATGAACGTACCCGCGGCGATTGCGGTCGCAGCTCCCGCGGCATTCGCGCGTTTCGAATAAAACGCCGCCAGGATCACCGGAGTGAGCGCGGCCGCGTAGATTGTGTAGGCGTAGATCGCCTTCTTGAGCACGGATTCGGTGCCCATGGCCTGGAACAACGCCCAAATTCCCAGCAACACCACCACCAACCGCGAGACGAGCAGCACGCGCTTGTTCGATGCGTTGGGCGCAATGTAACGGGCGAACACATCGTTAATCAGGTTGGTCGCGGGAGAAAACAGAAAATTGTTCGCCGTGGACATGATCTTCGCGAAGACGGCGCCCATGAGCAGAGCGCCCAGCAGCGCCGGCAGTCCGTGCATGGCCGAGTACGCGATGATTTCGCGCGGATGTTGCGATACTTCGCCGCTCGGAAAGAGCACCGATCCGACCACGGCGATGGCCACGATCACGGTTTCAAGAATGACCGTGCCGATGATCCAGCCCACCACCGCTACCCGAGCATCGTTTTCCGATTTCGCGGAGAAGAACTTCTGGTACATGGCCTGATTGCCGAGCATCAGCAGCATGGTCGGAACCATGAGCTCCATCGCCTGCGAGAACGACAAGTCGCCGAGCACTTCAAAATGCGTCGCCGGCAGCGTGTGGGTCACGGTGCCCCAACCGCCGGCCGCATGGATGAGAAACGGCAAAGCGACGATCATCGTTGCGGTCGCGAGCATCCCGATCACGACGTCCATGTAAGCGACCGAGGCCATACCCGCGATGGCGGTGAAGACGATCACGAACGCCGCCATGATGTAGCGGCCAAGCTCCGGCGAGATCACCGCCGGGAAGACGAGGTGCAGGATGTCTCCGCCGCCGATGAGCTGATAGCTGGCGATGGCGGTATACGCAAACAGAATGGCAATGACGCCGAGAACGCGCGCCGTCTGGCTGTAGCGTGCCTCGAGCAGATCGGGAATCGTGAACTTCGCAAAGTGGCGGGCGCGCGGCGCGATGAAGTAGATCAGCAGGAGGCCAGCCCATCCGCCACCCGCCTGCCACAGGGCCGCGAAGCCGTGCTTGTAGGCATTCTCCGCGCCACCGAGCAGCGAGCCCGATCCGATCCATGAAGAGAGCAGGGTGAAGATCAGAACGAAGGCGGGCAGGGAGCGCCCGGCCACCAGATAGTCTGCCCTGGTTTTGACGCCACGCAGCTGCGTAAGCGAGACCGCAAGCAGGCTCAGGACAATCGCGCCCAGCACGATCGCATATAGAGAGGACATTCGCGTTTCCTCAGAACAGTTCTACGAGTGTACGGGTCCGGACTCGACCTGTGAGATTTCTTGCTGTGAGCAAGGCCGAATCTTACGTCGGGTTTTTCTTCGTCGCGTGGGCTGCGTGTCCGCCGTTTGCGGTTTTCGCAACTGCCTTCCCCGTCGGCCTGGCCGACCTGAGGCGCTTTTTACCGTAACGTAGTCCCGAAATGCGCGCCGGCTCCGATACATATAAGCTGCGCCCCAGCGGAATGGCGGTTCCGCGCAGGTTGTTCCAGCGACGCAGCTGCTGCACGGTGACGCCGAAGCGGTCGGCAATGGTCACCAGCGTGTCGCCGCGCCGCGGCTTGTAGAGGGTGCTGCGCAATACGCCTTCGGTCACAGGCGCGGTGGGAATCACCAGGGAGTCGACGCCGGAGAGATCCGATCCAGGCTTCAACTGATTCACGAACGCCAGCTCCGACTCCGACACATGCCAGGTCTTCGCCAGACCGGCGAGCGTGTCGGAATCCTGGACTGTGTGAAAGCGCCAATAGCGTCGTTTCTCGATTGGAATCTCCGCGATATCCTTCGTGAAAACGTCTCCGGTTCCCGCGGGCAGATGCAGATCGAACGACTCGTCGGGAGGCGTGCTCATGCGCAGCAGACTGGGGTTGAGGGCCTCGATCTCCTGGACCGGCGTGCCCACGATATCGGAGACCAGGCGGAGATCGACGGCGTAATCGGTCTTCACCGTATCGATGATCAACGGCGGATCGGGGGTGATTTCGTCCAGCCCATACTGCCTGGGATTTTTGGCCATCAGCGTCACGGCAAGAAATACGGGGACGTAATTCTTCGTCTCCTGCGGCAGGTTGTTGCGGCGGTAGAGCTCCCAGAAATCCGCATAACCGGTGCGCTGCACCGCTTTTTGGATATTGCCCGGACCCCAGTCGTAAGCGGCCATGGCAAGGTACCAGTCACCCAGCTGGTCGTACATCTTCTTAATCTCGCGGGCGTAGGCGTGGGTCGCCTTTTCCGGATCGAAGCGCTCGTCGTACCAGGCGGTGTGATCGAGGCCATAGGTGCCCCACGGCATGAACTGCCACATGCCCGCCGCGCCCGACTTGGGATTCACCGCCTGCGGACGGAACCCGGACTCGGCAAAGGCCTGGTAGATCAAGTCCTGCGGCACGCCTTCTTCGCGCAGCACCCGCTGGATCATGTCCTTATACCGCCCCATGCGCTCGAGCGACGCGACGATCGTTCCCCGACCGCGCGGGCTGTTCTGGAAAAATTCGATGTAGCTCGCGACGTACTCGTTCATGACCAGCGGCAGGTCTGACTGGGTCACCTTCAGTTCGGCCTCGGCCTTGGCCGCCACGTTAGGATTCGCGGGCGTCGTGATATTTCCCGCCACATCGACAGGGGAGGGCTCTGCCTGCGGCGCTGGGCCATTGCCCTGGCGCAGGGCGTCCATCTCCAGCGTATTGACAGCATCGACGATGCGGTCGAACTCCTCCGAGAGCGCCTGGTCGCCGCGCAGATCGCAGTTACATTTGAGCAGCAGATCGACGGCGTAGTCGAAGTTGGCGCGCGCCGCGGCCACGTGGCCCTGTTGATAATCCGTCAGGCCGGAGTGGTAGGCCTTCTCGACCGAATCGATGAGTTGCCGATCGCGCAGCGACGGTTCCGGCGCAGTCTGCGTGGGAGCTTCGCCTTGTTGAGTCTGGGCTTGCTGCGTCTGGGGTTGCAGCTGGGGCTGGGGTTGCGTCTGGGCCTGGAGCTGGATCGGCTGGTTTTGTGTGGGCCAAGGCTTGCTCTCGGCCGAAGCTCCCCCTTCGGTTGCCAGGGCCGCCAGCACAGCAACGCTGCCTGCGAGGAGAAGTGGTTTCAACGCAATAAGCATCAGGCGAATGCTCTATTGTATGGCCCGGAAGGCGATGCTGCCGATGGTAAACTTGAGACTTCCGGCGAACTTCTTTCTCAGCGAACCGGCATGCTAACGTGGCCGCCGCCGCTACAGGCTACTGGCTTCTGCCTGCCTCATCATGGACAACAAGCACATCCGCAATTTCGCGATCATCGCGCACATCGATCACGGCAAATCCACGCTCTCCGACCGTCTGCTTGAGCTCACAGGCTCGCTGACGGCGCGCGAAATGCAGGCTCAGGTGCTTGACGCCATGGACCTCGAACGCGAGCGCGGCATCACCATCAAAGCGCACTCGGTCCGCATGATGTACCCCGCCAAAGATGGGGAGCTTTATCAGCTGAATCTCATCGACACGCCCGGCCATGTGGACTTCAGCTACGAAGTCTCGCGGTCTCTGGCTTCGTGCGAGGGCGCTCTGCTGGTCGTCGATGCTTCGCAGGGAGTCGAAGCGCAGACCCTGGCTAACGCATATCTTGCTATCAACCATGGGCTCGAGGTCATTCCGGTTATTAACAAGATCGACTTGCCCAGCGCCGACATCCAGCGCACGCAGGAGATGATCGAGCAGACCGTCGGTCTCGATGCCACCGACGCTATTCCTGTCTCGGCGAAGACGGGCCAGGGTGTTCCCGACATCCTTGAAGCCATCGTGAAACGCCTGCCTCCGCCGAAGGGCGACCCCGAGGCCCCGCTCCAGGCGCTCATCTTCGACTCGTGGTTCGATTCCTACCGCGGAGTGATCGTGCTGGCGCGCATCGTGAACGGGCGAATGCGCAAGGGGATGAAGATTCGCCTGATGTGGAACGGCAAGGTTTTCGATGTCGAGTCCATGGGCGTCCTCACTCCGAAGCCAGTCGAGATCGAAGAGCTCTCGGCCGGCGAGGTCGGCTTCTTCGTCGCGACCATCAAGAACGTCTCCGACACGCGGGTTGGCGACACGATCACCGAAGACGCGCGGCCCGCGGCCCACGCGCTGCCTGGCTTTGAAGAAATCAAGCCGATGGTTTTCGCTGGTATTTATACGGTCGATTCGCACGAGCACACGCTGCTGCGCGATGCACTCGAGAAGCTGAAGCTCAACGACTCCTCCTTCTTCTTCGAGCCTGAGAGCTCGGTCGCTCTCGGCTTTGGGTTCAGGTGCGGGTTCCTTGGCCTGCTGCACATGGAGATCATCCAGGAACGGCTGGAGCGTGAATTCGACCTGGACCTGATCACCACGGCGCCCAGCGTTCGCTACAAAATCCACCTGACGGATGGGTCGCTGATCGAGGTCGACAACCCTTCGCGCTGGCCCGATCCCAGCGACATCGAGAAGGTCGAGGAGCCGATGATTACGGCGACCATTCTGACGAACGAAGAATATGTCGGCGGGATTCTGAAGCTGGTCGAAGAAAAGCGCGGCCGACAGAAGAACTTCGAGTACGTCTCTTCGACCAGGGTGATGCTGACCTACGAGCTGCCGCTCAACGAGATCGTGCTGGATTTTTACGACCGGCTTAAAAGTGTCAGTCGCGGTTACGCATCGCTTGACTACCATTTGTCCGGTACATGGGAATCACCGATGGTCAAGATGGACATCCTGGTTTCGGGAGAGCCTGTCGACGCGCTGTCGATCATCGTTCACAGGGACTTTGCTTATGAGAGAGGCCGAGCGCTGGTATCGAAGATGCGGGAGCTGATCCCTCGCCAGCAATTCGAGGTGGCGATCCAGGCCGCGATTGGAGCGAAGGTGATCGCGCGCGAAACCGTCTCCGCGCTGCGCAAGAACGTCATCGCAAAATGCTATGGCGGCGATATTTCGCGAAAGCGCAAGCTCCTTGAGAAGCAAAAAGAGGGCAAGAAGCGCATGAAGCGAATCGGCAAAGTGGATATTCCCCAGGAGGCATTTCTGGCCGTTCTTAAGGTGGGTGAAGACAGCAGCGGACGATAAGCTGTTGCCCGATGCGCAATGCTTTTGCAGGTGTACCGCATTTCCACAATTCTTCGGTGCTACCCTAACGCGTACTCCCCGGGCACCGTGCCCCGCAGGAAAATGGACAGACAAGAAGAAACAGCTCTCTTTCCGCGCCAGCCCGCTCCGCCGCTGACCACGATGGAGAAGTCACAGGAACGCCTCTTCGCCCAACAGGGCGAGCCAAATGCACCGGGCATTTTGCCGTCGCAAATTCTGTCCAGCCTTCTTGATTCGGGGAAAATCATCTCTCCGGAGCCTCCGCTTCCCGGACAAATCCAGCCGGCGAGCTTCGATCTTCGCCTCGGAAAAGTGGCTTACCAGGTCCGTGCCAGCTTTCTGCCGGGCAACTCGACCGTTGAAAGCAAAATTCGGAATCTTCTGATCAAGGAAGTGAGTTTAGAAGACTCAGCGGTTTTCCCTCCAAACTCCGTATACATAGTGCCGCTGGTAGAGAGCCTGGCGCTTCCACCGAATATTTCCGGTAAGGCAAACCCCAAGAGCACCACCGGCAGGCTGGATATATTCACCCGGCTGCTGACCGAAGCGGGCACCGAGTTCGAAATCGTTCCTAAGGGCTATAAAGGCGCCCTGTATGTGGAGGTCGTCTCGCGCACCTTTCCGGTCATCGTGCGGGCGGGGATGAGACTGAACCAGCTCCGATTGGTTCGCGGTAATCCGGTGTCGAGCGATGGGATGCTCCTGAGACTTGCCGAGAGGGAGAACCTGGTTTACGAAGATGAAAACAACCCCGCGCAGCCAGACATCAAGCGCGGGCTGAGTTTTTCAGTCGATCTGCAGGGCAATAGTTCAACCATTGTGGCCTACAAGGCCAGAATAGATGCGCCGCCCATCGACTTAGATAAGATCAATTACTACGAGATAGACGAGTTCTGGGAGACGGTTATGGCTCCGCGATCGAAGGGGCTGATCTTACTTCCTCACGACTTCTATATCCTGGGGTCGTCGGAGAGAATTGGGGTGCCACCCACTCATGCGGCGGAAATGGTGGCGTACGATCCGGCGTTTGGCGAGTTCAGAATCCATTACGCAGGCTTCTTCGATCCCGGATTTGGGCACGGCATTGGCGGCACCAAAGCGGTGCTGGAGGTCCGGGCGCATGAAGTTCCGACTCTGCCTCGAGCACGGACAAGTCGTGGGCAAGCTGGTTTATCACACCATGGCGCAGCTTCCGGACAAGGTCTATGGCGCGGCCATTGGATCGTCCTATCAGAAACAAGGTCTGACTCTCAGCAAACAATTCATACGGGCAGAAGCCGGAACCAACTAACCGTTGAGCTGGTCACGCTCAGAGGATGTTGACGGCGCGGGCGGCCAGGAGGGCCAGGGTGGCGAGGGAGATGAGGGACTGGATCATCATGAGGAGCTTGGCCCAGCGCGACAGGACCGGCACATCGGTGGGAGAGAAGGCGGTGGAAGTGTTGAAGGCGAGGAAGAGGTAGTCGACGAAACCCGGGTTCCAGCATTGTTCGCCCATGGCGATTCGAGATTGCTGGTCAAGAGTCATTTGCGGGAAGAGGAAGGCTCCGTCGGTGTGGACGCCGCGGAGCTCGCGGGCTGTTGGACCTCCGCCATCGAGACGCCAGTACCAGGAGGCGAAGACGATGATGTTGGTGATCCAGAGCGCGGCGGCGGATTCGAGCAATGCGATGGGCGATTGTTTATGAGCGGGGAGCGCTGCGATGAGCAGGGCGAGGGACCAGACCATGTCGAGGGTGACGATGGAGGTCATGACGTAGCCGAGGACCCGGTTGAGAGTGTTGAGGGCGAGACGGTGCGCCCAGATGCTGGGTATGACGAGGACGCCGATGATCAGTAACAGGAGCCAGTCGGGGCCGTAGGAGAGCGATTCGGGCAGTGCGAGGCGCAGGCCGCCGACGGCGAGCAGGGCGACCAGGGCTGGCCAGCGGGGTTCGTGGCGCGTGGGGGGCTGGTTATTTGTTGTCGTCATGGTGGTCGTGCCCCGAGGCAAGAAAAATGCAGGTCCTTCGACTCCGTTTGTGCTCTTGCGAGCCAAACTCCGCTCAGGATGACATCCTAAAGGTTCCTGATGTAGTTCATGATTTCGGGGCTGGTGAAATCCTGGGCACCGATGAATTTGCGGCGGATGATGCCGTGGGGGTCGATGATGTAGGTTTCGGGGGGACGGGTGGTATCGAAGGCGTGGTTGGATTGCTGGGATAAGTCGAGGATGGTTGTGATGCCGGCGATGTGGTTATCGATGAGGTATTGGCGGTAGGCATTGGGGTCGGTATCGAAGCTGACGGCGAGGACGACGATGTTGGGCATGCGGCGCTGGAGGTCGATGAGGTAGGGGAACTCTTCGACGCAGGGCGGGCACCAGCTGGCCCAGAAGTTGAGGACGACGGTTTTGCCTCGGTAATCGCTGAGGCGGACGGTTTGCGCGCCGTTGCGGATGACAACGTTGGGGGCTTGCTCGCCGACCTGGGCGGGGTGGCTGCCGCGGTCGCAGGAAAGCAGGCAGCAGGCAACAGGCAACAGGCAGCAGAAAAGCAAAACGCGGAAAAGCAGGGTACAGGGTACAGTGTGCAGGGTGCAGAGGATGGCATCCGCGACAGAGCGGCGGGTGAGGCGACGCCTAAGAACAGGTGGGGCGGGCACGTTTCTATAATAAGGTGCAGCTACCGTGGACGCATCTCCGCCGATTCTCTCTGTCGTCATTCCCGCTCGCAATGAGGAAGATTGTCTGGGGGAGTGTCTGCGTTCGCTGGTGGCGCAGGAGGAGGATGGCTGGCGGCTCGGCGTGGATTGGGAGATCGTCGTTGTGAACGATGGGTCGACGGATGGGACGCGGGAGATTGCCGGGAGCCTCGCCCATGAGCACGCGGGCGTGAGGGTGATGGATGCTCCGAAACTGGAGCGCGGATGGACGGGGAAGGCGAATGCCTGCTGGGCTGGGGCGCAGGCTACGCAGGGAAAATGGCTGCTGTTTACGGATGCTGACACCGTGCATGAGCCTGGGCATGTGCGGCTGGCGATGATTGAGGCGGAGCGGCATGAGGTGGGGATGCTGTCGTATTCACCGCGGCAGATTGTGCGGGGGCTGGCGCAGCGGGCGCTGATGCCGCTGGTGTTCAGCGATCTGGCGGTGACGTATGCGCCGGCGAAGGTGAACGATCCGGCGCGTCTGGTGGCGGCGGCGAATGGGCAGTTTTTGCTGGTGCGGCGCGACGTCTACGAGAAGATCGGCGGGCACGCGGCAGTGAAGGGTTCGATTCTTGAGGATGTGGAGCTGGCATCGCTGGTGAAGCGGCGAAAGCTGGGGCTGCGGTTTCGCTATGCGCCGGAGGCGGTGTCCGCGCGGATGTATCGCAGCTTTGGGGCGATGTGGGAGGGGTGGACGAAGAACCTGGCGCTCCTGTTTGGGAATGCTCCGATGCTGGCGGGAATGCGGCTGCTGGAGCTGGCGGTGGTGGTGGGGGTGCTGGCGCTGATTTTTTTCTTTGGGTGGATGATGGCGGATCATCCGCTGATACCGCGTGGAGTTTTGGGAACTCCGCTGGCCCTGGCTGCGCTGGTGGTGGTGTGGTTGCGGGCTTTGTGGGGGCTGTATGGGCGGGCAGCGAAGTCGAATTTTCCATTCAGGGATTGGGTGCTGGCTCCGGTGGGGATTCCGCTGTATGCGGTGTTGCTGTGGCGGAGCTGGTTTCGCGTGAGGGTGTTGAAGCAGGTAGTCTGGAAGGGCAGGGAACAGGGAGTAGCCGACAGGCGGTAGCTCGCAGCCGGGAGAATGCGAGGAGCGAAGAAGAAGCCGGCCAGGAAGCTATCGGCGAAGAGCGTTTAGCAAAAGACTTTTAGCATAAAACGAGCAAAAGGCGAGCGAAAAGCAGCGAGTTACACAGAGCAAACCCATGATCTTATTGACGAGGAAGGCGGAGTTTTCGGCTTCGCATTATTACTGGAACGAGGCGTGGAGCGCGGAGGAGAACGCTCGCGTTTTCGGGAAGTGCTCTAATCGTAACGGTCACGGTCACAATTACACGCTGGAGGTGACGGTGGCGGGCGAAGCCGATCCGGTGACGGGGTTCGTGGTCGATCTGAAGCAACTGAAGGATGTGATGGAGAAGGAAGTGGTGGCCGCTTACGATCATCGGCACCTGAATCTGGAGGTGCCGGAGTTCAAGACGACGATCCCGACGACGGAGAATATCGCGGTGGCGATTTTTCGGAGACTGCAGGGCAAGATTCCCGGGGCGCGGTTGCATCGGGTGCGGGTGTATGAGATGCCGGATTTATTCGCCGACTGCTACGCGGCCTGACCCAAGGCCGCTGCTTTCGGGATGAGGCGATTCTTTTATGGAGGATGGACGGTTGGACCAGGACGGCCCGCATCTATGGGCAACGACGGCCAGAGCGCATCTGGGGCGGCGGTATGTGCTGAGCGCTTCGCATCGATTGTTCTCTGCGTCCTTGAGCGAAGCGGAGAATCAGAACGTTTATGGGAAGTGCGCGAATCCGCATGGGCATGGGCACAACTACACGGTGGAAGTGATTGTGGGGGGAGAGATCGACAGGCGGACAGGCATGGTGTGCGATCTGGCGGAGCTGGATGGCTGGGTTCGGCGCGAGGTGCTGGAGCCGTTCGACCATCAGAATCTGAATACGCTGGAGGTGTTTCGCGAAGTTGTGCCGACGACGGAAAACCTGCTTATCGAGATACACCGGGGGCTGGCGCTGGTATTGCCGCGGGCGATGACGCTGGCGGTGCGAGTGGAGGAGACGTCGAACAATTTTTTCGAGTACTGCGAAGATCCGATTTGATGAGAGCGGCGTTTTAGGGATTAGAGATGAGAGCCGGGTTCTTTGCGGATTCTCGAGGAGGAAGAAAGCGTGACGCGAATGGCGGTGGATGAGGATCGGGAGAAGCTGGATGCGGAGATCATCGGGACAACGGGCCTCGAAAATGTAACAACGCAGGAGATGTTTCGGGAGATCATTCGGCGGTACGACGGCGATCCGACGCGGGATGGGCTGGAGAAGACGCCGGAGCGGGTGGAGCGGTCGCTGGAGTTTCTGACGAAGGGGTACCGGGAGGATCCGATGGAGATCCTGCACGGGGCGTTATTCGATGTGGCTTACGACGAGATGGTGATCGTGAAGGACATCGAGATGTATTCGCTGTGCGAGCATCATATGCTGCCGTTTTTCGGGAAGGTTCACGTGGCGTATATCCCGGATGGGAAGGTGATTGGTCTGAGCAAGGCTCCGCGATTGGTGGACGTGTTTGCGCGGCGGCTGCAGGTGCAGGAGCGGCTGACGCGGCAGATTGCTGAGGCGATCCAGGAGGCGATCCATCCGCAGGGAGTGGGGGTGGTGATTGAGGCGCGGCACCTGTGCATGATGATGCGGGGGGTGGAGAAGCAGAATTCGTCGACGGTGACTTCGGCGATGCTGGGTGTGTTTCAGAAGCAGAACACGCGCGCGGAGTTTCTGTCGTTAATTCGGGATGGAACAGGGATCAGAGTTTAGGGCTTAGGGATTAGAGAACGTGGGGCAGCGCACAGCGGGTAGTGTTTAGACTTCTGAGAATGATTCGGCCATCGCACCTTTCGATCCTGGCTTTGGCCGCACTATCGACTTCACCCTGCAGCAGGCTCGTTTTCCCCGAAGGCGAGAGGAAGCGATTATCGTAGTTGAGTGAATGGGCTCCTGATTGTCGATAAGCCGGGCGGGATGACGTCGCACGATGTGGTGGCGCGCGTGCGGCGCGCGACCGATGAGCAGTCGGTGGGGCATCTTGGGACGCTGGATCCGATGGCGACCGGTGTGCTGCCGCTTCTGTTGGGAAAGTACACGCGGCTGGCACAATTCTTTGGCACAAGCGCGAAGACGTATGCGGGGACGATTCGATTTGGAACCGCGACGGATACTTATGACGCCGAGGGGCAGGCCGTCGGCGAAGTGCGGTCCGTTGTGCTCACACTCGATGCGGTGCGGGGCGAAGCGGCGAAATTCGCAGGCGAGATTGAGCAGATGCCACCGCCGTTTTCCGCGAAGAAGGTTGACGGGAAACCGGCGTACAAGCTGGCGCGGCAAGGAAAGACACCGGAGCTGAAGCCGGTGAAGATCACGGTCGACGCATTTGCCATTGAAAGCGTCGATGGCGATACGGCGCGGTTCACCATGCAGATTTCAGCAGGCGGATATGTGCGAGCGATCGCGCACGCGATGGGGCAGGGTCTGGGATGTGGGGCGCATTTAGCGAGCCTGCGGAGGACGGCGGCGGGGGTGTTTACGCTGGAGCAGGCGCTGACCCTGGAGGAGGTCGAAGCTCTGGGAGCGGAGGGAAGGCTGGAGGAGCGGATGCCGCATCCGCGAACGCTGCTGCCGGAGATGCCGGCGGTGACGGCGGACGAGCAGACGGTGGGGCGGGTTCGGAACGGGATGCAGGTGAATCTGCCGGAGTATTCGGGGGCGGCGCTGGTGAAGATTTTCGAGGGGCAGCGGGAGTTGGTGGCGGTGGGGCGGAGGGTGGCGGGGACGCTGTTTCAGCCGTTTGTGGTGTTGGTGTGAAGAAACAGGGAGTAGGGAGTAGGGAGTAGGGAATAGGGAATAGGGAGTAGGGAGTAGGGAATAGGGAGTAGCGAACAGCCTTGAGCTTGTGTGCTTGCGGGATTTCCCGGTCTAAGCGAGTGAGAGGCTGAGCTGTCTGAGTGCCCCTGCGATTTTTCAGGGGCACTCAGAATTGCTCAGGCCAGGCTATGAGGCACCGCGATTCGTTATCCGCGGTGAAAGGCGTTGTGCTTGTCGCGATAGATGGCGCGGGAGACGCGGTTCTGGCGGCAGGTGAGAGCGGCACGGTCGCGGCCGGTAAGGCGACCATCGTCGGCACGGCGCATCCGGTACTCTTCGCGATTGATGGAGGCTTCACGGGATTCGAGGTTGGTGGTTTCGCGTGCGGTGAGCTGGCCGGAGCGAATGCCCTGGGCGATGCGGTCCTGCTGGTCGACTTTGCGCTGGTTGATGGTCTGGGCGAAGGCACCCGTGGTGGTGAGGGCAAGAAGTGCGGTTGCAACCAATGTGAGTTTCATGGCGTGGGCTCCTGGGGACGGATGACTTGCTGCGATCGTGCTTTGTCATTCGCCTTACGCACGGTGAAAACACGCGGGGCGGGATTTGTTGCTGGGAAATGGGCGCAACTAAACAGCGGGTAGCGGGTAGCCAGTAGCCAGTAGCCAGTAGCCAGTAGCCAGTAGCCAGTAGCCAGTAGCCAGTAGCCGATGGCCGGTAGCCAGTAGCTTTGCGCGTGCGCCTACACCGCAATTTCGCGGTCGCTATTTGTGGAGGAGAGGCAGCAGGAGCGGAAGGAAGTTGTCGGCGAGGAGTTGTGCGCCTTTTGCGGTGGGGTGAATGCCGTCGTCCTGAATGGCGCCGGGGATGGTGTAGACGTTCGCGTAGAGTTCAGGCAGGAGCGGGACGTGGAATTTTGACGCGGTGAGGCGATAGGTTTCGTCAAACTGATGGATATAGTCGGCGCCGTAGTTGGGCGGGAGGGTGATGCCGGCAAGGACGACCTTGCTGCCCGCGTGGATCAGGGTGGAGACGATGGTGTCCAGGTTGCGGCGCGTGTCGGCGATGGGGATGCCGCGCAATCCGTCGTTGCCGCCGAATTCGACGATGACGATGGCGGGGTGCAGGCGGAGGACTTCCTGTAAGCGGTCGACTCCGTCTTTGGTGGTGTTGCCGCTGATGCCGGAGTTGACGATTTTGTAGTGGTAGCCGCGGCTAGTGAGGTCGGCCTGGAGGTCGTCGGGGTACGCGTGGCCGGGCTCGACGCCGTAGCCGGCGGTGATGCTGTCACCGAAGCAGGCGATGATGGGAATGGTTTGTGAAGAGACTGGAACGGGGCGAGATGGAGCAGCGTACAAAGGTAGAGAGAGGATGAGCATGGTTGTCAGAGCCGCAAGGCAGGATTTTTGGCGGGCATGCATGGGGGTTATAGGCGGGAAAGAAACCGCAGATCCTTCGACTTCCCTTGACGCTCACGCGTCAACCTTCGCTCAGGGTGACATTTCTATTTTTACCCTAACAAGAGTAGCCAGGACGCTGTTGAGGAGAACGGATGATTGAGGTTCGAGGGCTGAAGAAGTCGATTCGGAATGGGACGCGGACGGTCGAGATATTGCGGGGGATCGATCTGATGATTCCGAAGGGGCAGTTTGCGGCGATTATGGGGGCGAGCGGGAGCGGCAAGAGCACGCTGCTGGGATTGCTGGCGGGGCTCGATTCACCGACCGAAGGGGAAGTGATTCTCGATGGCATTTCGATCGGCCGTCTTGAAGAGGACAAGCTGGCGGAGGTGCGGGGGAGGCGCATTGGGTTCGTGTTTCAGTCGTACCAACTGATACCGACGCTGACGGCGCTCGAAAACGTGATGCTGCCGTATGAGCTGAATGCGCGCGGGGATGCGCGGAAGAAGGCGGAGCCGTTGCTGGTGGCGGTGGGACTGGAAGACCGGCTGCATCATTATCCGGTGCAGCTTTCCGGTGGGGAGCAGCAGAGGGTGGCGCTGGCGCGGGCGTTTGTGCTGGAGCCGCCGATTGTGCTGGCGGATGAGCCGACGGGGAATCTGGACTCAGTGAATGGGCAGCATGTGCTGGAGCTGCTGGGGCAGCGGCAGCGCGAATCGCAGACGACGCTGGTGCTGGTGACGCACGATATGCAGGTCGCGGAACGCGCGGACCGGCGTATTCAGCTGCGGGATGGTTTGGTGGTGGCGGACCAGTTGCAGAACGCTGCGGCGGGGGCCGCGGCTGCGGAGAGCATCCGATGAAGCCTGCACTGCCGTGGTCGACCGCGGTTCGGATTGCGTGGCGCGAGCTGCGCGCGGGAAAGGCGAAGTTCTTCTTCGTGTTGCTGTCGGTGGCGATTGGCGTTGCGGCGCTGACGGGAGTGCGCGGGTTCAGCCAGTCGTTTGCGCGGACGCTGCTGGAGCAGGCGCGCAGCATCATGGCGGGAGATTTATCGGCGCGGATGTTTCGTCAGGCGACGCCCGAGGAGTCGAAGCAACTGGATGCGCTGGCTGGGCCTGCGGCGGCCCTGGGCGTGCGACGCACGGTTGTGACGGAGACCGTTTCGATGGCGATGGTGCAGGGAGATCCTGTGCCACTGCTGGTGTCGCTGAAAGCGGTGGATCCGGCGGAGTATCCGTTTTATGGGACGGTGACGCTTTCACCTGCGGGAGATTTGCGGAGCGCCCTTACGGATTCGACCGTGGTGGTGGATGACAATCTGCTGGTGCGGTTGCGCGCGAAGGTGGGCGATCAACTGAAGATTGGCGGGCGGTGGTTCCGGATTGCGGCGGTGATTGCGAAGGAGCCGGACCGGATGACTGCGGGCGTGGGACTGGGGCCGCGCGTGATGATGACGCGCCAGGCGATGGAGGACACGGAGCTGCTGCAGCCGGGGAGCCGGGCGACGGAGAGGTATCTGTTTGCGCTGGGGGACAAGCTGAAGGTGGCCGATGTGCGCTCGCAGATTGAGAAGATTTTGCCGGACGCGCAGGTGACGGATTTTCGCGAGACCAGCCCGACGCTGACGCAGGGCGTGGATCGCGCGACGGGATTATTGAGTTTGATTTGTTTAGTGGCGATGGTGCTGGGGGCGATCGGCGTGGCGATGGCAATGCGGGCGCACCTGCAGCAGCGGATCGAGATTCTGGCGATCATGAAGTCGATCGGAGCGCGGTCCGCGGATATTTTGCGGATCTATTTGTTACAGACACTGTTCCTTGGAGTGGCGGGGGCGCTGATCGGAGTGGTGCTGGGGCTGGGGGTGGAGTATGTGTTTCCTTCGGTGCTGGGGAAGCTGTTGCCGCTGCGGCCGGAGTTGCGGCTGCCGCTGGGTCCGGTGCTGGCGGCGCTGGGGACGGGGATTCTGACGACCCTGTTGTTCTGTTTGCCGCCGCTGCTGGATGTGCGCCATGTGCGGCCGAGCCTGGTGTTGCGGAGGGTGGTGGAGTCGGGAGACGGTGCGGGCTGGCTGGTATGGCTGAAGGAGCACAAGCTGCAGTTGGCATCGATGGTGGTGATTTTGGCTGGACTAGGCGGGATTGCGGCGGCGCTGGCGGACTCGTGGCTGGTGGGCAAGTGGTTCGCAGCGTGTCTTGCGGGACTGCTGGTGTTTATTTTGGGGCTTTCGGCTTTGACGCTGCGGCTGCTGCGGGCATTTTTGTCACGGACGCGGTTACATTTTCCGTCGGCGCTGCGTCACGGGCTGGCGAATCTGTATCGGCCGGGGAACCAGTCGTCGGCAGTGCTGGCAGCGCTGGGGACGGGGGTGATGCTGATCCTGAGCGTGTTTCTGATGCAGAGATCGATTGTGAATGCGCTGCATGAGGATGTGAAGCCGGACACGCCGAATCTGTTTCTGATCGACATGAGCACGCAGGAGTTGCCGGGGATTCGAGCGGAGTTGAAAAAGCAGGCGGGGGCGATTGGCGATCTGGAGGCGATTCCGATTATCTCTGCGCGGGTGGAGTCGATTGACGGGGTTGGGGTCGATGATCTGAAGGTGAAGAATTATCCGAAGCGGATGTTGCGGAATGTGACGCTGTCGTGGGCCGATGTTGCGCCGGAGGGAACCAAAGTTGCGGAAGGGAAGTGGTGGACTGGCGCGGGGGACAGCGACTTTGCCGTTGTGGATCGGGTGGCGAAGCGGTTGAACCTGAAGGTGGGATCGCGAGTGGTTTTCATCGCGGGAGATAAGGAGATTCTGGTTAAGGTGGCAGCGATTTATGAGATTGTTGGCGAGCATGCTTTTGCGCGCAGCGAATTTATTTTGCCGAAGGCGTTGCTCGATGATCAGCCGACGGTGTGGTACGGAGACATTCACGCGCGGCCTGTGGCAATTCCGGAGATCGAGCGGGCTTTGTTCGCGACCTATCCTACGGTGACGGTGATCAACATTGCGGACATACTGCAGACCATCACGGGAGTGGTGGATCAGATCACGATTGTGATCCGGTTTCTCGCGGGATTTTCCATTTTGTCGGGGTTGATTATTCTGGCTTCGAGTATTGCGAGCACACGGTTCAGGCGGATTCGCGAGGTGGTGGTGCTGAAGACGCTGGGTGCGACACGCAACCGGATTGCGACTGTGTTCAGTGTGGAGTTTGTTGTGCTGGGGTTGCTGGCGGGCGCGGTGGGCGCGCTGTTTGCGAATGTGCTGTCAAGAATTCTGCTGCACCGGATGGATGTGGTTTTCCAGCGCGATGTGCGGGGATCGCTGACGGCGGTTTTGGGAACGGCGGTGCTGGCGGTGGCGACGGGATGGATTGCGAGTTTTCACATTCTGGGACAGAAGCCGCTGGAGGTTCTGCGGGAAGAGTGAAGAAGGAGTGAATAGGGGAGTTGGCAATAGGGTGCGTCAGCGAGGGGACAGGAGCGGAAGAGGGCGGCGAAAACGTCCGGTGAGGGCGCAGTGTTATTGACCGTGCTGGGCAGGGCCGATAGTATGAAAAGCGGCGGCTTGCAGCGAACCGGCCTCTTTTACTGCCCCCTCGTTCAATGGTAGGACAGCTGACTCTGGATCAGCATATCGGGGTTCGAATCCCTGGGGGGCAGCCAATCACGCACTTCCTCGCACTTCCCTGAAACTCCCCGTTTCATAAAATCAACTAAGAACAAACAAGTTGCTCCGGCAATAATATACTTGACAAAATAAGGGACCGAGCGCATGATTAAACCATGAAGCTCGAAACCCTTCAGGATGCAATAGTTTACTTCTCTGACGCGAAGCGCTGCCATGACTACATGGTGGAGAATCGCTGGCCGAACGGCGTTGAGTGCCCGCGCTGCGGATCGGCGAATGTCCTGTTCCTGGAGAAGTACAACCGCTGGCACTGCCGCGAGAAGCATCCCGCCCCACAGTTCACCTTGAAAACCGGAACCGTGACGGAAGACTCCGCGATCCGGCTGGAGAAATGGCTTCCCGCGTTCTGGCTTCTGGCGAACTGCAAAAATGGAATCAGCAGCTACGAGTTACACCGCGCTATCGGGGTGACCCAAAAGAGCGCATGGTTCATGCTGCATCGGATTCGCCTCGCAATGGATATGCAACCCGATGCGAAGATGGGCGGCAGTGGCGGCGCTGTAGAGTCGGACGAGACTTTCGTGGGCGGCAATCCTAAGAACATGCACGCCAGCCGTCGCCTTGCGATTCAGCAGAAGCGCAGCGCAGTAGCGGACTGGAAAGCCTCCCACAAACACTCTGACAAAGTCCCGGTCATGGGCATGTTAGATCGTGAGAGTCGGCAGGTACGGGCGCGAGTCGTGCCGAACGTGAAGCGCGAGACTTTGCAGAACGCCATTCTGAGTCAGGTTGAGCGCGGCTCTAGGGTCTACACCGATAACGCCAGTGGCTACCTGAATCTGGCAGCCCAGGAGTACATCCACGAAACCGTCACTCACGTGCAGGAGTACGTTCGCGGCGAAGTCCACACCAATGGTCTGGAGAACTTCTGGAGTTTACTTAAGCGGAGTCTGCGCGGAACCTACGTTGCCGTGGAACCTTTTCACCTGGATGGCTACGTTACCGAACAGGTTTTTCGCTACAATAACCGCACCACCAAAGAGAATCCGCTCAATGACGCGGATCGCTTCGCGCTGGCAGTATCGCAAATCAGCGGTAAACGGCTGACGTATGCAGACCTGACCGGCAAGGTGGAGGAAACAGAAGTCCCGTTCTAGGTTGCCCGTTTGGGCTGGGAGGCAGAGGCGCGGGAAGCGGCGTGTTTAGGGCGCGTTCGCTTCTCTTGCTTCTCAGCCTCCAGCGCCGCTTTGATTCTGCTGTGCGGTACAGCAAGGATACGGCGCGTGAATTCGTCGAGTGCGGCCTTTGTTCCCACCACATCCTTGGCCGGGGTTGTGGGACCATTTGCCACGGCGTGCCCTCGTCAGAAACGAGGGTATACCGGTGGTGTGTCTGCGTCAAGAATCCGCCCGCGACAAGGTTCGTCACCTGATGTGCGGGGTTTCCTTATCGGCTAGAAAGCGCAGGTTTTTAGCGGTGCTGAAATATTACATTGACGACAGCGGCAGCGACCCGAAGCCAGATGGTTTGTTTGTGCTTTACGGCTACGTAATGGAAGAGCCTCGCTGGGAAGACTTCGCCGAAAAGTGGGACGCCGTACTCAAGGACCCCGAGTTTTTCCCGATCCCATATAGCCGAATGGCGGACGCCGAAGCCAGGGAAGGACCGTTCATAGACATGGACCAGCCTTTTCGGTATCGCAAGGTGAAACTGCTGGCTGAAGTCATCCAGAAATGCCATCCTACAGCCGTTGGCTGCAAAATTACTTGGGGTGACTATAACGACATTGTCAGAGGAAAGGTTCATCCCCGTCTTGATAGCCCGTACGCCATTTTATTTTTTCAGGTAATGAGGTCCATTACTGACCTTCAAGTACAGCTGACCGAGCGCATCCCAGAGGAAGTAAGGAAACAGGTTCTCAAAGATCAAGGAGTAGAAATCGGAATAAAGCCCGTCGATTTCATTTTCGACAATCAAGGCGCTGTTACCGAGAGTCAATGCCTCCGGTGGTGGGGCCAACTTAAAATGCGCGTGCCGGAACCGGATTTGACCGTCATCGGTAATACCCCGCAGTTCAAAGATGACCGAGATGTTACCCCTCTTCAAGCAGCAGACATGCTGGCGTGGCACATCCGAAGAGAGTTCGACTATCCCGCCGAGGATCGCAGGCAGATGTTCGAGATGTTAACTCCGGCTGGCGTCTGGGAAAGGCATATCTCTCGAAACTCCCTGGAACATATTGTCGAGGTGTTCAATAGCGGCAACATAGACCACGGCTCCATCTAGTTAGATTCTGGGAAACGCTGCTCATGTCACGGCCCTACAGTCTCGCCAATCCTCTCTGTTTTGTCACGTATATTATTGCCGTTGCTCCGATGCTTTGGGGAAACCTTGAATCTCATGCATCCGCCCTCAGTGCGGAGCAAGCGGAAGAACTCGACCGGCACATTGCCGCATACGAGAAGAACCGTCCCATGGAGACACCGCGGGAGCAGGTGAAGGCCGGGCTGCCCAGGCGTTGAGTTTGCCTGTCAGAGCGCAGGCTCGTCAGGGCGCGGACAGACTCTCGATCTGATGCACCATGGGCTGGATTTCCGGATTGGCCATGTAGCTCTTCCAGATCACTCCGGAACGGTAGTTTTCGATCATCACAGCCATCGGTGCCTGATTGAGTCCCATGGTGATACCCGAATACCAGTTTTTCTGCAAGTTGAACGAGTCGCGAAAGCCGTAAATGCTCCAGATCTGCGCACCCAGATCGCGGTAGAAATGGCGCAGCGCGAGCATCGATTGTTCGGGAGTGTAGGCCATAGAGGCGATCGCACCGGTGGGCGCAATGGTTCCATCATCCAGTTGTTCGGTGGGTTCGTAGGGAACATAACCATCGGGGCCGTCCACGGCGGTTAGTCCCCATGTATTCGCGCCGTACCCTTTCCAGTGATTCGGGTCGTGCATGCAGTACGCCTGATTGATGAGAGCCTGGCTCCGATTGTGATCGAAGTAATTCGTAAACCGGTCGCTGAACACATGCGGGTCGAAGCCCATGTAGGAATAGTGCGTGAAGAAGAGGGGCCCGCCAGTACCGCCGCCCACCGCCGG
The DNA here is from genome assembly GCA_963831055.1 of uncultured Acidobacteriaceae bacterium. Classification (GTDB taxonomy): domain Bacteria; phylum Acidobacteriota; class Terriglobia; order Terriglobales; family Acidobacteriaceae; genus Palsa-343. The sequence goes on along the minus strand of CAWHOU010000049.1, from coordinate 45,649 downwards.
TTTGATTCCAAAGTAAGTGGCATCGTTGGCATAGGGAGTTCCTACGCTCGATCCTGTCCATCCGGTGTAGTAGTCGTTAGCGGGAATGGAGTGCGTGGGCGAGGCAATCGCCTCCAGATAGGTGATCATGACTTCGTTCCAACCGGTGAGGCGATTGGCGATATAGAAGGAGTACGCGGGTGACCAATGCCACCAGAGGGCATCGTGGGTGGGCATGGAGGCAAACCAATTCCATTCGACTCCCTGCCACAACCGGGTGATGCGGTCGTACAGCTCTTTTCCCTGGGCGCCATCGGCTTTGAAGTATTGGCGCGCGGTGAGCAGGCCTTCCATCAGGAAGGACGTTTCCACGAGGTCCGCGCCGTTGTCGTACATATCGAAGACTGGCAGGACGTGCCCGGTGCTGCCGCTGAGGAAATGGGGCCACACGCCGTGAAAGCGGTCGGCCTTCTCAAGAAATGCCGTGATCTGCAGGAGGCGATCGATGGCCTGGGGCCGCGTGATAAAGCCACGTTCAGTTCCAACGACAATCGCCATGACCCCAAAGCCGCTGGCCCCGAGGGCAATGATGTCGTCGTTGCCCGGCGTACTCTCGCGTGCCATCCCGGAATGCGGCTCCGCCGCTTCCCAGTAGTAGCGGAATGAGGCTTCCTGCACCATCGTCAGCAGCTCGTCGTCGGTCATGGGGTGGGTCGAGGCCGTGGCTGGGGCAGACGCGGCAGATTCCAGCAGGGACGAGGTTCGGGCGGTTACGCGGTACGAGGCGGTTGCGTGGGGATCGCCGATGTAGTCACAGAAGCGGTTGACGCCAGGCCTTTGCGCGCCGATGGGCTCAAAAGGCCCGCCATTTTTCGACCGGTACACGACGTACTGTGCAAGACCGGCATCCTCGACTGGACTCCATGTAACGTCGACGTGACGTTCGTAGCCTTTGGCCTGCACGTTCTGCGTCGCGGGAGGCGCGTGTGCTGCGTGAGGCGCGTCTTCGATCCGAATGTCGTCGAGGAGCAGGGTGTGCGCGGCGCCATCGGCGACACTTTGCGTGAGCACAATGGCGTTCAGGTGGTGGACCTCAAAGGGATGTACGGATGCGGATCGAAAGGCGTCCAGCGGGATTCGCAACCGAACCCATTTGCCGGGCGGCAGGTTCGATGCGAAGGATGCAGTCTCGATGGGATAGGAGAAGTTGTTGGCCTGGTCACGCAGAGTCACGCGCGGCAGTTCACGAGCCTTGAGCCCGCCGGGCGCGCACATCCAGATCCAGAGGAAGTGGCCCGGGAATTCGACGTTACGATTGCGCCACGCATACAGATGGATCTCCGCCGACCAGCCTCCTTCCGGTTGGGATGTCCAGCTCAGGCGAAGGGCGTTGGGCGCGCTGATGAACGAATCGGTTTCGATCGGCAGACGATCGTCGATGAGCTCGAGGCTGCTGGGATAGCTGACCTTTCCAAAGCTGTAGAAGTAGTTTTGTGGGGAAAGGCTGTTCTCAAAGAAGACCTGCTGAGAATAGTTCTGGTCCGCCCACCCGGTGGAGGTGAACACGCTGCCGGCCAGAATGATCAGAAATGCGCCAAAAGCGCGTGATCCCCAGCCCTGGATGAGACTCATGGATACACTCCGCTAACACGATTGAGAAAACACAGGGATGGCAAGCCAGATTTGCTGGGCGGGCAGCTCCACTTTTGTCCTGACCATCAACGCGGCACAGGCCCGGGTCTACGGAAACGCCAAACAAATATGATGCTTGACAAGACTCGCACCCGGTGCAATCGTATGCCAGGCACAAACGATTGCGCAATGGGATTCTTGTATTCTTTGGGTCATATGCCGGACTTCTCAAGAAGCTGCGAGCAGCTCCCCGGTTTTGAAAAGGGCAAAGAATCCCGCTTTGCCAGGTATTCGATTGCGCTGTTTTGTCTGTGCGCTCCGCTTTCATCGCCTGCGCAGAATGGATTGCCATACGCCGCTCCCGCCGCGGGCCAAACCGCAGCGAGGCCGTCCAATGGACAACTTGTATCTCGCGGGATCGAGCGCCGCGTCGATGCTTTGCTGCGGCAGATGACCGTTGAAGAGAAACTGGGACAGCTTGTGCAATACGGCGACACCGGGGATGCGGCTAACGCGGCGCTGGCGGACGATGCGCAGGGGCCCGGCAAGAATCCAGAGACGCATATCCGGGTCGATCCGATGGAACTGGCAACGACGGGCCGCCTTGGCTCGATGCTCAACGTCGTCGGAGCCGAGCGCACCAACGCCTTCCAGCGCGCCGCGGTGGAGAAGAGCCGCCTCCAAATCCCCCTGCTCTTTGGAGCGGACATTCTGCACGGCTATCGCACTATCTATCCGATTCCTCTGGGTCTGGCGGCCACCTTCGATCCTGAGCTGGTTGCCTCGGTTTCGCGCCTTTCAGCCAGGGAAGCCACCACCGCCGGCGTTCGTTGGTTTTACTCACCCATGGTCGATATCTCGCGCGATCCGCGGTGGGGCCGAACGCAGGAGGGTGCGGGCGAAGATGCGTATCTGGGAGCGGCGATGGCGCGAGCCTACATTCGGGGCTACCAGGGAACCGATCTATCGCGTCCTGACAGCGTGGCGGCGAGCGTGAAGCACTTTGCCGCCTATGGCGCCGCCGAAGCAGGCCGGGAATACAACACGACCGACATGTCGCTGAGCCGGCTGCTGCAGGACTATCTGCCGCCATACAAGGCGGCCGTCGAAGCTGGAGCAGCCACGATCATGAGTGCGTTCAATGCGCTGAACGGAGTTCCGTCGACGGCCAATCCCTTCCTGCTTCGCGATGTTTTACGCGGCCAGTGGGGATTTGACGGCTTCGTCGTCAGCGACTACACCGCGGTGATGGAATTACGGAATCACGGCGTCGCGCTGGACGCGGCAACCGCCACGCGCAAGGCTTTTCTGGCCGGCGTGGACGTGGACATGATGTCGCACTACTACGACACGCAGCTGCCCGCGCTGATTCACTCTGGCCGGGTACCCATGTCCGATGTGGATGAGGCGGTGCGGCGTGTGCTGCGCGTGAAATTCGCCCTGGGGCTGTTCGAGCATCCTTACGCGCAGGGCAGGGAGGTCACCGCAGCGGCGCCGGAGAACCGTCCGCTGGTACGGAAGGCTGCCGAAGAGTCCCTGGTGCTTCTCCAGAACAAGCCCGCGGAGGGAAAAAGTTCCATACTTCCGTTGACACACGGACCCCACAGAATTGCGCTGATCGGACCGCTGGCGGATGATACGGAGGAGATGATTGGCTCATGGGGCGATGGTCATCGTCTTTCCGATGTGGTCACGGTGAAAGACGCAATGGAGGCCCGGGAGAAACAGGCTGGCGGCGCAGTTTTGTATGCGAGAGGAACGGAGATCGACAGCACTTCTCAGGAGGGCTTTGCCGCGGCCGTGGATGCGGCCAGAAAATCCGATCTGGTGGTCATGGCGCTGGGTGAATCGACCGCGATGAGCGGCGAAGGAGGCTCCCGTGCTCATCTTGATTTGCCCGGCAATCAGGAGCAGTTGCTTGAATCGGTGGCCTCTGCGGGCAAGCCCATCGTGTTGCTGGTCTTCTCCGGCCGGCCGCTGGTTCTGAACTGGGCTGCCGAACATGTGCAGGCCATCGTCGCAACGTGGTTTCCTGGCAGCGAAGCCGGTGCGGCCATCGTCAACATCCTCTACGGCGACGTGGCGCCGAGCGGCAAACTGCCGATGAGCTTTCCACGAGCAGTCGGCCAGGAGCCCCTTTACTACAATCAGCTCCCCACCGGGCGGCCACCCATCCATCTCGATTTATCCAAACCTCCCGATGGCGATTCCCGCTTTTTCTCGCGGTATATCGACGTCTCAAACGATGCCCTGTTTCCATTCGGCTATGGGTTGACGTACACCAACATTGACTACGCGCCAGTCCACCTTTCGCGAAACTCTTTTCCCCTGCGCGAAGCGAGGCCCACGGGCGCGCGCAGCCTGATGACCGCAACCACAACCGTGAAGAACACGGGGGACCGTACTGCAACTGAGGTTGTCCAATGCTATGTCCGCAACCTGGGTGCGAGTCTGGAGCAGCCGGTGCGGAGCCTCCAGGGCTTTGCGCGCGTGACCCTGCAACCGGGTGAATCCAGGGAAGTCTCGTTTGACCTTGGGTTCCCGGAATTATCCTTCTATAACAATGCCGGCCAAGCCGTGATGGAGCCCACGCACTACACCGTATGGATCGGGGGCAGTTCGCTGGCCGGCGAACACGCGGATTTTGATATCACGCCATAGCGGCGTCTGAGTGTGCGAACGGATGCAGAGAAAGCCGCCTTCGAGGATTCTGCTTAATCCCAACGATTATACGCGCACTGCAACCGCGGCCACGCCTATAGCGACAAGGGCGAGCACGATAAGGCGATCGCCGACTACACCGAGGCGATTCGGCTCAACCCGAAAGATGCTCTCGCCTACGGTAATCGGGCCGTCGTCTATTTGCAGAAGAGCAAGTACGACAATGCCATCGCCGATTACACCGCGGGCATTCGGCTCGATCCAAACAGCCCAATGATGTACGCCAGCCGCGGCGGCGTCTACGGAATGATGGGCGATTTCGACAAGGCCATCGCCGATTGCACGCAGGCGATCCGGCTCGATCCGAGCAATCCCGCCACGTATGCCAACCGCGGCACTGCCTATAGCACGAAGGGCGAGCAGGACAAAGCCATCGCCGACTTCACCGAGGCGATCCGGCTCAACCCGAAGTTCGCCGCGGCGTATTTCAACCGGGGAATTGCCTATCGGGACAAGGGCGAGCAGGACAAAGCCATCGCCGATTTCACCGAGGCCATCCAACTCGACCCGACAGCGCCCAGACGTACCAGGCCCGAGCACCGCTTACGAGAAGAAGGGCAAAAGGCCAAAGCTGAAGAGGACTTTGCACAAGCCAAGAAGCTTGAGGCTAAGCCGAACTAGGGTATGCCCAAACGGTGGGAAGTAAACGGACAGGTCTGATTATCGCATGCCTTCGCGACGGTCCGCGCCACACAAGCCGTATGTTACGGGCTGTTCGCACCGCGTAGGAAGAGCAGGGCAGTAAATGAGAACGCGATAGTGAGACCTGTCCCGTTTATTTTCCTGCCTTTTTTTCCTTCCGATAGTGTCCAAGTTCCTCAGCCCGCGTAAAATCCTCTGCAGCGAGAGACTTGTTGCCTTTATTGTCGTATGCCCCACCTCTGCCGAAGAATGCCTCGGCATTCCTTGGATCCAACTTAATCGCCTCCGTGTAGTCGGCAATTGCCTTATCAAGATCACCCTTCTCCGTCAGAACATATCCGCGGGCGCAGTACGTCCAAACGCTCCTTTGGCTAAGCCGGATGGCCTCTGTGTAGTCGGCAATTGCCTTTTCCCACTCCCTCTCTTGGGTAAATGTATAACCGCGGTCTCGATAGGCTTTTGTCATCTTGGGGTTTAGTCGGATCGACAGATTAAACTCGGCAATCGCCTTATGTAATTCGCCACTGCGTCGATACGCCACGCCCCGAAGCCACCGGATTGCAGCACGTTCCCCGTCAGTCACCGCCCGTCTTAGCATCCCCTCACTCACTTCAATCGTTCGTTCACACGTGCCCTTTTGCACGAGCACAAATGCGTCGAGAACAATCAAATCAAACCTGCACTCGTAGTAGCCCCAATACGCAGGGGTAGTCATGGCAGACGCCAATATGAAATTCTCCGCTCGCGTCCGATCATTTCGCAGGTGCCAAACGCCGAGATTGGTTGGGAATCGCTGCCGTTCGGCCCACGGGAGAAATACATGGATGTAAAAGGATCTCACTCTTTCGGCAGAACGCGACTCACATAGCACCGCGTCACGAACATACTGTTCCTTTGACATCGCCCCTGAACCCGCCCTTGCTGCAAGTTCCTGCATGGCCTTTGACAACATCATGTTGTAGAGTTCATGCACTGCACCGGACCACATCTCCTCAAAGCCGCGAGTCTTTCCGCGCAGCGGTCCCTCGGTATACGTCTCCTGGACGCGAATGAATGCGGGAGCATCCTCACTCGACGCAATGCTCTCCGCTGTGGAACCCGTATTGATGGTTGACGAAGAATCCCAAAACACCCTCTCCCTCGCATCCTCGCCGGCAAACTTGTGTGCCGCCCATTGGCATAGCACATCGGCACTTTTGCCCGAAATTTCCCCATTACCGGGCGATCCTTCAGCATCTGTTCCACCATCTCTCGCCCGTGTCGCAAATCTTCGGCCGACAATAGGAGTTTCCCCAGGGCTCGAAGTTCACCGCTTGGTCGTTTGGGTTTAGCCGGACGGCGGCTTGAATGTCCGCGGCGCCAAGTTTGTAGTCCTGTTGCATGATTCGCAACACGCCGCAAGCCTCATAATCACAGGGCGAATCCGGCCTCAACCTGATGATAGCATCCAGATCGGCGATGGCCTTCTTCAAGTCCCCGGCACTCTCGTAGTCGTATTCCCGGTAACGATACAGATTGACGTTTCGCGGGTTGAGCCGAATGGCGCTTGAGTAGTCGCTAGCGGCCTGGCCGAATTCCGCCATTTCCGTATGCACATAGCCGGTCGTTCCATACACCCAAGCATTGTTTGGATCAAGCTTCAGTGCTTTAGAGCAGTCGTCAATGGCCTCTTTGTAATTCCCTCTCGCACAGCGGACCGCAGCGCCGCAGTATGCAAGACATGAGTTGGAATCGAGTTGAATCGCCTTCTCGAAGTCAGCAAGGGTCTGGTCCGGCTCAAGATGAAGGCACAGCCTGACACAGCCACAACCAACGTAATCGGCGGCATGGGGCTCCGCCGCGATTGATTTCGTGAAGAAAGCAACGGCTTTGTCGATGGGGAGAACGTCACCTCTGGCGATCCACCCATTCATTCCCCTCCATGTAACTCGAAAGCCTGACTTGTCTACCTCTTCAATCACCAGCGGCGTGCCCCGCGCAACTTGTGCGACAACGTGTGCGTTCACCTGAAGTTTCGCCTCGGACGCCGCGGTTCGAACACCGTGTCGCCAACTTGCTCGGCACAAGTGGTGTTGCCCTTATGAAGAAGAAAAGATCAAGGCATAGCCATAATAGTAATCTGCGGCTCATTACAGCACCTAGCCCGGGAATATGGAAAAGAATATGGGAAAACTGAACGGAAGATTGAACGGGACAGCTTCTAATTATTGGACTGATTCCTCGCCGACCGGCAGGGCGATAATCATGTCCGCCCCGTATACCGCGCTCAAATCATTTATGCGCACCGCAACAGAACTTGTATTTGCGTCCACTTCCACACGGGCAAGGAGCATAGCGACCCGCTGCTGGGTACTTCTTCGTCTGCGACGGCTTGGCACTGAACATGTTTGACGATTGTTTTGAAAGCCCATGCAATCCGGGGAACATCTCGCAATGACGGCGGATCATTGGAAGGATGAATTTCTTCCGAAATTCGGCGAACTTCTCGTCCGTCATTTCCAATGCAGGCTTCATCTCGTCGATGGCTGTCTCCCGCTGGTCTTCCGGCATCGGCGCAAGGTTCCAGCACATCTGAGCGACTGCCGCCGCTCGGTTCAGTGCGGCTTCAGAGCCGTCGGTCTCTGCAAACAACGGTCGGGCATAAGCCGCGAATCCCTCAGCAATGGCTCCCATCGGGCAACTCCTTTCAGTGGGTGAGCTAAATGGGAAAGGTTTGATTGGTAACCGTTCACAGGGCAATCGTCATCCTGAGCGAGGCGAAAAGATCTCGGTCGCGGTTTACTCCCACGCGAGATCCTTCGCTGCGTCAGGATGACGGGTGCTTGCCGGCCCGTGAACGCTTACGTCTAACTGTATCGCGCCGATCATTCCAACCCCAAGCTATGCCGGTAAGCGGCTTTCTGACGTTCGACTCCGAGGCGTTCGGTGATCTTTTGCCATTTGGCGTCGGCATCGAGTAGGGCGTCCAACGGGCTCTTTTCGCCGCGGACGGCCGCCGCCACGGCCTCGTCGAGAGCGGCGAGATATTCTGCCCGGCCGGCATCCGCAACGCGCCGAGCCATTGCTCGTGGCTCAACGCGGCCTCGGTGGCGTCGGCGTATTGCACGGCGGCAGTGGCGGACACCGGTTTTTCGACCCATTGCGCCGGGCAACTTCACGTTCGACTGACGAAACAGCGTTGTGGCCGGGCTGGCCGCGCTGACCTGCGGACTCATGTCGGCCGTCGGAAAGCCAGAGCAGCAATTGAAACGCTGCATCGACGTGGTCCGACTTCTTATCGACTACGCCCAAGCGGCCGGAAATCGCCAACAGCGGCACGCGACGATCCTCGTCGTCGGCCCGCTGCTCCCAATGCTGGTCCGCTGAGGTTGAATACGCGGCGCGAGCCGGGAAGTTCGACGAAGCCGACGCGGAGAGGGGGAGAGAGGAGAGGGAAGAGGGGAGAGGGAAGAGCGAGGATCAGAGAGATCGACGGAAGCGGCCGTCCCTCTCCCCTCTCCTCTCTCCCCTCTCCCCTGTTTTGCTGCCGTGGGCCAAGTCAGCGCCATGCCGCACTGGCCGTTCCAGAACGCGGCGCGAGCGGCCGCGGGATCATATCTCAACGGATCGGCCGGGCCGAGCTTGGCGGCGGCCACCAGTTCCTCCAACGCTTGGACGAATGGCGGACCGGCCACCAGCGGCTCCATCGTCTCGATGTCGAACAGCGTCGAGAAGTTGTCGCGATGTTTGGCGTAGGCGGCGGCACGTGCCAGCAGGACCAGGCCCGCCCAGCCGGGAGCGAGCGGCTCGATCGTGCCGCACCAGGCCCTCACCCCTTGCCCCTCTCCCAAAGGGAGAGGGGAGTTCTTGTTGGCCTGCCCGTCGGCGGCGGTCGGGCGAGGGGAGTTCTTCGCCAACAGCTTGGCCAACTCCTGGTACTCGTCCCAGGTTTTCGGCGGCCGGCGGCCGAGCTTCTCCAGCAGGTCGGCGCGATAGTAACAGCAGAAAACCGGCGAGCCGAACGGCACGGCCATGAGCTGATTGCCCCAGGCGGCCTCGCGGAGCTTGAGCAGACTGAAGACGCCGGCCCATTGGGATCGCGCAGAATCTTCCGCGGCACGGGGGCAAGCTGCTTGCGCTCGGCCAACACGCCCAACAGGTGCGAGGGGCAGAGCACGGCGTCGGCCGGCAATCGTTCGGCCCGCAGCAAGTCCTTTTCGGTTGTCTCGACGACTTGAAGCTCCGAGCCGGTCTGGGCGTTCCACTCCCCCTTCACCCGCACGACCGCGGCCGCCAGCGCCGGATCGTCGACCACCGCGAGCCGAAGTCACGCCCTCCAGTGGCCGTCCGGCCGGCTTTTCTCGAGTCGTCGTCCGCCTTCGGGCAGCCGGCCAGAAGGAGAAGCAGGCAAAGAATCGCGGATAGTTGGTCATGAGTGGAAATGGCTTCACGGGCAGACCGTAGCGGGAATGCGGTTTCTTGCAGTGTGCGTGTTGTGTTCAGCTTAGAGCAAATCCCCGCAACCGGTCAATGGATCAAGGCCAATCAGATTGTCAATTTGGGTCGTAGGGTGGGACAAGCTCGCAGTCCCACCAGGCGTGTCCCGTTTCTTGGTGGGACTGCGCAGCTTGTCCCACCCTACGTTGGAAAACCGATCGGTCCGGTCAATGGACCCGTTGCCCGACCACCCCTGACGGGGTTACAATCGGAGGCTATGTGGATCGCGAGTCAAGAACCTTCAATCGGAAAGCCATCGCCATGAGCATTTTCCTCGGCATCGACATCGGCACCTCGGGCACGAAAACCCTGGCCATCGACGAGCAGGGCGCGATCCTGGCGTCGGCCACTGGAAACCTACCCCTGCTACTTCCCCAAGCCGCTCTGGAGCGAGCAAGACCCCGACGACTGGTGGCAGGCGACGATCCGCTCGGTTCGCAAGACGATGGCCAAGGCCAAGCTCAAGCCGGCCGACGTGAAAGCGATCGGGCTGTCCGGCCAGATGCACGGCTCGGTGTTTCTCGACAAAAACAACAAGGTCATTCGCCGGGCGATCCTCTGGAACGACCAGCGAACCGCGGCCGAATGCGCCGAAATGGAGCAGCCGCGTCGGCGGCCGGGCGAATCTGATCAAACTGGTCGCTAACCCCGCCCTAACCGGCTTCACCGCGCCGAAAATCCTCTGGCTGCGGAACCACGAGCCGAGGCATTTCGAGAAAACCCGCAAGGTGCTGCTGCCGAAGGACGAAATCCGCCGCCGTCTGACCGGCGAGTTTGCCACCGAAGTGAGCGACGCCAGCGGCATGTTGCTGTTGGACGTGGCCAATCGCACCTGGTCGAAAAAGCTGCTCTCGGCGCTGGAACTCGATATCGATCTGTTAGCCCACTGTTACGAGTCGGAGGAGGTGACCGGCCGGCTTACGCCCGAGGCGGCGAAGCTGCTGGGCCTGTCGACCGATTGCGTCGTGGTCGGCGGGGCCGGCGATTGTGCGGCGGGGGCGGTCGGCAACGGCATCGTCGCCACGGGCGTGCTCTCGCACCTCGATCGGCACCTCCGGCGTGATGTTCGTCCACTGCGACGAAGTGAAAATCGATCCGCTGGGCCGCGTGCATACCTTCTGCCACGCCGTCCACGGCCGCTGGCACATCATGGGCGTGAATCTCTGCGCCGGCGGCTCGCTGCAATGGTTCCGCAACGAATTGTGCAAGACCGACGCGGCCGCGGCAAGCGGGCGAAACGCGAAATCTACGATCTGCTGGCCGACGAGGCCCAAGCGGTGCCGGCCGGCAGCGAGGGGCTTGTTCTTCCTGCCCTATCTCTCCGGCGAGCGGACGCCGCACGCCGACCCCGACGCCCGCGGCTGCTTCGTCGGCCTGACGGTCGCTCACACGCGAGGGCATCTGGTCCGCTCGATCATGGAGGGCGTGACGTATTCGATGCGCGACAGCCTGGAGATCATCGAGAAGCTTGGGCGTGCCGGTCCGTCAGATTCGCGCGTCCGGCGGCGGCTCGCGCAGCCCGTTGTGGCGGCAGATTCAGGCCGACGTCTTCGGCCGCAAAGTGGTGACCACCGGCAGCGAAGAAGGGGCGGCCTACGGCGTGGCCCTGTTGGCGGCCGTCGGCGGCGGCGCGTTCAAGAACATCGAGGAAGCCTGCACCGCCGCGATTCGCGTCGTTCAAGAAACGCCCGTCGACCGGCAGGCGAAGAACTATTACGACCGGGCGTTCCCGATCTATCAGCAGCTTTACCGGTCGCTGAAGGACGATTTTAGGAGCATTGCGGGGTTGGAGGAATGAGAGATGAGGGAAGAAGGAGGAACACTAATTCTCGCTAATCTCCACTAATCTCGTTCATTAGTGTTGATTAGCGGAGATTAGTGTTCCTGGCACTGGCCGATTTATTCCACCGTCCTTTCGGAGATTTGCGTGGCCCATGCTACGATGGTTTGCGAGGAGATGACCGTCCAATTCAGTCTCAGCCGCATGTTTCAGTTGGTTGCCGTTGTGGCAGTCCTCTGTTCGCTGTTTGCGACGGTGGAATGGCCCAAGGCAATGCTGTTGTTGGCTGGTGTGAATGCCATTGCTTGGCTTAGGTTCCTAATCGTCAAAAAAGTGCTGCTATCCTCGTTGGCGGGAACAACGTCCTTCCTAATCTGGGCGGCTTTGGCCTATACTACTTTTGACCAACTTGGTAGTTATACCGTGGTCATCGGACGCTGGTGGCCGTGGTGGATGCCGGCGTGCATTTCAGAATTCGCCACGGTCCTTTGCTGGCTTCTCTCGGGTTCCCCATCAGCGGAAGCAAAGAAGTGACCGATTCCGCCATGCCATCCCCCCCTCCCTCCCGCCGTCTCGTTCTCGCCGAGATCTTCCTGATCTTCGCCGTCTTTGCCATTCAAGGCGCGTGGCCGGTGCCGGATGTGAATGAGCCGTATTATCTGGGCAAGGCGATTCACTTCTGGAACCCCAATTGGCTGCACGGCGACTTCTTCATGGAATCGCCCGACACGCACAAAGTCTTCTATTTCACCTTCGGCTGGCTTTCGCTGTGGCTGTCGCCGGTGGCACTGGCGTGGACCGGGCGAGTCGTCAGTTGGGCCCTGCTGGGCTGGGCGTGGCGGCGGCTGAGCTTCGCCGTGGTGCCCAGGGCGTGGTGGTCGGTGCTTACGGCCGCGCTGTTCGCCTGTTTGATGGAACGGTTTCAGATGGCCGGCGAATGGGTCATCGGCGGCGTCGAGGCCAAGGTGTTTGCTTATGTGTTTGTGCTGCTGGGCATCGAGGCGTTGGTGCGCGATCGCTGGAATCGGGGGCTGATGCTCTTCGGGGCCGCGGCAGCGTTTCATGTGCTCGTGGGTGGGTGGGCGGCGGTGGCGGCGGCTGTTGCGTGGGTGTGGACAGGGTTCAGGGTTCGGGGTTCAGGGTTCAGGAATTCCAAGTCTCCAAATCTCGAAATATCCAAATATCCAAATCCATCAAGCCCTCACCCTAACCCTCTCCCAAAGGGAGAGGGGACAAGATGTTTCTGGTCACTTTGGCCCGGCGTCTTGGGCGGATTGCTGCTTTCATTGCCGGGGGTTATTCCATCGCTGATGCTCGATTGGGGCGTCGATCGGGCCGTGGCCGAGCGGGCTCACGAAATCTACGTCTTCGAGCGATTGCCGCATCACCTGACGCTAAGCGGCATTCGCCCCGAGTTCATCGTTCGCCTCGCTTTGCTCTGGATGTTCTGGCTGCTGCTGGGGCGATGGAGCCGGCGTGCCCGGTTGCCAGATGACGTACGGCTGTCGCTCTTTCGGCTGCGGGCGTTTGTCGCCGGCGCGGTGGCGATCACGCTGGCGGGAGCGGTCGTCAATGCGCTGATGTTCGTCGATCGTGCGCTGGTTGCCGATTTCTTGCGATACTATTGTTACCGTCTGACCGACGTAGTGATCCCGCTGGGCGTGGCGTTGGAGGGAGTGCTGCTGATCGTTGGAAAGCTGAACGCGGTTTCGCAGCAAGCCAGCGACAACATCAGTATTGAAAATAGCCGGGGGCCAACGGCCCGCGGTCGCTTGGCCGACAATTCCGCGGGCCGTTGGCCCCCGGCTATTGGCTGCTTGTGCTTGCGGTGATTCCGGCGGCGTTGAACGTGGGCGATCATGCGTTGGAACGCCTTCACCCCGCTGCTCCGCGGTCGCATCGCATTCCGAGCTTCGCCGACTGGCACGCGGCCTGCCGCTGGGTCGTCGCTTCGGGCAAAATTCCCCGCGACGCGAAGTTCCTGCTCCCCCGCGATGCGCAAACGTTCAAGTGGTACACCGGCCGCATTGACGTCGTCACCTGGAAGGACGTGCCGCAAGACGCAAAAAGCATCCTCGTATGGTGGGACCGCATCCAAGACATCTACGCCACCGGCCTGCCCGAGCCGCCGCGCTGGTACGAACCGCTCACCGAAGTCGGCACGAGGCAAATGAGAGAGCTAGGGGCGAAGTACGGGGCCGATTACCTCTTCGCCGAGCGAACCCCTCCACCGCTGCGAGACAACACGAACTGGCAAGAGCCGGTCCTCAAGCTGGACGTGGTTTATAAGAACGATACATATATCATCTATCATTCAAGTAGCGAAGATCGTAGGCGGCCGCTGCGAAACCGCAAGCGGTTGGGGGTGACGTTCATCATTCATCACTCAATAATCTGAAATCTCAAATCCGAAATCTCAAATCTCTGATTCTCCCATGCGTGCTGTAGTTTTCGACATGGACGGGCTGATGTTCAACACCGAGGACGTGTATACGCTTGTCGGCATGGAACTGTTGCGGCGGCGGGGCGGCGAGTTCACGGCCGAGTTGAAGCACCAGATGATGGGCATGCGGCCGCAGCCGGCTTTCGAGCGGATGATCCGCCACTGCCATCTGAGCCGACACCTGGCAGCAACTGGCCGAGGAGTCGAATCGGGTGTTCCTTGATCTGTTGACGACCGTTTGGCGATGATGCCCGGCCTGCTGGAACTGCTCGACGCCTTGGAACGGGCCGCGATCCCCAAGGCGATCGGCACCAGCAGCAGCCGCGACTTGGTCGCACGCCTGTCTGCGGCCGTTCGACCTGGCGGAAGCGGTTCCAGTTCATTCTGACGGCGGAAGATATCGTGTACGGCAAACCGCACCCGGAGATTTACCTGACCGCGGCCCAACGTTTCGGCATCTCGCCGGCCGAAATGATGGTGTTGGAAGACAGCCAAAACGGCTGCCTGGCGGCCGCGGCGGCGGGGGCCTTTGTCGTGGCGGTGCCCGGCGAGCACAGCCGAGAGCACGATTTCAGCATGGCCTCGCTGCTGGTCGATAGTCTGGCCGATCGGCGGCTCTACCCGTAACATTAGGTATAGGCTAAGGTTTCGTCCTATTGACCTATTTCCCGCATTCTGTGGTAGCACGTTGCTGGGCGTTGCGGCGCAGGCGTTCAAGATCGTCAGCAAAGGAACTTTGTGCGGGGAGGGGGAAGCAAATGCTGAAAAACCTGGGGGTTGTGCAGGTCTTCTCACGCCTGCCGCGGTTCCGTGCGAACGCCAGGCGGAAGTTTGCCGGCCGGTCATTGCTGGAATGGGTTATTCGCCGGGTGACCGATGCCATGCGGCTCGACGGCGTGATTGTCGCCGATTGCGAGCCCGACGAGGGCTGCGGCCGTCCACCGTCTGGTTCCCAGCGACGTGCCGGTGTTTCTTGGCGAAGGGCGAGACGCCCTGGACCGCTTCACCAAGTCGCTGGAACAATATCCGGCCGACGGCGTGGTGCGAGTCCGCGGCGACAACCTCTTCGTCGATGCGGCACTGATCGATCGCCTGGTGACGACGGCCGAGTCGCATCCGGACTGCGACTACGTCGGCTATTGCTCGCGCGACGGCCGGCCGGCGATCCTCTCGCCGGTGAGCGTGTATACCGAATGGTTCCGCACGAGCGCCCTGCGGCGGCCAACCGTCCTGCCCGCGACAAGCCCGACCGCGAGCAAGTTACGCGATATCTCTATTCGCATCCCGAGCAGTTCCACTTGCGGCTGATGCCGGCGCCGACGGAAATCGACCGCGAGGACGTGCGACTGACGGTTGACATCGAAGAAGATTGGGACCACGCCGAGCGATTTACGAGGCGTTGGGGCCGGAAGGCTGGATTGGCAGCGGATCGCCCGTCTGCTGGACCACCAGCCGGCCTTGCGCAGCCGCATGGCGGCGTTGAATCGCGTCCACGGCGCACGCGTAGTTGATGCTTCACGCATTGCAGGGTGGACTTTAGTCCGCCAAAATGCGGCGGACTAAAGTCCACCCTACACTGCGGCCGCTCGGCGTTCCTGAGAAGGAATAAACGACGTGTCCCGGCATCAGTTTCCCGCAGCTTTGCACCACAACGATGATTGCCCCTGCCCGACCGCCGAAAAAGCCGCTGCGATCTCCCGTCGTGGAGCGGGCTCGTCATTTGCTGACGGCCACGTTCTGGCCGCCGGAGCCGGAGCGGGCAAGCAAGATCGTCGATGCCCGCATGTGGAAAGCGTGGGTGTTTGGCGGCTTGTTGATCGCCGCGGCGTTATGGCTGGTGTACTTGGTGGTCACGGCTACGATGCGATAAGTTGAAGCCGGCCGAGGCTTCGTCCGCGAGATTCCAGACATCGCGGCAACTCTTCGCTGACAAGCATCTCTAACTCCTTGGGTCGAGCGCGCGCAGGGGATCGCTCCATCCGTTCGCCTGATCTTCCGGCGAAGTCTCCTCTGCCACCTGGGCTGGATGAAGCCCAATCTCGATGAACTGATGGCGTTGGCCGCTTGCCAGGAACAACTGCAACAACTTCAGATCAACGCCGCCGGCATGAGCGGTGCCGTAATACGCATCGGGATGGGCGATTGGCGTGCATCGAGCGACTGGAATTTTGTGGCAAACAGGTGCTTTAGCCGGGCCAACGGCCACTTTGTGATTTGGAATCCGTGCACAGGGCGATGTTCCTAGAAGACAGCGCCGTTCCAGCGCGTGAGCCGCACCGCCTTGATGCCGAATCGTTCCATCAATTCCGGCACAAGTTCGGCCGTGGCGGGAAGCATCTCCACGTACTGATGGCCGTTCAGATGCGTCGGCCGCAAACCGTGATCGCAGAGGAATTGAATCTGCCGACGCCGACTCCTCTCGAATTGCATCGCGAGCTTGTCGCCGGAGCGGCGGAGACGTGCAAAGAGCGAGAAAATGCCGGGAAACCGGCCTTCGGCATCGAGCAATTCGGCGGGATAGCGATCTCCTAACGGCCGACCCTGCGTTAGATTCAGATGGACGCCGAGGTCAAACGGGTAGTCGGGGTCGCCGAGTCGGCGGCTAATGTTGGCCGAGGGCAGCCGGCCGTTGGATTGCTCGACGAGCAGCCCCTTCCACTGCGACATGCACCGAGCGGCGTCGGGAGCATTGGCCATCAACGACGTGCTGGTCAGCAGCCCGTGCCGGAATCCGTGCAAGATTCCGTCGCTGACCGCCCGGTTCATCCCGAAGTCGTCGGCGTGGAGTGCGAGGCGTGAAGACATGGCGAATCGCGCCTCGTTTACGCGGCCCGTCGCTCGGCTTCTTCGCTAGCCGTGGCATAGACGAAATGCGGGGCGGGAACGCCCTGCCGGTTCGCTCGCGGAGCCAAACCGCATCACGTCCCATAGCATCGGCAACGCATTGCGACGCAGGGAAAGCGTCGAGGCGAACTCGTTGACTAGCGTGACCGGAACGCGACGGAACGGCAGGCCGCAACCGATGAGTCAGCATTACCACTTCGGCGTCGAAGGCGAATCCGTCGATGGTCGACGCGGCCGAAAATTTCGAGCACAGCCTGGCGGCGGAAGAGTTTCAGCCCGCATTGCGTGTCGGTTACTTCACGCGAGACCATGCGGCTGACAATCGCGCGGAAGGCGAAGGTGGCCAACCGCCGGGCAAGCCGTCGCCGTGCCCGATGTTCGGCACCCGCGATATCGCGGGCGCCGAAGACGACGTCCGTCTGGCCGCCGCGGATCCACTCGTAGCCCTGCTGCAAGGCCGAGAGCTGGAAGGGGAGATCGGCGTCGGTGAAGGCCAGCACGCGGCCGGTGGCGCGGAGCATGGCAATCCGCACGGCGCGTCCCTTTCCGCCTTGAGGAATAATCCGCAACGTCGAGCAACGCGGATCCCGATTTCTGGCGTCAGTGCGGCGGTGCAGTCGGTGCTGCCGTCGTCGGCGACCAACACGCGATAGTCCACGCCCCAATCGTCGAGGAACTTAGTCAATTCGGCCAGCGTCCAGGGCAGGCGTTTTTCCTCGTTATAAGCGGGGATGACGACCGTCAGATCGTGATCGGCCGTGGCCACCGACACCGATCGCCCGATGGGGCACGAATTCGACGGTTCGCGGTGCCGGGTTATTGTGCCGGTTGCATTCATGCCTGCGTGTCGCCTGGAAGGGGTAATGGGAGATTGGGGGACGATAGCTGATTCCGCCCTGCGTGTAAACAGCATTTCACCCCGCGGGGCAGGGTATTTAGGTAGCACTTTGTTTAACCCAGAGCCAACGGTGACGGCTTTGCGGAACCAGATGAATGGCGACTACAAACCGTCGCCGTTGGCTCCGGGTTAAACGAAGGATTCCGTCTTCAGCGTCTCGAAAAACACTGGGGACGAAAGTCGGGAAAACTTGAAAAGCTCTCTTGGGCGGTCGGCCGCCTCTTCGTTGTGTATCGGCAAATTCTTCGCAATCGGTACAGGGCGTCCGACTTTTTCGCGAGATGGCCTGCCAGCGTTGCCAAAAGATGGACGCGACGGGCTGGGGTCGAGATAATGGGAGGCAATGAGCAGTTTTCCTCAAGTTGGACGCATCTTGTACATGCACCCCGCCATCGCAGCGTGGGCGTTTCGGGCGTTGCCCCGGCATTTCGCCCTCGTCGGACGGTCGAATTCCCGTTTGCCGACGAATCTTCGGACGCCGCCGTTCGCGTTTTGCTCGTGTCATGCAGCAGCGATAGACGAGTCGCTACGGCGATGACGGCGTTCGAGCGAATCTTGGCCGGAAGGCGGGGCTTCCAATGCCATCGCACCGATTCGGCGACTGTCGAAATGGAGGGCCTCGCCGATGCAGACTGCATCATTTCGTTTGGTTGGGGTCTCCAAATCAGCAGCCGTTGGTCAGCGCATGATGCCGGCATCGCCTTGGAAGACTGCATTGATGCGGGCGAAGGCTGTCAGAAGGATGTGGAGATAGCCGCTGCCGCCCAGAGGCATCCGTTGGTCGATGGCGTGGGGCCATTCTCTGCCCGCCATCGATTCCGCTATTCACCCCCGTCTTCCCTGCTTCACTCTAACGCGATCCCTTTGCTCCTCCGAAAAGAGGGGCGGGGGGAATTTCCCGTAGCGTGGGCGATAGAGAACGAGGGCCGGACATTCTACACGCTATTGGGACATCCCGATGACTTTCGCCGCCGCGAGTTCGTGCGGCTTCTGCTAAACGCGATCGACTGGGTGAGGTTCGGGATTTGACGCGAATCCTGGGTGTGGACTCAGTCTGGCATGGGGTTGCAGATGCTCATTTTCCGGTGTAAGATTGGAACACTCGATTCCGGTATGGCAGCCGATGCGCACGGCAACCGAGCGTATGAGCCGTAATCGGCAAGGTATTAAGTCCTAGACACTTAGAACGATTTCGGGGCGGTAGCTCAGTTGGGAGAGCATGCGTTCGCAAGGTAAAGGTCTTCACAGAAACTCCATCAAAACAGCCTTCACAAAGCCTTTCATAGCAATAAGTTATGGAAGGCTTTTTCCTTTGGGTGGTTTGTAAACCAGTGGTTTGTAAACCATTTTGTAAACCAAAAGTAAGGCGCAAGGGAAGGTTTGACACCTCGAACTCATCTGACGCCTTGGCACGCTCTCGGATGCGTTGGGATGCGCCTGACCACATTGGACGCCCCTTGGGACTCGTCTGACTCTCGGCACGCTGAGGGCGGAAGGGGGCGGCTGTCAAGGGACAGCGCCGCCGTCATGCTTTATCATCGGAGCGAAAGGTCTCACCACCCCGCCCACTCGGTTTTCAATCCAGTTGACCTGCCCCCGGACTCTCTTGAAAAAAGCCCGCCCCGCCGCCACTCGCCAACCCAGCCGAGCCAACGGGAGCGATTGGAAGGCTTCCCTCGGACTCCCTTGACGAAAAGCCCGCCCCCCAGCCCCGCCAAGAAGCCCCAGCGTCAGGAAGGCTGAACCGACCCAACGGGTAGCAAGGGGCTTCCGCTTACATGGATAGAAAGGGAATCGCTTGAACAAAAAGCCCGCCCTGCCGTTCTTCCACCTGTCCCCGCAAGGAACCCCAGCGTCAGAGGAAATCGCACGGAATTATTGGTGTCCTTCCGGCAGGCGTGAAAAACGTGTTGGCTACGACCGCGACGGCTTGACGTGGTTTTGTAGCGACTGGAGTTCCTCGCGGTAAATGAAGCCTACGCGGTCGCTCTTGAGCATTTGGTCACACCATGCGACCGCGTCGGCCAGCGGCAGATCGCTATCCTTGAGAGCCTTGACGACCACCGCCAGACACTCCTCGATGTCCGCCGTCATCATTCCCTCATCGCTCATTTCCACCTGATAGCTGCCTTGCTTCATCAGCTCCAAACAGAGTTCCATCGCCAGCGGCAATTGCCCCAGTTCGATCAGTCGGCTCAGGTTGCGTTTCACCTCGTCGTAGGCGGCGTAGTCGTAGCTGAAATTGCGATTGATCTCCCGTTCGTCGAAGTCGGTCGCATCGGCGATCGCCAAGCGGGTCGCGGCAGCAAGCTCTTCAGGCGGAGATTCCAATTTGAAATGCACACCAAGCTGGCGAAAAAGATTGCGATCGCTGCTGGCCAATTCCGCGAGGATGTCAAGCAGATCGGCTCTTTTTGCCTTTCGCCAGCGCCGCGCAGTCTTTCCACGGAATCCGCCTTTCCTACAACCTTCTTTACGCGGCGCTTTGACATGTCGAATCCCTCGGTTACGGTTGCTGCTTGCACGTTTCTCGGTAGTTCCACGGCATCCAGTCCTGCGGCTGCGAGGACAGTCCACCCGCATGGCGTTCAAGCTCGCGTCAGATAATCGAACGCATTGGCTCCGCACAACTCGCAGGTGTGGATCAGACTCATAAAAACGTCGCCTACGTGCGCGCCGTGGCCGGTTTTGTAGAACAAGGCGTTCTTACGGTGCAAGATCGCCCGCTTCAACGCCCGTTCGCAGATGTTGTTGTCCAACGGCGCGCCGGGCACGCGCAGGAATAGCGTCAGCCGCTCCCAGTACTTCAGCAGGTACGAAATCGCCCCGCCCAGCGACGAGTTCGGCTCCACCAGCCGATCCTGCAACTGCCGAACAAGCCAGACGTGAAGTTCCTCCATCGTTGGGCCGCTCTCCGACTGATGAAAGTGACGACGCGCCGATGGCGACAGGTTTCGCTGGCGGGCGACCGCGTCGTTGCGATAAACCACCGCCAAGGATTCCAGCACGTAACGGCACTCTTCGGGAAATTGCTCGGCCACGTCCACGAACTGACGCCGGCCGTGCGCCAAACAGTGGGCCACGATCGTCTCCAGATCCGCCGGTAGATTCCGCGCCAGCGCGTCGCACATCTGGATCGGCGCGGCCAACGTTTTCGCCCGCTGCAACAACACGTCCTTCAAATTCTCGCCGGCGTGCTGTCGTCCGCTGAAGAACAGGGCGATCTTGCGGCCTTCCCGCGTCGATACGATGCCCGAGGTGAACAGCCCGCGACGTTCCGCTTTCTTCTGCGACGCATCCGCGGCGTCTTGCGGCGACGAATCCTCCGCAAAAGCCTCCGCTTTTGCTCGAGTCGCCCATCATCTGCAAAATCTTGACGGTCGTATCATCGTTGTGGACGACATCGCCGTCGGCCGCCTGACGAATCAACTCCGCGAACGCCGGCTCGATCCGTTTGGCCTTCGCCTCGACGATGTCCCACTGCGTCGAGGTCGGCAAGGGAACGCCCATGCCCGCTTGCATCCCTTCCGCGCGGTTGAACGGCATTCCCATGCCGTATTTCAGCAGGGCGATCATGCTGCCTGCCGTCGCATCATACTTCTCCGTGCCGATTCCCTGCGGCGCTTGCGCCGTGAAAACCTCGCCGCACAGGTTGCAACGCAACTTCTGAAGTTCGTAAATCTTGGCCTGAATCGGCGACTGGCCGACCAACCGCACCAACACGCCCGGACGTCCCATTTCGTAAACGGTGCCTTTGTCACACTTCGGACAAGGATCGCCGGGCTGCAAAGACGGGTGACGCACCTCGATCTTTTCCGCACCCGTGTAAGCGTCGGCGGCATTGCGGCCGTGCCCCTTGCGCGGCGATTTCGCAGCCCGGTCCGCAAGGGCCGCGACCGGCGGCGATGCTGACGGAGAATCCTTGCCGTTGCCGACGACCGCCTGCGTCTTCTCCGTCGCCGCGCCGAAAAGCAGCTTCCGCAAACGAGCCAGCGACGTGTTCTTGTCTTTCAACAACTCCGTCAGTTGAACGTAGGCTTTGCATAGCGTCCGCAGCGTCTCGCAGTCGCCTTCGGTCAACTCGTTGGCGTCAATGCGGCGGAGGATCTCGTCCAACTGGCTCATGTCGATCTCGATGGTCGAAACCTTCGTTGCCATGATGATACCAACAACGGCCGACGATGAACACCACGACGTTCCTTTCAGGCGGGCGCAGAATAACGCGCATCCGCAAAAAGTGTAAAGAGCGGTTCAATGCGATTTCAGACGCCCGCTGCATAAGATGGCGTCAGTCCGCCGGCCCCACCGAACGCCACAGCGGCGCGGCTTGCGTGGCTTCGGGATTGCCCGCCGACAGCAGAACCTGTAACTGATGGGCCGCCAGCGTCTTCGTTGCCGCATTCTTCCCGCTCGGCCACCAGCGGAACTTGCCGCTGGAGAGCCGCTTGTGGCAAAGCCAAAAACCTTGCCCGTCGTAAACCAGGATCTTCAACGCCGTGGCCGAGCGGTTGCGGAATACGAACACCCAGCCGTTGAACGGATCGTGCCGCAACGCGTCTTTGCACAGCCGTGCCAATCCGTCAATGCCCCGGCGGAAATCGGCCGGTTCGACGGCCGCCACCACCCGCATCTGTGGCGTGATCTGAATCATGGCCGGCGATCCCAGAAGCTTCGGCCTAACGCCGCCAAGTCGGGCGTCCCCACGCTTCGCAACCGAACCCGCATCTTCGCGCCATGGGCGTCCTCCCACTCCACGAAACATTCGCCGGAAGCGGGCGATGCGAAAGAAGGCAACTCGACAAACTCCGCCGCGACTCCCACTTCAGTTCCGTTGTCGGCGGCGGTCCTTCGTCCCATGCGTTTCTTGCTCGTGCGGCGGTCGGCGGCCGTCTTGGCGGCGAGACGTTTCTTGAGCGCATAATAGTTGACCCGCAGCACATTGGCGGTCCTAGAAAGTCCATGCCTGCCAGCCGCCACCGCTGCCGACTCCCACAAAGAATCGGGAATGTGCGCGTGGGCCTCACACTCTCGCGCCATCCCTCGAATCGCCGCCGTAGCCTCTCCAGTCCCGCGGGAAGCTCTTTCGCTCTTCCAGCATTCATTGGCGATCCTCCACGTTGTCGTGTCACGACAGCCAACCATACCAGATGCCCCCAAACAATTCATACACGCTTGCCGGAAGGACACGAAGAGCGGGTCAAGCGGCTGGGATTCGAGCAGGCGATGGAGGCTTTCGCCTATACGTGGTTTAACCGACTGGTTGCCATTCGGTTCATGGAACTTCACGGCTATCTGGAGCACGGCTACAGGGTTTTAAGTCATCCTGACGGAAAACTAACGCCGAGATATTGGAGCACGTTGAACATATCGACCTTCCTGGTTTGGATAAACAGAAGGTCATCGACTTGAAGCTCGACGGCTCCAAGGAGATGGAACTCTATCGCATGATCCTCATCGCCCAGTGCAATGCCCTCAGCACGGCGATGCCGTTTTTGTTCGAGCGGATCGATGACGAAACGGAATTGCTCTTGCCCGACAATCTGCTTCACTCCGACTCACTGATTCGGCAATTGGTCACGAGAAATCGATGAGGAAGACTCGCAAGAGGTTGAAGTCATCGGCTGGCTCTACCAGTTCTACATTTCCGAAAAGAAGGATGAAGTCATCGGCAAAGTGGTCAAGACCGAGGACATTCCGCCGCCACGCAGCTTTTACGCCCAATTGGATCGTCAAGTATCTGGTGCAAAACAGCCTGGGGCGGCAATGGCTGGTGACCTATCCCAATTCACCGCTGCGGCAGCAGATGGAGTATTCCATCGAGCCTGCCGAGCAAACGCCAGAAGTCCAGGCCCACTGAAGGCCGTTACGCCAGAGAGTCTCAATCCCGAAGAATTGACTCTGCTTGATCCCGCCTGTGGTTCAGGACACATTCTGGTCGAAGCCTACGACATTTTCAAGGCGATCTATCAGGAACGGGGCTATCGGGCAAAGGATATTCCCCGTTTAATTCTGGAGAGAAACCTGTTTGGGCTGGAAATCGATGACCGAGCGCACAATTAGCGGCTTTTGCTTTGATGATGAAGGCTAGGGCCGATGATCGCCGCATTTTTGACTCGGGCGTTCAGCCGCATGTCCTGGCGATACAGGAGAGCCAAGGGATGAATGCCGCCGACATCACCCATGCCCTCAACTCTCCGGTCAACAAGGAGGAATGCCGCCAAGGGAATATCTGATCGAGGAAATCGAAGAAGCGGAAACGCCACTCTTCGTCAAGAAGGCATTGGTCGAGAAGGGACTTGTTTCCCAAAATGACATTGCAGCCCTGCTGGCTTTGTTCGAGAACGCCAAGACCTTCGGCTCACTGATCCAAGTTCCGTCGAAGCTAGTGGCCAAGTTGCCCGAGGTCGAGCAGCGGCTCAACCACGTACTGAAACACGGCGACCTGACACACGCTCCTGCTCACGTCGTCAAACCGTTGCTTCAACAGGCACGGTTACTTGCAAGGCAATACGATGCCGTGGTTGCAAACCCGCCATACATGGGCGGCAAATACTTCTCGGTCGTGTTGCGAGAGTTTGCTTGCACTCACTATGTGGATGCAAAAGGCGATCTTTACGCCTGCTTCGTCAGCCGAGGTGCCTTGTTCGCAAACACGATTGGTCACATCGGAATGATTACTATTCCGACATGGATGTTTCTATCTAGCTTTGAGCGATTTCGCACTTCAGTTCTTTCCAATGAAACTATTTGTTCATTTGTCCATAATGGCAGAGGTGTATTCGGATCGGACTTTGGAAGCTGCTCATTTGTTCTTTGGAAGCCACTGATTCAAGGGTTCATCGCCAAGTTCTTTCGCCTCTTTGATCGGAAGGGAAGTGTTGCGAGCGTGGATGAACTGGCTGAGCGGTTTTCCTCTTCAACACCATTCTGTTTAACTCAGCAAGCGTTTCAACAAGTACCCACATCACCCCTCTGCTACTGGATTAGCACGGCAGCAAGGAGAGCGTTTGCAGACCTCCCGCCGTTGTCCAATATGGCTGCGTTCAAGCAAGGCTTGGCAACATGCAACAATGATCTGTTCGTGCGATTCTGGCACGAAACTGCCATTGAGGTGACAGCAATTCGAGCAACTTGGAATCAGAGTTTTCGCAAGACTAGGAAATGGTTTCCATTCATAAAGGGTGGCGAAAATCGCAAATGGTTCGGTAATCAGCAATTGGCTGTCGAATTGGGCGGCTGACGGAAAAGACATACACGAATATAACGACCTTCCCTTGACATTTTCGGCTGCCCCGGTCCGGGCCAAACAGTATTACTTTCGTGAGGGAGTTAATTGGTCAAGCGTTACTGCTTCAGCATTTAGCGTGCGTTACACGCCTCCGGGATGTATTTTTGGAACAGGCGGATCGTCGGGATTCTGTCAGGACGGATACGACGTGTATTGCTTGCTTGCATTCATGAATTTCAAAGGTGTGCAGCAGATTGTTGTCGTTCCTGAGTATGGCTGTGAATTTTGAAGTAGGACAAGTCTCGCTCTTACCATTTTCAGAAGCATTTTAAAAAGAACAAAGCTCCAATCTCGGATGCCGCACGACGTGCCGTGGCTATCGCAAAAACCGATTGGGATTCTTATGAATTAAGCTGGGATTTCCTTGGGCATCCTTTGCTGCAATCTCACGCACGACGTGTTGAGGATGCATACTCACAAATGATCCAGGCAAATGGAAGTATGATACAGGAAGCAAAGAGTCTGGAGGAAGACATCAACAAGCGGCTTATCGGGCTATTTGAGCTAAGCGATGATGTGCGACCTGAGGTATCTGAGTCGGATATTACGTTGACAGTCAATCCATCGTATCGCTACGCCGAAGTATCAGAGTCCACCGAAAAGGGAAGACTGTTTCGAGATGATAGCTGCCAAGAACTACTCTCCTACGCCATCGGCTGTATGATGGGGCGGTATAGCCTTGACAAGCCAGGGCTGATCTATGCCCAGAGCAGCAATAGAGATTTCGATTCTAACGAATACAAAACGTTCCCCGCCGATGTCGATGGGATCGTTCCCATCATGGATGCCGACTGGTTCGAGGACGATGCAACCAAACGAGTTGTAGAGTTCATCGGTGCTGCATGGTCCAAAGAGCATCTGGAAGAAAACCTCACATTCGTTGCCGAAAGCCTCGGACAGAACAATGGCGAAAGTCCTGAAGAGACTATACGCCGTTACATTTCTCAGAGCTTCTTCGGAGATCATCTGAGAACCTACAAAAGACGACCAATTTATTGGCTTTTCAGCAGCGGCAAACAGCGGGCATTTCAATGTCTCGTTTACCTGCACCGTTATAACGAAGGCACGCTTGCCCGAATGCGAACCGAGTACGTCATTCCGCTTCAAGGCAAGATCAACGCCCGCATAGACCAATTGGCTGATGACATTGGAAAGGCTACATCCACTTCCCATCGCAAGAAGTTGGAGAAGGAGCGGCAAACCCTCGTCAAGCAGCAAACGGAACTCCAATCTTTCGATGAGAAGCTTCGCCATTACGCCGACAAGCGAATCACCCTCGACCTGGACGATGGCGTAAAAGTCAATTACGGCAAATTTGGCGACCTCTTGGCTGAGGTTAAAGCTGTCACTGGGGGAAACGTCGATGACTGACGCCGCAAAACGTTCCGAAAAGCATGAGCAAGCACGAAACTCATTGCCAGAAGAGCTAAGGCAAGTGTTTGATGTCTTAGTTGCGGACTACAGATTTGCTGCATCGGTTTATCATGGATCACCTTTCGTTTTTACAACATCTTAGCCGAGATGGTGAAGGCAGGATGGCGGCTATCGGGTGAACCAATGGGTATCTGGAAGGAGAAGACCGAACATGGACAGGATTCGTGAGGCGGAATGACATGGACACCAAACAAATCAACGACGCACTAGACCGCATCTTCAAGGAAGAAGATCATCGGATCGTGTTTTGGAATGACCCCGAAAGGGAGTTCCAGAACATTCTTCCCTATTTGATGCTTGAAAACGTCAATGTTCTGAGGCTCGATGAGGTTGGGGCATTGGCGGTCAAGATCAAGCTCGAACATGACGACCCCACGGGGCGGTATCTTCTCTCATTCGCCCACCGAGGAGCCGAACTACGAAGACGATTGGCTGTTGGACATTCGCCTTTACAGCCGAGGCTTCCGAGCCGACAAGGCATCGGTCATCCTGGATGAACTGGGATTGCAGAACCAGCATCTACGTCAACATCTTGCCGACCGTCGAAACTTCTTCGACAACAAAGACCGGCTACAGAAGCTCAAGACTCTGGCCGCCGCCAATGATACGGAAATCGACCTCGACCGCAAGATGCTTGCCGTACTCACGAAAGCCGACCAGCCCGAACTCTTTAATATCATTCGCACTCTCTTCCACTCCTACACCGAGGACAAAGAGGATATTGACCTGGATAATCCCCCAGCAGTCTGGGAGCAGATCGACAAATTCAATTTGGCAGGTTCGTTTTGGGAAATGGTGAAAACCACCTTTGGTTATTCAGCCGACGATCCAACCCTGAAGAATCTTCTCATTCGCCTGTTCGTCACTGAATATTCCCAAAAGCTGAAAGCCGACCTGCCTGTTGCCTTGGGCAATCTTGTGTTGCCGCCAGCAGGAAGGGCGAACACGGTCGTCTTCCTTGACCAGTGGCGGGACAGCACCAGTAAGGGAAGCAGCTACGACCTGCTTTCGAGTGAAGTTGCCGCCCTGATCCATCTGACAGATCATTTACAGGGTCTGGAAATCAATCAACTGATCGATGTGATGACGTTCTTTGATGTGGAAAAGGCAATTGCCAGCGGATTGCACAATCGAGTGATTGGCACTGCCGACACCATGAACGCTGAAGACGTGCGGGCAATTGCCTTGCGTAGGCAGGATGGTCATTGGGCATCGCCCAACATCAACGGAGATAAAAGTATTCCCCGTAAGACCCTGCACGCCACCTACAATGCTCTGGTAGCGGCTGCTGAGTTTTATGCGATGCGAAACGAGTATTCCCAGGGATTCGATTTCGATTCAGCCCAGGCGATGTATCGTGCCTACGAAGAGGAGCTTTATCGCTTTGACCAACTGTATCGCTATTTCAATGAAGCCGCCGATCAACCCGAAAAGCTAGGCTGGAACATCCTCAAGCCTCTGCGGGACAAATTGGAAGCCTGCTATGCCAATTGGTTCTTGCCTCAACTTTCCCTTGCATGGGGGAAGTTCTTGGAGCCGACTACGGGAAGTTCGCTCTTGGCGAAATGGCAACTTGAAAATGTTCACAACCAACAGGAATTCTATGATCGGAATGTCCAAACCCGACTAGATGAAGCTGAAAACCGCAAAGCATTTGTCGTTATTAGCGATGCCCTGCGATACGAGGTTGCTCAGGAACTCGCCAATGAACTCAACGGCAAATACCGCTTTGAAGCCTCACTATCCTCCCAACTGGGCGTTCTGCCATCTTATACGGCTCTGGGGATGGCGAGCCTCCTGCCGCATAAATCCCTGGCGTATAAGTCTGGCGGTGATGTCGTAGTGGATGGCAAGCCGACCTCCTCGACTGAGCAACGGGATGCCATTCTGCAAGCTGTGGATGGCATGGCGTGTAAATCCGACGATCTGATGGCTTTGAAAAAGGAAGAGGGGCGAGAATTCGTCGGCGGCAAGCGGGTTGTCTATGTTTATCACAACACAATTGATGCCATTGGCGACGATGCCAAGACCGAGGAGAATACGTTCCAAGCGATACGTCAGGCAATTGATGAGCTTGCTGCCTTGGTTGTTTACATCGTCAATAACCTCAACGGCAACCATATCGTTATCACCGCCGATCATGGCTTTCTTTTCACCAAGACCGCTCCCGGCGAACCCGAAAAGAGCAAGCTAGACGATAAGCCCGAAGAGACAGTCAAAGCAACGAAACGCTATCTGATTGGTCACAAATTGCCCAATAATGATGCTGCCTTGCACGGCACAACCGCCGCCACAGCCGGTGCCGAGGGGGATATGGAGTTTTGGATTCCCCGAGGAATGAATCGATTTCATTTTGCAGGTGGGGCAAGGTTTTTCCACGGGGGAGCGATGTTGCAGGAGATCGTGGTGCCTGTCATTACGGTCAAGCACCGCAAAGACAAAGCGACTCGGAGCGAGACCAAGATCAAGACGGTGACGGTTCATGTTCTGGGAAGTAACCATAAAATCACGACGAATCGCCATCGCTTTGCCCTGATCCAGACGGAGCCAGTAAGTGATCGGGTGAAACCGATTACTCTCAAAGTTGCGATTTACGATGGCGAGGAGCCGGTCACGAATATCGAAACCGTGACCTTTGATTGTGCCATCGGATAAGATGGAAGACCGGCAAAAATGGGTTCCGTTGGTTCTGTTGGATCGCCAATACGACAAGAAAACCCCTTATCGGCTTGTGCTGCGAGACGCTGAAACGGGCGTGGAACAGCAGAGCGTAACCGTAATAATCGACAGGGCTTTCACCGATGACTTCTGAATAAAACCTACGACAGCCTGGACGACCTCCTGAATCGCCACTTTGCAGGCAAGGTGGTGCGGAAAGATTTGACCAAGTTGGTCAAGGAGGGAGCCAATGTGCCGGTGTATGTGCTAGAATATTTGCTCGGCACCTACTGTGCCTCCAACGATGAGGCATTGATTGAGGACGGGATGAAGACCGTTAAACGCATCCTGGCCGAAAACTACGTGCGTCCCGATGAAGCGGAGAAGGTCAAATCAACAATTCGGGAACGGGGCAGCTTGAAGATTATCGACAAGGCGACAGTCACCCTGAATGAAAAGCGGGACGTTTACGAAGCCCTGCTTTCCAACCTTGGCGTTAAAGGCGTGGAAGTTAGCAGCAACACGGTGAAAAAATACGAGAAACTGCTGGTCGGAGGAATATGGTGCATCGTCACCCTAGAATATTTCTTTGAGGATGGTCAGAAAGGCTCCCCGTTCGTCTTGCGTGATCTCAAGCCGATTCAGATGCCCAACATGGACCTTGATGAGTTCTTTGAGGGACGGCGGGTATTTACCGAGGAACAGTGGATCGATGTGCTATTGCGATCCACTGGCATGGAGCCGACAATTTCGACCAGAGAACCAAATGGCATTTCTGGCTCGGATGATTCCTCTGGTTGAAAACAATTACAACTGCTGCGAACTTGGTCCACGAGGTACGGGCAAGAGCCACATCTACAAGGAAATCAGCCCCAACAGCATTTTGATCTCGGGTGGGCAGACGACGGTTGCCAACTTGTTTTACAACATGGCTCGCCGCACGGTGGGATTGGTAGGTCTTTGGGATGTGGTGGCGTTTGACGAAGTGGCGGGCATTTCCTTCAAGGACAAGGACGGTGTTCAGATTATGAAGGACTACATGGCTTCGGGGTCGTTCGCCCGTGGCCGGGATGCCGTCAATGCCTATGCCTCGATGGTTTTTGTAGGGAATATCAACCAGCCCGTGGATACGCTGGTCAAAACCAGCCATTTGATGGCACCATTTCCCGAAAACATGATCGATTCGGCCTTCTTCGACCGTTTCCACGCCTACATCCCCGGCTGGGAAATTCCGAAAATGCGACCCGAGTTCCTCACCAACCAATTCGGCTTGATCGTGGATTATCTAGCCGAGTGGATGCGGGAGATGCGGAAACGGACCTTTGGCGATGCGATCAACAAGTTTTTCAAGTTGGGTCGGGACTTGAACCAGCGGGACACGATTGCCGTCAAGCGTACGGTTTCGGGGCTGTTGAAACTGCTCTATCCCACATGAAGATTACACGAAGGATGCCGTTCGTCGCTGCTTGGAATACGCCTTGGAAGCCCGCCGCCGGGTGAAGGAACAACTGAAGAAGATCGGCGGCATGGAGTTCTTCGATGTCCATTTCAGCTATATGGATCAGGAAACACTGGAGGAGAAGTTCATCAGCGTGCCCGAGCAGGGCGGCGGGACGTTGATCCCTGATGGACCGCTGAACCCTGGCGTTATGCACACGGTTGCCACCGGAAGCGGTGGGCATCTGGGCCTGTACCGCATTGAAACCCAGGTTACGGCAGGCAACGGCTCCCTGAAAATGTCGGGCCTGGGCTCAAACTCCTCAGCCAAGGAGGCGATCAAAGTCGGATTCGACTACTTCAAGGCAAATGCCATCGGGTCAGTGCCTCGATCAAGCCGGGCGACCATGATTTCCATCTGCACGTCGTCGAGCTTCATAATACGGGACCGACGACTGCCATGACGCTTGACGACCTTCGTGGCACTCTGCTCGGCGGTCATCGGTAAACCCCTTCAGTACAGATGGTCGTCCTGGGCAATATGAGCCTTGGCGGGAACATCGTTCCCGTCGAGAACCTTGCCGAATCGCTTCAAGTTGCCTTTGATGCCGGTGCCAAGCGTATCCTTTTGCCGATGTCCAGCGTGACGCGATATCCCGACGATCCCTGGCGAATTGTTCGCCAAGTTCCAAACCAGTTTTTACGCCGATCCCGTGGATGCGGTTTTTAAGGCGTTGGGGGTGCAGTGACGTTGGCTTTCAACATGATTACTTTCTTTGAAGCCTAAGAGGTTTCTGCATGGTTATCAAACCAGACCACATCTCTGAGCATGAATGGAAAAGACTGACCGACGATGATAAAGCTGTCGAGTATGCGGCCACTCAACTGCTCGGCAGTGAGTTCATCCGTCATGATACCATCCTAATACGGGCTTGTTTTGACCATAATGTGATGAGTAGGAAGGATATCATTAACTACCCCCAGTATCAGGATTGGTCCGCAGAACAATGCAAGACGTGGTGCCACAACCACCGAATAGATTTTCGCTCGATGATTGAAGGGTTTGATCGTGCGGCGATTGAAGCATGGCTGGCAGACGTTATACAGTTTGGAATGGATGACATTGAAACGGATTGCCTTCGTCGCATACTCGTAAGTCGCTTGGACAACAACGCCGACCACGGCCTTGGTTTGTGGCGAAATGTGGTCGAAACGAATGCTCCAGACATTTACGAATGGTGGGGCGTAAACGCAGAACTGGCCGACGACTTAATTGAGATCGGTGATTGTGTTCTGAAGAATCAATACGGCCATTGGTGGGGGCGTAGCTGCACGGGCCAAGATATCTTGATGGATGGAACATTACAAGCAGTCGTGAGAAAGAGGCGTCGAGTTGCTCTCAGGCAGCTTGAACAACCCCCATGAGCGATGGCGGCTGATCGCATTAATCAACCGCCGCCGCCAACAGGTGCCGTGAAGCGTCTAGGAGAATATGAATGGCGTTAGAAAGCATAGGACAACTGGGTTCATACAAATGGGCTCACGAGTTTGCTATCTGGTATATTCCGCAAGTGGTGGGTGATCCACCCGCAGGATGCAAGTTGACGCTCTGGTGGCACGATCACGAACTGGGAAGTTACAGCACTATCGCTCTATTGTCGGAATCATCGGATTTCTCGGAAGCGGCTCTGGATTACATTGGGCAGTGCCAGGAAGTGATCGATGCCCTGGAGGAAGAGGAGATTGTCGATCTCGATAGGCTAGACCCTGGGTGTATGCGTGACCTTCTCAAGGACAGAAAGTAACCGCCAACCTGACGGACTACGTCTTCAGCATCAACATGGAACTGGGTTTCTGCGGATGCTGGAGAGGGTGATATAGAGGAGCGTAAAATGCAGAAGCCTTTAGTATTCATCTCGCACATAACGACCGAGAAGGAAATCGCCATTGCGTTCAAGGAGCTTATCGAGCGATCCTTCCTTGGAATGATCGATGTTTTCGTATCCTCCGATCCGAACAGCATCGCAATGGGAGGGCGGTGGCTGAACAATATCACCTACGGATTGCAGAACTGTGTCATCGAAATCGTGATTGCCAGTCGAATATCGGTCACTCGCCCTTGGATCAATTTCGAGGCCGGTGCGGGCTGGGTGCGAGATGTTCCTGTCATTCCACTCTGCCATTCGGGAATGACGCCTTCTACGCTCCCGGCTCCATTGGGTAGCCTCCAAGCTGCTCTAGCGACTGATCCTACACATCTGGAACGAGTGCTGTCCGTGATTGCGAAGACACTGGACTGCAAGCTACCGGAAAGCGATTACCCCACGTTCATAGCAGCGGTGGAACACTTTGAGGAAGTCTCAGAACAGATGCGGGGCGTGTCGGAAAAATCCCCGATTGCTGAAGAGGGAGGGCTGAACCAGTATGAGTTTGCGACGTTGGTGGCGATTGCGGAAGAGGCGGAATTGCCTAACACGCTGGTTTGGCCACATGCCGTCATCACGGCGATGAGAAACGCTGGTTATCGGAGTATCGCAGCCACCCTGGGAATGGCAGGCTTGGAGCGGAAAGGGCTAACCGGAGACCGCGAGGTAGACGTTAATTATAACGAAACGGGAACGGCAATTCGGATTACGAACAATGGCTGGGCATGGTTGGAAAACAACGTTGGAAGACTTGAATTGCAGATTCCACCAAGTGCCCCATCGCCGCCGCCAACAGAAGCGGCACAGAACGATGACATTCCATTTTAGAACAACGTGATGTCTGATGACCACAGCTATCTTTACTTGGTCCTTGGTAGCACTGAAACATTTCCAAACACTGTTCGTGAGACGCCACTCGTCGCAAACAGGATCGGCGTTCTTGCCAACAAAGGAGTTTGGCGGGCACTGCTAGCGATGCTGATTGAACACAACTCACAGTTTCACGGTTCTTATGAGGGGTTATCCATAATGGTTGACTTTAGAAAACCGCTGCTCGACACTCCATAGCCAAGACCCTCGATCCTGTAGCTATCTATGACTCCCTGGATCGTGCCAGCGACAAAGGCCCTTTGCGTCCGGCTCAACTTCATGTACTGTCAAAATGGCACCTGTCTTTCCGAGATACCCGAGACATTATCGTTAAGCTGCATACAGGTCAGGGGAAAACCCTAATTGGTCTTCTTGTTCTCGTATCACGGCTCAATCAGGGAGCTGGACCTGCCCTCTACCTTTGTCCTAACAAGTTCCTTGTGGAGCAAACGTGCCAGCAGGCCAAGCAATTCGGGATTGTCACTGCCCAAGCCGATGACAGCCTTCCAGACGAATTCGCTTGATTCGAGGGCGGTCCTCGTCACTACTGTTCAGAAACTATTTAATGGACGGACTCGTTTCGGACTAGGAGGGCAATCCCAGTCCGTTGGTACCATTGTAATGGACGACTGCCACGCTTGCGTCGATGCGATCAAGCAAGCATGTTCCATCACGCTGAAGGCTGGTGAGGCGGCGTACAAACATATCTTGCAATTATACTCCGATGATCTTCTTCAACAGGGTGCTGGAACCTACAGCGATATCTGCAATGGCGAATACGACGCCATTCTTCCAGTACCATATTGGGCCTGGCTGGATCAAATCGACGCAGTTACAAAAATCCTTGCCCAGCACCACAAGAGTGATACCATCAAGTTTGCCTGGCCGCTTTTGAAGGACATGCTCGACAAGTGCCAATGCCTTGTGTCCGGCACGTCACTTGAAATTATACCCCATGTTCCTCCGCTGCACCTTTTTGGCTCGTATCATGAGGCTACGTTCCGAGTATTCATGTCAGCAACAGTCACCGACGACTCATTTCTTGTGAAAGGGCTTGGTCTCACCCAGAAACGATCTTGAAGCCGCTCACCTACCCCAAAGAGAAATGGTGTGGCGAAAAGATGATTCTTCTGCCATCACTAATCCATGCGAGTTTGACACGGGCCTTGCTGCTTCCGCACCTGGCGAAAACGAATGCACGACGAACGTATGGAGTCGTTGTCCTCTGCCCAAGTTTTAGGGTATCGGAGGACTGGAAGGCACACGGGGCTGAGGTGTCTGATCCCGAACAGATAAACGACCAAGTTCAGGCTCTTTAAGGATGGAGAGACCGAGCGATGTTTGGTGATTGTAAATCGGTATGATGGCGTGGATTTGCCGGATGACGCCTGCCGTATTCTCGTGTTGGATGCACGTCCATCTGCGAATACTCTCTGGGAACGATATACCGAGACCGTGCGACCCACGAGCGAGGTGATTGCTCAAAGGACTGCTCGCATCATTGAACAAGGACTTGGACGCAGCGTCCCGGGCGAAAAGGACTTTTGTGCAGTCGTGCTTCTTGGAAGTGACTTGGTGCAGGCCGTTCGCAATCCAGAGTATCGGAAGTTCTACTCGGCCCAAACACGGACTCAGATCGAGATAGGCATCGAGATCGCTGAATATGCGAGGGATGACATTGCAGATGGCATAGAGGCTGAAGTCGCATTGGTAGGACTTATCAAGAAGTTGCTGGACAGAGACGACGGATGGAAGGAGTTCTACTCGGAACGAATGGAGTTAGTCACACCGGAGAAGATAGACAAGAAGCTTTTGGAAGTGTACGCAATCGAATTGCGTGTCGAGCAGCATGCGGACGCTGGACAACACGATGATGCTGCCAAGGGACTTCAGGAGCTGATCGATAGCGGGAAAATTGCAGGCGACGAACGTGGATGGTATTTGCGAGGAGCTCGCCAGACATACATACCGCTTCAGCAAGGTCGAGGCAGCGAAGCAGCAGGTCGCTGCACACAAGGCGAACGAATATCTGTTGAAACCCAAGGAAGGAATGGTGGTG
This sequence comes from uncultured Acidobacteriaceae bacterium, assembly GCA_963831055.1. Taxonomy (GTDB): domain Bacteria; phylum Acidobacteriota; class Terriglobia; order Terriglobales; family Acidobacteriaceae; genus Palsa-343. Next base: position 10,563 of record CAWHOU010000049.1, on the reverse strand, counting down.
AAACGGTTGGAGGTGCCCGTCAGGCGTGTTCAAGCAATTGCGGACTGGGGTAGGGAGGTCTAGCAAGTATGAAGACCTGATGGTTCGGGTCGATGCCGATTTGTCGGACCTGCGATTCGGCGTGGAGTCCGAGAGATTTGAGCGAGCCATCGATGACCTGGGACAGATGCTTGGATTTACGACGCAGCGACCAGATAAGGAATGGAAGGAAGGCCCGGACAATTTGTGGTGCCTGGAGAAAGGGACGTACTTGTTGCTTGAATGCAAGAGCAGGGTGGACGTAGATCGGGACGACATCAACAAGGGAGAGACCGGGCAAATGAACAACGCTTGTGGTTGGTTCAAGACTAACTATGTGGGTGCGAAGGCGATCTGTATTATGGTCCATCCTGCTCGCAACTGGGTCCGGTGCGGCTTTCACATCTGAGGTCCGAATGCGGCCAAGAGAACTCAAGGCTCTCTGCAAGGCAATTCGACAGTTCTTCATGGAATTTGCTGGCGTCGCACTTTCCGATGTTCCTGGCACTGAAATACAGAAGTGGTTGAAGAAGCACCTGTTGCAAGTCTCTGACCTTCAGACCCAGTATGCCGTGTTGGTATCAAACTGAGGGGCGACAAACGAAATCACGCAACGGCAGAATAGAGACTCTGTGAAATACTGTAGGGACACTCCAATGCCATCATCAAAGCCACGGAGCATGTATCGGTCCAAATCTTCATCGCTGCAATGGGAGGGTTTATCGCAGCGGTCTTGGGGGGCAATCGTCGTTTGGTGGGTGACAACTCAGCTATTACAGCCTCCTGCTTCATCGAGCGGGGAAGCAAAGGCCGAAAAAAGTCGTTTTGTTTTGCCAACTCCGAAGCCTACCACGGACCAAGACAGCCCACGGCCTCAGCCAACACTCGGTAGTTTCCTCCGCATATCCTCCTGTACTGCCGCTAGCGGGGGCAGGGTTGCTCATCGCTGTTTCTTGTAGCAATAGGGACATTCCGATTCAGAACACGCTTTGAGCCCAGAGAGATCGGTGGTATATGTGTGATATTATCGCAGTAGTCATCGGAAGTGTTTTTGCGATGCACTACTTCTGGAACAGCATGTTCCGAAACACACTTACAGGGACAACTGGTTGGCAGATGGGCCAAGATTGACACTCCACGCACAGTAATTGAGCTTACGCCGCAAGGTCATATCGAACTCATTTGCGATGGCACTCCTACAAGAACTCAATACAAACTGGCTGGCTACGAATTGTCTGTGAATCCTGCCCTAGATAGGACGGGTAATCTCCGCTGGTTGGGACCGACGTTCACGGTTGAACTGCTTCCTAGTTCTGATCTCCTGCTGGTCGCAAGGGACAAGGCAAAGGCCACAGAGTTTGATGTGTTAGCTGGCGGGTATAAACGCACCAGCGAAAGACCATGGATTTGATAAAGAATGGTCGGTGCAAGGACACCCACAATGAAACCCCTCCCCTTCATCCTGATCCTTCTCCTCTCCCTCACCTCGTGCCAAGCCCAGGAGCCCCCCAGCCCCAGCACCAGGCTCCCTCCCGCCTATCGAGGTCTACTTCTCCCCAAGGGCGGCTGTACCGAGGCCGTGGTCAAGGAAATCAACGCCGCCAAGGCGACGTCCTCGTCCAAACATATTCCTTCACCTCAGCACCTATCGCTAAGGCCCTGGTCGATGCCCACAAACGGGGCGTGAAGATCAGGTTATTCTCGACAAGAGCCAAAGACAGAGAAATACTCCTCGGCCGATTTCCTGATCAACGCTGGGCATCCCCATCCGGATCGACGCCAAGCACGCCCTCGCCCACAACAAGATCATGGTTATCGACGGCGAAACGGTCATCACCGGCAGTTTCAATTTCACGATAACCGCCGAGGAGAACAACGCCGAAAACCTGCTGGTCATCAGGGCACAGAACTTGCCGACGAAATACACCGCCAACTGGCAGGCCCAGCCGAGCATTCGGAGCCGTACGAGGGAAGGGAAGGGCTACTCGGAAACGCATCGCGCCGACCCGGTCCGTCTGCCGACGCGACGTGCCGAGTGGCTTCGTTGCGTCCAGGAACTCCCAGGTTTCCACCGGCCGGACTGCAAGTCGGCAGCGAAGATTTCGGAGAAGAATCTGATCCGCTACGGTACCAGGGACGAAGCGATCCAGGCGGGGAAGAAGCCGTGTGCGGAGTGCAATCCATGAAGACATCAAGCCTCTGGATACTTCTGTTGTTGTTGACCGGCTGTGCAACGAAGCCGGAACCGGCAAAGTCAGACCCGGAAAACATGCCGAGGCTTGCTGTCAGCGAGCCGAACAATATGGTGAGAGCGGACAACTCGATAAAGCGGTGGCCGAGTTCAATGAGGCGATTCGGTTGAATCCAAATCTCGGTCGAGCCTACGACGGTTGTGGTGTCTGCTATGGACAAGAGGGGAAACCCGACAAAGCCATCATCGAGTATACGGCAGCCATTCGTCTTGACCCCAACCGTAGCCGGGCCGTATCGCAATCGGGGCGTGGAGTTCAGGCACCAGGGTGAACCTAAGATGGCGATTGCCGATTTCAACGAGGCGATTCGACTCGATGGCCAAGATGTCCTTGCCTATTTTAACCGTGGCGTCACTTACGCAAGCATCGGCAACCTGGACAAGGCTATTACCGATTTCACCGATGCGATCCTACGCTCTCCGACCTTGGCCCCGGCGTATCACGAGCGGGCCACCGCCTATCAAAAACAAAACGAACTCGACAAGGCGATTGACGATTACACGGAAGCCATCAAGCTCAACCCAAAATACACTCTGGCCTACTGCAATCGTGGGGTGACCTACGCAAAGAAGGGCAACCTGGACAAAGCGATTGCCGATTTCGATGAAGCAATCCGCCTGGAACCAAAGAATGCTGATGCGTATCAAAATCGTGGCACGGCACGTAAATTGAAGGGCGACACGATCATGGGCGAGGCTGACTTCGCCACGGCCAGGAAGTTGAAACAGGGGACGAAGTAGCATCAGCGATGGGAATGAGAGGCATAATATGCCGCAGCAGCAATCAGAGACACCGCAGCCTCTTTGCGATGGTCGCCCTGAACACCCCGTGCTTGCCCTCGCCGGCGGTGCTGATTCAGGGCTTCAAAGCACTTTCGGGGATTTCCGTTGACCTCACCTCGTTACATGCGAAGCAGGGAATATCGTCTTTGAGGTCGGCAATGACAAGGCTGCCATCGCCCTCATGCCAGCAGCGATTCCCTGGTCGAATCTGGAAGGCCCCTGTGCAACGGCTTGGTGGTGGCCTGATGCCACAGAGAAGATGAAGGACCACACCAGCCATATTCTGGTGGCCCTGGTGGAGACAAGGGCGATCTCATTCAACGATGCATCACCCTGACCCATTTGACCGCAGCGGTCGCCGCAGTCACGGATGCGGCAGGAATCTATTGGGGCGGCGGAACCCTCGTCCACGATCCGCAGGTGTTCATTGAGCAAGCCAAGGCGATCCGTCCGGCAATCTTCCCTTGCACCTGTGGATCGACTTCCGGGTGGAGCAGAACGACGACGACTCAGTGTCGGCTGTTTACCACGGGAATGAAGGCATTCGACCAGAAGGAGATCGAAATACCCCATAGCACGAAGCCACCAAGCCGAGTTTCTTGACATTCGCCACGCAATTGCAGATTATGCGATTACAAGCAGCAAGACCATTCAGGACGGCGAGACGGTAGGACGGTCCGAATCCGAGAAGGTGCGAGGTCAGCTACGCCCCATCGATGTGGGGGGGATCTCCAAAATAACGGCAATGCGGTTGAACTCTAGAGCATATCTGATGGGAATGCTGAGCAAACTCTTCGGCAAGTCCACTGGGCGACCGACCAAGATGAATTCGCCACGATGGTCATGGATGGATTCGTCGTGCGGGCGAAACCAGGAAGATTGTTTACGACCCGGGCGAGTTTCAACTTCTCGTGGAGGGCGAGACGGCACCGGACGCTTTCCTGGGCAACTTCTACGCTGAGTATTGGCAGTTCCCCAAGACTGAAGCGAGGGATACGTCGCTGAAGCGAGCGATCCGCAGCTTGGTTTGTGGCAGAAAGGCATCCCCGATGACTATGATGATGCCCGGCACGATCTGTTGCCCTTGATTCGGATCAGATGGCACTTCGACTTGTCTTCACTGCTAGCGGAGATTGAAGGCGACAATCCACCGCCGATACCCTGTCAGCCCCTTGGCGATGACTTCGTGATTACTCTCGTCTATGACTGGCCCGAAGGAATGCAATCGGTCAGTCAGGACATCTCGAAAGTGGGGCATTACGTTCTATGAAGGTCTGGAAGTCGCCAAAGGAAACTTCGTGCAGTTGGAACCCACCTTCCTTGGTCGTGAGGTGAACGATGGTGTTTATCTTTCTGTAACTCAAGACGGCTACGACGTTTCCTCGGCTGTTGCTCCTCGACACAATTCGGCAGTTTCCGGTCAAGGGGGACTACATTGCGATGGTTCCGAACAGCAATATGCTGATTGTACACAGGAGCAGACGACGAGGACGGACAAAAGGAAATGTTGCGTCTAGCGAAGGATGCCTTGCAGCAGCCCCGAATGATTTCTGGGATTGCCTTGCGACTTGATGACGACGAATGGGAATCATGGCTGCCCGATGTCGCTCACCCCCTTTACCAAGAGTTTCGGACACTGCAAGTGCAGTCGATTGGGCAGGGCTACAACGCACAGAAGGAACTGCTCGACAGACTTCACGCCAAGAAGAAGCAGGACGTTTTCGTTGGATCATACATGATGATGGCAGACAAGGAGACCGGACAGGCTATAACCTATTGCGTCTGGTCGTCCAAAAACGTCCTGTCTTTGTTGCCTCACACCGACCGAATCGCCTTCATGCAAGAAGGGAAAGGCCCGCTACTGGCTGAATGGGATCAGGTGGTCAAAATCGTCGGGCATCTGATGGAGCCGCTGGACATCTATCCGCAACGATTTCGAGTGAGCGATTTTCCGACCGAAGAACAACTGGCAGAGATGGGGGCGACGACGCTTATGAACCGCTCCGAGAAGGTTCTGGTTGTGCTGTTGCGGGTTGGCGGGGTTCTGTTGCTGACGGCGGTGATCCCCGCCATAATGTGTTTGTCTGAATGAAAACATTCATGGGCTCTTGGGAATGGGGGAACTTTCCGAAAGGCCGATCATGGGCTATCTCACCCGCTCGCTCTCGGCCATGTATGCGTTGCATGGGGCGTTGATCTTCTTCATTTCGTTGGACGTTCGCCGCTATCTGCCGGTTGTGAAGCTTCTCGCCGTCTTCGGCATCCTCTTCGGCCTGGGGATGCTCGTTCTCGATGTCATGGTCGGAATGCCGCCGCTCTGGATCGCCGGTGAAGGACCGTTCATCGTTCTGCTGTGTGGCGTCATCCTTTGGCTGACTGGCGGGGTTCGACCTTCAGACGAGGTTCGCCCATGAAAGTTTTGAACTCCGACAATGCCGTGATCGATCTGGACGCCCCAATGCTTCCAGCCTATGAAGTTGTCCTCAATGGCGTCACCCATTGGGTAGTGTTTTGCAAGTTCTGCAAGAAATGGCATTGGCATGGGCCTGCCGAAGGACATCGAGAAGCACACTGTAAGGATTCGACAAGCGACTATTGGAAGACCGGCTACAATTTGGTGTATGCGGGGGAGTGGGAGGAGAGACGGCACAAATGAGTAAACGTGATACATTCAAGAAGAACATTAAGAGTCTAACCCGCTGTCGGACTTTGGCAAATGCGTTGCAGGGCTGGAAGATTGACAACTTGATTTCTTTGCCTGCCAAGGCCGATATGTCGAGTTGTGAACTGTGCGGGACACCCTTTAGAGAGGGTGCAGTGATCCATCATGACATCGCCAGGGCTAAGAGGGCTACTATTACGGTAGGGGGTACATGCCTGGAGACAATTATCAAAGGCAGTTTCTTAGACCAAGCTGGCCTTTCCCGCAATCGTGCGGAAGTGAAAAAGCAAATTGGGCATGCGTATGGGACATTGGTTGATCCTGGCACATGGATCAATTGGATCATTGAGAACGCCCCCCGCCGTCTCGCTCCGCTGGCGGCTCAGTTGAAGTACCTTGGAGCGATATTGGAAAAAGTGATTTAACTAAGCTTTTCAAGTTCCACGATGCAAATCGTCGCTATTTACGTGAATCTCTCATCCCAGAAGCCTGGGGACAGGCTGTGTTATCTGCTCTGCCCGAGTATATCACGATCAACGAGGCAAGGGAGTTTAAGAAGCAAGTTCTGGCCGCTCCATCGAGTGTTCTTGCTTCGTGTGTTAGAAGCTACGAGAATGAGGTAATTGCGGACTGCGTTGGAGAGGATCAAGCGTGGTCGGCGGCTTGGGCCACTCTGAATCGAATGAAGCGACGGTTGGTAGTTGCGTTGTGTGCCATTTCTGACAATATCGACACTCATTCATCAAAGACACTTGATGCGATTTCTAAGGGCTTACAGCCACTTGCAAAGCCGTTCAAACTGCCTTTGATAGCCTGGAGTTCGGTAAGAGGAATTGGTCTGCTTGAGGAATGGACCCCCGATGAACTCGATGAGGTTGAAACGTGGCTTTGGTATGACGAAGATTTTTCTACCACGGATTACCACGACTGGTTTGCAGTGGATGCAGCGTCTAGGGAGTTTGCCGAGTCCGTGGAATTGGTTGCGTTCTGGGAACAGCCGGCGTGGGATCAAGGAAAGCCGCCAAAGATTGTTCGCCCCGGCTCCCCTCAACGCAAGAGACCAATTGCGAAGGCAAGTTGCCCAGCAGCATCCCAGAATGAAAGCGAGTCTTATTTGAGGACGTTTCTTCCAATCCAGCAATTACTCGACATCGCTCGGTTCAGGCTGAAAAAGAAACGCAGGCAGAACTTGTCGTTTTCGAGGCAACTAAATTGGCTAAAAGAGAAGCTGGCAACCAAGGGGATTACATGGGACGACTTCCTTTGGAAGGTGGAACGTTATTCAACGAACCCTGATGCACAATATCAAGTCGATCTTGTGGTCAATTCTATCGCTGTTCATTGACAGCTAGGCCACCAACAATCCCCGCCAATCCGGCCCCAAGTGCCTCAGCACCTTCTTTTCCACCCAGACCTGTCCCTGCGATTTCTCCGTTTGCTCATAAGCCCAATGTGCGATGCGGATTGAAGCGGACAGATCGCACGGCAATTCTGCACTCTCAAAGAGTGCATTCAATCTGTCCCCCTGCGTCCTGATCCGTTCCGTCCAATTCGCCAAATGCGTAACCGTCAAAGAATCGCCATCGGCTATCCGCAGGGGCAAAGCTCCTCTGGCCGCAGGGACTGAAGTTCTCCGAACCGGACTCCGGGCCACTCAACCACGCGAACCGCCTCCTGGAGATCGGCGGGCAGATCGGCAATCCGGATGGGCACACGCGGCGCGGCCGCACGGTGGTATGGGCCAGACCAGTGCTGCCAGTCGTAGGAGAACAGCCCCCGCCGGGCCATCTCCAGCCAGTCCTCGATCCGACCCGGTAGATGGCCGCTTGCGTCGCCGATAACAGGCAGCCCTAGGATCTGCTGGTCCAGGTGTAGTAGTTCGTCCAGGCGGGCCACGATGGCGGATGGGACTGGGCCGCCTCCGGCGGTGGCGAAGTGACCGACGTGCCCCTCGCCGTCTACCGCGAACCAGTCGAACTCGCCTCCTAACTCTTTGCGGATCATAGTACCTCCGCCTTCGGTGCATCGCCTGTCTCGTCGCCAACCCTGCCAAGGAACGATTCTATCGAATCAGCGCGACGCACGGAAGTAGTGTTCGATGCCTCCATTCTCGAAACACAACTTCACGCTCACCAAAGAAGAATTGGTGTCCAGCCAACGCTCGCCACCCAACGCGAACCGCACCGGTCGCAAATCCAGAACCGTTGTTGCCTACTGGGCAATCGTGAGACGACGTGCTGCCCGTTTACGGCGGCGACGGGTCTGAGCTTCGCGAGATTCTTCTTCCCGCTGCTCCAGCCGATACTCGGGATGGGCGGCAATCCAGCGATCCGGCAACAAGGTTTCCAGGGCAGCGGTGTCTGTTGGTGCTATCGCTGGAAGGCGACGCAGCACGTCGGTGAGGTACGGCCACACGTCCACGTGGTTTCTCCTGGCGCTCTGCACCAGCGTGTAAAGTGTCGCCGCCGTCTTTCCGCCCTTCTCGCTTCCAAAAAATAGGTAGTTTTTCCTTCCGATTGCGACCGGTCGCAAAAGCCTCTCGATAGTGTTGTTATCTATGGGAATCCTCCCGTCGCTGGTATACCGGACGAACGCATCCCAACGGTTCAGCATGTAGTCGATCGCCTCGGCCAGTTTCGCCGTGGGACGCAGCGTCGGCCGTACCTCATCAAGTCTCGCTTTCATCCTCATCAGGATCGGCAAAGCCTCGGCCTGCCGCAACGCCCGTCGATCGTCCGCCGACATCTCCTTCGCACGGTCCTCGATGTCATAAAGTTGCTGCGTCCAGATCATGGCTTCGTGGACCAGTGGGTGGCTGGTCGCCGGAAGCGCTTCCTCAAAGCCCCGCCGACCATGCGCCCAACACGCCACGTCCACCAGACGGCCCGCCGAATGACGCACCAGCGAGGTGTAGACGACGTAGCCGTCGGTCTGTAAATAACCACGATAGTCAGCCAACATTTCTTGCGGGCCGTCCCGGCTGCGGCTGGGGCGAAAGTCGTAGAACACGTAGCGATGGTCGGCGTCGCCCGCATACCCGCTGAGGTAGCCGGTGATCGTCTTGCCGTGTCCCGGCTTGAGCATCCGCACCTCCGTTTCGTCGGCATTGATGACGACGCTGGCAAGCACCCGTTGGCGAATCAGCCGTTCCAATGGCCGCAGGGCCAAGGCTGTCCTCCCCAACAGCCCGCACAACAGCGCCCGCGACAGCCATCGCTTCAATGGCCCCAGGAGCAGTTCCTGCTGCCGATAGACCGGCAAGTGATACAAGAACTTCCAAGTCACCAGCCAAGCTAGGATGCTCGGCCCGAAGGGGCTCTTCTCCACGGCCTGCGGTGGCCTCTGCGTGGTGACCATTTGCGAGCCATCGTGGCAATGGGAGCAGCCGTAGGTGTACCGCACTTCTTCGACCACATACAGCTTCGCCTCTTCCATTTCCAGCCGCTTTGTGACGTGGGTGCGAGTGATAATCCGCCGTTGGCCGCAGCAGCCGCAAGGTAATTCCGCCCCGGGAAGCGGATACTCAGTCTGCCGGTGCTCCCAGAATTGCGGGAACTCGATTCTCGGTCGTCGTGGCTTTCGCCGGGTCCGAGGCGGTGCTTCCGTAACGGGTTCCTCGGTGCTCTGCTCCCTCGCATTAAGCCCCTCGACGACTTGAGGGACAAAGAGCAGTTTCTGATCGGGTGAAGGGGCGTAACGTTCACGCCGCTGGCCAAACAACATCCTCTTGAACAGCCGCAGTTGCTCGGCAGCCTTTGTCAGTTGCTCTTGGTAGCTGGCTATGGATTCCTGTTGCTGCGAGATGACAGCTTCCTGGTGCGCGATGACTTCGTGTTGCTGCGAGAAGATTGCCTCCCGTTCAGCGTCCCTTTGCTCCAACTCACGAATCCGCTGCTGACAGGCGGCCAGTTGATCGGCAATAGATGAAGTTCCGTGCTCCATGCCTTGTTAAACGCTCGACACCATGATTTGGTTCTGTTGGCACAGAGATTTTTTTCGGGACAGCAGAATGCGAATCCGCGAACGTTTGTAGCATCGAGTCGGCTTCAAGCCCGACGCCATCGTGGGCGACGCCGCACGCTTGCCAAGTCGATGCCCTCCAGGATCAGCGTCAAGTCGCTTAGACGCATCTCGATTCCGGCGGGCGAGGGCGAACCATCTTCTCGCAAAGCCCGCGCTGGTTTCGGCACCTCAAAAGTCCCAAGCTCAAGCCGCTTGTACCAAATGACTAGCCCGTCGCCCGCGAACCAAAGTACCTTCACGCGATCACCGCGCCTATTAAAGAAGAGGAACAGGTCGCCTGATTCCACCTGCTGACGCAGTTCATTTTCGACAAGTCCAACGAGACCGTTGAAACTTCTTCTCATATCTGTAGGGCCGGTCTTGGCAAAAACACGGAGCGCCGTGGGAAGCGTCAACATCGTCACGTCCTTCGTGTCGAGGAAGCCGAGAGGGCCGTGACCACCGCGCTGATCGTCTGTACGTCACTGCCTTGCACCCGTAGCATGACACCGCCAGGCCACCGAACTTCCAGATTTCCCACGCCACCTGCGGCATCGCCGACGATCTGCACCGGAACGAGGGCCTCCTTTGCCGCTCTTTGCCGGGTTCCACGCTGGGGCCGCCGAAATCGTCGCTTCCACGCATGAAACGATGCCAGGGACAGACCTTCCTGGCCACAGAACCCCACAATGCTCTGCCCACTGGCTTGTTGGCGTTCAATCGCTTCCCGCCAATGCCGCTGCCGATCCGCCCTCTCGATCTTCGCCATCGCTTGGTCCTCCGAATGTCCTGGATGAATCCTAGCCAGGCATTCAGCTTACCACGACCCGCAAGGCTGGCGGTTCAT
>CAWHOU010000048.1:0-74789 GCA_963831055.1 uncultured Acidobacteriaceae bacterium | reverse complement strand
TCAGAGATGTTTGGCGGGAAGTTGTGGGGCCCATGATCGAGCGAAAGGCGAGCGTGAATCAAGCCGGGCATTTGCGGTGCAAATGTCAGGCGTTGACGATGCGTTCGAGCTGGGCGATGTGGTTGAGGTCGTGGCCGGCCATGGTTTCTACGATGGTGGAGAAGGTCATGGCGCCGCGTTCGGGGTGGGTGACGGGCTTGTCAGCGTGCTGGGGCAGCGCGGACTCGATGAGGAGGAGGTTCCAGCGGCGGAGGGCGGCGAAGGTGAGGAGGGCGTCGGTGGCGGGGATGCTCGAGTAGGTCGCGGCCCACTTGTCCTGGTCAAAGGGCTGGATGACGTGATGGTCTTCGGCGAGGGTCTGGCGGAGGCGGAAGGCGAAGGCGATTTCGCAGTCGGCGAGGTGGCAGAAGATGTCGCGCGGGGACCACTTGCCGGGCGCGGGCGGGGTGGTGAGGCGGGAGGGCCCGATGGCGTGGGCGAGCGCGTGGAGGCGGTTGGGCGTTTCGCCGAGGACGGGGAGTGGGGGCTGGTTGCTGAGGTATTTGGCGTAGGGGTTGAGGGTGGGGGCAGTGGTCATGGGGTGCTCGCTTTCTTAGGGTTGCTGGTCGAGTTCCTGGATGCGGCTGTGGACGTATTCGCGGATGATGCGGACGGTGGCTTTGGCTTTGTCGGGGTCGGGGGACGGAACCACCAGCGGATCATCATAGCGAAACTGGACAGCATAACCATTCAGCCCCGTCAATGGAAAAGGCGTCGCGGGCAAGTTCTCGCCTGCCTGGGAAAGCAGCCGAATAAGTTTTTCGAGGTCGTGCGTCAGGGGGTATTTCAACCCCTGTTGCGACAACAATGCCTTGAGGAGTTTTTCCACGGCCTGTTGTGCATGAAAGCCGAGGATGGGGCCGGAGATGCCATCCAGCAGCATCGTCTGCTCATCCAGCGACGAGCTTCGCAACAGCAGCTCTACGTGGAGTTCCATGCTCACCTTTCTCAAAGAGGACCAGGCCCTCGTGGTCTATATCGTAGTGAACGCTGTTAATGGATCTTCGGAGGCGCTCATGGAGGTTCTCATTGGTGACGATCAGGTCCACGGACATACGGAGTCCGGACACGGCTGACCACAGCGAAGTGTCCTTGAGAACGGTTTCCCCCGGGAGGATGACGGCGAGGTCGAGATCGCTTTCTTCGTGCTGGGTACCGCGGGCTCGCGAACCGAAGGCGACGATTTTTACCGGGTCGGCAGCGGCGATGAGGCGCTCAAGAGCAGTCCAGACCTTTTCTTCGGTGACGGTCCAGGAGAGGTCTCCGGTTTGTGGGCTTGCGGCGGTCATGGTGAGGTTTCGGGGCCAGTATTCCATAGGGCTGTGGGATTTGAAAGCGGGCGTGAAGGCGAGTAATATGGGGTGAGACGAGTTTGTCCGGTGACCTGGGTACGCGGGCCGGAGAGATGAGTGGGCGCGAGCCCACTTTTTATTTGCGCAAAAACTATGGCGTTCGATGTCGATCAGATCAGGGCGGTGGGGCAGAGGGTGGCGGCTTCGCACGGGCTCGATGTGGTGGAGATCGAATTTTCAGGCGGAGCGAAGCACCGGACGCTGCGCGTCTTTATAGAGAAGAACGCGGAGGAGCGGAAGAAGCTGTTGGAAGCGGGTCCTGAGGGCGCGGCATTACTGAGTGGGTTGGGGGCGGCAGGGGTGGATCAGCTGGCGGGGGTGACGCACACGGACTGCGAGGCTTTCAGCCGGGATTTTGGCACGGTTCTGGATGTGGAGGATCTGATTCCTGGAGGCGAGTACACGCTGGAGGTGTCGTCGCCGGGACTGGATCGGAAGCTGAAGGGGATTGAGGACTACCGGCGGTTCGAGGGGATGCTGGTGAAGTTGCAGACCTTTGAGCCGGTCGAGGGCAATCGGCACTGGCAGGGGAGGCTTGGCGGGGTTGGCGAGGCTTCGGTGAAGTTGACGCGTCAGGCAACAGGCAACAGGCAACAGGCAACAGGAAAGAAGCAAAAGGCGGCAGGGGGCAAGGCGCGGAGTTCGGGCGAGACGGAGGTAGAGATTGCGCTGAAGAACATTGAGAAGGCGCAGCTGGTGCCGGAGTTTTGAGAAGCAGGCAATAGGCAACAGGCAGTAGGCAACAGGGAGTAGGCAGTAGGCAATAGGCAACAGGCAACAGGCAACAGGCAGTAGAGGAGCTGAAAAGCAGGGAGTAGGGAGTAGCCAGTAGGGAGTAGGCGAGCTGAGAGCTAAGAAACGGTCAGCTAAGAAGCGGGTCAGCAAAAGACGATTAGCGAAGGGCCGGTTAGCTGAAGAGAAACCTGATTTTTGTAACACGACAGAGAGAGAAACAAATGGCGAGTGTGCTTTACGACAGCATTGAGGCGTTGAGCCGAGATAAGGGCATCGATGCGCAGATTGTGATCACAGCGGTCGAGGATGCGATTGCGCTCGCGACGCGCAAGTATTACAAGACGCAGGAAAACATGCGCGCGGAGCTGGATAAGGACACGGGCGAGATTCGGGCGTATGTGTTCAAGACGGTGGTGGAGACTCCGGAGCTGATCGAGGATCCGGTGAACCAGATTGCGCTCGAAGAGGCGAAGGAGCTGGCGCCGGAGGTTGAGGTGGGGGGCGAAATCCGCTACTACAAGCCGACCGATGTGCTCGGACGCATCGCCGCGCAGATGGCGAAGCAGGTGATCTTCCAGAAGGTGCGGGAGGCGGAACGCGACACGGTCTTCAACGAGTACGCGCATCGCGTGGGCGAAGTGTTGAACGCGACGGTGAAGCGCGTGGAGCTGCAGGATGTGATCTTCGACCTGGGTAAGGCGGAGGCGCGGATGCCGAGGCGGGAGCAGTCGCGGCTGGAGCAGTTTGCGGTGGGCGAGCGGGTGCGGGTGGTGCTGCAGAGGGTGGATCGGGCCTCGCGCGGGCCGCAGGTGATTGTTTCGAGGGCGGCGCCGGAGCTGGTGCAGAACCTGTTCCAGAGCGAAGTGCCGGAGATTTACGACAACACGGTGACGATCCGGGCGATTGCGCGCGAGGCTGGTGAGCGGACCAAGATCGCGGTGATGTCGCGGGACAAGGACGTGGATCCCGTGGGCGCGTGCGTGGGCATGAAAGGGATGCGGGTGCAGTCGATTATTCGGGAGCTGAGGGGCGAGAAGATCGACATCATCGAATTCAGCGAAGAGATCACGACGTTTGCGGAGAAGGCGTTGCAGCCGGCGAAGGTGAGCCGGGTGAGCATCGCCGATCTCGAAGACAAGCAGCTGGAAGTGATTGTGGACGACACACAGCTGTCGCTGGCGATTGGCAAGAAGGGGCAGAACGTGCGGCTGGCGGCGAAGCTGCTGGGCTGGAAGATCGACATCAAGAGCGAGGAAGAGAAGCGGCAGGAAGTGGAGCAGCAGATGACGGCGATGGCGGGTGCGACGGCCACGCCGATTGAGCAGGTGAGCGAGCTTGGCGAATCGATCATCCAAAAGCTGGTGGCGGCCGGAATTACGACTGTGGAAGCGCTGGCCGACATGACGCCGGAGCAACTGGAGGAGATTCCAGGGATCGGCGAGAAAACTCTGGAGAAGATCAGCGTGGCGGTTCGACACTATTTTGGCGAATACGAGGAAGGCGAGGAGCGGCCAGTGGAAGCGCTGGCGGCTGCGGCGGAAGGCGGCGGTGAGGCTGGGGCGGCAGTCGCAGAGACGGCGGCGGAAGCCCGTGCGGAAGCGGCAAAGCGGAAGGCCGAAGAGGCATCGCTCGATGAAGAGATCGATGCTCTGGAGCAGGATCTGACGCAGAGCGGCGAGGAGTCGGCGAGCGCGGAGGGATCGGGGGTGATCCGCGATGAAGTGGCGGAAGAGCGCCTGGCGGAACTGACCGAGGTTGGACCGGAGCTGGATGGAGAAGGCGCGGAGTCGCTGGTTCCCGGGCGGGAGGATACGAGCGAGTTGCTGGCCGAGCACCAGGTGCATCCGGAGGTGGACGGGGATGCGGGTGTGATTGAGGACAGTGTGGAGGAAGTGCGAGACGAGGAGAAGAGCCAGTAGCCAGTAGGGAGTAGGCAGTAGGGAGTAGGCAATAGGCAACAGGCAGCAGGCAGGGCTGGGAGCCGGGAGGCAGCCAGAGCTTCAGCGGCGGCTGGGTGGGAAAAGCAACACAAGGTCCTTCGCTTCGCCGTCCCGTCGGGGCAGAAGGCTGCGCGCCGGGGGACCACGGTTCGCCCAGGATGGCGAAACGGGGCTCAAGAAATGTCGGGTTGGGGCAGGGAATTGAGGCACAGGCCAAGCAGTTTTCAGAGATAATGAAAGAGCTGGTAAGACCCACAAGTCAGGAGTTTTTATGAAGAACTAAGGACAGTGGGAAGTCGAGAAACGACAACGGGGACGGATGAGCACAGTTCGCATCAATGAATTAGCGCGGGAGCTGGAAGTAAAGAGCAAGGCGATCCTTGACGCTCTCACGGAAGTCGGCGTAACGGAGAAGAAGACGCATTCGAGCTCCATCGAAGTGGATGAAGCCGAGCGTGTGCGCGCGCATATTCTGAAGGGGCGCGGCGGCAACAACAGCGGGGCGGCGCGTCACGAGGCCGAGGCCAAGCCGAAGATCGACTGGTCGCGGGTGTCGAAGCCTGGCGACGCGGCCAAGGCGATTCTCGAGAGCCGGCACCAGGAGTCGCATCCCGCGCCGCCGAGGCCGGCAGCGCCAGCCGTGGCAAGTGCGCCGCGGCCTGCGTACCCTGTGACGGCGAAGCCCGCTGTGACTGCGGCAGCGGCAGGTGCGGCCACGGCGAGTGCATCGCCGGCAGGTCCGGCCGCGATCAGCGCTGTCCCGATTGGCGCTACCCCGACAAGTCCTTCCGCGGCGAGCCCTGGACCAGCGGTTTCCGGGCCTGCGAGCCCCGTGCTTCCGGCGGCTGCTGAGATGAAGCCAGCGCCGAGAAAGATCGTGCCGCAACCGCGACAGGGGCCGAATATCGTTGTGGCAGCTCCGCCGTCGTCGAGTACGGCGCGAGCGGGAGGGGCCGTGGTGGCTGCTCCGCCGCAGACGCCGGCGATTGCCTCTCGGGCGCCATCGGGACCGGTAGTGGCGAGGCCGCCAGCGGGAATGGCAGCGGGTTCAACTTCAGTGACGGACGGCAGGCCGGTTTCGTCCGCTGGTCCTGTGGTGGCGGTCAGGCCCCAGGGCGCAGCATCGACGCCGACGCCGACACCAATCCCGACCATGCCCGGACCGGTGGTCGCGGCCGCGCAGGCCGCTGATTCGGTAGAGGCGAGGGTAGCGGCGCCAGAGGCGGGAGCCGGAGAAATTTCCGCGCCGCCGCCGGCTGCGCCTCCTGTGCCGCGACGGGTAATCATGCCGCAGACGGGACCGCGGCCGGTTTACAGCGCTCCGCCTCCAGCGCCGGTGGTGGCCGCGGCTCCGAGCGCTAATTCGGGCGGGATTCAGCGGGGGAGACCGATTTTCGATCGCAGACCCACGGGTGCGCCCGGAGGGCCTGGTGGAGCGCGTCCAGGAATGGGCGGTGGACCGGGGCAGGCGCCGGGCGGAAGACGGCCGATGCATCCGACGCGCTCTGCACCGAGTGGAGCGCCGGGAGCGGGGCAGCGGCCGGGAATGGGAGCGCGGCCAGGATTTGGCGCGCGGCCTGGATTTGGGCAGCGGCCGGGGATGGGCACGGGCGCGGCACTGCCGCCGCCGGGTGAGGCGCCACGGCCGCAGCGTCCGGGACCGAGGGGACGCGGGCGTCCGCGTTACGAGAAGAGCAAAGAAGGCCCGATGAAGGGGTTTGCGCCTCCGTCGCGGATGACGGCGCAGGTTCCTACGGGACCTGTTCCGATTACCCGCACGATCACGGTGACGGAAGGCGTGAGCGTGAAGGATCTGGCGGAGAAGCTGGAGATCCGCGGCAAGGATCTCATCGCCACGCTGCTGATGAAGGGCGTATTTGTAACCGTCAACCAGACACTGGATGGCGAGCTGGTGAAGGAAGTGTCGGCGCAGTTCGGAGCCGACGTGCAGATGATCAGCTTCGAGGATTCGATGGCGAACGAAGCCATGGAGAGCATCCTCGCGACTGAGAATCCGGACGAGCTGGAAGTGACGCGGCCGCCGGTGGTGACGGTGATGGGGCACGTGGACCACGGCAAGACTTCGCTGCTGGACGCGATCCGCGAGACGGATGTGGCGGGCGGCGAGGCGGGCGGCATCACACAGCATATCGGCGCTTACAAGGTGAAGATCGGGAAGGTGGACTCGCCGGCCTACGGGCGCGAGATTGTGTTCCTCGATACGCCGGGTCACGAGGCGTTTACGCGGATGCGCGCGCGCGGGGCGAAGGTCACGGACATTGTGGTGATCGTGGTGGCGGCGGACGACGGTGTGATGCCGCAAACGCTGGAGGCGATCGATCACGCGAAGGCGGCGAATGTGCCGATCATCGTGGCGGTGAACAAGATCGATAAGCCGGAGGCGCAGCCGGATCGCGTGAAGAAGCAGCTTGGCGATCGCGGGCTGGTTCCTGAGGACTGGGGCGGCAGCACGGTGTTTGTGGATGTATCGGCGAAGAAGCGGACGAATCTGGATCTGCTGCTGGAGATGGTGTGCCTGGTGGCCGATCTGCAGAATCTGAAGGCGACGCCGGAGCGTTCGGCGGTGGGTACTGTGATCGAAGCCAAGCTGGACCGCGGACGCGGCGCGGTGGCGACGGTGCTGGTGCAGAACGGGACGCTGAAGAACCAGGACAACTTTGTCGTGGGCAATACGTTCGGCAAGATTCGCGCGATGTTCGACGATCGCGGCCGGACGGTGGAGTCGGCTGGACCTTCGACGCCGGTCGAGATTGTGGGCCTCGAAGGCATGCCGGACGCGGGCGATACGTTCCTGGTGGTGAGCGATCGCGACAAGGCACGCGGCATCGGGCAGTATCGCAAGGGACGCGAGCGCGAGGCGCAGCTGGCCAAGTCTTCGCGTGTGACTCTGGAAGGGCTGGCGGATTCGATCAAGCAGGCGGGGATGAAGGAGCTGCCGCTGATCCTGAAGGGCGACGTGACGGGATCGGTGGAGGTGCTGGCCGATTCGCTGCAGAAGATGTCGACCGAGAAGGTGCGCATCAAGGTGATCCACTCCGGGGTGGGTGCAATTACGGAGAGCGACGTGTTGCTGGCGTCGGCGTCGAATGCGATCATCATCGGGTTCAACGTGCGGCCCGAGCGCAAGGTGGCCGACCTGGCGGAGCAGGAGGAGGTGGAGATCCGGCTGCACTCGATTATTTACGAGCTGCAGGACGAGATCACCAAGGCCATGCTGGGGCTGCTGGAGCCGGTGTATCGCGAGAACTTCCTGGGACGCGCGGAGGTGCTGAACGTGTTCCGCATTCCGAAGGTGGGGACGATTGCCGGATGCAGGGTTACGGATGGTATTCTGCGGCGCGATGCCGAAGTACGCCTGATGCGCGATGGGGCGCAGGTGTACAAGGGCAAGCTGACTTCTCTGAAGCGCTTTAAGGACGATGCCAAAGAAGTGACGAACGGCATGGAGTGCGGCGTCGGCATCTCGAACTTCAACGACATTAAGGTGGGCGATACCGTTGAGGCGTTCGTTACGGAGAAGATGGCGGCGGAGCTGACGGCGTCCTGAAGGCAGGGATCAGGCAATAGGCAACAGGGAATAGTGAAAAGCGCCCGGCGCAAAGGCAGGGAACAGGCAATAGGCAGTAGGCAACAGGCAATAGGCAACAGGCAATAGTGAAGAGCGCTCAGCGGATGCTGGGCGCTTTTTGTTTGGGCGAGCGCTGCTGTTAGCCACATTTGAAATTTGGACTATCAGTATTTCTTCATATCGGACATCGATACGTTTCGGCGCCGCGGATTATCCGGCTGAGGGAATTGTTCGTTCTATTTCGCGGACGGTTCGGATTCGAGGATCTGGATGGCTTTGTGGTAGTCGAGGTCTGTGGGGACGGGGGCGTAGTGGGCCATCTCTTCGGTGAGGTTGATATTGAGGGTCTTGACCATGAGGGCCTTGCCGGTGAAGTTGAGCTTCATGCGGGTGAGCTCCCAATCGTGGGGCGCGACTTCGGTTTGTTCGAGGAAGATGGTTCCTCCTTTGTCGAGGTGGCCGATGAAGCCCCAGCCGAAGTCGACGTCGGCGATGAGGTGAGCATCGAGGCGGGTGAGGCGTTCCTGGGATTTTTCGATCCACACTTCGCCGGCCATGCCGCGCATGATCTTTGCTTCGAGGTCGGGGGGATTCCAGTTGGGGCTTGGGATGAAGGTGAGGTGATAGCACTCGTCTGATGGGACCGGTGTAGCGGGTGTGGGCGGAGTGGGTTCACCGGGGATGGCGACATACGGCGGTACGACGACTGCGCAGGGGACGGTGCTTTCATAGTGGTAGAGGAAGGCGTCCGGGAGGAGGCGCATGAGCTTGTCGACGCGGGCGTTGTCCTCCTGCTCGCGCTTGCGGCGATGCTCCTGGAGGTCGGCGTGCGCATCGAGGTTGTTGAGGCGGTCGATCTGGGCCTGGCGCATGTCGGGGTTCAGCGGCTTGCCACTGGCGGCAATGGCCATGGCGATGTCGCCCTGTTGGGTTTCGATAATCTCCTGGACGAAGTCGCGCTTGTCGTCTTTTTTGTGGAGGAGGAAGCGCTGGGGGTGGTGGGTTGCCTCGGCGCGCATGTGATTGGCGACCGCGCGGCGGATGAGGGCAGCGGCGTCGGTGGCGGGGGATGGTGGGTTTTGGGGAGAAGCGCCGGGGATGAAGAAAAGCAGCAGGGCGACAGAAGACAGGAGGCGGGGGAGGGCTCGGCGCGGGTTGGGATGAGGTGATAGAACCATCGAGCTGGAGAAAAGATGATGGATGATCGAAGGTGGCCTGAACGCTGGAAACTGGGTTCGCGGGTCTCTGATGTTGTTATAGACGAGGAGAAACGGGCTGGGGTTACGCGGGACGGTTTCCGGAGCAGGATGAGTTGGTTAGAATTGTGGCATGAGCCGCAGGAAGGTTAGTCTTTGGGCGCCGCTGGCTACGCTGGTGGTGGGGTTGGTGCTGGGCGCGCACGCGCAGGAGCAGGGGCGCGGGCGGAAGTACAAACCGCCTCCGCCGACGTGCAAGATCACGGTGACGGTGCTGAAGGCCTCGAATGGCAAGCCGCTGGAGAACGCTTCGGTTGTGTTTCATCCGCTGAAGAACGGCAAGGATGAAGGCAACATGGAGCTAAAGACGAACGAGGACGGCAAGGTGACGATCGACGTGATTCCGGTGGGGGATGGATTGCGGCTGCAGGTGCTGGCGACGGGGTATCAGACGTACGGCAACGACTACGAGCTGCCGGCGGACACGAAGGATATCGAGGTGAAGCTGAGCCGGCCGCAGAGGCAGTATTCGATTTATGAGAGTCACCCGGATCAGGGTGGGCAGGGGAACCAGGGGCAGGGAACGGACAAGCCGCAGCAGGACCAGAAGCCTCCGGTGTAAGCCCACGGGCGAAACAGCTCTGCAGTGGGGTCAGGGACGCTTTCGCCATTTCGCAGGATCGCGGCTGCCGTGGAAACAGGCGATGATCGTCAACGTCCCGTCGGCTTCGATAACGAACATCAGAGCGTAGGGAAAGCGGCGGAGCAACGCGCGGCGGATACCCTTGTATGACGGGAAATTGGCGGGGATTGGCGCTTATGCGCTGGATTGCAGCGTCAACCGCATCGCGGAAACGCCGCCCGAGGCCGGGAGCCTCATTCTCGTACCAGTCCTGCGCAGCGACCAGCTCGGCGGGTGCAGCCTGGCTGAAGATAACCGGATGGTTTAAGGACAACGCTGCTCAAGCTCAGCCTTCAAAGCCGCCCAGGTGATGCCTTCGCGGCTGTCCTGGTCGAGTGAAGCAAGGCGGCGGTCAAGCTCTTCCCGCTGCGCGGCGGTGAGTGGAAGTTGGTGGTCTTCGAGGCTGTCCCAAAGTTGGGAGATTAATGCAAGGCGCTCCGGCGGGGTAAGTCGCACAAGCTCGTCAGCGGTGAGTAGTTCCATGCATTGAGCATAGGAAACAACGCGGCGGAAAGCAATCGGGAACGAAGCGGAGCGGAGCAAGAAGGCGAATCGCTGAGGCCTGGCTGGGTTTTCCCGGGCAACGTCGCGATAGTAACGTCCGCGAGCCGTTGCAGGGCCGAATTGCCTTGTAGCGTGATGCGCCACGCAGTACACTCATTTGCGATCCGGTCGTTCCGACACGCGGGCCTGGAGCGCTTCTTTCTGGCCGAGAGGTCGATTATCGGGATTATCACGAGCGAGGGCGAAATCGATGGCTACGATGTATAACCCGGCGCATCCGGGACGGATTCTGCGGCAATATCTGGGTGAAATGCAGGTGGGCGAGGCTGCGGCGAGGCTGCGCATCGCACGCACCACTCTTTCACGGGTGTTGAATGGAAAAGCGGGAATCTCCGCGGATATGGCTCTGAAGGTAGCCGAGGCGACCCGAACCGAGCCCACGCTGTGGATGGATCTGCAGACACAATACGATTTGTGGCAAGCCAGCCGAAGGAAGAGAGCCAGAATTCGGCCGTTCCCCAAAGCTGCTTAAAAGAGTTCCTGCCCGCTCTGCGAGACTATCTACGTGTCCTCCACCACAAAAACTGAAGCTGCGCTGCCTTCGCTGCATGATTTTTTTGCGCCGGGGGGCGTTTTGTCGCGGTCGAGCTTGCCCTATGAGTTTCGGCGGGGGCAGCTGGAGATGGCGCAGGCGGTGGAGCGTGCGCTTCAGGATCGGCGGCACCTGATCGTCGAAGCGGGAACGGGGACGGGGAAGACGCTCGCGTATCTGCTGCCGGCGCTGCGGATGTGCGCGGCGAACGGGCATCGCGTGATTGTCTCGACCGGGACGAAGAACCTGCAGGAGCAGCTGTTCTTCAAGGACGTGCCGTTTCTCGAGTCGATGCTGGGACCGCTGCGGGTCTGCTATATGAAGGGACGCGCGAATTATCTGTGCCGACACAAGCTATTCGCGTTGCGCAGCCAGCCGATCCTGTCGGGGCTCGAAGAGATTGCGCAGTACCAGGCGATCGCGGAATGGGAGAAGACGACGGAGACCGGGGATCGTGTGGAGATCGACGATTTGCCGGAGGCGAGCGCGCTGTGGTCGAAGCTCGATGCGCGGAGCGAGGCGTGCCTCGGGCAGAGCTGCCCGGACTACGGGCGGTGTTTCATCACGGAGATGCGGCGGCGGGCGGCGGAGAGCGATGTGGTGATCGTGAACCATCATTTGTTCTTTGCGGATATGGTGATTCGTCAGCAGGCGGGCGGGGCTCCGGACGCGGGCGTGCTGCCGGAGGCTGGGGTGGTGATCTTCGACGAGGCGCATGAGCTCGAAGATGTGGCGTCTAGTTATTTCGGGATCAGCCTGAGCAATGTGAAGTTCGAGGAGCTGGCGCGGGATACGGAGACGCTGCTGCGAGCGCAGGGCGCATTGAAGGTGGAAGTGGTGACGGCGGCGCAGATGATCCGGGAGCGGGCGCGGATGTTTTTTGGAGCGCTACCGTCTCGTATGAATGCGCGGGGAGGACCGGGGAGTGCGGGCGAGGGGCGGATGCCGTTTACGAACCGGGAAGAATTTCTGGAGACACAGGGGGATGTGTATCTGGGCGTGCTGAACGCGCTGCACCGGATGGAAGGCGAGCTGGAGCGGGTGAAGGCGGAGGAGTCGCAGCCGCTGCGGCGGCGCACGGGGATGGTGCGCGAGCAGCTGAAGTTTCTGATGGAGTCGGAGGATCGGAATACGGTTTTCTGGCTGGAGCGGCGCAGCGGGCGGCAGATGAGCACGCATTTGCAGGCCACGCCGATCGATGTTTCGGAGCTGCTGCGGGAGCTGCTGTTCAATGTGTATCCGAGCGTGGTGCTGACTTCGGCGACGCTGACGGTGCAGGCTGGGTTCGGTCACATACGCAAGCGGCTGGGGATGGATGAGGCGCGGGAGCTGGTGGTGCCGTCGCACTTTAAGTATCAGGAACAGGCACTTTTGTATTTGCCGCCGGAGATGCCCGATCCGCGCGAGCCGAATTTTCAGGAAGAGGCGGCGAAGCGGATACGGCGGATGCTGGAGATTACGCAGGGGCGGGCGTTTTGCCTGTTTACGAGCTACGCGCAGATGCGGGAGCTCTACGAGCGGATGCTGGTGGAGGTGGGGTTCCCGCTGCTGTTGCAGGGCACGGCACCCAGGAAGGCGCTGCTCGAGGAATTTCGCGCGACGCCGAACGCGGTGCTGTTTGGGACGTCGAGTTTCTGGCAGGGCGTGGATGTGCAGGGGGAGGCGCTGAGCTGCGTGATTGTGGACCGGCTGCCGTTCGCGGTGCCGACCGACCCGGTGGTGCAGGCGCGGATGCGGGCGATTGAGGAGGCGGGCGGGAGTCCATTCTTCGAGTACCAGGTGCCGTCGGCGGTGATCACGCTGAAGCAGGGGTTTGGGCGGCTGATCCGGTCGCTGGATGATCGCGGGGTGCTGATGCTGCTCGATCCGCGGCTGGAGCGGCAGAGGTACGGGCGGATTTTTCTGGAGAGCCTGCCGCCGTACCGGATCACGCAGAATATTGGGGATGTGGAGAGATTTTTTAGCCGGTAGCCTGTGTCCGGTAGCCAGTAGCCAGTAGCGGGTAGCTGGGGGCTGGGAGCTGGGAGCCTGGAGCGAAGCCTGCGGTCGTTGCGTGAACCCTGTCGGATAGCGCGAAAAGGCGCAGCTCTTGACGCGCGGTGACGCAGCTCAATCAAGAAGCTCCGGGGCGGCGAGTTGCGCATTTGATTCGAAGGCCAGTTGTTTCATCACCTTGCAGGTCAATCCCAGTTTGGCACGAGCCTTGCAGTATGTCCTGGCGTCGATCAACTCCCCCAGGAGAAGCCAAAATGGAACGCAGCCAGGGATGTTTAGAGTGCACGTCGCGCAGCAAGCACCTGTTCTGCAACATGGAAAATTCTTCGCTGGAGAAGTTCGACTGCATCGGAACGCCGGTGCAGTTTGGGAGCGGAGCGGTGATCTTCCGCGAAGGCGACAACTGCGGGTCGGTGCATGTTCTGTGCTCCGGGCGTGTGAAGCTGTCAGCCACCAGCCGGGAGGGGCGGACGCTGATTCTGAAGATTGCTCGAGCCGGCGAGGTGCTGGGACTGTCGGCGGCGCTGGCGGGGCAGCCTTTTGAAGTGACGGCGGAGACGGTGGAACCATGCCGGCTGAAGACGATTCGCCGCCAGGCACTGCTGGATTTTCTGGACCGGACGCCTGACGCGAGTATGCGGGCAGCACGGGCGGTGGCTCAGGAGTATAAGGCTGCGTTCTGTGAGGTGCGGCGTCTGGCGCTGCCGGCGACGGCGTCGGGGCGGGTAGCGAATCTGCTGCTGGACTGGAGCCGGGATTGTTCTTCGGAGAACGCAACGAGCGGGCGGTGCATGATGCCGCTGACGCACGAAGAGATCGCATCGATGACTGCGACCACGCGGGAAACCGTCACGCGGGTTCTGGGTCAGTTGAAACGCGATAATTTGATATCGATTCGCGGAGCCGCGCTTACCGTACTGCAACCACAGGCGCTGGAACGGCTTGCGGTCTGAGGTTTCATCCTCCCCCTGAACTGTGGATTGATTGATGTAACTTGATGTAAGACTTCGAGGCGGCCGCAAGGCCGCCTCATTTTTTGCGCCACGGCAGCCGGAAAATAGCGAAGAAATCAGGCATGAGCGGGCGAAACGAGGGGAGAGGCCATAACGGGAGGGCGGGAGCCGGGATTGGGCCCATGGGGTCTGGGAGCTGATTCAAGGCGAAACTGGAGGACGAGAGCCTCGAGGCCCGTTGCGAGGCGGCTGAGCTCTTCGCATGCGGAAGCGGTTTGACTGGCGGAAGAGGAAGCCTGCTGCGCGCTATCGGAGATGCCGGCCACGGTTCTGGTGATTTCGCTGCTGGCGGCCGATTGCTCGGTGGCGGCCGAGGCGATCAGGCTGATCATATTCTCGGTGCGGGCGGAGGTTTCCATGATTCCCTTGAGGGCGTCGCTGGCCTGAGCGGAGAGCTGGAGACCCTGGTCGACATCGGTGCGGCGGCTGTTGATGCCTTCGATGGATTTGCGGGTTTCGGTCTGAATGGAATCGACCATCCCGGAGATTTCATCGGTGGCGGCGCGGGTGCGTTCGGAGAGGCGGCGGACTTCACCGGCGACCACGGCGAAGCCGCGGCCATGCTCGCCGGCGCGGGCCGACTCGATGGCTGCATTGAGGGCAAGGAGGTTGGTCTGCTCGGCGATTTCGCGGATGACGGTGACGGCGCGGCCGATCTCCTCGGAGCGATGGGCGAGTGAATCCATCTGCTCGCCGACCGCATTGGTAGCCTCATGAATTCTCTGCATAGAGGCGACGGTCTGGTCGACGACGCGGCCGCCTTCGGTGGCTGTGGCGGCGGATTCGCGGCTGGCGAGTACGGCGTGCTGAGCGTTCTGCGAGATTTCGGCAACGGTGGAGGTCATTTCTTCCATGGTGGAGGCGACCATCTGCACCTGACCGGCCTGGTCCTTGGAACCAGCGGCCGACTGGGACGCGCCGGCGGAGATTTCGTTGGTCGCGCTGGCCAGCATTTCGGTGCTGCGGGTGATCGAAGCGAGGATGTCGCGCATGGACTCGATGGTGGTGTTGACGGAGGCGGAAAGCTGGCCGACCTCGTCGGTGGAAGTGACCTCGAGGGTTTGGGAGAGGTCCTTATCGGCGACCTTACGCAGCAGCACGGCAGCGCGCACGAGGGGGGTTGCGATCATGCGGGTAAGAGCCCATCCGGCAAGGATACTGAGCAGGATCACGGAAGCGACGACGGAGAGGATCAGGCGGAACTGCGAACGGTAGAGAGCCGCGGCATGTCGTGTGGCAGCCGCCGCCCCTTTGTCGTTGAGGGCGATATCGAGTGCGATCTGAGCGAGCAAAGTGCGAAAGCGCTCGCCGCCTTCAGACGTGGTGAGGGCCTGGGCGACGAGGGGTTGTCCGGCGTCGGCGGCCTGGAGGACGCGGTTCGAGGTCTCGAGATAAGCCGCAAAGGCCTGCTCAATTTGCTGGTACAGGGCACGTTCCTCATCGGAGGAGATCATGGGCGCATAAACGGCCATGGCGGCGTCGAAAGACGCCTTTCGTTTCGTTACGAGGGCGCGGTACTGTTTTATGCAGTCGTCGGTGGGACAGACCAGGAGGTTGATCTCGGCCCGGCGGTAGCTGTTGGCTGCGTCATTGACTTCTCCGAGGGCGCGGACGCTGGGAAGCCAGTTGGAATCGATATCCACCGTGGATTGGTTCAGCGCCGCCATGGCGCGCAGGCTCATCCAACCGGCGACCATGGTGAGCAGGCAGACGAGGCTGAATCCGGCGGCGAGTTTGCGGGAAATGGAAAGATTACGGAGAAAGGTCACAGTGCTACCTCGTGGTTTCGCTCCTTTTATCGGCTGCGCCGACGGGGAGTTGAATCGAACGGCAATCGCCGAGGGAGCGAGGGTCCGAAT
Source organism: uncultured Acidobacteriaceae bacterium (assembly GCA_963831055.1). Classification (GTDB taxonomy): domain Bacteria; phylum Acidobacteriota; class Terriglobia; order Terriglobales; family Acidobacteriaceae; genus Palsa-343. The sequence continues at coordinate 59,293 of CAWHOU010000048.1, read as the reverse complement.
CGGGAATGCTCAGGAACCGGTTGCGGGTTTTTCCTGATACCAGGGAATGTTGATGACGACGATGCGCTGGCTGCCGCGCACCAGCAGCAGGAGCTTGAGAAGGCTGGAGCGCTGGTTGTGCAGCAGGGCCTCCCACCAGTGGCGCACGACCAATTCAGGAACCAGAACGGCGATGTGCCGGTCGGCATGCGAGCGCTCTTCGGAGAGGATGTAGTCGAGGACCGGAAGGAGGACGGTGCGGTAGGGGGACTGGAGGCGAGTGAACTTTGGCTCGGGGAGGCCGGCGTTGCGCATGGGGGTGAGTATCTTGTCGGTCCATTGCAGCGCGAGTTCCTCGTTTCCGTGGTCGGTGTCGGGGGAATCGACATGAACGATCTGCAGCTCGTTGGAAATGGACATGGCGAAGCGGATGGCTTTGGCTGAGATGCGGCTCCAGCGGTCCATGGGGATGATGACGATGGGCGGATTGATGTTGGTGACCTGGAGAGGATCGGGGCAGGCGGTTTCGAGAGAGACGCGGCGATAGTGGCGATGGACGGACGCCATTAGCAGGATGAGGCAGGGAATCAGAAGGGCGGTGACCCACGCGCCTTCGACGAACTTGGTGATGAGGACAACGACGGTGGTGATGCCGGTGGCGACGGCGCCGAGGCCATTGACGAACATGCGGAGTTTTGAATGGCGGCCGGGGTGGCGGATCCAGTGGACGACCATGCCGGCCTGGGAGAGCGTGAAGGCCATGAACGCCCCGATGGCGTAGAGGGGAATGAGCCGGTCGGTGACGCCGCCGAAGAGGACGAGGAGGCTTGCGGTGAGCGCGACGAGAACGTAGATGCCCCACGAGTAGAGGAGGCGGCGGCCGCGCAGACTGAAGACGTGGGGCAGATAGCCCTTGAGCGCAATGGCGCGGGTGAGGCGGGGGAAATCGGCGAAGGCGGTGTTGGCGGAGAGCGCGAGGACGAGCAGTACGGAGCCGATGGTGATGTCGTAGAACCAGCCGCGACCCATCACGGCGGAGGTGAGCTGGGAGAGAACGCTCTGATAGCCGGGAGCGTCGGGATCGGTGGCGCCGACGTTATAAAAGCGGCAAAGGGTGGCGATGCCGGCAAGAAGAATGACGAGCAGGGCGATGATGACGGTCAGGGCGCGGCGGGCATTTTTAGTGTTGGGATCGCGGAAGGCCATGACGCCGTTGCTGACGGCTTCGACGCCGGTCATGGCGGTGCAGCCGCTCGAGAAGACGCGAAGCAGGAGCCAGAGGCTGACAGCGGTGACAGCCGGCGGGAGTTTCGGAGGAGCGACGATCGGCCTGGGATGGCCTCCGCTGGTGGCGGCGTGGAAGAGGCCGATGGCGATGACGATGAGGAGTGTGCCGAGGAACAAATAGGTGGGAATCAGGAAGACGACGCCCGTATCGTGTACGCCGCGCATGTTGACGATGGTGAGGATGACGAGGATGCCAAGGCAAAGCGCGAGGGTGTGGGGCTGCAGCCTGGGCACGGCGGAGATGAGCGCGCCCACGCCAGCGGAGATGCCGACGGCGGCGGTGAGGACGTAATCGATCATGAGCGCGGCTGCGGCGAGCAGACCAGCGCGGTCGCCAAGGTTCTCGCCGGCAACGGTGAAAGAGCCGCCGCCATGCGGATAGGCCTCGATGGTCTGGGAGTAGGAGAAGTAGAGGATGACGAGGAGGATGAGAATCGCGGTGGTGATGGGCCCGATGAAGTGGATGCCGCCCATCCCGAGGGGGATGAGCAGGGTGAGAGCGGCTTCCGGGCCGTACGCGGCGGAGCTGAGCGCGTCGAGGCCAAAGATGGGGATGCCGGCGGCCGGACCGATGCATTCGGCGCGTTCTTCCGATGTGGGGAGTGGCTTTCCAAAGAGCAGGTCAGTGATCTGCATGTGGGTCGAGACTCGCGAAGGCAGGGATCGGGGTCAAGCTATGGTGCCAGATTTATAGAATCAATGCTCCAGGTGCTGAAGAAAAAAGTGCGCCATGATGCCGTCGGCTTCTTTGGATTCGGGAAGGTTGGGGTCGTTCCAGAAGGCGTGGGGCAGGCCCTCGAAGACGACGAGCTCGTCGTTGTCGTTTCCGGCGCGGAGAAAGGCACGGTGAAGAATGGTCGTGCCGCTGAGCAGAAGGTCGCGTCCGCTGGTGATGAAGAGGGTCGGTGGCATGTTGTGAAGGTCGGCGAAGAGGGGAGAGAGGACAGGGTCGCGCAGATCGGTGGAGCCGGTGTACTCCGTGCTGTGGGAGGCGGGGTTGGGCGGGTCGAGGTGGCCGGAGAGCCCGTTCAGGGTGTACATGGTCCAGGAATCGCCGAGACGGGAGAAATCGCCCGCGCCGGAGAAGACGCCGAGGGCGCCGGGCAGGGGCAGGTTGAGCTGGCGAAGGCGGACGGCGACCTCGGCGGTGAGGATGGCTCCGGCGGATGTGCCGTAGATGGCAATGTGGTCGGGGCGATAGGTTTTGAGAATTTCTTTGTAGACAGCGACGGCGTCATCGACATCGGCCGGGAACTTGTGCTCGGGCGCGAGGCGGTAGAGAACGGCAACGACCTTGATCTTTGTGAGGTTGGCGATGGGGATGGATTCGGTGAGAGAGCCGGAATCGGAGTTAAAGCCGCCGCCGTGCAGATTGATGAGGACGCGGCTGGAATCCATGCCGGAGAGCGGGGTGACGATGCGGACGGGAACGCCGGCGAGGGTGCTCTCGGATAGGTTGACGGGGTAGAGGCCGCGAGAGACTTCGCCTGCGTGAGCCTGCCAGATGTCAGTGCCGTGGCGGCGCTGATCGAGGGTCAGGTGGTCCGGGGGGTCGGAGACCTGGCGGGAGAGCGACTTCTTCGCTTCGGGGCTGAGATCGGGGGGAACCGGAATGACGCGGGTGATGTGCGCGGTTCCATCGGCATCGATGTAACTGGTATCGGTGTTGGGAGCCTGGGTGGCGGTGGTGCCTTGTTGGGCGAGAGCGGCGGTGGAGACGAGCAGAAGAGTGGCGACCAGCAACTTCATGAGGTTTATCCTGGCGGCAGTGGCAGCCGAGGCAGGATAACAGACGGGCGGTGAAGGGCCTGTTGCGGGGAGGCTTATGGGCAGGCCGCACGGCGGCGGTAAGAGTCAATTCAACCCTCACACTGGAGCTAAAGTCAGAGTAATTTCCGGTCGTTACAGTAGGAAGCTTGAGGCTGTGGCGGGTAGGGAGCCTGAGGCTGTGGTGGATCCGCGATTCTTACGGCAAGGTTGAACAGTTGGAAGGATGTGAGCGGAGTTGAGGCATTGCATTTTCAAAATGGTGCGGGGACAGTACTTTTTGATGAGCCCAGTATCGATTTGCATTGATGTTCGAGCGGCAGCGGAGTTTGCTCTTGCTGTGGGGTGAACCTGGCCTTCGGAGGGTTTGGCTTGGGGTTTTTTGGGGTTTTGTGGGGTTTTTCGGGGCTTTTTCCGCAGGCTGGGATTGGCTTCTTCGGCTGGGAATCGGCTTCTTCGAGGGCGTGAAAAAGCGAAAGGCCCGCTTTCCAGCGGGCCCGCTTCAGAGGCATTGGGAGGGGAATCCAGGGGACGGTTGGGGGGTCCTGCGGGAACTGAATCGCAGGACTGGTATGGAGGAAACTCTACAACCAGGAAGGTTGATGAAACTGCAGTAGCCTCTGTTGTTGTAGGTATAGATGCAGGGGATCGGGGAAAGTTGGCTGGAGGTCTCAAGAAAAATTCGAGAAGTCAGGAACTTGTTTAGAATGAGCATTTTGAGGCTTCGCCTGCAAGATCATCCGACCCTTCAAAACTCTAGAAATCCAATCCGCAGCAAGTAGCGTGGAGGTTTCTGCGGCTTTGTTACTCTCTTCCCGCTGCTCCGTCGAGAATCCTTGCGATCTCTCGATGGCCGGCACCTTGCGCGATCTCGTTCAGTGTCTTGCCTTCTGGCGATCGCAACGCCATATCCGCGCCACGCTCGATCAGCAGCCGTACGATCTCTTCACGGCCGCGGGTAACGGCATAGGCCAGCGGCGTTTGCCATGCTTGAGCATCCAGGGGAAACAGCCCGTAATCGCGGAAGGCCCGGTTCAACGCCGCTGGGTCTTCTTCGAGGACGGCAATAACGCGTTGCGACAGGTCATATTGGATCGCCTCGATGATGTCGATCGGCCCGCGCAAAATCAGGTCGCGGGCTTCTTTGTGACCGGCGTAGTCGGCCCATGCGGCGGGCGTGCCGTGATACTTCTCTTCGCGCGCGCGGACATCGGCGCCGTGCTTCAACAACACATCGATCGCGCTCACGTTCCGGTGCCACGCCGCGGCGTGCAGGGGTGTGTATCCGCTTGTCGAGTCGATCGAGGTTTTCGGATTATCGCGTACATTCACCGACGCTCCGTTGCGGATCAGTGTCTCGATCACGTCGCCCGGCGCGCGTTCGCTGGCGCGCACGATCAAATTGCCCCATCGTCCACCGGGGTTGAGTGTGCCGGGATCGGTACGGAGCAGCCTTTCGACGTCGGTGGTTCGATGGAGAGCCAGCGCGGCCGGCAGCCGCACCTTGGCCCCGCGCTCGAGCAGCACTTGCGCCAGGTCGAGGCTGCCGCGGAGCGCAGCCAGATCGAGCGCGGAAAAGCCGGCTTCGTCGAGCGACTCCGTGTTGGCGCCGAGATCGAGCAGCGTCGTCAACGACGCTGGTTGATTTTTTATGACGGCGAGATGCAGCGGCATGCTCCGCATGATCGTTCCGTTCATCCGCCGCTCGAGATCACTTGGCGTGCGCGCGACCAGGTCACGAATCACCTCTGCTTCGCCCATGGCGACGGCGGAGAAGATATTGTGTTTCGCGCCGTGCGCCAGCAGATAGGCGACGATTTCGGGATTGGGCTTGATGTAATCCCACGCCGTCGCCCAGCCGATTACGCCCAGTTCGTGGTAGTCGCCTTCGCCGATCGTATCCGCGCCATGTTCGACCAGAAGGCGAATGATGGGGAAGAGATGCTTCTCCACGGCGAAATGGAGTGGATACGCGTTGTCGCCTTCGCAGCGGATGTTGGGATTGGCGCCGCGGTCGAGCAGCAGGCTGACGGCGGCCGCGCTGTTGCCGAAGACGGCCTGGTGCAAGGGCGTTCGAACGCCCTCGCCGCCGCGTTCGTCGATGAGATTCGGGTGCGCATCGAGCATCGCATTGAGTCTCACGAGGTCACCTTTTCCAGCGGCATCGCGGAGCAAGGCGACCGCCTCGGCGGTCGAGGTAACAGCTTCAAGCGTTTTGAGATGAGACTGCAGCCTGGACCAGGACGCGAAGCCATATTCTTTGGCGATCACCAGTTGCGCGTCCGCAAGCGCGAACGGCGCGACGGCGGCCTGCTCTCGCGACAGGTTTCTCCAGCGGGGATGGTTCTGGCGAATGCGAGTGAAAGCTTCGGCGTCGGCGGCCTGCTGACGCTTCAACAGGGATTTGGCTTGCTTCCTGAGTTGTTCGAGACTGGGGTTGGGCGGGAGCTGCCTTGACATGGAAATCTCCTTTCCGTTCGTGGCCTGTGTCCGCACAGCAGGCAGAAAGAAGATTTTTCGGATTGTAGATGTGCAATTGCTTGCAGGGTGGGCTTGGCCCTTTCCGCGGACTGGATGCGCCCCGTTGCGCCGAAGTCTACGATAGTTCTTGACTTTTGGTGAAGTCAACAGCTGCCTGGCCGAGGCTGAGCGAGGTTACGGCCGGTTAACGGGCGAGGCGCAGGTTCTTCAAGGCGCGCGGGGCGGAGAGAGATGAGTAGGTCACGGCTGCCCCAATCCCGTCCCCCATACCTGGAGCGCACCCCCGATGATCCTCATCTGAGACGTGACTTCGCATGTCTTTCCGTCAATCAGGGCGGGGTGGAACCGATCTTTGTACCAGGACTCGGCCAGGGAGCGGGCCATGATGTTATAGATGTCTACCTTTTCGGGGGTTGGAACTCCGACAAACTTCTCACCCTGGAGGTTGGTCCATTCGGCTTCGTGGGGGATGCCTTCGCGGTCGATGACGGCAATGGCGGGGACGACAGCGCCCTCGGGATATCCATGTCGGCCGGTGGCTTCGGCATCTCGTTGTGAATAGCAGGAATATCGGGGAAGGTTCTCACTTCCTGGTGGTCCCAAAAACTGTCGAAGGGGCGCAGGGTCATACCGGGGTCGGCCGCGTCGCCGGGCACTGTGCGACAGCAATAATCGGAGTCGCGCAGCGTATCGATGGCAACGTCAGCGGAAACCGACTGATTCCCAAGCGCCTCGACGCTGAAATGGCGGGGAACGATCCTGGAGTCGAATGGGCGATCATCCTGCCAGGTGGTCACCAGGCCATTGATGTCGGTAGCGCGTACCAGAATTGCGGTAGGGAGTAATTCCCAGGACGCCGAATCCAAAGGGAGGCCGAGTTACTCAAGTCCTGAGTGAAGGCGATGCGGACATAGGGCAGCGTGCCGGCGGTCCGGTGGCTCAATTGGAAATGCAAATGAATCTCCTGAAGCTCGGGCTCGACGAGCAAGCGCGGAATGGGGATGAGCAGCGCTCGGAGCATCATGAGCACGCGGCTGGGCTCGTAATCGGAGCTAGCCTGGAATTTACGGGCGCCGTCAGCGCGGACCTCGACCGCGTGATAGGCGCCAAAGGTTACCTCGCGGCGCCATTTTTCGGGAGACAGCCATGTTTCCTCGTAAGTACCTTCACCCGTGACGATGGTGGATTTGCCGGGCTTGGCAAAGTCGATGCCGGGGTACGCGTGGAATGTTACCTTCATGTGGAAGGGCTCGGAGCCGGGCATGCGGATGTTAGTGAGGCTGTCGGCTCGGCGGAACCAAGTAGTAGCAGTGGTTAATTGGAGAGGCTGAGCCTCTGCTGGTCGACGTGGCATCGATGGATTAAACGCTGGGGATTGGGTAGCGGCAGGTGAGGCCCAGAGGATTGGAAAGATTAGAGAGACAAGAACAACACGAATCATGGCGGCCTCAGACAGTGCGCAATGTGTCCCGCTGGAGGCGATCTGGGAACCGGCGCGGCGGAGGTCGATCCGCAAGCCGACGATCCGACGTATCTTGATACGCGCTAAGTGCTGTGTATGTCTGTGATGGCGGATACAAAGAGATAAGACAGGCCTTGTCTCTTATTTATCCGGGGTTTGTTGTGCCGGAAGTCGATCCGGCCGTTGTTACTTTCGCTGCATCCACGCTGCCGGCCTCTGTTTTTTGGCATTTGCCGGGCATTCGCCTCTGGGCAATTGGGTTGATTCGGGTGGTCCCGGCGGGAGCAGTTCTCCAGCCACTCAGACGCTGGTCGAAGGAACTGCGGTTATGTGAGTCCGTGTAGACCCGATGGATTCTGAATAGCAGTCCGAGGGTCGTAGAGCGGAAATTGCCGGTTTTGCACTATCGATGTTCGATCTCGAACAGCTTTGAGGCGTGAGGGGGGAGGTTTGCTTCGATGTGATCGAGGCGGCCTAATTCTTCACGCTGCCACAGATCGCGCACGGGGAAATGGCCGAGCTGGAGACCGAGGTCCGGCCAGGAGTAGCTGAGGGATTGCGGCTGGTCGGAGAGGTTGAAGATGGCGACGTAATCGCCGCCGTGCTCGGGGGCCGAGGCCATCCAGACGACGGTGTCTTCTTTCTGAATCACGGGGTGGCCGTTTTCGGAATATTGATCGACGGCGAGGACGTCGGGGTTGGTGAGGACTGACTCGGTGAAGGAATCCATTTTGAGCAGATTGGTGCCGATGAAGAGGGGCGAGCGCGCGATGGACCAGAGGGTGATCATGGTGCGGACTTCGTCGCGAGTGAGGCGGGACTGGCGGGGCTGGCCCCAGCCTGGAGTGGGGCCGAGCCAGCCGATGGGGAGCATGTCAGCGTCTGGCCAGTGGCCAGGGCCGGCGTACGGCTGCCATTTTGCGATGAGGGCGAACTGATTTTTGAGCGACTGCGGGAAACCGGGAGCGTCGGCGGGCTTGGACCAGAGGTCCCACATATCGTCGGAGATGCGCCATAGCTGGGCGCTGCGGACGGCGTCGTTGGCGTCGTCCAGGGGAGTGGGGCCGGGCGAGAGGCTGAGGACGATGGGGCGGCCGCTCTGTGCCAGCGCGTGCTGCATCATGTGGATTTCGTCGGCCTTCCAGGGGCGCGAGATGCAGTCGACTTTGAGGTAGTCGACGCCCCATTTTGCATAGAGGCCGGCGACAGAGTCGTAGTAAGCCTGCGCGGCCTTGTTGGTCTTCAGGCCGTAATTGTCGGAGTTCCACTCGCAGGTGTCGGTGGTGTCGGCGGCTTCAGCGACGCCGAAGTGCGAGCCCGCGATGCGGAGGTTGTTGGCAACGGCTTCGCGCGGGATGCCACGGATGATGTGAATGCCGAATTTAAGGCCGAGGGAGTGGACCCAGTCGGAGAGGGGACGGAAGCCTTTGCCGCCGGCGGCGGAGGGGAAGCGGTTGAGGGCCGGCATGTAGCGGCCGTCGGGAGAGAGGGTGTAGTCCTGATGGCCGGTTGGATTCTCGGGGTGCTGGGCAAACCAGCCCTCGTCGATGACGACATATTGCCAGCCGAAGCGCTGGAGGTTGTTGTGGAACCAGGTGACGGTGTCGCGGAACTGCGATTCGTCGATGGTGAGGCCCCAGGAATCCCAGCTGTTCCAGCCCATGGGCGGAGTCTGCACCTTGATGCTCATATCTTCGCGGGCGGAGAGGCGAGCGGGAAAGTTTGCGAGAGCTATTGCACAGGCGACGATGACGAGCAGTAATTTTGGGGCGGGACTGCGCATGGTGCGGGCCTCGTTCGGAGTCGATTGGCGACGCTCTTTACGGTACACCGGAAGGCTGTGCGGGTGCGATATACTCCTTTTCTTATGCGGGTATCAGTGATTCTGCCGGCGGCGGGGCTGGGAACGCGCATGAGTCCCGGCCACACGACGCACGCCGCACCGAAACAATTCCTGGAGCTGGCGGGAAAGCCGATTCTGATCCGCACGCTGCAGGTTTTCGCCGAAGTGGCGGAGGTTTCCGAGCTGATTGTGGCGGTTCGCGCGACGGAGATGGAGCGGCTGACGGCGCACATTTTCGAGCACGGATTTGCGGAGCGGGTGCGGGTAGTGGAGGGTGGCGATACTCGGCAGGAAAGCGTGTGCAACGCGCTGCAGGCGGTGGAATGCGGAGACGACGGGATTGTGCTGGTACATGACGCGGTGCGGCCGCTGATTGAGCCGGCGGTGATTCGGCGGGTGATTGAGGCGGTGGAGAAGCACGATGCGGCGATTGTGGGGCTGCCGGCGCTCGATACGATCAAGCAGGTGGAGCGCACGGCGGATGGAGCGATCATTACCGCGACGATTCCGCGAGAGTACATCGTGCAGGCGCAGACGCCGCAGGGTTTTCGCTGCGGGCTGCTGCGGAAGGCCTTTGCGGAGGCGCAGGCGGATGGATTTGTGGGGACGGACGAAGCCAGCGTGGTGGAGCGGGCGGGTCACCAGGTGTTTGTTGTCCCCGGATCGGCTTCGAATCTGAAGATCACGCAGCCCGGCGATCTGGAACTGGCGGAGTTTTACCTGGCCCAGCGGGGAAATTCGCATTAGCGGCTTGCATTCAGAGGGCGCTGCGATACCCTGAGTGAAGCTGGCTGCGGGACTGGCATTGGGCTGGCGGAATTTGGCCTGGAATTGTGGCCTGGAATTCAAACCGGAATCTAAACCCATGGACATTCGCATTGGCTACGGCTGGGACTCGCATGCGTTCAAGGCGGGCGTGCCTCTGAAGATTGGCGGCCTGAGCATCGAGCATCCAGAGGGGCTGGCCGGCCACTCCGATGGCGACGTGCTGCTGCATGCGATCACGGACGCGCTGCTGGGAGCGGTTTCCGCAGGGGATATCGGCAGCTTCTTTCCTCCGGGCGATCCGCGCTGGAAGGACGCCGATTCTGCGATCTTCCTGGACCTGGCGATGGAGGAAATTGAGAACGCCGGGTACCGCATTGTGAATGTGGATACGACGCTGGTTCTGAACGCGCCGAAGATCGGGCCGATTTCAAGCGAAATGCGGGAGCATGTGGCGGAGCTGCTGGGCATTCTGCCGGCGAATGTCGGGATCAAGGCGAAGACGCCGGAGGGACTGGCTGCGGATCATGTGGCGCAGGCTCATGCGGTGGTGCTGCTGGAGCGAATCGCGGAGCCTGGAGAGATTCACTCGATGCACGCGGTGGTGCAGAGCCAGCGGGAGCTTGAGGACGTGGTGCGGGACCTGGTGAGCCAGGTGCATGGCGTGCCGGTCAAGGCGCCGTTCGATACGGACGATATTACTTAGGGCTCCGGCTGGGGCCGAGAGCCATCCCTCAGGGGCTTTTGTCTTCGCCCGACGCATTGGACGCGGGGAAGTTGTCGAGCAGGTCATTTCCGGAAATGCAGGTCCTTCGACTCGCGACTTAATTATTTGTTGCGCCAAGGGCGGCGCAACGATTCGGATGCATCGCTCTGGATACCATTCTTTTTTTGACACGGTTTGTGGTGGTTCGTTGCGAGATGCGAAGATTGCGGGTGGCGCGGTCTTTAGAGTGAACTTCGGAAGCCGGACACCAGCCTGGAACTCATCTCATCTACAGCGCAGTGGCTTCGACGTACTGCATGAGCCCGCTTCGGTCGCGGGTTTGGGCGCTACATTCGGTGGTTTGAGACTTATAAGACCAGTTCTATCCTGAGTCTTATCGAGCGATGGGGTGCGCTTCGACCTGGGCGGGGGGCGCCTGGGGCATCTGCACATGAAGCCGTCCGGGGATGGTTCCGTGGCGGGAATATTCGGTGAGGCGCGCGATCCAGGAGCTGGTCAACTCCTGTCCTTTGGCGACTATCAGCAGGCCGGTCGAGGTATGGACATCCTCGTGAAGGATCATACCCACCGCCAGCTCCCGGATGTTGCACTCCCGCGTGCACAATGGGACGGCCACTTCCAGATCGTCGAGTGCATCGAGGATGGAAGGATCGACTCCCTTCATGGTTGCGCGCACGCGACGGCATGCTTCGGATGGGGGCACGCCGCGGTTGATGAGAGCATCGTAGGCGAGGCCGACGCGTAACAGCTGGACGCCGGTCTCGATTTCGCGTTTCTCATCGGGGTTCGCCGCCTTGATTTCGGCGGTGGGCGCGTTCTGCAGCGCAATCATCTGGGCGACTGCTTCCATGCGGGGGATGCGGGAGAGCATCTGGCTCGCGATGGTGGCATGAAGGTCATACTTCTTCTGATCTTCGGGAGAGAGGCGCTCTCCAGAGTAGGCCGCGTTGACCAGTTCCTGATTGAGGGTGACGCAGCCGAGCTGAGAGAGCACAGCGGCGATTTCCAGTTGCCACCAGGACTTGAGCTGAAGCTTGCTGTTGGCATGCTGCATCAGGCGGCGGAGGCGCATCGCGCGGCCAAAGGCGGCGGGATTGCTGAAGCTGAGCATCTCCGACATGACGAGGACGCAGCCACGCAGCGTGCCCTCGAGAAGCTCCTTCTCGGCTAACAAAAGGCGATGTTGTTCGAGTCCTGCCCTGATGGCCTTGAGCAGGTCTGCTTTGGAGCAAGGCTTGGTTAAAAAGCGGAAGATATGGCCTTCATTAACGGCATAGACGGCGGTGTCAATGTCGACATAGCCGGTAATCGCAACGCGGGTCATGGATGGGTCGATTTCGCGGACGCGGGCGAGAAAATGCGGGCCATCCAGATCGGGCATGCGCATGTCCGAGATGACCATGCCGTAGGGTCCGGATTTGGCGATGGCGTCGAGGCCGGCGAAGCCGCCGACGGCTGTGTCTACGGAGATTTCCCGGCCGAGAAGGCGCTGATACGTGTCGAGGATGGCAGGCTCGTCGTCCACGAAAAGGACTTTGTCGCTCACTGGGGCTGTCCTCCGTGGGCATCGCCGGGAGCGAGGGGGAGACGGAGAAAGAAAGTCGTACCTCTGCCCCGCTCGGTCTCAAACCAAATACGGCCGGCATGCTTTTTGACGATCACGGTTTGAGCCAGAGTTAAACCCTGGCCTGTACCCTTGCCGACGGGCTTGGTGGTGAAAAAGGGATCGAAGATCTTATCGCGGACATTATCGGGAATGCCTGCGCCGGTATCGCGAATTTGAATCTCCGCCCAATCGTCCTCGTGGAGTGTGGTTATTTCGATGATCCCGCGATTTCCTGCGCCGGCGCGCTGGGTTTCGGCAATGGCGTGGGCGGCGTTGACGATGAGGTTGAGGAGGACCTGGTTGATTTCGCCAGCGAGGCAGGGGACAAGAGGGAGGTTGGGATCGAAATGGAGCTCCATGTCGGCTACGTATTTCCACTCATTGCGTGCAATCGTCACGGTTGCTTCTATGGCTTTATTCAGATTGACGGCGCGCTTCTGTTCCGATCCGGGGTGAGAGAACTCCTTCATAGCGCGGACGATTTTCGTAATGCGAGCCAGGCCCTCCATGGCCTGGTCGATGGCTTTGGGTATCTCAACGGAGAGATAATCGAGGTCCGCGGACTGGACGCGGGAGTCAAATTCAGCGCTGGTGGGCGATTGGTGCTGCCTGGTGGCGAGCTCGTTGCGCATTCTCTTTGCCAGCTCAAGAACGCCGTTAACTTTCTCCCAGGACTCTTTGAGGAACATGGCGTTATCGCCCACATACTGAATGGGCGTATTGATCTCGTGAGCCACACCGGCGGCGAGCTGGCCGATAGATTCCATCTTCTGGGCGGTACGCAGCTGCTCGTCGAGCTTATGTTTTTCGGTCACATCCTGGGCGAGAATCAGCAGGCCGGCCGGCGTGGGATAAGCCACGCAGGAGAGCCACACTTTAAGAGCGGCAAAGTACTCCTCGAATCGGCGGGGGGCTCTCTCCTCCATCGCCTGGCGATATTCGCGCTCGAAGCGCGTGCCGAGCAGCTGGGGTTCATAGTCCCAGAGGGAGGCGCCGATGACGTTGGCGGCGAGCTCTGCTGGGCGGAGGCGGTTAATGTAGGTCAGGCGCCAATCATGATCGAGGGCGAGCACAAATTCGCCGGTGCTTTCCAGAACCACGCGCAGCTGAGCCTCAACGGTGGAGAGCTTCTCTTCAAGGGCGCGGCGATCCGAAATGTTGGACGCGATCGTGGAGGAGCCGATGATGTTTCCAGACTCGCCGCGGATGGGTGAGACGGTCAGCGAAACGGGGATGGAACGGCCATCCTTGTGGAGGCGCGCGGTGATGAACTCGCTGACAACCAGACCTCGCCGGGTTTGTGCACCCAGCCACTCGGCTTCCGCTTCTTTGGCCGGGGGAATCAGGATGGTGGCGAGCTTGCCCGTGGCCTCCTGCGCCGAATATCCGAAGATGTCTTCCGCGGCGGGATTCCAGGTCGTTATAGCGCCGTCGGGGGACTCACTAAAAATCGCATCATGGGAGGAGGTGACGATCGAAGCAAGCAGGCGCTGGGTTCCAACGAGGGCCTGTTTCGCAAGGCGGGGTTCCGTTATATCGGCTGCGATGCCGGCGGTACGGACAAGTTTGCCGTACGCATCGAAGATGGGAAAAGCACGATGGCGAATCCAGCGCAGCTCCCCATCGGGGCGCAGGATTCTGAAGGTCGTCTCGAAGGGAACCCGCTGTTCCACCGAATAGAGTTGAGTGATCCGCGCCCGATCCTCTTCGTGAACGGCAGAGAGCCAATCCTGAGAATCGTTGTAGAGGGCCTCACAGCTCCTTCCCCATATTTCCTCGTACGCGGGACTGACATAGAGGATATGGCCGGTGCTGGCGTCGAGGATCCAGAAGACCTCCCGGATGGCGCTGATCAGCTCCCTGAAGCGGGCTTCCGCCTCAACAGGCGGCTGAAGCGGACGACGGTTTTCGGCGACGTCGCCGGGCAGGCGAGAAGCGCCAAGGCGATCCGCCAGCGCCGAACTGCGGAGGTCGACGGGAGGCAATTCGGCCTGTTGACTCATGCCGGACGCAAGGCGCTTGACGAGCGCCATGGTCCGGTCACGAGCGCATGGAGCATCTGCGATCTGTCTCACGTGAGCACTTCCTGAAGCGTTCGTTGACTATCGGCATTTGGGCAATTGAATTCGAGGATGACCTGGATCGGGCGCTCCGATGAGTCGTGATGTAAAACATTATTTATATGTATTTCCAGACTGAATCTGAAACGTTTACTGCTTGCTGTTGATTGCCGGCGACGAGCCCACCACAACGAGGTCGACGCGCCGGTTCATCCTGCGGCCCTCGGGGGTGGCGTCATCGGCGACGGGCCGGTATTGCCCGTATCCGGCGACCGAAATCCTGGCGGGGTCGAAGCCGCCGTCGTTGACCAGGAGCATCAGGACGCTCATGGCGCGGGCTGTGGATAGCTCCCAATTGGAGCGGAATTGGGCGTTGTGGATGGGCTGGTTGTCGGAATGGCCTTCGACGCGTAGGTCAAGCCCGTGCTGGGTAAGAATTTTGGCGATTCTCTCGATCTTCTCGCCGGCGCCGGGAAGCAGCTCGGCGTGACCGCTGTTGAAGAAGCCGAGTTCCCGGAGGCTGATGACAAAACCCTCCGGGGTGACGCGCATGTCCACTTCATGATTTTTCAGCTCAGCGCCCATCGCGGCTTCGAGCTCCTTACGGAGCTGGGGGAGGTCGGCAGGCGTCGCCGGCGGCGGTTTGATGGTGGAGGGCTCCGTACCCTGGGGAGGAGCGGGATGGTCGGGCATGGGCGCGTAGGCCGCAGCATTTTTGTCTGTGCCGCCGGAGAAGGCTCCGAGGCTTTGAAAGCCATTGTGAATGGCGTGCGAGAGCTTGATGATGGCCTGGTTATCGCGATAAGCGGAGGAGAAAAGAACGACGAAAAACGCGAAAAGGATGGTGATGAAGTCCGCGTAGGAGATGATCCAGCGGTCGTGGGTGGCATGCTCCTCGGCGTGGCGGCGCCTTCTCATGGTGTGACGGCTTTCGGCTCAGCCGCCGGGGCGGCGGCTACTTTTGCGAGATTGCGTTGCGGGCGCGAGGGCAGATAACTGACCAGCTGCAGCTCAAGGGCACGCGGATTGACGCCTTCGATGATGGAGAGGACAGCATCGAGGGTCATCTCCTGGATGACCTGGCGCTCACGGAGGCGGATTCTCAACTTGCCCGCGGCCGGCAGAAAGAGGAGATTCGCGGCACCGACGCCATAGATGGTGGCGACAAAGGCCACGGCGATGCCTTTGCCGACCGCATCGATATCCTGCAGGTGCTGCATGACCTGAATGAGGCCGAGCACCGCGCCAATAATGCCGATGGTGGGCGAGTAACCGGCGGCGGCCTCGAAGACTTTGGGAATGCGCTCTTCCTTTTCGCCGCGATAGTCGATTTGCAGCTCCATCATTTTGCGCAAATCGGCAGCGCCCACGCCGTCGATGGCCAGCATGAGGCTTTCCTGGAGAAAGGGGTCCTGGATTTTGGCGAGTTCCGGGTCGAGGGAAAGCAGGCCTTCTCTGCGAGCCTTGAATGCGTAGCGCAGCATATTTTCGACGAGCGCGTCGGGCTCGGGGGCAGCGTCGAAGAAAACATCTTTGAGCTGGACGAGGGCCTGCAACACGATCCGCAATGGAAACTGGATGAGGACCGCGCCGATGGTCCCGCCCAGAACAATCAGGGCGGCCGAGGGCTGCAGGACCTGGGAGAGCCTGCCTCCATCAAGGAGCAGACCAAGCCCAATGCCGCTCAGCGCAACAACGATGCCGCCAAGGGTGCTCTTATCCAAAGAAACTCTCCTGCCTTCCGTCGATCGATGCGGCGAAGAACGGCGCCGTCGATCCAGTCACAGTTCACAGCGAGCGCGCCCGGGATGAGGTGTGACACTCCGGAACACAACGATTTGTCCCCAAGGCAAAAGGGGGGCGGTCCTCTATCGGCAAATGGGCGGAGAATTCCAGAGCGCCGGAAGCCCGAGTGGTTCTGGCTCAGTGGCTTCCGGCTGACGACCGCGAGGGCGGTCAGGAATTGACGGACAGTGTGGGCACGGCTTCGGGCAGCGAGAGGTTCAGGGCGCTGTTGAAAGCCATTTGTTGCATGACGTTATAGGACTGGAGCGCTGCCTGGGATGGATCGGCGGAAGATGCTGACGCACCCGATGCCGGGGCAGCGCCGTTGGCGGATGCGGACCAGCTTGTCCCTCTCTGCGGACGGAGGAAATTGAGGTTCAGGCTCGTGAAATCATTCTGGGCGGCACTGAGGTCACCGGACTTGAGGTCGTTGCTGACTTTCGTGATTTGCGCGGAGATGGCGCTGCCGGCGGCGCCGGTGGTCTGCGAACCCAGCTTTTGCTGCAACGCGCCAAGGAACGATTGCGCTCCCGCAATGTTGCCGGATTGGAGATCGGTTTCGAAATTGGTGGCGGCAGTGGAGGCGCGATTCGCAAGCGACGTGATGGCCTGCGAGGCGACGCTGGAGAGCGGACCGACAGAGGGAATACCGAGGCCGTGCATGAGGGTCTCCTGATTGAACAGTTCTGGTTCAGAGAAGAAGCAATTGGGAGGCCAGGGGCAGTTGAGGCAGAAATGACAGCGCCGGTTCTAAATACGGGACTTAGGCTGCGGCAGGGGGCGGTGGCGCGCTAATACTCGGCAAGATTTGCCGGGCAATTCTGTGCCGGTCCTCAAAGAGCCTTAAATTCTTCAGAAAACAGGCGAAGCGGACGGGGCGAGGGCTGGAAAATTCGGGGCCTGGTGCCGATAGAGAGCGGACGAATTCCTATTACTTCGGCTGATCGACCGCGCCCGGAAGGGGCGGAACAGGATTGCCGCAGCCAGATTATCGAGGGAACCTGGTCTATGTTGTCGATTATTGGTATTTTGCTTGTCTTTGGCGCGGTGCTGGGCGGCTTTCTGATGGAGAAGGGACCGCTTCTGGTCCTGATGCAGCCATCGGAACTGGTGATCATTGGCGGCGCGGCGGTGGGGACGATGCTCACAGCCAACCCCATTTACGTGCTGAAGAAAATCTTTGGGGGCCTAACCAGCGTCCTGGGCGGCTCGAAATATTCGAAAAAGCGCTATGTCGAATCGCTGAAGATGATGTTTCAGCTCTTCAATAAGGCGCGAAAGGACGGTCTGGCGGGCATCGAGTCCGACGTCGAGGAGCCGGAAAAGAGCCAGGTGTTTTCGAAGTATCCGGACTTTCTGAAGAATCATCACGTTCGGGATTTCGTTTGCGACACGATGCGGATGGTGATAATCGGGGGAGCGACGCCGTTCGATGTCGACCAGATGATGGAGCTGGACATGGATGTGCATCACACGGGCGCGTCGCAGCCGGTATCGGCGCTGAGCACGGTGGCGGATTCACTGCCAGGGCTGGGCATCGTCGCCGCGGTTCTGGGCGTGGTGGTGACGATGAGCGCGCTGGGCGGCCCCCCGGAAGAGATCGGCCACAAAGTGGCGTCTGCGCTGGTGGGCACCTTCCTGGGCATTTTGTTGTGCTATGGAGTGATCGGCCCGCTGTCGGCGAATCTTTCGAAGCTGGTGGATGACGAGCACGCTTATTACCACGTGCTGCGGGTGGTGATGCTTTCGTTCATCAAGGGGATGTCGCCCTCGATCGCAGTAGAAATGGCGCGGCGGGCGGTGCCGGAGCATCTTCGCCCGAGCTTCCAGGACGTGGACAAAGCCTGCCGACAGAAGGACGATGCCCCGGCAGCGGTTGGAATGCCGGCAGGCGAGCCGGCGCCGGCGTAACGCACAAAGAGGAAAGGTGATTCCGTGGCGGACGTTGCTCCCATCATTGTTATCAAGAAGAAGGCTGCGCATGGCGGCCACCACGGCGGTGCGTGGAAGGTCGCTTACGCGGATTTTGTGACGGCGATGATGGCGCTGTTTATTGTTCTCTGGCTCCTGAACGCCAGTAAGCAGGTGCAGGAGGCGGTCGGTGGATACTTCAAGGATCCGCGCGGCACGGCGAAGATGGTTGGGAGCAACAAGAACGGCTCCGACGAATACGTTGCCGTAAAGAAAGAGGACATGTCGAAACTGAAGGAGGACCTTCTGCGTTCGATCCGCCATCTCGATCCGGAGGACAAGCTCAAGAATCAGATCGAAATCACGGTTACGCCAGAGGGGCTGCGGATTGAGCTGATGGAAACCGCCAAAGGCACGTTCTTTGAATCGGGCAGCGCGAAGCCGACGCCCGCGCTGCGGGATATGCTGCAGACACTTTCGCAGGAGCTGGGCAAGCTGCCGAACAATATCTCGATCGAAGGGCATACGGATTCCATAATGTATTCGGCGGCGCGGACCTACGACAACTGGGATTTGTCGACTGACCGGGCGAACGAAGCGCGGCGGTTGATGCAGGCAGAGGGCATGCGGTCAGAGCAGATTTCCCAGGTGAGAGGGTTTGCGGATCGGCGGCTGCGGGTACCTGACCACCCCGAGGACCCGTCGAATCGGCGCATCTCGCTGATCGTGCAGTATCAGGTGGAGAATGACGCAGAAGTGCCACTGCCTAAGGGAATTACCGACCAGAATGATATTGGCCAGAAGCCGCCTGCGGGTGATCCGAAAACGCCGTCCCCGGTTCAAAGTACGGCGGCTCCAGGGCCGAGCGCACCGGCGCCGGCGCCAGTTCAGAGCACTGCGGTCCCGGCTCAGAACGCGCCCACCGCGACCCCGAGCACAGCGGTCAAAAACAAATAGGGAAGGCAATCGGGGATCTGAGTCGCTGCCAGCTGGGCATTTACGAGCGGGGCACTTAGTCGACCAGGACAGGGCCGGATTGGCCGGGGGCTGTACTCAGCCGAGAGACCAGACGTCCCACAGCATCGCGCTCTGTTTCGGAAGCGAAGACAAACTTAAGCCCGTCCTGTTGCCCGTCGTTATGCGTGAGCCGGGCCTGAATATCCAGTGCAACTCCCTGATAGGAAAGGGAAATTACGCCACAGAAATTCGATGGAAGGGGCTGTGCGGCTTCGAGCTTCATCCCCTCCTGGCTGATCTCGCGGCAACGACCGGTGATGGACTGACCGTCCAGACGAAGGCGAACCGGAAGATCGACAGTATACCGGGGTACGCGATAAGTGAATTTCTGCATGGCTGCCTTTTCTGCCGGAAGTATACGCGTCCGGCGAAGGGTCGTTAGAAGACTATCGGCACATTGGGACGAAAAGTCCGGTGGTGGCGGGTTGGATCAGGAAATTTGCTCGGGCGGAGGAGCGTCGGGTTGGAGGCTGGGGGGACGTTACTTTAGTGGGAGCCCGGGGGTAATGGACACGCGCCGGGGGTATTACTACTTGACTAGTATCGCCAATATTAACTACTGATATGGAGAGCGATACCGGAGGCGGCTGAGGGCCTTCGGGAATCCGGTTGAGCCAATCGCTTCCAGCGTTTCGATGAGTGTCAGTATAAACATCTTTAATACTGTAATTTACTCGCAATACTTATACTGGATAATGACGTTCTCATCCGTCTGCCAGCCACGCGCAGAAAATGAGCGGATCGACCATTGCTCTGTTACCTCTCCCGCCAATTCCTCGAAGGACATTCTGTCTCCTCAGCGGGTCCGTGGGCCACGCTGAGCGCTCGTCGCGGAGCGGGCGCGGCGGCGTCACTCAGAAGGTGTATTGATCTTTGGGGGTAGAGATTGGTACTTAAGTGTTTCCGCTGTTTCATTATGGAACGTCGCGTTTGAGCGACCCGAACGACCCTCACGAGGGGAACGTCAAACATGAGTGACTTGGTATCCTTGCCGCAATCTCCAACTGCCGAAACGACGAACGGAACCATTGCTGCTGAAGGTCATCTCCGCAAGAGGGAGAAGCCGTCTGTGTCGATTGGCGCAGCGGCACGGCGTGTGCTGGTCGTCGAGGACGATATCGCCCTGGCCGACTTTTTGCGCGCGGAGCTTGAAAGTCAACGCTTTAGCGTGGAACTGCTGCACGATGGGGAAGAGGCGGTCAACGCGCTTGCGGCAGAGCGCCGGTTCGATTTGCTGATTCTCGATCTGAACCTGCCAGGGCTGGACGGGATCAGCCTGATCGAAAAGGTGCGGCCCACGCAGCCGCGACTGCCGATGCTGGTGCTGACGGCACGCAACGGAATCGACGACAAAGTGAAGGCTTTCCAGAGCGGGGCGGATGACTGCCTGACGAAGCCGTTCTCGCTGGCCGAGCTTTTGGCGCGGGTGCAGGCATTGATGCGGCGGAATTCGGGGTTGATCCCGAACTGCTCCCAGGTGGCGGATCTGACGTTGCTTCGCGAAGAGCGGAGGGTGGAACGCAACGGGCGGCGGATCGAACTCACGCCCCGAGAATTTGCCATCCTGGAAGTGCTGATGCGAAACGCGGGGCGTCCGGTTTCGCGAGCCACGCTGCTCGAGGAGGTTTGGAATATGCCCGCGGAACCCTCGACCAACATCGTGGACGTTTACATGAAATACGTGCGCGACAAGGTGGATCGTCCAGGAGAGCGCAAACTGACGCATACGGTTCGAGGCTTTGGCTATGAGCTCCGCGATGCAGACGCCTAGCAGCACGGCCGGGCGGGGCGAGCGGGCCAGCGTTCCGGCTGACAATACCGAGAAGCTGCTCGCGGATATCGTAAACGGCCTGCATGCGATGGCACAGCCGCTCACGATCCTTCGCGTGGCGATCGAGGTGCTGTCGTTGCCGGAAGGCGGCGCGGTCGATCACGGGCGTTACGTGGGCATTTCTGCCCGGCAGATCGAGCGCACCTGCAATCTGTTTTCGTCTCTGCAGGATCTGGTGACGGCCAATTTGAGAGAAGCCCAGCAGGAGAGATTCGATCTGTGGGAATTGCTGGGCCCGATGATCGAAGATCGAAGGGCTTTGCTGCAGGCGTCGGGGATCGGGCTCGTTCGTAGCGAGGCGGGATCCATCGGAACCTATCGTCGGGGATGCGGAGAGGACTGAGCAGGCGATCGCCGAAGTTCTGACGCTGGCGGCATCGCTTTCGTCGCGGGGCGACGTGATCGAATTGCACGCTTCCCGAGGGGGCGGATTTTGCGAGCTCACGCTGCAGAACACGCGGGGCCACGGAAAGCGCATCAGCTCTTCGGATCGGCTGAGTCTTTCTCTTGCGTGCGCCAACATCGTTAGCCAACAAGGAAAATATGAACTCGCGGAGGATCCATTTTGTGTTTCGCTGGCATTGCCGGTGCAGGAACCTGGTTAAGGAAGACCGGCATGCTGTTCGCTCTTTGATGTCACTTGATGCCTTGTGTTGTTCGTTGCTCCCACGCTGCGTGGTCACAAGAGCTGGCTGTTCGTCTTAATCGATTCTTCATTTCATGGCCCAGTTACAGGAAGATCTAATGTCAACGTCCGCGCTGCCGTCTCATCGTATTGAGGACCGGCTTCCCATCGACGTGTTTGTGGTGAGTCCGAATGCCAAACTGCGGCAGGAGCTGCAGGAGAAGCTGACGCTGCCACGTTGGCAGATGCTGCAGGCAAGCAGCGGTGCTGGGGCGCTTGAATTGCTGCGCCGGCATGGGGGCGAAGATGTAGTACTGCTGCTCGATCCGTTGTTGCCCGATCTGGAGCCACACGGATTCAACGCGATCGTGAAGGACCGCTTCCCGAATACGCAGGTTCTTATGTTGAATTCGGCGACCGGGCAGTTGCTGGTCGGAAGCGCATCGCCCACGGCGGTATCGGCCAGGCTTGCGGATGTGGTGAATCAGAATGGCACGGCGTCGAGCAGCGTGATTCCGGCGGTATTGCCGGAAACCCCGCACTACGCAGGGGAAAACCGGACCAGGCTGCGCAACATGGTTGGGGACTCGGAGCCGATGCAGCGGATGTATGCGGTGACGCGCATGGTGGCAGCGCGCGGCACAACGGTTTTGGTGACCGGGGAGAGCGGAACGGGCAAGGATTTGGTAGCGCAGGAGATTCATCTGATCAGTCCGCGAAGAAACCAGCCGTTTGTGGTTGTGAACTGCTCGGCGATTCCTGAAGCGCTGCTTGAAGCGGAGCTGTTTGGGTATACAAAAGGTTCGTTCACGGGAGCGATGCAGGCGCGCATC
This sequence comes from uncultured Acidobacteriaceae bacterium, assembly GCA_963831055.1. Taxonomy (GTDB): domain Bacteria; phylum Acidobacteriota; class Terriglobia; order Terriglobales; family Acidobacteriaceae; genus Palsa-343. Next base: position 37,314 of record CAWHOU010000048.1, on the reverse strand, counting down.
GGGCGCATTCATGCGGCGCATGGCGGCACGTTGTTCCTGGATGAGATTGGCGATATGCCGATGTCGCTGCAGAGCAAGATTCTCCGGTTTGTGGAACAGGGAGAGGTGCAGAGGCTGGGCGGAAACGACAATCTGAAGGTGGATGTGCGGGTGGTTGCGGCTACCAATGCCGATTTGAAGAAGAAAGTCGCGCGCCAGGAGTTTCGCGAAGATCTGTACTATCGCCTGGCGGTATTTCCCATTCACCTGCCCCCGTTGCGCGAACGCATGGAGGATCTCGAGGAGCTGGCATCGGCCTTTGCCGCGAGGTTCTGCCCCGGGGTGTCGCTTAGCCGCGCGGCGCTGGAGATCCTGCAGCAGCACAGCTGGCCGGGAAACGTGCGCGAATTAAGGAATGCGATCGAGCGGGCGGCGATCCTGGTGGGGATGGGTCAGGAAATCAAGCCCGAACACATTATTTTGTAGGACTTTACCGGGCCTGGGACCAAATCGGCACGCTTATCCTGATTTGGCACTCATCGTGCATATGAGATAGGCAAATGCTGCCGAGTTCTCATGTGGTTCCAATGAATCAAGCTGGCCTCGAAGCAGGCGCAGGCGGGTTCGACGACCCGCGCCAGCTGGCGGATGCTTTCTCGGAGTTCATCTCCGCGTCTGCGCTGCTGGAGACCTCGTACCGCGACTTGCAACAGGAAGTGGCGCACCTGGGCGTCGAACTGGCGGAGCGCAATGCTGAGCTGACGCGCAGCCTGGAAGAAAACGATCGGATGCGGGCGACGCTTGAGCAGATGATCGATTCGATGCCATGCGGCGTCCTGGTGCTGGATAAGGCGGAATCGATTGTGAGGATCAACCCGGAAGGGCGGAGGTTGCTGGGTCCGGGAAGCGCACGCGCGCGGAAATTGAAGGATCTTTCGCGTGTAACGCAGATCGATTTTGAGACCCTCGTAACCGGCTCGGATGGGCAGCACGACAACGAGGTTTGTCTTGCCACGAAGGAAGGAAAGCGGTGGCTAGCAATCGGGCGTCGCGAACTGAGCTGCGCAGCCTCGGGTCAGGAAACGTCGAGCACGCCGCTGCATTGCATCTGGATTCTGCGCGACATCACGGCGACTAAACAGGCTGAGCTGGAGCGAGAGGCGGTGCGGCGGGCGACCGCGATGGCGGAGATTTCGACCATTCTTGCGCACGAGATTAGAAACCCGTTAGCGAGTCTGGAGCTGTTTGCGGGACTTATCGCGGAGGACAAGGGCGAAAGTACCGAGTGGATCGGCCATCTGCGCGCCGGAATTCGTACCCTGTCGGGAACAGTGAACAACGTCCTGAGCATGAACGGCGAGGGCAATCCGCGGATGGCGCCGGTTGACCTTTCCGCATGTGCGGAGAGCGGCGTGGACTTTGTGCAGCCCCTTGCCCAGCAATCGGGCGTGAGTCTTTCCTTCACATCCGCGGAGGAGACGCTGACGATTGCGGGCAATGAGGACGGGATCCGGCAGATCATGCTGAACCTCATCAGCAATGCGATTCGGCACACGCCCGCTGGAGGCCGCGTGGATATAGCGACGCGGAGCGTGTCGCGGCAGGGAAAGCGTTTGGGGATCGTCGAGGTTCGGGACGACGGATGCGGCATTCCTGAAGAAGGGATGGAACATATTTTCGAAGTCGGTTATAGCGGAAGCGGCGAAACGCCGGGGCTTGGACTTGCGGTCTGCAAGCGCCTGATGGTGCAGCATGGCGGGGAGATTCGGGCGACCAGCCGGGTTGGGGAAGGAAGCAACTTTCAACTGGAGTTTCCGGCGCTATGACCTTTGATACGCAGTCATCGGTGATGGTGGTGGACGATGAGCCGGGGATTCGGACGGCGCTGCGCGCGAATTTCCTTCGCCATGGCTGGCGCGTGGAGACGGCCTCGGGAGTACGCGAGGCGATCCGGCACCTCGAGGATCGCGAATTCGATCTGGTGGTCACCGACATCCGCATGCCGGATGGTACGGGGATGGAAGTGATGCGGGCAGCGCGGAAGGCTTCGCCGGCAACGGCGGTGATCCTGCTGACGGCCTACGGTTCGGTGCCCGATGCGGTCAATGCGATGCGCGATGGGGCTCTCGATTATCTAACCAAGCCGATCCCGTTTGACCAGCTGCAGGCGGTCGCGGCGCAGGTGATGAATCGGGCCCGTCAGATGCCGGCGGCGGAGCATGCGGCCGCAGGGGACATTGTGGGACGTTCACCGCTTTTGATGCGCGCCTTGCAGAGGGCGCGGGCGGCAGCCAGCACAGGCGCCGATGTGCTGATCGAGGCGGAAAGCGGAACCGGCAAGGAGCTGCTGGCGCGCTTTATCCACGACGCGAGCGATCGCAATCGGAAGCCGTTTGTTGCGGTGAACTGTGCGGCGGTTCCGGAGACGTTGCTGGAGAGCGAACTATTCGGTCACGGGAAGGGCGCTTTCACGGGCGCAGTCGCATCGAGGCCGGGGAAGTTTGAGATGGCTGACGGAGGCACGATTCTTCTCGACGAGATTGGGGAGATGCCGCTCAATTTGCAGCCCAAACTGCTGCGCGCTTTGCAGGAGCGCGAGTTCGAACGGCTTGGGGAAGGTCGTTCGGTGCATGTGGACATTCGGGTGATCGCCACCACGAATGTGTCGCTGGCCCAGATGGTGGAGCGAGGACAGTTTCGCGCGGATTTGTACTACCGGCTGAATGTGATTCCTCTGTCGCTGCCGCCTTTGCGGGAGCGGCGCGATGACATTCCGATCCTGGCGCAGCACTTCGCCGAGCAATATGGAGAGCAACTCCAGATGGGGAGTCCGCGGCTGGACCCGGAGTTTCTGGACCGGCTGCAGTCGCACACGTGGCCGGGCAATGTGCGGGAGCTGGCGAACTTTATGCGGAGGGTGATTACGCTGAGCGGCACTCTCGATCTGGATGCGCGATGCTTCGAGATGGAATTCGACAACCTGGCTGGGTCACCTGCAGTGGCTGGCGCGCGGGCGATGGAACGTCCCGCGCAAACTGCGGCCTGGCGCGCGACTACGACGTCGATGCGGGCGGCAATACCAGCGGCTGCGGGCACGCCGATCCGGGAGCTCGAGAAGATGCACCTCGAAAACACGCTGGCACTGACGGATGGCAACCGCACGCATGCGGCGGAGATGCTGGGCATCAGCCTGCGCACGCTGCGCAACAAGATTCGGGAATACGGTCTTCCGCCAAGGAGGTACGCATAAATGGCAGATTCTATGTTGCAACTGCTGCAGGGTTATCTGAAGGTGACAACGGATCGCCAGCAGCTGGTCGCGTCGAACATGGCGAACGTGGACACGCCGGGTTATCACGCGAAGGACATCAATTTTCAGGCGGCGATGCAGGCGGCGATGAGCAACGGCAACGGTCCGCACATGGAAACGGCGGCCCTCGAGGTGCCGGGGCTACCGGAGCGGCCCGATGGGAACGATGTAAACATCGATCGCGAAAGTCTGGTGATGTCGCAGACGCAACTGCAGTATCAGCTGGGCGTGCAGCTGGTGAAATCAGAATTTCACACCATGCTGACGGCCATCAAGGACTAAGGAGAACGGACGATGGGGCTATTCGGAATGATGAGCATCAGCGCTTCGGCGCTGTCGGCGGAGCGAGAGCGGGCGGAAGTGACATCGGCCAACCTTGCTAACGCCGAAACGACGCACACCGACGAGGGCGGACCTTACACGCGGAAGGAAGTGGTGTTCAGCGCGACGAATTCCTCTCCGTTCCAAACGGTGTTTAACCGCATTGGCGGGCGTCCGGCGGGTGCGGTGGAAGTAAGTCAGGTGGTGGATGACACGTCGGCGCCGGTTTTGCGCTACGAGCCGGGCAATCCGGATGCGAATAAGGCAGGCTATGTGGCCTATCCGGCGATTAATCCGGTAACAGAAATGGTGGACCTGATGGACGCGACCCGAGCCTATCAACTGAATGCATCGGCAATCGGCGCGGCTAAGTCGATGGTTCAGGAATCAATCGACATACTTAAATCCTCATAGCAGGGGAGTGGAACGATGAGCAACGTAAGCCTGACAGGACTACCGAGCACTTACATCCCGGATACGACGGCACTGGACACGGGCGGCGACGCGGGTGGAGGCAGCTTTTCCGATGTGCTGAAGACCGCGGTAAGCACAGTCAATCAACTGAACGACGGTGCTGCGGCGCAGGTGACGAACCTGGTGCAGGGCGGAGGCAACGGCGACCTGAACAGCGTGATGATCGCAGTGGAGAAGGCGGATGTCAGCTTTCAGCTGATGATGCAGGTGCGCAACAAGATCGTGAGCGCGTATCAGGATATCGAGAAGATGCAGTTTTAGGATCAGGAGCTCATGGCAGGAATCAACAACGCATCCGAGCAGATCAAAGGGTTCTGGGGCAGCCGGACCGGGCAGCAGAAGCTCTTCCTTGTGGGGGGAGCAGGCGCCACAGTGCTGCTGATGACCTTCTTTGTCCGGCTCCTCGGCACACCCGACTACAAGCCTCTGTTCACGAATCTGGAGCCGTCGGATGCGCAGACGCTGAGCGCGCAACTGGACGCGCAGGGGATTCCGCACCAGGCCAGCGCGGACGGCAAGACGATCAGCGTGCCCGCCGATAAGCTGGATGCGGCGCGGATGCAGACTGCATCGCAGGGCACACCGCACAGCGGACGCATGGGCTTTGAGCTGTTCGACAAGATGTCGTGGGGGCAGACCGAGTTCGATGAGAAGGTCACCTACCAGCGGGCGCTCGAAGGGGAACTGGAGCGGACGATTGAGACGCTGGGAGATGTGGAGAGCGCGCGGGTTCACCTGGTGATGGCGTCGGATTCAGTGTTTCTCGATCGTGAGCGCGGCGCCAAAGCCTCGGTCATTCTGAAGCTCCGGCGGGGCGAGCTATCCAAGGCCTCCGTTTTGGCTATCGCGCGACTGGTGTCCGGGGCAGTGGACGAACTGAAACCGGAGGATGTTTCGATCGTGGATGCCGACTCCGCCAGGGCGCTCGGGGTGAATCAGGATAGCGCGGACCCTGGGGAGGGCGCGGGGGCAGGATTGAGCGAACGGCTGATGAGCACGCTGGAACCGATTGTGGGCGCGGACAAGATTCGCGCCAGTGTGAACGTGGCATATGACCAGGGCACGACCGAGGAGAGCCAGGAAAAATACGATCCATCGGTAAGCGCACTGTTGAGCGATCAGAAGTCGGAGGACCAGGCGGGCGGCAGCCCGGTACCAGCGGGGGTTCCCGGGACAGCCAGCAACGTTCCCACCAAGAAGGAGCCTAAGTCGGATAGCACAGTAACGTCGTCGCAGAGCTCAAAGACCGAGAGCGCGACCTATGGTGTGAATAAGACGGTGGTGCACACAGTAACTCCAGCGGGGCGGGTGGCGCGCGTCACGGCGGCAATTCTGATCGACGACGAAATGGTGCGGTCGGTGCAGAAGGGCAAGGTGAGTTATACGCGACGCAAGCGCACGCAGGAAGAGCTGGATAAGATACGGGAACTCGCTGAAGCGGTGATCGGGTTCGACGCGAAGCGTGGCGACTCAATCAGCGTGGAGAATATCTCGTTCGATAACGAAGTCGCTGCCGAGGATCTGCCTGGAGCGGCGTCGACGTGGACGACGAAAGTGCAAAAGACGGTTTCGGATTATTCATCTCTGCTACGGCCGGCTTCTTTGCTCGCGCTCTTCTTGCTCGCCTGGCTGTTTATTGTGCGACCAGTGCAAAAACACGTGCTGAGTCCGGCATACCTGCCAACGCCGGCCCAGGCGGCGGCGCTGGCCGGGTCCCAGACGGAGACGCCGGCGCTGCATGCCTCGATGCATGCGCCGGAGCTGGGCAAGGGAACGGTGCGGGCAGCGCTGCTGAAAGAGCAAACGGCTGAGCTGATCCGGCAGAAGCCGGTGAACACGGCCAGGGCGGTACAGGCATGGCTGCGTGAGGAGCCGTCATGAGCACGCTCGATGGCGGTGTCTTCACGGGCACGAAGAAAGCTGCAATTCTGCTGTCTCTGATTGGGGAGGATGCGGCAGCGCCGCTGCTGCGCAACCTTTCTCCTGGGGAGCTGGAACGGGTCACCGAGGAAGTGGCGAACCTGGGCCAGGTGCCCTTTGAGGTGACGCTCCAGGTGCTGGAGGAATACCAGCAGATGATGACGGCACAGGAATTCATCGCGGTGGGCGGCCAGGATGTCGCGGTGCGGCTGCTGGTGAAGGCTTTCGGCGAGAACGGCGCGAAGACTATGGTGGACCGGCTGAGGCAACCGGACGAGTCGCGCACGTTCCACGTGGATTCGCTGAAGAAGGCGGACCCGCAGCAGCTGGCGCGGTTTCTGGTGGGGGAGCATTCGCAGACCAAGGCGCTGATCCTCGGACATCTGGACGCGAAGCGTGCGTCGGCGCTGCTGATGAAGCTGGAGCCGGAGGTGCGGGCGGACTGCGTGCGGCGGCTGGCGACACTCGGCCAGTTTTCTCCGGAGACCGCGGCGAAGGTTTCGACGGTGCTGAATCGCCGGCTGCGCTCGGTGGGCGATCAGACGAAGCGATCCAACCAGGGTTCGCACAACATCGCCGAGCTGATGAATCGACTCGACGCGAATACGGCCCGCGAGATTCTGGAGAACATCGAGCGCGAAGAGCCGACGCTGGCCATCAGCATTCGCGATCTGATGTTCACGTTCGAGAATTTTCTTGAGGTGCCCGAGCAGGAGATGCGCGAGCTGATGAATTCGATCGACAAGAAGACGCTGATGGTGGCGCTCAAGGGCGCGAGCGAGGATCTGCGCAGCCATTTCTATCGGACGATGTCTTCACGCGCGGTTGAAATGATGAAGGAAGATTCCGAGGTGATGGGGCCGGTGCGCAGCAAAGACGTGGCCAAGGCGCAGTCAGAGATTGTGGCGATTGCGCGCAAGCTGGAGGCGGAAGGCAAGATCGTTTTAAAGAGTCAGGGAGAAGATGAGTATGTCGTCTAACTCGGAGGTGACCAGCGTATTTGGGGGGCCGGTGGCCACGCTGCAATATCCCGATATGGGCGGCAATGCGGCGGATGCTGCGCCTCCGATCCCAACGGAGAGGCGAACCGGCAGCGCGGGACGCCGGCGCCACGACGCACAGAACGAGGCGGAATGGGCTGCCCGCATCGCAGAGGAACGGTCGAATGCGGCGGCGCAGGCGGAGCAGAAGCTGCGCCAGGAATTTCAGCAGAAGCTGCAGGCGGAGCGCTCTGCGCTGACTTCCACGATCGCAAACTTTTCAGAAGAGCGGGTTGAGTACTTCGCGCGGGTAGAGCAGGAGGTTGTTCAGCTGGCGTTGTCGATCGCCGCGAAGATCCTGCATCGCGAGGCGCAGGTGGATCCGATGCTGGTGGCGACGCTGGTAAGAATGGCCGTCGAAAAGATGCGCGAAGAGTCAAGTGTGACGGTGCGGGTGAGCCCGGCACGGGCCGCAAGCTTCAAGCAATACTTTGCCGCGCAGCCGAATATGGGGCGCGTCGCGGTGGCCGAAGATGCGCAGTTGAGCGACCTCGATTGTGTCCTGGAGACGGAGCTGGGATCGGCGAACTTCGGACTGGATGGCCAACTGAAGGAAGTGGAGAGGGGATTCTTCGATCTGTTGGCGCTGAGGCCCACGACGCGATGAGCCGAGCCCTGCTGGCCCCCTACATCAACCATCTTGAGACCGGATCCACGCTGCGCTGGAAGGGGCGGATCAGCCAGGTGGTGGGGAATCTGGTCGAGTCCGACGGGCCATCCTGTTTTGTTGGGGAATCGTGCGAGATCACCGGAGACAGTGGGCACCGGTATGACGGAGAGATCATCGGTTTCCGCGGTTCCACGATGCTCTCCATGGCAGCCGAGCCGCCACGCGGCATCCGCTTCGGCGATCGGATTGTGACCTGGGGCGGGCGGCCGTCGATTCGTGTGGGTCCGGGGCTGTTGGGTCGCGTGATCGACACCGGCGGCAATCCGCTCGATGGCAAAGGGGAGTATCGCGCGACGCATGCGGTGACGATTGATGGATCGGCTCCTCTGCCTATGGATCGCGTAGCGATACGCGAGCCGCTAAGCTGCGGGATTCGCGCTATCGATGGATTCCTGACCTGCGGCCGGGGGCAGCGCGTGGGCATTTTTGGCGGCAGCGGGGTGGGGAAGAGCACGCTGATTGGCATGATGGCGCGCGGTACGGCTGCGGACCTGACGGTGCTGGCTCTTGTGGGTGAACGCGGGCGGGAAGTCGGGGAGTTTCTGGAGGTTCTGGGCGAAGAGGGGCTGCGGAGGGCGGTGGTGGTGGTCTCGACGTCGGATCAGTCGCCGCTGCTGCGTATTCGCGCGGCGTTGGCGGCGACAGCGGTGGCGGAGTATTTCGCGAGCCTGGGCAAAAATGTGTTGCTGATTGCCGATTCACTCACGCGCTTTGCCATGGCACAGCGGGAGATCGGCCTGGCTGCGGGCGAGCCGCCCACGGCGAAGGGTTATACGCCGAGTGTGCTGAACATGCTGGCGCGGCTGGCGGAGCGAGCCGGGAATTTTTCGCAGGGAAGTATCACCGCGTTCTACACGGTGCTGATGGAGGGCGACGACCAGCAGGATCCAGTGGTGGACACGGTGCGATCGCTGCTCGATGGGCACGTGGTGCTTGACCGGACGCTGGCGCTGCGCAGCCACTATCCTCCGATCTCGATTCTGGAGAGCCTGAGCCGGCTGATGTCCAGTTTGGTCACTGAGCAGCATTTGGCGAAAGCGAAGGCGTTGCGGGTGCTGATGGCGGCTTATGCCCGGTCTGAAGATCTGATCCGTATTGGCGCGTATCACAAGAACACCGATCCGGTGCTGGATCGAGCGATCGAAAGCCTGCCGGCACTCAACAATTTTCTGCAGCAGAAGCCCGACCTTATCTGCCCCTACAAAGATGCCGTTGACCAGTTGATGGCGCTGCCGGGGTAGCGAGGAACCTGACGAGGAGCTATGAAGTTTCATTTTCCATTAGAGACGGTTCTTCGCTTCCGCGAGAGTGTGGAGCAGCGTGAGGAGCTTGAGCTGCAGAAGGCTCAGCTGGAGGTTGCCGGGGTGACGCGCGCCATTGAGCGAACGGCGGCGGAGATTGAGAACGCGCAGAAAGCCCGGGAAAGGGCGATGCAGCAGGCGATTCCCGCAGCGCAGCTGCAAGCCATGGTGAAAGAGGCCGAAGCTGCCGTCGAGCGAAAGAAGCACCTTGAGACGACGCTGCATGATCTGGAGCGCCAGCGGGACGAGCGGCTGAAAGCCTGGCAGGCGGCGCATCGCAAACGCCGGATGCTGAGCGATATGGAAACCCGCCAGCAGGCTGCGCACGAGCAGGAGCAGGTTAAGACGCAACAGAAACAACTCGACGACCTGTTCGGATCCCGCCACCAGCGCGGCTGATCCTCACCCTTCCAAACAAAAATCAAGGCCGCCGCGTGTGCGCTCCGCTGCGGATTGTCACGCCACTGTGTTGGTTACAAATGGACCGGGCAGCGTAGTTGATTGATCCGTCTGCGATGCGTTCGAACTTCTTCGTGCAATGCACTCGGCAAACGTTGCCCAGCGAAGGAGGCAAGGCTTGCCGATTTGCCGGCGAGGCGGTTTGGCTGGTCGCTGTAAGTCTCGTGGAATGAGTGATTGAGCTGCGTTTCGCCGGGTCGCGGGGATCGGGAATCGTGGCGCGGTGCGTGCATCAATCAGGGCGTGCGCATTGCCATGAGATCGACAAACGCCGAAACCGCGAACCCGCTGTTGACACAGAAGCAGACGACAGGCTCGCCGTTCGGCACGGTGCTCGCCAGCACGGCAGAGCAGTCGAGCCCTGTTGCCGACGCGACGACTGGGGCGATGTTGAAGGGCTCCGCTGCGCAGGCACCCATAAACCACGTCGCGGAGGCCGCAGAATCAGGGCCATCGCAGGACGCAGGGGCACGGGTTGCGGCGGGCGACCATGCAACCAATAAGGTCGCGCCGACAGCTCAGTCCACGACGTCGGCAAGCCCGACCAACAATGCAAACGGATCGGTTCGGGTCGCCAGCCGCGAGGATAAAGCGCTGGCAACTACCGATGTCGCAGCCGTGAACGCGGGTCCTCTTCCGGAGAAGACGATTCTCCCGCAGCAGCCGATCGCCGCCACTCTCCCGCAGGTCGCTATGTCAGTGCAGCCGGCTGGGTCTGCGGAGCAGCCAGTCGCGCCCTTAGTGCAGACCATCGACCCTGCTGTTCCGCCGAAGGCGCCAGTAGTCAGGGCAGCCGCGCCTATGGCGTCGGCGACCCCTCCCGTGGTGCAGGCCGCCCCGCCTGTCATGCAGCCAGCCGCGTCGTCGGCGCAGCCAATTGCACTGGCGGTCCAATCGATGAATCCTGCAGTTCAGCCGATGGCGGAACAGCCCAGCGGTCAGCAAAATGAACGCTCTGCCGGGGATGCAGCCTCAGCAGTAACAGTGCAGCCGGCAGCAGCTCACGACTCTGGTCCCGCGCCGCCGATGGCAAGCTTGCCGGCTGCGGAACACGCGGCGGGCCCGCGTCCGAATGAGACGTCCAACCCCGGTGAAACAGCGACCGCGCAGAATAGCGCCGCTGCCGATCCGGCGACGGCGTCGACGACGAACGATGATGGGTCAGTTCAGCCGAGCTTGACTGCGGTTTCCGTCTTGCCGAGCTATATCACTCTGCCGGATGCGAGCCTTCCTGGAAATGACGTTCTGCAAACCGGCGCGGGCCCGTTAGCCGGCAAGGGACAGCAGAGTCCAGGACCGAACGCGACGATTTCCAAGGTTTCCGATGGGGCGGGTGTCGTCGGGACGGGGAAGACCAGCGGAGCCGACAGCTCGACGGCAGCGTCGGGGACGCACGGCGTTCAAAGCAGCACGGCTGCGACCGCGAGCCAGGCGAGTCAGACGGCCCAGCCTGCGGCCAACGGAGCGCAGATAGCAACGAAATCGGCGGACAACGGGGCACAAGCGATCCAGGCTATCGGCACCGCTATCGGTAACCAGGCGGCGGTTCACGATGCGCGGCGAGCTGGGGATGGTGTCAGCGATGGTCCGCATTCGACTGAACTGACGGCAGCGACGGTTTCGGTTCCGCGAGAGAACGGCGAAAGCACACAGACATCGGCGATCAGCACGGCAAGGCTGATCCAGACCATGAACGAGACGGGAATGCAGGTAGGCATGCGTTCGGCCGAATTCGGTGACATCTCGATTCGTACTTCGGTTTCGCAACAACAGATGCTGGCACAGATTTCCGTGGATCACGGGGATCTGGGAAAGGCAATCGCAATGCATGTTCCGGCAGTGCAGTCAAAGCTTGGAGAAGAATTCGGGTTGCGCGCCTCGATCGAGGTGCACCAGAGCGGCGCGTCTTTCTCCGGAGAGCAGGGAAGTTCTTCGGCTGGACAGCAGCGGCCGTATGCGCGATCCGTGCAGCCTCAGAATATTTCGCCAGAAACCGAGAGCCTGAACCCGGTCGCAGTCGCGGCCGCCTGGGACGGCAACCGGCTGGATGTCAGGGCATAAGGAACAAGAAGAAAGGAACGAGGAAAGACAAGATGAACATACAGGGTTTTAGTCCGACGATGAGCGCACCGATGCAGGCGCAGGCCGCCACCAGCACGGGGGCCAGTTCCGGGTCGACAGGGTCGAGCAGCAGTTCGAGCGGCACGAACGCCCTCTCTTCGACGGATCTCCAGAGCACATTTCTGAACCTGCTGGTGACGGAACTGCAGAACCAGGATCCCACCCAGCCGGTCGATCCGACGGAGATGGTGAGCCAGATGGTGTCGTTGAACCAGCTGGATCAGCTGATCTCCATCAACCAGACGCTCACGAATCTGTCCGGAAGCTCAAGCTCCGGGACGTCAGGCAGCACGCCGACCGCGAACGCCGCGGCCGGTGCGCTGGCCACCAACCCTTCGGCAGCGGGAACAGTTCCAGGCTCGTCGAGCCCTGGGGCAGGAACGCAGTTCCTGCCTGCTTACAACGGGGGCGCATACAACGGGTCGGCGCCGGGCGGTCTGATGAACCTGTACGGCAACATCGGGACGCCGGTACCCGCTTCTAACCTCGCAACTCCTAAACTCTCAACCCCCAACTTGTTAACCCCTAACTTCTCAAACCCGGGAGGCAGATAATGTCAGCGTTTTCGATACCTCTATCAGGCCTGGCAGCCAGCTCCGATTCGCTGAATGTCATCGCCAACAACCTTTCGAACCTCAACACGGACGGCTATAAGGACGAGAACCTCAACTTTGCCGACGTCTTCAACCAGGTACAGGGAGTCTCCGGCAACGGCGACCCCATTCAGATAGGATCCGGCGTCCAGGTTTCCGGTCAGACGGGCAACTTCACCAACGGCACCGTTAGCTCGACAGGCATTGCCTCGAACATGGCGCTGCAGGGCAATGGCTTTTTCGTGGTGAAGGACGCGGCCAATCAGACGAGCTACACGCGCGATGGCGACTTCACAGTGAACTCCCAAGGGCAGCTGTGCACACCCGAGGGGCAGCTGGTGATGGGTTATCCGGCGGTTAACGGCGTGATTTCGACCACCACGGCGCTGTCGCCGATCAGCGTGAACCAGGCGAGCAACATTCCCGCCGTGGCTACATCGAACTTCCAGCTCAACGCCAATCTGAACGCAAGTGCAACCGTGGGCACAAGTTTCAGCACGCCGATCACGATCTACGATTCGTTAGGCGCCTCGCATGTGATGACGGTGCAGTTCACGAACACCGCCGCAAACACCTGGAACTACAGCATCAGCCTGCCATCGGCCGATACGGGGGGCACGGGCACCACAACCACGCTGGCCACTGGCACGCTGAACTTTAACTCCTCGGGCATTCTGACTGCGCCTGCATCACCCATCACGGGTATTAATATTCCCACTCTGGCGGACGGGGCCGCGCCGATGACACTTTCGTGGAATCTCGACGGCACGGGCGCCACGCCCACCATCACCCAGCAGGACGCCTCGAGCGCCACGAACTCCAGCACACAGAACGGCTACGGCGTCGGGACGCTCACGGGCTATTCCGTGCTGGCTGACGGAACGGTGCAGGGGCAGTTCAGCAACAACCAGACCATGTCGCTGGGTCAGGTGGCGATCGCCAGCTTTGCCAACGTCCAGGGTCTGACCCAGTTGGGCAGCAACGACTATCAGCCGACCTTCTCTTCGGGAACCGCGGTCGTCGGGCAGGCGGGAGCCGGTGGAGACGGCACCATCACCGGCGGCGCAGTTGAAGAGTCCAACGTCAACCTCTCAACCGAGTTTGCCAACATGATTGTTGCTCAGCAGGGCTATGAGGCCAACGCCAAGGTGCTCACCACCATGGACCAGGTCTCGCAGGCAACTATCCAGCTGATCTCATAGTCGAATCGGCGCGGTTGTTAGCTTACGATTAGAGGCTTTCGCCGGGCGCAACCCTGCCCCGGCGAGGGCCTGTGGAACGCTTCCGGCTCTCATGGCTGTCTCACGGATGGCGAGAGCCGGTGGACCCCCTCTTTCTCTCACGCAAGTGCTTGCGCATGAGGGATCTGCGCTCGTCTCCGCCATTGCTGCGGGGCCGCTTGGCCGTGCCCGGATTCCGGCCCCTCGATTGCTCTTACCTCGTCGCAATCGCTCCATCCTGCTGAATGCCCATGATCCGGAAAGTGGTTTCGATTTACAGGTTCAGGGTGACCGCAGGGATGGAGCCGGAGACGAGCAATGGCCACTTTGAGTATGCCCGCGCAGGAGATGCAGCCCAGGCCTGTTGCGGCGCAACCGACCACCACAACGCAGAGCGAAGAGGATCTGCTGGACACGATGCCGTGGCTGCCCTGCACGCTGAGCCTTGAGATCCCGGTGGTTCGCTTCACGATTGGCGATCTGTTGGGGCTGCGCCAGGGATCGATTGTTGAAACCGCGTGCCACCACACCAGCGACGTTCCGCTGCGGGTGAACAAGGTTCTGATCGGCTGGACAGAATTCGAAGTTATCGGCGACCGCCTGGCGGTTCGCGTAACGGATCAGGCATGAACACGTCGATGAGCATGCCGAATTTGCTTTTTGCCGGCAAGTTGCGCACCCAGGCAGCGCTGGCGGCGAACAGGAGCAATACGTTCATGGCGGCGCTGATTGCCGGCGCCGATAAGCAAGCTGGTCCTATGCCATGGGCGAATCAGGCTCCGGCAGACGAAGCCGGAAACGAAGTCCACTTTATCGAAATCCTGGCGAAGATGGCGCTCGAGAACGAAGCTCGGGCGGCAAAAATCGTCGCGGAGGCGATTCCAGTCAGGGAGGTTACGGGGCAGACGAGCGTGCTGGACGAATGGCGCTCTGCCGAGGCCGCGCCGAGTACACATTGCAGAAAACACATGCCATCGCACCACCGCCGTTCTGTTGCTGGGCAACATCGGCCGGATAGAAGTCGGAGTCATCGGCGACGGTTGCATGGCTGGTACGACGGATCGGGCACGAGCGCGTCGGCAGGTTTCTCGCAATCTCCTTCCGCGTTTCCTTCCGCCGGCGCTTTTCGCGCCCAGACGGCGCTGGGGTCAAATCAAAACAACACGTTTATGGCTGCGCTGCTCTCCAGTACCGAGAGGCAGAGCCGTCAGAAGCCATGGTCGAACCCGGCCGCGGCAAACCAGGCCCTGGCCACTGAAATCCAGCCGGACAGGGCTTTTGCGAACCAAACCCTCGCGGAGGAGGTAGTTGCAGGCCCAAGGCTTGCCGTTGAGCCAGTTGCGAGCCCAGCATCAACCCAAACCCCAACCCCAATCCTGACCCCAATCCTGACCCCAACCCCAGCCCTGACCCCAACCCCGGCCCCAACCCCGGCCTGCCCGATCATCGCGAACGCGGAGGTCCCGGCGGAAGAGACTGTTGTGAACCTGATTCCTGCGGAAGATGTCGTGGCGCAGACGCGGGTCATTCCGCCACCGCCTCGGAAGCAGACCAACTTGCTGTTCCGGGCCTGGTCGTGGCTGAACCGGAACTGCTCAATCTCCTCCAACAAGCAGCTGCGCGTGGCAGAGACCATTTCTCTGGGAGACAAGCGCTTCGTTGCGGTGGTGCAGGTGGAAGGGCGCAAGTTCCTGATCGGCGGCGGCTCGGCGGGCGTTTCCTTGTTGACCCAGTTGGGGACCGCCAACGATACGCAAGCAGCGCTTGGGGCGGCGATGGCTTCCGGGGTGATTCCGGAATGATTGGGGCCGTGAAAAGACGTGCTGTTTACGCGGGGATTATTGTCGCGTTTGCAGCGTCGGCTCCGGCGCAGGGGCACCTGGCGCTGCCAGGGGTTGAGACTTATCAATATGGAGACCGGGCTAAACTGATCGCCGCCGTGGCAGCGGCAGCGGTTAACCCGCCGGTCCCAGCCGCGGCCGCTCCAGCGGGCGCGGTACCTGGAACCGCACCTGCAACTGCACCTGGCGCGGCATCTGCAACTGCACCTGGTGCGGCACCTGGCTCGGCTTCCGGAGCAGCTGCGAAGCCCGATGCGCGCAATGCGAAGCCTTCGGGCGTGAACAACTCGCTCGCGTCACCGGGCGCACCGCCGCCGCTCGGAGGCATCCAGCTCCAGGGCGTCCCCGGCGGATCGCTGCCGTGGGGGATCGTCATCCTGCTCACGGGGCTGACGCTGATTCCTTCGATCCTACTGTGTGTAACGCCGTTTGCTCGGCTGCTAATTGTCTTTCACTTTTTGCGTCAAGCTTTGGGCTTGCAGACGACGCCCTCGAATCAGACCCTGATCGGGCTTTCACTCATCCTGACGTTTTTCCTGATGCAGCCGGTGGGAACCCAGATCTACGACAACGCCATTGTTCCGATGCAGACCGGGCAGATCACCGCCATGGATGCGCTCGGTCGCGGCGAAGTTCCTGTCCGGAAATTCATGAGCCATTATGTGCGGGAAAAAGACGTGGCCCTGTTCGTCGAGCTGGCCAAGGAGCCGCGGCCGGCGTCACTGGACGATGTGTCGATGCGAGTGCTGCTGCCTGCCTATATTTTGTCGGAACTAAAGGCGGGCTTTCAGATCGGCACGGTGCTCTTTCTGCCATTCCTGATCGTGGATATGGTTGTGGCTTCGATTACGACTTCGGTTGGGATGCTGCAGCTGCCTCCGGTGGTGATTTCGACTCCGCTCAAACTGCTGCTCTTCCTCATGGTCGATGGGTGGCATCTGCTGGTTGGGTCTTTGATGAGGAGCTTTAACTAAATGGGAGTGGATCAGGTCGTTTTTCTCGGGAGAACCGTGTTGGAGGAGGTCATCCTGCTGGCTGGGCCGATTCTTGGAGTCGCGATCCTGGTGAGCTTGTTTGTGAATGTCTTTCAGGTACTGACGTCACTGCAGGACATGACGGTATCTTCTGTGGCGCGACTGATCGCGACCGGCGGCGCCTTATTTGTTGCGATGCCGTGGATGTGGCGGCACCTGGCGCATTTCACGCTTACGATGCTCTCGAATTTTCAGGTGTACCTGCAATGATCGAAATCCCCCTGCTGGCGATCATCAGCGGCATCCTGACCATTGGGGTGCGCCTGACGGGACTAATGCTTTTCGCTCCTTTTTTTGGCAGCACGGTCATTCCGGCGCGCATCAAGGCGGTTCTGGTTCTGGCGCTGACCGGTTTGCTGTACCCGGCGGTGAGCCATGAACTTACTCCGCCGTCGCTGGCGCATTGGCCGTTCCTTGTGTTCACGGAGTTTCTGATCGGTGCGGGGATGGGTATCGCGACCAATCTCGTGTTTGAAGCAGCTCAGCTGAGCGGACAGGTGCTGGGGGTGCAGATGGGCTACTCGCTGGTCAACATCCTGGATCCTCAGACGCAGGTGGATACGACAGTAATGTCGGTCTTTTATCAGAGCATCATCATGCTGCTGTTTCTGCGCATGGACGTTCATTACTGGCTGCTCCGGGCCATCGGCAACAGCTATGCGTATCTTCCCGCCGGGTCAGCGCATCTGAGCGGCCTGTTCACGGTCGGCGTGCTGAAGGCCGTTGGGGACCTGTTCGGAGTAGGAGTTCAGATTGCTGCGCCGGTGCTCTCAGCCACGCTGGCTGCGGACATTGTGCTGGGTCTGCTGGGTAAAGCTGCTCCGCAGATGCCGTTGATGCTGCTGGGTCCGGCGGTGAAGAGCGTTCTGGGCCTGCTGATTCTGATCGCAACCCTGAAGTACTGGCCCGACCTTTTCCGGCGTTTGTTTCTTGACGCTATGACGAACGGAGACCGCCTGCTCCATCTGGCGAGATAACAAATATGGCCGACGAGAGCAAAACAGAAAAAGCAACACCGCGACACAGGAAACGCGCCCGCGAGCGCGGCCAGGTGACGCGTTCCCGCGAGTTGAGCGGCGCGCTGACTTTAGCGGCGGTGGCGGGCGTTGTGTTTTTCATGGGGCGCGACGCGGTTCCGCACTGGACGGTCTTTTTCCGCAACACACTCGACGCGGCCGGCACCGATTCGATCGGCGCCAACGGTCCTCTACTGTTCTGGACCAGCGTCGAAGCGATGCGCTGGGTGTTTCCGATTCTGCTGGCCGCCCTGGGCGTGGCTTTGTTCACGAGTCTGGCGCAGGGCGGATTCGTGTTTGCGCCGGAAGCGCTGTCGTTCAAGTTCGAGCGCCTGAGCCCGGGGAACAAGCTGAAACAGATGGTTTCTCTGACCGCGGTGAGCACGATTCTGAAGTCCCTGCTGCCTTTCAGCGCGATCGTCTGGGTTGGCTACGCGGGCATCAGCGAACACTGGGGAGAGATTCTGCTGAGCTCTTATGTGGGCGCGCGCGGGTTTACCTCGCTGGTGAGCAGCATTCTGCTGGGGATTTGCTGGAAGTCGGGACTGATCCTTCTCGTATGGGGCGGTGTGGACTACCTGCTGCTGTGGCAGAAGAACGAAGGCGATCTGAAGATGAGCCGTCAGGAAATCAAGGAGGAAATGAAGGAATCCGACGGCAATCCGCAGAGCAAGGCGAGGATGCGCAAGCTGCAACGGCAGTCGCGCCGCAGGCAGATGTTGAAGGCCGCCGAAACTGCAACTGTGGTGATTACAAATCCGACCCATTACGCCGTGGCGCTGCGTTATGAGGTCAATATGGCTGCTCCTATTGTGGTGGCCAAAGGCCTCGATAACCTGGCCGCGAAGATCAAGGAGATTGCCTGGAAGCGCGATATTCCGGTGATGGAAAACCGCGCGCTGGCGCAGTCGCTGTACCGGGCCGTTGAGGTGGGCGATCCGATTCCCTCGGCCCTTTACCACGCTGTGGCGGAAATTCTGGTGATGGTCTACAAGGCCCAGGCTGAAGTGAGAAACCGTGAGGCCCAGAGAAGGGCTTCCATGAATCCGCAGGCACAAGCCCAGGCGAGGCCCGTGTGAACAAAAAAGGACTGATTGGCACGCTCCAGACCTACTCGGACTGGATTATCCCGGTAGGAGCCGTGGTGCTGGTGTTTGTGATGCTGGTGCCGCTGCCAGGCTTCGCGCTCGATTTGCTGCTGACGCTCAGCATCACGGCATCGGTACTGGTGCTGCTGACTGCGATCCAGGTTTTGCGGCCGGTCGAGTTTTCCGTGTTTCCCAGCTTAATCCTGCTGCTGACGCTGATGCGTCTGGCCCTCGATTTGGCGAGCACTCGACGAATTCTGCTGCATGGCAATGAAGGCTCCTCCGCAGCCGGCAAGGTGATAGAGGCCTTCGGCCAATTTGTCGTAGGCGGCAACTATATTGTTGGCTTCGTAATCTTTATCGCGCTGATCGCGATTCAGTACCTGGTGGTGAGCCACGGCGCGGTACGCACCGCCGAAGTGACGGCGCGTTTCACCCTTGACGCCATGCCGGGCAAGCAGATGGCGATCGACTCCGACCTGAATACCGGCCTCATCAATGCGGACCAGGCTCGCCAGCGCCGCGAGATGGTCGCACGTGAAGCGGAGTTCTGCGGCTCGATGGACGGCGCGGCCCGCTTCAGCCAGCGCGATTCGATGGCCACCATCCTGATCACGGTCATCAATATTGTTGCGGGATTCCTGATCGGTGTGTTTCAGCAGGGCGTTCCATTCCAGCAGGCGCTCAAGACCTACACGATTTTGACTGTGGGTGACGGCCTGGTGGCGATCATTCCTTCGCTGCTGGTCTCGGTGGCTGGCGGTATCGTGGTAACCCGGGCGGCTTCCAGTCACTCGCTGGGCACCGATATCGGCACGCAGGTCTTCAAGACTTCGCGTCCTCTGTGGATTGTGGGCGGGGTTCTGCTCGCTTTGGCCGCGATCCCGGCGATGCCGAAGATTCCTTTCGTCGCGCTGGGCGGTCTTGCGATGTTTGCCGCGTGGAAGATGAAGCCGAACGCCGCAGCGGAAGCCGCAACAGCCAAGGCGGCAGCGGCGAAGGCGGCGCCAGGAACACCGGTGGTCGATCCGATGGACGCGGCCATGAAGCTGGACGACCTGATGCTGGAAGTGGGAGTTGGCCTGGTTCCTCTGGTCGACGCGAAGCAGGGCGGGCAGTTGCTGGCCAGGGTGAAATCGCTGCGCAAGAATCTTGCCCAGCAGCTGGGGTTCCTGGTTCCTTCGATCCATATAACCGACAACCTTTCGCTGAAGGAGCGTGAGTATGTCGTTTATCTGCGGGGAGTGGAGATTGCTCGCTGGGAACTGCGGCGCGACAAGCTGCTGGCGGTGAATTCCAACCCGAAACCGGGCGATCTTCAGGGACAGGAGACCCGCGAGCCGGCGTTCAACTCGCCCGCTAAGTGGATTGCACCGGAGTTACAGGCACAGGCGATTGCGGCCGGTTATGCCGTGGTCGACCACACGTCGGTTTTGTCCGCGCATCTTGCGGAGCTGATTAAGCAGAACGCACACGACCTGTTGACACGCCAGGAGACCAAGCGCCTGATCGATCGGCTCTCCGATTCCCATCCAAAGCTGATTGAAGAGCTGATGCCGAAGCTGATGAGCCTTGGGGAAATCCAAAAAGTGCTACAGCAGCTGTTACGAGAGCAGGTCTCGATTCGCGATCTGGGAACGATTCTCGAAACCATGGTGGAGACGGCGGCGACCAACAAGAATCCGGTCATCCTGGTCGAAGCCGTGCGGCACTCGCTCGGGCGCGCGTTGATTCGCCCGCTGCTCGACGAGAACGGACAGCTGAAGGTGGTGACGCTGGACAGCTCCATCGAAGAGGAGTGCGCTCGCACCGGATCCCAGAATCCGCAGGCATCCTCCGGGGCGATGCAGATTTCGGTGGCGCGCAGGGTGCTGGACGGTCTGCGCGCGATGCTGGGCGACCAGGTAGCACAGGCTCCACCGGTGCTGCTGTGTTCATCTCCAGGCCGTTTCTATCTGCGGCGGCATCTGGAGCCGTTCATACCGAGGATTGTGGTGGTTTCTCCGTCGGAGATTCCGCCTATGACGCAGGTGATGTCGCTGGGGTCGGTGCGATGACCCAGGCTGAGATTTCGATGTTGGACGAGGTGAAACCATGACAGCAGCAGAGATGGCGTACACCATGAGCGCATCGTATGCGGACTCGGGAGACGATCTGGTTCTGCAGGAGCTGCCTCAGGTCTATTACATTGCCGCGCGCATCCGCGAGCGGCTGCCGCAGCATGTAGAGATGGAGGATCTGGTGAGCGCGGGGGTGGTTGGGCTGCTGGAGGCCAACCGCAGCTTCGACCGCAACAAGAACGCCCAGTTCAGGACGTTCGCCAAGTTCCGGATACGGGGCGCCATCCTCGACAGTCTGCGCGAGATTGACTGGGGATCGCGTTCGCTGCGCCGCAGAGGGCGCGAAATTGCCGACGCCACGGCGCGGCTGCAGGCGAAGCTGGGCCGTCATCCGGCGGAAGCGGAAGTCGCCGACGAAATGCAGCTGGACATCGACCACCTGCGCCGCATCATCGCGCAGCTGGATGTGCTGCACGTGGCCGGACAGCAGGTTGCCACCTCGAACGATCAGTCCGACACGATGGATGTGATCGAATCGGCGCCCAATCTCGACGATCCCGATCCTTTTGAGCTGTGTTTGCAGGGCGAGATGAAGGCACATTTGGCCGAGGCCATCTCGAAACTCAGCGAGAGGGAGCAGCTGATTCTTTCGCTCTACTATCGCGAGGAGCTGACCATGAAAGAGATTGCCAAGGTGGTGGGTGTGGCGCTCTCGCGCGTTTCGCAAATCAGACAGGCCGCGATGATCAAACTGCGGGAATCGCTGGCCCACGTGCAGCAGTCATCCCAGCCCTTGAAGTCCGATACGGAGGTACTCGATCGTGCCTGATGAGGATCAAGAAAAAGAGGCAGCCGCGCCGGTGACGCAAACACGCGTCGAAAAGCAACGTACCGTGGTGAACTGCAATTTCAGGTCCGCGGGGCGCCTGTCGAACGAGAATGCCAGATCGCTCACGGCGGCGCACGAGACCTTTGCGCGCCACTTGTCGAGCGCGCTCGATGCCTTTCTGGCGACCGGCCTCGAGGTGAAATTGGCGGGACTGGAGCAGCTCCCCGTCAAGGACCATATCGCGGCTATTCCGGCGCTCAGTTACATGGTTCCGTTCTCATTGCTCAACACGCCGGGCACGATGGTCCTCGAGTGCGACATCGATCTGGTGTTTGCGACGATCGAGATTCTGCTGGGAGGTACTGGGGGCCAGTCAGGCAGCAATCGCGAGCTTTCGGAGATAGAAGAGGAGATCATGCACGACGTGACTCTTCTGATGGCGCGTCAGGCTGAAAACGCATGGCATATGCCGGACGAGTCTCTTGCCGTGGGAAAGCGGATCAAGTCCTCGGTTCTGCATCAATATTGCCCCGCCAACGAGAAAGTGACTCTTGTGAAGTTCGCCGTCGAACTGGCGGGGGTCACGGGATCGTTCCAGTTCGTCTTCCCCACCACATTTCTCAATTTGCTGATCCAGCAGATCAAGGTGGAGGAGCCTGAGAAACCGGGTGGCCTGCGATTTTTCCCGAGAGCCAGCATTCGTGAACGCATTCTCGATTGCGACATTGACCTGGCGGCGGAGCTGGTAGGGTTGCGCGTGTCCGTGCGGGATCTGATTTCGCTGGAGCCGGGCAGCGTCCTGAAGCTGCGCGCGCCGGTGCGCACGCCGGGAATGTTGACCGCAGGCGGCCTGGGATTCTTCGAAGCAATGCCGGTACGCAACGGATCACAAAAGGCAGCCCAGTTGGGCCGCCGAACCACGCCACTTAATTGGGAGAAGGATAGAAATGGTGGATAAGCCAGGCAATAAAAAAGCCGCAAAAAACTTCGCAGCTGCATTTGCCGTTGCAGCGGGTGAGGCGCTGACCAGGTCCGTTGGAGCTCCATGGCCGATGGAATTGATGGACCAGGCCGAGCCGCCAACCGAGGCGGCCAACCCGATTCATTTCCGCCTGACGGTGAGCGGCCGGGTGAATGGCGACTGCTTCATCGAGTTCTACGAACCTCAGGTTTTGGCGCTGGCTAAGAAATTCCAGAACAAGCCATCCGGGATTGAGGAAAGCGTTGCAGCGCTGCAGCAGGTGCTGGGATCTGCGATGGCGCTTCTGCGGACGAGCCTCGCGGAAGAATACGGCGAACTCGGCTTCAAGGTGGAACGGGTCTCCGGGCTGGCGTTCGGCGGAATGTTCGCCGTTCCGCTGGCCGCGCCATCCGATTTGTCGGGCGAGCCGGTGCTGCTCTACTTCGATGGACAGATGCTCGCGGCATTGGGAGGCGTTGCGGAGAAAGACGAGGCCGCTGGCCGGACGAACTTCGATCCTGTGAATCTGAAGCTCGTGATGGACGTGGAGCTGAACGTTTCGCTGCGTTTTGGTCAGCGTCAGCTTCCCCTGCGCGAGATTCTGGAGCTGACCAGCGGATCGGTGGTCGAACTGGATCGCATGGTGGACGAACCGGTGGAGCTGCTGCTGGACGGAAAGCTCATCGCTCGGGGAGAAGCCGTCATCGTCGACGGCAACTATGGACTGCGGGTTACGGAAATCCCACAGCCGATGGCGTCGCACCTGATTCACTAAGGAGCCGAGGATCGTATCGATGAATGTCACACTGAAGTCGTTGCTGCCGCCGATTGATTTTGGGTGGAACCATGTCCGCGCCCGGTGCGGCGTCTCCACGTGCCACAACAAACTGCTGACCAGGGCGGTGCCTCATAGCCGCATTGGTATCCATATGGGCCAACAATGGTACTGCAGCGCAGATTGTTTCGCGGCAGCAATCAAGATTCCGCTGGCGGTGCTTTCCAGGGAACGGCTCATGGATACGGCCCGCAATCCCCGGCTGTCTTTGGGATTGGTGATGCTGTCCAAGGGCTATCTGACCGAGGACCAGCTGCGACTCGCAGTGTCGCAGAGCCGCGCCGGCGAGCCGCTGGAGGACGCTCTTGTCCGGCTGGGGCTGGCCAGCGACAGGGAACTGGCAGCGGCGCGCGCCGCGCAGTGGGGATTTCCGGTGCTGGGGCAGGATGGAAGCGGACTTACGGTGCAGGTCGACCTTCCGAAGACGTTTCTGCAGGGATTTGCCGCCGCGCCAGTGCACTATGCGCCGGCGGCGAAGAGGCTTCTTCTGGGATTCGTGCATCAGGTGGATCACAGCTTTCTGCACGCAATCGAACAGATCATCGGATGCCGTCCTGAGCCGTGTTTCATGACGCCGGCGGAATTCGAGGCGCAGATGCGGCAGGTGACTGCGGTTCCGGATTACGTGGAAGTGGTGGTCGACGAGCCAGGCACACCGGCGCA
The DNA here is from genome assembly GCA_963831055.1 of uncultured Acidobacteriaceae bacterium. GTDB lineage: Bacteria > Acidobacteriota > Terriglobia > Terriglobales > Acidobacteriaceae > Palsa-343. The sequence continues at coordinate 13,579 of CAWHOU010000048.1, read as the reverse complement.
GATGGCGAGGACACTCGGCGGCTTCGCCGTGGAGGTTGGGGCGAGGGAGGCAAGCGTCGTCCGGTGCAAATCCTGGGTCTGGGCGAGGCTGTCGAGCAAGCGGCGGACGATGGACATCCTGTTCGCGATGAAAAACGCCGCTGGAATGAGCGAGAGCCGGGAACTAATTTCATAACTGTCCGATCCTGGAAGCATCCGCCTGACACTGTCGGCACCTGGCCTGGAAAATTCGGGAGAAGTTGCCGATAGATGTGCCGGGTGACGGATCGTGCTGACTACCGGCGTAATTGAAATTCGGACGGAGCGCAGTGGCTTCGCTGAGCGGTGCACATTTCAACCTGAGCTGGTCGACGATCTTCCGGACGTGCCGGTATTACCGGAAACTCTGCTGTCGATGGAGCTGAAGGCGCACGAACTTTCCGTCGATCTCCACGAGATGTCGCAGCTGGTGCTGAGCGACCCCGGGGCCACGCTGCAGATTCTGCGTTTGGCGGCCCATGAATACGGTGACAGCAGCGATCGTCCGTCGCGCATGGAAGATTGCATATCGAGCCTGGGATTGCAGGCCTGCCTGAAGGCAGCGGCGCGGCAACCCGTCACTGGCCACACACGCCATCGGGCGGTTCCGGAGATCTGGGCACACTCAGTGGAAGTAGCCAGATACTCGAGCGCTCTGGCCGAAGCATCCTCTGGAGCTGTACGGCCGGAAGCGGCATATCTGGTGGGCTTGCTGCATGCGCTGCCGTTGATGCCGGCCGTTCTCGGCTGGAACTGCCGCGAGCGTGGGTTGAAGGATGCGGCGGCGGCGGGGCTCAGCCTGGCCGAGCGTTGGCGCCTCCCTCGCTGTGTCCAGGATTTCTTCCGCGAGGCCAACCTCCCCGGCCAAGCCACGCAATGGACGGACATCGTGGAACGGGGGCATCAGTTGGCGAGACGATCATCGGTCCAATGCCCTCTCTATGACGGGCTGACTCCGCGGTTGCACAAGCGGGCGTAGAAATAGCTTTCAATCGCGGGCATAAAATCTCTCCTCTCAGATTGCCTTCCCATGAGGGCAGTGACTGAGGGCATGGGGTTCTCATGGGCGTTGGCCGCCGCTCTCATCGATCCCTCATCAAGCTGGCCTTTTAGCCGGTTTTTGGTAGCCGATCCGGGCAAACCTTGCCTATCAGGATGGCACGCATCGTGCATGATCCTCTGCGGAAGAGGCTCTATGGACAGTGGATACTACGCAGCGTGTACCGCCCTGGTGTCGCGGACCCAGGAACTGGACACAATTGCCAATAATCTGGCGAACGCCAGCACCGTGGGGTATCGCGGCGAGGAGAACGTGTTCAGCTCGGTCCTGGCAAATGCCGGCGATCGGACCGGTTCGGCGCTCGAGCAGGCCATGAACAACTACGGAATCCTGAGCGGAACCGCGCTCGACGGGAGCCAGGGAGCGCTGCAGAAGACCGGCAACGATCTCGATATGGCGATTGAAGGGAAGGGCTACTTTGCAGTCCAGACCGCCAATGGACCGGCCTACACGCGGAACGGCAGCTTTCAGGTCTCGGCGAAAGGCCAGCTGGTGACCAGCTCCGGAGACACCGTGATGGGCGACAAGGGCCCGATCGCCGTGCCGCCTGGACAGGTGGCGATCAGCGCCGACGGGACGATCTCGTCGAGCGGCGCCGTGGTCGGCAAGATCAAGGTTGTGAGCTTTCCGCCCAACACACAGCTAACCAGCATGGGCGCGAGTTACTACACCGCCCCAGCCAATACCGCCGCAGTGGCGACCGATGCCAGCGTCCGGCAGGGCATGCTGGAGAGCTCCAACGTTAACCCCGTCGCAGGCATGGTGGAACTGGTGACCGCGCAGCGTTCCGCAGAGATGATGCAGCGGGCGCTTTCGATGTTCAACTCTGAGATCGACAAAACAGCAACGCAGGATCTGCCGAAGGTTTAAGGAGACCAACGATGTTTCATGCCCTTTCTACTGCCGCAACCGGAATGACGGCGCAGCAGCTCAACCTGGACAACATCGCGAACAATCTGGCGAACTCGAGCACGGCGGGATTTCAATCGCGGCGCGTGCAGTTCTCCGATCTTCTTTATCAGAACGACATCATGCCCGGCGCGGCGGCAACGCAGCAGACGACGGTTGCCTCCGGCCTGCAGATCGGCCTGGGCACGCGGCCCGGCAATACGGAAATCGTGCAGACGCAGGGCGACCTGACCAGCACCGGCAATCCGCTGGACCTCGCGATTCAGGGCAGTGGCTTCTTCCAGATTCTTCTGCCGAACGGGCAGACCGGCTACACCCGCGCGGGATCGTTCCAGACCGATGCTCAGGGAAACCTGGTGACCGCGAACGGCGATGCTCTGCAGCCCGCAATCAATATTCCGACTGCGGCGACCAACATTACGGTTGGCAGTGACGGCACCGTCAGCGTTTCGCTGCCTGGGCAGACAAAGTCGCAGCAGGTGGGCGTTGTGCAGCTGGCGATGTTCGCGAACCCCGGTGGCTTGAACAGCGTTGGCAACAATATCTATCTGCCAACCACAGCTTCAGGCGACGCGGTGGTCGGCGCAGCGGGGGGCTCGGAGGGTCTGGGCACCATTCAGCAGGGGATGCTCGAGCAGTCGAACGTGAATGTCGTGGACGAATTCGTCAACATGATTTTGGCGCAGCGTTCTTATGAGTCGAATTCCCGCGTGATTAAGGCAGCCGACGAAATGCTGCAGCAGTTGAACCAGCTGGCTCAGTAGTGATAATCCGATGACGCGATTTCGGCTGATCTTTTCGTGGCTTGTCTCCGGCGCCGTTGTGGCCCTGCCGGCGATGGGCGCTGTTCATCATGCCGTTACGGCCGCGGAAGTTGTGGCGGCGATCAACGGCATCGGCATGCAAATCGCGCCGGATCAGGTGACGCTGTTGACCGAGGTGGTGGCCAACAGCGCAAACCCGCAGCTCACGGTGAAATCCATGCAGCGCTGGGACGACCATCGCGTCATGGTGCGGATGGAGTGCGCGAATCGCGACGAGTGCCTGCCGTTTTTCGTGGGCCTGCGCCTGAACCAGGAGGAGACTTCGCGCGCGGTTGCCGCTGTGCCGGATCGGGCGGCAGCACTGCAATCGCGGGCTGCGAATGCTCCTGTGGTGAGAGCGGGATCGCCAGCTGTGCTGTTGCTGGACGGCGACCACGTGCACATCCGGCTCTCTGTCATCTGCTTGCAGAACGGCATCACGGGGCAGACGATCCGCGCCACCAGCAAAGATCATACGGTCGTTTACACGGCTGAAGTCGTCGATGGCAGATTGCTGAAGGGACGCCTGTGAAGATGAGATTGTTGAAACATCGCGGCGTGCAGATCCTCGGCCTGGCAATTCTGCTGAGCGCGACGGGCTTGCCTGCGGCGGCCAAGCGCACCAGCAAGAAGAACAGCCCCGCGCAGCTGCGTTCGCAATACCTCGCCCGTCTGAAAGAGCAGGACCAGCAGGAGTCGCCGCACACTGTCGGCAGCTTGTGGACGCCGGGAGCGGATCTCGACGATCTCTCGATCGATTACAAAGCGCGCAGGCTCAATGACACGCTGGTCATTTCTGTCGCGGTACAGACGACCGCGGCGCAGAACGCCGATGTAAACAGCTCGCGGGCCTTTCAGACCACATCCGGCATCACGGGTCTTGCCGGTGACATCAACACCAAGGGCCTGAACCCGTTGTTCAACGCGAATTCGAACACGACTCTCAAGGGGTCGGGGGCTACGGATTCAAGCACAACTTTCCAAACGAGTCTAACCGGCCAGGTGATCGCCGTTTTACCGAGCGGCAACCTGGTGGTGGAGGCGCAGCGCAAGATCTTCATGAATAACCAGCATGAAGATATAACGATTCGCGGTGTTGTCCGGCCCAGAGACATCGGACCGAACAACACCGTCTCCTCGGCTGCGCTCAGCAATCTTGAAGTTGAGATGAAGGGCAAGGGGATCATCGCCGACAGCACACGGCCGATGAATCCCATCACCAAAGCCATCCTCTGGCTGGTTGGTTTCTGATGACCACGAATGCTCGATTCTCGAAGTTGCGTGGGGTCATCGCTGGTGCGCTGGCGCTCGGAGCCATGTTCTTCACGGCACCGGTGGAAGCGGCCGTTGACGCGCCGAATCGGCAGGTGCTGATCCGCGATATCACCAGCGTCCAGGGCGTTCGCGACAACATGCTGGTGGGTTACGGCCTAGTGGTCGGGCTGAACCGCACCGGGGACAGCCAGCAGACCTATTTCACCGTGCAGACGCTGGCCAATGCGATGCAGAGGATGGGCGTTTTGATCTCGCCGGGAACTGTCGAAGTGAAAAACGTAGCCGCGGTTTTCGTTACCGCCATGCTGCCGCCGTTTGCGCGGCCAGGGGCACGGCTGGACGTTACAGTTTCCTCGGTTGGCGATGCCAAGAGTCTCGAAGGCGGCGTGCTGCTGATGAGCGCGCTGCATGGTCCCGATGGTCAGGTCTATGCCGAGGCTCAGGGGCCGCTGCAGATGGGCGGTTATACAGTGGGCAGCGGGACGAATGGCAAGCAGGTGAACTCAACGACCGTCGGCATGATCACGAGCGGTGGCATCGTGGAGCGCGACACGGCCGTCGATCTGCGCAGCTTCCAGACGGTGTCTCTGCTGCTGCGCAATCCCGACTTCACGACCGCCAAATCAATCGCCGATGCGGTGAACCAGGAATTTCATAAGACGGTCGCTTCGGCTCTCGACAGCACTCGCGTGGACATCAATGTCGCCGGTGCCGGCGCCGCTTCGGTGCCGTCGCTGATTTCGCAGGTGCAGAACCTGTCACTCACCGTGCACACGCCGGCGAGGATCGTTATCAACGAGCGGACTGGCACGATCGTCCTGGGCGGCGATGTGAAGCTGACTCCTGTCTCGGTTATCCATGGCAATCTTTCGATTCAGGTCGTGACTACCTATAACGTCGCCAGCGTTGCCACGGGGCGGCTGGGACCGGGTGGCGACCAGGGCGGCGACCACGGTTCAGACGGACGGGGTTCAGATGGACGTGGCCCCGATGGACGGGACGCAGAGGCCGGCCGTGGCGGACCTGACGGCGGAGGGGGAGACCGCGGGCTGCGATTAGAACCGGTCCTGGTTCCGCAAACGAGCCTGGATGTGAATGACGGCCCGGCGCAGACGATGCGGCTCGATCAGGGCGCGAACGTCGAGGAGCTGGTCAACGGGCTGCACGCGATTGGAACTTCGGCGCGCGACGTGGTGGCCATCCTGCAGGCGATACAGGCCGAAGGCGGATTGCAGGCCGAAGTGGAGGTCCAGTAATGGGAAGCAGCGCCATCGGCCTTGGGTCACTGTCGTCACAGGCCAGTCTGCAACAGGTCCGTGAAGACCAGATGCTCCAACAAATGAAGGGGCAGAACGGCGCAAATGACGACGCGAAAATCGAGAAGGGATCGAAGCAGTTCGAAGCCATGCTGCTCGGCACCTGGCTGCAGCAGGCGGAACAGTCGTTTGCGACTATCCCCGGCGCCGAGGACGATGACGATGCAGCCGGACGGGACCAGATGATGAGCCTGGGAGTGCAGTCCCTGGCGGAGTCGATGGCGGCTTCGGGAGGCATCGGCATCGCGAAGATGATCGCAAAGGCAATGGAAGCAACGGCGCACAAGGCGGAGGCGACAGCACCGGGCAAGGCGGAGCCGGCACTGGTACCGGCACCGGCTTGCCGATCGCAGTCAACCCTGGGAAACGGAAAAATCGACGAAAGACCCTGAGTTTTCCATTAAACTCCGGCGAGAGAAGTGCCGATAGTAACGCCGATCCAGTAGAGGGGATCATTTATGAGAATCGATCTAACGAATTCGGCCGCGAGTCAGATCCTGAATGAAACTCCCGGACAGCAGGTCAGCGGGCAGGGCGCCGCGGTTTCGCAGCCGGCGGGCAGCGAGGATCGCACCACTCTCACGTCCGGCCAGGCTTCGGTGAGCGCACTCGTCGCCTCTGCCCTGGGTTCGCCCGAAATCCGGGAAGACAAGGTAGCCAGTCTGCAGCAGGCCATCGCCAGCGGACAGTATGAACTCGATCCGGCGAAGATTGCCGCGTCGATGGTCGATGAGCACGCCTGATCCCTCGATACTGTAGCCGTCGAGCGGGGAAGGCGATGGGTGGAAAGAACCAGCCATGAACGGTGCTGACGCGTCAACCCGGAATGCCGAAGCTGGAGAGCATCTCCAGCTGCTGCGTTCGCTCGCCGGAGAGCTCGAGCGAGCCATGGCGGCCATCGCCGGGAATAATCTCGATGAACTGGAGGACAGCGTTGCCAACCAGCAGACGCTTAGTCTTCGGCTCAGCGAGCTGGCGGACGTGGTCAACGCTCCTGCACCCCCCAGCCGCAGTCCCGCTGCATATTCGATCGACGAAAACTTCAAGACCCAGCTTCGCGCCGCTAACGCCGAACTGCAGAATCTGAACCGGCGTTATGCCAGCCTGTTGAAGCATTCGAGCCGCTCGGTTGCCATGATGGCATCGCTGTTCAGTTCGTTCCGTGGACAATTTCAGGAGGCTTCTGGCGCCAGGCTGAAACATCAGACCTGGTCCTGCCAGATGTAGATGCCATGGGAGGATTGACCACATCGCTGTTGATCGGGTTGCAGGCCCTGGAGGCAAGCCAGAGCGCTCTCGATGCCACCAGTAACAACATCGCCAATGCCAATACGCCGGGCTATACCCGCGAAGTGGTGCAGCTAAGCGAAAACGCCGAAAACGAATCGGCCGGCACGGTCACCGGCGGCGGCGTTACGCTGGACGGCATTCAGAGTGTTCGCGATGAGTTGCTCAATCTGCAGATTCAGCAACAGACTTCGCTTCAGAGCAGCGCGGATACGCAGTCCTCGATCCTGCAGCAGATCCAGCAGTATTTCGCCAGTTCGGGCAACGATATCGCCACTACCCTGAGCTCGTTTTCGAGCAGTCTGGCGCAGTTATCGGCGAATCCGTCGAGTTCAGCCGCGCAGCAGAGCGTTCTCTCCGCCGGACAGAACCTGGCGCAGTCCTTCAACACCACGGCCAACGGACTCACCAGCGCGCAGACAAGCGCCGACCAGCAGGTGACCCAGACGGTGGCGCAGATTAACTCATTGACCCAGCAAATCGCGCAGCTCAATTCCCAGCTCTCATCCACGAGCACGACCAGTGAGAATGGCGGAACGATCGAGGACCAGCGCGATCAGCTTGTGCAGCAGCTCTCGACCCTGACCGGCATTAATGTTTCGCAGAGCAGCAGCGGGGAAGTGATCACCACAGGCAATGGATCGCCGCTGGTCATTGGCAGCCAGAGCTTCAGTCTGCAGACCACGACCGGGACGGATGGGTTGCAGCAGGTGCTCGATTCAAACGGCAACAACATCACTTCGTCGATCCAGGGTGGGCAGCTCGGCGGGGCCATTCAGGTTCGGGATCAGGTGATTCCTGGATTTCTGAACTCGCTCAATACGCTTGGCAGCCAGTTCGCCACCGCCTTCAATGCCGCGCAGGCCAAGGGCTACGACTCGAACGGCAATGTGGGTCAGAATTTCTTCACCGTACCGGCCGGAACAGCAGGCGCGGCGGCGGGTATCAGCGTGGCTCTCACCAGCCCATCGCAGATCGCGATCAGCTCGGACGGCTCGGCGGGCAGCAATGGCAACGTTGCGAACCTTTCCGCCGCTCTGACCAATGCGCTGCCTTCCGGACAAACGCCCGCAAACGCGTACGCCAATATCGTCTTCCAGGTGGGCAATGCCACATCGAACGCCGGTGCGGACTCCACTGCGATCGGTCAGAACATCCTGCAGCTCACCAACCAGCAAAGTGCGGTTTCCGGCGTCAGTATCGACGAGGAAACGACGAACCTTATTCGCTACCAGACGGCTTACGAGGCAGCAGCCCGGATCGTAAGCACCATTCAGGCACTCAGCACCGTGACCCTCGATATGGGCTCCACGCAGAGCTTCTGATTCCTATGCGCGTTAATCCCAATACCGTTCCGGACATCCTGGCTGACATTAACCAGAGCCAGAGCACGCTCAACACACTGCTGCAGGAGGTATCCACCGGCAAGAGCGTGAGCCAGCCGTCGGACAATCCTTCGGCCTCGGCGCAAATGGTTCAGAACACCATTGAAAGCGCGGATGTGGACCAGTACACGCAGAATGTGAGCACCACGCTCAACGCGGTGCAGAGCGCAAGCTCGGTGCTGAGCTCAGTGGTTACATCGCTCACCCAGGCCGTCTCGCTCGGCACGGAAGGCGCAAACGGCACAACTTCAGCGTCCAACCAGCAGGCCCTGGCGGAACAGGTGCAGGGCATTCTTGCCAATGTGGTCTCGCAGGCGAATACGTCGTTTGCTGGTTCCTATCTCTTCGGGGGAACCGGGACCGGAAAAGCTCCCTATACGGCGGACCCGACCTCGCCGACCGGCTACACCTACAACGGCACTAACGACAGTAATTCGGTCGAGGTGGGCGACAACCTGGACGTTCAGTTCTCGCTGCCCGGCAGCCAGGTGTTTTCGAACTCAAGCAACAGTGTGATCGGCGCGTTGAGTTCTCTGGCCACGGCGCTCCAGAGCGGCAGCACTTCCAGTATTTCCTCGGCCACCAGCGCTGTTACCAGCGCCATCAGCTATCTGGGTCAGCAGCAGGCCTTCTATTCGAGCGCCGAGGGCCAGCTGACCGCCCAAGAGACCACGCTGCAGCAGGACACAGTCACCCTCACTACGCAGGCCACGAACCTGATCGGCGTGAACGAAGCGACGGCGGCGACCGAGCTGAGTCAGGCGGAAACCGACAACAGCGCTGTGCTCGCGGCGGCGGCGAAGGTTCTGCCGCAAAACCTCCTGAATTACCTGTCCACTCCCTCGTAGAGCCGGCCCGAACGCCGCTGGAGGGCCCCTGTTTACTGTTGTGCGCGCGAGTCGCATACTCGCCCGCCCACGCAAAAAAGTGGGCGCGTTTCCGCGCCCCAAGGGTCTTTGGTGTGCTGGGTAGTATTAGGCCGACCAGCTGAGTCGCCGGCGCTCCGCGTGCATGGGCGGGGTGCCGGGAGATCGATGAGATTTGACGGGAGGAATAATTTCGGGCGCCGTCTGCGTTGACTTCAGCTCGACGGCTTGCCAGCCCTCGCGGACCTGCAGGACCAGCGCCATTTGTTCTTCGAGGATCAAGGCCGAGCGTTTCGCCTGCGCTTCGATCAGCTTGAGCCGCATCGATGCGTACAGAGCCACGAGCTGATCCGCCAGTTCACCGCCGGAGCCACGCGCCAGCCAGTTCTCGAGGTAGCCAATGACCAGCAGCGCATGGTTCACTTCTTTGCACCGCTTCGCAATTTCGTTATTGCGCTCCGCGGCAGCCGCGCGCCGCAGGTCGCCTGCCAGGGTGTCGTAGAGGGCGATAAGCAGGCTGAGGCCGCTGGTGCCCTCCACGCCGGTTTTACGATATGCCGCTTCTGTCGGACTCATGATCGTCTCCTGTTATCCGTTCGAGGATGAGCTCGAGTTCAGGCCCAGCTCCGCGTCGATATTCTTCAATTCGCCTGGCAGCTGCTGCAGCGCGATTTCAGCGTTGCTGTATTCCGAGGTCAGCTGTGCTTTCAGGGGAGTAATGACGTTTTGCTGGAAGTTGTCGATGTCGTTCTGGAGGTCTGTATTCTCGCTGCTGATGCTTTTCAGATCGACCGTGAACGCCCCATCAGCCGGGCTGGTGAAGTTTGTCAGCTGCTGGTCCAGAGCATTCGCGAAGCCATTCAGCGCGCTTCCCTGGAAGAAGTTTTGCACGCCGCTGAAGTTGTTCTGGAGGGCATTGTTGAGGGTTCCGCTGTCCACACTCAGCGTGCCGTTGGAGTTCACGGTAATGCCGAGGGAGGAGAGGTTCGGAAGGCTCGCTGTGCCTGAGGAGGGCTGGTAGGTGTAATCCGTGGCCTGCAGAAGGGCGGTCTGAAGACTGTTCACCGTCGGATCGCTGGCCAGGACTCCCTCGCCGGATCCCGTGTCGGTATATTGCGCGTTCACAGCCTGAAGGAGCGTGTTGTAGTCGGAAACGAACTGATTGATCGCGCTGGACGCCTGCGAGCCATCCGGTGTCACCGACAGGGTGACCTGAGCAGCGGGGTTGGATCCCAATAGATTGAGGGTCAGGCCCGGTATTGCCCCGGTCACTGTGTTGGTAGCGCTGGAGATGGAGATGCCATCCACGGTCAGCGACGCATTGGCGCCGACGCCGGCCTGGGTGAACCCGTATCCGGCCAGCTGCGGCGAGGTGATGGTGAAATTCGCGGCGCTTCCGGAGGTGTTGCTGACGATCGCAAGCCGGGAGCCGGTGGCGTCGGCGATAACGCTGGCCGTAACACCGAGACCGTCGCCGTTGATCTGCGTTGCGACTGCGTTCAGGGTCGTCGTTCCGTCTGTCGTGATGGTGGCCGTCGCCCCGCCGGCCGTTGTGATTGTGAAGCTTCCGGCCGGCAGCGCAGAGGAGCCGCTTGTATAGCTTCCCGAAGCCCACGAGGCCGTGCTCGCAAGGCTGTTGACCACTACGACGTTGTTCCCCAGCGTTGTGCCGGATGCCGAAGAGGCGGTGAGAATACTGGGATTGGATGAGGTTACTGTGGTGGCCGACAAGGGGCCTGTGAGGCTGTTCAGGGCCTGCATATCGCTGTCAAGATTACCGGCGTCGGACTGGAGCTGGCTCAGCGCATTGCTCTGGTTCTGCAGCGTCGTCTGCTGATTTTCCCAGGCCTGTTCCGGTTCCTCGGCAGCGGAGAGCGATGAGCTCACTGCCGCGTTCACGTCGATGCCCGGCGAGGAGGCTCCCAATGCTGCTTCGAGGATGTCGCTCAGATTGATCGAGGACGATCCGGAAAGAAGGGAATTAAGTGCGGAAACTGAACTCATACTCTTCGCCTGTCCTTGCTCGGGGCCGTGACGCCCCTGCCCTTAGTGCGGCAATATGCTATCGGCACCTTCAGCCATGGTGTTCAGGCAGCGCGCAAGAAAAAGCGGTGGCCCCCTTGAAGGACGCCACCGCCAAATCAGGAGGCCCAGGATACAGGCCGGCCCGTGTTGGTTACTGCAGGAGCTTCAGGACATTCTGCTCGGCCTGGCTGGACTGCGAAAGAGCCGCGAATCCGGTCTGCTCCAGGACGTTGTACTGCGTCAGGTTCGACGTAGTGGTGGCGATGTTGGCGTTCTGAATGTTGTTCTGAGCGCTGGTCAGGTTCTGCACTTCGGTCGTTTCGACGGCCGAATCCGCAGTCAGCCGGTTCACCGAGGCGCCGATGGTGCCGCGGTTCTGGGCTACCGTGTTGATCGCCGATGTGATGGCGGTCAGAGCGGTCTGAGCAGACGTTGCGCTGTTCAGGTTCAGGGTGCTGGTCAGCCCGAGCGAGGTCGCCGAAAGCGCGCCGATCGAGGTGGTCAGGTTATAGGCTCCGGTGCCGGTGCCGTCGCTGGTGAAGGTCGTCGCGCTGCCGCCTGTGGCTCCCGATGCGCTGAAGCTGCCAAGAGCCGCATCCGTGCTGGACACCTGGATGGAGTCTCCGGCAGGTCCGGCAACCTGAACCTGGCCGTTGGCGTTGATGGTGAGGGCCGTGCCCGTGCTCAGCGTGGTGCCCGCAGCCGCCGCGATCGCGGTCTGCAGAGTGGCAACGGTGTTGCCACCGGCCGCTGTGAAGACGAACGTGCCGCCTGTCTTGGAGTCGGTAATCGTGGTGACCGAACCCGCGGTCAGCGCCGTGGTGGTTGCCAACGGAGCTGCTGCGGAACCCTGAGCGGACACCCAGGTGGGCGTGCTGCTGGCGAAAACCGCGGTGCCGTTGAAGTTGGTGGTGGAGCCGATCTGATTGATTTCCGACAGGATCGACTGAAACTCGGTGTTCAGAGCGCTGGACTGGCTCGCCGACAGACCACCGTTGGAGGCTTCGGTCGCGATCGTGACTGCCTGGTTCAGAATGGTGTTGACCTGCGACAGAGCGCCATCGGCGGTCTGCAGGAGACCAACGCCGTTCGATGCGTTCTGGCTGGACTGGCTGAGGGCCGCGATGTTGGCTCCGAGGCCTTCGGAGATCGAAAGACCGGCCGGGTCGTCGGCGCCGGAGTTGATGCGCAGGCCGGTCGCCAGCTGTTGAAGGGTGGTCTGCAGGCTGGACTGGGTGTTGCCATACCGGACGTGAAGACTATGATCGAGGGCGGCAGGAATGGCTCGAGCAACACGGCTACTTGGTGCTGAGGTTCTTTAATACCGAAGTCTTTGAAAATCTGGATGGACTGATGGAAGTCGTCATCCGGGAGTGTCTGCGGCGGAGGCAGAGTCAACAGGAGGCTGCGGCAGCGAAGGTGAGAGGGACACAATACTGTTGTCCCGCAATTCCCGATGCTTGCGAAGTGCCGGGGACCCCTCACCCTAACCCTCTCCCCGAGTACGGGGCGAGGGGACCAGATTCCTCTTCGCCCGGTACTCGGGGAAAGCGACGCTCGGAAGACTGACGCCCCCATAAGGGATAGTGCTGGCGAATCACGTTTCCATAAGCGTTGGAGGTTGACGGCCGTGAGCGATTGCCCTTCTCGTGATGTCCTCCGGCGGCTCGGCCTCGATCCGACCCGTGGTGGAAGTCATGCCGCTTGGGATGAGCACATCAACCGGTGCCCCGCCTGTCAGGCTGCGATCGAAGCAATCGGTCCGCGAGGGGATGGAGAAGCTCGGACCGGAGACCACCTTCGCCTTCCGGCGCAGACGATCTGCCCGCACTCGCCGACTGCCTTGTCGAACGCGAACTCGGACGTGGTGGAATGGGCGTCGTTTACCGGGCCTGGCAACCCAACCTGAAACGCCGAGTCGCCCTCAAGTTTCTCTCGAGCGGGCCCGTCAGCTCGCCCCGCGATCGTCAGCGATGGCTCCGCGAGGCGCAGGCCCTCGCGCGAATTCAGCACCCCAACGTCGTCCAACTGCACGACGTCGGCGAGGCCGGTGGCTGGCTCTACCTCAAGCTCGAACTCGTCGCCGGAGGGAGCCTCAGAGATCGCATGAACGGACCCGTGCCACCCCGCATGGCCGCGCTGCTGGAGAAGATCGCCGGGGCCGATCGAGCACATCCACCGCGCCGGACTCTCGCACCGACCTCAAGCCGCCGAACATCCTACTCGACGCACCGCTGGAGACTCCCCTGGAACAGGCAATCCCCAAGGTCGCCGACTTCGGCCTCGCCCGCCTCTGGGACATCCCGAGTTATCCGGCAGCCTCAACGAGCCGCGGGGAACACCCTCGTTCATGGCCCCGGAACAAGTTACCGCCGACCGTACGGTCATCGGTCCTTGCACCGACGTCTTTGCACTGGGCCCGCGATCCTCTACCACATGCTCACCGGACGGCCTCCGTTTCAGGCCGCGACGGTGGTCGAAACCCTCGACCAGATCCGCACGCAAGATCCCGTCCCCGCGCACCGCCTCGTCCCCGGCATCTCCCGAGACTTGGAGACGATCTGTCAGAAATGCCTGCAAAAAGACCCCCGGCGCCGCTATGCGTCGGCCCAAGCTATGGCCGACGACCTTCTCG
>CAWHOU010000047.1:0-90540 GCA_963831055.1 uncultured Acidobacteriaceae bacterium | reverse complement strand
TGCCGCTGGGTTGGTGGGTGACGCGGCGGAAGAGCCAGGCCATGCAGGCGGCGGTGAAGGAGACGAGGGCGGTCCAGCGGAAGATGTCAACGAAGCCCCAGAGCATTGCCTGGCGCTGGATTTGCATGTACAGCATCGCCAGCGCCGCTGGCCGGCCGGCGGGGTGGCCCAGCTGCCGCGCCAAATAGAGGGACATTTGCGCGGCGTGCTGCTGGAACCAGATGCCCGAGAGCGGGACGGAGGCGGCGATGCGTGTCTGGTGAAAGGTCATGCGGCGGACGAGCATGGTGGATGCGAGCGAAATGCCAACGGAGCCGCCGATGTTGCGGAGCAGGTTGAAAATGCCGGTGGCGTTGCCCATCTGCTCGTTGGTGACGGTCGAGGTGCACATGGTTCCGATGGGGACGAAGAGAAAACTAAGCGAGAAGCCTGTGACGAGGATGGGAATCAGCATGGTGGTGGGGCCGATGCCGGTATTGATGTTGGCGAACCAGATGGAGCAGAGGCCGAAGATGCCGAAGCCCCAGGTGAGGAGCCAGCGGTTGTCCACCTTGTGGCTGATGATGCCAACCATGGGTAAGCCGATCATGGAGCCGATGCCGCGTGGCGCGACGACGAGGCCGGCGGTGAGCGCTGTGTAACCGAGGACTTCCTGATAGAAGAGCGGCATCATGGCGACGGTGATGTAGATGGCGAAGCCGAGCATGAAGACGAGGAGGCAGCCAACGGCGAAGTTGCGATTGCGGGCGAGGATTTTGAGGTCGACGAGGGGCTGTTTCGCCCTGAACGAATGCCAGATGAACCAGGCGAGAGAGGTGACGAGAATGGCGACGGCCCAGCGAATCCAGACGGCGCCGAACCAGTCGTCTTCCTGGCCCTTGTCGAGGATGATCTGGAGGGCACCGGTCCAGAGGCAGAGGAGGCCGAAGCCGAGGTTGTCGAAGGGCCCGGGTTTAGCGTTTTTGATATAGGGCGGATCGTGGACGAAGCGGCTAATCATGAAGACGGCGAGGATTCCGACGGGGATGTTGATGTAGAAGGCGTAGCGCCAGCTCCACGAGTCAGTGAGCCAGCCGCCGAGGGTTGGGCCGAGGACGGGGGCGACGACGACACCGAAGCCGAAGAGGGCCATGGCAGCGCCGCGCTTTTTGGGCGGGAAGCTTTCGAGCAGAATGGCCTGGGACAGGGGCTGCAGAGCGCCGCCGCCCGCGCCCTGCACGATGCGGGCGAGGAGCAGCAGCCAGAGCGAGGGCGCGGCTCCGCACCAGAAGGAGGCAAAGGTGAAGATGCAGACGCAGGAGATGAGGAAGCGCTTGCGTCCGAAGCGGAGGGCGAACCAGTTGCTGGCCGGGAGGACGACGGCGTTGGCGATGAGGTAGCTGGTGAGTACCCAGGTGGCTTCGGAGTTGGAGGCGGCCAGCGAGCCGGCGATATAGGGAAGCGCCACCGAGGCGATGGCGGTGTCGAGCACCTCCATGAAGGTTGCGAGCATGACGGAGATAGCGGCGATCCAGGGATTGGCAGCGGGGATCGCGGCTGGGATGGCTGCGGCCTGGGTGCGGTATCGTGCTGGAGGCTCAGAGCCGGCGCCGGCGACGACATTAGTGACCGGACTTTGCGGGACCGGAGTTTCGAGGGCCGGACTTTCGAGGGTCGTCGCCATGACGCGCTGCTGTCCCTCCCGGGCGACGATTCAGATTAGGCTTTTGGGACGGGACGGTCGGTGGTGGCTGTCACAAGTCGGCAACAGGCCGTAGCCTGCGCCAGTGCGGTCTTAGCGGCGTGAGGAAAACCTGTACCGCCAGAACCTTGTAGACTGCACAGAATGATCGGTGATTACCAGCGGGGATATTCCGCCTGTCGGGCGAGAATTTTGGCCTCCAGCCGATGGTAGACTCGGGGCAAATTGGCAGCTTTCTTACAAACCAACTTAAGAACCACGGCGTGACGGGCTACACCCGTTTGACGCCCGAAATGGAGCATTCACGTGGCAGATGATCGTCAGCGCGCCGTAGATCTGGCGCTAGCGCAGATCGAGAAGCAGTTTGGCAAGGGATCCATTATGCGCCTCGGGAGCAAAGAGGCCATCGTTCCCATCTCCGTGATCTCCACCGGCTCGATCTCGTTCGACGCAGCTCTGGGTGTTGGGGGTGTGCCCCGTGGCCGCGTCGTTGAAATCTTCGGGCCTGAGTCATCGGGGAAGACGACCATTACGCTGCAGATCATCGCCGAAGCGCAGAAAACCGGCGGGCTGGCGGCTTTTGTGGATGCCGAGCACGCGCTCGATCCGCAGTATGCGAAGAAGCTGGGGGTCGATATCGATAATCTGCTGATCTCGCAGCCGGATTATGGCGAGCAGGCGCTTGAGATTACGGAAGCGTTGGTGCGGTCGGGGGCGATCGACGTGCTTGTAGTCGATTCGGTCGCGGCGCTCGTTCCCAAGGCGGAGCTGGATGGCGAGATGGGCGATTCCCATATGGGCTTGCAGGCGCGGCTGATGTCGCAGGCGTTGAGAAAGCTGACGGGGACGGTCTCGAAGTCGCGCACCTGCCTGATCTTCATCAACCAGATCCGCGAGAAGATCGGCGTCATGTTCGGCAATCCGGAAACCACGACGGGCGGGCGCGCACTGAAGTTTTATTCTTCGGTGCGCATCGATATCCGGCGCACGGCGGCCGTTAAGGACGGCGACACTGTGGTTGGTTCGCATACCAGGGTCAAGATCGTGAAGAACAAGGTCGCCGCGCCGTTCCGCGAGGCGGAGTTCGACATTCTTTATGGCGAAGGCATCTCCCGAGAAGGCGATGTGCTGGACCTGGCGGTGAACAACAATATCGTCGAGAAGAGCGGGGCCTGGTTCAGCTACTCCGGGGAGCGCATCGGCCAGGGACGGGAGAATGTGCGCCAGTTCCTGAAAGACAACCCGGCGACTTTCGCCAAGATCGATACCGAGCTGCGGCAGAAGCTGGGGATTGTCCCCAAGGCGGCGACTCCTGAACCGCCGGCTGTGCCGCCGAACGGGGCGATTCATGCGCAGGAAGCGGTTCGGCCGGCGGCACGGCGACAATAACAGGGGACAGACAAGCGCCGTTACTGCCTCTTACCGAGGCTCAATGTGAATCGCGCACCCGTGCGGAAATTGAATGGCAGCGACGGATAACCGATGGGTCCGATGTGCTGGTTGCTGGTTAGATTGTCGAGCTGAGTGTAGACGCCCATCCACGGCTTGACCTGGTAAGTCGCGCCCAGATCGATCTTCGCCCAGGAGTAATCGAGGTTGCGATTGGGAAGAAGCAGGGTGTTGCCTCCGTTTACATCATCTCCGCCGAGGAACGTTGAGTCATCACTGCGGCTTGAATACGCGCCATTGATGACGCCAGACCAATGTTTGCCTGTGTAGATAACGCTGGTGAAGCCGGTGTGCGGAGGCTGACGGAAGGGGCGTGCGCCCACCAGCGGCGCGTAGTTGCCGATGGGGATTCCTGGGTAGTTCGGATTCGTGCAGGGGCCGGCTGTGCCAGTGGCGCTGCACTCGCCGATTCCGTCGGAAGAAAATGAATGCTGCACGACGGAGTCCAGATATGTATAACCTCCGCGGACGAAGATGTTCTTCCCGAGTCCGTATTCGATTTCCGACTCCACTCCCTGCGCGCGGTAGGACATCGAGTTCAGGTCAAGCTCATAGGCGTAGTTGTTGTTGAGGAAGGCTTCGAGTTGCTGTTGCTGGGCGGCGGAAAGATTCGGCAGGAGCTGTGGGACCACGGAAGCCGGGACGGGTTCGATCTGGTTGCCGAATTCGTTATGGAAATATGTAACTCGCAAGATGACTCTTTCACTGAAGAGACTCTGCTCGATGCCGCCATCGTAAGTGCGCGATAACTCGGCGCCGATGGGAACTATTCCATATTGCGCGATGCTGGCCTGCCCGCCGTTGGCCTGAAGAAATGCGTAGAGGGAGCCAAACTGCTGATCGAGAGTCGGCTCCTGATATCCGCGCGCGAAATTAACGTTGAGGCGCGTGCCGTGGAATACGCCTCGGCCCGGCCGCACCAGGTACCAGGAAGCGCCACCGCGAGGCGTGGCGACGGTACCGAAGAGCTGGTTCTTCTCCACGCCGCCCGCCGCGGTGTAGAAGAAACGATATTTGAACTCGCCTCCCACCTGGGCCTGGTAGTCGTAGTTGGTTCGCTCCAGGCCTTCGCGGTAGGCATAGACGGGCTCACCTTCGAGGCCGCGCTCATTCTCATAACGGAAGCCGGCGATAACACCGAGATGGGGTCCGTGCACATAGTTGGTCTGGGCGTACAGGCTGTCGCGATTCGAGGCCAGAGCGAGCGAGTAAGGGTAGATTGCCCCGAAGCTGGTTCCGTAATTCATGAGCGCCTGGCCGCTGGTGGAGTAGCCGTTGGCGCCCAGCACGGATACGTCGTTTCCGTAATAATTGCCGGCGATCGGGTTTCCGGCCGGATACCACTGCTCCGACTCCTCGCGCTTGCGAACCAGGCCGTATCGCGCGGTCGCGTTCCAGTTGTCGCGGAAGGCGTGGCTGATGGTTCCGGATCCGTAGGAGTCCTGGTCAAGCTGCTTGCCGTCGTTGGCGAGATCGTTGAAGGAGTAACCGCCATTCGCGGAGGGGATCCCGGTGGCTGAGTCGCTATTGCGCACGGTGATGCGAATCTCGGTTTTTGCCGACCAGCTCCACCCCAGGTTGGCGACGCTGGTGTCGTCGTGATATCCGTCGTTGGGGATTGAGTTCTGCGTATTGAGGCTGGAGAAACCGCCGTAGTAATCCAGCTTGCGCCTCATCCCGGCTAATTGAACCTGGTTGCGATAGGTTTTGAAATCTCCGGCGTCACCTTCGTACAAGAGGGAAGGGAATTGCGTGCTTCCCCGGGGCGTAGTCAGCGCGACAACACCGGCGGCCGCGTCCGAGCCGTAGAGCACAGTGTTGGGTCCCCGATAGATCTCGAAGTCCTGGAGGCCAGCGGTGGCGACGTTGCTGAAGTCGAAGCGGCCGCCGAGGTCCTCGATGGGGACGCCATCCATCACGACGCGATTCGCCGTCGAGCCGCCTCCGCGGATGAAGAGCGAGGTTTCGCCGCCGATTTGCCCGGTCTGCACGACGTTCACGCCAGGCACCTGGCGGAGCGGGTCGACGATGTCCGCGCGGTTGGCAAAATCGGACGCGTTCAGTTCAGTCACTGAGCCGCTCACCTGGGCCTCCGGCTGGGGCATACCCGTGGCGGTGACGACGATCGATTCGCGCACCCACTCCGGTTCGAGGACGACGCTCTGTTCAAAGAGGTCAAACTTGCCGGCATAGAAACTCTGGGTTGCCAGTTGCCGGAACGAAGCACCCGAAGCCAGCACGTAGAAGCGGCCCGACGCCGGGTTCACAAGGGTGTAGCCGCCGTCGGGCCCGGTGAGACCGTCAACGAGGACCTCGCCGTTTTGCACCAGGGCCACTGTAGCGTTGGCAATGGGGTAGCCGAGAGGATCGGTCACAGTGCCGTGCACGCTGACGGCGCGCAGAGCCGTCGAAGAGCCAATCAGCAGAGCGAGCGTCGCGCACTGTAGATGGCGAGCAGACAGGAGACGGCCGGCTGGCCGCGGCAAAAGCATCATAGAATCCTCCGTTCCCCTCGGAACGCGGTGAAGGGCCTGCGAAAAAACAAGCCCGGCGAACGGGACCGGTCTCCTGACTTGCGCACGGTGGTTCGGTGAAAAGCCCGAAACACCATGCTGGACCGCCTTCCCGAAGCCGTTGGGCCGCAGTGGCACTCTGGTCCAGCTTCCCCGCGCCTGAACAACGGACGCAGGAACATGCGCTTACAGTTGCGGGGCAGTGGCGGATTTGCACCGCCTTCCCGAGCATCCCGTCGTCCTGAAGATGGCAACCGCGAACACGCGTACGGGGCAATTCCCGTTGCGCCCTCGGGACTTCCGGATCGGACAAGCCGATCCGGAAGTCCCGTTATAAATCCTGGCCCTCCGCAAGTCAAAGAGGGCATAGCCGTCTGGCCAAATCACCGCACATTTACCTGTCTGAAAATAAATACTGAGCCCACGACAACCGGCGAGCTATATACTCACGAAACAAACACCCCGGATTTTTCTGTTTTCTGCCAGGTTTCGATGGACCTTCGTTCGATCGACGAAGGGATCAGGCCCCGGGTGCTCATTGCGGACGATGAACGCATCATCGCCGACACTCTGGGAATGATCCTCAACCAAAGCGGGTTCGAGGCCGCCACGGTGTACAGCGGCCAAAAAGCCGTCGAAGCGGCGTGCCATTTTCGTCCACAGGTTTTCCTGGCCGACGTGGTGATGCCAGGGATGAGTGGGATCGAGGCGGCTATTCAGATCTGCGCGATGATTCCGGGGTGCCGGGTGCTGCTGCTGTCCGGGCAGGCGGCAACGTCGGACCTGCTGCGCGACGCTCGCGTGCGCGGGCACGAGTTCGAAATCCTGCTGAAGCCGGTACACCCGCAACAGTTGCTCGACCGGTTGCGGGCACGGTGATGCGGGACCGGATCTGTGCAGGGCTCGGTCAGAGACGGGTCGAAGCGGCTTCGCGGATTGCCTGCCACAGTTCTTTCATCCCTGCGCCTGTCTTTGACGAGCACAGCACCAGGTTGTCGGATCCAAAGGCTTCGCGCAGCGTTTTGAGGGCCTGAGCGCGACCGTTGCCGGAAAGCCGGTCCGCCTTGGTTCCGGCCACGAGAAATTCTCGATCCGCGCTTCTCAAAAATTCGAAGAGCTGCGCGTCGCTCGCCTTTGGGGCGATCGTGCTGTCCACCAGGCAGACGCAAAGGGCCAAAGTTTCGCGGTCGCGCAAATACGGTTCGATGAACTTCGGCCACTCCGCGGAGATCGACTTCGAAATTTTCGCGTAGCCGTAGCCGGGCAAGTCAGCAAAGATGAGCTGGGGCTGGTGGCGCTCGGGGGCATCCCGGAGCTCGAAGAAGTTGATGGCGCGGGTTCGACCGGGAGTCGACGATACATGCGCCTGCTTCTCGCCGAGAAGTGCGTTAATCAGGCTGGATTTGCCGACATTCGATCGCCCCAGGAATGCTATTTCCGGGGGCCCCGCAGCAGGGAAATGCAGGGGATCGGTCGCCGACTTGAGGAATTTGGGATAAAACGTCTTCATGGGTCAGGCTCAGGATCAGTCTAACGAACCGTTTCGACCCGGTAATGGCTTTCGTCCGAGAGAGGTGCCGTGAGACACAGACACATTCGCTGTACCATCCTGGCCAACCTGTTGGGAATTGCTCTTCTAATGGTGTCTCCGCTCCGCGCACAGTCAGCGGAGGATGCCATCCGCCAGGTTCTGAGCGATCAGGCGATCGCATGGAATCGAGGCGATGTTGTCACGTTTATGCACGGGTATGACGATTCTCCGCAGACGACTTTCATCGGCAAATCGATCGAGCATGGGTATGCGATGATTCTCGCCCGCTACCAGAGAAGCTATTCGACGCGTGAGGCCATGGGCCAGCTTGAATTCAGCGGCCTGGAGGTTCGGATGCTGGGCGCGGACCACGCGGTGGTCGCCGGTCACTTTCACCTCACCCGCACCAAGGCCGGCGGCGGCGATGCATCAGGAATTTTCTCCCTTGTTTTTGAAAAGGAGCCATCGGGATGGAAGATTGTCCTCGATCACACGAGTGCCGATGCCTAAAATCTCACTGCAACCAGGGTGCGAGAATCGGGCGCCAGCCGGAACTCTTATCGGCGTCGCCACTCTGCTTCTGTGCTGCTCGACGCTGGCGATCCGGGCACAGGGTTCGGGACAGGATTCAGTACAGAAGGTAGGACAAAGCCCCGGACAGAGGCTGGAGCAAAAGCCGGAACCGGGCGCAGAACAGGGCGCGGGACCGAACCGGGACCTGTGCGCGGCTATCACTTCAATGGCGGATTTCAAGGTTTGCTATGCCGAAGAGTTCAGGAAGGAGGATATGAATCTCAATCACATTTATCGACAGGGTCTGGTAGTTCTGGAGCACGAACTGGATGATGCGCTGAAGCGCTCAGCGAACGATGAGGCGGGATCAGTCAATGATGCCATCGAGGAACTCAAGTCCGCTCAGGCCGCCTGGGTGAAATATCGCGATCTGCAATGCCGCGCTGCTGGGCAACAATATCAGGGAGGAACCATCCAGCCGCTGGTTGTGAACCAGTGTCTTATCCTGGTGACCATGCACCGCATCGAGGAGATTCAACAGGCGTATGAAATTGGCGGACGCAAGCTCGAATAGGAGCGGGAGCCCGATCGCTGCCGGGGCCGAAGCGGCAAAGGGCGAGGCGGCTTTAAACGATCAGGATCTGTTTCACGAGCTGTCGTTCTATACGCTGGCGCATTCCGATCCGGCATTTATCCATCAGAACGCGGTCGATGCGTATACGGCCCAACATGCGGATGAGACGACGAAGCCGATCGCAGTGGTCTTCGCGCTGATCGGTCTGTATCTGCATCTGGAGAGAAGCTTCACCGGCAAGCAGGTACAGCGGGCGCACATGAAGATGGCCAGGCAACGGAAGCAGTGGCCACGCCTGTCGCTCCCTGTGAAGCCGGCTGCGATCACCGTTGCCGATGTGTTGCAAGCTGCTCCCGGTCCTGCGAGAGATGCGATGGTTCGTACTTGGTGCGCCTCGGTCTGGGAAGTTTGGCAAGACAGCCGGGAGAAGATTGCTTGGCTTGCGAAGACTGAACTGGACGTGGATTAACTTCGGGTCACATGGCTTGACTTGGGTGCGGCTATCCCGCATGGTCGTCACTATGGAGGCTCGCCATGTGCGCGCATTTCGAAGCTAATCCGACGAATCTGTTTCTTCGCTTCTCCCGTAACAAGCTGCTCGACCAATACTGGCCGCGGCTTCGCACTTGTGTTGAATCACTCACCGACGAGCAGATTTGGTGGCGTCCGAATGCGTCGAGCAATTCAATTGGGAATCTCATCCTTCATTTGAACGGCAACGTGCGGCAGTGGCTGGTGAATTCCTTCAGCAAGAGGGAAGATCGGCGGGATCGTCCGGCCGAGTTCAGCGCAGCCGGCGCGATGACCGGCAAGGAGCTGCTGGGAAAACTCGACGGGACGATTCAGGAAGCGGGACAGGTGATCGACCGCCTGGGCGAGGCGGAACTTGTCGCGCGCTACGAAATCCAGGGTTACAACGTGCATGGGCTCGATGCTGTCTATCAGGTAATCGAGCACTTCGGATTGCACTATGGGCAGATTGCCTATATCACCAAGATGCTGAGCGATCAGGATCTGGGCTTCTATAAGGAACTCAGCAAGACAGGCAGGGTGGATTGAAACTGGTCGCAGCCTGAGCTGAATGGCTTGACCGGCAGATCGCCGGTGACCTACCATCGCAAGAATGGTTCTTTGCCACATTCCGGCTGCCTGTTGCGCATGTTGTTGTGCGCCGCGCCGGAGTTGTGGATGAGCCTGTAACCTCAGCTAACCCACCCGCTCCCGCGCTTCAGCTTCTGCTGACGCGGGATTTTTATTTGTCCTCGGCCTGACTGTCCTCGACCTGACTCAGCTGCAACCTGGAGAAAAATATGGCGGACATTCCCGCAATAAAAGAAACCCGAGCACAGAAAGCCGAACGGCTGAAGCGCGAAAAAAACCCGTGGGATGCGGTCGAAGAGATTCGCGCGTTCGCCCGCAGTGGGCGCTCGTCTATACCCGAGGACTGGAGCCTCTATTTTCGCTGGTGGGGAATTTACACGCAGAGCGACGGGGTGGGTGTGACCGGCGGCAAAGGCGGTGAGGGCAAAGCGAGCGACTATTTCATGATGCGAGTCGGCGTACCGAATGGGATTCTGCGCGCCGATCAGGCCCGCGTGCTGGCGGAAATTGCGCGGAGACATGGGCGTAATCTTGCCGATATCACGGTCCGACAGAATATTCAGTACCACTGGCTGACAATTGAGTCTCTGCCGGAGATTATGGAGTCGCTCGGCGCGGTTGGGCTCTCACCGAAAGGCGCATGCGGCGACGTGGTCCGGAATGTGACCGGCTGTCCCCTGGCGGGGATCGCGCACGACGAAATTGTCGACGCTTCGCCGCTCGCGCTGGAGGTCTCGCGGTCGCTTCAGGGGAACAATGAGTTCTTTAACCTGCCGCGCAAATTCAAGATTTCGATCACGGGATGCGCGGTGTGGTGCTCCTATCCGGAGATCAACGACATCGGATTGACCGCGGTGCGCAGGGGCGAAGAGGTTGGCTATTCCGTGCGCGTGGGCGGTGGGCTGTCGAATGAGCCGCATCTGGCGATTCGGCTCGATGCGTTTGTTCGTCCGGAGCAGGCCGCGGTGGTGGTCCGCGCGATTACGGAAATCTTCCGCGACCAGCAGGGATTGCGCGAGAGCCGCGACCGGGCGCGGATGAAGTATCTCTTCATGAAGGAAGGCTGGACCGGGGATCGCTTCCTCGATGAGATTCAGAACCGTATCGGTTACAAATTGGACCCGGGAGCCGAGGAGATCGTGCCGGACGACATTCTCCGCGATCACACCGGCATTCATCCGCAAAAACAGAAGGGACTGAGTTACGTGGGCGCGAGCGTGCTGCGCGGGAGGCTTACCGGCGATCAGCTGGCCGCGGCTGCCGAGTTGGCCGAGCGCTTCGGCAGCGGAGATCTTCGGCTAACTGTCATGCAGAATTTGCTGTTTCTGAATATTCCCAACTCGCGAGCCGGCGAGCTGGCGCGCGAGCTGGAACAGATTGGGCTCCGCGTAGAAGGCTCGCCGTTCTGGCGTGGGGCCATCGCCTGCACGGGCACGGAGTTTTGCAAGCTGGCGATTACGGAGACGAAGGGATTCACTCGCTGGCTGGTCGATGAGCTGGAGGAACGGCTTCCGGAATTCGATCAGCAACTGCGACTGCATGTGACCGGGTGCCCGAACAGCTGCGGCCAGCACTGGATCGCCGACATCGGCCTTGAAGGAAAAAAGATCAAACACGAGGGCCGGATGACGGACGCTTACTACTTCTGCGTGGGCGGATCGGTTGGGAAACATGCGGTGACTGCCCGGCCTGTTGGCTTCCGCACGCCGGCGCACCTTGTGCCGGAAGCTTTGGAGCGGTTGCTGCGGAAGTATCTCGTGGAGCGCAACGATGGCGAAAATCTGCGCGCTTATTTTGCGCGCAACACGGACGCCGATCTGCGAATGGCGCTGGCCGGCGAAGAATTCAAACCTGTGGAACGGGATCTGCCGAGCGGCCGCGTTCCGGTAGAGCTGGCGGGATAAGGAGGACTGAATGACGCTGCTGCCCATTTTTCTTCGTCTTGATCGGCGTCCGTGCCTGGTGGTGGGCGCGGGCACGGTCGCTCTGGCGAAGATCGAGAGCCTTGGCGCCACGAGAGCCGAGATCACGGTAGTGGCTCCGGAAGCGGTTGCGGAGATTCGCGAGCTTGCCGACGCCGGATCGCTGGTTTGGCAGCGACGCGCTTTCGAGGCTGCTGACCTTGAGGGAATCTTCCTGGTGATCGCCGCGACAAACGCGACGGAAGTGAACCACTCTGTGTATGAGGAGGCGCTGCGGCGCAACGTTCTGTGCAATGCGGTCGACGATCCGCCCAATTGCGACTTTTACTTCGGGTCGGTGGTGGCACGGGGCGATTTGCAAATCGCCATTTCGACAGCGGGCGAAAGTCCGGCTGTGGCGCAACGGCTGCGCCGCGAAATCGATGCGCAGCTGCCGGACGATCTTGGCCCGTGGCTGGAGCAGTTGGGCGCTTTGCGACGCGAGGTCCGCGCTGGGACGCGCCCGGGGGAAGTACGTAATTTGTTGCTGCACGAACTGGCTCGCCGGCCGCTTTGCGGCTCGGAGGATTGTCCGACTCGGGTGTTTGCGCAGGAGCAAATTCGCGAGAGGCCTGAAGAGGTGGTTGCGTGACTGCTTCGCGGCCTGGGATGGTTTATCTTGTTGGCGCAGGTCCGGGAGATCCCGAGTTGCTGACGCTGAAAGCTGTTCGTCTGCTCGCGGGAGCCGACATTGTCCTGCACGACGATTTGGTGCCGGCCGCGGTGTTGGCTCACGCTAAGCGCTCGCTGATCGTTAACGTGGGCAAGCGATGCGGACGAAAAAATATTTCGCAGGAACAGATCAACGCGATGCTGGTGGACTATGCCCGACGCGGTCTGTTGGTTGTGCGCCTCAAATCCGGCGACCCCCTGGTCTTTGGGCGTGCCGGCGAAGAAATGGACGCGCTCCGAGCCGCGGGGATTGCCTTCGAAGTTGTTCCCGGGATCACGGCGGCGTTTGCGGCGGCCGCCGCACTGCAACGGCCATTGACGGATCGAAGGAGTGCATCGAGCATCCGCCTTTTCGCCGGCCGTCACGCGCCGGGATCCGCACGTGAGCCTGGGATTCGCGGCGCTTCACCCTCTGACGCGACGCGGGTGATCTACATGCCGGGACGGGACCTCCGGACCGTGGCGGCTGCGCTCCGCAGGGAGGGGCTGCCGCCGGATTTGCCGTGCGTCATCGTTTCGCGCGCCGCGCAGCCGGACCAGCTTATCGTCAGGACCACGCTGGCCCAGCTGGATCGCGTCGCTGGCGGGCCAGCGCCTTCGATTCTCCTGGTGGGCGAGGTGCTGCGCGATTCTGATTCTGCTACGGCCGTTGAGGATGTCTTGGGGCACGCGGCGGTTACGGACGAAAGCCAGCCGAAGCCCATGAAGCTGTAAACAGTCCTCACGCGGCTCAGTGTGCCGGCGCGTCGAGCGAGTATTCGAAGTCGTAAAAGTGCTGGCCGTTTTCGATGCGGATTTTCATGGAGCCGGAAAGCCCGCTCAGTTCGCCGGTTCCAGAGTCAGGCACAACGAAAATGTTCAGTTGTGGATCGCCGCGGTTCATGGTTGCGTTGTGCTCCAGGACGAAACTGCCGCTATGGCCAGGGAGTTTCGCAGTCATGCGCTCGAGGGCGACATAGCCGCCCGAGCCTTTGGTCTTGTCGAGGACGCTCAGCATTTCGCCCTGACTGGTTGCGTCCAGGTCCCCGTGAAGCTGCTTGCCAATCGACATTCGCCCCAGGGCTGCAGCTTCGGCTTGCGGGCCATCTGGCTTTTGTGGAGCGATTTTGACGTCGAAGGTCCCTGGTGCATGTTGCATTCTGGCTTCTCGCTGGTGCGGGGTTTGGCCGCTGGTGCGGGGTTTGCGAACGCTGCGCGTTAGTTGAAAGGCGATATCGACGCCAGACGGGCGGACACAGCGTATCCGGCATCCGCTTTATTCCGAGCAGGATAGCATCCCTTGAGCCAGTGAAGACAGGCAAACTGGGGACGAGCACTACTATGACGCCCTGAGCTTCGGCGCATTAGCGGAGCGCATCCCCTTCAGCGACGCGAAGCCTCAGAATGCGGCCCGCATCGCGAACAAGCCAATCCTGGATATAGCCTCGTCACACCTCGCCAGCAGCTGGTCCTCGTTGAAAGACCCGTCTTTGCATTCATCACGGACCCATTGGGAACCTTGACCCTAACACCGCTCCCACCTTTTCGCCATAGGAAGAGTGCCCGCAACTGGCTTATCCTTCAACAAATTCCATCGAAAGCGGCCCGGCATAGACATACCCCTCCGCCACTTCTTACCTACGTCTGCGCCTGCAAAGGAGTCAATCCGTGCCCCCCCTGGACGTTGAAGTTTCTCTCCCGGCCCGCAACGATGGCGAGAGTCTGCCAGATCTACCCAGACCCTTGAGCCAGCCCACTGCGGAAATCGCCGGCGTCAGCGATTTTGGGGAGGTCGCGTTCCGGAAAGCGATGGACCGGCGAAAGCAACTTGCCCTGGCGGTCGCCATCGTGGTCGGGTTGAATCTCGCTTTCCTTCTCAGCTTCTGGAACCGGTTTCTGGGACCGGGTGTGTCCGGGATGTTCCTGGAATTTGCGTCCCGTTTGTTATCGGGCAAGGTCCCTTACAGAGATTTCTACGTTGTAGTAACTCCATTCTATATTTTCAGAACAGCGGCCATCGTAAAACTCTTTGGGCCAAGCCTCGCGGTTTTGCGACTTGTTGACATCGGCTATCGATGCGCACTGGCAGCAATTCTGGTGATCTGGCTCGCCAAAGTAGTGCGAATTCCCTATGCGGCGCTCGGCGCACTTGCGGCGATCGCTGTTTTTTCGACGGATCCTGCCGACCCTCTGATTTCCTATCATCTGGAAGCGACGTTTTGGGCCCTGATCGGCGCCTTCCTGATCTCGTATGTCAGGTGGGAACGAAGAAAGAGCCTGAGAAACATCTCCTTGATTGGTATCTCGGGTGTGTGCTGCTCAGTCTGCTTCTTCACGAAGCAGACCGAGGGTGGAGGTATAACTCTCGCTCTGTTTTTGGTAATTGCCGGCTTATCGTTACGCGACTTAGGTTGGCGGCTGACGCTTTCACGTCTCCTCGATTTTTGCGCGGGATGGATCATGCCCGCGGGGGCAATCCTTGGATGGCTGGCGAGTAAAGGCGCATTGAGGGCGTTTGCAATTGCAATTTTTGCAGACGGGCCGTCGGCAAAGGGATCCCCTGTCCATATACTCACGCGCGTGTTTCTCAACGGGTTCGGTTCCTGGCCAGGAAATGCTGTTTATCTGCTGTTCGCGATTTGCATCATGCTGCTGGTGGTTCGTATGGTGCGAAAAGGGAGCGCCGCACCGCCTTCTTCCGTCCCGGGGTTGTTACAGCTCGCCCTGATCGCAGCGGCAGGCGCAGGCGCACTGGTCGCTGGATACGCAGGAGGAGCCTCTGTTCCGCATATCTCCGTTACGGCGTATGTGCTGGAAATATGGTCGATTCTCATTGGCTTCTTTGGTGTCTTCTCGCTCGCGGTCTATTACAGCGCGATCCTGACTCAGCGCGGCATGACCGAAGTGGAAAAGCAGCGCTGGCTGCTTGTAATGGCCTCCTTCTGGATCTGCTACACGATGTCCTGGTCATGGGTAGCGTGGGGACCAATGGCGTTTCCGAGCCTGGGAGTCGTGACAGCAATCGTGCTGGAAGATCTTGCTTCGAGGCCTCGCACCTCTGCTCTCCGCAATGCGTTCGCGGCTGCCGCCGTGTTGCTTTTGTCAATATGTGAAGCGGGAAGAGTGTCCTGTCCATTCAGCTGGGACAGCTGGACTGACGAGCCGATACGGAATGCGACCGCCTCCTCCAGGCAGCCAGCACTAAACGGGATATACATGTCCCCGGAAATGGCCGCTTTTGTCGACCGTCTTACGAATCTTATCCGCGACCACTCTCGTGTGAATGACTCGGTCTTTATCTATTCCTATCAGCCCCTGTGGTATGTATTGGCCAATCGCTGGCCATCTACCTATGCTCAGGTTCACTTTTTCGATGTGGCCCCGGACGATCTGTGCCGGAGAGATGCCGAACGAATTGTGAAAGATCGCCCTGCGCTGATAGTGGACTTCGTGGGCGACAGCGAGCTCTGGAATGAGAATTTATTTCGGGCAGGCAAAAGAAGTGGTCAACGGGACTTACAGGACCAGATGTACCGGCTCATTCATACTAGTTATCGTTTGGAAGCGTCCATACCAATCAAAGAGAGCCCGGTGCCGGTAAGGGTATTCGTGTTAAGGAGTGAAAGATGATCGCGAGCGTTTTGGAACCAGCGGTGGATGGGCGATTGACGGAGAAGGCACTGGAGGCTGCCAGCTCAGCAGCTTGCTTAACGAGGCCAGTAACGAGTGTGCGCGTGCAAGCCAGCACCTTTACCGGCTGCGCAAAGAGCATTACCGTAATATTTCCGGCCTATAACGAGGAACAGAATATCCGTTCGGCAATTGCACGAGCCGTGGAAGCGATGCGTCCGAGGTTTCATTTTTTTGAATTGCTGATCATCGACGATGGCAGCACGGATCGCACAGGCCAAATCGCCGAGGATCTGGCGAGGGCATACCCTGAGATTACTGTTCTACACAACCGGCAAAACCTGGGGCTGGGTGAGACTCTCTATCGCGGATTTCAATGCGCTCGGGGAGAATTAGTGATCCAAAACGCGATGGACTATCCGCTTGACCTCTGCGATCTCGACAAGATGATTCCTCTTCTGGAGGAGGCGGATGTAATCGTTGCAACTCGAAAGGCGTACGCCGGCTATAGTCCCTACCGAAAGCTGACGTCCACAGTCAATCGGTTAATCCTCCGCCGGCTCTTCTCTCCAAAGCTGCGCGACTATAACTATACGCAGCTTTTTAAGCGGGAGGTGCTGATGGCAGCGCGGCCGAGCTCACGAAGCACAGTCTTCATCGTCCCGGAAATCATCATTCGCGCTTACGAGTTAGGCTTCAGGATCATAGAGCTGGATGTGGATTATTACCCACGCGTGTTTGGCGAAGCCACTTCGGGCAAACCGAGAATCATACTTCGGTCTTTGCGCGATATGTTCAAATTCTGGATCGAACGCAGCCTGCATATCGGCGAAGCAACGGCTGGTTAAAACCAGCGAGGCTCGAGGTCTCCCGCGCGGCGTTCCTCTTCATACTTCCCCCGATTCCCGAGGAAGCTTTACTGGAGCGAGCCACGCGTCTCACGCTGGCTTCCCGCCCTCGGCCAGTATCAGTATTGGGCACGCCTCTCCAGGACGCGAAGCACGATCTGCTCTCACCTCAACCCCCAATTTGTTATCCTCTCCCCTGTGCTGGTTCTGTACGGCGTTCTCGTTCTCAGTACGGCTGCGCTCATCTGGGCTGCCATCGCGGTCATCCGCCACATCCGGCGCCACCGCGAGGCCGCTCTCTCTCAGCCTGAACAGCACGACGAATCTCTCTAATTCGGCTGTCCGCCATCCAAGGAGCCCCGATGAATCCCGCCTCCGCCGCATCCCCGGTTGTCTCAGCAAGCCACCCCGTCGCCGTTCGCAATATCCTTTCCGTTCTCCTCGGCTCCCTGCTCGTCGCCGTCTGCGCCCAGGTTTCCATCCCCCTGTGGTTCACGCCCGTCCCGATCACCCTCCAAACATTCGCCGTGCTCCTTCTGGGGCTGCTCCTCTCGCCCGGCGCCGCAGCGGCATCGATGCTCCTCTACCTTGCCGAGGGCGCTGTCGGACTCCCCGTATTCAGCCCGCATAGCCCCACCGGAATGCTTCATCTCCTCGGACCCACCGGGGGCTATCTCCTCTCCTACCCGTTCGCCGCCGCACTCACATCATTTCTGCGCACCCGCGTGGCCCGGTCCGGATTCTTCGGCGCCATGTTTGCAGCAACCGCCGGCAGCTTTGTGATCCTGATCTGCGGAGCCGCCTGGTTGGGCGCCATCTCCCATCAGCCCCCAACCTCCACACTCACCCTCGCCGTCCTCCCGTTCCTCCCCGGCGACATCCTCAAAATCGCAGCCGCCGCCGGTGCCGCAGGCGGGCTACGCCGCTCGCGGCGGCACGTTTGATCCCATCCGATCCTCATGCCTGTTGTCGCTCGCTGCCTGGGGCAACAACGTGATCGCCGGCTGGGAGCCTCTGCTTCCTCCGCTTCTAACTCGTTCGAAGGCAACATTTCATACGCCTCGGAACCCACGACCCACCGGCCCTCTATCTGTGACTGAAAAACATCGACTGAATCGACTGGCCCACCATCTAGGCACCGCTTCGCAACAAGACAAACAAAAGCCCGCGTCAGCCATTGGCGGTTTCGCGGGCTTTTGCTCCTATGACGATCGCCGAGGCAAGAACGCAGTCTGGATACTTAGAAATCAGGAAGCCATCGCAGACTGGCTCAGCGCAAAATCTTCGGCCCGAGACCTTCTGCGAGAAACCAGCCGCACTCCCTCCGCCGATTGCTCCATTGCCATATTCTGTGAACAGACCCCGCACAGCCAATAGTGCTCCATCCGCCGGGAACGCTTGCCCTGTCCATCTGCCTCGCCCGATTGCGTATCGAAAACAAAAATACGCCCCTCACGTAGATAGTGCAGGGGCTTGGCGCACTTCGGATTCGCGCAATGACTCACCATGTAACCATCTCCACATCTGCGCTTCCCTGATTCGTCGGACTCATTCTCTTGCCGAGCCGACAATCAGCGCTGCTGTCGTTCAAAATGGGAACCCACGAGATGACCGGAACGCGGTCTCATCTCGCAATACGACGCAACTCAACTGATTACTGACATTGACAATTGGATGCGGAAATGGCAGCGACCCGTTTTCCGCGAGTTTTGGCCCGGAGGGCGGCGCCGTCGCGATAGGCGTGATGATCAGACGGTGAAGCTATTTTGGCACGACCGCTGCCCACGTTTGCGAAAATTCCAGGAATTCCAGACGCCATCCTGTGACGTTGTGTAAAAATGAAGGTTTGGCCCTCTCCTGAAAGCAATGTCCCTCCTCCGTTCAACATTCATCGGGCTCTCTCAAAACTCCCACCTGCGCCGTTTCGCCGAGTCTTCCACCCTCGGCCGCCGCTTGTCTTCCCGCTTTGTCGCCGGCTTTCGTATCGAGGACGCCCTCAGCGCCGCCACCGTCCTGGGCGCCCAGGGCTTTGCTGTCACCCTCGACAGCCTCGGCGAAAACGTCGCCACTCCCGATGGGGCCCACCAGGCGGCCCAGCGTTATCACTGGATCCTCGATTCTCTTGCCCAGTCCAGGCTCAACGCCAACGTCAGCCTTAAACTCACTCAGATGGGCATGGACCTGAGCCCTGACCTGGCCCTCGAGACCGTATCCGGCCTTGTCGATCACGCCGTTCAGGCCAATTCCTTCGTTCGCGTCGACATGGAAGGTTCCGCCTACACCCAGGCCACGATCGACATGGTCCGCGCTCTCCATTCCAAACCCGCCAACCGCGGCCATGTCGGCATCGTCATTCAGGCCTATCTGCGGCGCAGCGCCGCAGATGTCGCGACCCTCCTCGGCGATGGCATCCGTATCCGCCTCTGCAAAGGCGCCTATCAGGAACCTCCCGATTTAGCCTTCCCCGATAAAAAAGACGTCGATCGCAACTTCGTGGCTCTTACCCAAACCCTGTTGAAAAGTGGCGTCTTCCACGGCATCGCTACCCACGACCCCGCCATGATCGCTGCTACAAAGGACTTCGCCCGCGCCCAGCGCATCGACCCAGCGACTTTCGAATTCCAGATGCTCTATGGGGTCCGCCGCGACCTGCAGCGTTCGCTCCTGAAGGAAGGCTATAAAGTCCGCGTTTACGTGCCGTTCGGCGAAGAGTGGTACCCCTACTTCATGCGCCGGCTCGCCGAACGACCCGCCAACGTCCTGTTCCTCGCAAGAAACTTCTTCCGCAAGTAGGGGAGTGCGCCCCTTTTTAGGCGGTCTTCACAAAACGGATCTGCCCTGCCAAAGAGTCCAGCGCATTTCGCATTTGCTTCGATTCCTCGACGGTGAATCCCATGCGCGGATGAAATTCCCGTGGATCCAGTTCCGCCAGGACCATGGTCAGAGCATTGCGAACGGCAAGCACTTCATCCAGCAGGAACACTTCCGGTTGCCCAGGTGCAATAGAACGCATTCTCTCGAGCAGAGCCGTCGCCGATTGTTTGGAGATTCCAATGGCCGCATGAAAGTTTGCAACCTCGAATCCGTTGCATACCTCATTCAGGGCGTTGTTCCAGTGGTCAATCTCGTCATCCGCGAGCCGCAGATTCAGCCTGTCAGATTGTTGCGCCTCGATCTCCATGCTGATTCCTATCTTAGTCCTCGAAAATAGGTCCTGCCCGTAGTCGGTCGAAGAGCGGTTCCGCAATCCTCGCTCAGCAGATCCAGAATGACAAGCACTCGATGGCGCTCATTCCAGAAAGCTTCTCTCCCATCCCGCAGCCCTCTCTTCAAAGAAGCGGGATCCGTTAGTACTTCAATATCACTGCGGCCAACTCCTCCCGGCTCTTGATTTCCGGGAAATCATAACCTTCGACGACGTGCTTCTCGTAAGCATGCCCTTCAGAGATTCGCCGTGCGACTGCGGTCGCCCGTTCGTGATCCATGGAACTCGTTGCCTACCTTAGAAGGGACGCCGGCCTTCATGCTCCGAGTAAGCGACCGCTGCGATCACTTTAGTCATGGCAGGAATACGTCCTCTTCCCGCCCGCAAGCATGCCGCGCAAAGTAACCAAACCGTACGCTATCGGGTATAAGAGCAATGGGCGCCCCAGCTGGAGCGCCCATCGCTTTCCTAATCCCGGTTCTTCTACCGCGGCTCGTAAGGCTCAATCGATAACAAACTCCCCAGCACATGCCGTTCCTCTGGGCTGAAGGACTGTGAGAACCGCGCCGAATTCAGAATCTGCCCCCGCTGGTCCGGCGGAATCTGCCGCAGGTCGTTAAATGCGCGCCGCACCATCCGCTGCCGATCCGGCGCCATGGCATTCAGCGACTGTGCCGAGACACGGACATCCTGCTTTGCTTGCGGTGACAGCCCCTCGAACATTTCATTGCGCCCGAGAATTCGCTGCCGTTGCTCCGGCGGCCTCGCGTCCAGCGTCCGCAGCCGATTCAACACCCGCTGTTGTTGATCCGGCGACAGACGATTGAACCCCGGCTCCCGGCGCAGCTCTTCTTCCTGCTGCTGCGCCGACATATTTTGGTGCTGGTTCAGCCATTCAGGCAAGTGCTGCTGCCCCGGCCGCTGCGCCGCATTCACGCCCCCGTTCACTCCTGGCCGCATCACCGCGGGGTTCCCGCTAACTCCCGGCCGCATGATTGCGGGCATCCCGACCGGCTGGCCCCCGCCACTTCCCTTCTGATTCGGGCGAGCCGCTGGTCGTGCCGCCTCCGGCCGCATGGGAGCGGGCCTCGCTGGAGCTGGTCGCGCCCCCTGGCTCCGCTGTCCGCCCCACCGGTTGGGTCCCGCATCCCCTGCCGCAAACGATGATGGCCCGCCAAGAATCAGCAGACCCAGAACTGCCACTACCAGACCGGTCGCAAACGCCCATCCGGACACAATCCCGCGTCCGGGCGTCCACCCGCCCTGCGTTTTGTTCCGAGTTCCCGGGATCATAACCTTACTTCCCCATGGCAGATCGCAAAACCAGGCTGCAAGCCAATTCGGGCCGGCTTTTCTTCTGCTATCACCACAGCCTTGCCCTTCTTTCCTATTACCTATTACCTACTCCTACTCCCTGCCTCTAAATCCCACCGCCGTTATCGCCGGTATCCTGCTGATCCATCGAGTTCAGCTGCTGGAACACCTGCGCATTCTCATCCAGAGACTGCAAATCCTTAATCACCGGCGATGCCGCCTGCACCGGAACCGGCTTCTGCGAGAACCCCCCAAAGCCCGCATAGGTCCCGCCACCCACCGCAACAATCAGCGCCAACGCTGCCGCAGCCAGCGGCCGCATATTCATGTGGCTGCCGAACAGGAAACGTTCCCGCATCCTCTCCAGCCATCCGGCCGGCGCGGCCTGCTGCTCTTCCCGCAACAGGACCGCCATCCGCGTATCGAAGTACGGGGTTACCTCCGGAGCAGACCACGTATCCATCAACGCCATCGTCGCTTCCAGAGCCTTTAGTTCTTTCCCACACTCTACACAGGTCTCCACATGCGCCCGCACCTCCGCCGCTACCGACTTCGGAGCAAGAAGCAGGTCCGGCAGGCTCGTCTTTACTTTTTGGCAGTTCATAAATCAATCCCTCAATTTCCCGCTAATCCTGCTCCACGAATTCCTTCAGCCGTTCCCTTAACGTCTGATACGCCCGGAACAGCAGCGACTTCGTCGCCGATTCGCTCAACCGCAGCACCGCGCCAATTTCTTTGTAATCCAGTCCCTGGTACTTGTGCATCAGCACCGCTGTACGCTGCCGCTCCGGCAACGCCATCACGTGCTTGCGGATCGCCTTCATCCGCTCGTCCTTCACCATCTCCTCTTCGGCGCCCGGATGCATATCCGCCACATCCGGCGTCGTGCCCGTCTCCGGATCGGGCTGATCCAGATAAATCGTCTGCGCCGCCCGCTCGTGCTTCGTATCCCGCGCGTGGTTCACGCCCAGGTTCGTCGCAATCCGGTAAAGCCACGTCGTAAACTTCGCCTCGGCCCGATACGTCTGCCGCGACCGGTAAACCCGCAGGAAAACCTCCTGCGCCAGCTCTTCCGCCACCGCCTGATTATGCACCATGCGGTACATGAAGTTGACGATCGCCTTCCGGTACTTCTCGATCAGGAAGTTGAACCCGGTGTCATCGCCTTCCCGCACCCGGAGCATAATCTCCGCGTCGGTCATCATCCGCCAGTCTGCCGGTCCGGCTAAACTCCCGGCCAAACTCCCGGCAGACCCCGCTGGAGTCCGGCCCTGCAGCATTCCCCGGTCTAGAGCAACGCTTGCCATATCCCTGCTAACCCCATCCGGGTCGCCAGGTTGCGGGGAATCTTCCTCTGAATGTTGCGCCGATAGTCGCCCCGGAAGTTGCGCTGAATCTTCGTACTCCGGCTCTTCCTCCCACCCCTCCGGCAACTCAGTAACGGGCAGGGGACCTTCCCCCTCATCCTCTTCCCAGCCCTCGGTTACTTCAGGAACCGGACCCAGAACCTCCTCCCCATCTTCCAGGGGTTGGTCCAGCGGATCGTGAGGGTCGTCCGGCAACGGCGACGGAGTGCGAAGGGCCATATTTGCCTGCATCATTCTAAACATGAATGCCTTGCAATCACCACGGATGCAGGTCCGCGCCCGCCGCGACTGCGGACCGCTCCTCCGTTTCCAGCCTTCCTGATCGCGCCCCTTATTGCGGGCCTCCGGCTCACGTTCACAACCCACGCCTTCCCAGCGCTCGGTATCCAGCTCCCCGCTCCCAATTCCCAGCCCCCTCGTGCTAATCTGGGACCTGTCCCGCCGGCTACCTGGGCCGACAAACGGGCGCATAACTCAGCGGTAGAGTGCCACCTTCACACTCTGCCAAGACCAATTGAATCATAGAGTTAACTGGAACATTCGGGCATCTCGGGGACGGAAAGAAACGACTTAGAGCAGGCGGAATTGGCCTCCGTTCCCATCGTTCCCACGCGCAGCGATTCGTTCCCACCGTTCCCACGCGGGATTGCACTCGGCAACACCCAAAAAGCGCAGCCCATCCGCGAAGATTCCGAGTACCCTGACAGTGCCGGGATGCTTACATGCCCGAGCACAGAACGAGGGGCCTTCGTGCAGCGCCGAACCGGCATGATCCTCGGAGCAGTGATCTTTGTGGCGGCAATTGCCGACTGGATTCTCCGGGCGATTCACTACGCCGAGCTGATCGAAAAAACTCTCCCGTGGACCCAGCACCTGTTTACGTCAACCGCGATTCTCATCACGATGGCTGTGGGTGTCCTAGTCTTCGCGGGAGCATGGGGCGAGTGGAGAAACGAGAGGAACCAGGAAAAGTTGACTCGGCCAGTGCAGCAACAGGCTAACCCGGTCATCCAGCAGCAAGCTAACCCAGTCAACGCCGTGAATGTCAGCCCGAGTTTTCAAATTCACAACTACCCGCCAGCGCCCGGCTCGGGCAACGAAACAAGCCTCCACAGTGCCGTTAAGGCCGAGCAAGCCATCAGGCCGAATCTGCGCTCCGAACCACCGAGGGACCACTACTTGAAACTGGCTGAATCGGATTTCGGTGATTGCCTAGAGGAGGCGACAGATGGGCCGTACCGCGTCACGGGATTCTTCGCGGTGTTCCATAACGACCCCGTGACCGCGCAGCCAACCGAAGCTGATGATGTCCTTGTTCGCATCAGCTTCTACCATCGTGGCAATGTCTTGGAACCGCCGCAAGTGATCGACTCGGGATGCTGGTATTTTGAATCAGACCAGCGCGTTTCGATTTCCGTTGGCGAGACCGTTGAGGTCTGCATCGCGGCCATTGGCGATGGCGGCAAACCTTTCGCAATCGGAAACAAGCGTATTCGCCTTGATGACGGGACTGTATTACCTCGCCCGGCTCCAATGTTCGCGCTAGAACACAAGGAGTATGACGTTGAAGCGAAGCTCATCTATGGCTATGACGGCAGATTCTTCGATGCGTTTTGGTTTGAGTTTATAGGTGGCCCAGACTTGGAACTGAAGAGACAAAACGAACCGAGTTGGATTCGCACAGCTCGCCGGAGATGATTTGGGCCATACAGCTTCGCTTCAAAAAGGGATGTCTTCGTCGGTGATCTCAGTCGCGCTAATTACCTCGCGTGCGCGTCCAGACCGGAGTTCTAGTTTTCCCTGATTTGCCATTAACCATTCTTCCCCCGCTTCAGTGATGCTATAGACAATCCACTTATCGTTGAGGTCACCGTCCCATCGGGGCTTCACATATCCGCATTTTGTCAGGCGAGAAATCGCGAGGCGCGTAGCAACGTCTGAGTAAAGAGCCTTACGCATTTCTTGCTTCAACAGGCTGGCACTAACCGCGTCTTCCGTGGAGTCGCTGTTCGCCAACAATAACGCAAGGGCTGTGTATTCGTGTTGCTGAAGTCCGGCGCTTTCCTTTACGGGCGACGCTTCTAGTATTTCGGTTGTCGATTCCTGCTTTTGAAGCACCGCATTTAGTTTTTCGGCTAGCTTCTTTCCCAGTTCCGTGAAATCGCTTATTGAGCCGACCGAATAGGAAAGTATTCCCCGGTGCTGAATGTCAAATGGGTATCTCTCAGTATGTGGACCCGATATGATAACGGCGTCTTTACCGGCTGCTATCGCGTACCCCAATTCGTACATCACATTCGGATTTCGCGTGGTGATGTCCGCTATGCATACAGTAGCGGCCCGAATCTCTTTATGGAGCGTATCCACCGGGATAACTGATCCGGCGTCACGATCTACGCGATACGGCTCCAGATCCGCCGATTCAATGGCGGGTGCCAGCACATCATCGAATCGCTTGTCGAATACACCGCCGTCGTCGAAGGGTTGGAAGACACAGCATCTGCCGTTTCCAAAATCTTTCTTCTTATCGGTCACAGTTTATTACCCCCTTTTGCGAGCAGGTTAAGCGAAATGCTAAGTCGCGGCAACTCCGGCGGGTGCCGCCTGGGCATTGGCGTGCAACAAAAAGACCCGCCTCCGAGGCGTTCTCCCCAACGCCCCGGAACCGGGTTTTGCCAGTTGCCGTCACGGCTGCCAACGCGAAAGGTGAGCGCTGCGGGACCGTGACGGCCTCGACTGGCGGCGAGCTGTACCAGCAGCTACCCCGCCAAAGCTGCGTTCCGTTTAGCTGTGAAGCGTGCCCACGCCTTCCCAGCGCTCGGTATCCAGCTCCCCGCTCCCAATTCCCAGCCCCCTCGTGCTAATCTGGGACCTGTCCCGCCGGCTACCTGGGCCGACAAACGGGCGCATAACTCAGCGGTAGAGTGCCACCTTCACACGGTGGAAGTCGTAGGTTCGAATCCTGCTGCGCCCACCATCAACATTGCCCCGCGGCGCTGGCCGGCTGCAAAGTCGATTCTGTCGCGCCGTGCCCGTCCACTCTGCCCTGTGCCCTGAGCCCCGTGCCTGAGTCCTGTGCCTGAGCCCTGTGCCCTGAGTCCCCGCCCTGAACCTGTCTGCTAAGATCGCCGGATGTTCAAACTCGGACGCCCGGAAACGCCAGGCCAATGGATAGGCCATGTCATTCTCGCCGTCGTCGCGCTTTTTCTTGTGTGGTGGATGCTGCGAGCTTACGTCTTGTAGGTTAGACCAGCGCAGGGTTTACGGGAGCCTCCGTTCTCCGAGCCCTGAGCCCACCGTAACCTGCAACCCGTAACCTGTACCCTGTAACCTGCACCCTGTTAAGCGCTTCGCCGCTCTTCGATCTTCACCGGCTCAAGCTCCGACTCATGCGCCAGCTTCTTCGCCGGTTTGCGATTCCCATCCAACTCAATCACGTACATGTCCTTAAGGTGAGCAAGCTTTCTGGACACGATCCCGATCAACTCCCCACGCTTCACGCGAACTTTTTCACCTTCCTGGAATGCCATGCGCAAGTCTGTTCCACTTCACGCCCCCGGAACAATCACTCGAACGGGTACAATCCCTGTCACCTTGGAAGTCCAACGTTCCTTCAGTACTATGACCTCCGTGCGTTACCAAGGTTTCAGCCTCGCGCCCCTTCTCGCTCTCTGCGAAAATAGCGAGTGACTCACACATCGGAACCCTCCAGCCGCCCCCTGCTCCCCATCACCGCCATCGCGCATAAGCTCGGTCTCCGCGAAACCGACTATGACCAGCTCGGCCCCTGGTACGCCAAGCTCCACCTCGACCTCCTCCACGACCCCGCCCGGCCGCCCCGCGGCAAGCTCATCCTCGTCACCGCCACCACTCCCACCGCCTCCGGCGAAGGCAAGACCGTCACTTCTATCGGCCTCGTGCAGGGGCTGGAGCGCCTCGGCAAAAATGCCATCATCACCTCCCGTGAGCCCTCCCTCGGCCCCGTCTTCGGCATGAAAGGCGGCGCCGCCGGCGGGGGCCGATCGCAGATCGAGCCCAGCCAGAAAATCAATCTCCACTTCACCGGCGACATCCATGCCATCACTTCGGCCCACAACCTGCTCGCCGCCCTCATCGATACGCACCTCTTCCACGGCAACGATCTCCATCTCGATCCCGAAAACATCTCGTGGCCTCGCGCCCTCGACATGAACGACCGCGCCCTGCGCTCCATCCGCGTTGACGTCGACGGCAAACGCGACGGCGCCAATCGCCGCACCGGTTTCGTCATCACCGCCGCCTCCGAGATCATGGCCATTCTGGCCCTCGCCAAGGACCGCGCCGATCTGCGCCGCCGCCTCGATGCCATCGTCATCGGCGCGAATCGCAACGGAAAACCCGTCCGAGCCGGCGACCTGCGGGCCACCGGGGCCATGATGGCTCTGCTCACCGACGCCCTGCTGCCCAATCTCGTTCAGACCACCGAAGGCACGCCCGCCCTCGTCCACACCGGCCCCTTCGGCAACATCGCACACGGCACCAGCAGCGTTATCTCCCAGCAAATGGGGCTCCGCCTCGCCGATTACGTCGTCAACGAAGCCGGCTTTGCCGCCGACCTCGGCGCGGAGAAGTACCTCGATATTGTCATGCAGGTTTCCGGCATCAGACCTTCCGCCGCCGTGCTCGTCACCACCGTGCAGAGTCTGCGCAATCAGGGCCGCGACGAAAGTCGCACCGGCGAACGGGGCGATTTGGAGCGAGGCTTTCCCAATCTCGCCCGCCATGCCCAAAACCTCCAGCGCTTCGGCCTTCCCGCCGTCGTCGCCATCAACTGCTTTCCCAACGACACCCAGCAGGACCTCGACCGCCTCCGGGCATTCTGCGCTCAACTCGGCGTCTCCGCCGCTCTCACCGAGCCCTTCACAAAAGGCGGCGAAGGCTCAGAAGAGGTGGCCAGAGCCGTCATCGACATCATCGACCGCAATCCCAACCCAGCCGCGCACCCCATCTATGCTCTCTCCGATTCCTACGAAGAAAAACTGGAGAAAGTCGCCACCAATATCTACGGAGCCGGCGCCGTCACCCTCAGCGACACAGCCCGCCACAAATTCCGGCAATTCGTCGACTGGGGCTACGACGGCCTCCCCATCTGCGTCGCCAAAACTCAATACTCGTTTTCGGACGACCCGAAAAAGCTCGGCGCACCCACCGGCTGGACTCTGAACATCAACGATGTCGCACTCTCCGCCGGCGCGGGCTTCCTCGTGCCCATCGCCGGCAACATGATGCTCATGCCCGGCCTCCCGAAAGTCTCCCGCGCCGAAGAAATCGACGTCGACGAAGAAGGCCAAATCCTCGGCGTCTAAGTCGCAATCGGTGCAGTCAACTGACTTCAGGGAACAGGGAGCAGGGAACTGGGAACTGGGGACTAAGGACTGGGGACTAAGGACTGTGGACTCACCCCCGGCTACCGGCAACCGACAACCGCCTCCTCTGCTCTCGGCATCTTTCCTTACATGATTCGCAAACTCAAATCCGGAGAATTCCGCCTCTACTCCCGCAAAAAGGACGCCTCCATCGGCAAACGGCGCAACCTGGGAACCTTTAACTCGCTGGAGAAAGCCAAACAGCACGAACGCGAAGTCCAGTACTTCAAAAAGCACTGAAGAAAAGCCCTAAACTCTAATCTCTAACCTCTTAGCATCCCCTCATGCCCACCACGAAACAATCCGCATCCGCAAAAAATCCCGCCAAGAAACGATGGGTAAAAACCGTCACCACCGACTCCACCCATCCACCCAAAGACCTCTTCACCAAAAGCGCGCCAGTCATCGCCCGCTCGCTCGCCTCGAAGAAGGTCTCGCCGAAGGGTCCGGCCTCGGGCATGCGCATGCTCACCTACTTCATCAATCGAGCCGGCAAAGGCCTCACCGCCTCCCGCAAACAAGAACTCGAGCGCGCCAAGAAACTCCTCCACGCCCGCATCGAAAGCGAAAAACAGAAAACAGCGGGCTGATCACTCACTGCCTTCGAGCAGCAGCTTGCGCCTCTTCCCCTGCGCAATCCAAAACACCACCACCCCTGCCCCCACCAGCACCACCGTTGACACCAGCACCTTCGCCACCGCCAGCGGTTTGTTCGGCTCCTCATCGCCCGGTATCACTGAAAGCACAATCGTCAACGCCGTGCTCACAAAACCCAGTGTCGCCAGTCCCAATGCGACCCGCTTCCCACCCGGCACTCGCTGCACCTCCGGCCCCGCGGGCCGCCTCTGCAACACCGCCATCGCCGCAAACAAAAATAGATACGGAATGAAGTAGGTAATGATTCCCATGCTCACCAGCACGTCGTATGCACCCCGTACTGTCGTCCCCGCCTGCCCCAGCGCCGCCACCAGCATCCCCGCCAGCCCGTAAACCCCGATCGCCACCCATGGCGTTCGAAACCGGGGATGAATCCTCCCAAACACCGGCGGCAAATAAAGATCAATGCCTGCTACAAATGGCAGCCGCGAAGTCGACGACAGAAACGACGCCGCTCCCCCCACCGCATTCACCGCCAGCAACACCGCCATCGCCACCACCAGCCACGACGCCCCGAACCGCCCGCACAAAATCTCCACTCCATGTATGAACCCGTCCACGCCCGACACCTCCCCCGGCGGCAGCGCCACCAGCAGCGCCACCGTCCCCGCCACGTACCCCAGCGCCAGCACGCTCCCGCCCACCAGCAGCGCCCGCGGAATCGTCCGCCGCGGGTTCTCGATCTCCTCGCCCATAAACGATCCCGTCTCGCACCCGCCAAACGCGAAAAAGATCGTCGACCAGAAAATCGCATTCTTCAGCGAGAGGTGCGGCATCATCGCCGCCGCCGAAAAGTGCGTCGCTACACCAAACCGCTTCGCCGAAACCGCCGCCAGCGCAACCAGAATCAGAATCGGCAGCCACCCGCCCGTCGAGCACACGTTGTTCAGCCACTTCCCCGCGTCCAGCCCCACAATGTTTACGACTGTGATGATCGCCAGCCACACCACCGCAAACGTCATGAAGTAAGCCGGACTCGCCGCGAACCCATGCCCGCGCGCCCCCGCCGCAAACAGCAGCGATCCCGCTCCGAAGTAAAGCACCGATGGAAAATACGGGAGATTCGACATCCAGTACATCCACGCGCTCAAAAATCCCGAGAAATCCCCGAACGCCTCCCGCGTCCACACATATAACCCGCCCTCCTGCGGATAGCGCGACGACAGCTCCATTACGCTCGCCGCCAGCGGCAGAAAGAATCCCCCCAACGCAAGTACCCACACCACCAGCGAACCCGGCCCCGCCGCTGCCGCCGTCGCCACCCAGCGCACGCTCAGTCCCGTCACAATGTAGAAAAGCGTCAGGTCGCGCATCCCAAGCGCCCGTTTCAGCCGCGGCTGCGCTCCGGATTCGGCAACCGGCTTGACCGCTGCCTCGCTCATGCGCCCCGACCCGCGTCCTTCAGCACCGCCATCGCCGCATTCCGCCCATTGATCCCAATCACGCTTCCCCCAGGATGCGTGCAGGCCCCACACAAATACACGCCCTCCATCGGAGTCCGCGCCGTCAGCCTCCGCGACCACATATAAGGCGGCAAACATTCCCCCTGAAAAATGTGCCCACCCGTCAACCCCACCTTTTCCTCAATGTCCGGAGGCCCCAGCACCTGCGCATCGATCACAGCGTGGTCAACGTTGGAACAGAACCGCCCCAGCGACCCGAGCGCCAGCCGCCGCACCTCTTCGCGCCGCGAATCCCACGTATTGGGCGAGTCCGCGCCTTCCGCAAATCTGTAAGGAACATACTGCGCAAACACACTCATCGTGTGCAATCCCTCCGGCACAACACTGCGATCGTGCACACTCTGGAAATAGAGCTCGCACCACAGATACTCCGGTAGCTCGCCGCGCCTTGCCGCAGCAAACCCAGCCTTCCACTCCGCCTTTGTCAGCGGTGCATTGATCTGCCCATAATGATGCGGCTCATTTGTACCGGGTCTTGTTACAAAATTCGGCAGCTCCCGCAGCAGCACATTCAGCTTCACCGTGCAGCCTTCAATCGGAACCGACTCCACCTGCGCCTTCCACGCCGCATCCACAGCCCCGCCCAGCAGCCGCAGCGTCACGCGCGGATCGGCATTCGAAACCACCAAAGGCGCCGCAATCCGCTCCCCACCTTCAAGCCTCACACCCTCCCCAGGCGAGATCTCCGCAACCGCAACCCCCGTAGCCACCACCGCCCCCGCCTCGCGCGCCGCATCGCAGAAGTAAAACGACACCATCCCCATCCCGCCCCGCACGTATCCCCACATCCCCGGCATCCCACTCAGCCGCCCCGACGCATGATGAAACCGGATCGAAGCTGTCCCCGCATCGAACGGACTCGCATTCGTCCCGATCACGCCCTGCCCCAGATAAGCGATTTGTAACCGTTCATCGCACAAATAACGCTCCACAAAATCCGCCATCGACCACTCGTAAAGGAGCTTTCGCGCCTCCTCATCTCCGCTCAGCCGCTCCTCAATCTCCCCCTCCCACGGCGCATCCCCGATCCAGCAATCTCCCCAGCCCTTCCCATCTTGCCCCGCCGGACGCAGCTTCTCCCGCAGCCGCCCCAGCGTCGCGTTCATCGCCTTCCAACCCTCCACATCGCCGGGCGCAAATCGCCGAATCTCCGCCTCGCACCGCGCATCGTCATCCCAAAGCTGAACGCTCGTCCCATCGAGAAACGGCACAAACAGCCCATTCACTGCCGGCGTCCAGTGAAACCCCCGCGCCGCCAGTCCCAGTTCCTCCACCACCAGCGGGTGCAGCAACCCCGCCAGATACGCACACGGCGACATCCGCACCCCAGGATGCGTCTCCGGAAACGGCTCCTCGATCGTGCACGCACCGCCCACCCGCGCCCGGCTTTCGAGCACCAGCACACGCTTCCCCGCCCGCGCCAGATACGCCGCGCAAGCCAGCCCATTGTG
Organism: uncultured Acidobacteriaceae bacterium; assembly: GCA_963831055.1. GTDB lineage: Bacteria > Acidobacteriota > Terriglobia > Terriglobales > Acidobacteriaceae > Palsa-343. The sequence continues at coordinate 59,226 of CAWHOU010000047.1, read as the reverse complement.
CCCAGCCCCCACCACAATCACATCCCACGGCCGCGCTGCCAGCTCGCGCACCGGCGCAGGCAATCCAACTTCACCCAGAACAGCAGCAGTCGCCGAAGCGTTCAGACTCCACCCCCCAAAGAGGTTTCCTGCCAGTATCCACGCCCGCGCCCCAATTCGAAAGCTCAAACCCCTGAGCCGGCCCGCCTCCGTCTGTGTCCCCTATGGCAAAAAGCATCTGCCTCGCGCGGCTTTTGCAAGTCCCTCCCATGAACTGCGCTGTCGCATTCCAGAGAAATATCAAGCCCCCTCGAACTGTGACCCTAAAACCATCACCTCGAAAAAAATCCCCCGAATTAAACGTTTGCGCTGATACGCTGGATGCCGACAAAAGAGGCCACTATGCAACGTCGCACCTTTCTGAAATCTGCCGCCACCCTCGCCGCCGCACCTGCCCTGTCTCCTCTCACAAAGGCCGCCGCCCAATCTCTTCCCGCCATCACAGCCCCCACCGCCCACCGCTTCCCGCAGGACTTCATCTGGGGCACCGCGACTGCCAGCTACCAGGTCGAAGGCGCTGTCCACGAAGACGGACGCGGCCCCTCCATCTGGGACACCTTCTCCCACACTCCCGGCAAAACCTTTCAGGGCCAAACCGCCGACGTCGCCGACGATTTCTACCACCGCTACAAAGAAGACATCGCCCTGATGCAGCGCCTCGGCGTCAAAGGCTTCCGCTTCTCCATCGCGTGGCCGCGCGTCTTCCCTGAAGGCACGGGTACGCCGAACCCCAAAGGCCTCGACTTCTACAAGCGCCTGGCGGATGCTCTTCGTGAGGCCGGCATCGAGCCCTTCTGTACCCTCTTCCACTGGGATCTTCCGCAGGCTCTCCAGGACAAAGGTGGCTGGACCAACGTCGCCACCAGCCACGCCTTCGCCGACTACGCCCACTACACCGTCAGCCAGCTCTCTGACCGCATCACCCACTGGATGACCATCAACGAGTTCGGCTCCTACATCGACCTCGGCTACGAATCCGGCGAATTCGCGCCTGGCCTTCGCCTCTCCCGCCGCGACGTCGCGCAGACCCGCCACAACGCCGTCCTTGCTCACGGACTCGCCGTCCAGTCCATCCGCGCCGCCGCCACTCGCCCGGTGCAGGTCGGCCTCGCTGAAGACATCTCCGGAGCCGTGCCCGCCATCGAGGACGAAGCCCACATCCGCGCTGCCGAACTCGCCCTCCGCGAAATCAACGCGCAATACATCACCGTCGTTCTCGAAGGCCGTTACACCGATCGCTACCTCCGCAACCTCGGCGCCGACGCCCCCCACTTCACGCCCGAGGAACTCAAGATCATCTCCACACCCCTCGACTTCCTCGGCATCAACATCTACACCACCCAGGAAGCCGTCCCCTCAGACACAGACGGCTTCATGATGGTTCCGCGCCCCTCCACCTATCCGCACATGGCCTCCGACTGGCTCTTCATGAACCCCCAAGCCCTTTACTGGACGCCAAAGCTCGTCTCCCAGGTCTGGGGCGTGAAGACCATTTACATCACTGAAAACGGCTGCTCCTCCGACGATATTCTCCGTCCCGACGGCCGTGTCCTCGACAGCGATCGAGTCATGTATCTCCGCAACTACCTCTCCCAGATGCAGCGCGGCGTAGCGGAAGGCGTCCCCATCCACGGCTACTTCCTCTGGAGCCTGCTCGACAACTACGAGTGGGCCTCAGGTTTCTCGAAGCGTTTCGGCATCACGTATGTCGATTTCGAAACCCAGAAGCGCACTCCCAAGCTGTCTTACGACTTCTACAAAGAAGTAATCCGCACCAACTCCGTCACGTAATCAGAGGGAGGCATGTTGATGGGCATCCGATACTCTGACGTCTTCCCGATACTGGCAAAATCGATTCCCGGTGTCGAAGCAGACGATGAGGATTGGAAAGAACCAACTCCCTATTCCTTCCTTTCCGATATCGTCCGCTTCGTTTGCCAAAGGGCCAACTCCGGATCGTCGGTCGAAACGACAGTATTTGGCGCGTTGTTGGAGAGACCACTCCTGGAAGAGATAACGATGTTAGAGACCTGGTGCCCGACGGTCTCGATTCTCTGCGAGAGAATTGTGAGTCTTCTGAAGCAGTCACGTGCCATTTCGGTCCAAAGGTGATCGAACTCTGGCGGATCCTCTGTGGTCGGCCCACATCTGCATTCCCGAACGCCGAACGCTGAACGCTTCTCTGCACCCTGCACCCTGCACCCTGCACCCTGCACCCTTTAACCTGCACCCTGCCGTCCATTTTTGAACGCCAGCCCTCCGAAACCGGACAGCCCGCCAGTCTCCCATTTCCCTAAGAGACTCGATCACGAACCTTAACCTCACCCTTAACTGGCCCTGGAATTGCTCGATAAGCTATCGACGATGCACATCCCCGCCCGATTCACCCTTCGCCAGCTTCGTACAAATCCCGGCTTCGCCATCGCCGCGGTCGCCACCCTGGCCATCGGCATCGGAGCGTCCACAGCCATCTTCAGCCTCGTCAACTCGATCCTCCTTCGTCCGTTGCCATTTCCAGATCCTGCGCGCCTCGTCCACGCAGCCCCTCTCGTTCTCCCTCCCGGCAGCCGGGATCTCAAAGCCGCCCGTGAAGACGACATCTCCTGGCCGGACTTTTTCGACTGGCGCGCTCAAAGCCGCTCCTTCGATTCCCTCGCCGCCTTCCATCTGGACTCGGCAACAATGCTCAACGGCTCTTCTGCAGCCGCACAGCTCCGCATCGCCATCGTCTCCGCCAATTTCTTTCACGTCCTCGGCATCCCACCCGCCCTGGGCCGCACCTTCGCACCGTCTGAAGAACTCAGCGGCCCGAATGTCATCGTCCTCAGCCATGCCGCCTGGCAATCGCAATTTCACGGCGATCCCGCCGTCATCGGCGCCCACTGCAATTTTGACGGCCGCGACTACACCGTCATCAGCGTCATGCCCGCCGACTTCGCCTTCCCACTCGAGCCTCTCGCACCGGCTGCGTGGGTGACCCCGGCCTTTGACGCGGTTGGCAATGGCGGCCATCCCTCCACCGAACAGCGCGGCTGGAGCCAGCTCTCCGTCATCGGACGCCTTCGCAGCACCGCCACCATGCCTTCTGCCCAGGCCGAACTCACTGCCATCCAGGCACGCCTCGCCGCGCGGTACCCCGAAAGCGACTCCACAACCGTTGCCGCTGTCGTCTCACCAGAACTCGACTTCATCGTCGGCAACACGCGTCCCGCGCTGCGTGTGCTCATGGCAGCCGTACTCGCCCTGCTGCTCATCGCCTGCGCCAACGTGGCTGGCTTGTTGCTTGCGCGCGGCGAAGGTCGCCGCTCCGAGTTGGCCGTCCGCTCCGCCCTCGGCGCTACCCGCACCCGTATCGTCCGCCAGCTTCTATCCGAATCGCTCGTTCTCTCCGCCCTCGGCGGCGCTGCGGGCGTCCTGCTTGCCTGGGCTCTGCTCGCGCTCGCCCCCATCCTCCTTCCTCCCAACCTGCCCCGCGTCGATCACATCGCCATCGATAGAGGCGTGCTCGCGTTTGCCGTCGCTGCCTCGCTTCTCACCGGCCTCATCTTCGGCATTCTCCCGGCGCGCAGGCTCTCCCGCGTCGATCCCGCCCGCTTCCTGCGCGACGGCAGAAGCGGCGCCTCCGGACGCGGCCGCCATCGTCTCCATTCCTCGCTCGTCGTCGCTGAAACCGCCCTGAGTCTCGTCCTTCTCATCGTCGCCGGCCTTTTCATGCGCAGCTTCCTCCGTGTCATCTCCGTCGATCCCGGCTTTCATCCCGATCACCTGCTCACCTTCAGCCTCGGCGTGTCGCCACAACGCTATTCCCCTGAGAAGAAAGCCCATCTGTACGACCGCATTCTCACCCGCATTGAATCGCTTCCCGGCGTCCACTCCGCTACCGCGGGCTTTCCACTCCCGCTCAGCGGCGGAAATATGTCCCTGAACTTCCGCATCCAGGGCGAACCCGTCCCTGCCGGCTCTGAGCCCGACGCCCACATGAGCTATGTCGAGCCGAACTTCCTCTCCACGCTCGGCATCCAGCTCCTTCGCGGCCGCGGTTTCACCCCCGCCGACAACACACCCGATTCGAAACCTGTCGCTCTCGTGAACGAAGCCTTCGTCCGCAACTATCTCTCGGCCCGCGACCCCATCGGCAAGGCCATTCTTCCCGGCGCGCCGTCCGACACAGGCCCCTGGTACACCATCGTCGGCATCGCCCAAAACGTCCACCGCACCGATCTCTCCCAGCCCGATTACCCGGAAATCTATCTTCCCTACGGCGCCAACCCCGTGGGACCGGCATCCTTCGTCCTCCGCGTCGCCGGCGATCCCGAGGCCTATGCCCACGCCGTCACATCCGTCATCGCCTCCATCGATCCTGACCTTCCCGTCTACCGCATCAACCCCTATCCCGCCCTCATCGGCAGAACCGTCGCCCAGCCCCGCTTTCAGGCCGTTCTCATCGGGGCCTTCGCTGTCGTCGCTTTTCTCCTCGCCGCCGTCAGCCTCTATGCTGTCCTCTCCTACACCGTTACCCAGCGCGCTTTCGAAATCGGCCTGCGCATCGCTGTCGGCGCATCGCGCTCCGAGGTTCTCCGGATGATCCTCGCCCGTGGCCTTTCTCTCGCCGCCATCGGCCTGGCTCTCGGCCTGATCTCCTCGTTCATGCTCACCCGCTTCCTCGCTCACATGCTCTTTAGCGTTCAACCTTTCGACGCCATCACTTTCGTTGCAGCGGCTACCCTGCTCCTCGCCGTCTCAGCACTGGCTAGTCTCGCTCCCGCCTGGCTGGCATCCCGCATCGACCCCATCGGCACCCTCCGCAACCAATAGCGCCATACGCCCTGTAACCTGTCACCCGCAACCTGTACCCTGATTCCGTGCCCTTCCGCGACTTCCTCGGCAACGAACCCACCGTCCGCCACCTCCGCGAATCGATCGCCGCCGGTCGCCTCCCGCACTCGCTCATCCTCGCCGGGCCCCGCGGCTCCGGGAAATACACGCTGGCCATCATGCTCGCCCAGGCAGCCAACTGCCTTAACCCTCCGGCTCCCGGGCCAGTCACCGGCAACCTCCCCGACTTCTGCGGCCACTGCTCCAACTGTCAGCGCATCGGCCAGGCCCTCGACCTCGACGCCCGCCTAACCGAAGCCATCGCCGCCCGCGAAGACCTCCGCGACGCCGACAAGCGCGATACCCGCATCCTCATCCAGACTCACCCCGACGTCCTCGTCATCCCACCCGATCCGCCACAGCTCCTCATCAAAATCGGTCAGGTCCGCGTCCTCACCCGCGAAATTTTCCGCGTCCCCGCCGAAGCCCGCCGCGCCTTCTCCATCTTCACCAGCGCCTCTTTCATGAAAGAGGCCGCGAACTCCCTCCTCAAGATCCTCGAAGAGCCGCCCCCGCACGCCACCATCATCCTGCTCGCAGAAAATACCGGCGAACTCCTCCCCACCATCCGCTCCCGCGCCGGAATCTTCCGCCTCGGCGCCATCCCCACCGACCAAATCGAAAAGCTCCTCGCCGAACGCCGACCTCATACCAAGCCCACCGAACGCGCCCTCATCGCCCGCCTTTCCGAAGGAGCCATCGGCCGCGCCCTCCACTTCGACCTCCCCGCATACCTCGCCAGCCGCGCCGACGCCCTCGTCCTTCTGCGCAACGCCAGCGGCCAAAACGATGCGTCAGACCTCTTCAAAGTCACCGAAACCTACCGCGCCGGAGCAGAAGGCCAGGAAAAAACCGAAGCCCTCCTCCGCGCCGCCTCCTCCATCCTCGAGGACCTCCTCCTCCTCAAATCCGAAACCCCACACCTCATCCGCAACATCGATCTCCAGCGCGATCTCGCTGCCATGTCCGCCGCCGTCACCTTCGACTGGATCGAATCCGCCGCCCGCGGCCTTCGCCAGGTCGAATCCGGCATGCGCCGCAACCTCCTCCGCTCCCTCTCCCTTGACAGCTTCGCCGCCCAACTAAGCAGCATGCAGTAGCTGACGGTATCACCCTTGTGATCACCAGAGAGCACTCCCCGGCCGAAACCGAAATGCCCCCGGGACCCTGCCCTCCAGAGACTGTTTTCTGAACGCTGAACGCTGTACGCTGATCGCTCTTCTGTACCCTGCACCCTGCACCCTGTACCCTGTACCCTGCACCCTGTACCCTGCCTTCGTGGATTCCCACACCCCATCCAGGGTACGATCCCTCCAACACATCCCCATTTGTGTTCCCGCCCATGCGACGCAGCCCGCTTTCCCTGCATCCCATAGGCAATCTTGTCCGTGAAGGATTGTGGGTCCTATGTCCCAGTTGCCCGCCTCAGCTGTGCGGACGTTGCGTCCGCAAAGTACGAAGTCCCCAGCCCAGCGTGCCGCTTTGGCGCTGGGTCCCGTGGTTGCCGGTCCCATTGCGGTGCCGGCTCCTGTGCCTGCATCCGCGCCACCCAACAATACTCACGATCTGGATGTCATCGGCCCGCGCAAGCTGATCCGTCCCACCCTGCCTGACAGCTCGCGTCGCGACCGCCGGTTCCTGCGCCACGACGAACCCGCGCTCATCGTCCAGTCAACAAGCGCCCATGCAGTCCCCACCCACGAAAGCTCCCACGCTGAATCCTTCTACTTTCAAAAGCAGGTCCAGGCGCAGACCCCGATGGTCTTCGTCCTCGAAGACGGAGAAAAAATCGAAGGATGCATCGAGTGGTACGACCGCGGCGCGATTAAAGTCCGCTGTACCTCGTCATCGCCTTTCCGCAATGCACGCCCCGGAGACTCAGCCGCTCGCGCCCTCATCTATAAATCCAGCATTAAGTACCTTTACAAAGCAGGCGAAAACCAAACATCCTGAGCGAGGTTTCCGGCCGGGCGATCCTATTGCCTATTCCCTATTCCCTACTCCCTGCTCCCTGTTCTCCGCCCTCTTCAGCCGATCCCGCACCGCCAGCCCAATCCCCACCGGCTCCGGCAGCGGACACACAATCACCGTCACCCCCGCCGCATCGAGCGACCGCAGTCCCGCATACAGCTTCTGCGCCAGTTCCTCCGGCTTCTCCCACGCTCCCCAGTGGTAGATCTGCACCATGTCGCAGCTCCTCGTGGACACCCCCATGTCCAGCGGCTTCTTTCGCATCTCCATCAACGTCGCCACGCAACCCTCTGGAGCCATCACCCCCACCACCTCGCCCGCCGCCTCCAGCCGATTCACCTCATCGACGAGCGCCAAATCCAGCCCCGGCCCAACTCCTTCTACCAGCACCAGCCGCGCCCGCGGCGCATAATGCCGAACGCCCATTCCCGGCGCCGGAGCCGCTTTCGCCAGCTCACTCTCCTCCATCTCCGACCGAAATGTCACCCCACCCCGGCACACCGCGCGCAGCTGCTCCAGTGTGATTGCCCCGGGCCGATAAATCACGCACCCATCCCCCCGCACATCCACCACCGTCGACTCCACCCCGTGCGTCGTCTCTCCGCCATCCAGAATCGCGTCGATCCGCCCGTCCAAATCCTCCGCCACATGCCACGCGCTCGTCGGGCTGATCCGCCCAAACCGGTTTGCGCTCGGCGCAGCCACTGGAACCTCCGCCGCCAGCAGCAAAGCCCCCGCCACCGGATGCGCCGGCATCCGCACCCCCACGCGCTCCAGACCCGCCGTCACCATCGCCGGCATCCTCGGATGCTTCGGCACGAGCAACGTTAATGGTCCCGGCCAGAAAGCCTCCATCAACCGATTCGCATCCTGGCTCACCTCCGCCGCCACCGTTCCCAGCATCCCTCGATCCCCGATATGCACGATCAGCGGATCCCACGAGGGCCTCTCCTTCGCTGCAAAAATCTTCTTCACCGCTTCGGCATCGAGCGCATTCGCCCCCAGCCCGTAGACCGTTTCTGTAGGAAACGCCACAGTCCCGCCGCCGCGCAGAATCTCCGCCGCCCGCGCAATCGCCGCCAGCGACCCCTTTCCTTCCAGAGCCTGCGCATCAACCGTGAGCCTCAGCGTCTCCACGTCCCCATGCTAACCGTCGGGAGGCGCATCCTGATCCCTGTACCCTGTGCCCTCTACCCTCTACCCTCTACCCTGTACCCTGCATTCATGCCCATCGAAGTCGAAGTCAAGTTCCGCGTACCCGATCCCGGCGAGCTCACCCGCCGCCTCAAAGACCTCGGCTTTCACGAGGAAACCCCTCGCACCTTCGAGCGCAATGTCCTCTACGACACACCGGATCGCCGCCTGCGCTCCCAGACCGCCATCCTTCGCGTCCGCAAATACGGAGACCGCTGGATCGTCACCCACAAATGCCTGCCGCAAAACACCGATCCCGCTTCGCCCCATAAGGAGCGCGAAGAAACAGAAACCATCGTCCAGGACGGCGAAGCCATGGCGCAAATCTTCGCCCACCTCGGCTTCGAGCCCGCCTTCATTTACGAAAAGTGGCGCACCGAATTCTCCGACGCCACCGGCCACTGCGTCCTCGACGAAACCCCCATCGGCGTCTACGCCGAGCTCGAAGGCCCCTCGGCATGGATCGACGAAACCAGCCGCCAGCTCGGCCTCGATCCCTCCGCGCTCCTCACCCTCAGCTACGGCCGCCTCTTCGATCAGTGGCGCCAGGAAACCGGCAGCCCCGCCCAGAACCTCACCTTCAACGAAATCCCCGCTCCAAAGAGCTAATGCGGTCGCTTGCTGTGGCCAAGCTTCTTCATCAGCTAAACCAGCATCTTGCTCACTTCGCACGAGAGAACTTCGGTCTGATCGATCTTCACTGGATCACCCAGCCGGAGCCTTTTGGCGATCACAAGCTGTGTCTGCAACTCGAGGTTCGAGCCACGAGCTATACCGAGAAATTGATTGTATTCACCGGCAGAGCCGCGCCCGTATCCCTCCGCGATGTTACTCGCGACCGATACTCCGGCCCGGCGCAGTTGACTCGCAAGCCCGTAAATTTCTTCCCGCGGAAACTCCGCAGTCACCTCATAAACCGCAACCGTCATCTCAATCGAGCGCTGCCAAACGATCAGATCCCGGTGCGATTCGATTTTCATGAATAACCCTCGTTTCCCTATTGCCTGTTCCCTGCTCCCTGTTCCCTGTCCCTGTTCCCTGTCCCTGTTCCCTGCACTCCGTTCCCTGTTCCTTCATTCTCCCGTGAAAGGATTAACCTCCGTCGATTTCGCCGCCGTCGGATCCGCCTTTGGTAACTCGTGCTGTTCCCTGTTCCCTGTTGCCTGCACTCTGTTCCCTGTTGCCTGCACTCTGTTCCCTGCTGTACACCCGGTTCGGATCCCCAGGCAGCATGCCCTTCTCATCCAGCGCCAGCCGAATCCGCCGCTGCGTCTCTCTCAGCGGCCCCCACTGCTGATTCGCCTTCGTCTTCAGCTGCACCGGATAAATCACCTGCGATCCCTTGATCGAGTCCACCCCCAGCAGCGTCGGATCCTCCAGGTAAACATCCTTATACGCCGGATCGTTCCGCACGCCCATCGCCACCTCTTTCAGCAGCGCCATCACCTCGTCCGGATTCGCCGAAAAATCCACTGACACATTGATCGTCGCCACGGAAAAGTCCCGCGTCAGGTTCGCCACCGTCGTGATCTGCGAGTTGGGAATGATATACAGCGTCCCATCCCCGCCCCGCACCTGCGTCCGGCGCAGCGTCATTGCCTCCACCGTGCCGCTCACTCCCGCGATCGTCACCGCATCTCCCACGTTGTACTGGTCATCGATCAGGATCAGGAACCCGTTGAGGCAGTCCTTCACGATGTTCTGCGCCGCGAGGCCAATCGCCACACCCGCAACCCCCGCGCTGGTCAGCAACGGCCCAAGATTGAACCCAAGCACAGGAAGCACCTGCAGCACAGCCAGAAAAACAATGATCCCGATCCCCGTCGCCCGGATCACCGTGGTCAGCGTCCGCACCTGCGCGTAATGCCCTGCCCCACTCGATTGCCGGTCCGCCGCGCGCAGAATGCGGTCCGCCACCATCTTCACTACCCACATCAGCGCCCACGAAAACAGCGCCACAAAAATCAGCTTCGGCAGCTTCTCATGCAGAAAATCCTGTAAATCGAGGACGTATTTGTCCCCTAAACCCTCAAAAAACTCCCGCCGTCCCACGAATATCAAATAAGTCCACATCGTCATCCTCAGAATGCCGTTCGACCCGCTTCATCCTTTCTCCCGAAAACCGGCTTATAATGCTTCCACTCGGTACGACACCAACAAAAATCTTATCCATCATGCCCGGAGGAGGCGCCTCTTGATCAACGTCCTCAGCCTCGCTCAAAACTACCGCCTGTTGGCGATAGCTCTTATTGCCGCGTCCTTCTCATCCTCCGCGGCTTGCGCACAAAACAGAACCCAGACTCCGCCGCCACCGCCGGCACAGACCAGCACGCCATCCCCCTCCAATGCGCCGGGCTTTGACAATTCTCCTCCCGACCCCAATCAGATTCACATGGTCAAATCCATGGCCGAACAACGTAACGCGATCCGCCAGAAGCAAATCGTTGCCGATGCCCAGCAACTGCTCGATCTGGCAAAGCAGCTCAAGGATGCCGTCGATAAGAGCAGCAAGGATCAGCTCTCCCTCTCTGTCGTGAACACTGCCTCTGAAATCGAAAAACTAGCTAAAACCGTAAAAGAGAAGATGCGCGACGGCCAGTAGCTGCTGCTTTCCAGCGCGTCCACGCACGGCGGACCAGCCAGGCACACCGGCGCCCACCGGAGTCACCGCTCCTGACGCCCGGAATGTATGTTGCGATCGTTTCAGAGGATCGTAGTCAGGCAACGAACTGCGCGCGCTCGCGCTGGTAATCGTGCACTTCTCCGCAGTGGTGCGCCGTAATCCAGTTGGGGTGGCTGGGCAGAAAAATGGAAAAAACCGTTCCAGTGAACGGGGGATGGCTCCGGCTCTTTACCCGTATCGTGCCCCCGTGTTTGCGGACGATCTCAGAGCTGACCCATAACCCCAGGCCGGTCCCCGTATTGCCCTTCGTGCTGACAAAGGGTTCGAAAAGCATCTTTCGGATCTCAGGCCGAATGCCCGAGCCGGTATCGCCAATGGTCACGCGAACACCAGGCCGCGATCCATGGTTGTGCTCGCATGAATCCGCAATGCGGATTTTCAGCGTACCCCCCTTCCCGATGGCGTCGAGGGCATTGGCTATCAGGTTCAACATCAGCTGGCGCAGTTCTCCGGGCGCGCCCAGCACCGGGGAACATTCCCGGAAATCTCGTTCGATCGAGATTCCCGCGGCCGTTAGCCTGGCCTGATAGAGATTGAGCGCGGAGTTTGCAACCTGGGTAATCTCGACGGCGACCGGCTTGATGGACTCCCTGTGAATCCTCAGATTCTGCGAGACCATTTCCGAGACGCGGGCCAGCTCCCGCGAGGCAGTCTCCGCATAGGTCCTCGTTTCGTCGATCGAAGAAGAGACGCCAATGAGGTAGAGCAGGTTGGTGACGGATTCGAGCGGATTATTGATTTCGTGCGAGAAGCTGGCGGCGAGACGGGCAACCACAGCAAGTTTTTCGGCTTTGCGAAGTGCTTCTTCGGCCACAACCTGCGCGGAGATAAAGTCTCTCAACTGATATTGACGGAGCCTGCTGCGCAACGCTGCCTGGACGGTGCTGATCAGGGTATCCGGGCGAACGGGACGTTCCAGCAATACCTGATTTCCCAGAGCTTCCCGGGCCGATGCCTTCCTCCGGCTCTCCGCGCGGACAGCGCCAGCCATGGTGAGCAGGATGAGAGGAAGATCGGACCACGAGGGCTGTTCTGAAATTTGCGCCGCCCATAGAGCGATGTCGGGTAAGGTCAGCATCTCCTCCGCCAGAATGATGGCGCCTGCCCCGGCGTTCAATTCCATCCGAGCCATTTCCGAAGTTGCCGATGGGACGCAGGCCATCCCTTTGCTGCCAAGAAGATTGCAGATCAGCTCGCCATCGCGTCCGCTGGGAGCAATTACCAGCACGCGGAGCTCGTTTTCGCGGATCGTCATGGCGCTGCTGCCTGAGGGCCGGCTTGGGACCTGGAGGCCTGTAGGCTCTCCATGCGGCCGCGAAAGATCGGCGAGCCGGTCAGCACGCCGTCGAATTCGATAAGAACCTCTCCGACGGAGATGACGCCGTTCCTCATGACCAGTTCCCGGATGGTGCGTTCGTGTTCTCCGCTGCGTTTCTTAATGACGGAAAGGGCCTGGCGGACCTCGCCGGAGGCCTCGAAGTAGCGAAATAACAAGACCGTGTCGGCGAGATAGCTCACATCGACCGGGGTATCGATGTTCGTTCCCACGAAGCCAACCTGGGAAACGGTCATGATCGTCGTGACCCCTTTTTGGCTGAGGAAGGCCAGTAATTCGTGTAGTTGCATGGCCAGGAAATGCTCGCCGGGCATGGCATTGAGAAAGCCGTTCAGGCTATCGATGATCAGCACCCTGAGGCCCTGCTTTTCGACTAATTGCCTGATCTCGTGGACAAACTGGCCGGGGGAGAGCTCCGCGGCGTCGACCTGGCGAAGCAGGAATCTTCCGGAGTCGGCGTATCTCGCGATATCCATGCCCAGACCCCTTGCCCGGATCACGAGAGTCGCCAGGGTTTCATCGAAGGTAAACAGCGCTGCAGTGTCTCCGCGTTCGACCGCCGAGACCGCGTAGCGGACTGCGATGGTGGATTTTCCGCAGCCGGCGGGACCGAGCAGGAGGGTGCTGGTGCCGCTATCGATGCCTCCACCCAGTAAGGTATCGAGCGCCGGGATGCCGCTCTTCAACTGGGTGGGCTGGAAGGCGACCAGGTGCTCGGCGGCAACCAGGCGCGGGTACACTTCCACCCCGCCGCGCTTAATGCAGTAGTCATGGAACCCCTCGCGAAACTTTGCGCCGCGCAGCTTCTTTACCTCGAGGCGGCGCCGCTTGATGCCGTATTCGCGCTCGGCGCTTTCCATCAGGATGACGCCGTGGGCGATGCTCTGGATTTGCTGATCGTGGCTTTCCCCGGTGCGATCATCCAGCAGCAGGACAGTACATTTGCGTCCGGAAAAGTACTGCTTCAGTCCCAGAATCTGCCGGCGGTAGCGGAGCGAGTCGCGGGCCAACAGGCGCAGCTCGGAGAGAGAATCGAACACCACGCGGGCAGGCTGCATTCTCTCTACTTCTGCCATCACAGCGTTGGTGGTGTCGGACATTTCAATCTCGGAGGGGTCGAAGACGGTGTACTGGGCCTCGGGCCTGAGCTGCGCCTCATCTGGAACCAACTCAAATATCTCGAGCCCGTCGAGCGACCAGCCGTGCGAATCGGCGATCTCCAGCAGTTCGGCCCTCGTTTCGGAAAGAGTGACATAGAGGCCTTTTTGGCCCAGACGGGCACCCTCCATGAGGAACTGCATCGCGATCGTGGTCTTTCCGGTTCCCGGGTCGCCATGGACCAGATACAAGTGATTGCGGGCGAGTCCGCCTCCCAGAATGTCGTCAAGACCGGCGATCCCCGTGGCGAATCGCTCCACGGGCGCGGATCTCCCGTTGCCCTGAATGCTTGTTCCGTTTCCCGATTGTGTGTTGGATGCGCTCGGTTTGAAGGTCGAATCCATAGTGAATCCCTCTCGCTCGTACTCAGGAAGACCCCTGATTGGCTTCACCGTCTTCTGCTTTAATTCGGACCCGACTACTGGGCTTAAAACAAAGACTCCGCATCCCTATCCCAACATCGTCATTTGCTCCTGTTTTCGCAGCTTTCGCGTGACGGAATTCGGGGGAGGAACCGATGAAACCACTATCCCGCTTTCTCACCGTCGATTCTGGTCAGTTCTATACACTCCTGCACTATTTTTCTGAACCTGAACACGATCCCCTGACTATGAGTGCCCTGAAAATGGGGCGATCCTGAGTTCGGAATGCTCCCCAAACGCGCCCCGCAATCCCTCGGTAGTGCAATCGAGACTTCCGCTCCGCGATGCAATACTGTCTCGGCGCAGGCCGCCGAATGACGATCCATGCCCCCGCCCCGCATAATCCCCTCGAACGTATCCGCGAGTTAGACGGATGGCGCGCGGTGAGCATCCTGCTCGTCCTGCTGCATCACCTCTTCTTCTTCCAGCATCCCCAGCTCGGGCTCCGATTCCCCCCGCTGCGCCACTTCTTCGCCTATGCGGGCCCTCAGGGGGTCAGAATCTTTTTCCTCATCAGCGGTTTTGTGATTTGCCGCCTCCTCATCTCCGAACAAATCCGCTACGGATCGGTCTCCCTCAAAGGCTTCTACATCCGCCGCGTCTTCCGCATCCTTCCGCCCTTCTATCTCTATCTCGCAACCATCGGTCTGTTGACCCTCACCGGCGCGCTTCACGAATCCTGGCGCACCATCGCCACCTCGGCTGCCTTCCTCTACGACCTCCAGAACCTTCCCCACAATTGGCTCGTCGGCCACACCTGGAGCCTCGCCGTCGAAGAGCAGTTCTATCTCCTCTTCCCAGCTCTGTGGATCCTCACCCCGGCGCGCCGCCGCGGCCCCCTCTTTACCTGCATCTTCCTGCTCTGCGTGGCGTGGACACTCTCGTTCGCCCTGCCTCAATGCAACGGCTTCATATCGGAGTTAGCTCGCGCCGGCTTTGCCTGCATCTCTTGCGGCATCCTCATGGCCATTTACGAGCAGCGCGCTCGCCGCATTGCCGCCAAGGTCCACCCCATCGTCGTAATGCTCGTCGCTCTCATCCTGCTCGACCACCCCGTCACGCCCGACACCACCGTCGAGCGCCTCTTCGACTCCCTATTCGTGCCCCTGGGATTCGGCCTGCTTATCCTCTACAGCCTCGAACGCGGCCCCTGGCTCAGAGCCCTTCTGTGTTCGAAGCCCGTGCAGGCTGTCGGCCTCACCTCTTACGGAATCTACCTCTGGCAACAGCTCTTCACGATGCCCGCAGCCTACTTTCCCGCGCAGCCCTCCTTCACCCGCTTCCTGCTGCCCCTCCTCGGAGTCATCGTCCCGCTCTCGTATTTCTTCGTGGAAAAGCCCGCCATGCGCCTCGGCAAATCGCTATCCGCAAAACTTCGCACTAAACTCCCCGCAAAAGCTCCCGCCCAGGAAGCCGTCGCCGCCTGATCCTTCACATCCGATCCATCACGAAACCACCGGCCCAGCCTTACCGGTCTTTCCCACCCGCCGGATCATCAGCAGCGTCTGATCGTCGGTCTGTTTCCCAAACGCCCGCGCATTCGCCAGAATCGTCGCCGCCAGCTCCGGCAAAGGCGCATGCGCATTCGCGGCAATCGCCCCCTCCACCCGCTCGATCCCAAACTCCTCCTCGTGGCGGTTGCACACCTCCAGTACCCCGTCGGTCGCCACCACCAGCAAGTCCCCCGATCCCACTTCGATCGCCTCGCCCGTAAACCCTGAAACCGGCAGCAACCCCAAAGGAAACTGCTCTTCCTCCACCCGCTGCCAATCCCGGCGCACCGGGCTCCAGTGCAATACCGGAGGGCTCGCCGCCATCGCATACCACGCGCGCCCATCCGCGTTCAGCCGAAACGCCGTCAGCGTCGCGTACATCTGCGGCTCCTTCACATCCGGCAGCACGCGATTCAGCTTCTCCAGCAGCAACGGCAGCGTTCCGCTCGGATGCCCCGTCGCCGCATCCAGCAGCGCCGTCCTCGCCGCCGTCTTCAGCATCCCCATCAGAATCCCCGCCGGCAGCCCGTGTCCGGCAATATCCGCCAGATACGCCACTACATCGCCATTGGGCAGCACCAGAGCATCCACCAGGTCGCCGCCCACCTTATCGCTCGGCTCTGAAATCCCATAAACCTCAAAGCACTCCGTGCGCAGTATCACCGGCGGCACCAGCGTCTTCTGGATCCCTTGCGCCAGCTCCAGTTCGCTGCGAATTCGATACGATTCCTTCCCTTCCGCGCGAAAGTAGTTCACGAACAGCACGTACGAAATCACCACGACCGCCAAAATGCATGTGCCGGCGAATCGCACCCCTGTCGCCGAATCCGCGTCCTTCAGCGCAAATGTCACCCCCATCCATTGAGCCAGCCTCGTCAGAAGCGGTCCCATCAAAAACTGCAACCCGATCAACGGCAGCATTACCAGCCACGAGAATCGCGACGCGACGACGATCCATAGCACCGCGTTCAGTCCGCAGACAAACGCGATGACCAGCACAATCGCGTAAGGGATCGTTCCTACGCGGATCAAGTCCTGGTAAAACCCGATCACCGAAAACAGGAAAAAGACCGCCGCGGCAAACAACCACAGCCGCTTCCACGGAACATATTGCAAATGCTGCCATCGCTTCGACGTTCGCAGGTACCACGGCTTTTCCGCATCCGCCATGGCTGCCAACATACCAGATGCGCCGCCCTCACCAGCACCGGCATCCGCCGCTGGCAAGCCGCGTTCCCGGAACTCAACTCATCAACGAACCCTCACTCACTACTCCCGGTAGTGTCCTAATTTGGTTTTTAGGGCTATGTCTCGTTGCTGTATTCGCCTATATGCTCCATTCCGTCGAGGCCAACCATAAAGGCCTCATCGGTATGCACCTCATCGGAGAATGCGCGATACGTCAGCCTTACGCGGAAGCATATGGTACCCAAGGCGTGCCCCATAGCGTATCTTTCTTCATCGGTGAGTTTCCGATGAAGAGGAATGAAGAATCCAGACGGAGACCCGACATGAACATTCAACGGCGACTCCGACTTGTCGTGCTTGGCCAGAGAAGAAAATTTGTATGGCCGCTCTCCCCTAATGAACTCTATCCAAGTGTCAGCAACAACACCGTAAGCAGGGAGCCCTCCGCTATTGGATATCTTCATACTCACGAATACCCATTCTCCGGACATCGCCTCTTTGAAGGTGTCCTTGGTAAACGCTGGATATTTTCAGCCGTGGGCGCAGAGCCTCCTTCTGAAAGGCAAGCTGTTCCCCGGCATTTTGAGACGCCTGTCTAGTCGCCATTGTTTGCTCAGCAATAACAGCGAAGGTTATAACGAGTGCCCAGATGGTGGTGCCAGAGGGCCAGCCAAAAAAGATGTAACCGCGCTCCCACCAAACTGCCGCCTTGTCATCGGGATCGGGGGAATAATATTTGCTCTTTGGAGCGTCATAAAGAAAGACAAGGTAACTATCGTCCCTGCTATCGGATGCGGTCTTGTTGGCGTATTCCTCGTGTTTGACGTTTACGGCAATCGAGATAAGGAACACGAGGAAAAACCATGCCAAGTATTTCTTCATAATTCAGAAATTGTACCCCAAAAAAGATTGACACCGCTGTATTATCGGGGTACAGTAATTATACCGAGGCTGAACGGTATGTCAAACATCCTGAACGCTGACAAACAAATCGCGGTGATAGCGGCGCTGGCAGAGGGCTCCAGCATTCGTTCTATCGAGCGCATGACGGGCATTCACCGCGACACGATCATGCGTCTGGGTGTGAAAGTTGGACAGGGCTGCACGGCCATGATGGATGCGAAGATGCGCGATCTCCCCTGCGCCCGCCTGGAGTTAGACGAGATTTGGGGTTTTGTAGGAAAGAAGGAACGCCATATCCGGCAGGGCGATGATCCGCAACTCGGCAGTGTGTGGACGTGGTGCGCGATAGATGCGGACACAAAGCTGGTCCCGGCTTTTATGGTCGGAGATCGCGGCAGAGTGGCGGCACACGCCTTCGTGAAGGACATTGCTGGCCGGATGCGGAATCGGGTGCAAATTTCAACGGATGGCTTGGGCGACTATATCAGCGCGATTGAGAATGCTTTTGGCGCGGATGTGGACTACGCGCAAATAATCAAAACTTATGGCCACGAGGAAACAACGGACAACCGCCGTTACAGCGCACCCGAGTTCGTATCCTCCGAGAAAAAGATCATCGCTGGCAATCCCGACGTAAAGCTGATTTCTACCAGCTACATTGAGCGTCTGAACGCTACGACTCGGCTGCACATGCGGAGGCTCACCCGTCTTACGCTGGCCTTCAGCAAAAGGCGTGAGAACTTCGCGGCAGCGGTTGGGTTGCATTTCGCTTATTACAACTTCGTCCGTCGGCACAACACTTTACGCTGCACTCCTGCGATGGCCGCTGGCATCGCACCCTCATTCTGGAGCGTTGGAGACTTACTGGAGGCCGTGGCGTGAGCGATATTGCCGCTCTACAGGACGCGATTCACAAGTTACACCAAGCAAGAGCTACGCATGTTAAGAGCGTGCCGGTACGAGAGACGCATCAGGGAAGAACAGTTTGGGAAGGTGTCGTGGAGGTGTTTCGGCTCAGGGGCCATCCGATGACCAACCGGATATACGGGTGGTCATACGACACTGACGATCCGAAGCAGCCCAAAAAATATGTGACCGTGCTGCACATTCCGCCCGTAGTCTCGCCGCAAACCGCTGTACAGGCCGTGATTCTTCAGGAGTACAAGAGCCATGCCAAAATCAACTGAGAAGAAGAGGAAGCCTGGTAGGCCGAAGCTGCCCAAAGGCAACGCCAAAGCCGCATTTCTGCGTGTCCGTCTCACTCTCGATGAATTGCAGGCTATCGAAGCGACTGCCAAAGCCAGCAAACAGACCATCTCAGAATGGATTCGCAGCAAACTGACAGCCACGGCGGAAGCGTGAGCCTGTGGATTTCAAATTAGGACACTACCACTACTCCCTATTGGCTATTCCCTTTTCCCTCCTTTCGATACAATTTTCCGTCGTCCTCCCGTTTAGGCTGCTGAACGAAAGACATTTCCGATCACTCCCGCACGCTCTAAACTGAAGTAGCGATCATCTAAGTTTCGAGGGGTCCCGATGGCCCGCACCGCGGTCTCAGGCGTTAAATCCACCCGAAGCCCTGCCACCAGCAACGGCGAGCACGCAGCCTCGCGCAATGGCAGCGAATCCGGCCTGCCTCCGGAAAAGCTCGTCGAAATCTACCGCCTCATGTACCTCTCGCGCCGCACCGACGACCGCGAGATCATCCTAAAAAATCAGCAGAAAGTCTTCTTCCAGATCTCCGGCGCCGGACACGAAGCCCTCCTCGTCACCGCCGCCCTTGCGCTCCGCCCCGCGTACGACTGGTTCTTTCCCTACTACCGCGACCGCGCCCTCTCGCTGGCCCTCGGCACCACCGTCGAAGAGCATTTCCTCCAGGCTGTCGGCGCCGCTACTGACACCGCCAGCGGCGGCCGCCAGATGCCCTCCCACTGGACCAGCGCCAAACTCCACATCGTCACCCCGTCCTCCTCGACCGCAACCCAGTGCCTCCAGGCCGTCGGCTGTGCGGAAGCCTCCCTCTACTTCACGCAACATCCCCAGGCCTCTGCGCCAGCGCCCGGCATCAGACGACTACAGCCAGTTCCACCCCGTCGAATCCCACGGCGACGAAGTCGTCTACGTCTCCATCGGCGAAGGCGCCACCTCCCAGGGCGAGTTCTGGGAAGCCATCAGCATCGCCTCCAACCTCAAGCTCCCCGTCCTCTTCGTCATCGAAGACAACGGCTACGCCATCTCCGTTCCCGTCGAAGTCAACACCCCCGGCGGCAACATCTCTCACCTGCTCGCCAACTTCCCCCATTTCCACTTTCGCCGAAGTCGACGGCACCGACCCCATTGCCTGCCTCGCCGCCTTTGAATCAGCCGTCGCCCACTGCCGCGCCCGCAAAGGCCCCGCGCTCGTTCATGGCCACGTCATCCGCCCCTACGCGCACTCCCATTCCGATGACGCGCGCCTCTATCGTCCCGAGTCCGAGCGCAACGCCGAATCGCTCCGCGACCCGCTCCACACTTTCCAGATGGTTCTCCTCCGGGACGGCATTCTCGACGCCGAAGCCCTCGAGCGTCTCGAAAAACAGGTCGACGAAGAAGTCCGCGCAGCCGCCGAACGCGCCCTCAGCGCGCCGCTCCCCTCCGCGGAACCAGCCGCCATTCTCCGCCACCAATATTCAGAGGACTACGACCCCACCCGCCCCGATCTGCAGACAGTCCCCTCACCGGACGGCGCCCCCCGCACCATGGCCGACCTGATCAACGCCTGCCTCCACGACGAAATGCGCCGCGACCCCCGCATCGTCGTCTTCGGCGAAGATGTAGCCGACTGCTCCCGCGAAGAGTACCTCGCACAGAAACAAGTCAAAGGCAAAGGTGGAGTCTTCAAGCTCACCGCTAACCTGCAATGCGAATTCGGGTCTTCGCGCGTCTTCAACTCAGCCCTCGCCGAAGCCGCCATCGTCGGCCGCGCCACCGGCATGGCTGTCCGCGGCCTCAAGCCCATCGCCGAAATCCAGTTCTTCGACTACATCTGGCCCGCGATGCATCAGCTCCGCAACGAGCTCAGCGTCCTCCGCTGGCGCTCGAACGGTACCTTCTCCGCGCCCGCTGTCATCCGTGTCCCCATCGGCGGCTACCTCACCGGCGGAGCCATCTACCACTCGCAATCCGGCGAAAGCATCTTCACCCACACCCCAGGCATTCGCGTCGTCTACCCCTCGAACGCACTCGACGCTAACGGACTCCTCCGCACCGCCATCCGCTGCGACGATCCCGTGCTCTTCTTCGAGCACAAACGCCTCTATCGCGAAAGCTACGGACGCGCTCCCTATCCCGGCCCCGACTACACCATCCCCTTCGGCAAGGCGAAGATCGTCCGCGAAGGCAAGCACCTCACCCTGATCACCTACGGAGCCATCGTCCCCCGCGCTCTCCAGGCCGCTCAGCGAGCCCAGCGCGAGTTAGGCATCGAAACCGAAGTCCTCGACCTCCGCACCCTCAACCCGTACGACTGGGAAGCTATCGCCACATCCGTCGCGAAAACCAACAAAGCCATCGTCGCCCACGAAGACATGATCAGCTGGGGCTACGGAGCCGAAATCGCAGCCCGCATCGGAGAAGAACTCTTCGACTCCCTCGACGCCCCAGTCCGCCGCATCGGAGCCATGGACACCTTCGTCGCCTACCAGCCAGTCCTCGAAGACGTAATCCTCCCCCAACCCGAAACCATCTTCCAATCCATCGCCTCCCTCGCCAGGTACTAAGCTGTCATTCGGTCGCTACTCTCTACCCCGCCAGCCACAACCCCTAACTCCTGTCATCCTGAACGAAGTGAAGGACCTCGCGTTTTCTCCCCCAGCCCCCAGCCCCCCGCCAGCCACAACCCCTAACTCCTGTCATCCTGAACGAAGTGAAGGACCTCGCGTTTTCTCCCCACGAAGCGAAGGAGCCCATCACCAAAGTCACCTGCCGCAGGAACGCCGCGCCACCACACACGCCATCCCCATTGCACAATCAATCCAACATGCGCAGAGTTCACCGCTATTACGTGTACATCTTGACCAGCAGCTCCCGCCGCGCCCTCTATACCGGCATTACCAACAATCTCCCCCTCCGAGTCTGCCAGCACCGGGAAGCACTTGAGGGCTTCACCGCGCACTACAAGTCTGGCGCCTCGTCCACTATGAGATCTTCGTTGATGTGCGCAATGCCATCGACCGGGAAAAGGAAATCAAAGGCTGGACCCGCGGGAAGAAAAATCGCCTTGTATCCGAAACGAATCCATCCTGGAGAGATCTCGCCGCCGATTTTGGACTAGAAACCTGGCCACCCCACTCTAAATAAATGCTACTTAGCATAAATGCTACTTATCGCAAATACCGTCTCAATACTCTTCATAGGCAAAAACAATTGACCATGACCTTCGTACCATCCACCCCGCCGAATTTCCTTGCCCCATCCCTCCGAATTTCCTAACCTAGCAACACGGAAAGCTCTGTTCCGCCCGGCCTCCACAGCCCATGCGAACAGAGCTTTTCTCTTTCAGGCGCCCGGCTCAGGCCGGGGAGAGATTTTTTGACAATCCGGCTGACTGAGCCACCGGGATTCGCGAGCGCGAAGTAACTGACCTGGTTTCCACCGATCAAACCCCTCGGTAACCAGACCAAAACGCAAACCGAACCCTCGCAATTTCAGCAAGTTGCCGTAGTCCCAAAGTGGCCTCCAGCAAGTGGTCCAGATGCAATAACTTGCCGGAGTCCCACCCCCCCAGGGGTGGCCCAGTCGGCCGCGAAATACTAAAAGGGTATTCGTCTTGAATAAGCCCTGAAGAGGGAACGCCCGACGTTGCAGGCCGTTCAATTTCCAGCCTCGCTCTCCTCCGCCTTCTCCATCGTCTCCTTCGAGCAAATCTTCTTCAGTTGCTCCAGCAATGCCTGCGGATCGTAAGACGACACATGGAATTGCTCCCCTCCGCACGCCTCATACCCGCTTGGAGAAACCGTCACAATCGGAATCTCAGCCCTCATCCCCCGTATCCGATTGATCAGTTCGCGGCACGTCATTCCCGGCGTCTCCGTGTCGAGCACAACGCCATCCACATTGGGGAACCGCGCCAGCGTCTCGAGCGCTTCTTCCGCTCCATACGCGGTCACAACGTTCAGCATGGCTGTCTCGATGACCAGCTTGCGCGTCGAAATGCTTCCAGGAAACTGCTTATCGATAACCAGAAAACAGGGTCGAATCATGCTTGCTTAGGATGCTTCCGCCGTCTTGGCGGTCCATAGACGTGCATCGGGAAAGCTGTTGACGGAGCGCCGAACGCTGTACGCTGTCCTTGCATGCGCACGATTCGCGTAAAATCCGGCTCTTCCGGCTACCCAGTCTTTGTCGGCCGCAATCTTTTCCCGATAATCCCGCGCGCGAAGGGCCTCCGCCTCGACGGCCAATCCCGCGGCATCTTCGTAATCACCTCACCCGCAATCTGGTCCCTCTGGGGCAAGCAATTCCTCGCCCCCTTCCCAAAGACCAGCCGACCGATAACGCTCTTCCTCCCCGCCGGCGAGCGCCACAAGCGGCTCACTCATGTCGAACGTCTCGCCTCCGAACTAGCCCACGCCGGCGCCGACCGCTCCTCCCTCCTCATCGCTTTCGGCGGCGGCATTGTTGGCGACCTTACTGGGTTCCTCGCCGCTATCTACATGCGCGGCATCGACTACATCCAGGTTCCGACCACGCTCCTCGCCCAGGTCGACTCCTCCGTCGGCGGCAAAACCGGCGTCAACCTCGCCGCAGGCAAAAACCTCATCGGCAGCTTCCACCACCCCCGAGCCGTCTTCGCCGATATCGACGTCCTGCAAACCCTCCCCGACCGCGAGCTGCGCGCCGGCCTTTTCGAGACCGTCAAAGCTGGCATCATCCGCGATGCCGCGCTCTTCCGCTTCATGGAACAAAATTCCGCAGCTATCCTCGCCCGCGATCCCGCTTCGCTCGAACGCGTCATTACCGCATCGATCCGGATGAAAGCCGGCGTCGTCGCTATCGACGAACGCGAAGCCGGCCTGCGCATGATCCTCAACTACGGCCACACCCTCGGCCACGCCATCGAAGCCGCCACCGGCTACAAGCGTCTCCTCCACGGCGAAGCCATCGCCTGGGGAATGCTGGCCGCGCTCCAGATCGCCCTTGCCCGCAAGACCGTCGGGCCCGATCAAGCGGAGCGCATTGAACGCACCATCCGCGTCTACGGACCGCTTCCCGGCTTCCGCACAACCCGCGCGAAGCTCCTTGCCGCCGCCGGTCACGACAAAAAAAATCGCGCCGGAACCCGGCGCTTCATCCTGCCCAAAGGCATCGGCAATGCAATCGTAGTAGAAGACGTAACCGAAACCGAACTCAACGGCGCAATCGACTGGATGTTCGCCCGCGCCCGAATGGGCCTCCGGAACACAGACCTCTAATCCGCCTTTCCTCGGGCTATTTTTCGAACGCTGACCGCTCACTGCGGGCCGCTTTCCCTGTTGCCTGTTGCCTGTTGCCTGTTTTTCAGTCCACCGCCAACGACAGCTGATGCCGCAAGTCCGCGCCCCGCACCCAGAAAATCACATCCGTCGCGATATTCGTAGCGTGGTCCGCAATCCTCTCCAGGTTCCTCGAGATAAGAATCGCCGGCAGCGCCTGATCCGCCGTTTGCGGCTTCTCCTGAATCACCTTTGTCAGATCGGCAATCGCCACCCGGTTCATCCGGTCGATCTCGTCGTCCATCTCGCGCACCGACTCGGCCACCAGCGCATCACCATCCAGCAGCGACTGCACCGCCGTCCGAATCATCCGTCCCGCAAAATCTCCCATCCCCGCGATGTCCACCGGCAGATCGATCGGATCCTGATGCATCAGGTCCATCGTGCGAATCGCGATACTCACTGCCATGTCGCCGATCCGCTCCAGATCTCCGTTGATCTTGATCACCGCAAGGATAAAGCGCAGGTCGATCGCCATCGGCTGCTCTCGCGACAGCAGCTCGTACGCCATCTCATCCACTTCGCGCTGCGCCGTATTGATGGCCGTCTCGTTCTCCCGCACGTACTGGCACAGCGCCTCATCGCGCTGCAGCCACGCGTCTACAGCGGCCTGCACCGCCTGCTGCGACAACGCCGCCATCGCCAGCAGCTTGTCCTTCAGCTCGGCCAGTTGTAATTGAAAATGAATCCGCGGCATCTGTCCCTCCCGCATGTCCTTCCGCGCGGACCACCTCTGATCGAGCCCGCGTAAAGAACCAGTCTTTGTATTGTGCATCGTCGCAGATCAATACTTCGCAAATTCTGCGCCTTTTCCATGACTACGGTGAGCCGCACCTGCGAAAGCACGCCCTGTTCACCAGCATTGGACGCACTGCGATCACGTAACGGTATCGATCGTCGACCCGCATGACAATCCCACTTCCGTCTCATCCACCGAACCGCGACGTTACGACTGACCTGAGCCTTTTTCGTGCGCGGAGAGCGCACTATCGCCTGTTCCCTTTTGCCTGCATCAACCCAGCCGTCTCTCCGCCTCCTGCGCCGCCTCGTAAATCTCATCGAACGACTCCACCGCGTACAGCACCTTTTGCTCTTCCGACACCAGGAACTTCTGCTCCATCACCTGCTCCAGATTGAAGTCCCGAATCTCCGGCTTCCCCTCGATGACGTGCGTGCCTTCTCCATGAGACGAGATCAGCCCGCTCCCGTACAGCTTCACCTTTCCCTTTTGCCGGATCACCCCGAACTCCACCGTGAACCAGAACAGCCGCCCCATCCGCTCCAGCTTGTCTTTGTCCTGCATCAACCCCGCGCACACCCGCCCATAATGCTGCAGAAAATCCGCGAAAACCGGATGCGCATGCATCGGAACGTGCCCAAAAACATCGTGGAAAATATCCGGCTCCGGCGTGTACTCCATCGACTCCCGGCTCCGGATATACGTCGTCGTCGGAAACTGTCGAGCCCCCAGCATCTCGAAAAACGCATCCGGCGGCAGAAACCCGCTCACCGGCGTTGCATTCCATCCCGTCCTCGGCGCCAGCCGGCGGCTCACTTCGCTCAGGTTGGGAATCAAATCCTCGCGCAGCCCGATCTGCTCAAACCCGTTCAGATACTCTTCGGCCGCGTGCTCCCGAAGCTGCGGCATCCGCCGCCGCACCAGCTCGGCCCAAACCGCATGCTGCTCCTCCGTGTACGCTTCCCATTGCTGCTGGATCAGGAAAGGCTCAGCCACCGTCAACCGGCCGCCGGTCTGCCCCCGCGTCGCCGTTCCAGCCACCGTCCCTGGCGGATTCATCGAAAACACCCCCGGCAAAACCTATGAGAATGTCACTCCGCGCGGAGAGATGTCAAATAATGCGCAATGGTCGGATCCTCGCCGGTCATCTGTACCCCCAACTCTAAACCCGTTACCCTGCTTTTATGAGTTCCATTCAGGTTCAGCTCCCCGACGGATCGGTGCGCGAGGTTCCGTCCGGCACAACTCCCCTGGCCATTGCGGAAAGCATCTCACCGCGCCTGGCGCAAGCCGCCGTGGTCGCGCGCATTCGTCCTCTCAAAGCCGCACCTGTTGCGGCCGCCTCAGCCGACGCCAGCGAAGCTTCGATGTACGGCGCAGAGGACACCCATGCCGAACGCCTCGTCGATCTGACCGCGCCGCTCCATGAGGATGTCGCTTTACAGCTGCTGACCGAGAAAGATCCGGATGCTCAGAAAGTCCTCCGTCACTCGGCCGCTCATGTGCTGGCCACCGCCGTCACCGAGCTCTTCCCCGAAACCAGGCTCGGCCACGGTCCCGCGACCGATTCCGGATTCTTCTACGATTTCTGGCGCCCCACGCCCTTCACCCCCGAAGACCTGAAGCTCATCGAGGGTCGCATGGCGGAGGTCACAGCGCGCGACGAGAAATTTGTCCGCGAGCATGAGCCGCGCGAGCAGGGGCTCGAACAATTCAAAGCGGCAAACGACTTCATGAAAGTGCATTTCGTCGAGAAATTCACTAAACCCGGTGACGAGATCTCTCTCTACCGCAATGGCGAATTTGTCGATTTTTGCCGCGGTCCACACCTCCCCTCCACCGGGCGTGTCAAGGCTTTTCGTCTCACCAACCTGGCCGGTGCCTACTGGCTGGGCGATGAGAAAAACCCGCAGCTGCAGCGCATCTACGGCGCCGCCTTCTTCTCGAAAAAGAGCTGGACGAGCACTTTGCCCGTCTTGAGGAAGCCGCCCGCCGCGATCATCGCGTCCTCGGAAAACAACTCGACCTGTTTTCCATCCAGGATCTCGCCGGCCCGGGTCTCATCTTCTGGCATCCCAAAGGCGCCATGATCCGCAAAGTCATGGAAGACTGGATGCGTGAAGAATGTATCCGCCGCGGTTACGATTTAGTCGTCACCCCCCACGTCATGCGCTCCCATCTCTGGGAGGTCAGCGGACACGCCGGTTTCTATTCTCAGAACATGTTCACCCCCATGGAGCTGGACGATGCGGAGTACCGCCTCAAGCCCATGAATTGTCCCGGGCACATTCTGATCTATAAAAATTCCCCGAAGAGCTACCGTGACCTTCCCGTCCGCCTCGCTGAATTCGGCAACGTCTACCGCTATGAGCGCTCGGGCACCATGCACGGACTACTGCGCGTGCGCGGCTTCACCCAGGACGACGCCCACATCTTTTGCACCCCCCAGCAGATCGAAGACGAGGTCGTGGCCTGCATCGACTTTGCTCAGGCCGTGCTCACCACCTTCGGCTTCAGCGATTTTCAGGTCGAGCTTTCTACATGGAATCCCGCCGACCGCGCCAACTACGCAGGTTCGGACGAAAAATGGGATCTCGCCGTCGGCTCCCTTGAGCGCGCACTCAAGCGCAAAGGTATCCCCCACAAAACCATTCCCGGCGAGGCGGCCTTCTATGGCCCCAAAATAGACATCAAGCTGGTCGATGTCCTCGGCCGCTTGTGGCAACTCTCCACCGTTCAGTTCGATTTCAACCTGCCCGCCCGCTTCGAGCTCGAATATGTCGCCGAAAGCGGGGAGCGCGAGCAGCCCGTCATGGTCCACCGCGCCCTCTTCGGCAGCATGGAGCGCTTCTTCGGCGTGCTCATCGAGCATTACGCGGGTGCCTTTCCGCTTTGGCTGGCCCCCGTGCAAGTCGGACTGGTGCCCATCAGCGAACGCCACCTCGTCTACGCAAAAAAGGTACAGCAGCGGTTACAAAATGCCGGGCTGCGCGTTGAACTCGATGCCCGCAACGAAAAAATGAATGCGAAGATACGCGACTTCACTCTGCAGAAGGTTCCCTACGTCCTGGTCATGGGCGATAAGGAAGAGTCCGGCGAAGCCGTCAGCGTACGCACCCGCGGCAAGGGGGATCAGGGATCCATGCCGCTCGAACAATTCGTGACCCAGTCCGGCGATCTCATCTCGCGAAAATCCATGGACCTGTAAACAATAAAACTTTTCCGGATTTTTCAGACAAGGTAAGTAAGTGCAAAATACGGCCCGTGTCCCGGAACGCGCCACTTCTACATAGAAAGTTTCTTCTCTGGCCTCGCGACGGGCGATTCCACACTGACTGCCCCATCCCTACAATCGCCGGAAGGGAGAGAAACTCCAGCTCCCGGTGAGGATCTCATGGCGGATACTACTTCTTCCGAACCCATCCACGTCAGCGCGCGTTTCCGCCTTACGCTCGAGTCGGCGATCCTCCAGCTCGAAGCAAACGCCGCCCGCGACGAACAACTCGTGCCCATGCTCGACGATGCAGACCACCGCCGCCGTCAGGAACTCCTCGTCGCCGCCCAGCTGGAGCGCGCCTTCCGCATGCGCGAGCTGCTCAGAAGCACCACTTTGTATTTGCGCTGAGCGTGCCACTCATCGCAGGAATTGCTGTTTCGCTTGGGAAGCCCTTCGCAATCGTAACCGGGTTCCTACTGCGGGTGTTTGTCATCGGGCTTGGCCGGGGGCCGCTGTTCCTGCTTTGGTGGAGCGGGTTTCGACTCTGGTTTCGGTGGAGCTGAGGGCCGAGACTCCGGCTGAGGCCGAGATTCAGGTTGCGGCTGCGACTCCGGCTTCGGTCGAGCAACCGGCTGCGGGGCCGGTCGCGCTTCCGGTTGAGGCCGATATTCAGGCCGCTGCGGCGGTGGCGCAGGTTTCGACTCCGGCTGCGGCCGATACTCAGGCCGCGCTGGTGCTGGCGTTGACCCGGGTCTGGAACTGGGCTGCGACCGCGCGTCTGGCCGCTGCGACGGCTGAGGAACTGGCCGTGATTCAGGCCTCGCCTCCGGAGCAGGACGACCCAACGGCGCAGGCCTCACTGCGGGGGCTGCCCTCGTTTCCGGGGTTGGCAGGTTCGGCGCCGGCCTGGCTCCGACTCCTGGCGCGGGTCTCATGCCAGGAGCTGGCGCCGGTGTGCCTGCGTCCGGCCGTGTCGCCGCTGCTGGATGAAAATCCTCCGGTCGCGGCGCGGGTGCCGAACGCCTATCGTTCGCCGGCCGGCTTTCCGCTACCGTCTGCGGACGCCCATGGTTCACGCTGGCAAACTGCGCCCGATTCTGCATCGCCGTCTGCATGATCGTCCGCTGCACCGGGAGCGGAGCCACATGATGCTCACTTCGGGCTACTGCCTGCGCCGGGGTCGGATGATAACTGAGCCCGCCACTCCCGCCGTTGTAACTCACCCGCGTGTTGTTATAGATATTCGTGATGCGATAGTTATAGACGTTGTGAATGACATTTTCGTTCACATGGCTAACTGCGGTGTTGTAGTAAAAAGCATGGTTGCGCCAATAGCCGCCCTCATACCCGTTACCGTCGTAGCCGTGACCGTAATTCACCCCGCCGTAGAATCCTATGTGTGGACCCCAGTAGCCGTGATACCAGCGGTATCTACCCCCATAGTAGCCCCAGTAACCCGGCGTCCACAGTGAGCCGACGTACGGCGCCATGACCCATTCGCCCGGCACCCAGTAATAGCCTGCGGACGCGTACGACCAGTAACCCGGAGTCCAGATGTAGTCGTCGCCCGGACACTCCGGCTGATCGTAATCGGGCAGCGCCGGCGGAGGATCGGGCGCGACATCGTATGCGGTATCCGAATAATCGGCTGGCGGCTCGCCGCCATACTGATCGCCACCGTACTGATCGTTCGAAGGAGCGGGTGCGCTGCCCTGATCCGCCGGAGGAGGCGGCGGGTTCTCGGAGCTGGTCGTCTCCGTCGTGTTGCTGGCGTTGGCCAGATTCACAGCCGCTGGGTCATCGCTGCTGACCGCCGGGTTCGGATTACTATGGCAGCCCGCAAGGGCTAGCGCCAAAAATACTGTCAGAACTGCAGAAGAAAGAGCGAACCTGCCGATCCTGTTCATGGCTGACTTGGATGCTGTTTGGCTCATAGGGGAATGCTACCGTGCCCGGAACGAAGCGGATTCCGGGGATCGTTTTGCCCGCCTCTCTGCGTTGATCGTCGCCCTGCAGGCCAGTTCGCAAAAACCCCGCAAAGGATCGAGCGGCTATGTTTGTCCTCAGAGAGAGTTCCCGGTAAACTTAAGGTTGGGTTCCCTTTAGGTGTGAAGATTCGGCCGGACTTGACCGGTCGTGCAGCGAGGGCCCGCAATTTTCGACGCATCCTTGAACAGGAATCGTTTCTATTGGAGAAGACATGGCACAGGTTTGCGATATTTGCGGCAAAGGTCCGCAGTTTGGGAACAACATCTCGCACGCGCACAACATCACCAGGCGCCGCTGGAATGTGAATCTGCACCCGGTGAAGGCCAAGGTTGGGGGCGGGGCGAAACGGCTGCGGGTTTGCAGCAGCTGCCTGAAGGCCGGTAAGGTCGTTAAGGCCTGAGGGCAGGGAACAGGCAACAGGCAACAGAGTTCACCAGACTAAGGGCTCTGCCCTGTTTTCCAGGCGATGGTGCGATGCGGCCTGTTGCAGGTGCTTCTGTGATGGCTTTGCGGATGCCAGCGTCGGGGGCGCCGTCATCGAAGCGGACCTGATCTTCTCCGGTACGCAGAACTCCTAATTTCTTCCAGAGCGCATCGAGGTCGATGGTGACCGGCGTCGAGGCCATGCGGTCGTATTGTTCTTCGAGGACGTGCGTGCCGGTTCCGGCGTCGCCAGCGGCGAAGGCTTTCTCGATCGGCCAATCCTGATCGATCGTGCCGCCTGCTGCGACGATGGCGCGCAGAGCGTCCTCAAATCCTTTTTTGTTATGGGTCTGTTCGCGGATGGTGACATCGGCGAGCAAACAGAATTCTGCGCCACCCCAGTACGTGCGGCCCCAGGTGTGAGTGTTGTCGAGGCCCTTGTCGCCCGGTTGAGGATCGCCTTTCGCCATATCGCGCACCATGTCCGCCCAGATCTTCTCTGGCTTCAAAAAGCCAGCTTGCACGCGGGCAATGGGCTCAACGTAGACCGCGATGCCTTCTTCGATCCAGTGATGTTCGTCCTCCTGAGAGGGGAATCCCGTGTGGACGAGCTCGTGGGTCATCATCCAGTCTTCTGTGAGTTCCTCGGTCGTGGTGTGCTGGCCGAGGCGCATGCAAGTGAAGGCGGGGAAGCCGCCGACGTCGCCCCATGTGGTGCCCTGAAGGACTCCGCTGCGATCCTCCGCGGGGACGATGAGGATGCGGTCGTGAGGGACGGGGAAGCGGCCGTAATAGGTTGCGACGGAGCTGGCGGCGTTTTCCACCCACTGCATAATTTGGGGAGTGGGCAGATCGAGGGAGCCGGGCGCAAAGTCGACCTGGATGGTCGAGCCGGCGATGTGGAAGGTCTGCGTCGATGCAACGGGCGAACGCCAGGGGGGACCGCGGTGCTCGGGATTTGGTGGGCTGTATTGCGCGAGGCTGCGGGCGATGAGGAGTGCGGCGCCGATGAACGCAGCGCCGAGGAAGGCGAAGATTTTTCGGCGCTGGGAAATCACTTCTTCCTGAGCAGACGGCTTTTGGGGGAGTGGGGTTGCGGCGAAGCCGCATTATTTGGCCTTTTCAAAGTTGAGGGCGGCGGAATTGATGCAGTATCGGAGGCCGGTGGGACGCGGGCCGTCGGGGAAGACGTGCCCCAGGTGAGCGCCACAACGGGCGCAGTTAACTTCGACGCGGCGCATGCCGAGGGTATTATCCTCGTGAGTTTCGATGGCGCTGGACTTAACGGGCAGGTAGAAGCTGGGCCAGCCGCTGCCGGAGTCAAACTTCGTATCGGACGGGAAAAGCTCGGCGTTGCAGGCGACGCAGTGGTACATGCCGTCGTCATGATTGAACGTCAGCTTTCCGGTGAAGGGGGCTTCGGTGCCTTTCTGGCGGGTGATGTGGTACTGCTCCGGAGTGAGCTGGGCTCGCCACTCGGCGTCGGTCTTCTGGATCTTTTCGGGGGTAGTTTCTGCGGGCTTGGTCTCAGGCATGGCGGTCTCCTTGCAATTAGATGGAGGAGGCGGGTTCCTCGATTCGCTTCGTCCGCTCAGCTCTCAGTCCACGCTGGCGATGACTTCGATCTCAACGAGTGCGTTTCTGGGCAGGCCGGCGACGGCGACCGTGGAGCGCGCGGGTTTGACGATGCCCTCGGGAGCCAGATACGCCGCATAGACGGCGTTCATCGCCGCGAAGTCGCCCATATCCTTCAGGAAGACAACGGTCTTGATCACGTGGGTGAGATCGGTGCCTGCCGCGGTGAGGATAGCCTTGACGTTTTCGAGCACGCGGGTGGTCTGCTCGGTGATGCCGCCGGGAACGAGTTGGCCGCTTGCGGGATCGAGGGCGATCTGACCCGAGGTGTAGATGAGATTGCCCAGACGGATGGCCTGAGAGTAGGGGCCGATTGCGGCGGGGGCATGTGGTGTGGAGACTGCGGTCTTCGGCGAATCGCTCATGGAACGATTGTGCCGGGCCGAGAGCCGGGTGGCAAGGATGGTACGTTGGGCATCACTGAGCGGGCCAGGATACCCCTTTTGGTCAGTGCGGGTCCAAACCGCGCAAGGTAAAATCGAAGAACGATTCGATGAAAACTGTAGTGAACCGACTCCTCCTGATATTGGTATGTTCCCTGGGCGCGGCGGCCAGTGTACCGGCGCAAACCCCTCCCGCTTCCCCGGCGGATGCGGCGCAGGCGCCGCCCCAGTTGCAGCAGCGGCAGCCGGATGGGTCGCAGAACCCGCAGCAGGGCGGCGACCAGGGCCAGCTCACGATTCCCGTGTACTCGAACGAGGTGTACCTGGAATTTGCTGTTACCGACAAGCACGGGCATTTCATCCGCGATCTGCAGCAGAGCCAGTTTGCTCTGCTGGACGACCACAAGGCGCCGGACAAGGTGTACAGCTTTACGCAGCAGACGAACCTGCCGCTGCGGGTGGGCATCCTGATCGATACGAGCACCTCGATCCGGCAGCGATTTCAGTTTGAGCAGCAGGCGGCCACGTCGTTTCTGCTGCAGATTCTCCGCCCTGCGACCGACAAAGCGTTCGTCGAGGGCTTCGATGTGACGCCGGACTACCGGCAGGACTGGACGAACAACATTGACTCGCTGACCACCGGGATTCAGGGGCTGCGGCCGGGCGGCGGGACGGCGCTCTACGACGCGGTATACAGCGGCTGCCGCGACAAACTGCTGACGGCGCGCGGGCAGGAACCAGTCCGCAAGGCGATCGTGCT
The DNA here is from genome assembly GCA_963831055.1 of uncultured Acidobacteriaceae bacterium. Taxonomy (GTDB): domain Bacteria; phylum Acidobacteriota; class Terriglobia; order Terriglobales; family Acidobacteriaceae; genus Palsa-343. The sequence continues at coordinate 26,303 of CAWHOU010000047.1, read as the reverse complement.
GGTCAGCGACGGCGACGACAACCAGAGCCACGCGTATCTGGAAGACGCCATTAAGGAATGCCAGCGGGCGGAGACCATCGTTTATGCGATCAGCACGAACGTGAGCCCCAGCCGCGACCGCGGCGACGACATCCTGGAGAAGATGGCTACCGCGACGGGCGGAAAGGCGTTCTTTCCGACGCGCATCGAGGATATGCCCAACAGCTTCGGGGAGATTCAGGAGGAGCTGCGCAGCCAGTACGCGCTGGTCTACAAGCCCGCGGACTTCAAGGCGGACGGGGCATTCCGGCCGATCTACCTGTATTGTCTGGACCGGCGGTTTACTGTGCGGGTGCGCGAGGGATATTTCGCCCCAAAGGGCTGAAGAACAGGGAGTAGGCAATAGGGAACAGGGAATAGTCAGTGTGGACGCAGCGAGCTGGGCCGGTTTCCTGGCGATGCTGGCGGGACGGCGCTGAGCGGCTATGGCGCGAAGCGGGCCTGGGTGCTGATAATCAGACAATATGAGCTTGAAACCGTCTGCGTGGCGCGCGATCGCGCTGCTTGTGTATTCTGTGGCGCTGTGTGCGGTGGTGTGGGCTGCGGAGCCAGGTGCGAGTCGCACGCCGATCCTGCTGGAACTGTTCACATCGGAAGGCTGCTCGAGTTGTCCACCGGCGGATAACTGGGTGGAGAAGCTCGATGCCGTGCAGCCGGTTCCGGGCGGCCAGGTGATCGTGCTGAGCGAGCACGTTGATTACTGGGACCACGATGGCTGGAAGGATCCTTATTCCTCGGCGCAACTGACAGCGCGGCAAAGAGGGTACGCGCAGGTGCTCGGCGCCACCGAGGTATATACGCCGCAAATCATCGTCGATGGGAACCGGGAAGTGCGTCTCGAGAATGGTTCTCAGGTGAAGGAAGTTCTGCTGAAAGCCGCGGGCGTTCCGACAATTCCGCTGAGGATCGACTCCGTTGCGATTGCGAGCGGTGACCCCGATCTTCTGACAGGGCGCGTCACGGTGGATGGTTCATCGGAGAAGCGCAGCGGCGATGTTTATCTCGCTGTGGCTCTGGAAAAAACGCTGACGGACGTGTTGGCCGGGGAGAACGACGGCAAGAAGCTAACCAATGTGGCTGTAGTGAAGCAGCTGGGGAAGATCGGGACGCTGGAGAAGGGGAAGAATTTCGAGCAGGCGTTTCGGGTGAAGCTGTGGCCAGGGGCCGATTCTGGGAATTTGCGGGTGGTGGCATTCGTGCAGGAGCCAGGACAGGGGAAGGTCTTGGGAGCGGGGATGACGAAGGAGATTGGGCGAGCGGGAAACTAGAGCGGTCGCAGCGGTAATTACATGGTATAGTCATTGTCATTACCCCGAGATGGAGCGGCCAGCATGGCCAAAGAAGCGGTATTCACCGTCAAGCTGGAGTCTGAACTAAGGGATGCTTTTGTGGCTGAGGCGGCGGCGATGGATCGGCCGGCTTCACAGCTGGTGCGCGAATTCATGCGGCAGTTCGTAGACAACCGGCAGCAAGAGCGAGAGCACGACGCCTGGTTTCGGGCGGAGGTGGAAAAGGCGCTGAAGGACAAGAGACCGCTGATTCCTCATGACCAGGTCATGCGCGAGATGGATGAGGTAATCGAGCAGATAGCGGCTCGGAACAAATCGGCTTGAGGGTAGCCTGGCATCCACGAGCACAACATGATCTGATGGAAATTGTGCGCTACGTCGGTGAAGACAATCTTGACGCGGCGCTCCGCCTGCGGGACTCGATTAGAGGACAAGTGGCACTTCTCGCCCAGATGCCTGACATGGGCCGCCGTGGCCGCGTGAGGGGAACGAGGGAACTGGTCATAGCAGGCACGAGATACATCGTGGCTTATACAACCACACGCGAGGAAGTGGTTGTCCTTCGCGTTTTGCACGGGGCGCGACATTGGCCGCGCAGATTCACAGCTGAAGCGCAATAAGATTGCCGGGGACGATGCTTGCCTCTTTGCTGTGTTTCGTGGAGTGCGTACCGGCAAATGATGTGATTCCGGGCACTCGCGATGCTGCTTACCATCGGTACATTTGTTGCCGTCATCCCAGAGAAGCAACATCAACGATTAAGACGATGGCGTCTCAGACGGGACCGGTTTCGTGCGTTGATCAATCACTCTTGCTCAACAGATCTTCCAGAGCGGCTTCGTCTATGACATTGACATTCAGTTCGCGAGCTTTGTCCAGCTTGGAGCCGGCGTCTTCGCCGGCGACGACGTAGTTCGTCTTGTTGCTCACGGAGCCGGAGACGCGGCCTCCGGCGGCTTCGATTCTGGCTTTGGCATCCTCACGGGATAAGCCCGGCAGCGTGCCGGTGAGCACAAAGGTGAGGCCTTCGAGCTGAGAAGTTTTCTTTCGCTTCTCGGCGCTCATGGTAAGGCCGGCTTGTTCGAGCTTGCGGATCAAGTCGCGATTCTTCTCTTCGTCGAAGAATTCGCGGATGGCTTCCGAGACGCGGGGGCCGACCTCGTTGACCCGTTCGAGGTCTTCACGAGATGCGGAGATCAGGGCTTCCATCGAACCGAACTCTTCAGCGAGAAGCTGCGCGGTGCGCTGACCGACGAAGCGGATGCCAAGGCCGTATAGGACCCGATCGAGGCCGGCCTTTTTCGAGCCTTCGATTTCCGCGAGGAGGTCTTTCCTTTCTTTTGGCCCCACCAGGGCCTGGGTTCGCGTTTTTTCTTCGCCGGTCTTTTTGTCACGCGTGACGACTTCGTGCTGGAGCTGCGCGAGGTTGTCGTCAGTGAGCGTGTAGAGGTCGGCAATGCTGCGAACCAGCTTGCGGTCGAGGAGCTGCGCGACCACCGCTTCGCCCAGGCCTTCGATATTCATGACGCCGCGCGATGCAAAGTGGAGAAGGCTGCCGGTGAGCCGTGCGGGGCAATCGACGTTGACGCAGCGGTAGTCGACCTCGCCTTCGGTGCGGACGATTTCGCTGCCGCAGTCGGGGCAGTGGGTTGGGAACTCGAATTTCTTATGGCCGCGCGGATGCTCCTTATCCTGAACGACCTCGACAACTTTGGGGATGACGTCGCCGCCGCGCTCGACTTTGACATAGTCGCCGATGAGGAGCCCGAGGCGCTCGATCTCATCGGCGTTGTGGAGGGTGGCGCGGGAGACGGTTGTGCCTCCGATGGAGACCGGCGTGAGGATGGCGACAGGAGTGAGCTTGCCGGTGCGGCCGACCTGGATGCGGATGTCCTCGACCTGCGTGATGCCGCCGCGGGCGGTGAATTTGTAAGCGACGGCCCAGCGGGGGGCGCGGCCGGTGTAGCCGAGGCGGCGCTGAATGGCCGCGGAGTTGACCTTGATGACGACCCCATCGATTTCGTAACCGAGACTGTTACGTGTAGTTTCGGCTTTTTCGACAAAGGCGAGGACCTTTTCGATGGAGGTAAGCGCTTCGCGATGAGGATTGACGCGGAAGCCGATGGCGGTGAGGGCGTCGAGCGCCTCGGATTGTTCTGCGAGAAGATCCTCGCCGGTTTCGGTGAGGAGGAAATATGCGTAGAAGTCGAGTCGGCGCTGCGCGACGATGTTGGGCTCGAGGGTGCGGATGGTTCCGGCGGCATAGTTGCGGGGATTCGCGGCGGGTTCGAGGCCCTGGGCTTCGCGTTCTTCGTTGGCTTTGCGGAACGCAGCGAGGGGCATGACGATTTCTCCGCGAACTTCGAAGGTAGGCGGGACGTGAGCCTTTTTCAATTTGGCCGCGGGGATGGAGAGCGGGACCGAACGGATAGTGCGGACGTTGGTGGTGACGTCTTCGCCGATAGTGCCGTTGCCGCGGGTGAGGCCGCGCAGGAGGAGCCCCCCCCCATCCTGATTCGGGCCGGGTGCGGCGTGATACTGGAGGGCCATGGAGAGGCCGTCCATTTTGTATTCGCATACGTAGGAAATGTCGGCCTTGTCGCCGGCCAAGGAGCGGACGCGGCGCTCCCAGTCGCGGAGTTCCTGCTCGCTGGTGACGTTGTCGATGGACAGCATAGCGCGAGAGTGAGCGACCTTGGCGAATCCCTCTTTGGGTTTGCCGCCGACCCGTTGGGTGGGGGAGTCGGGGGTGACCCATTCGGGGTGTTCGGCTTCAACCCGCTTGAGCTCGCGCATTAGATCGTCGAACTCCGCGTCCGAGATCGAGGGCCGGTCGAGGACGTAGTAGAGGTATTCGTGGTGGCGAATTTTTTCGCGCAAAACGTCGAGTGTTTTGTGAACGGCGTCGTCGGACATGCTGCGATCATCCTAAGACACGCTTGAGGTTTGCAAGCTGGCGGCCTGTCGATCGGTGAGTTCGACCGGGCGATGTTGACTTTCGACCCAAGTCTTCATACAGTCAATGAATCCAACGCAGCACTACGAAAGAAGCGCAGTCGATGCAAAGCCGCCCTGGCCGAATTTTCGAGAGGGGTTTGACTATGAAATGCACGATGGCAGGCTCGAAGTGTCCGCAGATGTGTCCTCGGCAACCAGTTGAAGGCTCGACCGATTGGAAATCCCACAAAGTGCTTCTGCTGCTGGCTGGCGTTCTGGCGCTGATGATGGCACCGGCCATGCATGGGCAGGCCACGGGCAGCTTTTCCGGAAATATCGTCGACAAATCCGGATCGGCTGTGCCCGGAGTTACGGTCACAGCAACCCTGAATGCAACCGGGCTGGTTCGCGATGCGAAGACCGACGAAGGTGGCCACTATCTGATCCCGCTGCTGCCTGTGGGGATTTACACCGTGCGCGTGAATGGGACCGGGTTTCGAATTGCTGAAACCAGGGATCTCAATCTGCAGGTGGATGAAGCCCGCGAGCTCGACTTTACCCTTGGGCCGGCCACCGTTGTGACAACCGTAGCCGTTTCCGGCGAAGCCGTAGCTGTCGAGACCTCTAATCCCTCTCTTGGCCAGGTGATTACATCAGAGGAAGTGGCGCAACTGCCGCTGAACGGGCGCGATTTCGTTCAGCTGGCCACGCTGACGGCCGGGGCTACCGCGGAGACGAACCCGAACAGCTTTTTCACCTCCGGGAGCGACAGCGAAGTGGCCGCGCGCGGATCGTTTTCATTGTCGGTAGGGGGATCACGGCCGAACAGCACTGACTGGCTGCTGGACGGCGTGGACAATAACGAACTCACCGCCGGCGGCATCGGCACTTTCTCCTCCATCGACGACATCCAGGAATTCAAGGTTCTTACTTACACTTACTCGGCAGAATTCGGTACACGCGCCGGGCCTACTGTCCTCATTACCACCAAGTCGGGCACCAATAATTACCATGGCTCCCTCTTCGAGTTTGTACGTAACACAGACCTCGATGCGAAGGCCGACTTTGATACGACAACCCCGAAATTCAATCTGAATCAGTTTGGCGGTTCTATCGGTGGGCCTCTGCTGCGGAACAAGCTATTTTTCTTCGTCGATGGCGAGCAGAAGGATCAGCGGGAAGGCATCACCTTCACCGGCCTGGTCCCATCCCTCGCTATGCGCAGCGGCGATTTTTCCGCCGATCCCTTCGGCAATCCGGCAAGCGGCCTTGTCATTGCCAATCCGAATATGGTCGGTGCCGCCGATCCTTACTTCCAGTGCAACGCTTCCGGAAATCCGATTCCAGCCAATCCCGACGGCAGCCAGGCGAAGGGAACCGACTGCAACAAGATTCCCTCCAACCTCTTCGACAGCGTCGGCAAAGGCATGATCAACCTCTATCCCGCGCCCAACGCCAGCAACACTGCTCTCGGATATAACTACGTCAACGAGCCGGTGCGCCAGCTGAACGAAACCAAGTTCGATATTCGTCTCGACCAAACGATCTCCGCCAAAGACAGCGCCTTTGAGCGTTTCAGCTACGACCAGGCCTTCTCCTTCGTTCCCGGGGGCGCACCAACATCGATCACCGCGGGCGGCGTGCCAACGTTAGCCGAGTCCAATGCTTTCGGCAGCGATGAGAACCTGATCAACCACGCGCGCAACGTCGCCCTCGGCTGGAGCCACGTCTTCTCGCCCACCACCATCAACACGGCCTCCGCGGGCTATGATCGCATCTTCGACTACATCGATTCGCTGGGTAACTTCAGCTGCGGTTCGACTAAGTTGGGAATTCCCGGCGCCGATCTCGGCTGCTCGTCCTCCGGCTCCGCCCTCCCCGGTGGCTCCTACAGTCAGGGCGTGGTTTCCACCGAAGTCACCGGCGGCTACTGGTCCCTCGGCGATCGCGGCTACTCTCCGTTCCAGGGTGGAACCGACATCTTTTCCTACAAAGACGTTGTCGACCTCATCCGCGGCAAACATGAAATTCGCACCGGCATCGACTTCCGCGATAACGAGATGAATGTAGGCACAGAAGAATTCCAGGACGGCTTCTGGATTGTCGGCCTGTTTGGAGATTTCACCGGCGCCGGCGTCGTCAACGGCAATTCTGCGGCTGATCTGTTGATGGGGATGACCGGACTTGGCGTGCACGATCAGACCTATTACGGCCCCACCACTGGCCGCCGCTGGAAGATCATCCGGCCCTTCGTCGAGGATGATTGGCGCGCAACCCCTTCGTTGACCCTGAACCTCGGCCTGGCCTGGGATATGACCACGCCCATTACAGAAATCCACAACCGCATGGCGGACTACATCCCCCAAACCGGACAGCTTCTTATCGCCGGCCAGAATGGAGTGAGCGATTCGGCAGGCATCAATATGTACTGGGGCGCGTACGAGCCCCGCGTCGGCGCTACCTGGAAAGTACTCGGCAGCGATAAGACCGTTCTGCGCCTCGGCTTCGGTATCTATCACGATTCTTCCTGGAACCAGGGCGCGCAGGGCCTATGGCAAAATCCGCCCGACCTTGGCGAATCCGACCAGTTACCCGCTACGTTTTCCACGGGCTGCGCCTTTTCGACCTCTTACTGCCACCAAACACTCGGACAAACACCGGAGTTAGACGGATTTACCCTCTCCACGGGCTTTCCGCTTCTTCCTACCCCGCAAACTGTGCCTACATACCCGGGGACGTTCGTTTATGAGCCGCGGAACTTCCAGCCCGGCAGGGTTCACCAATATAACGCCAACATCGAGCGCCAACTGCCCGGCAATATCGTGCTCACGGCTGGCTACGCTGGTTCCACCGGCGGCCATCTGCTGGTCATCGGCAACGATCTCAACACCAGCAGCCCGTCGGGTTGCGGAACTATAACAGGGTATACGCTCGGTTGCCTCCCCGGCGGCGCTCCCTACGTCTATCCCTATAATCCTCCGAACTTCAACGCCATCCTGCTCTACGGCGACGTCGGCACTACGCACTACAACTCACTGCAGGTCAAGGCCGAGACCAAGAGTCCGAAAAACGGCCTTTATGCCTTGCTTGCGTACACTTACTCCCACACCTACGACAATGGTCTCTCCGACGGCCTGGGCTCGGAGTTAAGCGCCCCCTACTTCCCGCTGCCTAACTGGCAAAATCTCGACTGGTCTCTCTCGCAGATCAATCTCAATCAAAGCTTCACCGGCAGCATCCTCTATAGCCTCCCCTTCGGCAAGGGTAAGCAGTTTGGGAATAGCTGGAATCCTGCGACCAATACGCTTCTCGGCAACTGGCAGGTTACGCTGATTGAACGGATTTCTTCCGGATTCCCGGTTCCACTCATCGACAGCAACAACCAGTCAGGTACTACTTTCAATACCGGCGGCGACGACTACAATTACAACCGGCCCGACCGCGTTTCCGGTTGCGATGTCTCTGCCGCCGATCACAGTAAGTATCAGTGGATCAACCCCGCATGTTTCCCGGCCGCGCCCGCAGGCGAGCTGGGTAATGCGCCGCGGGTTCCCGTCAGCGGCCCCGATTTTGTTAACTCCGACTTCTCGGCGATCAAGGATTTCGCTCTGCCGTGGCACGAAGCAGGACTCAACTTCCGCGCCGAGTTCTTCAACCTCTTCAACCATCCCGAGTACGGCATGCCGGTCAACGACATCAACGCGCCGGGATTCGGGGCCGTCAATTCAACCGTCAACAATCCTCGCCTTGTGCAGCTGGCGCTTAAGCTCACGTTCTGAGGTTTCGCGCGCGGCTTCCTGAAAAGGGGGCTGCGCAAAGTTATTTATCCCGCGCGTCGATTGGGGCGAGGCGAAGGCTTCTGGCTGTCGCTGCTCTCCTGGCTGGCTTCCGTGGCTTTGTCTTCCGCACCGGTCCCTTCGAGCATTCGTCCGATCTCAGTTTGAGCCAGCGTTTTGGCGATTTGGTCCGCCCACGTATCGCCTATCCTGACGACGTTTTCCGCGCGTGAGGCAGGTCGGTTGTCGGAGATCATGTTGGGCTCCGCGATGTCGACCGGGCCTTCTTGCTCGGCGACAGGGAGGCTGGGTTGGAGAGGCGCGGGGTCAAAAGGGGTTCTGCGCGGCGGGCTCGGAGGATCGAAGGTGAATGAGGCGCGCTTGTTGGGCATGGGGTCGACGAAATCGTAACTGGGTTTGTTGGCGGGCGCGAGAGTTGGCGTGTCGTCGAGCGCGGGAGTTAGTTTGTCCCCGAGCGCGGGAGTTGGTTTATCGCCGGGCGCGGTAGTTGGTGCAACAGGCGGAGGATCGGAAGTAATGATTCTATAGCTGGAGTAAGTAGCTGGTTCTATCTCGCTCTCTTCGTATTCGACGGGACGATAGCGCCGGGCAAAGGCGAGGTAAAGCAAACCGCAGAGAAGTCCAGCTGCCGCGGCAAGCCACCAGGACGCGGAGCGCCGGTACGCAGGCTGCCACGAGGCTGGTAAGGAGGATGCTGGCCACCAGGAGAATGGCTTCCTGGATGGGCCGCCGGTGGCACCGGCCATTTGCGCCAGTGTGAAGGGACTCGGTGGCGGGGCCGCTGCGGACTGTGGAGCTGCGGGGGCTGGCTGCTTTTGAGACGGCGCGGAGGGCTGCGCGGCTGCCTTTGCGGCTCGGGCGGAACTCGGCGATGGGCTCGCAGCGGCTTCTTCGCGCTGGATGGCCTGGCGGTCTCTTTCGATGAAGCTCACGGCCTGAGTGAGCTGATCGCGCTCGCGACGCAATTCCGCTGCGTTGATTCCCGCGCCATTGAATCTGCCGTGCCTGGAGTCGCTACCGCCAGGCAGGATGGAAGCTATTTCATACTGAATTTCGGCGAGCCGGCGTTCGCTTGAATATTGCGCGCGCAGTTTGCCGAGTTGCGCCAGAGCCGTGGTCGCGGCGGCCTTGAGTAGCTGGCGCTCCCGGGCCTGCATATAAGAAGGGGGATCATGCGCCCATGAGCGGCGCCAGCCTTGAGGTCTCTTTTCAGGGGAGGTGAGCCTCTCGATATCGCGATCTGTTGCCGCGAGCTTTGCTTGTATGTCACCGAGAGAAGCGGAGAGTGAAGGAGCGGACTGGTCCTGAGACGAGGGGAGGGACTGCCTGGCGGGGGTCGCGATGGAGGAGCTTGGTGAAGACGGGTGCACGGGATTGGAGATAGAAGAGGGCGGCCTGATAGAAGACGAGATCGGCGAAGATGGAAAAGCGAGAGCGTTTGCGATGGCGTTTGCAGTTACGGCCGACTTAGCAGGGTCAGGATCGTGAAACTGCACCCGCAGCAAATGCGCCGAAGGCTGGGTGAGCTCGAGGCGTGCGCGGAACTCGCCCACGCGAGCGTTCATCGCGGAGGTAGACAAATACGCGGATTTGGAAAGTGCGGCAACGGCCTGGTCGGTGAGAAACGATTGGGCGATGGCCACGGCTGGGGTGGGTGCGTCCGCGAGGCCCGGATCGATGCGGCGTGCCGCAGCGGTATCGAAGGAGAGATCTGCCACAGTCGCGGAGGGTCCGGCGTTGCGGGCAAACCACGCGTGGAGGCCGACGGCGACCGCAATGGCGATAAGTGCGGCAATCAGCTTGTGTCCCAGAGGGATAGCAAGACGGCGGGGTGGGGAAGTTATCTCGAACATCAATGGCCCTCGCTTGTCGAAGATCAAGACAGATACAGCGAAGTGAAACAGTCAATGCGGGAGCCCTCGGTCATCGTGCCGGAGCAACGCCAGTGGGAAGGTTTTGGGGCCGGGCCGTTGTACTGGCGTTCCACGAAGCCGAGCAAAGCGGGTATTCAGGTCGCGGTCAGGACATGCGAAAACCCGCGCGCCTAATTTAGTGTAACTTTCACCGGCGTGGGTTGGCCAGCACGCCCCGTACGTGGGCTGGTGACCGCTGAGGCCACGCAGGGCTGGATTTGCACAGCGTGACCTCAGCGGACGATTATTCGAAGTCGGCTCCTCGCGTTCGAGCGGCCAGGACAGCGTTTGCCGATGAAGTCTCTGACGCCACTTTCTGCCATTGCTGCTCGTTGATGACCTCGATGGTTTTCAGGTTTTTGGCGCCGAGCTCAGCGTTAATGCCGGGCAGTTGCTTTGCGGCGAGCTGGTTGAACTCCTCGACCACGTCGTCGAGCTGGCGATGCATAACTTCGGCGCGCGCGGTTTGTTCATCGGTAGGACGCCCTTCGTACGAAGAGACGTCGCCGTAGAGGTCGCCCATGTACTCGCGGAGACGCTCCTCGCCGGTAATGGCTCCGCCTTCTTTGGTGGCGACGATTTTGGTGCGAATGGCATCGGCGGATTGCGCAAGGCCGGTTAGTTTGGTGTGCAGGGGGTCCTTGTGATCGACTTTAGCGGCGTCGGCCAAGGCTGTATCGCGAACGGCGACGATGGCGTCGACCGCCCAGCTCATGTGGTTGAGCATGGAGCCGATTTGTTGGGTCAGAGCTAACTGCTCCTTACGGTCGGCAAGGGTGTAAGTAGCGCGGGGATCGAGGACCAGGTCGAGTTTTGTGGTGTAGACCTGATCGCCCTTGGTCATTTTAACGGTGTAAATGCCGGGCAGCACCCGCGGGCCCTGCGCTGCCTGGAACAATGCGCTGGCTGCGGGGGGTACCTTGGGGGCCTTCATGCGCATGGACCAGGTGGCGCGGTTCACGCCGCGGTGCTTACTGCTGGTTACAGTATCGACAAAATTACCCTGAGCGTCGAATATCTCAATCTTCAGGTCGCCGAAGATATGGCGGGTGCGCTGGTAATAAGTAATGGATGCATCTTCGGGCCGCCCCGGACCGTGGAAGGCGTTATCGCCGTCTGCCCAGCCCGCGAAAGCGGGAATGTACTGGATTACCGGCTTCGTGGGGAAGAAGGTGGCATCGGAGGCCATGAGCGACGGGGTAAGGGACCGCCAGGGGGAGATATCGTCGATGATCCAGATACCTCTTCCATGAGTTGCGAGGACGAGGTCGGAGGTGCGGGGGTGGATAACGATGTCGCGAACGGCGACGTTGGGAAAACCGCTGCCAGTGTATTGCGCCCAATGGGCCCCCCCATCGATCGAGACCCAGAGTCCGAACTCGGTGCCGAGGAAGAGGAGATCGGGATTGACGGTATCTTCCTTAATAACGTGGGAGTAGCCGCGCACGTGGCTCGATGCGGTATCGATCTCGCGCCAGGTCTGGCCGTAGTCGGTTGTCTTGAAAAGATGGGGAGTGGGGTCGCCATTCATGTGAGTATCGAACGTGACCCAGGCAGTGGATTCAGAGTAACGGCTGGCTTCGATCCAGGAGACTATGGGCTCCCCGCTCATGCCGGTGACTTTCGAGGTTAGATTGGTCCAGTGCGCGCCACCATCGCGAGTGAGCTGCACATTGCCGTCGTCGGTTCCGACCCAGATCACTTTGCTGTTCTTCGGAGATTCGCTGATGGTGTAGATAGTGTTATTCATCTCGGCGGATGAATTATCGATGGTGACGCCGCCGGATTCCTCTTGTTTTTGCTTTTCGGGATTATTGGTGGTCAGGTCGGGAGAGATGCGGTCCCAGGTTTGTCCCTGGTTGCGTGTCCGGTACAGATACTGGCAGCCGATGTAAAGAGTGCTTTTATCGGTGGGACTTACCTGTACCGGCGTGTTCCAGTTATAGCGAAGCTTTTTGTCTTCATAATGGGCGTAGGGAGCAATGCCCCGGGCTTCGTGAGTATATCGGTTCACACGGGCTAGAGACCCCCCCTGCGACTCGGCATAGAGATAAGTGGGGTTGGTACGGTCGACCCACATCCAGAAGCCGTCGCCGCCGAGCATGTTTTCCCATTGCTGGTTGCCGACTCCGCCCGGATAAGAAGAATCGCCGACCCATGCGCTGTTGTCCTGGAGTCCGCCATAGACATGGTAGGGGTCGTCGTCGTCGACGCTGACATGATAGAACTGCGAAATGGGCAGGTTCATCATGTGTTCCCAGCCCGTGCCGCCGTCCTGGCTGCGCCAGAGGCCGCCGTCGTCGCCGGTGAAGATGAGGTTGGGATTGTCGGGGGAAATGTAAACGTCGTGGTGATCGCCATGAGCGCTGCCGGCGGTATTTTGAAAGCTTTTGCCGCCGTCTGTGCTTAGAAGAAGGACGAGGTCAACTTTGAAGACTTTGTTCTCGTTTTTTGGATCGACGATGATATTGGAGAAATAGAAAGGCCGCCAGACCATGTACTGGCTGGCATCCTCGCGGGTCCAGGTCTGGCCAGCATCGTTGGAACGATAGAGAGCGCTCGACGCGCACTCGACCATGGCATAGACGACTTTCGGGTTAGATGGCGCGACGGTAATGGCAATACGGCCCCAGGGCTTTTTGGGCAGACCGGTTGCTGCGGAGTCGTCGATCTCGGTCCAGCGCTCGCCTTTATCGGTGGATTTGAAGATGCCGCTGCCGGGGCCGCCGGAGCGAAACGTCCAGGCGTGACGGCGGAAATCCCACATAGTAGCGTAAATGACATTCGGCTCGGATGCGTTCATCGACATCATGCCGCAGCCGGTAGAGCCATTGGCTCCGGCCAGGACTTTGCGCCAGTTTTGCCCGCCGTCGGTGGTCTTATAAACTCCGCGATCGGGACTGTCGTCGTAGGCGTGGCCCGTGGCGCAAACGTATACGGTGTTGCCATCTGTCGGGTCGACAAGGATCTTCGCGATACGCTCGGAGTTGGGGAGCCCGAGGTTGGTCCAGTTATCGCCGCCATCGGTTGACTTATAGACACCGTCGCCCATGGAGGCGCTGTTGCGCTCCCACGATTCACCCGTGCCCGCCCAGACAATCTTCGAGTTAGAGGGGTCGATCGCGAGAGCTCCAATGGACTGGACCTTTGGACGGTCAAAGATAGGACGGAAATTAGAGCCGCCATCTACTGATTTCCAGATACCGCCGCTGGCAGAGCCGACATATAAAGTGGTGCGACCCTCTTCCCTGACACCGGCGAGGGCGGCGATGCGACCGCTCATGGCAGCCGATCCGATGTTGCGGGCCGGCAATCCGGAGATGGTTCCGGAATCGAACTTGATGGCAGGGGCGGAGGCAGTTTGCGAGTAGGACGGCGATGCAAACGGAACGACGACAAGAATAGTGAGCCAATATCGGATCCAGAAGGTGGTCGTGGTATGCGTGCTCATAAGTGGTAAATCCTCTGCGATTACATTTCCTGATTGCTGGCGGTGGTTGCAGGCGCCGGTCATTGGACGCTGTTGGCTTAGTGCTGCGCCGGTGGTGGCGCCATTCCGGCCGAGGGACTGGCAGGCATTTTAAATTCGGAGTCGGGGATGGGTACGTTAGCTTCGATTTTCGAAATAGTGTACTTTTGCGTAATGCCGGGGTTACGCGGAGAGCCACTCTCAAGGGCAAAGGGGAAGTAGACGCCGTTTACCTTTTTGTAAGAGCCAAGGTTGGTAAAGGTTTCGCGCACGCTGCCCCGGACAAGCATCTGGCGAACGGTGCGAATTTCGATGTAAGTGTCGGGATCGAGGTAGTAGTTGATCACGTCACCATTTTTTAAGTTCACTTTGAGTAGGAGGGCATCGTCGCCATCGACTGTGTCATGTCCGATGTACTCAACCTTTGAGCCCTTCTCTTTGTAATCCACGAGAGGGCCATAGAAATCGGACGACTCGACCATGTCCCGCGTATCGTCTTCGCCCATACGCTCCGGGTCGCGACGTCCCTGGAAGGGATTGATCTGCCAGCCGACCGAGCCGTCGTAGGCCTGAATCTCGGTCATGCCCTGAATGGTGGCGGCCTGGCGGACGAGGAAGTCAGGTTTCTGGTCGGAGTCGGCTTCGATCTGAAAGCCCTGGACCTCAAGCTTGCCGGTAGTGCGAAGGCTGGTGATGGCCTTGATCTGCGCGAGCCCGCCTTTCGCCTCGATGTTTTTTGCGATCAGCTCGTCGGCCGTCTGCGCCGATGCTGCTGTGGCGATGGCGATGGCCGTCGCGAGCGCGAACACTGCTGGGCGGCTTTTCCGTGCATTCACTGCGAGAAGGGAGGTCATTTCAGTTTTCTCCAGATGGACTGCCAAGCTCGAAATGCGGGTCAGAGGTTTAGGGGAACCTGCCGGGTGATGGTGATACGGACCCGGAGGGTCGAATGTTCACCCGCCACACGGGGAGAACGGTTGAGATCAGCAGGCACCGCCATGCCGAAGCCACGCGGCGCACGTCTGAGCCTCGTGAACGTGCAGACTTGTCGAAACCGCGGTTCGGCGGAATGGATCATTCGTACAAGCAGGTTCACGGCTTGTCAAGCCTTGGGGCTTCAAGAGACTTGAAGGCGCCGGGGTGGGGGAGAACCCGTCGAACGCCCTGCGCCCGCGATAATCAGCTAACCCAACCTCCGGGACCTATCAATCAGGCTTGGCCTGGGAATCAGTTGATGCGGGCGCCGCTGTTTTAGCGGCCTTCAATTTGGCCAGGGAGTCCTCGACGCGCTTCCTGAAATCGCCTTCATCGTTGTGGATGAGCCCGGAGTAGGCGGTTTGCACCTGCAATTCGCAGCCAGTCCCCTTCTCATTGAGAACGAGCGAATTGATGCGTTTGCCTCCCAGGGCGCCGCCGATATTGTAGGAGGCGGTCATCTCGGTGTTGTCGATGCCGATGATGCCGTACTTGCCTGAATTTCGCAGCGTGTCTTTCACCGCCGGCCACAGCTCCTTGCAGGAAACATCGAACATATCGCTATGTGTCTTCGCAAGAGCAGGTATTTCGACACTCGCCAGCAACAGCAAAGGTAAGGTCCATTTCATGGCAGTCTTGATCGTCATCTGTCCTCTCCCACCCGTATGCTATTTTCACAACACGGTGAGGATCATACCTCTGGAGGCATTTGTCAAGGGCGGGATGATAGAGATGATGATGCTTATGTTACACGGCCGTGTTTCTGTAGCCGCTGAGAGTACTAATATTTATGTAAATGATAATAAGTACATCACAAACCAAGGCCCATTGAAGCGTGCAGCTCTCGCGTTGGGCGGCTAGACCGGTTCGGTCCAAAGGCAAGCCGGAAGCCCTTGGCTTCCTGAAGGGAGTTTGCGGAAAGAGATTGGAAAAAGGTTTCGCGGGTGCCCGCTATAATCCGACTCGATGAAAAAGCATTTGTCGGAAGAACTGGAGCGGCGGAACAAGCAGGCGGAAGAGGGCGGCGGCGCGGAGCGGCAGCAGAAGCAGAAGCGTGAGGGAAAGCTGGGGGCGCGGGAGCGGATCGCGCTCCTGCTCGACGACGGAACATTCGAGGAGACGGACCGGTTCGTTACGCATCGCGCGACGGATTTCGGGATGGCGGAGAAACGCTTTCCTAGTGACGGGATCGTGACGGGTTATGGGCGGATTGATGGGCGGACGGTATTTGTGTTCGCGCAGGACTTTACTGTCTTTGGCGGATCGCTCTCGGAGGCGAACGCGGGCAAGATCGTGAAGCTGATGGATACGGCGATGCGAGTGGGTGCGCCGATTATCGGGCTCAACGATTCCGGTGGGGCGCGGATTCAGGAGGGGGTGGTATCGCTCGCCGGATACGCGGATATTTTTCTGCGGAACACGATGGCAAGCGGAGTGGTGCCGCAGATTTCGGCGATCCTGGGTCCGTGCGCGGGCGGGGCGGTGTATTCGCCGGCAATTACGGATTTCATATTGATGGTGGACAAGACGTCGTACATGTTTGTGACGGGGCCGGACGTGATCAGAACGGTAACGCATGAAGAGGTCACGAAAGAGGCGCTGGGCGGGGCGGCGACGCACAACGAGATTTCAGGCGTGGCGCATTTTGAGGCGCACGACGATGCCGAATGCCTCGCGATGGTGCGGGAGCTGCTGAGCTTTCTGCCTTCGAACAACCTGGATGATCCGCCGCGGAAGGCCTGCACGGATCCGGTCGATCGGGCGGACCTTCAATTGGATAAGATCGTGCCGTCGGAGTCGAACCAGCCTTACGACATGAAGGATGTGATTGGGCGGATTGTCGATGAAGGGTACTTCTTCGAGGTCCATGAGCACTTTGCGAAGAACATTGTGGTGGGTTTCGCCAGGATGAACGGGCGGCCGGTCGGGATTGTGGCCAATCAACCGGCGTTTCTGGCTGGAGTGCTGGATATTAATGCGAGCGTGAAAGGGGCGCGGTTTGTGCGGTTCTGCGATGCATTCAATATTCCGCTGATTACGCTCGAGGATGTGCCGGGATTTTTGCCGGGGACGCAGCAGGAGTATGGCGGGATTATTCGGCACGGGGCGAAGCTGCTGTTCGCGTTTGCGGAGGCCACGGTGCCGAAGCTGCTGGTGATTACGCGAAAGGCGTATGGCGGAGCGTACTGCGTGATGAGCTCGAAACATATTCGGACGGATGTGAATCTGGCGTGGCCGACGGCGGAGATTGCGGTGATGGGGCCCGAGGGCGCGGTGAATATCGTTTATGGGCGCGAGCTGGCCGAGGCCGTCCGGCTGGCCGAGAAGAACGAAGGCGAGCTGAGCGAGGAGAGGCGGGCCGCGATTCTGCACGAAGCGAAGGCCGCGCGGGTGCATGAATTTCGGGAGCAGTTTGCGAATCCGTATGTGGCGGCGGAGCGCGGGTATGTGGATGCGGTGATTCTGCCGCATGAGACGCGGCGGCGGCTGTGCGCGGCGCTGGAGATGCTGGAGGGGAAGCGCGATCGGAATCCGCCGAAGAAGCATGGAAATATTCCGCTGTAGCGGAATATTCCAGCTAAGAACGGCCAGCGAAGAGTCGGTCAGATGGTTTTTGGTCGACCGGTTCTCAATGCCCGCCTTTTTTAGCTGCCAGCTTTTTAGCTGACCGCATTTTAGCTGGGTGGTTTTCCGCTGTCCGCTGACCGCTTCTTCGCTCGTTTTGCGGTAGGATGGCGGAGTCCTCAGGAGGTTTTTCTCGATGAGCTCCCCCGCTCAGAAGCGTGTAGTCCTGCCCCGATCCGATCGCGCGGTTCCTGCCCATGCCACCCACATCGGACGCACGAATGCGCAGCAAATCATCAGCGTGTCGGTCATTGTGAAACGGAAGAACCCTCTGGACCTGCACGCTCTGGGCGGCCAGATTGTGTCCCGCGCGGATTTCGATACGCAATTTGCCGCCGATCCGGCGAGTTTCGATGCTCTGCGGAGGTTCGCGCATGAGAACGGGCTGACGGTGGACGAGTCGGCATCGAGTCTTTCCCGGCGCACAATCGTATTGCGCGGGCCCGCGCAGGCAATGGAGCGGGCGTTTGGCGTGGAGCTGCACGATTACGAAGATGCGACGACAAAAAAGCTCTATCACACGTTCAGCGGGCAGGTGACGATGCCGGAGACGCGTGCTCCGCTGGTAGAGGCGGTGCTGGGCCTCGATGCGCGGCCGGTGGCGAAGCCGCATTTTCGATTTCTGAAAGACCTGAAAAGGAAAAAAAAGCCGAAGCCGGCTCCGGCCAGCGCGACGCCGGAACCTTTTAATCCGCCGCAGGTGGCGGAGCTCTACAATTTTCCGGCCAGTGTGAATGGTACGGGGCAGACGATTGGGATTCTCGAGCTGGGGGGCGGGTACCAGACGAGCGATATTCAAACCTATTTCTCGGGGCTCGGGCTGACGCCGCCCACAGTGGTGGCGGTTTCTGTCGACGGGGCAACGAACGCGCCGGGGGATCCGAATGGCGCGGATGGGGAAGTGGCTCTCGATATTCAGGTGGCGGGAGCGATTGCGCCTGGGGCGCGGATTGCGGTGTATTTTGCCCCCAACACAGATCAGGGGTTCATCGACGCGATAACGACAGCGGTGCACGACACGGCCAACAAGCCTTCGGTGCTGTCGATCAGTTGGGGAGGCCCCGAGTCGACGTGGGCGCAGGCGTCGGTGACGGCGCTGGACGATGCATGCCAGTCCGCGGCGGCGCTGGGGGTGACCATCACGGTGGCGTCAGGGGATAACGGCTCGACGGACGGCGAGACCGGCAACAATGTGGATTTTCCGGCGTCGAGCCCCCATGTGCTGGCGTGCGGGGGGACGGAACTGATCGGGTCGGGTACGACGATCGAGGAAGAGGTTGTGTGGAACGACCAGGCGAGCGGCGGCGGTGCGACCGGTGGAGGCTTCAGCGCGCTGTTTCCACTGCCCTCGTGGCAGTCGAGCGCGGGCATTTCGGGCAGTGGGCGGGGCGTGCCGGACGTGGCAAGCGATGCATCGCCCGAAAGCGGGTACAACATCCTCGTGGATGGGCAGCAGGAGGTCGTGGGCGGAACAAGCGCGGCGGCTCCGCTATGGGCTGCGCTGATCGCGCTGATCAACCAGATGAAGGGGGCGCCGGTCGGGTTCGTGAATGCTTCGTTGTATGAGGATGCAGCGGATTTTCGCGACATCACGGAAGGGAACAACGGGTCGTTTTCGGCGGGACCGGGATGGGATGCCTGCACGGGGCTGGGATCGCCAAACGGGCAGGAAATTGCGGCGGCGCTGGGGTAGAAGTCGGGACGCAGGGTACGGCTTGCGTGTATTACGCATGAAAGCGTTACGCTAAATTGCGTAAAAGCCTTAAGACAAAAGCCAGTTATCGGGATCGTCCGTTCGCCCGCGACTCAACAGATTCTCAGTAGACTTCGCGGTGGAACAAGTCGTCTTGTTCTTCGCAGGGTGATGAGCTGCAGCCGACGGCGCAGCTGACCAGGGCGGCCACGCCGATGGTGATGAGAATAGCCGGCAGGTAACTACTCAGTTCCGCAATGTGGGCCAATAGTTCGTGCATATTTTTATGGATGCTTCGCTTTCTGTCTCCCCATACAATTCGACACCTTGAGGCGGGTTCCGGGTTTCCTGCATTCGGGGAGAAGTGACAGCCATGATGGCAAAATTTAACGGCACTGTTAATCACCCATTAGGACATAACTACAGACACAGACAACCTTTTGTACAGTAATTTCCCGGTTTGGGTGTGGGACGAAGTGGAAATCCGGGGACGAAATCTTCGGGTGCCGCTTTATCAGTGGATAGGACCTTATTTTACTGCGGTTTAGGGAATAGACGCATCAACCCGGCCGGGGGGAGATCGGGGACCTGGAAAGTTCGGGTATCGCCCAAAGACCGGCAAAGGGCCTCTGCGCCGAGGTAACCACTCCGGACAGCGCCTTCCATAGTGGCGGGCCAGCCGGTGGCGGTCCAGTCGCCGGCGAGGAAGATTGCGGGCCATGGGCTTAGGGGAGAGGGGCGGAATTGGTCGAGGTGGGGGCGGATGGAATACGTGGCGCGGACCTCTTTCACGACCGCGGCTTTGAGGAGTTGCGAGGAGGCGACGGCGGGGAAAAACCGGGACAGCTCGCTAAGGGCGAGGTCGACGATTTGCTGGCGGGACATGGGCACAAGAGAGCGCGAGGCGCTGACCACGAGTTCGAGATAGCTGGCGGAAGAGGCTCCGGGGGCGCCGCGGTGGGCGGGTTGGAGGCGGGACTTGTTGAACATCCACTGAATGGTGGTGTCGAGGAGGACCGCGTGGTCGAGATCCGTGACTTCACGGTCGAACCAGAGATGGATGCCGGTGATGGGGGAGTGCTCGAACTTCCCAAGATGGGTGGCCAGCTCCTGGGAAGCGGGGTTTTGGGGCAAGGTGGGGAGCAGAGCGGCTGTGGCCTCGAAAGAAAGAGCGAGGATTACGGCATCGGAGGGGATGGCGCGGAACTCGTTGTTGCCGGAGACGGTGGTGAGCCAACCGGTGACGGAGGGGGTGATCGATTCGACGCTGCTGCGGAGGGAGACCTGGCCGCCGCGTTCGCGGAGGTAGCCGATGGCGGCGCCGTAGAGCTCGCTGAGGGGGATGGAGGGGATGCCCATGCGCCCGGATTGGGGGGAGAGCAGGAAGGATTCGCGGAAGACCTTGGCGGCGTAGTGAACAGAGATGCGTTCGAGGTCTTCGTTGAGGGCGGAGACGAGGACCGGTTTCCAGAAGCGGGCTATTGAATTGGCAGTCTGTTTATGCCGGCGCAGCCAGTGGGCAAAGTTCTCGGCGGTGTCCGGGGGAAGCCCGGGAATGAATGTGGCGAGACCGCGGGCGATGGAGAGCTTGTCGAGGAAAGAAAATGCAGGGGCGCGGAGAAATGAAAGCGTCGAGTGAAACGGAGCGGGGAGCGGGCCAGCCTCGATGACGCTGGCCTCGCTGCCGGACGGACGGACGCGCCGATCAACTGGCGTGGGGTCGCCGGGGGTCAGGAAGGTGAACTTGTCATACCAGCGGATGGAGTCGAGGACGCCGAGGCGGCGGTAGAGATCGATGAGGGAGGTGCAGCGGCCGATGAGAACGTGCTGACAGTTGTCGATGACCTCGCCGGCGCCAGGGTGCGCATAGGAGGAGGCACGGCCGCCGAGGTACGGGCGGCGTTCGAGAAGATGAACGCGATAGCCAGCGTCGGAGAGGGCGCAGGCGGCGGCAATTCCGGCGAGTCCTCCGCCGACCACGGTGATGGTTTTGGAGGATTGCGGGTCAGGCATGGAGATTTGCCGGGCCGGAGGGGCGGTTAGCGAAGAGCCGGTTCGCGAGGATCTTGGCGAGGCCGCGCAGGAGGATGGCGAGGCGGGTGAGGCTGGGGACAGTCACACGCGAGGAGAAGACGTCGTAGTCACGGCGCTCGATGCGGCGAAGGAGATCGTGGTAGATAGCAATGAGAACCCAGAGAGCGGGACGGGCGTCGGGGTCGATGAGGGGCAGGAGCCGATAACCGGATTGGTAACAGTCCTCGGCAAGTTTCGCGAGACTTTCGAGGAGCTCGCGCTGGTGGCGGTTCATGAGATCGCCATCGTGAAGGCTGGCTAGTTCTTCTATGGAGACGCCGTGGCGGTCGAGGTCTTCAAGGGGAACATAGATGCGGCCGCGCTCGGCGTCTTCGCGAACGTCGCGAAGGATGTTGGTGAGCTGGAAAGCGACGCCGGTATCCTCGGCCAGTTTTTCGGCGCGGGGATCGGCATATCCGAAGATGCGGATGCAGACGAGACCGACAACGGAGGCTACGTAGTAGCAATACTGGCGAAGTTCTTCAAAAGTAGCGTAGGTGTCGTAGCCGCCTGAAGCGTCTTCTCCGGCGGTGGGATTCTCGAGGTCCGAATCGAGGTCCATCGCGGTGCCCTGGACGAGTTGGTCGAGGAGCTCCATGGGGATGTTGAAGCGGAGACGGGTGTCGGCGAGGGCGATGAAGACGGGGTCTTCGGTAAATCCTCCAGAGGCGGCGCTGTGCCAGGAATCGAGCCAGGAGGCGAGGCCGGTGCGGCGTTCGGCGCGGCAGCGGGACTCGTCGTCCGAGATGTCGTCGGCGTGACGCATGAAGGCGTAGACGGCGCAGATACCGTCCCGTTTTGGTTTGGGGAGGGCTAGAAAGGCATAGTAGAAGTTCCTCGCCCGATCGCGGGCGATGGCGGTGCATTCCTCATAGGCGGCGGCGAGCCTGAGATCGGCGAGGCGCAAGCCGCCGGGAGTGGCTGCAGAGGTCAAGGGGCGCTCCACTTGCTGGCAAGGGCGCGGAGGAGGAGCGCCGCTTTGCGGATTCTGGAGATGGCTGGCCGGGCGCGGAGGACATCGTAATTCTGCCGCTCGATGGCGCGGAGAATTTCGAGGCCGCCGCGGGAGAAGAGGTCGAGGTCGAGGGCGAGTTCGCGATCGACCATGCGGATAAGGGGAAGACCGGCGCGGAAGAGAGCCGCGGTGAAGTCGACTTCGGAGCGCATCAATTCGCGGAAGCCGGGGGTGAAGCTATGGGCGGCGATGTCGGCTTCGTCGACGCCGAAGCGGTCCATATCTTCGCGCGGAATGTAGATGCGGCTTTTGGTGTAGTCGATGCGAACATCCTGCCAGAAATTGGCGAGTTGGAGCGCGGTACAGGTTTTGTCGGAGAGGGCGAAGCGTTCGTCGTCGCGATAACCGCAGGCGTAGAGAACGATACGGCCTACGGGGTTGGCGGAGTAACGGCAATAGGCGAGAACGTCGGCCATTGTTGCGTAGCCGGGTGAGGGTCTGGTCCTGACGGAAGGCGACGAGAAGATCGGCGAAAGGCTCTTTGGGGATGTCGCAGGCGCGAATGGTCTCGGCGAGAGCCACGAAGACTGGATGACGGACAACGCCGTGGTAGCAGGCGTCGAGTTCGGCGCCCCAGAGGTCGAGGAGGGCGAGGGATGCCTGGGTGTCGCCGACTTCATCCCCCAGATCATCCGACACGCGGCAGTAAGCGTAGATGGCGTGGAAGTGGGGCCGAAGGCGCTGGGGCAGGAACCAGGAAGCTACGTGGAAATTTTCGTAATGGGTCTCCGCGAGGCGGCGGCACCAGGCGCGGGCTTCTTCCACGGTGGGAGGCACGTCGGGGATGCGGTACTCGGGCGGAAGAGCGGCCCAGCCTTTTTCGAGCAGTTCGAGGTTGGCGGTATCGACCGGCATGGGTTTTGTGGAACTCAACCCCCATTCTAATTTGGACCGAGCCGGTGGCTTCGATCAGGTTCGCGTTTCGCCTGGAGCGGGTCGCGGATAGAGTCGCCAGGTTTCTAAGGACCCCCCACCCCCCTCCCCTCCCCTCTTTTGCAATGTATTTGAAATCAGGGAGCTTCTGGGTGTTATCGAGCTCGATAACACCCTCGCATGGCTCCGCTGAGCGGCTGGAAGCGGGTTTTCCGGAGGATTGAGACTTGCCGTGCATTGGTGTTTTGACTCCCATGAAAGCAAAAGCCCCGCTCATCCCGGAATGGACACGGGGAATGAACAGGGCTCGCCTAACTATCTATGAGGTTAGCGCTGGGGAGGGAGCAAGTCCAGAACAATGCGCACGCCGCACATTACGGAAGTTTGGCGGCGGACAGGCGTGCGGGAAAGAGCCCCGATCATCCCAGGTGGACGCCGGGGTTTGTGGGGTGAACCTCGGCTGCGCCCATGGGGAGTTTGGGGCTGGGAATTTCTTCAAACGCGGGCGTGGGCGTTTTGGGCTGTTGCCGCTATTTCAGGATTTGGATTGGCGTCCAGTCTGGTAAATAGGAGCCGGCTTATCGGGTATTAATCCCCAGGCGAAGCTCCGAAGATGCCGAGCAGCCCGTCCACACGCCTGTAGACTTCGTCGAACGTCAAGATCCTGACGCCGTTCAATCGTTCGCGGAAGCTCTCGAATGAAGCTCTCTTGTCCTGCGAATCGAGCTCGGTGCAGTCGCCGGCGACGATTACGCAATAGGGCTCAGAGGTCAGAAACGAGGGCCTTTCTCGCTGAAGGCCATGAAGGTTCTCCATTAGGGATCTCCGATACCTGAGGGCTTGTGCGATAGCCCCTGTCATCTCGCTCGATATTGGGTAGACACCACTGCGATACTCGCAACCGAGAATCGAGGTCGCTGGCGTCTTTATTTCGATGATTGCGGCTGCGCCGGTGGACTCGAGTTTGCACAAAAAGTCAACGATTTGACCGCCAGTATTCAGGAAACCCTTTCCTCCGAGGTAGGCCTTGTCTTTAATGAGAATCACTGGATAGGAAAATAGCTGCGACAGCACGAAAGCATTCTTGGCGAAGAGGGTTTGCCAGTATTCCTCTCTCGTTTCCCCGCAGTTTTTCTTCCACTCATTCAAGAAAGCCCTGAGGTTCGCTAGACCCACAACCGTGTTCAGTTCCGGCAGCTCTGCGGCCCCTTCTAATAGCTCAACGGTCGACCGCCTACACACCCACTGCAACAACATTCTGAATAGCTTGATTGCGTCTCCACTATTCGAACTAAAAGCCTCTTGGAGCTCTGGACCGGCAATTGCTATGAGATCGGCCAACGGCTCCCCGACTTCAAGAAAGCTCTTTTTGCCTTGAGGCACACCGTACGCGTTCGCGAGTTGGTAGAGCTTGCGCAGGCTGATCAGAAGCGTGTAAAGCTCGCCTGAATGAATTTCGAGCTGGTAACCTTCGTCGACTTTGATCGAATTGAGCGGCAGCCGTTCAAATTCCGCCCATTGATCGTCGCGCTTTTTCTTCTGGTAGAGAAACCGGCCTTTTACGGCCGCTTCTGGCCTGCCGGAGTTTTCTACGATCTCTGGGCGAAATATGAGTCTTGCCCGTGGGCCGTTCCTTAGAACGATATCCGTAGCAGTTGCGGTCTTTCTCGAGGTGGATTCCGTTTCGATCCGATCCATACCATTCCTTGGTTTACAGCAGGCCTACATTTGGGCCTCGGAAGTGGAACAGCTACGGCTCCTGGGGGACATTTCCGTCCTGATTTCGGGCTCGGCCGGATCCGCGAACTACGAACGGGCCATCGGCCCAGACGACAAAGCCATTCTCGACCTCTTCTATAGAGAAATCAGTGAGCATGTGTGGGCGTTGGAGGTCTTCGTTAATCGTGATCCCTCGATTGAAGAGCCCTACGTCTGCTTCCGCGAACTCTCTAGACCCCACCGCATCGCGTCCTTTGACGAGGATGAGAACCAGTAATCGATAATCTCGTGATTGGCCGATTCGCGCGACTTGAACCCGACAATGTAACCCTTCATTGGATTCCTTTGCTATTTGCCTTTGGCTGAAGGTTTAGCAGTAGAGGTTTCCCTCTCCACATCTATTTCGCGAGGCGGTATGCACGCTTTCAGGAAGGCTCTCCCGTGTCGGGTCAGCCGGAACTGCGTTACCACCTTGTCGTCAACCGAAAGGTGAAGCCGTTCAATTAAGAAGGCTGCCTCTAAGGAAGCTAGACACTCCTCGAACTCCGGTGCGGTCTGTCCCCAAGGGCCGGTCGCTTTCTTCATTGCGCTCGCCAGATCAACGTGGCAGCACGCGTGTCCGGCCGCCGGTCCGTGTCCTAAGCGCTCGGGGAGCACTTCGGCTTTGCTCAGGCTCCACTTCCACATCCAGTTCAATACGGCCGCTTCATCGGGAGCCAGCTGACGAAGAACGGCGATGTATCCTGGCCTGACCTCGTTTGTTTGCTTTGGTGAAGAGGCGTTTACAAGCAATGCAGACCACATGGTGTGGAGGTCATCGTCGTCTTCCAGAGATGCGCCCTCCAGAAGCGGAAAAAGCAGCTTGATTGGAACAGCCTCCGGGGTGAACCCTGCCTGCTGAGCCATCCTCTCTGCTTTCTTCACACACTCAAGCTGTCTCTTGAATCGATAGAGCCTTACCTGGTCGCGCCACATTTCGCCAAACTCGGCCGCGGCCGGACCAAGAATACGCTTGCCGGCCGCACTGAGGACAACCGCCGCTGCCAAGGCCGGGCCTCCTTTGGCAAGCACCGCCGCGACGTCAGTAATCTCTTCGGGGTTCATCACCTTTGAATCCAAGTTACACCGGCTGGAGAGCTCGGGAGCGAGAATCCAATTGGCGAGAGGCCCACATCTGTTGAGGCGAGACCCTTTTTCAGCTCGGTCCCGATAAACGCCCTTGGCTCCAGCAATGCGTTTCGATGAGCGCATCTTCCCCGTAGCGGTCAGCGAATCGGTCAAAGGAGAACGAGAACGTGGGTAGTTTCTCCTGATCTCAGTGCTGATGGGCAGCACCTTTGTATCTTCTTGTCCGGAGGTTTCTGGGTGCCCTTTTAACAGTCCATGGCAGGGGTCAGAACCTGGAAAAGAGCATCCCTCGGCGGCTAAAGCCGCGCTTCATTTTGCGGCCTGAACGGCATGACTAAAAGTCATGCCCCTTCACTTTTCGATGCCGTAGGCGAGCTTTTTCGCAAGCGGTGAAGCGTGCTCCTTCAAAACTTTGCCGGGCCTAAAGGCCCGTGGCAGGGCGTCCCTTTTCACCGGCCTAAAGGCCGGTGCTTCTACCGTCGTGCTGCCTGCGCAGCACCTTGATGCGGATCGAGTTTTCCTCAGGCGGTGAAGCCGTGGTCTTTCAAAAAAGACGCAGTGGCTGAAGCCCTCATGATTTTGCGATGCAGGCGGCACGACCAAGGTCGTGCCCTGATACAAAAGCAGGCATTTTTCCGCGGGCTGCAAATCATGCCCCTTCACTTTTCGATGCCGGAGGCGAGCTTTTTCGCAAGCGGTGAAGCGTGCTCCTTCAAAAGAGACGCAGTGGCTGAAGCCCCTCATGATTTCGCGATGTG
>CAWHOU010000046.1:0-23560 GCA_963831055.1 uncultured Acidobacteriaceae bacterium | reverse complement strand
TCCGTACTTTCAGTCGAACTGGAAGAATGAATGATGCGGTATGAGAAAAGAACCCGGCAAAATCAAGGAAAAAAAAGAACGCAAAAAGAAAAGCGGTATGTTGGGGAGAATACCTGAAGCCGCCGTGCTTTTACAACCACAGAATTTGCCCGCAGCCGCTCCACAACAGCTCATTGCGGATCATCGGTCCCAAGGCAACGCCAGCGGGATCCATCGCTACCACATCAGTCATGCTTTTCAAGTTACTCGCCATGGCATAAGTAAAGCTCGCTCGTTACCCAATTTTAGTTACGTGCGGGTTACTCCGGGTATGAGCTAAGTGTCGGGGCGTTGTTGGACTGCCATATTACTTCCCACTTGATGGTCTATTGCCGCCACATCGTTCCTTCCCCATGCCGCTCCCATGAATGAAGAATCGGGATCCCAACAGCCTTCGAACCGCCCCTTCACTTCCCGCCCCACCCTCCCCACCCGGAGTCTCGATCCGCACCACGTCCCCCGCCTTAACCTCGAAACTGCATTTCCCCGGCAACTCGATCTCCTCGCCCGTCGCGCCTCTTCCTCAACACCGCCCGTCCCGCCGCGCCGTCTTCCCCTCCCTCCAATCCCCACGGCCGAAGCTTCCGCCGATCCGCGAGCAACGTCACCTGCGCCGGCGCCAACAGCTCAATCTCGCGAACCAGCCGTCGCCGCCGCGAAATTTCCCGCCCCGCCCGAACCATTCCGGTACGAATACCGCCGAACTCGAAACGGATACGCATACTCCAGCGCCTCCACCGGCGTATTCAGCGAATTCGTCATGTGCGTCTGTACGCCCGAATTCCGTCCAGCCCAGGGCGTGCTCCCATGCCACCCGCTGCCGTTTCGTAATAAGTAAACGGCTGCCCGGTCCGCGGATCGATCCCGCCAATCGTCAGATCGCTCATCGTTCCCGCGCTTGCCGCCGGCACCCGATCCGGAATCGCCTGCGCCAACGCCCGCAGCAGCACATCCACGATCCGCTGCGACGTCTCCACATTTCCGCCCGCCACCGGCGCCGGCGATCGTGCATCGACAACGCTTCCCGCCACCGTCGTCAACGTCAGCGGTCGTAAAATCCCGGCCGTCGCCGCAGCGTCCCGCCCCAGCAAACAACGCAGCACATAGAAGCACGCCGACAGCGTGATGGCCCGCACCGCATCCACGCTTCCCCTTACCTGCGGCGCCGAACCCGTGAAGTCGACCGCCATCGCTCCCGCATCCGCATCGATCCCAATCCGCACACAGATCCTGATCGGCGCATCGTCGATCCCGTCATCGTCCAGCCAGTCCTCCGCCGTGTACTCGCCCGCCGGCATCCGCCGCAGCTCCGCCCGCACCAGCCGTTCCGAGTAATCCAGCAGATAGTCCGTGAGTCTCCGCAATCGACCCGCGCCATATTTCCCCACCAATTCAAGAACCCGCTGCTTCCCCACTCTGCAGGCTCCGATCTGCGCCGCCAGGTCGCCCTCCCGCTCTCTCGGCGTCCGCACGTTCAGCAGGATCAGGTCCAGCATCTCGCGGTCAATCGCCCCTCCCCGCACGATGCGCACCGAGGAATCCGCAGCCCTTCCTCGAAATTCTCTCGCCGGCCCCATCGAGCCAGAAACGATCCGCCCACATCCGCATGGCGCGCCCGCGTCGACACACAGAACCCAGGCGACGCCGCTCCGGGCAGAAAACCGGCAGCACCATCCTGATGTCGGCAGATGCGTTCCCCCGCATAAGGGTCGTTGAGCACCGCAACGTCTCCCGGCGCAAAGTCGATCGCAGCGACCGCTGCCTCCACCGACATCGGCATCGACCCCAGATGCACCGGCATGTGATCGCCCATCGCAATCACTCGCGCCTCTCCATCAAAGAGCGCGACGAATAGTCCCGCCGCTCCTTGATTTTCGGCGACAGCGCCGTGCGCCGCAGCGCCGCTCCCATCTCCTCCGCAATGGAGTGAACCGCGCTGCGGAAAATGGCCAGCTCGACCGCGTCGCGTTCATGCCCTCTGTCTCCAACCGCAATCACCAGGTTTCGAACGCATCGACCGTGGCTGGGCACCCAGGCGGCACAATCGTCGCAGATGTGTATTCCGTAATCATCGCCGGCCCCTCGATCACATCGCCGGCACGAAGCCGTTCGCGCCGATACAAACGCGAATCCAAAAATTCTCCGTCAAAGAAAATCTTCCGCTCCCCATCCAAAGCCGCGCTCCGTCTCCAGACCTGATCTCGTGCGGCCGGGGAGTGTACGGCTCACCGCAGCCGTCATGCGCAGGCGCAGATTCACAATCTGCACCGGCTTCCCGCGATCGCAAAATCCATACCGTCGCCGATGCAACTCGTGAAACTCCTCGATCGAAGTCCTCGGCGATCTTCCGTCCCAGGCAACATTCAGCTCATATCCCTGCCCCGCATACCGCACATCGAGCGAATATTCGGCAACACCCTTCAGTCCCTCCGCGACCAACTCCGCGGTGGCCAGTTCTTCGAGCTCCCTGAATTGCGGCGCAAGTTCGCCGATCGCTTCTCCGCCCAGCATCACCGTCCGCGCATGATCCCGCACCACATCCGCCAGCAAAATCCCCAGCGCAACAGCGCCCCCGGCATCGTGGGAATCAGCACCGTCGGAATCCGCAGCGCCCGAGCCAGCGAACAGGCATGCACCGCCCCCCTCCGCCAAAAGCCACCAGCGTGAACTCGCGCGGATCGTACCCCTGTTCGACCGAGATCACCCGGATCGCCTTCTCCATCTCTGTCTCAACCACCCGCACAATGCCCGCCGCAAACTCCTCGACCCGCTCCAAAGACCCCTTCTGCTCCCCCATCAGCTTCCTTGCGCGCTCCGCGTCCAGGCGCACGCTTCCCCCCAGGAAGCTCGCCTCGTCCAGCCTTCCCAGCAGCAGATTCGCATCCGTCACCGTCGGCGCCGTTCCGCGCCCAAAACAAATCGGTCCAGGCTCGGCCCCTGCCGACTCCGGCCCCACCCGCAGCATTCCCCCCTCATCGAAGCGCGCGATCGAACCGCCTCCCGCCCCGGCCGTGTGGATTTCAAGCATCGGCACGCTCACCGGCACGCCCGCCACAACCGACTCCCGCGTTCTCCGCACTCCGCCTCGTGCCGCGTCCGAAAGAAAAACATCCGTCGAGGTCCCGCCCATATCGAACCCGATAATCCGTTCGAAACCAGCCCAGGCCGCAACCCGGCTCGCGCCCAGCACCCCGCCCGCCGGGCCTGACAGCACGGTCCGGACCGGCTCCTGCGCCGCCAAACGCGCCGATACAATACCACCCGAAGACTGCATCACCGCGAGCGCGCTGCCCTCATGTGCGGCCGAGATCCGCTCCGAGAGCCGCAGCAAATACTCCTGCATCAGCGGCGCAAGAAAGGCATTCACCACCGTCGTCGAAGCCCGCTCGTACTCGCGAAACTCGGGCAGAATGCGGTGCGAAACCGAAACAGGAATACCCAGCCCGCTCAATGCCGCCTCAACCCGCCGCTCCGTTTCAGGATGGGCAAATGAAAACAGCAGCGAAACAGCAATCGCCTTCGCTCCACTCGCGCCCATAGCTTCGGCCAGCTCGCGCAACTCGCCATCGCTCGGCGCCCGAAGCACCTTGCCCTCCGCGCTCACCCGCTCCGCTATTCCAAATTGCATTTCCCGCGCCACAAGACGCGCCGGCGCCGCCGCGAACCAGTCATACAAATCGCGCCGCGTCTGCCGCCCGATCGCGATCGTGTCTTCGAATCCCGCCGTGCCCACAAAAGCAACCGGCCCCCCACGCCTCTCCAGCATCGCGTTGGTCCCGATCGTCGTCCCGTGCCGAACCTCGACCGATCCCTGAGTCCCAATGCGCCCAAGAGCATCGAGAACCGAGATAGAAGGATCGGCGGGCGTCGAGAAAACCTTCAGAACCCGAAGTTCGCCACCCTCCAGGTAAACGCAATCCGTAAAAGTGCCGCCGGTATCAATTGCTGCACGCAAGGGCTTTGCTCTCGTATCGTGGTATCACGGCGTTCCGTCTTTCTGACTCTAAAGCACCATCGGGACAAACTCGCACGGAACCTGTACGGTTAACCCCGGAGCCATATGAAGATCGGCATCACCTGCTATCCCACCTACGGCGGCAGCGGAGTTGTCGCCACCGAGCTCGGCATCGAGCTCGCCGCCGCCGGCCATCAGGTCCACTTCATCGCCTACTCCCAGCCCTTCCGGTTGCGCGGCCGCGAGCAGGACATCGCCTTCCACGAAGTCCCCGTCTCCAACTACCCGCTCTTCGAATACCCTCCCTACGATTTAGCCCTCGCCACGCGCATGGCCGAGGTCGCCGCCTATTACGAACTCGACCTCCTCCACGTCCACTACGCCATTCCACACTCCATCTCTGCTTACTTAGCCCGCGAGATGCTCGCCCGACAGCAACGGCGTCTGCCCTTCATCACCACCCTCCATGGAACCGACATCACCCTCGTCGGACTCGACCACTCCTATCTCCCCATCACCCGTTTCGGTATCAACGAGAGCGACGGCGTTACCGCCATCTCCGGCTATCTCCGCGATAAAACCATTCAGGAGTTCCATCCCGAGAAATACATCCACGTGATTCCGAATTTCGTGAACTGCGATGTCTATAAGCCGCTCTCTCAAGAAGAGCGCACCGCCGGCCGCGCCCGCTATGCCGACCCAGGCGAAAAAATTCTCGTCCACCTCTCCAACTTTCGGCCCGTCAAGCGCACCGCCGACGTCGTCCGCATCTTCGCCCGCGTTGTTCGCGAGCTGCCGGCCCGCCTGCTCATGATCGGTGACGGCCCGGATCGCTCTGCTGCCGAATGGATCGCCCACCGCAAGGGAATTCAGGACCGCGTCCACTTCCTCGGCAAGCAAAGCAGCGTCTCTGAAATTCTGCCCCTCGCCGACCTCCTCCTCATGCCGAGCGAACTCGAATCCTTCGGCCTCGCCGCCCTCGAAGCCATGGCCTGCCGCGTTCCCACCATCGCTACCCACGTCGGCGGCGTGCCGGAGCTCATCGACGATGGTGTCAGCGGCCGCCTTCTGCCCGTCGGCGATGTCGACGGCATGGCCGCTGCCGCCATTGAGCTGCTAAGCGACCCCGAACGCTATCTTGCCATGGCCGAAGCCGCCCGCCACACCGCTCAGACCCGCTATTGCGCCTCAAAAATCGTCCCGCTCTATGAGCGATTCTATGAGGACGTATTGAGCGGGTCCGGAGCCTGGCGGGCCTGAGCGTCGCATCGCCTTCCTCCCCGTCTGCCCGTCCCCGCCCGGCCTGCCGCTGATGCGTCGCCACACCTAATGAATCATCTTGATGGTTTCCTGCGAGATCGTGTCGAAGGTGGTGATCGCCTTCGAGCTCGCCTCGAAGGACTGCTGCGCGACGATCAGATCGGAAAATTCCGTCGAGATGTCAACGTTGGATTGCTCCAGAGCCTGGTCCTGAATCGTACCCAGTCCCGCAGACCCCGCCACCCAACGCTCGCGTCGCCCGATCCCAGCGTCGTCCTGTACTAGTTGCCCGCGACGATCGTCATTCCCTGCTGATTCGTGACATTGGCCAGCGCCAGTTGCCCCACCGCCGTGGTCTGCCCGTTGCTGAACTGGGCCGAGACCACACCATCCGAATCGATCGTGAATCCGCTGTACTGGCCGCTCGCATAACCGTTCTGCGTGGTCGCTGAAACCGCCGACGCCGAAGCCACCTGCGTGATGTTCGGCTGGTTGTTGGATCCCATAATGTCCCAGGTGATGCCCAGCCCGTTCGAGCCATCCGCCAGTCCGGCGAAGGTGATCCCGCTCACATTCGCGGACGGCGAGATCAGATTCCCGTTTCCATCGAAGGTCAGCGTTCCCGTGTTGTTCGTCGCCACCGGATCCTGCACCACGTTGCCCGAGGCGCTGAAGGCGCTCGTCCCGGCGATGCTCAGGCTGTTGCCGCTGCCCGTGACCGTAACGCCGGTGATGCCGGCCGCCGTCAAAGCCGTGTTCAGAGCCGTCGCATACGCTCCCAGCGTCTCCCCGGAGGTCACCGTCGGCGCGACGATCGTCGCCGTCCCCCCTGCCGCGGTGGTCCCGGTAATGGTCAGATCCGTCGCCGGATCCACGGTACCCACCGTGGCTCCGCTCTTTGCAAATGTATAGGTGTCCGTTGTTGTCGTCACCGGTGGATTCCCCGCTGTCGCCGTGGATGAGGTTGGTGTCAGGGTATCCGGCAGAGAGATGCCGTAATTCCATACCCCGCCGCCCTTATTCGTAAAATCCACCGTGGCCACATGCGAGACGCCCAGCGAATCGTAAATCGTTACCTGCGCCGGCACCACTGTGCCCACCGCCGACGTTGCATCCAGATTGGCGGACAGCGACAGCGAGGTCGTCGCCTTCGGCTGTTCCACCGCGTTCGTCGGAAGCGCGATCGGCGCCAGCGGCGTGCTGGTGCTGACCGCGCCGTTGACCACCGGGTACCCCATCACCTGTTGTCCCGATTGCGTGGTCAGCGAACCATCGGCCGCGAGGCTGAAGCTCCCATCGCGCGTGTATTCGGTTTCGGTGCCGTTCCGGACCACGAAGAACCCGTTTCCGTTCAGCGCGACATCGGTGGCGTTTCCGGTCACCGCAATGCTGCCCTGAGCAAAGTCGGTCTCGGTCGACGCGACCTGGGTGCCCGCGCCCACCTGCAGCGGATTGCCCGACCCCGAGCTCCCGATCTGCTGGTAAAACAGATCGCTGAACGTCACGTCCTGACTCTTGAACGCGGTGGTGTTCATGTTGGATAAGTTGTTCGCAATCGTATTCAGGGCTGTCGACGATGCCTCCAGCCCGGTCAGCGGAATTGAAAAAGACGACATGGTTCCTCCGTGTCAGTGCCGCGCGCAAACCTAATGCGCCCGGTTGGATTGTGAAGCGCGCGTCTTGCTTGCACCCGTGCTCGTGTCGCGCGCAAATCTAATGCGCCGGATTCGAAGGTGCGGCTCGCGTCTGCTGCGCCCGCGCTTTGAGGGAACGCAACATTGAATCCATCGGACTCGCCCCGCCCCCGGGCAGTGCGATTCCACTCCCGGCGGATCCAGGCGCAAGGGTCTGCGCGGCGGTACTGAGCGCGCTGACGATCCGCGTCGTCGATGCCCCCGTGTTCGGCGCGCTCAGGTTGCCTCGAGCCACCGCGGGCGCTCCGGCGGTCTGCGCCGAAGCCCCCCCCGGCGGCTGGCTGCTCACCTGTCCCGTCCCGCCGCCCGTTCCGGCGCTCCCCCCGACCCCGTGCTCGGTGTCAGATCCTGATTGATGGAGATCAGCTGTTCAAGGCTGTTCACCTGCACCAGTTGATTGATGTACTCGTTCGGATCCGTATTCGCTGTGGGGTCCTGATTCTTCAGCTCGGTGACCAGCAGCTGCAAAAAATCATTCGCCGTCACCATGGCCGAACCTGTACTCGAGGTCGAAGACGAAGAACCGGTCCCGGACGACGACCCCGCATCCTCCGTCTGCGCCGCCGCTGTCGCCGATGCTGTCACCGGGTTTGAAAATATCTGCATGCCTCTCCTTTCAACGGTCTGCGCGTATCAGACTCGCACATTGATGTACGACAAACTTTCCGTTTCCCGTGCAGAGGTTATCGTGCTCGCGGAGCCGGGATTATTCAGCGAAGGCCCTCCTTCACTGCCGTTCTCATCGCGAGATTCGCGGCCCGCCTGGTTCCGTGCTTCATTTCCGGACTGGCCCCCCGAGAATCCCTCGCCGCCGCCGCCGGACGAAGCCGGGAACCTCTCCGATGTTAGGTTGTCGACGCGGACATGCTCGCCGGCAAGAAACTCGCGCACCGATGGCAACTGCGCCGACACCGCGCCGTGCGACTCGGCCGAACCGGCCACCACGGTCGCCGATACCTGCCCAGCCGCATTGCTGGCGTGAACCTCCACCCATCCCAGACCAGGGCTGCGCACCCCCACCGCCAGCCGCTGCGGAGTGCTCTCGATCACCTGCGGCGTCGCGCCTGAATCCATCCGCTCAAAAGCGGCGCTCGCCGGAACCTGCGCGGAATGCGGGGCCGAGGTCAAAGGAATCGCCGGCTGCATGGCGGCCATCCCGCTCGCCGCATGCGCCGCCAGCACCGCCGGCGCCACGGCCTGCGACGCGGCGCCAGCGTTCGCCGCCGTGTGCGCACCCGGACCGGCAGCCAAAGTTGGCCATCCGGTATGCCCAGTTGCTTTGTCGAGCCCCTCCTGACCTGCCGGATCCGCGGCCAAAGGGGGCGATCCGGAATGCCCGGCCTTCGCCGGTCCCTCGTGCTCCGCATCCATTGCTTCCACGGAGAAATCGGCACTCCCGCTGGCCCCCTGACTCGCCCCCTGGACGATTTCCCCTCCTGATGACGTCCTGCGTCCAGCCGCGGCGTGCTCCGGGGATTCCCTTATGGCCCCCGCCGCTGTTTGCGCGCTGGCGCCTGGATCCGCGGTTACGACCTGCATCCGGGTTTCCGCCGCGACCGGTGTCGCGAGCGGTGCCGCCGGAGCTGCCGCCGCGGAACCGGAGCCAGCCGCTGCTGCTTCCTCCTGCTGCCCTGCGGCGACTGTCGATTGCGACGGCAAAACCGCATGTGCCCTGGCTGATGGCGTTCCGGATTTTTTCGGTTCGACGGTTGCAGGAGCGGAAAGCCCGTGCTTGTTGCGCAAGCCCTCTCCTCGCAAGGCCGTCACCGCAATCCCTCGAGCCGGAACGCTTACCCCGAAGGGGCCCACCGGCGGACCCTTTCCTTGAACAGCCCCGGGCGGGATTTCCGAATGAGCGGGAGCTTCGGTTGTCTTTTCGGAGGACGCTGCTTGTCCCGTCGGGTTCGAGGTCGGCGGCAGGGAGGGTTCAAACTTATCCTCTTCGCCAACAAAACCAGGGACTGGAGGAGCCGGTGCGGCCGAATCAGGATGGCCGGACCCCGCCGCCGCCAGGGCGAAACCGGCATGCGATGCATGAGAGGCCGCCGGAGCGGAAGGCCCGAGCAGTGTCCCCCCCACCGGGGCGGACGATGAACACGAGGATGCCGCAACCGGATCGGAGAATCGACGGGAAGCAGCCGCGGCAGAGCCGTGTCCGCCGGCGAAAGATTCCACCCGAGAGAAATCGCCGGGCACGATCCCGCTTTCCTCGCCTGGGGGAGCGGCGTCCGTTCCCTGATCCGCCGGCTTGCTCGCGAGACCGCCGACAGAGGACGGGGTGCCGCTCATCTCTGTGGCCGGACGCCATCCGGAACAATTCGAACCTGCGGCCTTGTCGGACTTCGAAAAAGACGCACCCAGCAACCGCGTGCTTTCGCTCACGGTCGCGCGCCGCGAGGCTGCCACCGCGTCCCCAGCTGCTCTCGTGGCTCCAGCCGCCGCGGAAACCCGAGCACCGGGCAGAATCGCAAACAACGCCATTCGCGTGCTCGGCTGGCCGGCGGAGGCATGGTCGCCGGTGTTCGCAGGCATCTCCCGTGGGACCAACTCGTTCTCATTTATCCCTTCAGTTGGGCTCGCAGAGACCGGCGCAGTTTCTTCGCCCGCCGCCACCTGAGGTCGAATCAGGTCTGCAAAGGATGTCCCCCCCTCCGGTTCCTTACCTGAATACGTGATCGCCGGACCGGCGGTGTTTCCGTTCTCCGGGATCAGAATCTGGGGCGCGGCAAATTGCACTCAATTTCTCCAGCCGGAGATACAGCAAGTCCCAAACCCTCGCCTCAGCGCCATCCTGAGACCTCTCTAATCCCGGTCTTTGCTGAAGGAGCGGCTCTGGAACCAGTCATCGATGCGATTCTGTTCCCGCCGAGTCTCTTCCTTCTCCTCAGCCCGCGCCGCGCTCGCCAGCAACGACTCCACCTGAAGCCGGTCCGTCCTGCGCTCCATCATCTCTTCGCGCGCCGCACCGACCTCCGGGAGCCCGGCTTCGGCCAGCGCTCTTAAGCCCGACGCTCTCCGTGCCAGAAGTTCGGCATCCGCGATTCGCATCCGCCACGCCCCGCGCCCCGCAATTTCTCCCTCGCTCAGCGTGCGCAGAGCATCGGCACGCGCTGCCAAAGCCATCTCTCGCTGCCGTTCCGCGCTCATCTCCATCTGGCGCACGACAGCGTTCTTCCTCTCAAAGTCAAGCTTCGCGATCTCCTCCAGCACTCTTCGGATGCTCAGCACGCGTGCCAGCCTGTGACTCACGGTCGTCCTCTTCTCAGCAGACGGCGAGCAGCCGCGCATTCGCCGGGTATGCCGGCCCCCGGTTCGAGGACCTGTTTACCCACCTCTCGCCTGCCCCGATTCCCCGTGTCGGAAAAAGACATTGAAACCTCCCGCATCCAGCGTCCCTGAACCCAGTCTCCCGACCCCCCGGGCATTCCGCTCCGCGAGCTCCGCTCAACCGTTCTCGATCGATCCAGCCAGCCGCAGCAGCTGGCCGCGCGCGTCCATGAATGTCTGCGTCTCCCGCGCCCCCTGCATCAGAAATTCCCGGATCGCCGGACGGAACCGGATCGCGCGGTCGATATCCTGGTCGGTCCCCGGCTTATAAGCGCCGATCCTCACCAGGTCCTCCGAACGCGCCCACGTCGAAAGCACCCTGCGCACCGTCGCCGCCGCCCTTCCATGCTCCTCCGTCACCACCGATGGCATCAGCCGGCTCAGCGACTCGATCACATCGATCGGCGGATACCATCCCTCCCCGGCCAGACTCCGCGCCAGCACCACATGCCCGTCCAAATAAGAGCGCACCGCGTCCACCAGCGGATCCTGCAGATCGTCTCCCTCCATCAGCACCGTGTAGAAGGCCGTGATGCTGCCCGTGCGGAATCGCCCCGCCCGCTCCACCAGCTTCGCCAGCCGGCTGAAGACCGATGGCGTGTAGCCGCGCGTCGTCGGCGGCTCTCCGGCGGCCAGGCCGACCTCGCGCGCCGCCATCGCGAAACGGGTCAGCGAGTCCAGAACCACCAGCACGTGTTTTCCCAGTTGCGCAAAGTACTCAGCCACGCTCATCGCAGCCAGAGCCGCGCGCATCCGCAGCAGCGCCGACTGGTCCGACGTCGACACCAGCACGACGGCCCGCTTCCGCCCCTCCGGTCCCAGTCCTTCTTCGAGAAACTCGCCGACCTCCCGTCCCCGTTCTCCCACCAGGCCCACCACGATTACGTCCGCGTCGCTGTCGCGCGTCATCATTCCGATCAGCGTGCTCTTCCCCACCCCCGACCCTCCAAAAATGCCGATCCTCTGTCCGCGCCCCACGCTCAGCATGCCGTCGATGGCGCGGATTCCCGTTCCCAGCACCTCGCGTATGGGCTCCCGTTCGAGCGGCGCCGGCGCCCGGCGTTCAAGCGGCACCGCCGTATCGAGAACCGGCCTGCGTCCGCCATCGATCGCCTGGCCCATGCCGTCCATCACCCGCCCGATCAGACCCGCACCCACGTCGACGCGCGGGCTCACTCCCAGAGCCGATACCGGGTCGCCGTAGCGAATTCCGTCGGCCCCATCGAGCGTCATCGAGAGCACGCCCGACCCGCGAAAGCCGATCACCTCCGCCGGGTGGGTCCTGCCCATGGAATCGCGGATCTCGCAGCATTCCCCCACCGAGCAGGGCGGACCCTCCGATTCGATCGTCTGCCCCGTGGCCTCGACCACCCGTCCACGCCACAGGAAAGGGGAACGCTGCCGCAGCTGCGAGAAATACGTTCCCAGCAGAGTATCGTGGTTGCCGGGGCTTTCAGACCTAATCGCTTGATCCATTCAACCTCTCTTCCCGCCCGTATCGGCCCGGCCAGCGCCGCCGATCGGCTGTTTGCGAACTTCGAGCAGATCGAAGAAGCCTCGCTCGATCTCTTTCAGCTGCGAGCGAACTCCCAGGTCGATCGTGCCCACGTCGGTTTCGAGCACCGCGTCCGATCCTTCCATCTCCGGGTCTGCGCAAATTTCCGGGCGCAGCGGCAGCCCGGGCATCAGGAGTACCAGCTCCGCCCACATCTCCCTCTGTCCGGCCGGCACCCGCAGCCGCACCTTCGCCGACTCCGCGAGCTGCCCCAGAGCGACCCGCACCGCGCCCGAGAGCAGCAATGGATCGAGCTGCGATTCCCGGTGCAGAATCCGTTCGGCCACCCCCAGCGCCAGCCGGACCACCTCCTGCTCCACCTGCGCCAGATATTCGTCCGTGCGGGCGCGCAATCCGTCGAGGGCCGCCGTCATGGCCGCCGCCGCCTGCTGCCGCCACGCCGCCTGCTCTCCCCCCGCCTGTTGCCGTCCCCGCTCCATTGCCTCCTGCCGGGCGCTTTCGAGCTTTCTCCCGAACTGCCGTTCTCTCTCTTCGAGCTCCTTTTCCAGTTCCTGGACCCGCCGTGGCAGATCGACGGCCGGCTCGGGTTCGGTCACCGCCGCCGGAGCCCCGCCCAGCAACGGGTACTCCATGGTGAGGATCTCCGTTTCGAGTTTCATCGGCACGGGCCTTCCCCCTGCCCCTGCGCGATCATCGATTCGTAGCCGGAAAACGAGCTCTCTTTCGGCACAGATAACCCTCTCCTGTAACCAAAGATCATCGCTCGGTTGCCGGAGGCGATCGCTCTCGCAAAGGTCCCCTTCTTCCTACACCACGAAGTCATCGCCCTGCTCGAGTTTCAGAATGACCTTCCCCTCGGCTTCAAGGCTGCGCGCCAGCGCGAGAATCTCGTGCTGGGCACCCGCCACCTCGCGGGCCCGCACCGGCCCCATCGCCTCCATGTCTTCCTTCAGCATGTCCGCGGCCCGGGAAGACATCGCCGCAAAAACATGGGCTCGCAGTTCCTCCGGCGCCCCCCGCAGAGCCAGCGCCAGCTGCCGCTTGTCCGCGGCCGCAACAATCTCGCGAATGCTGGCCGGAGGAATGGTCACCAGATCGTCGAAGGTAAACATCAGATTGCGGATGTTGAGAGCCATGGTCACGTCCGCGGCCTCGATCTCATCCAGAATCTTCTTCGTCTCCTCCGACTCCATGCGGTTCAGCAGATCGGCGACCGCCTTGAACCCCGAGTAGGCCTTGCGCCCCGTGTCTCCCATATTCGCGAGCCGCCGGTGCAGGATCATCGCCACCCGCTGCGCCATCTCCGGGGAAAACTGACGCATCGCCGCCAGGCGCTGGATCGCCTCCACCCGCCGCTCCTCGCTCAGGCTGTCAATGACTGTCGATCCCCTTTTCCCGTCCAGATGGGCCAGCACGACGGCGATCGTCTGCGGATGCTCGCTCTCCAGAAACTTGCCCAGCTGCTGCGGGTCCACCCTCTGCAACACGGACAGATCGCTCTGGCTCGCTTCCTGGGCCCGCCTTACCAGGCCCAGCAGGTCTTCGGCGCGTTGCTGCCCGAACGTATCCACAAGGAGCTTGGTCGCGTATTCGAGGCCCCCATGCATCATGTACTGCTGGGTGTCCAGCATTTCATGGAACTCCTGGACCACCTCCAGTGAAAGATCGGGCGGTATGCCGCGCAGATCGGCTATCTCTTCGGTCAGCTTCTGCAGGTCCTGCTCGGAGAGGTTCTGGAGAATCTTCCTGCCCAGCTCCTCGCCCACCGCCACGAGAAAGATCGCTGCTTTCCGCACCCCGTTCAGAGAGCGGGGGCTGGCCGCGTTCGACGGATTTTGAGCGGATGGGGAACTCATGGCTAATCGGAACGAATCCAGCTCTCAAGCAGCCGAGTGCTTTGCGCCGGGTCGCGTCTCACCACTTCGGACACCTGTTCAAAGATGCTCTGCGCCTTCGTTTTCCGCAGCTCCGCCTCCTGTTCGGCCAGGGACAGCTCCTCCGGCTCGGGCTCGGAGAGAATTTGCGAGTGGACCCCCGGAGCCGCGTGCGCCTGCTGCCGCGCCGGATCGGTCGCCAGCCAGCGCAGGCCGGGACGCGCCACGAACAGGAAGAAGGCCAGAATCGCCGCGAGAATCGTCCCATACCGTAACAGCGACTGCGACTGATCGGCCATCGCCAGCACCCGCTCTCCCATACCCGGCTCGGGCGCGCCCGCGTCGTCGTCGAATTCCAGCTCTTCCACGCTCACCTGATCTCCGCGCGCCGGGTCGAAACCGATCGCCGACTGCGCCAGGTCCGTCAGCCGTTTCATCTCCTCCGGCGTCCGCGCCTGCCGGCTCGCCTGTTTTCCCCGGCCCGTACGGCGGTAGTTGATCAGCACCGCGGCGGTTAGCCGCCGCACCCGGCCCGCCGCCTCCACACTGTGCCGCGTTCTCTTCGAAACCCCATAGGTCGCGCTCTCCTGCTTCAGGCTCAGCGCGCTCTCCTTCTCCGCCGGATAGAGTGGCGGCTTCGCGTTGGGCGCATTGCTGGCCGTCCCCGGGATCCCCGATGCGGCCGGTTGCGCCGAGCCCTGCTCGTTGCGCTCCATCGACAAAGTTGCGGTCTCGGCCGGGTCGTACGTCTCGTCCAGTTCATCGGCGGAATTCGGGTCGTAGTCCACGTTGACCGAGGCCCGGACATTGCCGGCGCCGGCCGCCGGCTCCAGCGTCTCCACCAGTCTCGCCGCCAGCTCCTGCTCATGCGACAGCAGAGCCGCGTCTCCGCTCCGCCGACCCAGCACCCCACCGCCCTGCCCGTCCACCAGCACAACATTCTCCGGCCGCAGATCGTCGACCGCGCTCGCCACCAGGTTCGCAACCGCTTCCGCCTCGTCGACTGCAAGCGTCCGGTGGCGCAGCCGCAGCACCACCGATGCCTTCGCCTCCCGCTGTTCGCTCGTGAACAGCGACTCGTGGGGCAGCACCAGATGCACCCGCGCCGACTGCACCGACCCGAGCGTCGCAATCGTGTGTTCGAGCTCCCCTTCGAGTGCCCTCTGATAATTCACCTTCTCGTCGAACTCCGAACCCATCCAGTTCGGCTTGTCGAACAGTTCGAATCCCATGCGTCCGCTCTTCGGACCCCCCTTTGCGGTCGTCGCCAGCCGCGCCTTGTCGAGGTTCTGCTCCGGCACACGCAGCGCCGCCCCGTCGGGCGATACGTCGAACGGAATCCCCGCCGCCGTCAGCTCCTGTGCCATCTGCCGCGCATCGTCCGGATCGAGGCCTGCATAGAGCGTCCGCCACTCCGTCCGCGAGCCATACCAGATCAGAACTCCGAACAGAGCCGCCAGAATCGCCGCCGTTATCAGCACGCGGTTCCGGCGGCTGGGTTCGAGCTTCCAGAAGCGGGTCGCCGCCTCCGCGGCAAGAGCTCCGGCTCTCTGCACCGTCAACCCGGTCTGCGGTTTCTCGGCCATTCCCGGTCCTCAGCTCCTCCGCTCGAATCCGCCTGGCAAGCCACACCCGCGCCCACCCACGGCGTTGTTGCCACTCGCCAGCGTCATCCCGGCTCCCGTCCCCGGCAGAAAACTATCCCGATGCCCCACGGACCCTCGGTGCCGCCTTGTCGCCTCCCGCCATCGTCACCCCGGCTCCCGAACCCTATCCCGATGGCCCACCGACCGTCGGCGCGGCCTTGTTGTCTCCAGCTATCGTCAATCCGGCTCCAATCCGGTCAGAACTGCATCCCCATGACCTGCTGATAGGCAGCCACCGCCTTGTTGCGCACGGCCAGAGCGAGTTCGAAACTCATATCGGCCTTCTGGGTGGCGATCATCGCATCGTGCACATCGACTCCGGTCCCCCGCAGCAGTCCTTCCACGGCCGTCGACGCCTGTTGTTCGAGACCGTCGATGCCCGACACCGCGCTCTTCAGCAGATCGCCGAACGGAGCCGCCGCTCCGGAAGCTCCGGTTCCGGCCGATCCGCTTCCAACCGACCCGGTTCCGAGGGACCCGGGTCCGGCCGGTCCCCCCGCCGTCGTCATCGCCGGCGAAAACGAAGAAATCCCCGCCGTCTGCATCGAAGCTGCCTCCTATTTCAGAATCTCCAGCGAGGCCGAGAGCATGCTCTTCTCAGCCTGCACCGCCGAGCTGTTCAACCCGTATGCGCGCGTTGCCCCCATCAGATCCACCATCTCGGTCAGAGGATTGATATCCGGATAGGAAACATAGCCATCCTTGTCCGCATCCGGATGACCCGGGTCATAACGCCGCAAGGGGCTTCCCTGATCGGCCACCACCGCCGAGACCCGCACTCCGCCGAACTCCCCGCCGCTTCCCTCCGACTGCGCCATCAACTGGCCCGCAAAGCTCTGCGGCGGAGCCGTCGAAGTAAAAACCACATGCTGCCTCCGGTAAGGACCGCCGTCCGCTGTGCGCGTTGTTTCCGCGTTCGCCATATTCGCCGCCACCACTTCGGCGCGAATGCGCTCCGCCTCTAACGCCGACCCGCTCGCCTCCATCGCGCCAAACAGATTCATCTCTTCCCCTCGTCCCGATCCCGCGAATCCACTTTGCCCCCCATTCTCCCGTCCCTCCTGCTCCGCGGCGATTCATCCCGCCCCGGCCTCTTACTTCTGATCTTCGTGGATCGCGTCCAGCACCCGCGTGAACTCGTGCTTCATCAGCTCCACTCCGGTCCGGAACTGCAGCTGCGCCTCGGCCATCTTCATCCCTTCCCGGTCCATCGAGACGTTATTCCCGTCGGGACGCTCCAGGAGCCCGTCCACCGGACCAGCCTGGGCCGCCGGAAGCGATTCGGCCCCGCCTGGCTGCCGGCTCAGGCTATCCAGCGAGCGCGCCATCTCCGAGGCGAAATCGAATCCCACCGTCCGGTATCCAGGGGTATCGATGTTGGCCATATTCCGGGCCGTCATCTTCAGCTCCTGCGAAGACAGGTCCAGATACCTGTTCAGCGCGTCGGCCGCCGGTGTCGTCATCCGCATCCCAGACCCTCGCCCGCATCTCCCG
The DNA here is from genome assembly GCA_963831055.1 of uncultured Acidobacteriaceae bacterium. Classification (GTDB taxonomy): domain Bacteria; phylum Acidobacteriota; class Terriglobia; order Terriglobales; family Acidobacteriaceae; genus Palsa-343. The sequence continues at coordinate 6,755 of CAWHOU010000046.1, read as the reverse complement.
CCCCATTCATTGCACGCCCCCCACCCCCGCCTCTTCCATTTCTATAAATTCCTCTAATCCGGCTGGTCCAGTTCGATCTCCGCCGCGTCAATCCGCGGCCGATCTTCGGCCAGAATCCAGGCTCGCTCGAGCGCGTGCTCGAGCTCCCGCACATTGCCGGGCCAGGAATACGCCACCAGCCGCGCCACGGCCGCTGCGGTAATCTGTTTGGCCGGGCTCTCCTTTGCGAGCTTTTCGAGGAAGTGCCGCGTCAGCGCTTCGATATCCTCGCTTCGCCCCGCGAGCGCCGGCGTCCGGATCAGAAAGACCGCCAGCCGGTAGTAAAGGTCCGCGCGGAATTCCCCCCGTGCCACAAGCCGCGCCAGCGGCCGATGCGTCGCCGCCACGATCCTCACGTCCACCGTCACCGATTCATTGTCCCCGACCCGCTGCAGCTCCCCGCTCTCCAGAAACCGCAGCAGCTTGGCCTGCAGCCCCAGCGGCATCTCGCCCACTTCGTCGAGGAAGAGCGTGCCTCCATGGGCCGCTTCAATCCGCCCCATGCGCGTGTCCACCGCTCCCGTAAACGCTCCCCGTATGTGCCCAAAAAGCTCGGCTTCGAGCAGCCCCTCGGGAATCGCCGCGCAATTCAGCGCGACCAGCTTCCGTCGCGATCGCGGGCTCAGCCGGTGCAGCGCCCCGGCCACCAGCTCCTTGCCGCTGCCCGTCGGCCCTTCGATCAGCACCGGCGTCCTTCGCGGCGCGACCAGGCGAATCCTGCGGCTTACTTCGAGCATCGCCGGGTGCCCGCCGACGAACTCCGGCAGCCCGCTCGCCCGCATCACGGAGGCTCGCGCGGCCACCCCGCTCGAGTCCCGGTGTTCAGCCGAAACTCGCTCACGGGAAGCCATTTCGGGGTTCGCAATGAGCACCGGTCCAGCAGAATGCACCTCCCCTTCGGCCGGGTCCGTATCGGTCCCCCCCGCCCCGGCCGACCCGAAGGTTCGCATCGCCGCTTCGTCGGGCGCCGAGTTCCAGATCGCCTCATCGCCGGCCTGCGCCCGCCGAATCGCATGCAGTACCTCATTCCGTCGCGGACCCCGCGCAACCTGTCCCCCGGCCTCCGAGGCGTCCGCCATAATCAGGTCGACTTCAGGGTGCAGCCGCCTGAAATCCGCCACAAACTCCTGAATCTCCAGATCCGGCAGCCACGAATCGAGCACCACCGCTTCGGCCGGCGATGCTTCGAGGCACGCCAGGATTTCAGCCCCTCCCCGGGCCTCCCGGACCTGCCAGCGCAGATCGGCAAGAGCGCCCCGCAGCCGCTCGCGGAACGAAGCATCCGCGCTCGCCAGCACCGCCGTTCGCGCAGCCGTCGAGAGCCTGCATTGTTGTATCGTGGCCGGTCCTGTGACCTGACCTGGAGATTGTGCCGCCGTTCCCATTGTCTTCGACCCCCTCTGACATCGGTTCGCGATGAGCCGTTTTCGCCTTTCAGCAAACAGGCCCGGGCGTTGCGCCGCCCATCACGCGATTCCTGTTACGCCGCCCCGTTACGCCTCAGCCCCGATCGTGTATCCAACCCCGCGCACGGTGCGAATCAGCGACGCCGCCACGCTCGGCGCATCCCCATTCGGGGCCGATGCAGCATCGTGCAGCTTGCGGCGCAGGTAGTTGATATAAACATCCACCACATTCGTCCCCACGTCCGGGCTCAGGTTCCACACCTCCTCGAGCAGCTTCGCCCGCGAAACCGCATGGCCTCGATGCATCATCAGGTACTCGAGCAGCGCATACTCCTTACTGGTCAGGGTCACCTCTTCCCCACGCCGCGTCACCGAACGCTCCACGCGCCTCATTTCGAGATCCCCCTCGCGCAGCACCAGCCTCGGGGCCCTTCTCCGCATCAATGCCCGGCAGCGCGCCCGCAGCTCCGCGAAAGAAAACGGCTTCTGCATGAAATCGTCCGCCCCCATCTCGAGGCACCGCAGCCGCGTCTCCGGTTCCTGCCGCGCGCTCAGAATCAGAATCGGCAAATCCTGAGTCAGCGACCGGAAGAACTCCAGTACCTCCGTCCCGTCGCGCCGCGGAAGATTCAGATCGAGTACCGCCATCTCCGGCAGGCATTTTTTGACCGCCGCGATGGCCATCTCGCCGTCCGTCGCCATCGTCACCTCATGCCCATCCGCCTCCAGCCCCCGGCTCAGAAAATTTCCCAGCGCCCGGTCGTCTTCCGCGATCAGCATCCGCATTTTCTTCTCCCCACACCCACGATCTCTCCCTCCCGCCCGAAACTAAAGCACATTCTTGAGAATTCTCCAACCCTCCTCCCATTGCAGGACAAGCCTCCCCAGCCCTCCCGTATCGGGAAAGGAACTCCTGTAGTCCCAATTCGCTTTTTATTCGCTATAATGCCGCCATGGCGATCACCAGGCGGCAAAAGGAAGTCCTCGAATTCGTTTCCGGCTTCGTCGAGCGTAACGGCTATTCCCCCTCCTTCGAGGAAATTGCCCACGGTCTCGATCTCCGTTCCCTCGCCACCGTCCACAAACACATCACCAACCTGCAGACCAAGGGACTCCTCACCCGCGCCCACAATCGCAGCCGCTCCCTCGACGTGCTCCCGCCCCGAGCCAAAGGCCGCGCCCCCGACCGCCTGCCCCTGGCCGGCCGCATCGCCGCTGGTTATCCGGTGGAAACCACAGAAACCCCTGAGACCATCTCCCTCGGGGACATTGTCGGCAACCGCGACGTCTTCGCCCTGCAGGTTCGCGGCGAATCCATGCGCGAGGATCACATTCTCGACGGCGATTTCGTCCTTGTGGAGCGCACCAGCACGGCCCGTCCCGGCGAAATCGTCGTCGCCCTGGTCCGCGGCTCAGAAACTACCCTGAAACGCTATTACCGGGAAGGCTCCATGGTTCGGCTCCAGCCCGCCAACGCTGAAATGGACCCCATCTTCATACCCGCCGCGCAGGTCGCCATCCAGGGCAGAGTCCTCGGCATGCTGCGCAGGTACTGACACTTCCGCGCAGGTGCGCATTGGTCCTGAAGCAACCCGCTTTTACGGGGCGAACATTTTTGCTGGAGTCCCGAGTTTGAAGCTCGATAAAGAGAATGTTTCTTGTTTTTGCAACACCGCTATTACTTCGATCACGCCGTAGAGGTCACCAAACAGGCAGACTTCAGCCCGGGGGGTTCTTATTCGAACCGCTTCAATTCGTCAAATTGCCCCAATTACGTCGGCCTCGCAACCAAAACGTCTTCGGGCCTTAAATCACCCGCGCAATACTCTGTGTGATCGTTTCCTTGGGAACATACCCGACAATCTGCTCCGCCACCTTGCCGCCCTTGAACAGCAGCAGCGCAGGAATCCCTCGGATCCCATACCGCATCGGCGTAGCCTGATTGCGATCCACGTCCATCTTCGCGACCTTGATCCGCCCGCTGTACTCGGTCGCTACTTCATCCACAATCGGCGCCAGCGCCCGGCACGGCCCGCACCACGCAGCCCAGAAATCCACCAGCACCGGCTGCTCCGACTGCAACACTTCCTGCTCAAAGGTCGCGTCGCTTACCTCAGCGATTCCAACTGCTGCCATCTCTCAGGTCCCTTTCTATCAACCACTCCTTCAGTCTACCTGAATCAGTAGATGCGCCCAGGGCGCGAGAGACGCAGACGCCCGCGGGTCCACCGACATTTGCACAAAAATTAAGGCGCCCGGATTCTGTTAAGAATCACGGACGCCGGAGCAGCCCTCCCCCAGAACTGCCCACAGATGCGAACATAGGGCCTTCAGTGGCCTATGTAAAGCAATCTTCGGTCATTTTTAGTAATACGTGTTCCGCGTTACGACAGACCCGCCTTTTGCATTACTAATGGGGCATTTTTAGCCGGCAGTCCGAACAGCTCGAAGTCCGCTAAAACACGATCGCTTCCGATTCCAGCTCGCAGATCAGAAATTCCATCGTCCCCAAACCCTTCAGCGCCGCATGAGCCAGCTTTTCCACCTCCACAGCAGCTTCTTTTGAGATAGTTAGCAGCAACACCCCCGGCCCAGCCCCGCTCAGCGCCACACCCGCAATTCCCCCCGTCCCAGCCAGGGAAAGAAGCCGCGGCAGCAACGGACACACCTCCGCCCGATACGGCTGATGCAGCCGGTCCCCCATCCCCGCTGCCAGCAAATCGGCCCTGCCCAACGCAAACGCCGCCGTCAAAAGCCCCACCCGCTGCAGGTTCGCAACCACGTCCGCCCGCCCATAGCTCTCCGGCAACACCGCCCGCGAGGCCGTCGTCGCCAACGGCCGCTCCGGCAAAACCAGCACCGCCCGCCAATCCCCAGGCGGAGCAATCGAGACCGCCCGCACCCCATCCCCCTCGAACGCGCTCGCCGCAAATCCCCCCAGCCAGCACGCTGCCGCATTGTCAGGATGCCCCTCCATCCGAGCCGCCTCCGCCAGCACCCGCTCTCCGCTCCAACCCAGTCCGCCAAAACGCGAAGCCAGAGCCACCGCCGCCAGCCGCACCGCTGCCGACGACCCCAGCCCCATCCCCAAAGGAATCTCGTTCCGCATCTCGATCCGCAGCGGCACAAACGGCCGCCCCACCCCGGCCAGCACCGCCCCATACGTATCGAACAGCAAGTTATCCTTCGCCGCCCCGCAGATCTCCGCGTCCCGTCCCGTCGCCGACAGCACCATCCGCTCCGCCGGTTCCGCATCGACCCATAAATAAAGCTTCAACGCCAATGCCAGCGAATCGAACCCCGGCCCCAAATTCGCCGAAGTAGCGGGCAGCCGCAGCCGAAACCGCCCACCCCCGCCAGCCCGGACCTCGCCAGCACCATCCCCACCCAGGCTCATCCCGCCAACCGCTCCAGCTCCCGCAAAACCTCATCCGCCGAAGCCCCCACCCCAACCGCATTCCGCCGCGTCCCCTCGATCTCCGCCCCCAGCCCTGCCTTCTCCGCCTCCGTCAGCAGCTCGCCCCGGTGGTACTCAATCGTGTAGTCAGGATCCTTCAGCACATGCCCCGTCAGCACCAGCACCACCGACTCCTCGCGCCCCACCTTCCCCTGACTCACCAGCTTCTTCAGCCCCGCCAGCGTCACTGCGGACGCCGGCTCGCACCCAATCCCCTCCGCCCCAATCTCCGCCTTCGCCAGCGCAATCTCCGCCTCTGAAACCTCCTCCACCCATCCCCCCGTCTCCTGAATCACACGTACAGCCTTCCGCCACGAAGCCGGATCGCCAATCCGGATCGCGCTCGCCCGCGTCTCCGCCCGCACCGCCTCCAGCTTCTCCGCCCCGAATTCCCTGAACGCACGCACCAGCGGATTCGCCCCCTCCGCCTGAATCACCGAAATCCGCGGCGTCTTCGCCGTCAGCCCCAGATGCTTCATCTCCAGAAATCCCTTGCCCAATGCCGAGCTGTTCGCCAAATTCCCCCCCGGCACAATCAAGTGATCCGGAACCTGCCACTCCATCTGCTCCGCTATCTCAAACGCCGCCGTCTTCTGCCCCTCCAGCCGGTAAGGATTCACCGAGTTCAGCAGATAAACCGGAGCCCGCCCCACCACCTCCGCCAGCACCCGCACGCAGCCGTCAAAGTCCGTCCGCAGCTGCAGCGTCAGCGCCCCATAATCCATCGCCTGCGACAGCTTCCCCCACGCAATCTCCCCCTCCGGCAGCAATACCAAACTCCGCACCCCCGCCCTGGCCGCATACGCCGCCATCGCCGCTGACGTGTTCCCTGTCGAAGCGCAAGCCACCCACTCCGCCCCACGCTCCCGCGCCACAGAGATCGCCGTCGTCATCCCCGTGTCCTTAAACGACCCCGTGGGATTCATCCCCTGGTGCTTCGCCCACAAGCGCGAAAGCCCCAATCGCCGCGCCGATCGCGGCATATCGTATAGCGGAGTGTTCCCCTCAAGGATCGAGACGATGCTCTTCTCGGCCTCCAGAATCGGCAGCAACTCGCGAAATCGCCAAACCCCGCTGCGATCCGCGGTCTCCATCGACATCCGCCGCTCTCTCCATAGCCAGCGCAGCGCGCTCGGATTGGGCCGCGTATGCCTGGGCCCCGTCCAGCTCGGATACACGACCTCGTACAATTCGCCGCACCGCTCGCAGCGAAAATTGCCCGGCATCGCACGCAACTCCACAACATGCGCGCACCCAATGCATCGCAACTGGAAAACATCGCTCATTCTGCGCCGACGCTCTCAGCCTACCATCGCGATTCCCAGCGCAACGAAAGTCGTGCAGGACCCGCATTAGGCGCTCTGGTCCGCTGCGCGGAGCCGTTTTATGAATCATTCTTTTGTGATCCGAAGGCTTTATATCCACAATTTCCGGTGCCTTGAGAATTTCGAACTGCCGATTTCGGGCCAATCATCTGTGCTCTTGATTGGCAAGAATGGCGCCGGCAAGACGACCGTTGGACTTGCTCTTCAGATCCTGCAGAAGATCGCCCGAGGTACGAATCGGGTGGGCCAGCTTGTCAAGGCGAAAGATGTAAGCAGGGGACGGTCCAGGGCACCAATCCGCCTTGAAATCGAGGTTGAGCTGGACTCGCAGATATTCAACTACGCGGTTGGTTTCGAATTCCCGGAGAGCTTCAAGGAATTCCGAGTCTTGAAAGAGGACCTACTGTTGGATGGCAAGGTCCTCTACACCCGCGAACTCGCTCACGTGCAAGTTGCGAAAACGGGATTTGAGCAAAAGGCGCAATTCAATCTGGACTGGCACTTGGTCGCGCTTCCCCTGATCCAGAT
>CAWHOU010000045.1:0-74434 GCA_963831055.1 uncultured Acidobacteriaceae bacterium | reverse complement strand
ACATCTTCAGTTCGGAGGCGCGGCCGAGATCACCGCGGCGTTGCGCGACCTCTACCTCACTGCGGGCCTGATCCAGTTTGTTCCTTCAGTTTCTGTGTCTCCTGGACCTCGTCCTTTTCGGCTTTCCAGGCAGCCGTCATCGCGTTGGATTTGTCTTCCAGCTCGGCCAGTTCCTTGCGCAGCTTCACCAGGCGGTCCTGCGAGGCCGGGTCAGGCTCCTTCTTCAACGCCTCCTGCTCGATCTTCAGCTGCATGATGCGGCGGTCGAGCTCGTCCAGTGCTTCGGGCTTGCTGTCGGCCTGCATGCGCAGACGGCTGCCGGCCTCGTCCATCAGGTCGATCGCCTTGTCCGGCAGGAAGCGGTCGGTGATGTAGCGGTTGGACAGCGTGGCGGCGGCGACGAGCGCGCCGTCGGTGATCCGCACGCCGTGGTGCAGCTCGTACTTCTCCTTGATGCCACGCAGGATGCTGATGGTGTCCTCGACGCTTGGCGCACCGACGAAGATCGGCTGGAAGCGGCGGGCCAGGGCGGCGTCTTTCTCACGTGCTCGGGGTATTTGTCCAGCGTGGTCGCGCCGATGCAGTGCAAGGTGCCGCGGGCGAGTTCCGGCTTGATCAGGTTGGACGCATCCATCGCGCCGTCCGCCTTGCCGGCGCCGATCAGCGTGTGCATCTCATCGATGAACAGGATGATCTGGCCTTGCGCGGTCTCGATTTCTTCAGGACGGCCTTCAGGCGTTCCTCGAACTCGCCGCGGTATTTGGAGCCGGCGACCATACCGCCGAGGTCGAGCGAGAGAAGCTGCTTGCCCTTCAACGCCTCCGGCACGTCGCCATTGACGATGCGCAGGGCGAGGCCTTCGACGATCGCGGTCTTGCCGACGCCCGGTTCGCCGATCAGCACCGGGTTGTTCTTGGTGCGGCGGGCCAGCACCTTAACGGTGCGGCGGATTTCCTCGTCGCGTCCGATGACCGGATCGAGCTTGCCGTCACGCGCCAGAGCGGTGACGTCGCGGGCGTATTTCTTCAAGGCCTCGAAGGAAGACTCGGCATTCTGGCTGGTGACCTTGCGGCCCTTGCGAATATCGTTAACGGCCTTTTCCAGCGATTGCGGCGTGACACCACCTGCCTTCAGCGCGCGGCCGGCAGGTGTGTTTGATTCGGCCATGGCGACAAAGAAGCGGTCTTGAGCGACGTACTTGTCGCCGGCGCGGGTCGCGGTCTGCTGCGCGGCATCGAGCAGGCGAACCAGATCGGGCGTTAGCTGCGGCTGCCCGGCGCCTTCTCCGCTGACCTTGGGTTGGCGGGCGATTTCGGCGTTCACCGCTTCGGCAGCGACCTTCGCGTCACCGCCCCGCCGCCCTGATCAGCCCCGCGGCCGCGCCTTCCTCATCATCAAGTAGTGCCTTGAGCAGATGCTCTGGCGTGATGCGCTGGTGGAACTCGCGGAAGTTGGTTAATTCTTCAAGCAAACCGTTATACGCTTGAATTGATTCAAAAAGAGCAGACATATACGATGTCTTACTTTCCGGATGAATATAAGAAACAAATACTCTTTTTGGGACGTAAATCTGGAAGAGATAGTGAGAAAATGAAAGAAGTTGAATTGACAAGTGTTCAAACTTCTTCCGGGGATATGTCTTTCAAAGAGGCCCGGCTAATTATTGAATGTAAATTAACGGCGCTTACTACCGCCAGTCCCGATGATTTTTACACGCAAGAAGCGAAAGATTTCATAAATGACGCTTACAGGGAAGCAAAGGTTTATCGCAAATATGTATTTGGGGAAATCACCCATGTTTGGGTAAAAAAATAAGAATAAACCAGAATCAACGAAGAGAATGAACTGACATCTCTTCTACTTACAAGAAACAGAGTTTGAGCACAGAGAGGTTGATTCAAGCGGACTCTTGTGCTTATTGAACAAACGTTCATGAGCATTGACATTTTTTTACTTAGTTACTGTTAGATAAGTAGCCGCCCAGACAGTTTCCGTTTTGTCTCATGCAACTAATGGCAATGATCCCGATGTTTGAGGTGCAGTTCCTGTTACGACAAGTTTACCGTTTGCGTCAGTAGTTCCTGCAGCAAAACATGTATTTACATTCTGATTTACCGTCCAGCCGTCGATTTCTGTATTGGCTGGAAAACCCGTAAGAGTGGCAGTATATTGCCCTCCAGCAGTAACTGAATGTGAACTCAACGAGATTGACGGTTTCTGCGCAGACGAGTGATACGGTACTACAATTGATACCGAGTATCCTACGGCTAATCCAATAACTAAACCTAAAAGCGCGAAGGCGACTACTCCTTTTTTGTTCAAGAAGGTTCTCCTCCTCAAAAATCACAAAAACTCAAAAGGAATTTCTTTTTCATTAATAATTCCCAATTAGTTTTATTGTTGCTCGGCGTATTTAAAATCTGTTGTACGCAGTAAAATACGTCAGTTTATTTGAGGGGAACCTCTATTGGCATCAATTAACCTCTCCGCGAAACCTTAAATGCAATCAATTAATATTTTACATGGGATTTCGCACGAAAGAAGATAGCGAGTTAGAAAAAGATCATGCACTTCACAGGAGCTCAGTCCCAAACAGAACTGAAAAATACTCTGATTTGTACGAAGATTTTGATGAAGCATTCATTGTGGTAGATTGGGATTTAGTTATTATACATTGGAATAAAGCCGCAGAGAGAGTTACAACAATTAAAGCCCAAAATGCGTTAGGGAAAAGAATTAACGATGTCTTGCCTGAAATGACGACTGTCGACTTTGCGCCTTACTTAACCTTACTTCAACAAAGAAGACGCGCCCGTTTCATGATGAATGTAACAAGCAGAGAAACCCAAAAGCCCTCCATATTCGAGGTCTCCATGTATCCTTCGGAACAAGGAATAATAATAGTGGTTGAAGATAAGACCGAAGAAGAGAAAATAACACGGTTGTCAGCTATTGGTGCAACAGCTGGCATGGTCGGTCACGATATACGTAATCCATTACAAGCAATTACGGGAGACCTTTACTTGCTTAATGAATCGTTAAAAGCGATGCCAGAATCAGAAACTAAAAAAGAAGTTATAGAGAGCTTAGAAGACATAGAGACAAATGTTAACTACATTAACAAAATTGTTGCAGATTTGCAAGATTATTCTCGTTCCTTAAAACCAGAATATTCAAACTTTGACCTGGCAACCTTGATAACAAGCGTTATGCAAACTGTTAGTCGCCAGAATAATTTAGCAGTTTCATTAAATATTGAGTCGCCATTTTTCATCAAGTCAGACCATGCAATAATTAGGCGAGTCTTAACCAACCTAATCGTAAATGCTATACAAGCTATGCCAAGTGGGGGCAAATTAACCATAAGCAGTTACAGAACAGACAATAATGTGCGGATTTTAGTTGAAGACACGGGTGTTGGCATTCCTGAGGAGATTAAGCCCAAGTTGTTTTCGCCTATGCTTACTACCAAAGCGAAAGGTCAAGGCTTAGGTTTAGCTGTTGTAAAACGCTTAGTTGAGGCCTTAAAGGGGACAATAAGTTTTGAGAGCGAAGAGGGGAAAGGAACAAAATTCATTATTCAGCTTCCAGAAAATTAGGCATCTAAAAGCTTAAAACTAGCCAGCTATGATGTGAATTTAGCATCGCGGGCGTAGAGTGAACGTAATCTTAACGCGAACCATCCTGCACTGACCAGAAGGAATACGCTGTCTCCGAGGTTCGGTAATAGTGGGTAGTAAACAAGGTGATTAAAGAAGGTTGGAAGTTTTAAAGCGTAACCGGCGATTCCGAAGAGACATGTCATATCGACGCAACTCATGAGCAGTTGTCTTCCCGTTCTAGGAATCCATGGATAAGATACTCTTCGCATTTGCCTTCTCCCTCACGAAGATTGAGTGCACAGCCTTAATCTATTTTTGCAAACCTCAAATCTTAATATTACAAACATCCTGTCAGCTTTCAACATCACTTGGTCAACCGTAAAATACGAGAAATTAAGCGGCAAAAATGGATTCAAAAAAGAAAAAAAAGAAAGTTTTTTGGTTTTAGACGGGTGTTGGTGTTGATGGTGGTGGTGGCGTCATGTATGTTGCAGGGGGTTGTTCCATTTGCTTTTTAATCTGGAAGAATGCGATAGCCATCAGTAGCACTCCAACCCACATTATGATAACGCCTATGATGACTATTGTCAACGCTGCACCGATTATCAGCAGAAGAGATGCAGTTGAGAATAAGCCTGTGCCTGATTTGGTTGCAAGCATTTTTAGTGATTTTCTAGCAAGGAACGCCCAGAGGATTAGGAAAATCCAAAAAATCACAAAAGCCACAAGTGCTCCTGCTAACAACGAAAAGATAGTGCTGGTGCTTACGTTTGATGTGTTTGGTGTCATGCCGGAAAGCGATGAAATTGACGTCCATTTGCCGTTCCATGTTGGATAAAGATCTTGAAGCAGAGTTTTCAGATTACTTAAAACTGCGACAAGAACCACTACGCCCGCTATGACAGCGCCTACTACTCCGGCGATAAGTCCGTACAAAGAATAGTTGAATATTCCTTTTTCATTGTAGATATTTGCTAAACCGTGCAATGCAATCAGAATTAAAATTATGCCGATGATTCCGATTATCCCAAAAGTAATTTCGCCAATGTATGGAAGTACTCCAATAAGCAGCAGAATAGTGCCAACACCGCCCAAAGTCTTGCTTGATTCAAGAGTCAAAGTTTTTTGCCTCATGTTTTTTGCGTCTTATTAAGAATAAAAGCTTTTCCATGCCTAGCGCTAACCAGCTGAGAAATGATGCAAGTTAATGGAGCAAGAGACTGACTGAAGAGACAGCAGCGTTAGATTTCAAAGCACAAAGTCGTTAACAAGCGCTCTTTTTCTTAGTTTTGGCTGACAACAGCAACAAAGCCGCCGAAGTAACTGTGATAACGATCAATATCGCGATGCCTGAAAGTTCAGGGACAGACGATGTGGCGGTGGGCGTGGTGCTTGAGGAAGGCGTGGAAGAAGACGAGGCGGATGTTGTTGAAGTTGGGGCTGAAGATGGCGAGCTTGAGCTTGATGTGGTGTAGACGCTACCGTTTACTACCATGGCGCTTATGGGTTGGGAGGTTTCGCCTGAACCTGGTGCTGCGTAGCTAGCTAGCTGCGGTGCAGATGACGTGGATGATATGAGCGTCAAAGCAGATGATCCAGTGCTTGTTACGGTAAATGTTAACGTTGCTAGGGTTCCACTTCCACTAAACGCCCCAGCGGGGTTCTCGGAGGTTGCTATAAGATTATATTCGCCTATGGATTGATCAGCGGACTCTTGAACAAACAATATCGGGCCATTTAGGATGCCTGCGCCGTTGGAAACTGGTACGAAAGTCTGGTTGCTGACAAGTTTCAGCATGGATGTATCCCAAGTAAGGGCGATATCTATTCCGTAGAGGTTCTGGACGTTGTTAATTTGGATGTTAACCTTTAAAGTCTGGCCGACCGCAACCAAGTTACTTTGGGGAGAAATGCTTATCGTGGTGGTTTGAGCCTTAACAATGTGAGTAGGCAAAACGACAAATAATGCAGCAACAAATAGCAGCATAACTAAACCAGTTTTCAGATGTTTAACCTGCATTTTTCTTCGCCTTTGTCTGTTCTACGATATGCACTATTTTATCCCTTCCCTTTTTAACCCTTCGAACTTTCCCCTCACGTTCGAGAGCTGACACTAACTGACTCGTTTTAGCCTTTGAAAACTTGCATTGCTCAGTAATAGCAGACTGGTAAACCCCGCCGACACTTGAGCGAATCACACGCAAAACCTTCTCCTCCTCATTTTCGGGCAAGGTCCAAGTCGGCATCACTGGCGCCACTTTGATTTTTGAACGGCGATTCACAAAGAAAAACCACATTGCAACAATTGCTGCAACCGCCACCACGACTGCCACCACCGAGACCTGGACGTAAGAGAATGGCTGGACAGAATCTGACTTGGCTGTGCCTTGAGATTTAAGGACAATTTGAGGATTCTCAGTCACAAAAAACTGAGTCCCAAGCCACTCCAAAGTTTGCGTAGAGAGGTCTTGTTGGTCAGGCTTTGGCGTAACCGTTTCTAAAGTGTAATTTGCTGGATAAATGATTTGGAGTACGCCGTCCCCGTACAAACGATCAAAGAAACCGTTTACGCCGAAAACGTCACTAACCACGAGTTGCCCTTGTCTTGCCAAGCTAAAATTCGACCAGGTGAAACTGTAGGCTGTGGTCTTAGAGTTATTTGACGAATTGACTGTGCTCATTTGAAACGTGGTGCTTGCCACGCCCATTTGACGATTGGTTTGATTCGCTGCAGTATCAACCAGCGAAGTTACCTTACCTTCAAATCCCACAAATGTGTCAACCGGGCCGTTAGGATTTGAAACCTGAGTAATGGTCCAATTAGCTGAGCCGTCGGCGTTAAGCTGGATCATATATTGGGTTATAGTAGTTTGAGCTTTTACGCTACTTGAAAACGCAACTATTAAGATAAGCGCGATGGCCAAAATTATGGCTATTGAAGTTCGACGCTTCATTTGAACCTGTATAGGCATTGCGACCAAATGTTATTTAAGGATTGCAGAAAGATAATCAGTCTTCTAAATTCATGTTCTGCTCTTCCCGCGCGGAATGTTCTGATGGTTTTATCGTCGGGAATCGGGCCACATCATTTAAGCTTATGGATAAGCCGATAAACCATTACGCAAAGAAACAAGGCCATTAAAACAATTAAGGAACATAGATAAACGTTCGTGAACTAAAATGAACGGTCTATTAGCCTATAATCAAAAAATAGCCCCAGAAAGCCTTTTATTTTCGGCAAAGCAAGAGCTAAATTAAATAAAAAGGTTGATCAAAAATGAAAAGCAAATTTGGAATAATATTGCTAGCGATTCTCACAGTAAGTTCACTGAGTCTCTGCGCAGGTGCATTCGCAAATCCATTTATGAGCTACACTACAGTTCCAACAGGTCCAACCACAGGCGCAACTGCCGTTGGCCTTCAGCGGAACTCCGTACGCCTGTACGGTTCCTTGACGGAATGGCAAACTACCCCCACTGCAACCCCAATATTAGGCGCAATCGAAGTATTAGCCCGAACACAAGTCGGACCTAAAAACACAATACAAGGATACGCAGCAGGAGCCATCTGGACTACAAACACGACACGGCCAATCGCAGCAGTCAGAACCCGCGAAAACTTCACCTACACCTTTGACACAGCAAGGCTAGTTGATGGTAACTTTTCAGCATTAGACTTTAACGGTAACGCTTTCTTCCTCAATGGTACATGGAACGTTTGGAGCATCACCGAAACCTTCACTATTAGAACTAACAACACCACTGGACGCATAATCTCAATCAACAGCAATCAAAACGCAGTGCCGTTGCGACAGATGCCTATGGGAACGTTACTGTGCCATCCGGATGGAGCACTCTCACTCTTGCAATTACCGGTATACCGTCGCTAACTGGGAAGGTTATAGCTGAATATACAACCTCTGCAGTCTTTAACCCGTTCATGCTCGGCATGGATAGCAGTTCAACTACCGTAACTAAAGCTGACCTCAAAAGCATCATAAACGCCTACGGATCAATGCCCGGCTGGGGCAACTACAACATCAACATGGACTACAGCATGCACTATAGAATCGACATCTGCGACCTTTCAACAGCAGCAGCAAATCTCAACGCCTAAACAAAACTTCCTTTCTTTTCTTTATTTTAAAACCCGTTTTTGAAAAACATTCTCCCATGGAGTAGCATTCAGATTGCAGCCTTCTGTAAACGACTTAAAAAGCAAATAATATTGCTTCTGAGATTTTAAGCAGTTAAATTAAAATTCGCTTGCCATATATTTCAATGGGAACGGCTATAATATGACGGACGCAGAAAAAACCATCGATAAAAGTGATGAGCGCAAACCCGTCCAATTGCCGTGCCGGTGCGTTTACAAGGATGGCGGCTGGATGTTGATGCGTGTTAAAGAGTGTGAGTACCATAAACGCAGGAGAACAACCAAGCGTCCATATCGGCTTAAAGCTGAATGTGTGAGACCATAAGTGAAATCTGAAGCCCCGCATCAATATTGAAATTCTGGTTTTTTTCCACAAGACATTTAACAGTCAAAAAAGATGTTGAAAGACACATTGACAAACTACGAATCAGTCGTCAGGAAGAAATCGCCGCGTTCTGGTCAAATTCTTAAGATTTCGCTGCAAGCAATCTTTATGATTGCCATTTTGGTAGCCTTGCTGTGGTATGTAGGCACAACTGTCCCGTCCACCTATCATCCTGGAGAAACGACGATTCTCAAAGGCGTAGATTACATTTACAATACCATACTCACTATCAAACTTGAGTACTTGGCTCTTGCTTTCTTAATGTACTTTGGAATAAACTTCCTCTTCACAGTCAGGCTAAGACGTGTCCTCTCCAAAAACGGTGTACACACTTCGTTTGGCAAAACGCTGCTCGCTCAGTATGCCGGGATGCTAACCAGCGATGTTACGCCGGGACGTTCAGGCTACATTCTTACACCAGTCTACTTAAGAGATCAGGATGTGCCAACATCAAAAAGCCTCTCAAGCGTTTTAGGTATCCAAACATTTGAGTTTCTAATCAAGGTCGCCGGCGGAATTGGCGCGGTTGTTTTATTGGTGACCACTGTTCCAGCAAAAACATGGGCTGCCATATTTCCAACTCAGATTGCAGGCGTCAACATTGGATTGATTCTGGCCGTCCTTGGAATAAGTTTGATGATGGTTGGGGCAATTATCCTTGCCGCTTTCACTTGGTCAAAGCGCGCCATCTCACTATTTGATCGAATCGCCAACTGGAGATTCCTCAAAAGATTCACAGGCGGCTTAATGGGAAAGCTTGAGGAATACAAAGAAAGCTCAAGCTGTACAAGTAGAGCAATCCCGGAAATACTTGGTTTAACCGTTTCATGCTGGGTCATAAAAGGTTTTGAATGGTGGTTTTTAGGCTACGCATTAGGAATCTCACAGTTGTCGTGGTCGTGGTGGCTAGCCTTCTTCTTGATACATCCACTGGTAACTGCACTCGCTTTCATACCCATTACTCCAGCGGGAATAGGTGTACAGGAATTCGGAATAGTTGGAATCCTTGGGCTCCTCGGAGTTGCTGCTCCCATAGCAGGCGTATTTGCTCTGATGGCTAGAGGTCTATTAATCTTTGAAGACTTGGCAGGTGTACCCCAAATCGTGCGGTCGACAAGCCTAATCTTCTCCCACAAAAAGCCTGATGAACAGCCACTTCCAAGCCCCGGGACACCGCCTCCGATCGCACCCGTTTAGCGGAAACGCTTTACCTTAAATTGTGTACGTTGCTTATTTCAATGTGAAAGGAGCCCACTTTTTGTCCGACCAGCCTTTGATTAGGAAAATGTTGCAGAACGATGCGGACAAGCTAAAGGAAATTGTAAGTTTATCTTTTTCAAGGTTTATGGGGTTCTTTGCCGTCCATAGCTTGTTTTCGGAAGATGGGCAGGTGCTTGTGTGCGAGACGCAAGGGGCATTGGTTGGGTTCGCTAAATTAATCGATTTCAAAGTAGGCGGCAGCAAATTCGGCTGCATACTTTGGATTGCGGTTCACCCTGATTTTCGCCGAAAAGGCGTCGCGAGCGCGCTCACGAACGCTGGGCTGCAGTGTCTTAAAGGCGATGGAGCAAAAGCGGTTTTTGCTTCAACCCAAAGACGAAACATTCGCGCCCAACGCGTCCTGCAACAAGCGGGTTTCAACAAGATGGGTTTTGTTGATCTTTGGCGTATTTTCAAGGGGCGCGTATTCGCGTTTTACGGCGATATTTGGCTTGCCCCAGGGGAAATCGTGTTGATGCACAATTAACCTTGACCCGTTCGCCGTCTGCATATGTCCATCAATAAGCTTTGCCGTTGAAAAGCCAATTTGCGTAAGTTTCGGGTCGACGAAACTTTATATCTAATCATCTTTTTACGGTTTTATCAGATGTGAAATTTATGGCGGTTATGAAAGCTATTCAAGTTAGTGCTCCAGGCGGAGATTTCAAGTTAGTTGAAAAAGAGGTTCCTGAGCCGAAAGATCATGAAGTCCTGCTTAAAGTACATGCCTGCGGCGTTTGTCACGGCGACGCAATCGTAAAACAAGGCTACTTCCCAGGCTTGTCGTATCCAAGGACTCCAGGTCACGAGGTAGTTGGCACAATTGTCAAATTAGGCTCTGAGTCGCATTATTGGAAGGTTGGCCAAAGAGTCGGCGTGGGCTGGCGGGGTGGTCACTGCATGCATTGTAGATCGTGCCTTAAGGGTGATTTTTGGGCTTGTGAGAGTCCTTTGGCAACCGGCATTTCCAGCGACGGCGGATATGCTGAGTATATGGTTGCCCGAATGGAAGTACTCACCCAAATCCCAACTGAACTTAGCTCAGTGGAAGCGGCGCCTCTTCTCTGTGCAGGCGCAACAACGTTTGGCGCCATGAAAAGTAGCATTGCCAAAGGCGGAGACCTGATTGCGATCCACGGTTTAGGCGGTTTGGGGCATTTGGGGATACAGTTCGCAGCGAGGCTTGGCTTTCGAGTTGCAGTAATTTCGCGCGGCGGAGAAAAAGAGGCTTTGGCGCGTAAGCTTGGAGCCCAAATTTACATAGACTCCGAAAAACAAAATGCGGCGGAAGAATTGATGAAGATGGGCGGGGCAAAAGTCATTTTCTGTACCGCTCCCAACAGCAAAGCCATTTCGGAACTCGTCAGCGGATTGGCAAGAGGCGGCCAACTGATAATTATTACTTTCGCAAATGAGCCAATGCAGATTTCGCCCATCGAACTAATGCGTGCCGTGCGTTCTGTGAGCGGATGGGTTGGAGGAAACGCTTCTGACACACTGAACTTCAGTGTTTTAACGCACGTCGTTCCGATGGTTGAGGTTTTTCCGCTTGATCAAGCTGCAACTGCCTTTGATAGGATGATGACGGCCAAGGTTCATTTCAGGGCTGTCCTTAAGATAAGTGAGGGTTAAGCATGAGTGAATCATTAAGAATTATTCAAGAAAGACATTCCGCACGTGTCCCTTTTGACCAATCTCGTCCCGTGTCAAACGAAGACTTGTTGAAAATTCTTGATGCTGCGAAGTGGACACCTACCGCACATAACATGCAGAACTTCGAAATAATAGTGGTCAATGACGAAGCGGTATTGGAGCAGATAGGTGGCATCAAATCACGGATTTCTGAAGAGTTTTTGCGTGAAAACTATGAGCAGTTATCCTTCTCAAAAGAGGAACTGCTGAAGAAAAAAACGGGGATTTTAGGTGCGATGTTTCCTCCTGAATGGGTTGATCCAGCGAAAATATCTGACGCGGTAAAAAAGCGTCGCCGATGCCAATTTCGCAGTCCATTCGGGGGAGCCCGACGCTTCTGATTGTTGTCTATGACTCGCGGAAAAGAGCGCCTGCATCGCAGGGCGACGTTTTGGGCTTCATCAGCCTGGGCTGCCTGATGGAGAATATGTGGTTAATTGCAGAGTCTCTGGGAATCGGGATGCAGATTCTAAGCGCCTTCTCGGCTCCACCTGTTGAAACAGAAATAAAGAAGCTTCTTGGCGTTCCTGACTACATGAAAATCGCTTACACATGCCGCCTAGGCCACCCCACGGGCGCAAGCAAATATTTCAGAGTTCGCCGAGACATAGAAGACTTCACCCATCACAACAAATACGGAAACAAAGGACTCTAACCAAATTTCCCCCCCATTTTTCGATTACGAGTCGCCAAGATTCTTTTTGTGGTGCTTAGATTTGATTTTGGGCTTCTGTTGTTCATTATTTTTGGATATTAGCGCTTGTGGATCTTTGGCTTTCCTCTCCAAGTAAGCTGCGTATTGCTCTGGCGTAAAGTCCTTCCTAAACTTGTGTTCTTTACCCAAATTTTTTACATCCATTTTTTATTGCCGGAATTTTCAAGAAGGTAGAGGGGCATCCTAAAGAGGGTTAAGTTTTTGCTTATTTAATAGCTTTCGTTCATAGCGTTTTATTAATATAGGTAGCAGAAAAGCGAAAACAATAGTCACAATAGCTAGACTAACCAAAGTTACGTTTGAGCCAATAAAGTTAAACCCTGACATGATTAAAATAATCAACAACAAAATTCCTCCAATTATCATCACTATTTTTCTTAGTTTTGAAGGAAAAATTTTCCCGTTATTCATGAAAGCGTATTGTTTTTACCCTGCTCAAAAGATTTTAGAACCGCTTGAATAGCTATTTGAAAAAGTGAATTATTTGAAAGGGCATCGAAATGCATGCAACACCTTGTTTTTTTGAGAAATTTGCTAATTATGTCATCCATAAGGCGCTGTTTGGGTTGAAAGGCTTCTAGAAATCGGTTTTTTAGCTGATTTTTTTACAATTTGGTTATGGAATTTGCGCGGATTTCATTTGTTAATATTTAAATGTAAGTGGAGCACTTTATAGAGAACTATCTCGGGGTAGTAGGGAGAACAATAGCTGTGCGTGGGAGACTGCTCTGCAAAGTCGTTGGCTATTCTTTGGGCATTAGTCACCACCTCCAATCTAGTTTTGCTTACAATCACTTTAGACTTAGCGCTGTCCCTGAGGCAACTCTACGCGGGTCCCAGCGCCGCCGCTCTGCGGATGTGACAAACGACGGTGTCGGTCTCGCCATGCGCAGCGAAGTATGCGGACTCGGACGATGAGCCCTCAAGGAGCTCGGTGATGTGGTTTGGGGACGGACCGATGTGCAGAAAGGGACTACCCGTTGCAAGGACGTTATAGATTTTGCAGGGATGAACCGTTCCAACAAAGGGATCGCCCATGAGGACCACGTGGAGGTCGGCAGCAGACAGGGAGCCTGCGAGCGCATCGAGTGGCCGATAGGGCAGCAGGACAATGTTAGTCAGCGAATGTGTCTGCGCGAATTTCCTGACATATGGAAATTTGCTTCCACCACCCACAAACAGGAATACGATGTCGCGCTCCTCGGCCATGGTCCGCGCGGAGTCGAGCAGAGTTTTCAACGGGTGACACGGACTATGGTTTCCGGAGTACATGACGACGAACTTACCGGTTAGGCGATGCGCCGACCGAAAGCGCTTGCGTCCTTCTTCGTCAAAAAAAACAACTGAATCGTGAGCCCATGGGGGAAGGATGATAATCTTCTCTTCCGAAATGCCTTTGGCGGCTACCCGGCTCCGCATGAAGCGGTCCAAAACAACGACGGCCGCGGATGACCTGAGGCTGAATTTCAGCAGATGCGCAAGTCCCCTGGATACGAGTGATCCATCCCTGAGCGCGCCGGCGGCGATGGCCTCATCGGGATTCAAATCCATGATCCAGGAAATCAGAGACCCGCCCCTGGCGCGGACAAAGACAGCAGCGAGTACGGAGATCAGAGGGGGAGAGGTCATAGCTACCACGACGTGCTGGCGGGGCAGCAACGCCAGCCGCATGGCGCAGAAGCCAAAGAAGGAGACAACGTCGAGCGCACGGCGCCAATGGGATGCCTTTCCAAATGCGGCTGAACGGACCCGGATGATCCGCACGCCGCGCCACACTTCAGAGGAAGGAAAGGTTTGGAAGGGAGAATCGTATGCGCGTCGCGATGCCAGCACCGTAACGTCGTGTCCCTCTGCCGCCAACCCTGCAGCAAGATCGGCAGCGTGTTGGGCAACGGATACAACGTCGGGGTGAAATGCCTGATTAAGGATCAAGATTTTCATTTTTTTGCTCACGTTTGAGGTCCCTGAGTGATGCCGAGGATCGGAATACCTCTGCTCATCCGGCTCGCCGCCGACACCTCGTGCAAACGGATGTCCGGGCAATCCATTGCAGGGAAGCACCATTCCGGGAAGCGAGAAAGTTACAGCGTCATGCCAGCCTTTTCGGCGAGAATCTCTCTCGTTTTGATCGAGATCATGTACTCGTAGAAGGAAAGGAGGCAGCAGTAATGAAAGCCAGGGGCGCCGTCGCAAATTCCCAGTCTCATCAGATACATGTAGAAAAAGCGCCACGCCGGCCGAAAGGGAAGCAGGAAAGACTCCTCCTTCAGCGCCCGCCGTCGCCGAACCGGGTCCGGCGAAAACAGACCCGCCATGTCCGGCTCGCCCGCGGAAAGCGATTCCAGCGATTCAAAGGCTTCTGCCCGGCTGTACCGGTTGTGCTTGGCAATCCATTCATCCAAGCCCTTATTGAAGCTGTAATGCAACAGGTGGTGCCGCAACCTGTCTTCCGGCCCGGTCACCAGATATCTGAGATTGATGTTTCGCTCGAAGCGAATGGCTTCAGGCCTGAACAATCGCACCAGCCAGGTCGGATAGAGGCTGCTGTGCCGTATCCAGCGGCCCATAAACATGTCTTTCCGACGCATGCGGAAAGCGGCTATCTCCGGAGGGCAGGTCTCGATAACTGTCAGCATTTCCTTCGCCAGCTCCGGAGTTGCAATCTCGTCAGCGTCCGGATTGAAGACCCAACGATGCTTGAAGCCCAAATGCAGCGAAGCTGTGCGATGAACGGGTTCCCGATCGAACTTCCGTTGCACGACTCGTGCGCCCCAGTCCCGGGCGATTTCGACGGTTCGGTCAGTGCTGAATGAGTCGAACACGATGACGTCGTCGCTCCAGCGAACGGCTTCAAGGCACCGCTCCAGGTTTTTTTCCTCATTCAAGGTCAGGATGAGAACGCTCAGATCAGCGGCCAAGCGAAACCGTCCTTGAGCGCGTCCTTACCACTACCGCGGGATTTCCCCGCATCACCACCCATGGCTCGACATCCTGAAACACGGAGGACGTGGCGCCGACCACCGCACCCTCCCCTATGGTCACGCCCGGACCGACAAACGCGCCGGCTGCCACCCAGGCGAACGCCTGCACCGTAATCGGGCGACTGACCAGGGCGAAATCCGCACTGTCGACATCATGGCTCGCAGTGCACAGGAACGCGGACTGGGACACGCAGGCGTGAGCACCGATAAAAATCGGCGCGACCGAATAGCATTCCACTCCGTTGGCGATGCAGCTGTCCTCGGCCATATGCAGATTCCACGGCGCCCATATGCGGCTGCGGGGGTATGCGTGCGCTCCCTGGCCAATGGTCGCGCCGAATGCGCGCAGCAGGAGCCTACGCCACGGGTGCAGCGGGGTGGGCGAGGGCCGGAACAGAAGCAGCCACACCAGCCCCCAGAGCTTGCGAGCCAGGCGGTTCCTGACGGAGAGACGACTGGTAAAAACGTGATTGGACATGGAGTGGTAGTAAGCCAGAGGAGTTGGCTAGGATCTGAACCCGGGCCAGTTTCAGGGTGAACCGGACGCTTGTCCGACCCGGGTTCAGCCCACCTTCCTCAGATAAGCAGAACTGGGAAAATGCCCTGCCTGCGGTCCAGCCCACAACCCTGATTCAAAAACCCGCGGTCTGTAGTTCGGCAAAAGTAAGCGCAGCTCCCGGGGCCGCAGGTGATGCAACATGCTTAGAGACGCAGTTATGGAATAACTCGCATTTCCCGTAAGAAATGCATGCAGAAGAGCGCTCTCATTAGGGAAAAACGTGGTTGTCAGCAGGCAGGGAGGATAATCGAATGGAAAGTAAATGTCGTGAAAATGAACATGGCAACCGCGCTGAAGCCGCGGTAACACCTCAAGGATCAGGATATTTACCTCGCTGCCTGGCCTCACGGCATGGGTTGAATCCACGAAGAGCAGGTCCCCGGGGCCCAGCTCTGCAAACAGCGATGGATCGACCTCCTGGGCTTTGCGCGCGATCAGAGTAATCCTTCCATGCCTGGAGGACTCGCTCAGGTATTTGCGCGGCAACGGATCGATGCATGTGACAGCGGGATGGTAGTTGCAGATTCTGGATGCATGCAAGAGCACCGCCGTTGAAACTCCAGCACCGACCTGAATGACCCTCTGCGGCCTGTGGCGGGCAACGAAACAAAACAGGAACTCCGCCTCGACCGGTCCAAATCCGGCCTCGCCATTATCCCGGCAGGCGCTCTCGTAAATGTTTTCCTCTCGCATCAAGGTTCGAGCCGAATCATTGACACAGTCGCGCACGAAAGCAAGTTGTTGATCGACATCGGCTCCGTTCACTCCGTACATGCTGCGCGGATGTTTCCACGCATCGTCTTTCCGCAGCTCTCTGAAATCCGGGATCTCAGAGTAGAAATGCCTCGGCAATATATCGATGCCAAAATGCTGGCCGCCAATAAACAGCGCGTGCAGTGATTGCCTGGCAATTTCTTTCGCCCTGCGGTGGAGAGCTGGCATAAGGAGTGATCCTTTGGCGCACGGTTATGGCATGCGGTCCGTTCACGACGCTGGCGCCACGCTAAGGGGCTCCGGGGACTTCGGGCGTCTAACCGGCGCAACCTCTCAGAACGGTTTGAATCGTCGAGACCCAGCCGCGCGTAATCGCGTCCAGGCCATAAGCTTCCGCTATTTGCCGGATGGTTCGCCGCACGAGCGCATCGTGCCACGTATCGTCCACCATCCTCGTTCGCAGAAAGGCAGTCCACGCTTCGAGATTCACCGGCAGTATTTCAGAGCCCGCAGGCAGTGCATCGGATAGATACACCTGGTCCGATACCGCCACCGCGCAGCCGGCGATAATAGCCTCCAGAAGCGCGATACCGAAGTTCTCATGCTCTGATGGCAGAAGAAACCACTGAGCTCGCTGCAGTAAGTAGCGCTTGTCCTCGCCGGCTACCGCTCCGGTAAACTGGACAACATCCGAGATGCCGCAGGCGCGGGCCAGCTCCTGGAGGTACTTTGTGCATTCCTGACGGCCTGAACCTGCAATCACCAGCCGCCACTCCGGCGGCAGTTCGGCGGCCTTCCATGCCCTGATCAGCAGATCCGCACGCTTGCCTGGATGCAGCCTCCCCAAAAACAAAGCCACCTTCGTATCCGCGCGCTGGGCCACATTAGAACTCGGCTCGGCTCTCGGTCCAGCGAGGGGGGCAACTCCGTACGGAATCACGATCCAGGGATGAATCTCCGGCAGCCGGAAGGTCTCGCGAGCGTTCTCCAGCTCTCGGCGGGTGGTAAAAAACGCCGCGGCTGCCCGCGCAAACACTTTGCGCTCGCGCCAGTGCCAATACAAAATCTTCTTCGCGCGCTTCCACGCTCCCTGCTCATGCACCGACCAGGCATCCAGCATCCCGTGCGGAAAGCAGATGTAAGGTATGCCCGCCCTGAGACACTCCCGAGATAGAATCCAGTCGGCGTGACTCCACATCCCATGTAAGATGACGCCGTCGAATCGGGACAAATTGCCACGACACCAGGCGCGGGTTGCGGAGGAGTACCCATAGGACGGTGGGCCGGAAAAGGGCAGGGCATGGATCAATGCCGGGGCCAAAGGATTATCCGGGATATCCAGTGCGCCGAAACCAAGGACCTCGCTGTGCAAGCCCAGGTCCTGAGCGTGCGCCGATAAATCGAGGACGGCCCGCAGGGGGCCTCCCGAACGCTGGTCCAGCGATCCAAGCAGATGAAGAATCTTCATGGCCTGAAGTATCCCCTGATTGCTTGCCGGCACTGGCGATGAAGTTCATTCCACAAATCTTCTAAACGCCGATCGGCAAATCCGCATAAATACAGTGCTGACGCGACTCTTTCGTTTTAAAAGACGCGACACGCCATGGAGCCACAGGTCTCGGGCCGCCTTCGTAGACGCATTCGAGCACCCTGAGAAAGTACGAAGCCATGGACGGGCCTCCGATGCAATGCGACCAGGTTCGTATCCGATCGCTCAATTCTGGCGTTCGCGGACCGCGGCCAATCCATTCCGACAGCGCCTGCCGCAGCCTTTCGGCCGAATTCGCCGCCACAACCGAACCCAGCCATGGATACTGGATGAGGTCAGAAGCCCCGCACGCGCTCGAGCATATAACCGGTACGCCCCGCATCAGGGCCTCGTTGACCACCGCGCCCCATCCGTCATAGCGGCTGGGAAGAACGAGGAGATCCGCTTGCGCCAGCAGTTTCATCGCTTCGCCGTAGGGCAGCGATGGCACGAATGCGATGCGGCCGGCAATTCCCGTATGAGCGGCTCGCTTGCGGCAGCTGGATTCAACCGGGCCGGAACCGACAAAGGCCGCTTGCCATGCTTGCCGTTTGCAGAGTGCCAGGGCGCTCAACAACAACTCCAGCCCCTTGCACTCGACGAGGCGCCCTAAGAACATCAGGCGAAATGGTGACTCGGCTCTCATGCTTGGGGCTTGAATCGTCCGGGGTGCTTCGACCACATAACCGAATGGGAAAATCCGGTCGCCCCGAAATCCCGAACCAGCCCACCATGTCTCACCCAGAGATCCCATGGCCAACACAAAGTCCACCCGTGGCCGGTTCCGCGCCACATCCCAGCAGCAGCGCGCCTTGCGCAGGACTCCGGAGATACCCCGAAAGTCGCCGGCCTCCGCCAAGATTCCGATGCGTGCGTTGTGCGCCGCCGCGCGCAATACCAGGCTGCTCATCGCGCAGCCACGATAACCAGAAAGCAGCTGAATCGGGTCTCCACCGGCATGTGCCAAAGCCAATGCCAGGCTGGAGTTTGACGCCACGACAACTTCGGCCCGGCCGAAGTCCGACTTTACCCATCCCAGAGCCTCGCGCTCGGCATTTATCCGCTGGTCTGCAATCACGGTTACAGCATGCGACTTAGCCACCTCGCGGATATACGCCGCCTGGTGGGGGCTGGGTATGTGGGTCCAGAATTGGATGTTCAATGTCTGCTCATCGGTGAATCAGTCAGTTTGACGCTTCCAAAACATAAGGCAATAATCATCCACATCTGGCTTCCCAGTCCCCCCACGGAAAAGAAAACCATTTCTCCGCAGTTAATGAACAGAGCGGTAAACAGAAGAACAATCACGGGAATGGATCCCCGCATCAGCACGCGGGCGCCGACGCACACCACGATTACACCCGCAGACAGGAGACCGAGTATGCCCATTTGGCCGAGAATGGAGGAAATCAGGAATCCATCCTCAACCGGAGCGCTTGTTGGAATTCCGTATGAGTTATCGTCGTCGATGTTCTGAGTTACGCGGCCCGCGGCGAGCCCGAACCCTCCACCAATCCATGGGTGCTGCCTGAACGTCTCCATGCTGTTTTCAATCAGCGCTCCCCTGGAGATCGCGTAGGCTTCCTGTAATCCCGCCGGGGACTCATCCACTCCCGTCCCTTTGGCTGTGAAAGACGTGACTGCATCGGCCGCTCGCCCGCCGAGCACACCGGCCATGACTGCGATCAGGCAGCCAAGCGGCACTAATCGCCTTTTCATTTGTCGAAGCGGGCCTTCCGATATCAGGTCACGCCGAACGGTGATCGCGGTGATCGCCGTGGCCGCAATAGCCAGCAATAATGCGAAAACCGCCGTGCGGCATCCGGATAACACGATGAATGTCCAGCCTACTGGAATCGTCGCCAGCGTGAATAGACGGAGCTTGTTCGCGGAGAGCCAGGAAGCGGTAACGAACGCGGTGAAGAAAGCGAGGTATACGCCAAGTGACTGCGGATGGCCGAATATTCCCTGGAATCCGGTTCCGTTCCTTGCCCGCCCCGCGGGTATTGCCAGCAAAGGCGCGCTCACCAGGAGGATCACGCAGTGGAGCGTAAAGAACCAATCGACCCAATAACGACAGGACTTCTTCGAACCGGCAAGAGATGTAAAGAAGGCCGACACGCCCGTTAGAAACACAGCGAGCTTTAGAATGGAAAGTGGGGTTAACGCTCCCTTGCCCAGGGCCGACGCGAGAGCCACCGCGGCAAGGCAAATCAGAGGTGCGGCCCATTGTCGAGCAGCATGCCGCCAGAGGCCTACACTAATGAGGCGGAGTGCTGCGATTCCAAAGATAAGCCATTTTAGTAACGCCACAGATGGTTCGGGAGGTACTACCTCGGGGTTCAAAAAGGTAATAAGCAGGCTCAGAGAGATAGCCTGAATCGTTTGCCGGCTCCCGCATAGCGCCCACAGCACGAGCCCGGCCATCGCATACTGAGTGGCGCCCGGATAACGGACGCACAACAGCAAACCTGCAACAAGCGTGGCCGCCGCCGGCGCCATGATAACTGGCGAGTCGGGCGCTCCATGATTCGTACGGGACAACTGGCCGGCGCGACTCAGCCGACGTGATGCAGATTTGTTTGATGTCGTAGGCGTCATGCTTTTTCGGGCTGCGGCGGAGTGGGGTTTGTTCCCCATCCCTTGAATCGCGCGGCATCCGGAAACCCTGTGGCGCGCTCAGGCGATACGCCAGTGCAGCGCCGGAAAGCGTCGTCCCAGATGAGCTGTCACCGCACGCCGGTCGGCTATACCAAGAACAACCCAACCCGTACAAGCGGCCGCGATGGTCGTGAGGGTTCCAGTTTCCAGCCATCGCAACAGGGCCGGACCAGCCGCAACTTTGTGTCCAAGGCAACCCATGGCCAGGGCTGCCGTTGCAATAAGAAGAACGCCGGGCCAGAGTCTTCGGGCAAAGCGCCCATACTGCTCGCCGAGCGCGCGGCAAGTATCCCTGACGACGAAGTGGTAGCACATGGCTGACTCTCCCAGCATCGCGCTGAGGGGAACGGCAAGCAGGCCGACTTTCCCCAGCAGCAGGACGCATCCCGTCATGTTCATCGCGGAGGCGCCAATCCAGCACCATGCGAGGTTCCTATGGCGATTGCTTGCGGTGGTAAACGCGGCGCTTGCGACCCAAGGAGTCTGTAAGATGAGAGACGCAAGAAAGGCTCGCATCAGGGTACTGTCGGGCAAAATCCTACCTCTGGTCCAGACCTGAAAAACTTCCGCTCCCTCCCACCACAGCGCTCCGGCGAACGCACAGGACATTACGACCGAGCCGATCACCATCAGGCGATGGCCGGCGCGCAGAGCGGACTCCGACCCCGAGGCATCGAGGCGCGTGAGCTCGGGCCATACAGCAGCGGTGACCATTCCCAGCCCCTGACGCAACAGAAAAGTAAGGCTGCGGGTGGTTACGAGCAACGCAACCGCGCTGCCCCCGAGGATTGCCGAGACAGCCACCACCGGGCCTTGTACAGACACGGCAATGGCAAGAATCATCACGCCGAACAAAAGGCTTGGCCTGATCAGGTCGAGAAACTCGCTGCGGGTTCCGCGTCGAAGGCTCGGAATCAATTCGCGATGTTCGCAGCGAAGCAGACACCAGGCGCCGCATGCGGCGCAGGCTGAGGGCAGAACACTGCACGCGGCCACCTGCACTACGCTCCCGCCGCGCATGACGACCAGAGCGGTGACCGCGATCAGCAAAACCGCCTGCCCGTTCACAATCCACTGGGTCGCAGCCAGATTCCCGGTGCTTCGATACACGCTTGCCAATTGAGCGATGGGCATCTGCCACACGGTCCGCGACGCGAGAATCCAGGCGATCCAGGCTGCCGCCGCGGCGGAAATCGACTTGATGCCAAGCCAGGCGCCAATCGGAAGGGTCAGGCACGCTACTCCGCACAAGACTGTTACCGCGCCGGCAAGAACGACATAGAATGCGATGGCTGAACCCTGAACACTCTGGAACGTCCGCAGATCGCCCCTTGCATAGGCAGCCACCATCTTGTTGCCTGCGGCGGCGTTCACCCCGAGGTCCGCCGCATTAAGATAGGCGATGACCGCGGAAAGAGCCATCCACTCTCCATAAGTCGTCGTGGACCAGTGCGAGAGAAAGAGAGGTACGAGAAGCAGATTCCCAAGAAAGGTCAGCGCCTGCCCGGACAGGATTGCGCCCATACTCGTGAAAACCCTCTTCAGCATCGAGCGCCCCCTTGCCCCGATTGCGTCTGTTCCTCCAGGGAGGACATGAAAGCCCGCATCTGGATCACGGTTGCATCCCAAAGCGCGGTGTGTCGCGCTTGCCATGCGGCGGAGCGCATACTCTCGATCCTTTGCCGATTACGGCAAAGTCCAAGCAGGGTATCCGCGATGTCGGCGGGAGTTGCCAGGACGGAGATCGGGATGGACGCGCCAGGGATCATGTGTTCGGGGGCGCCACCCACGTCCGGGCCCAGGGCCGCCAGGCCGAGGGCGTGAAACTCTCTGAGAACAATTCCGCCCGCTTCTGCGCGCGAAAACAGGCATCCGATGTCTCCCTCGGCTACTAAGTGAAGAAAGGCCCGCGCGTCGGTCCTCTTGTCGAGAAAACCGCACCATTCGATTTTTTTGTTTGCGCGATACGGAGCAGGGACAAGATCCTGACCGGAACCGATGACGCGCAGGATAAAGTCTCCGCCTTGCGAGCATGCCAGGACCAGAGCCTCGAGCAATCTGTCGAAACCCTTGCGCCGAGAGATATTTCCTACAAAAACGAGCTTCACGGGCCGGCCATCTTCCGGGCGCGCGATCCATTGTTGACCGGAGTCCCAGTTGGCATATTCTTCACGATCGACGTTGGCCCCAGGCACGATTGCCTGGACTTTGTGGGCTGCGATGCCGTAATCATGGATGACGCTTTTCGCTGCCCACAGGCTGTGACCAACGATGCCGGCTGCCGATTGATACCCAGCGCGCTCCCTTTCCAGGATTTCCGACCTGGTCTTACTATCGATGTTTGCGCCATAGGACGCGAACAATTGTTTCAGCGTGGTGTCGATGTAAAACCATTTCTCGATCGCTGCGTTCATAACAATGGAGCGCGGGAACATCTGAAAGCAGTTGATCAGTCTGTTTCCCGCAAGTTTGCCTTCCAACGGTCCGTAGAGTTGCTGAAGAAACCAGTCTGAGTACTGGAAACCTCCGTATCGCCTGCCGCGCAGAAGCATGGCGGCATTCCAACCGAAACGCTGCAGCTTCCAGCCAAGGCTGTCGACCGAGAGGTCAAGCCCCTCGTCGATCATCCCGGCTCTGTGCCCCGCTTCGAGGAAATGATAAGGAATTCCACTCCAGGTGGCTGGATTGTTCATATCACCGACTCCGGTCAGATAGGTTCGCATCGGGCTGTCATTCTTTCTGCAAATCTAGGTTTCACTCAGGCCGGAAAGTGCGTCGCGGTTAGTTGATCGGTGAACGTTTGGAAGTTTATAGATTCGGTAACGAAGTGTTCCCAGCTATCCTTCATCGCGCGCAAAACGGTGGAGAAGCGTCCGATCCGCTCATGCCGCGGATCCTGAGAGGTCAGCATCAAGACTCGGCCCGCAAGGGCTCAGTCTGTCGCCGATTCCGAAAGCGGTCTGAGGTGCTCTCTCGTAAAGGCTCGTTTCAACCTATGCAGCGCCCTGGCGCCTTCCGGCGTCGCCAGCTCCTGCTCCGCCCAATTCAGGAACCGTGCGAGCAGACACCCGGTGAGCAATCCGAGGACGGTAGAAACGATCATGATCGTCATACGCTTCGGGGACGACCTTCGATCCGGTTCGATGGCCGGTTCAACCACCTGAATGACCGCCGCCTCCTTGGCTTCATCCAGCCGGGCGGCTTCGTACTGCTTGAGCATGAGGTCGAAAAAGGCCTGTCGGTATTGAACGGCCTGGAGAGCGCGAACATAATCCTTACCCTCCTTCGGCACATCTTTGATACCGAGCTCGGAAAAATCCGACGCATTGTCATGCTGTTCCATGCGTGCAGCCTCTCCCTGGAGCGCGGACAATTCCTGCTCTCCCAGTTGCAGGTCGGGGTTGTGTTCCGTCGAATAGGACCGCAGCGCTTCGAGTTCGACTTGCTTGGCTGCAATCTGTACCCGGACACTCGCCAGCCCTTCGATAATCATGCCCGACTGCGCGTCCAGGTGAAGCAAGCCTTTATTCTGTTCGACGATCTGCAGAGCGCTCTCTGCCGAAGCCAGATCGTTCTTTGCATCCTTCAACTGCTCTTCAAAAAAGAGCCGCCGCTTCGATGCCTCCGTAACTGAGATTCTCCTCGAAAGAGAACGAAGTTCCTCAGGATAGGCGTTGGCTATAGCGGCGGCGCGACTCTTATCCCGATCGGTGGCGGATATGGAAATCAGTCCGCTCTTCTCCGAAGACAGGCGGGTGGCGTCATCCAGCAGGCGACGCGCAGCCGTCATGTCTTTGGCGTGATAAGACAATCGAAGGTTGAATCTCGCAATAATCGCATCGGCAACGGGCCGAGATCGGAGCAGTCCGATGTAGATGGCGTTTGGATCCTTCAGGCTGAGACCGCCCGCCGCCACATCGCCGAGCGATCCCACGCCGGGCATGCTGTTCAGCAGCGAGGTGGTCGATTCCGTCTGCCGCGGCGGCATGATTCGGGTCATGGCCGTATACTCGTTCGGAAGCGCGAGGCTGCAGGCAAAGCCGATCAGTATCGCCGCCCCGGTTACACAACCAATCAGCCGTTTGCGGCTTGCGAGTTCGGTCAGAACATAGATGGCCGCTATGCTGGTGGCGGTACGGCCCTCTTCCGGCAGATAGGTATCTCCCACCACTTCTTCAGGTCGATTGATACGAGAGTCCCGGTCACTCATCAATTGGATCCTTATTACTGAACGGCGCTCAGTACGCCGCCGGTCAAGGCAGCCTGGGAGAGGATTTGGGTTAGAAACGATAATTGCCGCGCAAAGCCGCCTGGTAATTTCAGTTTTGTCGGAACAACGATGGCGTCTCCAGGAAGCAAGGACAGGCCCTCAAAACGACCGCGCCACGGCGAGCTGCGGCTTTGCCTGCTGATGACCGACCCGTCGGCGCGGATCAGAAAAATCCGTCTCGCATCCGCCTGCCGTGTGGGACCTCCGGCATCTTCAAGGTATGTGGAAAGTTTCTTCTTCTTCTGGTAGCGGAACGCGTTCTCGTTATAAACCGCCCCAGCCACCTCGATCGTGCTCAACTTAAGGGGAACATAATAGCTGTCTCCATCCTCGAGGACGATATCCGGAATGTCATTGATCGTGTGGGCCTCCGGACTCATGTCAAGAACGACGCGGCCGGTGGGGTGAACCGATAAAAGCTCGGCTATCGCCGCCTGCTGCGAACCAAGCTGAGCCTCCTGACCCAATGGATTGGCGGGGCTGCCTGAGGGCGCGCTCACAAACCGCGAGACCAGTTCATTCTGGATCCGGGCAATGGACAGCTTAAGTTGTTGCTCCTGCGCCACGCGCGTTGAAACACGAGTGAGTTGAGAAGCATATAAGTAAGAATGTGGCGTCAGGCCGCCGGCACGCCTGACCACGTCGCGCAGAGTATCTCCTGGATTCACGGGATAGACGCCGGGAGCATTGACCTCTCCGCCCACCTGGACAAAGGCCGCATGTTTTTCAAGCGGCAGAGGAAGGTCTTTACGGGCAAAGACGGTGACGACATCCCCCGCTTCCAGCGCCGGATTGTCGGAAGATGCGGGATGATCGAGGGCGGATCCGAGATTGAAGGCAATGAGCCGCGTACTCAAATCGTGCCCGTCGAGCCGCTCGATGGCCGCGTAGTCCCAGTTGATCTCGGCACTGCTCTCGGCAATGTCGGTCATCATATCGACATGTGAGTCTGGGTTTGGCTCTGCGTGTGAGTCTCCGTGCGCATTCGAGTGTGAGTGGCCGTTTAAATCTGCGCGGGTAGCTGCCGCAAGATGATTTTGCTGATTCCAGTGCTCGTTGCCGATCAGCGAGTCGCGCGACGGAATCAGGTCCGATACCCGCATGCCCTCGTGCCAGGCGTAGCGTCCCTGCTTTGGCCCGCGCAGCGTT
The DNA here is from genome assembly GCA_963831055.1 of uncultured Acidobacteriaceae bacterium. GTDB lineage: Bacteria > Acidobacteriota > Terriglobia > Terriglobales > Acidobacteriaceae > Palsa-343. The sequence continues at coordinate 48,763 of CAWHOU010000045.1, read as the reverse complement.
ACCGCATTCTCGAATTGCGACGAGATAGGGAAGATGCGCAGCAGATCGCCATCGTCAAGCACTCGCCGGAGTCCGGATGCATCGAGCGCGAATTCGTCGACCCTGCGCCGTCTGTGGTTCTCGATACGCTCCAGCAGCACGCGGTCGGCGGTCGCCAGATTCGTCAGCCCGCCTGCGTCTTTCAATGCGGAATCGATGGTGGTTGTGTCTTTCAACTCATAAATTCCAGGCTCGTTGATGCTGCCCACCATGGCAACCTGAGGACCGATGGATGGAATGTAGATCACGTCGCCTGGAAGCAACTGGAGGTCATTGGATTTGTCCCCTTTACGCAACAGTTCGTAGATGTCGAACTCCGTTATCATTCGGTCGCCGCGCCGCAATTGGATATGGCGCATTGTCCCGGTCCCCGAGGGTCCGCCCGAAGCGAACAGCGCATCCACCAGGGTGCTCAGAGAACTCACCGTATAGGCGCCCGGCTGCCGGGCACTGCCCAGGACAAAAATCTGGATGGAGCGAAGCTGTCCCATCGTTACATTCAATTCGAAGTCTTTATAAAGGGCTCCGATGGCGGAGTGCAGGTAGCCTTCTAATTGTTCATAGCGCAGGCCGGCCACGCTCACGGTTCCCACTTTGGGCAGAAAGACTTGTCCGTTCCGGTCCACGACAACGTGACATTCAAGGTCGATCTTTCCCCACGCCCGAATCAGCAGTTCGTCGCCTGGCCCGAGCGCGTAGTTAGCCGGCACCGGGACCCGATCCATCGGGGAAAAGGTGGAAGGAACCTCGTCAAAGAGTTGCCGCCCATACACGGGAAGAGGTTGTCCCGCCGCGTCTTCGGCAAACTGCTCGAATTCCGATCGGGTCGTGATCGGAACGCTGAGCCGGGTTACAGGCCTATCGACTTCGGTGTGGGCAGCGCCTGCGTCCGCAGGAGTTGCCTCGGCAGCAGTTGCCGGCGCAGCTGGCGTCAAAGTGGGTGTCCTGATCGGGCCTAGACTCGCAGCTGGTAGAGACGTTGAATTCGCTCCCGCCCCCTCACTGCCAGGAGGAGCCGGGACCGTTTGCCCAACGCACAGGCTGCCGGACAACAAGAAGAGGGCGAAAGGCTTATAGGTCATGGTGACGAAATTCCTGCAACTGAAGGTCAAGTGAGAGGAGTGTGGAGTGAACTCCCGTCTCCATGAAGTCCCGAATTGTCGTCGGCGGAGTTCGTGGGAGACGGGGTGGAAATGCGTGTGATTTGTGAGGCAAGGGAGACCGTTCGCCTCATTGATCGTTGGCCCCAGTCAAAGGAGAGGCTCTGGCAGCAAGCTGGCCCACCTTTCGATCAAGGCTCTTCAACTGAATGCGAATCTCTTCCACATGAACTCCCAGTACGTCATCCCGATTGGGCCCGTTGAGAAAAACATGCATGGCATTACGAATGAGGTCCGATATGCTGCGCGCGCCGGTCATCGAGCAGAGTCGCCTGAGCGCCACGTATTCCTCTTCTGAAAGGCGGACACTAATCGTGTGTGATCGCGGGTTCTGGACTGTCATGGTCGGTTTCGATCCCCGGCCAGAGCACTGTCGGCCGGGTCTGTCAAGTGACTGAACGGTTGACGAATGTAAGACGCGGGCGATTGTCTCGTTGATGGTCGAAGCAGAAAGAGTCTGCGACATGGGGGCGATTTTGGGACTAGCTTCGCCCTGTTGGTTCCATGTTCCTGAAGTTATCCGGACCACGAAACCAATCTGCGCTGCTCACTGTTCGCTGAGCGTTTCTATATGAACGCTTCAATCACCGGCGACCTGCTGCATCGGCTCGCGCAGGCTCGGCGCTGCTTCTGGATTCGAGTCTCGCCCGCTTGTCCAGCGGGGACCCATCCCCCGCCGGTTGCATCCGCGGAAATTAGTCACAGTACACATGTCACACCGCGTTGTACCGCGCTGCGAGCCCGCTAACTGTCATAACGTCCTCGTGCTGGACCGGTTGGAAATCAATTCCCCGCCGATTCTGTCCCAGTCCTGTTTAGTGGCGCCTTAAGCGAGGCCCTGCAAACGGCCCTGTGCGAGGCAGCGGTCCGCAGGCAAAACATAGGCGCGGCGCGGTTGCGGACGACGGCTGCCAGGCAGACATCGGACTGGTTCCGCATTGAGGGATCCCCAGTAAAGACGTGGTCCCGCGCCTTTGTTCTGGCGGAACAAGCCGCTCGGGCGAGCGCAAACCGATGAGCAGTACAGGACCTCATCCCGGACCTGCACGATGTCCGCGAGGCAACCAAGGAGGGATCCCGTCTGATCGTCCGCGGCGGTTGGCTCGCCGATGCAGGCCGGCGAGCAAGAATTCAGAATGCGAAACAAACGTGAGACAAATGCAAGTCGGTTCGCAGGATCGATGCGGATCCAATCTGTTTCAATTCGGGAAAGACGCTGTGAGTTCCCCGGAGCAACCGAGTTTTACCTCTCGCGTTTAGAGTGATCCAACCGTTATAGCGGGAAAGGGTCCCTTTTCACTCGCAGATTCATCGCAGTGGATCGTTCCGCCCTTCTCTACGTCCCTTCAGCGCGGATCAGCTCGGAGCCCATCCCCGACAGCGGCCTGGGAGGGCAGAAAATCGTGCCGCCAAGGAGGCACCTGGTCCCAGAAGCGGACCAGCCGTGGACTGATATTTCATGGCTCGATATGATCCGTTGAACAACAGTACACTCGGTTCGGAGGGAACTTGCCCGGATGCCTGTAATACGCCCGAAGTCGAAGACTTCCGGATCGCATAGCCGCAATGACCGCATACTTAAGCGCGCGCGAGCCGTTCCAGGAATGCGCCGGAGATCCTGCTCAGCGGCAGTACCTGATCGACGGCATCGAGCAGGATCACTTCGCGCGGCATCCCGAAGACCACGGATGTCGATTCGTCCTGAGCAATGGTGAAATCTTCATGGCAGCACTTTCGCGACGGTTAGCAGAAGATTGTCCAGGTCGAACGGCTTGACGATCCACACGGGGCGGAGTCAGGGCTGGTGCAGCCGAAGGCCCGCGGCCGTTCGAGGGTGGGATCAAATCTTTAATCGGATTGGCGTTCCATTTTGTACAAAAACGTACACGAGGACGAGTCTTTCAATGCTTCCCGGCCCATAGTGGATTGACGGATCTGTGAAGTTACAGATTCTACAAAGACGGCCAATGTTGGGGCACAACTTCGAGTCGATCAACGAGCGGATCAGTGAAGGGTCGATCAGTCAGGAACCGATCGATTAAGTGTCTCAAAACTACTGTCCAATGCGCGTTGGACAGGGTACTGCGTGGGAGCTCCCAAAAACGATGCCGGATAACGCGCCGGCTTTCGGTTTAGTTGCCTTTGATGCAGGCGGCGAGGGGGAGAACCAATCCCGAGAACGCCACAATGATGGACGTAACTGCGAGCGCTGTGATGATCATGATGAAACTCCTTGTGGGGGAAATGCCCGGTGTTAGCGGGGTTTGGTGGAGTGCTCAGGCGCTTGCGGGGAAGCAAGAGGAAGAGCACTCCAACGGTGGGCCCAAGGAAGAACGAGGAACGAACCGGCAACAAGTAAAACAAGAGAAGCAAACGGACCTGAACAGGTGCTGACCTAGAAGTTGTTGGTGATCGTGTTGAATTCGTTTGCGATCTTCGGGGTGATCGACGCCTCAGCGGAAATTGCGATGAGGGAGAGGGCGGCGGCGATGAGCGCGTACTCGATGAGATCCTGGCCGCGATCGTCATTCAGAAAACTTTTGCAAAGCTGGATTGTGCGGTTCATTTGATTTCTCCTCAATTCGCCGCACGCCTTGCAACTGGGGGACGCGCTGCGTTGGCTTCAATGTTGGTGATTCTGCGCTTTGGGCGGGGTGTAAACAATGCCATTACGGTAATGAGCGAGGGATCAAATAGAAAGGGTCATCGGCGTTACTGCCCAGCCGAGCGAGGGTAACCGGGCGGCAGCACGGATGGGGGATTCAGGTACAAATCGGCTGGTTTTTGGGTTAGCAGGCCAGGTTTTGTTCCTCTTATGTTGTATGCCGCCGTGACGAGGGTCACCGACAATCGTGTGGCTTGCCTTCCATCACGGAAACGGGGAAGTGGTGCACGGGGGCGAATCCGCGCATTCCGCTGATCGCCGAACTGCGGACGCTGCTGCTGGACAGCTACTATGGGCGGCTAATTTTGGAGCCGGGCGGGCCGGACATTGATGAAACGGTTAAAACTGAGGTGGAGGCGGGGGTCGCGCCAGTGTTTCGGGCCTGAATTCAAACAGGTGGGCTGCATTGGAGGCCTGCCATCGCATACACTGGGTAGCGATATGAAGACATCGATTTCTGGTTCCTTTCTCCTGATGCTGGCGGCGGTTGTGCCGCTAGCGGCGCAGACTCCACCTCCGGCCACGCCACCCCATCGGGCTGCTGCAACAGCGGGGGCGCCAACCCACCGTTCCGCAGGTGGTTGCGTGACGCCGGCTCCGAAGATTTCGGAGAAAATTCCGGCGTTGCCGGCCTCGGCGCCGTGCGTGAAGACGCTCTACACGGTCACCAGGATGGCGACCAGCAAACTCGACTATGCCTCACCTCTGGTGAGCGAGGAGGCTCGTGAATCGCTGGGCAGCGGACCGGCGACTTTCTCGCTGAACTACGTCGACACGCAAGTGGGCACCGGCGATCCGGTGAAGCAGGGCAAGTGGTTGAGCGTCCACTACACCGGCTATCTGGCTACGGATGGGACGAAGTTCGATTCGTCGCACGACCATCCGGGCGGTCAGCCAATCTCATTCCCTTACGGACAGCACCAGGTGATTCAAGGGTGGGACACGGGATTCGAGGGAATGAGGATGGGCGGCAAGCGGCGCTTGTACGTTCCCTATGAGTTGGCGTATGGGGAAACGGGGAAGGGACCGATTCCGGCGAAGTCGGAGCTGATATTCGATGTGGAGTTGATCAGTCAGAGCGATACGAGACCGACACCGGGTCCGGGAACGAAGCTGCCGGGTACACCGGGTGGACGGCCGGGATTGCCGCCCGGGATGACGCCGCCGGGTTCGAAGATGCCGCCGCCTGGAGCGCCGCCATCGAGTGGTGGGCCGGGAGCTGGGATGGCGACAAAGCCCGGGGTAACACCGCCTCCGGGAACGACACCGGGACCAGCGACGCCTCCGAACGGAGCGAGCACGCCGCCTGCGATGAATCCGCAGACTCCGCCGCAGGGAACGAGCGGGACGACGCCACCGCCAGGATCATCGACGCCGCCTTCGGGATCGTCGAGTCCGCAGCCGCAGTTGTAACGGAAGTTGGCAACCGCTTGCAGTGCCATGGTTTCCCGGGGGCCTGTTTTCGACGGCGGCATCCGAATGAATCCGTGGGATTTGCATGCATGTTTTGGCTACTGTGCCGGCGATCCGGGATGATTGGTCTGTCCAACCCGAACCGCTGAAACCCGTCCCCTTTCAGTCTGCGTTTTTGCGCGGACTATTTCTCCCATCGAACAGAAAAGCCGCCCGAAGGGGCGGCTTTTTTCATTTTAGCGGGCAGGGGCAATCGCCGGAGTCGGGCGGCAGCGGCGGCGGGACAGGCCAGGCTAAGCCGCAAAAGGGGAAGAGGCCCTGAAGGGCTCGAACTGGTTATCTGCGGAGACTCTCGCTTCGATCATAGTCTCCGCGCTAGTGGAAGTAAGAAGGTTCGCGCTTGGCGCGATACCCACATCCCAAACTCGGGATGTTGTAGCACCAGGATTGTCGTGCTATTGACGCAACTTCCGATTAGGCGCAGCGTTTGTAGAAGAGACGGCGTCTGGGTGCAGGAGTCTGCTTGTTCATCGGACTCCTCGGGTAACCTGGATTGGGAGTGAGCCTTTCATGAGTAACAATGCCTGGGATGAGTCCGTGCATGGGCCGGTAGTGGAGCCGGCTGTGGAGCCGGGGATGGCGCGGGTGTTTTCGCCTCTGACGCGACGCGCTTTTATGCGGGGCGGGGCGATGGCTGTCGTTGGGACGGCGGCGATTCCGGCTTTCCTGACGCGGAGTGTGATGGCGCAGGCTACGACTGCGCAGGCGCAGGGGAAGAAGCTGGTGGTGATCTTCCAGCGCGGGGCGGCGGATGGGCTGAATGTGGTGGTGCCGTATCGGGAGCCTTCGTACTACCAGTACCGGCCGAATATTGGGATTCCGCAGAACGCGGTGATCGATCTGGATGGGTTCTTTGGGCTGCATCCGGCGATGGGGCCGTTGAAGCCGTTGTGGGACCAGGGGCATTTGGCCATCGTGCATGCTTCGGGGTCGCCCGATCCTTCGCGGTCGCATTTCGATGCGCAGGACTTTATGGAGAGCGGCACGCCGGGGGTGAAGGCTACGGTGGATGGGTGGCTGAATCGGGCGCTGCAGGCGGAGGACCTGGCTGGGAACCCGGGTTGTCCGGATTGCGCGCATTCGCCGTTCCGGGCGGTGGCGCTGGGGTCGGAGGTGCCGCGGACGCTGGAGGGGCGAATCCAGGCGGTGGCGCTGAACAATGTGAAGGATTTTGGGGTGCAGGGTTATGGGGCGCAGTCGACGGCGGCGGCTAGTTTTGCGGCGATGTATGACGAGTCGACGGATTCGATTCTGCATGGGACGGGGCAGGAGACGTTTGCGGCGGTGAAGATGCTGAAAGCGGCCGATCCGTCGAAGTACACGCCGGCGGCGGGGGCGGAGTATCCGGGTGGGCAGTTTGGGAACAGCCTGAGGCAGGTTGCGCAGCTGCTGAAGGCGAACCTGGGAGTGGAGGCGGCGTTCGCGGATATCGGCGGCTGGGATACGCACCAAAACCAGGGCAGCGTGGATGGGCAGCTGGCGGGGCGGCTGAAGGAGTTCAGCGCGGGGCTGGCGGCGTTTTGGACGGACATGGGGGACCAGGCGGAGGAGATTGTGCTGGTGACCATGTCGGAATTTGGGCGGACTTGCCGCCAAAACGGGACAGGCGGGACGGATCACGGGCACGCGAATGTGATGTTTGTGCTGGGCGGGCCGGTGAGCGGTGGAAAAGTGTATGGGCGGTGGCCTGGATTGTCGCCGGAGCAGCTGTATGAGGGGCGGGATCTGGCGATTACGACGGACTTCCGGCAGGTACTGGGCGAGGCGGCGTACAAGACGCTGGGGTCGCGGAACCTGGAGCTGGTCTTTCCCCAGTCCGGGTTACAGAGGCGGAACTTCCTGAACATCCTTCAAGTGTGAGTTGAAGGAATCAGGGGAGTAAATAATATTTTTGACAACAGGCGGAGCATTGGATTGCGCTGCGGGCAGCAGGTGTGTGGCCAAGTGCGCCCTGTGTGGGATGGGGAAAGTGGGGAAAACCTCCGCAAAATCTGTGGAAAAACTGTGCAAACGTGGCGGAAGCCAAGGTGGAGGCCGGCGTGTGGCCGCTCTTGAGCTTTGTGGGGTACTTCGGGGTCTTAGGCGGCAGGATTTTCACAGGGGCGCACTCCGCTAAAGTGCTATTGTTTCGTGAAAAGTCGGGGTGAAATGCTCCAGGTACGTGGGCCTATGCGCGCCAGCTGAGGTAGCAGTGCGACAAGGCGAGGCCATTTTGCGCAGGTCGAACATTCCTGCTGTCGAACATCTCAAACCGGTCTGGAGTTGTCAGATGAAGTTTGCGTGGTATGCCGCTTTTGCGCTTCCCGTGCTTTGCGCCTCCCTTAGCTACCCACAGGCCAGCCCATCGAATCCCGTCGCGGGCAATAACCTCTCCGAGGCGAAAACTGCGGCCTCTCCAGTGAGCGCGGGGAGCAATGAGCCGGGCATTACGGAAGCCGAGCTGCGGCAGCGGCTGGTGGGAAGGCCGCTGTTTTTGCGCGGGTTGTGGCTGGATGAAAATCTGCACTTCAATATGGTGGGGGATTTAGTGGGGCAGTCCCCCAGGGGGTCGTTTACGCTGTGCGGACTGATGATCGACCACGTGAAGGTGATGAAGAAGGCAGTGGAGCTGGAGGGGATCCGGTTTGGGGTGCACTTTGAGGGCGAGGCGCCGTGGGAGGATCAGGCGACGTCGTTCGACCGGATCCAGATCACGCCGAAGAAGAAGCATCAGGTGATTGTGATCGACCGGCAGCTGGTGGTGATTCCGAAGAAGAAGAAGGGTGAGAAGGGTGGAGCGGGATCGCCGTCGGGAGCAAGTGCTGCTGTCACGGCAGCGGTGGCGCGCGCTACGGCCGCGGCGGAGGATGGGGATGAGAGCGCGGCTGGGGCCGGCGATGGCGCGGCTGCCGCGACGGTGGCGACCACCGCGAATTCGGCGGCGCCTGGCGCGTCACCGATTGCTCCGACGACGATTTCGCCGGCGGAGTCGGCGGAGCATTTAAGGAGCGCGCTGAACAAGATCTTCGCGCCGGAGCTGGACGCGAAGATGATCGCGCAGATGCCGGATTACTGGCAGTTTTTCTATCAGGCGCAGCAGGCGCACAAGTCGCTGGTGCCGACAGACGCGACGCTGGCGCATCCGGGGCCCGGGGTCGATGGGCCGAAGCTGCTGAGGAACCTGGTTCCTGCTTCGAACGACTTTGCGCAGCGGGGCGATGTGGCGGGGGTGGCGAGCTACAAGGTGATTCTCGATCCGCAGGGGAAGATTCTGGCGGTGGCAGTGTACCGGCCGATCGGGTTTGGGCTGGATGAGAATGCAGTGGCGGCGATCGAGAAGTCGACGTTTGCGCCGGCCGTGAAAGATGGGAAGCCGGTGAGCTCGGTGATCGATGTGGCGGTGAACTTCAGGATTTATTCGAAGCGGACGGCGACGGGCGCTCTGGAAAGCGCGGAGGCGACAGAGCCGGTGAGCGGAGCGTCGCCGGTGACGGGAAAGCCGCCGATGCCGGGGCTGTATTCGGCGGTGGCCCCGAAGCAATAGCATCCACTCTCTGACGACGGTCTGAAACTCAGGAGAAGCTGGAGCAGTCCGTCCAGGCGATTGGCCGCGCGGTGTTGAAGGCGGGCGGCTGGGGGCAACTTGCGCGGGAGAGCGCGCATCGAAGCGCAAAAGAAAAATCAGGTGCTGGTAGTCAGTTCCCTGTGATTGCCTCGAACGCTATGAGTGTGCGCCCTGTTACGAATCGACTGCCTGAGGTGCGTGAGATTGAGGGTCGGGTTGCATCTGCGACCGCAGCTGGCAGCGACAGCCTGATTTCGCACTTTATCGACGGCATCTCCGACTTTGCTTATATGAAGGATCGGGAGGGCCGGTATGTCGCGATCAACACGGCAGCGGCGCGCTTTCTTGGCAGATCGCGCGACGAGATCATCGGCAGGGACGACTTCGCGCTTTTTTCTGAGGAACAAGCCGTGCGGCTGGTGGAAGAGGATCGCGCGGTCTTCGCGGCGGAAGCGTCGCTGACGTTCGAGGAAGAGATCAACGACGGCAGCCAGGTCCGGTACCTGCAAACGATCAAATCGGTGAGCCGGGACTCGGCGGGTAAGGTCATCGGCGTGGTGGGAATCTCGCGCGATGTGGGAGAACGCAGGAATCTCGAGAGGATCCTGCGGCAACGGGAACACGAGCTGTCGGAGGCGCAGCGGCTGGCCCGGCTGGGAACTTGGCGGTGGGAGCGGTCGACCGACAGGGTGACGTGGTCGGACGAGGTTTACTGCATCCTGGGGCGGGATCGGTCGCTTGCGCCAATCGGGTCACGGGAAGTTCTGCAAATGCGGGGAACGGAGAGTCTTCGCAGGCTGAGCGAGGCGTTTGAGCGCGCCATGCTTTCTGGAGAGCCGTACTCGATGGATGCGGAGATCCCCGTGGCGGACGGGCCGCCGCGCTGGATCATCGCGCGGGGAGAGGTGGAAAGCTGGGAAAACGGGCAGGTGGCGAGCCTGCGCGGCACGGTACAGGAGATTACCGAGCGGAAGAATCTGGAGATAAAGCTGCGCCAGCGAGAACAGGAACTGGTGGAGGCGCAGCGCATCGCGAAGATCGGGACGTGGCGATGGGAGCGGAGTACGGGGCAGACGACGTGGTCTGAGGAGATCTATCGGATCTATGGGATGGACCCGAAGGAGCCACCGCTGAACTACGCGGAGTTCCGAAGGCGGACGGATCACTCGCCCATGGAGAAAAGGTTTATCGAGGTCTTCGATCGGGCGATTGAGTTCGGTGAACCGTACACGATGGATGTAGAGATCAGGCGAGCGGACGGACAGACGGCGTGGATGGCAGCGCGTGGGGAGGTGGAGACATGGCGGGATGGTAAGGTGGCGAGCCTGCGCGGCACGGTACAGGAGATTACCGAGCGGAAGCGGCAGGAGGAGCAACTGGCGCTGAGCGAGAACCGGTATCGTTCGCTGGTGCACGCCAGCTCACAGATTGTCTGGACGACGGACGCGAGCGGCAACCAGATGAACAGGCTGCCGGAGTGGCAGGCATTTACGGGGCAGTCGGACGAGAAGGTTCTGGGGTTTGGGTGGGCGGACGCGATTCATCCGGACGATCGCGCGCGAGTAGTCGAAGAATGGAGGCGCTGCATAGCGACGGGTCTGCCCTACAGCGTGGAGGAGCGAGTGTTCCGGCATGACGGCGTCTACCGGCACATGTCGGTGCATGCGGTGCCGGTCCGCGACTTTTCCGGGGAGATTGTGGAGTGGGTGGGCACGCACACGGACGTGACCGAGCAGAAGCAGGCGCAGGACGAATTGCAGTGGGCGCATCGACGACTGCAGAACGTGCTGGACAGCATCACGGACGGGTTATGCGTGCTGGACCACAACCTGCGCTATGTGTACTTCAACGACCAGGGTGCGAGCATTTTGGGGTTGCGTCCCGCGGATATCGTCGGCAAAGGCGTCGGGGATATCTTCTCTGAAAACAGGACCAACGGCTTTGGGCTGGGGTACCGGCGTGCGATGGAAACCGGAGAAACGGTGCATTTCGAGGAGTACTACGGGGCTCCACTAAAGAAGTGGTTCGAGACCAAATGCTACCCATCCCAGGATGGCCTGACAGTCTTTTTCCGCGACATTACGGAGCGGAAGAAAACCGACACGGCGCTGCGGGAGAGCGAAGCACGGTATCGGAAGCTGTTCGAGTCGAACATGATGGGGATCGGGCGTCCGGACCGCTTCGGAGCCTTTAAGGAAGGGAACGACGAGCTGCTGCGAATCACAGGATACACGCGCGAGGACCTGGAAGCGGGGCGGGTTCGTTGGGACACGATGACGCCGGCGGAGTACGCTGAGGTGGATCAGGCGCACATTGCGGAGGCGGCGGAACGCGGAAGCTGCACGCCATACGAGAAGGAGTACATCCGCAAAGACGGGTCGCGAGTGCCGATTCTGTGCGGATATGCCCTGCTGGAAGGTTCGGAAGATGAGTATGTTGGTTTCGTCTTCGACCTGACGCGCCAGCGGGCGGCCGAGGCGGGATTGCGGGAGCGGGAGCAGCGCTTCCGGGTGCTGGCGGAGAGCCTGCCGCAGCTGGTGTGTATCTCCGATCCGATCGGGTCGCTGACTTATCTGAATCAGCGATTTCTGGACTACTGTGGGATCGCGCCTGAGCGCATGGTGGGTTTCGACTGGCAGACGATACTGCATCCGGAGGAGAAGGAACGGGTGAACCGGACCTGGATGGCAAGTGTGGAGAGTGGAGAGCCATACCGGATCGAGCTGCAGATGCGGCGGCACGATGGAGCGTTCCGGCATTTTCTGGTGCAGGCACTGCCGATGCGAAACGAGGCGGGAGAGGTGGAGCGGTGGGTGGGGAGTTGCACGGATATCCATGATCAGAAGCTGGCGGAGGAAGCACTGCGGCGCAGCGAGAAGCTGGCGGCGACGGGGCGTCTGGCGGCTTCGATCGCGCATGAGATCAACAATCCGCTTTCGTCAGTGGTCAACGCTTTGTATCTGGCGCTACAGGATGAAGGCCTGGCGGCGGAGACGCGCGCTTACCTCGATACGGCGCAGGAGGAGCTGACGCGCGTCTCGCAGATCACGACGCAGACGCTGCGGTTCCATCGTCAGTCGAAGGCGGCGACCTTTGCCGATCTTTCCGAAACAATGCAGTCGGTGCTGACGCTGTTCCGTCCGCGGTTTATGTCGCGACAAATCGAAGTGGTGACCGAGTGCGAAGCCGGTGTGCGGCTGTGGTGCTTTGAGGATGAGCTGCGGCAGGTTTTCGCTAACCTGGTGAGCAATGCGCTGGACGCGATCGCGGATCACGGACGACTGCGGATTCGAATTCGGCGAGGGTCGGTCAACGGTGTGGCCGGGGTGCGAGTGACGGTGGCCGACAATGGGAGCGGGATTCCGACGGCTATTCGGAAGCGGATCTTCGAGCCGTTTTTTTCGACCAAAGAGACGACCGGGATCGGGCTGGGTCTGTGGGTTTCCGATGGAGTGATCCGGAAGCATGGGGGGCGGCTGCGGTTTCGGAGCAGCACCACCGGCCGCGGGCACGGGACCACGTTTTCACTCTTCTTTCCGCAGGGTGGGGTGCGATAGCGAACTGTCGGGATTCCGGGTCCCTTGCGCGACCTCAGAATGGAGGCCACTCCAGACTCCCGCCTTCCAACAGGGCAGCGCATTTCTCTACGCGGTAGCCGTTGGAGTCGTGGACGGCGAAGACGCGGGGCTTGCCGGTGGGGCTGGTGCTCCAGAGAGAGCAGCCGGCGTAGGAACCGTCTTTGCGGACGATGTAGTACTCCATGTCGAGGAGGCGGACTTTGGTCATATCGCCGTTGTAGTTGCGGGCGATGCGGCGGAGGGTTTCGAGGCCTGCTTCCTGGGGGGTGCGGCCCTGGCGCATGAGCTCGACGATGGTGTGGCCGCCGGCGACTTTGATGTTTTCTTCACCCGAGCCGGTGGCGCCTGCCGAGCCCACATCCTGATCGGTATAACTGCCCGCGCCGAGGATGGGTGAGTCGCCGAGGCGGCCGGGGAGCTTCCAGGCGAGGCCGGAGGTGGTGGTTGAGCCGGAGATTTCGCCCTTGGAATTGACGACGGAGACGTGGATGGTGCCGGTGGTGGGCCAGAGGACTTGTTCGGCTGCGTAGAGGCGGTCTTCAGGAGCGATGCCGAGGTCGGCGGCCATGTTGACTAGTTTTTGGGTACGGGTGCGGATGGTCTCGGCCCATTCGGGGGTGGGATGGCGGGGTATTGGTCCGGGCCCGGCGGGGGTGGACTGGGGATTTACCGATGACAAACCATGGAGGTCCATGGTGGGTTTGGGGGCGGGTTTGCCGGCGTAGGGATCTTTCCATGCGGGCTGGGTCATGGACGGGCCCCACCAGTCCATCTGCGAGTTGTTTTCTCTCCAGAGCATCCAGATTTTGCGGGCGTCCTCGGTGAGGAGGTTTTCTTTGGGGAAGCCGAGGTCGAGGGCGAAGCGCTGGGCTCCTTCGGCGACGAGCATGACGTGGCCGGTGTGCTCGTAGACTTTGCGGGCGACGAGGCAGACGTTTTTTATATCGCGGACGCCGCCTACAGAGCCGGCAGAACGGGATGGTCCGTGCATGCAGCAGGAGTCAAGCTCGACGACGCCTTCTTCATTGGGCAGGCCGCCGAGGCCGACGGAGTGATCCTTTGGATCGTTTTCGCGGCCGATGCAGATGTGGTGGACGGCGTCGAGGGTGTCCTGACCATCGAGAAGCATCTGGTATGCCTCCTGGATGGAGTTGTCGCCGGTGACGCGGGTGACGATGACGGGTTTTTGGGGAGGCTGGAGCTGCTTGACGGAGTCGGCGGTTTGAGAGAAAGCGTCGGGGATGGTGAGAGCGGCGGTGGTGATGGCTCCGAGTGAGAGGAAATCGCGCCGTGATGTCATGCAGAACAGGGTACAGGTTGTTGGCGCGCGAGCGAGAAGCGTTTGGCGAAAAACTTTGAGCGAGCGGCTGTTAGAGAAGGGCCGTCATCAAGAGGGTTCGAGCGAAGGAGCTGACAGGGAGGAGCAAAGGGAAGCTCAACGCGGGTCACCTCCGACGCGGTTAACAGATTCCACGGGCCGTTGCCCGGTCCCTTATCGCAGGATTATGTGAAGGCCAGCTAAGTTCTATCCGCTTCACGCGCGGTTCGATTTGGCAGGGACCGACCTATCTCGATGTTCTAATCGCCGCCATAAATGTTTCCAGATACCACAAAATCCTTACGAAACCCAGGCTATCGTCCAGTTACTTTGCCTGATGTTGAGGCCGGACCCCACTTAAAGGAGGCAGAATCATGTTCGAGTCAGCGGGAGTTCGCCATTTTTCTTTACTCGTCCAACAGGCGGGCCTGATGAAGGCCGCGCTCAGCACCCGCGTTATCCTGCTCAGGAAGCAATCCGCACTCAGACGGATGCTTCCGATTGCCATCGTGCCGGTGCTGTTGGCGGTGGGGTCGTGGAACGCATGGGCGCAATCCACTTTCGGCAGTATTCGGGGCACGGTCACCGACGTCTCAGGTGCGGTTATCGAGGGCGCCACGATCAAGCTGTACTCCCTCGACGAGAGCGCCGACCGCCAAACCACAACCAACGCATCCGGCGACTATCTCTTCGAGAATCTGAAGGCCGGTCATTACAAAATCACCATCTCGCACGCCGGATTTACCGATTCCGTGGTTACTTCGGCTTCGCTCGAGGCCCGCGAGGAACTGCGGCTTCCGGTTTCGCTCACCGTTGCGACGGGAACCACGACCGTGCAAGTAAGCGCCGACGCGGCGCTGATGAATACCGAAAATGCAACGCTCAACCACACGATTTCGAACGTTGACATTACTCAATTGCCCATCAACTCGCGGTCCGTATCGAGCAGTCCTCTGGGAGCTCTGGCCGTATCTCCCGAGGTAACGAGGGACGCGCAGGGGAATTTCGCGGTAGGGGGCGCGACGTCGTCGCAGACTGGATTCTCGGTGGATGGGATTTCCACGGCCAATATTCGTTACAACGGCGCGCTCGCGGACACCTATCCGTCAATGGAGAGTATCGACGAGATGAAAGTTACGGCGTTCAACAACAATGCGGAGTTCGCTCAGATCGGCGACGTGACCTTCACCACAAAGAGTGGAACCAATCAACTGCATGGCAGTGCGTTCGAATATTTTCAGAACAGCGATCTGGATGCAACCGTTCTGAATTTCCCCATCAAGGCTCCCCGGACCTTTAACACTTTTGGCGGCAGTTTGGGAGGCCCGGTGACCATCCCCAGGCTGTACAACGGGCGCGACAAAACATTCTTCTTCCTCGATTACGAAGGAAATCGCAAGACCCAGTCTTATCCCGAGGAGCTTCTTGTGCCCTCGGCAGCGGACAGGGCCGGCAACCTGAACGACCTGGTGCAGGGGCTGGGAGCCGGACCTCTCCTTAACCCATTCACCGGTGCGCCTTTCCCGAACAACACCATCCCAACCGGATCGTGCGCGGGCTGCATCAATCCAGTCGCTCAGGCCCTGTTGAGCTACTATCCCCTGCCCAACGCCAACCTGGGTGTCTTAAACCCGTCGTATAACTATGAGACCCTCAGGCCCAACCCCGCGAACTCTGACGGCTTCGATGTCCGCGTCGATCACAATTTCAATGTCAAGCAGCAGGTTTACGTTCGCTACAGCTTCAAGAACGCGTCCTACAGCGAGTTCAACAGCGCCGGCGTCGTTGCCCCTGCCAGCAATTTTCTGCCGAATGATGAGGCCAACGATCAAAATCGCAGCATGGTGGCTTCCTGGAACTATGCGATCACCCCCACCCTGGTCAACGAATTCCGCTTTGGGTTCGCTAATTACAACGAGAATGACACTTTCCCCATCTCGGGGGCCTCGGCTATCTCTCAACTCGGGCTGGTCTTCGATCATCCTATAGGCACTGCCTCGCATCCTACCGCCGATACCTTCCCGAACTTCAATTTCGCCGACGGCTCCGTGACCACCATCGGGCAGGACCGGGTTGGGTCAACCATTTCGGGCAACGTCCAATTTACCGATAACCTCACCAAAACCATCGGCGAGCATACGCTTCGTTTTGGACTGGACGCGCGCAGAGAGCATTTCAATTCCCTGATGTACTTCGCGCCCTCCGATGACTATGGCGACTTCACCTTCAGCGGTGGCCTCACCAACTACTCTTTCGGCGATTTTCTGCTCGGGTTGCCCAGCCCGTCTTACTTCGCGGTCATTGGCCCACAGATGGATGCACGCAGCGTTCACTGGGGGGTTTACGGTCAGGACACATGGCAGATCAACAGACATCTCACGGCCAATTTCGGATTGCGCTGGGAACTGCTTCCGCCCTTTGTGGAAAGCAATGGCGATATAGCGACCTATCTTACTTCGGGGAATAACCTGACCGTCGTCGTTCCCGACAAGTTTCCTCACTTTATCGCAAACAATTCGCTCCTCCAGCAGATAAACACGGGATTTCTTCAGGGATTCAATGCATGCTCGCTTCAGACCGGCAGCCCGTTACCGTGCTCGAACATCGAAACCGCGAGCCAGGCAGGGCTTCCGCAGGGCCTCCGGGATTGGAATTGGCGCGATTTTGACCCGCGCATCAGCTTTGCGTGGCGTCCGTTCAACAACGACAAGACGGTCATTCGCGCCGGTGCCGGCATCTATACCATGACCACTCTCGGCCCCATGTCTTTCAACAGCGGCATCATCGCGCTCTCCGATCTGCTCACTTACAACAATTCCGTCACTAACGGTGTTGCAGCCTTCCAGTTTCCCGACACCTCCCCTCCGAACGCGGCGGCAACTATAGGCGGCGGCGATTTCGAGGAGGCGAACGATCCGCACTGGAAGGATCCTTCGTCGGCGCAATGGAACCTGACTGTGGAACGGGAGCTGACACCCAACACGATAGTTCGGGTGAGCTACACCGGCCAGGAAGACTGGCATCTTCCCATCACTGTGGATAACAACCAGATTCCGGCCAGCACCACGCCCTACACTGTCCCCGACAACGGATACTCCGTCGTCGACCCTCGCGCGCCCTTCCAGAACTGGCTCCTGTTGATGGAGTCGTTCAGCAACGGCACTGAGAACTATGAGTCAGGAATAGCGGAAGTCACCCATAAAGAGGGCCATGGGCTAACGTTCCAGGCAAATTACACTTTTGCGAAAAATATCAGCGATGCGCAAGGCACCGACGCGCCATCCGCATATGCGGGCGAGGAGCCGTATGCCGTGGAAATCGCCGACCGTTTTCACATCAAGTACGACCGCGGCAACGTGGTCGGGATGCCACGCCAACGCTTCATGGTGACAGGCAATTACAAGCTGCCGTTCGGGACGGGAGAGACTCTTGCCGGACCTCGGTTCCTGAATCCGGTCATTGGAGGCTGGACCCTGAGCTCGGTGACCACACTACAGACCGGTCAGTGGCTCACCCCGACCATGCCGGTGACCGACGATCAATCCAACACCGATATGATCGCGCGCAACACCGGCGGGGCCCTTGCGCGTCCCGACTGCGTCGGTAATCCCATCCCGCAGCATCGCTCCGCATCGAACTACTACAACCTGAGCGCCTTCGCTCTGGCCCCCACTGATGCTGGACGCTTCGGAACCTGCGGCGTCGGAATCCTCGAGGGTCCGGGGATGATCGACGTGGACGGGGGTCTGGCCAAACGCTTCAGCATTGGCGAGCGGATGCATCTTCGCTTCGAGGCGACGTTTACCAACGTCATCAACCATACGAACTATGCGCCGCCGTCGCTGAACTTCGGGAACCCTTCGAGCTTTGGCGTTTTGAATACCGCGCTGCCGCAGGGGGAGGGAGGCAACCGCACGGGGCAACTGGCGCTGCGCATGGATTTCTAGAAAGGAACGCGTTGGCATTCGTGTGCGTGAAGGACCATCGGCCTCCAAGCTAAACTGGAGGCCGTTGTTGCGGCTTCTACACGCCCGCACGCACGCAGTTACGTCCCAGCCGCTTCGCCCGGTACAGCGCCTCGTCCGCCTGGTGAATCAGATCCTCGGCCGGCATGATGCCGTCATGCGATGCCACGCCGAGGCTGCAGGTCACCGTCAGCGGCCCACAAGCCGTCGCGATCGGGGTCTCCGCGATAGCGCGGCGGAAGTCCTCCGCGCGCTGCACGCCATTCATCGCCGAGCAACCCGGCAGAACGATCAGGAATTCCTCGCCGCCATAGCGCCCCGCAAAGTCATATGGGCGCATCAACTCGGCGATACGCCTGGAAGATTCCTGGATCACGGCATCGCCGGTAAGATGCCCATAGGTATCGTTGACATTCTTGAAGTGGTCCAGGTCGATCATCACTACCGCGATCGGCAGTTGATCGCGCTGCGCCCTGGAAACCTCCTTCTCGAGCATTTCGAAAATTACCCTGCGATTCCAGAGATCGGTCAGGCTGTCTTTCATTGCCTGGGCCTTCAAGGCGCGTTGCGCGTCCTCGGCCACTTTCTTGGCAAGCTGCAATTCCGCCCTGCTTTGGTACACCTGCTGCTCGAGTCCGCGAGAACGCGTCAGCAGGTATCGAACCCGAATCATATAGAGAGCAAAACTCATGGCGAGGAAGAGAATTCCACAGAGGCTGCGAAACCATGTTGTTTGCCAATACTGCGGGACTATATTGATCGGGAGGCTCGCATTCCTCGTGCCCCACGCATTATTGCCATCCGCCTCTTCCAGCTCAAACAGGTAAGAGGCCGGTTGCAACCCGGTAAATACAGCCTCGCGCTCCTTCCCCGCGTCTGTCCAGTCCGACTCGAGACCGATCAGCCGGTAGCGGAAGTGCACGCGATCCGGGGCCACCGATTCCGGAGCTGCAAATTGAATTTCCAGATCGCCGCTCCCCGGCCCCGCGGTCACTCCCTGATCGAAGGAGAGCAGGCTTCGATTGAACCTTACCTGCTGGATCAGCGGCTGATCGCGAACCGTTCGCGCCTGGCTGCGAGCAGATTCGCGACCGGAAGCGGCACAGGAGGCCGCAGGAACACCGAACAGGATACCGAGGAGAGTGCAGATCAACAGGAGGCAGGGGATCCACCGGGTCCGGGTCTGCCCTGGAGCGGCCTCCACTCGCCTGGGCTGCGCCAGGCTTAATGGCATGAACCTGGGCTGCACGAACCCTCGGCTGGCTCTTTCGAACCTCGAAGCCGCTTCAGGAGATCGAATGGAAAAACAGCGTTGCTCGCACCCCAGAAGCATTCCGGGGGGCGCCAGCCTTTCTCGTTCCTGGCCGGTCCGTGGAGACTTGTCGTCGGGCCGCAAATTTCCATCGAGCATAGATCTTTCGCGCCAGTCTGTTCTGACGCATCCCTCTCATGTGCCGTCCTGAACCGGATCCGGCAATTCCGCCTTGACGCCGGACACGATCACCGTAGTCACCAACCACGCTGTTGACTAACGCCGATCCTGGCGTTTGAACCGCGCCATCTACACAAAATAATCGGTGACAGAGCCCCTCTCGACCATACAACTTAAGGTCGGTTCGACTGCTACATCGGCAACAAACGACAAAGGATGATTGTCGAATGTGGCTGAACATTCCTGTGCGGCTGGCGTTTATCCTGAGGCGACGAGGTAGCGAAAATCGGCCCTACTTATTGTGCAGCGAGCCAAATTTGTAGACAATGCCCACCGATCCGCTGAACTCATTCTGCCAGGAAAAGCCGTAATGCGTCGGCTGCCAGTCCGGAATGAGGCGGACAGATACGTTTGGCAGGATGTTGTAATCGGCCCAGGCGCCCACGCCCAATCCGATAGCCAGCTTGTCGTTGTAAATGCCGACGTCCTGGGGCTGCGTGCCGGCGGGAAATCCGGTACTGAATTTGCCGTACGCGGCGCCAATCAGCGTGTGCATGCCAAAGGCGTAGCGGCGATGGCGGAGCACCCGGAAGTTGGGGCCGAAGAGAAACAGGTGCTCGGACATGGCCGGGCTCGAAGGAATCCCCTCGGTATTTGCAGGAACAACGAGATTGCCGTAGAGACCCCGGGCGCTGCCTTCTATGCCCCAGGTCGGACGCAGCCAGGCCGTTGCTGTGCCGTTCCAACCGAGGAGGTTGATGGCCTGGACGCCGCGGCCGGGGCTGGGATTAAAGTGGGAATACTGAGCGCCGCCGTAAAAGTCCCAGCGCTGCGCGTACTGCGGGGCTTCGGTTTCGGGAGCGGTGGCGGTGACCTGCGCATGGATGCGGGGGTGCGAAAGAAAACAAGCCCCGAGCGCCGCCAGGGCCACAAGACGAAACATCACGGCTTTCACGCGAATCGGAAACCTCAGAAAAAGGAATGGCAAGTTTCGGCCGGCAATTGCCGGATACAGGAGACGAAGCGAGACCCAGTTGCAGAAGCTAGGGTAACACCCGGGAGCGTGAGAGCGCGGGCCGGGCAAGCCGGGCGGATCAGGCGAGCCCCTTCAGGGCTGGAGGTTTGGACCGTTGGAGCGGTGGTGGGGAAAGGAAAATCCTCCATCCCGGCTGTACTGGGGAATGCCGGGAAGGAGGATGTTGTCGAGCGGTGAGCGAGGCACACGACGGCTATCATGGGCGCTGAGCGCACCCGAGAGATGGACCTGATTGACTTGATTGTCCGGGGGACTTTAGTGCTGGGGACTTAGTGCTGGACTTCGACGGTGAGGTTGACGTCGCTGGAAATGGTCTGATTGTCGAGCACGGCGGGACGCCAGCGGAACTGACGGACTGCCTTGACGACAAGGGCATCGAGCAATGGATTGATGGACTGAACGATCTGAACGTGGGTGGGGCTGCCGGTTGGGTCGAGGTTCACCTTCAGGAGCATTTTTGCCGGGTTAGGAAGGACATCGAGGTCAGGGCTGGCCGGAACGTGAACTTCGGTGGGATAGAACAGCTGAGCATTGGTGATTCCGGTCGAAATGGGGACGGTAGCGATGCTTTTGGCGTCGGTTGGGGGTGTGGGAGTAGCTGCAGCTGCGGTGAGCGCGAAGCAGGAGAGCAGACTGGCGGCGAGTATTCGGCGCATATGTAACCTCCATTGCGTTGAAAGTAACCGTCACTACCTTAACTTAAATAGTATACGATTGTCAAGGTAAATTTATTGACGACTTATTCTGCGGTAGTTACTCCGTTTGGTTATGCGGGAAATAAGAAATCTTTTTGTGCGAGGGGCTTGAGTGGGTGCGGTGGTTAACGCGCGGAGGCCGCTCAGGAAAGGGGCTCAGAGGTGGGCGGGAAACCCGATAGGGTGATTCGGGTGGACTGATCAGGCGAGTGACGGGTGGGAGCCGCCTCGGGCTGGCGGAGCAGAAGGGGAGAGAGCGGGATCAGCTTCGAAGTGCGGGGCGGATGTGGAGTTCTTTGAGCTGGGCGTCGCTGACCGGAGTGGGCGCGTCCACCATGAGGTCGATGGCCTTTGCGGTCTTGGGGAAGGCGATGACTTCGCGCAGACTCGATGCGCCGGCCAGGATCATCACGAGGCGATCGAGGCCGAGCGCAATGCCGCCGTGCGGAGGCGTGCCGTATTGCAGGGCTTCAAGGAAAAAGCCGAAGCGGGCTTTGGCTTCTTCGTCGGACATGCCCAGAGCGCGGAAGATTTGCTGCTGGACGTCCTGGCGGTGAATACGGATGGAGCCGGAGCCGAGCTCGAGTCCGTTCATGGCGAGGTCGTAGTAGCGTGCGCGGACGGAGGCCGGGTCGGAGACCAGACGCTCCATGTCTTCTTCATGCGGCGAGGTGAAGGGGTGATGTGCTGGAGCCCAGGAGCCGGTTTCCGGATCGTGCTCGAACATGGGAAAGTCGGTGACCCAGAGGGGGCGGAAAGCGGCGGCACCGTCGGCGGGTCTGGCGTGCGTGCCGGGAGCATGGACGACTGCATCGGTGATAGCGAAGGCCCCGTGCCGGTCGGCATATTTGCGGGCGAGTTCGACGCGGAAGTTGCCGGCGGCGGAGAGGACGGCGATCTCGCGTTCGGAGAGGCGGCCTTCGAATTTGGTATCGCTGGCCTGGATGTGAGTGGCGGCGTCTCCGGCAACGATGACGAGGAGGTCGTCGGGTTGCGCATAAGTGAGTTGGCGTAGCTTGGCGACGGATTCGGGGAAGGTTTTTTCGAGGCGCTTGAGGTCGTCGAGGAGCTTCGCGCCTTTCTTCGTTTCGAAGAGAGGGCGGTTGTCGTCTCGCTCCTTGCGGGAGAGCTCGCCGACTTTGGGAATGCGAACCGCAACGACGGGCAGCGACGGATCGACGGCGAGGGTTTCGAGTTGCTCGACGGTGAAGGCGGGGCGAACGTCGGTGAGGCCGGGCAAGCGCAGGTCAGGCTTGTCGATGCCGAAGGAGCGCATGGCTTCGTCGTAGGTGATGCGCGCAAATGGCACTGGCAGTGCAATACCAACGGCGGCAAAGGCCGCGGCCATGAATCCCTCGACAACGTGGAAGATGGTTTCCTGCTGAGGAAACGTCATCTCGAGATCGATTTGGGTGAACTCGGGCTGGCGGTCGGCCCGCAGATCCTCGTCGCGGAAGCAGCGGACGATCTGGAAATATTTATCGAGGCCCGAGACCATGAGGATTTGCTTGAACAGCTGTGGCGATTGCGGGAGCGCGTAGAAGTTAGCCGGATGCACGCGGCTGGGGACGAGGTAGTCGCGCGCGCCCTCGGGCGTGGAGCGGGTGAGGAAGGGGGTTTCGATTTCGAAGAAGCCCTGGGCGGAGAGATTTTCGCGGACGGCGAGGGCAACTTTGTGGCGGATCTCCAGGTTGCGCTGCATGTCGGGGCGGCGCAGGTCGAGGTAGCGATACTTGAGGCGAACCTCTTCGTTGGCGATGGCGTCTTCGGCAGGCGAGAAGGGCGGAAGCTTGGCGTCGCTGAGGACGAGGAGCTCGGTGGCGGCGATTTCGACTTCGCCGGTGGGCATTTTGGGGTTGATTGCGTCCGGGCCGCGCAGACGGACTTTGCCAATGGCGGCGACGACGTATTCGGGGCGGACGTGTTCGGCCTTGGCATGGCCGTCGGGTACCAGGTCCTTGTCGAGGACAATTTGGGTGATGCCGTAGCGGTCCCTCAAGTCGAGGAAGATGAGGTTGCCGTGATCGCGGCGGCGGTTCACCCAGCCCATGAGGGTGACGGTGTGGCCGGCGTCCTGGGCGCGGAGCTGGCCGCAGGTGTGGGTGCGTTGATGGGTGCCTAGAAAGTCGAGCAAGTCGGAGGTTCCTAACTGTTCTTCAGCGTATGCGCGAGCTGATCGCGCAGGATCTTGGTTTGCTCGCCGGTGGCGAAGTTCTTGACTGTCAGGATACCGGAGGCGTGCTCGTCTTCGCCGAGGAGAATGATGTTGCGGGCGAGCTTGTTTCCGATCTCGAAGGATTTTTTGAGGCGGAAGGCGCCGTCGCCGAGCTCGATGCGGAGGCCGTGGCGGCGGAGTTCGCGGGCCAGTTCGAGGGCTGCGGCGTTGAGGGTTTCGTTGAGCGGGGCTACGAAGGCGTCGGCCAGCGCAAGCTGTGAGTCGCGGGGCGACTGCTCTTCAGCGGTTTGCAAAGTCAGAATAAGTCGGTCAAGGCCCATGGCGAAGCCGATGCCGGGCGCTTTGGGGCCGCCGAGCATTTCCGAGAGGCCGTCGTAGCGGCCGCCGCCGAGCAGAGCGTTTTGCGCGCCGAGTCCTCCGTGCGTGAACTCGAAGGTGGTGCGGGTGTAGTAGTCGAGGCCGCGGACGAGGCGGGGATTGATTTCGTACTTCACGCCGCAGGCATCGAGGGCGGCGAGGACCTGGGCGAAGTGAGCCTTCGACGCGTCGTCGAGGTAGTCGGCGATTTTGGGTAGAGTCGCAATGATGGCTTCATTGGCTGGATCTTTGGAATCGAGGACGCGGAGAGGATTGGTTTCAGCACGGCGCTGGTTGTCGGCGGACATCTGGTCCTTGACCGGCGCGAGAGCTTCGCGGAGGGCGGCGACGTATTTGGGACGGTCGTTTGCCGAGCCGACGGAATTGAGGACCAGGGTCCAGCCGGAGATACCAAGTTCGTCGAGAAAACTGGCGAGCATCTCGAGAACTTCGGCGTCGCGGAGGGGAGATTCGGAGCCGGCGCTGGGCGGGCCGATCACCTCCGCGCCGATCTGCCAAAACTGGCGGTAGCGGCCTTTTTGGGGGCGCTCGCGTCGGAACTGCGGGCCGATGTAGTAGAGCTTTTGCAGGAGACCGGATTCGCCGAGTTTGTGCTCGATGTACGCGCGGACGACCCCGGCGGTGTTCTCCGGACGGAGTGTGAGGGACTGGGACTTTTCGGATTGCGCACGGGCGCGGTCTTCCCACGTATACATCTCTTTGGACACGATGTCGGTTTCTTCGCCGACGCCGCGGGCGAAGAGCGAGGTGTCCTCGAAGATGGGAGTGCGGATTTCGCCGAAGTTGTAGCGCGCGAAGACACGCCGGGCAGTGGCCTCGACGCGGTTCCAAAGTTCGGTTTCAGGCGGCAGCAGATCGCGCGTGCCGCGCACAGCTTTGAGCAGAGTCATGAAAGGTTCAAGCCTGATGTCAGTTTATCGGAGGGGTGCGACGAGGAGTGGCGATGAGGGCCCGGGAAGAGCGCGGAGCCTGAATCGGAGCACTTCGCATTTGTTACGAATACGGTATTTCTCGCGCTGCGATGGCGTGGTAGGATTCGTGCGTTCATGATGGCGCGAAGGATTGCTCTGCTGCTTTTGCTGGTTTCCACGCGTGCCGGGGCGCGCGATGCGCCCGCCTGGGTGGAGGTGCGGAGTCCTCATTTCAGCGTAGTGACGGATGCGGGCGAGCGCGAGGGGCGACGACTCGCCGATCAGTTCGAGCGAATGCGCTGGGTGTTTCAGACACTTTTCCCGAAGGCCAATGTCGATCCGATCGCTCCGATCGTGGTGATCGCGGTAAAGAACCAGAAAGGCATGCAGGCGCTGGAGCCGGAGGCGTATCTGGCCAAAGGACAGCTGACGATTGCCGGGCTGTTTCTGCGAGCGCCGGACAAGAACTACATTCTGGCGCGCACGGACGTGGAGGGAGAGCATCCCTATTCGACGGTGTATCACGAGTACACGCATCTGGAGCTGGGCACCGAAGGGATGCCCCTGTGGTTGAACGAGGGGCTGGCTGAGTTTTTCCAAAACACCGATTTTCGAGATAAAGAGGTCATTCTGGGACAGGCGAGCGCCGATGACCTGATGTATCTGCAGCAGAATCGACTGATCGCGCTGCCGGTTCTCTTTCAGGTGGATGCTAACTCGCCCTACTACCACGAGGAACAAAAGGGGTCGGTCTTCTATGCGGAATCCTGGGCGCTGACCCACTACCTTGAGGTCACTGATTACAACGGACACACGAATCACGTTGGAAATTATCTGACCCTCGTGAGCCGGCAAACCGATCCGGTGTCGGCGGCGGAGCAGTCGTTTGGGGATCTGAAGAAGCTGCAGTCGGGGCTTGAGGATTACATACGGCGTCAGCAATACATGTACTTCCACATGAACAGTGCTGGGGCAGCGATCGATCCGAAGAGCATGACGGTGACCCCAGTGACGGAGCCGCAGGCGGATGCGATTCGGGCGGATTTCCTGGCGTATAACGGGCGTACAGCCGATGCCCGGACAATGCTGGATGGCGTGCTGAAGGCGGATCCCAACAACGTTCAGGCGCACGAGACGATGGGGTTCATCGAGTTTCGCGCAGGGCATCGTGATGAGGCGAAGAAGTGGTATTCGGAGGCGGTTGCGCTGGATTCGCACAGTTATCTGGCACAGTACTATTTCGGTTCGCTGTCGGTGATGGATGGGTCGACCGGCGAGGACGTGGAGAAGAGCCTGCGGGCGGCGATTCAGCTGAATCCGCGGTTTGCGCCAGCATACGACAGCCTAGCGGTGCTGTACGGGAAGCGCCAAGAAAAACTCGACGAGGCGCACATGCTGAATCTGCAGGCGGTGGATCTGGAGCCCGGCAATGTAAATTTCCGGTTGAATGCGGCGAACATTCTGATGGAGATGGGCCGCTATGACGACAGCGTTCGCGTTCTGAAGGCGGCGCAGGTGATCGCGAAAACTCCGCTCGAGGTGGACGTTGTGCAGCGGGTGCTGAAGCAGGCGCAGCAGCAACAGGCGCAGGTGGAGGAATGGAAGCGGCGGCAGACGGAGAATCCTGGACAGGTTCCAGGGCAGGCACAGGTGCAGACGAGGGTGGTGATGCAGGGGCCGGGGCAGGCAGCCGGTGTTGGGGCGAATGAGCAACAGTCAGCGGCGAAGCATCCCACCGAGACGCCTCATGGAACGATGCATATCGTGCAGGGGGTTATTCACGGGGTGCAGTGCAGTTATCCAGTGGTGATTGAGCTGCGCGTGGAAAGTCCGGGGCAGAAGGTGTCTTTGTACAATAATAACTACTACAAGATTGACTATAGCGCCGCCAACTTTACTCCGGCCGGGGATATTCACCCGTGCGACGAACTGGAAGGAATGAAGGCAAAGGTGCAGTATTTCTCGACCGCGGACAAGACGGTGGATGGCCAGATTGTTTCGATGGTGCTCAGCAAGTAATGTGCTGAGCAAGTAACGTTCGGCTAAAGAAACGGCACAGCAGACGCTGCGCCGCTCTTAGTCTCCACTAAATCAGGCGCGGCTCAGATATGCGCCTTCGGCAGTATCGACGCGGATTTTCTCTCCCTCATTAATGAAGGGCGGGACCTGGACGACGAGGCCGGTTTCGGTCTTTGCGGGTTTGGTGACGGAAGAGGCGGTCGCGGATTTGAGTCCTGGCTCGGTTTCGACGACGGTGAGCTCGACGGTCTGAGGCAGCTCGATGCCCACGGCCTTGCCATCGTGAAACGAGACTTTGATCTGCAGATTCGGAATAAGGTACTCGACGGCATCGCCCAGGGTATCGCGTTTCAGGTGGGTCTGCTCATAGTTCTCGGTGTTCATGAAGTAGTAGTCGTCGCCGTCGTTGTAGAGGAAGTCCATAGGGATTTCGTCGACGACAACGCGCTCGATAGGATCAGGGGAGCGGAAGCGCTCCACGAACATGGCACCGGTGCGGACATTGCGCAGCTTGGCCTGGATGAAAGCGCGCAGGTTGCCGGGGGTCCGGTGCTCCACTGAGAAGACGAGGTGGAGGTCGTTATTGTGCTTGATGATCATGCCTGGGCGCATCTGGGTGGCGGGAATCGCCATAGGGTAAAGCTCCTTGCGGAAATGAGTGCGGAATGTGCCGCCGGGACTCGGGGCGGCCGCGGGTGGTGGCCCCCGAAGGGACCGCCAGGGTGCAAACTCCGGCAATTTCGATTTTATCGCAGGGGATTGATATAACCCTGCTCTGGCGGTCCTACGATCCGCACGCACCCGAGGATGCCGCAGGTCAGCAGATCCGCGACGGGGTGACCAGCGCTACTGTCCGCCTCCGAAAATTCTGCGGAGGAAGTGGGCGAATCCGGCTTTCTTCTTTGGCTTGGGGGCCTGGTCGGTTGTTGTTGCCGCAGGGGCTGGCGGAGCGGCCGGTTCCGAGGGCTCTGTCTTCGCTGAAGAATTGTTCTTCTGATCATCCGCGTCGCAAACCAAGCCGGGATACAACGGATCGTTGCAGGCCGGGTTGGGCGACGAGATGATACCGGAGAGCGACGAGGCCGGCATTCCAACGCTCAGGGAAGTCTCGCCGTTGTAAACCAGGGGCGCTGTGATCTGCGCGTGCTGCCGTCCGTCTGGAGTGGCGGGTGTGCCGGTGGCTGGCGGGGGTGGCTGAAGTCCCTCGCTCTCAGCAAGGGGGAATGGATTCTGAGCGGCGGCATTGGTGGCATTGGGCGGGGGCGGTGTTGGCGACTCGTCGCTGGAATGGAGGGTGCCGCCGGGCAAGCCGACCTTTGCGATCGATGTGGGAGCAGGAGTGGGTGGGGGCGGCGGGCACCCGCATGGTTCCTTTTCGTTGTCGACGACCTGCTGGAGGCTGCCGTGTTCGAAGAGAACACGCTGGTTGGGCTGAATGCGATAGGCGCCGCCTTCAAAGAGACTGCTGGCCAGGACGTAGGGAGCGTTGTCGCCATGATTATCGACACAGGTGTCGCCCTGGTTGTTGACCCGGAGGCTGAGATGGGCCTGACCAGGGCCGGAGACGAGGATGCGCAGGTCGGGGGTGAGGAGCACGTCGGAATATTGGCCGGGAAGGTAGTTGGCTTCGAGTGCGCCACGGTCGATGGCGATCATGAGGCCGCCGCCGGAGATCGTGATGTCGGTGGAGAGATGGACTTTGGTAGAGGCGCACACATTCAGGAAGCCGCCGCGGGTGAGGCTGACATGCGCGGTTCTCTGGGCGGCGGCGATGGTTCCGTTATTGCCGATCACGGCGTGACCTTCTTCGACAGAGAGCGATCCGGACAGCGACACGCCTTCGAGCGAGACCGTGGCGATGGACGGAGACGAGGCCACCTGATTGACAGGCGGTGTTGCAACCGGCGTGTTGGCTCCGGGCTGCTGGGACGCCGAGGGGGACGGCGTGGCAGGGTTCTGAGCCGCAGGTAAGGCAGGGGCAGCAGGATTCGATTGCTGGGCGGCAGCGCCGCCGGTAAGGCAAGCCGCAGCGAGGGACAGAATTGCGACGAATGACTTCATTGTAGATTCAGAAAATTCTCGATGAGACGTTTGCCGTCGTTGGTAAGGACGGACTCCGGGTGGAACTGAACGCCTTCGACGGGAAGCTGTCGATGGCGGAAGGCCATGATGATACCGTCGGGGGCGCGTGCCGAGATTTCGAGCTCCTCGGGCAGGCTTTCTTCTTCGACGATGAGGGAGTGGTAGCGAGTGCCGGTCATAGGGGTATCGATGCCGGCAAAGATGGTCTTGCCATCGTGGTCGATTTCGCTGGTCTTGCCATGCATGAGCTTTGGGGCACGGACGACGTGACCGCCAAAGGCTGCGCCAATGGCCTGATGGCCGAGGCAAACGCCGAGGATGGGGACCTTGCCGGCCATGTGACGGATGAGGTCGATGGAGATGCCGGCTTCCTGGGGTGTGCAGGGGCCGGGCGAGAGCAGGATGCGTTCGGGCGCGAGGGACTCGACCTCTTCCGGAGTGAGCTCGTCGTTGCGGCGGACGATGACATCGGCGCCGAGTTCACCCATGTACTGGACGAGGTTCCAGGTGAAAGAGTCGTAGTTGTCGAGGACGAAAACCATGGGGCGTTGACCGTCTTTCTTCAGTGTAGCTCCGGAGTTAGGGCGAGCGGGCTGTTGCGGGTGCCTGGGCGCAGACTTTTTGACGGGCCGGTGTTATGCTCCTGGACATCGGAGGTGCTCGGTATGAGGTACTTCGTCTCCGTTCTTCTTTTTGCCGCTGCTTCGGCGGGTTTCGCGCAAAGCCAGGTATCCGCAGCGCCAAATGGATTGCAGGCACCGGTGAATATCCTCGCTGGTAGTGGACAGAACTCAACTCTGACGATCGAGGCCCTCAAGACGAGGGCACTGCCCACGATGCCGCAGCTGCAATTTAATTTCGAGGCTCCCGGCCCAAGACCAGCCTGTTACACCATGCGGAGCTATCACTTCATGCGCGAAGATCCGAGTTCCGACGCGACCAAACTCAAGAGCTATTCGACTTGTGAGGCTGCGACGGAGTTTCGGATGCGAGATGCTGTTGGATCAGTGAAACCGCGGTAGGCCCTTTAGCCACCGCGGGCCCGCTCGACGGCGCGGACTACGGCCTTCGCTTTGTTGAGGCTTTCCTGGTATTCGTTTTCGGGGATGGAGTCGGCGACAATGCCGGCGCCGGCCTGGATGTAGCCTTTGCGGCCTTCGACCAGGAGGGTGCGGATGGCGATGCAGCTGGTGAGGTTGCCGGAATAGTCAGCGTAAAGGACGGCGCCGCCGTAGATGCCGCGGCGTGTGGGCTCGAGCTCCTCGATGATTTCCATGGCGCGGATTTTGGGCGCTCCTGAGAGGGTGCCGGCAGGAAAACAGGAACGGAGTGCGTCGACCGCAGAGAGTTCCGGTTTTAGCCGGCCCTCGATGTTGCTGACCAGGTGCATGACGTGGGAGTAGCGCTCGACGTGCATCAGATTTGTAACCTTTACGGTGCCATATTCGCTTACGCGGCCTATGTCATTGCGGCCGAGGTCGACCAGCATGACGTGCTCGGCGCGTTCCTTTTCGTCGTGGAGCATTTCGCGTTCGGCTTCGAGGTCGGCGGCTTCGGAGGTGGCGCGGGGGCGGGTTCCGGCGATGGGGCGGTATTCGATGCGGCGGCCGTCGACGCGAACGAGCAGCTCCGGCGAGGAGCCCACGATGTGTGTCGTTTCCTGTTTGGAGTTGCGGGTTCCTTTTGCAGACTTTGTAGCGGCGGAACTCCCGCGGTTGAAGCGGAGAAAATACATATATGGAGAGGGATTGACGATGCGGAGGGCGCGGTAAACGGAGAAAGGGTCGACGCCGGGTTCGAGGTCGAGGCGCTGGGAGAGGACGACCTGGAAGATGTCGCCGGCAG
This sequence comes from uncultured Acidobacteriaceae bacterium, assembly GCA_963831055.1. Taxonomy (GTDB): domain Bacteria; phylum Acidobacteriota; class Terriglobia; order Terriglobales; family Acidobacteriaceae; genus Palsa-343. The sequence goes on along the minus strand of CAWHOU010000045.1, from coordinate 18,447 downwards.
CGATGTAATCTTTGGCCTTTTCGACAGCTTTGAGGAAGGCTGACTTGCGGGTTCGAGGAGTGATGCGGAGTTTACCGATGGGTTTGCGGAACGCGAGCTTCGGCAGTGGCTGAGCGAGGCGCTTCTCGAGACGGTCGAGGCGGTGGAGCGCATCGGCATAGGCGGCTTGCGGCTTGTGGCGGCGGAGATCGGCGGTGACGATCAGCAGGATCTCCTTTTTGACGTGGTCGAAGGCGAGGACCTCGTCGAAGAACATGAGGCAGGCGTCGGGAAGGTACAGGTCGTCGGTGGTCTGGCCGGGGAGGCGCTCGATCTGGCGAACGACGTCGTAGGAGAGGAAGCCGACGGCGCCGGCGGTGAAGGGCGGCAGGCCGGAGATGCGTGCGGGCGTGTGTCCGTTGAGGGCGTCGCGGAGAAGGGCGAAGACGTCGCCGGTGAGTTGGCGGGTTTTGCCGTGCTCGGTGATTTCGATTGCGGGACCGTGGGAGACGATGCGGCGGCTGGGACGGATTCCGATGTAGGTGTAGCGGCCGAGATGTTCGCCGCCTTCGACAGATTCGAGGAGGAAGCATTCGGGTTCGGCCGCAGCGAGGCGGAGGAAGGCCGAGACCGGTGTTTCGAGGTCGGCGGTGAGGGTGCGATAGAGGGGGACGAGGGAATGGGAGCGGGCGAGGCGGAGAAATTCGGCGCGGTTGGGTTGGGAATTCCGCATGTAGGACAGGGTACAGGGTACAGGGGGCTCCGTTTTGCGGTGCGGTGATTGATTCGATAGAGGTAGGGAGGGGGGTAACGCTGGTGATCTCTGCCATAGCTTTGATAACCGAGTAGATGGCTCACGAGCGGGAGTGCGTCATTCGCACTCCCGCTCGACTTATTGACACGTGCAATGGCGCATTTTGATTGAAAGTAAGTCAGTTGCGTGGCGAGTGCGAATGAGTCATTGGCGAGTGTCAGGGCACAGCGCCTGCAAAAACAATGGCCCGTTGGTTTTGGGTTTAGGTTACTTGTGGGTTTGACCGGCGGAGGGGCTAAAGGGGAGCGTGGGCCTATCGACAAGAGTACGCGTCAACCGATGGTCATGTGCATTTCGACCGGCGGGGCTGGCCACCTTACGGATAGTAATCCGCAAGAGGCGAGCCCGGTGGCAATTTTAGGCTGGCTAAGAGTCATTCAACCCATCCGACTGGCTTGTCTAACCCGGCAGTGAAAATGAAAAGCACTAACCTTTTTGAATTGACACCAATAAGAAGCCGGGCGGCCTCAACCAACCCCGGGGTCAAGACACTTATAGAAAATATCCTTGACAGCGGTTTTTACCCCATGTCATGCTTTGCCATTCGCTGCCTAACCAAGGCCATTAGCGGCACCTGAACCAGTTGGTTGCATAGTTCGACACCGCGAATTCCCCCAATTGAAAGTCTCAGGAGACGACGTGCGTCACGTCAGGGGAATCCTTCTTTTACACTCCAGCGAGAAAGTTCGTGGTCGCGGATCGATAGGCCGCGTCTGCACGCGGATGCATGGACTCGCGCTCGGTTCTCGCAACTCTCGTGATCCGGGAAATTGCCGGTGTGTAACTTTGGGCCAGGGAAATCTCATCCAGCGGTTCACTCTCTGCAAGTTAGGAGTGCGAGCATGAAACGAATCTTCTCCAGCAGCCTGGACCAAATGACGTCGGGTTTTGGGATCGCGGGCCGGGGCGCCGGACCCAGCGTTAGTCAGTGCGCGAGTACCGGGCCGGCATTTAGGGGAAAGCCCCGTTTTTCCATCCCATATTTGCGACTTTTGCCCTGTCTGACGTTCCTGATTTTCCTGGCGGCTGGAGGCGGCGCGGGTTCCAGCTCAGTAGCTCACGCCCAGGGCGTTCCTGCGTGCGGTTCAGGTAGTTCGACTCCATGTATGCTCGGTCCCAATCTTGAGGTTGTGGGCCTAACAGGTACTTTATTCAGCGGTACCGGTCCATGCGTGGGAGGAACCTCTTCGTTTGTGGCTAGCCCCACCAGCCCGGGTTTTTCAGCTACTGGTATCCCGACGCCATGCGCGGAGTTCAGCAGCACCCAAAGTGAAACATTTAGCGTGGCCGCTATAAACGGCTACGAAATTCATGGGATAAGCTTATCCGGCACCTGCGGTGTCACAGGCAGCAACTCATTAACTTTTTCAGCCAGCTCGAGCACCGTTAACTCGGTCACCGCGACATGCCCTGAGGAGAGCAGCGTTGGCGCGACCGCGGCGGTTAGCAACCAGTTAGCATTCACGCCTGCGACGAACCTGACGGCAACGATCTCATCCTCGAACACGTCGACTGTCGGCGGAAGTTCTTCAGATGCTGCGGTTTCATTTTATTTCTTACTTGCTCCGGCGATCGGAACCTGTGCGAACCCGAACCCGAACCCGAATCCAAATCCGGCGGCATTTGCCAACCCGGGGGACTTTAACGGCGACTGCAAGAGCGACATTTTGTGGCGGAACAGCGGCTCGGAGGAGGTCTACGAATGGCTGGTGAACGGGACTTCGATTCTGAGCCAGGGGAGCCCTGGCGGGCCTTCCTCCGCGTGGGCCATTGAGGGCGCTGGCGATTTCAACGGCGACGGCAAGAGTGACATTCTGTGGCAAAACAGCAGCACGGGCGAGGTCTACGTCTGGCTGATGAATGGGACGACCATTGCGAGCCAGGGGGCTCCGGGAACCGTTACGCCCTCGTCAGGATGGGTGATCGCAGGTGTTGGCGATTTCGATGGAAACGGTACAAGTGACATCCTGTGGCGAAACACAATCAGCGGAGAAGTCTATCTCTGGTTGATGAACGGGGCCACGATTGCGAGTCAGGGGGACGTGGGCGTCGTGTCCCCCTCGTCCGGCTGGGTCATTGTGGGCGTGGGCGATTTCAACGGAGATGGCAAGGCCGACATCCTGTGGCAGAACACCGCAACGGGAGAGGTCTACATATGGCTGATGAACGGAACGACGATTGCGAGCCAGGGAAGCCCCGGCACCGTCTCGCCCTCGTCTGGATGGGTGATTCAGGGGGCTGGAGATTTCGACGGGAACGGCATGAGTGACATCCTGTGGCGGAACAGCACCAGCGGGGAAGTTTACATCTGGCTGATGAACGGGATGACTATTGCGGGCCAGGGGAGCCCTGGCACTGTGTCGTCCGCCTGGAGCATTAAGGGTACAGGCGATTACAACGGGGATGGGAAAGCCGATGTCCTGTGGCAGAACAGCAGCGGCGAGGTCTACGTGTGGGAGATGAATGGGCTCACGATTACCGGCCAGGGGAGTCCCGGCACCGCTTCCTCTCCCTGGCAGATAAGCCCGCTGGTATCTCCGTAGTCGCTCGAATCAGGCTCTTTCCAACATTTAATTCCTTTGCTGGTTCCGGCGAAGCGTGAGGCTGAGCGGGCCGAACAGGTTCATGGCTGACGGTGGCAATCGAAAACAGCTCTCTACCTCGCCTCCCTGACTCGCCGACGAAAGCACAGGACAACTTACAAATAGCCAGACTTGAGTTACGGCATCAGGCTCCTCTCGCGCAACCATCAACTACGTATATCCACGTGAACGGCGGCGTGGCATTTCATCTCCAGCGGGTCGCGGTCGCGTACTGGATTCGGTTTGGGCATCCTGGGCGGCGACGGATCAGCGGTGCGTGGAGCTGGACGGGGGCCTGTGGATATGGATGGGCGCCGAGGGTAACCAGTTGAGTATGGATTACTAACATCCTGCTGGAAGCTAACAGTAATCCAGATGGAGTTACTGCAAAAAGAGACTTATGATTACTGCCCGCGCCGTATGCTTCGACATTGGCGCCGACCAGCTTAATTCATGTTGACATGGGCAGCACATTAAGGAGAAGATTTAACTCTTACTCCGCGTGCGATTCACTGTTCAGCAAGTTGGCTAAGTGGAGTTGCACACGGGTGGGCTGAGGGGAAAGGCCGGTGCTCTTCGTGCATACCGGCACGGCGCGGTTTGCGCCACAACGCCGTTACCGCGAGCTGGGAGATGTCACGCTTGAAGTGCAACCGCGAAGTTCTCTGTGCCCGCTCCATCTGCATAACTGTTCCGCTCCTTCTGCTGGTTCTGGCATATTTTCGGCCACCGGGGACGCAGGCAGCGTCGAATATGCCGGTGGTGTGGCAGCGGGCGGGCACGAGGCCATTCGTGAATGGGCAGAGCGCTCGTTTTCTGGAGACGAGATACACGGGTGAGCCCGATGCAGTAGCGGCGCTGGGAGCCATGGCGAGGCCGGTTTCGCTGGCAACCGCCGATTTCGACAGCGACGGGGCACCGGATCTTGTCGCCGGTTACAGGACGGCAGAGGGTGGAGTGGTTACTCTGACGCGCGGTAACCCTGACGCGTTCGCGCCCGCAGACCCTGGTTATTACCAGAAGGCGATGAAGGGGCAGATGCCGGCGACCTTTATGCCTGACGCGACAGCGTATGCCGTACCGGGGTCGCCGGATTTTCTGGCGACGGCGGATTTCGATCGGGATGGCTACAAAGATCTGCTGGTGGGGACGAGCGACGGCGGCCTTTATCTATTGAGGGGCGATGGGAACGGAAACCTGAGTGTGGCGCAGGAGGTGCCGCTGGCGGCGCGGCTGATGGCAATGGATGCGACGCCGGATGGCCATCTGGCGGTGAGCCTCGATGGTCCGAGCGGTCCACGGGCGGTAATACTGGCGCCGGGGAAAACGGGCTTCACAACCGTGGCGAGTTACTCGCTGCCAGCACCCGGCTTCTCTGTGACATGGGGATCCCTGGGCGGCGGACGGGACCTTGCCATTGGCGCCGGCGCAAACGTCGTGATCGTCTATGCGGCACTGAGCGCGAATCCGCAGACGGAGACGGTGTCGCTTTCCTATGGAGTAAGAGGATTGGCGACGGGCGCAACCATCTGGAACCGGGATGGGAGTTCGCAAATTTCTGTTCTGGGCGACGATGGCGCGGTGCATATTCTGCAGCATGGGACTTTGGACACGCGCCCGCTGACGGCGGGCGATGTTGCCGGGCGCCGGGAGGCGCCGCATGCGCTGCGGGCGCCGCAGGACCCGACGATGCTCGGTGCGTGGACAGAAGCCATTGCGCTTCCGGTAACGCCTGGGGTAGCTGCCGGGACGGCGCATCCACTGCTGCAGGCCTCGCCTCTGGCGGGGGATGGGTTGATGGTTGGCGATGGCGAGCAAAATCGGCTGATGTTTCTGGACGCATCCGGAACGTCGGTCGAGCCGGCAGGAATGGTTTCGTTTTTGGGCACTCCGGTGGCTGCGCTTGTGACCGCGACGCGCATCAACGGCACGCGGGCTCTGGTGGGGTTGAGCACGGATCAGGCGGCGCCCATGGTGATGGACGAGGCTGCCGATCCGGCCGTTACCGTGAGTACTACCGCGGATACAGATGGGCAGAACGCGTGTGGCAACAAGTCGGTTACAGCCACGAGTTTATCTGGGACGATAAGCCTGCGCACAGCGGTGTGTGCCGTCAATAACTCGGGCGCGGGCACCTATACGATTAATGTGCCGCCTGGCACCTACAACCTTACATCGCTGGATACCGGCGATCTTCAGCTTGGTACCGCGCAAAACGAGAACATCTCCATTATCGGATCCGGTAGCGCGTCGAACACGATCATTCAGCAAACCGACGGCAAGGATCGTATCTTCGAGCAGGATCCTGATTTTATCGGCGATATCCCGGTGACGATCGAGAATGTGACGCTGACCGGAGGGACCTGCACGACCGGAACCGACTGCAGCTACGGCGGGGGAGCGATGCTGGGCGGCGGCCCATCCGGGGCTCCCGACAACATCACGCTGACCAACGTCGTTCTCAGCAACAACACCGCTGGTAACGCCAGCCAGGCGGAAAATGGCGGCGCAATGCAGCTCTCCGATGCAGGAATATTCACGTTTACCAACTGCACGTTCAGCAATAACACCGCCGTTTACCACGTCGGCGGGGGAACCGGCGGCGCGATCGACGTGACCGACGAGGCCAACATGACGATCACAAACTGTACCTTCACCGGCAACGTTGCACAAAACGGCGGGGGCGGGGCGCTGTACAGCGTGATTGCAGCGGGCGACACAGCGACGATTTCCGGCAGCACGTTCACGGGGAACAGTGCGCTGGACGGTGCGGCGGACGGAAGCGCTCATGGGGGCGCAATCCATGGCAACGGCGACATGACGGTGTCCAACTCCCGCATTGCAGGAAACAGCAGCGCCGATGGCGCTTCCTACGGCACCGGGATTTACTCGAGTAACGCTGCGCCGCTGGGCACGATTGCCCCCAACAACTGGTGGGGATGCAACGGCGGACCTGGGGCAAGCGGTTGCGATACGGCCGCGTGTCCAACCCAGGGGGTCAACGGTCCTTTGACCGTCAGCCCGTGGCTGGTGCTCAGCGTGACCGCCTCTGCAAGCCCAATCGAACCCGAGGGCACTTCGGTGCTGACCGCTGACCTCACTCACAATTCGAGCGGAACCGGGGGATTCGCTGTCCCGAATGGTACTGCGGTTACCTTCCGCGGCACGCTGGGAACTGTGAATCCCACCGGCACGACCCTCACCAGCGGGACGGCCACGTCCGTGTACACAGCTGCAAGCTCGACGGGTACTGGGAGCGGCACGGCCACGGTGGATAATCAGACTGTTAGTGCCACCATCACCATCGTTGCACCCCCGGCGATCACAAGCGCCAACAGCACTCAATTTGTTCTTGGAGCCGCGGGCACTTTCACAGTGACGGCAACGGGCTACCCTGCGCCTACATTTAGTGAGACCGGCACTCTGCCCAATGGCGTTGCGCTTACCAGCGCCGGAGTTCTTTCCGGGACGCCAACCGGTGCGGGAGGGACTTACCCGATTACCATCACCGCGCAAAACGGAGTTAGTCCGAATGCTACTCAAACCTTCACACTGACCGTGAAACAGGCATGCAAGAATCCGAACCCGAATCCGAATCCGAATTCGGCGTCGTTTGCCAACCCGGGGGACTTCAATGGCGACTGCAAAAGCGACATTCTGTGGCGCAACGGAAGCTCTGAAGAGGTCTACCAGTGGCTGATGAGTGGGACCTCGATCCTGGGCCAGGGGAGCCCTGCCGGTCCCTCTTCCGCCTGGGTGATTGAGGGAGTGGGCGATTTCAGCGGAGATGGGATGGCCGATGTCCTGTGGCAAAACAGCAGCAGCGGAGAGGTCTACCTCTGGCTGATGAACGGGACCACGATTGCGAACCAGGGAACTCCAGGCACCGTGTCACCCTCCTCCGGCTGGGTCATTCAGGGCGTCGGCGATTTCAATGGAGACGGCAAGGCCGACATTCTGTGGCGCAACAGCACGACCGGGGACGTCTACATCTGGCAGATGAACGGGACCACGATTGCGAGCCAGGGAGACCTGGGCGTCGTCTCGCCTTCATCAGGATGGGTGATCCAGGGCGTTGGCGACTTCAATGGGGATGGCAAGGCCGACATTCTGTGGCGGAACACAACCAGCGGCGAAATCTACATCTGGCTCATGAATGGGAGCTCGATTGCAAGCCAGGGAAGTCCCGCCACGGTTTCTCCTTCGTCCGGATGGGTGATTCAGGGGACAGGCGATTTCGATGGAAATGGCGCGAGCGACGTAGTGTGGCGGAACAGCGGCAGCGGGGAAGTCTACATCTGGTTCATGAACGGGGCCACGATTACGAGCCAGGGCACGCCGGGCAACGTCTCGTCCGCCTGGACCATTCAAGGAGTGGGCGATTACAACGGTGACGGGAGGGCCGACATTCTGTGGCAGAACAGCAGCGGCGAGGTCTACATCTGGTTGATGAACGGGCTCACGATTACGAGCCAGGGTAGCCCCGGCAGCGTTTCCACTCCCTGGCAGATAAGTCCCCTAATGTCTCCGTAGGATGCTTAAGCCATGCCCCAATTCGGCGCGGGCACGCATTTCTGAGCGTGCGCTTGTCCATTGAGGAGTCATCTGTCGCTGCGAAAAGGCGACTCCTAAAGGGGCCCCGGCCGCAGTAATCACCTGTGAGAAGCTTGCCAGATGGCATCTGGGAGAGCCCCCCGGTATCCCGAGCAACCCTGAGTCGATTCATAATCGCCAGGTCACCGGTTTAAGTGGGTCGGCTCCATTGCAGGTTTCCCCGCCCAAATCCGCTCCCAGCCTGTAGACTCGATACGGCCAAAATCCCGGCCAAGCATTCGACTTGTCCGTCCGAGGCTCGCCGTGAAACTATTCCGCTTCTCCTGTCTGCTCTCCTGTCTGCTGTCGTTCTCCGCCGTTCTCCGCGCCGATGTGCGCCTGCCCCACCTGCTCAGCGACCACGCCGTCCTGCAACGCGACCGCCCGATCCACATCTGGGGATGGGCCACGCCCGGCGCTCATCTCACCGCGCACTTCCACGCGCAAACCGTTCCAGCGCAGACCGATGCCCTCGGGGCGTGGAGCCTCTGGCTCTCTCCCGAGCCAGCCGGCGGGCCATTCACCCTCACCATCAGCGGTGACGGCGCCGACCTCACCCTCTTCGATCTCCTTGTCGGCGATGTCTGGTTCGCCTCCGGCCAGTCGAACATGGAAATGCCGCTAGGCGGTTTTCCCGGCAGCGCGGTGCTCAAAGACGCTGATAAGGAAATCGCCGCCGCAACAAATCCGAAGCTGCGTCTCCTGCTGGTCGACCACAAGGCCTCCGATTACCCTGTCAACGACATCCCTGACACCTGGACCATCTGCACGCCCGAAACCGCCAAAGCCTTCTCCGCCGTCGCCTACTTCTTTGGCCGCGAGATTGCCGAGAAGGAAAACGTCCCCGTCGGACTCATCGACTCCACCTGGGGTGGCACGCCTGCCGATTCCTGGGTTTCGATGGACACGCTCGGCACGCACCCCGACCTGCTTCCTGCCTTTGCCAGCCGCTCCCACTTTGCCGACGAACAGACCAGCCTCAAAGCGCAGATCGCCGCCGAGAAAGCCGAGGATGATGCCGCCGGCGCTGCCGGCAAGCCACTGCCCCGCCACCCCTGGCATCCCGACGAAACGTCGTGGTCACCCGCCGGCCTCTACAACGGCATGATCTCCCCCTTCACGCCGATGTCCGTGCGCGGGTTCATCTGGTATCAGGGCGAAACCAACTCCGGCCATGATCGCGCGCCGTACTACACAACGCTGTTCTCGTCGCTTATCCGCGATTGGCGGATGCAATTCGCCCAGGGCAACCTGCCCTTCTTCTTCGTGCAGATTTCGAGCTTTAATTCGCCCGGCGAGGACTGGGGCAAGGTACGCGATGCCCAGCGCCGCACCCTGCAGCTGGCCAGCACCGCCATGGCGGTCACCCTCGACGTTGGCTCATCGGACAACGTTCATCCGCCCGACAAGCAGACCGTCGGCCACCGGCTCGCGTTGGCAGCCCGCCACATGGTCTACAGCGAAGATGTGCCCTTCGCCTCACCGCTCTTCCGCCAGGCGACAATCGAGTTGCAGCCCGACGGCAGCACGGCCATTCGGGTCTGGTTCGATCACGCCCACGGGCTCACCTCCCACAACCAGCCCATCGATGCGTTCGAAGTCGCCGGAGAGGATCATCACTTCGTGCCAGCCCAGGCGCGGATTGACGGCGAGACGGTCATCGTAACTGCGGCAGATATGCCGCACCCGGTCTATGTTCGCTATGCGTGGATGGGATTTGTAACGAACAACCTGTTCAACGTGGCGGGCCTGCCGGCTTCGACCTTCACATCGGAGACCTGGCCGGCCGACTGAGACCTCAGCAAATCCGCGGCAACTGCTCCCCGAACAGGACGTCGACGACGCGCGTTCCGCCGACGGAGGTTTTCATGAGCACCATGCCCGCGGGCTGCTCGACGACTTCGCCGATGATCCGGCTCTCCGCTCCCAGCGGATGGCTCTTCATCGCTGCCAGAACCGCTTCCGCAATCTCCGGCGCAACGATAGCCACCAACTTACCCTCATTCGCCACATACAGCGGATCAAGCCCCAGCAACTCGCAGGCTCCGCGCACCGCATCCCGCACCGGAATCGCGCTCTCCCGCAGCACCATCCCCACCCGCGAACGACCGGCAATCTCATTGAGCACCGTGGCCACGCCACCGCGTGTCGGATCGCGCATCACGCGAAAACCCGCAACCGGAGCCGCATCGAGCATCGCGTCGACCAGCCCATTCAGTGCCGCGCAGTCGCTCTCGAGCGCGCTTTCAAACTCCAGGTTCTCTCGTTGCGACAGAATCGTAATGCCGTGATCGCCGATATACCCGCTCAGCAGAATCTTGTCTCCGGGCCGCGCACGATCCGCCGAAAGCTGCGTCCCCCGATCGACCAGGCCAATCCCCGTCGTTGTAATAAAGACCTTGTCGCCCTTCCCCCGATTCACGACCTTCGTATCGCCCGTCACCAGTTGCACGCCCGCACTCTGCGCGGCACTCGCCATTGAATCCACCACGCGCGCCAGCTCCGTTGCCGCCAGTCCCTCTTCAAGAATGAACGCCGCCGCCAGATACAGCGGCTTCGCTCCACCCATTGCCAGATCGTTGACCGTCCCGTTCACCGCCAGCGATCCGATGTCTCCACCGGGAAAAAAGATTGGGGTTACCACGAACGAGTCCGTCGTAAAGGCCAGCCGTGCGCCGCCAATTTCGAGCACCGCCTGGTCATCCATCTTTTCAAGCGTTGCATTCCGGAAGCGGCTGACGAAGACCTTCTCAATCAGCTCCGCCGAGAGCTTGCCCCCGCTGCCGTGCCCCAGCACAATCTGCGGATGCTCGAAGATCGGCAGCGGGCAGGAGCCGAACGGGCCCAGCACGGCGGCTTCATCTTCCACTTTGCCCGCGCTCATCGCCGCCCGTCCCCGATGCTCACCAGATCCGCGTCCTTCAGGTGGCGGCCGTAAGCGTAATAGGCCGCGCACGCCCCTTCTGCCGACACCATCGTCGCTCCCAGCGGATGCTGCGGCGTGCATTCGGTCCCAAACGCCGGGCAATCATGCGGCTTTTTGATGCCTTGAAGGATTTGCCCCGCGATGCACACTTGCGGCTCCATGGTGTCGATGGCCTCGACGCTGAACCGGCGCTCGGCATCGAATTCACGGAAATCCTGCCGCAGCTGAAAGCCGCTCCGCGGAATCATCCCCACGCCGCGCCACTTGCGGTCGTTCACTTCAAATACCTTCGCGATCAAATCCTGCGCCGGACGGTTACCGCCACGGTCGAGAATGCGCGAATACTGGTTCTCTACTTCGGCGCGCCCCTGTTCCAGCTGCTCAATCGTCATCAGCACGCCTTCCAGAATATCGAGCGGCTCAAAACCTGTAACAACGATCGGCACATGAAAGCGCGCAGCCAGGGGCTCGTATTCGCTATACCCCACCACCGCGCAAACATGCCCGGGCCCCAGAAATCCCTGCACGCGATTGAGCGGCGAGCTCAGCACCGCCTCAATCGCCGGCGGCACCAGCACGTGCGAAACCAGCAGCGATACATTCTTGATCCCGCTCTGGCGCGCCTGCCACGCCAGCATCGCGTTCGCCGGAGCCGTCGTCTCAAACCCAATTGCGAAAAACACCACCTGCTTCTCCGGATTCGCCCGCGCAATCTTCAGGCAATCGAGTGGCGAATACACCACCCGCACATCCCCGCCCAGCGACTTGATGCTGAACAAATCGCCATCTGAACCGGGCACGCGCAGCATGTCGCCAAACGAGCAAAAGATCACATCTGGCCGCCGGGCAATCGCATGCGCCTTGTCGATCATCTCCAGCGGCGTCACGCAGACCGGGCAGCCAGGGCCGTGCACCAGCTCCACGCCTTTCGGCAGCAAGTGATCGATACCATTTTTCACGATCGAATGGGTCTGGCCGCCGCAGACTTCCATGATCACCCACGGCTTCGTCTGCACTCGCCTGATCCGCTCCACCAGCTTTGTGGCGATGTCGCCATCGCGATACTCATCGAGGTATTTCACTGTGGCGTCTCCTCGACAAAGGGCGAATCCAGCTCGCCCAGTGCGTCGATCTCCGCCAGCGCCGCATACGTCCGCCGAGCCTCTTCTTCATCCACGCGGCTGATCGCGAACCCAACGTGCACCAGGACGTACTCGCCCACCCGCGTCTCCGGCACATAGTTCAGGCAAGCCTCGCGCGTCACGCCGCCAAACTGCACGCGCGCCATATGCATGCCTTCGTTCGAGAAGATTTCCACGACCTTGCCAGGAATCGCCAGGCACATTTTCAGGATCTCCCACGCCGCCTGCGGCTCTCAGGCAGCGCCTTCCGGAGCATTCATAATAGCCCTCGCCTCGTGCTCCATGCCCGTGACAACCATCACATCGCGCATCGCAAGGCTACTCGCTACCGGCTACTGGCTACCGGCTACCGGCTACCGGCTACTGGCTACTGGCTACTGGCTTGAAGTCATCCCCTTCACCACATCCGCCGCGCTCCTCAACGCCGCATCCAGCTGCCCCGCGTCTTTTCCGCCTGCCTCCGCCATGTCCGGACGGCCGCCACCCGAACCGCCAACCAACTTTGCGATCTGGCCGACGATCTTCCCCGCCTGCACCTTGTCCGTCAGGTCTTTGGTGACGCCGACAATTAGTGAGACTTTCCCCTCATCCTGCGCACCGCCCAGCACCACCACCCCCGAACCCAGTTTGTTCCGGAGATTATCGACCAGCGTCCGCATCTGTCCGCGATCCAGCCCGTCGACTCGCTGCGAGAGTACTTTGAATCCGGCAACCTCGACCGCCTGATCTGTTGCCCCTGAAACCCTGGTCGCCGCTGACTTCATCCGGGCCTCATCCAGCTCGCGGCGGAGCTTCTTCAGCTCGTCTTCCTGAGCTGCAAGCCGCTGCCGCAAAGCATCCGCGGGCGCCACTCCGCATTCGGAGACAACTGCGAAGCAACCTGCGCCACCTGAAAATCCTTGCGGAATTCATTCAGCGCTCCCAGCCCCGTCACCGCCTCCACCCTCCGCACGCCCGACGACACCGACCCCTCGCCCAGCAGCTTCACCACCCCAATCTCGCCCGTCGCGCCCGTGTGCGTGCCCCCGCACAGCTCCGTGGAGAAGTCGCCAATCTTCACCACCCGCACTCGCTCGCCGTACTTCTCGCCGAAGAGCGCCATCGCGTGATATTCGTTCACCGCGACGTCAATCGGCACATCCTCGAGCGTCTCCACTTTCGTGTTGCCGAGGGTCTGCTTGTTGATGATGTCCTCGATGTCCTGCATCTCCTCGTCGGCAATCCCCGCAAAGTGCGAAAAATCGAAGCGAAGCCGGTTCGGTTCGACCAGCGATCCTGCTTGTTTTACATGCGTACCCAACACCTCGCGCAAAGCTGCGTGCAGAAGGTGGGTCGCCGTATGATTCCGCCGCGTCGCGTTGCGGAAGTTCGCATCGACGACCGTGTCCACGCGGTCGCCCAGCTTCACCGGTTGCCGCAAAATCGCGCGATGCGCGAAGACGCCCTGCACCGGCTTCGTGCATCCGCTCACATCGGCGATGACTGAGTTGTGATCGTCCGACATCAGCCAGCCCGTATCGCCAATCTGCCCACCGGAATCGGCGTAGAAGCTCGTCCGGTCCAGCACGATCTCGACGGCATCGCCCGCAATGGCCGCCGGAACGCCCAGCCCGTCTTTAACGATGGCAAGCACCTCGGCTCCGTCGACCCGGAGCTGTCGATAGCCCTCGAAAGTCGTCTTCGGCAAATCGCGAAACGCCGGGCTGGCGGACTTCTGCGAGCCGCCTTTCCACGAAGCGCGCGCCCGAGCCTGCTCCTCCGCCCGAGCCGCCTCGAATCCCTCGAGATCGAATTGAATGCCCGCATCCCGCGCAGCATCCATCATGAAATCGAGGGGCAGGCCGTAGGTTTCGTAGAGATGGAAAGCGCGCTTACCGCTCAAGGTAGCGGGCTTTCCCCTAAGCTCGTTCCAATGCTTAACCAAGACATCCGATACGGGCGGTGGATATATCCTTCGAATTGCGGGTTCTACCTCTTCCTCGCCCCCCGTCTCATAGGCATTCCAGATATCTGGAGACATTTCACCCAGGCCAAACGCAAAATCGGAAATATCGCTGAATAGATTCCATCATCGCGAAGGTGAGCGCTCGGTCCAATTTCTTCGCACTCACTCTCCAGCACCCGAGCAAACTGCCGCTCCTCCGCCTCCACCACCTTCGCCACGCGATCCGCGCTCTCCTTCAATTCCGGATAAGCACCCGCCATCTCATCCCGGCACCGCATAGACCATCTGGTACATGAACGGCTTCTCCTGCCCCAGCAACCGCCCATGCCGAATCCCGCGCCGCAAGATCTTCCGCAGCACGTACCCGCGCCCTTCATTCGAAGGCTGCACCCCATCGCCAATCAAGAACGTCGAAGCGCGAGCATGATCCGCAATAATCCGCAGCGAAGCCGCCGCGCGATCATCGCCCTTTTCCGGGGACTGGAAACCGGAAACTGGACTGGACTCGGGACTGGGCCGGAACTGGAGCCTGGGGACTGAGGACTTCTCGCACAACTCCGCCGCCCTCTTAATCAACGGCACAAACAAATCCGTCTCAAAATTGCTCACCACCCCCTGCAAAACCGCAGCCACCCGCTCCAAACCCATCCCTGTATCAATCGAAGGCTTCGGCAGCGGAGTCAGCTTGTAGTCCATCACCGCGCCCTTCGCATCTGTCACCGCGGCCCGGTCAAACTGCATAAAAACCAAATTCCAAATCTCCACATACCGCGCATCGTCCTCGCCAAACGGCCGATCCACCCCCGGAGTCTCCGCGGCCTCCATCCCCATGTCGTAAAAAATCTCCGAGCATGGCCCGCACGGCCCTGTCTCGCCCATCTGCCAGAAGTTGTCCTTGCGGCCATAAGTAAAGATGCGCTCCTTCGGAACGCCTACCTCCATCCACAGCCGCTCCGCCTCGTCGTCCCGCGGAACCTCCGCGTCCCCCTCGAAAATCGTCACGTACAGCCGGTCCTTCGGAATCCCAAACCACTCCGGCGACGTCACCAGCTCCCACGCGTAGGCAATCGCATCCTTCTTGAAGTAGTCCCCGAAGCTGAAATTCCCCAGCATCTCGAAGAAGGTATGGTGGCGCCGCGTGAATCCCACATTTTCGAGATCGTTGTGCTTCCCGCCCGCCCGCACACACTTCTGCGAGGTCGTCGCGCGCGAGTAGTCCCGCTTCTCCAGCCCCAGAAACACATCTTTGAATTGATTCATCCCCGCATTCGTAAACAGCAGCGTGGGATCGTTGGCAGGCACCAGAGAAGACGAGTGCACACGGCGGTGCCCCTTCGTCTCAAAGAACTTCAGGAACATCTCGCGGATATTCGACCCGCTCCACTGGCCCGAATTCGAACTGGAAGGCATACAACCCGAGTTTACCGGAGAGCGGGCGCCTGGCCGCCTCAGCTAACCACGCCGACCAGTACCTTCGGGCCGGTCGGCTGTGGCATTCCGCCCTGCGGCTCAAGGGTCACAGCGAAGGCCTTGGCCACCATTCCCGGCGGCACATGGGCGCTCATCGGCATGCTCGGATCCGTCACGGAAAACACGCCCAGGCTCACGGGCGCACCCGAGGCCGGTACCAGCCACAGCTGATAGCTCTTGCCGGCCGGTGCCGGCGGCATCTCGCCCGCATACATCACCGCTCCCATGCGCGCGTTGTACAGAACCCCGGCCCGCGCCGAAGGCCCCCCAGGCTGCTGCGCCAGCGCCACCCGCATAGTGCCCGCGCTGCCCACCAGCTGGTCCGCGTCCGCCGCGGCCTTCGCAATCTGGACCGACTGCGCCTGCGCCACCGCCAGTTGCGCCTGCAGATTTTCGATCTGCTTGCTGTCACGCAGATCCTTCATCCAGATCAACGCCGCCAGTGCCGCGAAGAAGACCGCCGCTGTACCAAAGGCTGGTGTCAACCATGCGAAGCTGCTCACCCGCACCGGCTTCGCCGCTTCCTGCCGTCGCACCGTCCACGGCATCTCCGGAACCCGCTCCGCCCGCACCCGCCGCATCAGGGATTCCTTCACCGAGGGCGGCGGAGCGGCCGCAGGCGCGGCCAGCCCCAGCAGCGTCACCTGCCGGCGCGCAGCTTCAACCTCCTGCGCGCACTTCGAGCACGAGCGCACGTGTGCCTCGAAGGCTTGCAGCTCCTGACCATCGAGCGCGCCCAGCGCGTAGAGGTCAGAGTCTTCCGGGTTGGCGTGTTGTTCCGTCATCGAAATACTGTTTCAGCGTTTGCATCGCGGCGCGTACTCTCGACTTCACCGTGCCTAACGGACTGCCTGTTTTCGCCGCAATCTCCGTCTGTGTCATCCCTTCAAAATAAGCCAGCTCCAAAGCTTCCCTCTGTTCGGCCGGCAGTGTGGCCAAACCGACTTTGAGCCGTCCCATCAACTGCATTCTCGACGCCTCGTCTTCAAGATTGCCGGAGGACGGGAGAGATTCGAAAGAAAATTCCTGGGGATCCTCGAGGATCTCCCGGCGCTCCCGTCCGCGCAGCCGCGAAATAGCGCGATTGCGCCCGATCACCAACAGCCAGGCGGCCATGGAACCGCGGTTCGCATCGAACCGCGCAGCTCCCCGCCATAGCTGCAGGAAAAGATCCTGCAGAATTTCTTCCGCCGCACCTGTATCCCTCAGGATACGCACGAGCATCGCAAACAGCATGCCCGCATAACGATCGTAGAGAGCGGCCAGCGCGCTTTCGTCACCCGCCATGATTCGCTCGACTAACGCCGAGTCCGGAACCGGCTGCATGGAAGCAGTCATGGCGCCTCGCTTCGGCTTCGATTGAGGTACGCATTTGCTTGCGGCAATGGATTGCTATGCACGGCGGAGTCGAGCGGCAAAGAGAAAGCCTCGCTGTTTTCGAATGCGGCCTGGAAAGGTCCGGCGCTGGCTTGGATGCTGACGGAGGCTCTCTTCACGTTCTTTTTTCGACAATCCGAATTCTACCCCCGCCGCGTACAACAAGCACGGGATTACCCTCCGCGGCCCTGTGAAACTTTCAGACGAGACGGACAAAGACTCCGTTACGCAGGCTCCTCCCCCAAACGGGCTGGCCCCTGGCAGCCAGCCCGTTCTTTTTGGCTCAAACTCCGGCCTCAAGCTGCTACACTCGGGCCGTTCCCCCTCCGCTTCCTATCCGAGAGCGACGAAGATCCTGGTGATCCGGGAGATGAGGCAATACCTATGGCGACCGCAACTGACGTGCAGGTGACCCCCGAACGCATTATGCAAATGGCCTGGGGCTACGTTCCGCCCCTCGTGCTTGAGGCGGCGATTCGCCACCGCGTTTTCGACGTACTCGACGGCGGCCCCAAAAACATTCGGGAAGTCGAAAAAGCCACCGGTGCTTCCGCGCGCGGCCTCACTGCGATCATGAATGTCCTCGTCAGCCTCAACTTCCTTTCCAAAGACGCGCAGGGCCGCTACGCCCTCACCCCTGAAAGCAGCGCCTTCCTGGTCAGCACCAAGCCATCCTTCCAGGGCGGCGTCATCAAACACTGCAGCGAACAGCTCATTCCCCGCTGGCTGCACCTTAACGAAGTCGTCGCCACCGGCAAGCCTGTATCGCCGGTGAACACGGAGCAGGCCGGCGCCGAGTTCTTCCACGACTTCGTCCTCGACATCTTCCCCATGAGCTACCCCGCCGCCCAAACTTTGGCCGCCGAGATGAACTTTGGGAGCGTTGGCGCGCCGGTCAAGGTCCTCGACCTCGCCGCAGGGTCCGGCGTCTGGGGCATTGCCATCGCGCAAAGCTCGCCGCGCGTCCATGTCACCGCCGTCGACTGGCCGGAAGTCATCCCCATCACGAAGAAAACGTCCGCCGGTTTCGGATTATCCGACCGCTTCTCCTTCGTCGAGGGCGACCTCCACGATGCCGACTTCGGCTCCGGATACGCGCTCGCGACGCTCGGGCACATACTCCACAGCGAAGGCGAGGCGCTCAGCCGCAAGCTCCTCGCGAAGACTTTCAATGCTCTGGCCAGCGGCGGTACCATCGCCGTTCAGGAGTTCCTGGTCAATAAAGAGAGAACCGGCCCGCCCAACGCCCTCTTCTTCGCCGTCAACATGCTCGTCAATACGACGGACGGCAATACCTGGTCCTTTGAAGAGATCGGCGCGTGGCTGGAGGAAGCAGGGTTCACCAACCCGCGTCTGCTCGATGCCCCGGGCCCGTCCCCGCTGATCCTCGCAACAAAGCCCTGACCGCCGGGACCGTCAACGTCAACGCAGCACCATCATTTCTCCTTACCGATGCGCGGCTGCCATGCCTGCCGCAGTCCACCGCTCTTTTCGCGGGGAAAGCATCTGAACCGTGATCATCATGGCCGGGACCAGGAACACCGTCGATCCCCCCACCCACATAAACGCACCCGCTGCGATCTGATCGTTCAGCGCCGTTAATCCAAACAAGCGTTTTG
>CAWHOU010000044.1:0-103393 GCA_963831055.1 uncultured Acidobacteriaceae bacterium | reverse complement strand
GTATGCGACGGCTCTGAACACGGCTTTGACGGCGGCCGGCATCACCGGCGTTACGGTCACGGGCAGCGGCAACAGCCTGAGCATCGCCGGGACGAGCGCCTTCAGCGCCTCGGGCAACGTGGTGCAGGATCCGGTGGCGACGAACAACACGGGAACGCTGACCTTCGATGGAAACGGGAATCTGATCTCACCGTCCGCGAATGTGAGCGGGATCACCTTCGCCGGACTGGCGGATGGCTCGAACGGGCTGGGCATCACCTGGGACATTATGGGATCCAACAACCAGCCGAACATCACGCAGGTGGCTTCGGCGTCGGCGGTTTCAGCGACCACGCAGAACGGTTATGCGAGCGGCCAGTACAGCGGATTCACGATCGATTCGGATGGTGTGGTCTCGGCCCAGTTCAGCAACGGGCAGACCACGGCGGTGGGGCAACTGGCGCTGGCCAATGTCACGAATCAGCAGGGAATGACGATCGTCGCGGGCAACAATTACAGGACGACGCTGGGATCTGGGCGACGCGAGCGTTGGGGTGGCGGGGTCTGCGGGATCTGGCTACGATTCAGGACCAGGCTCTGGAGCAATCCAACGTTGACATCTCGACGGAATTTTCCGATCTGATCGTCGCGCAGCAGTCCTTCGAGGCGAGCTCGAAGGCGATCACCACCTTCGACACGATCTCGCAGGAAACCATCAATATGATTCATTAGGTGTGGCGACGCATCAGCGGCAGGCCGGGGCGGGGACGGGCAGACGGGGAGGAAGGCGATGCGACGCTCAGGCCCGCCAGGCTCCGTACTCGCTCAATACGTCCTCATAGAATCGCTCATAGAGCGGGACGATTTTTGAGGCGCAATAGCGGGTCTGAGCGGTGTGGCGGGCGGCTTCGGCCATGGCAAGATAGCGTTCGGGGTCGCTTAGCAGCTCAATGGCGGCAGCGGCCATGCCGTCGACATCGCCGACGGACAAAGGTGGCCGCTGACACCATCGTCGATGAGCTCCGGCACGCCGCCGACGTGGGTAGCGATGGTGGGAACGCGGCAGGCCGATGGCTTCGAGGGCGGCGAGGCCGAAGGATTCGAGTTCGCTCGGCATGAGGAGGAGGTCGGCGAGGGGCAGAATTTCAGAGACGCTGCTTTGCTTGCCGAGGAAGTGGACGCGGTCCTGAATTCCCTTGCGGTGGGCGATCCATTCCGGCAGCAGAGCGATCCGGGCCGTCACCGATCATGAGCAGGCGGGCCGGCAGCTCGCGAACAACGCGGGCGAAGATGCGGACGACGTCGGCGGTGCGCTTGACGGGCCGAAAGTTGGAGAGGTGGACGAGAATTTTTTTGCCTGGGTCAGCATAGCGGGCGCGGCCGGCGGTGCGCTCTTCTTGAGAGAGCGGCTTATAGACATCGCAGTTCACGAAATTCGGAATCACGTGGATGTATTCCTGGGGATGGAACTCCTGAATGGTTTTATCGCGGAGATAGCCGGAGATGGCGGTAACGCCGTCGCTCTCGTTGATACCGAAACGGGTGATGGGGAGATAGGAGTGGTCGAGTCCGACGAGGGTGATGTCGGTTCCATGGAGGGTGGTGATGAAGGGCAGACGCCGTTGCTGTCGGGCGAGCATCTCGCGGGCTAAGTAAGCAGAGATGGAGTGTGGAATGGCGTAGTGGACGTGGAGGAGGTCGAGTTCGTAATAGGCGGCGACCTCGGCCATGCGCGTGGCGAGGGCTAAAATCGTAGGGAGGGTATTCGAAGAGCGGGTAGTTGGAGACGGGGACTTCGTGGAAGGCGATGTCCTGCTGGCGGCCGCGCAACCGGAAGGGCTGGGAGTAGGCGATGAAGTGGACCTGATGGCCGGCGGCGGCGAGCTCGATGCCGAGCTCGGTGGCGACAACTCCGCTGCCGCCGTAGGTGGGATAGCAGGTGATGCCGATCTTCATATGGCTCCGGGGTTAACCGTACAGGTTCCGTGCGAGTTTGTCCCGATGGTGCTTTAGAGTCAGAAAGACGGAACGCCGTGATACCACGATACGAGAGCAAAGCCCTTGCGTGCAGCAATTGATACCGGCGGCACTTTTACGGATTGCGTTTACCTGGAGGGTGGCGAACTTCGGGTTCTGCGGTGTCTCGATGCCGCTATTCTTTCTCATCTCGGTTCTCGATGCTCTTGGGCGCATTGGGACTCAGGGATCGGTCGAGGTCTCGGGACGGGGGACGACGATCGGGACCAACGCGATGCTGGAGAGGCGTGGGGGGCCGGTTGCTTTTGTGGGCACGGCGGGATTCGAAGACACGATCGCGATCGGGCGGCAGACGCGGCGCGATTTGTATGACTGGTTCGCGGCGGCGCCGGCGCGTCTTGTGGCGCGGGAAATGCAATTTGGAATAGCGGAGCGGGTGAGCGCGGAGGGCAAGGTGCTTCGGGCGCCGAGCGATGGCGAGTTGCGCGAGGTGGCCGAAGCTATGGGCGCGAGTGGAGCGAAGGCGATTGCTGTTTCGCTGCTGTTTTCATTTGCCCATCCTGAAACGGAGCGGCGGGTTGAGGCGGCATTGAGCGGGCTGGGTATTCCTGTTTCGGTTTGGCACGGCATTCTGGCCGAGTTTCGCGAGTACGAGCGGGCTTCGACGACGGTGGTGAATGCCTTTCTTGCGCCGCTGATGCAGGAGTATTTGCTGCGGCTCTCGGAGCGGATCTCGGCCGCACATGAGGGCAGCGCGCTCGCGGTGATGCAGTCTTCGGGTGTATTTGTATCGGCGCGTTTGGCGGCGCAGGAGCCGGTCCGGACCGTGCTGTCAGGCCCGGCGGGCGGGGTGCTGGGCGCGAGCCGGGTTGCGGCCTGGGCTGGCTTCGAACGGATTATCGGGTTCGATATGGGCGGGACCTCGACGGATGTTTTTCTTTCGGACGCGGCACGAGGCGGAGTGCGGAGAACGCGGGAGTCGGTTGTGGCGGGCGTGCCGGTGAGCGTGCCGATGCTTGAAATCCACACGGCCGGGGCGGGAGCGGTTCGATCGCGCGCTTCGATGAGGGGCCATGCTGCGGGTGGGGCCGGAGTCGGCAGGGGCCGAGCCTGGACCGATTTGTTTTGGGCGCGGAACGGCGCCGACGGTGACGGATGCGAATCTGCTGCTGGGAAGGCTGGACGAGGCGAGCTTCCTGGGGGCAGCGTGCGCCTGGACGCGGAGCGCGCAAGGAAGCTGATGGGGGAGCAGAAGGGGTCTTTGGAGCGGTTCGAGGAGTTTGCGGCGGGCATTGTGCGGGTGGTTGAGACAGAGATGGAGAAGGCGATCCGGGTGATCTCGGTCGAACAGGGGTACGATCCGCGCGAGTTCACGCTGGTGGCTTTTGGCGGAGGGGGGCCGGTGCATGCCTGTTCGCTGGCTCGGGCGCTGCGGATTCCGACGGTGCTGATTCCCACGATGCCGGGGCGCTGTCTGCGCTGGGGATTTTGCTGGCGGATGTGGTGCGGGATCATGCGCGGACGGTGATGCTGGGCGGAGAAGCGATCGGCGAACTTGCGCCGCAATTCAGGGAGCTCGAAGAACTGGCCACCGCGGAGTTGGTCGCGGAGGGACTGAGGGTGTTGCCGAATATTCGCTCGATGTGCGGTATGCGGGGCAGGGATATGAGCTGAATGTTGCCTGGGACGGAAGATCGCCGAGGACTTCGATCGAGGAGTTTCACGAGTTGCATCGGCAACGGTATGGATTTTGCGATCGCGGGAAGCCGGTGCAGATTGTGATCTGCGCCTGCGCATGACGGCTGCGGGTGAGCCGTACACTCCCCGGCCGCACGAGATGAGGTCTGGAGACGGGAGCGCGGCTTTGGATGGGGAGCGGAAGATTTTCTTTGACGGAGAATTTTTGGATTCGCGTTTGTATCGGCGCGAACGGCTTCGTGCCGGCGATGTGATCGAGGGGCCGGCGATGATTACGGAATACACATCTGCGACGATTGTGCCGCCTGGGTGCCGAGCCACGGTCGATGCGTTCGAAAACCTGGTGATTGCGGTTGGAGAGCAGAGGGCATGAACGCGGACGCGGTCGAGCTGGCCATTTTCCGCAGCGCGGTTCACTCCATTGCGGAGGAGATGGGAGCGGCGCTGCGGCGCACGGCGCTGTCGCCGAATATCAAGGAGCGGCGGGACTATTCGTGCGCGCTCTTTGATGGAGAGGCGCGAGTGATTGCGATGGGCGATCACATGCCGGTGCATCTGGGGTCGATGCCGATGTCGGTGGAGGCAGCGGTCGCTGCGATCGACTTTGCGCCGGGAGACGTTGCGGTGCTGAACGACCCTTATGCGGGGGAACGCATCTGCCCGACATCACGATGGTGCTGCCGGTTTTTCTGCCCGGAGCGGCGTCGCCTGGGTTCTATGTATCGACGCGGGCGCACCATGCGGATGTGGGCGGATCGTTTCCTGGCTCGATGGGGCCGGCGAGAGAGATTTTCGAGGAAGGGCTGCGGATTCCTCCGGTGCGCATCGTGCGGGGAGGGGCGATTGACCGCGAGATGCTGGACCTGATCCTGCTGAACGTGCGGACGCCGAGAGAGCGGGAGGGCGACCTGGCGGCGCAGATCGGAGCCTGCAGAGTGGGGAAGCAGCGGGTTCTTGAATTGGTGGGGAAATATGGCGCGGGTCGATTGCGGAGTCTCACGGACTATCTGCTGGATTACTCGGAACGGCTGGTGCGGGCGGAGCTGCGGCGGATGCCGGCGGGCGAGTACACGGCGGAGGACTGGCTGGACGATGACGGGATCGACGATGCGCCGATCAGGATCTGTGTGCGGATTGGGATCGATCCGGATGCGGGAGCGATGGCGGTCGACTTCACGGGTTCGGCGCCGCAGGTAAGGGGAAGCGTGAATGCGGTGCGGGCCATCACGCTGTCGGCGTGCTTCTATGTGCTGCGTTGTTTGCTGGGGCGGGACGCTCCGGCGACGGCCGGGATTTTACGACCGCTGACGTTGACGACGGTGGCGGGAAGCATTGTCGATGCACGATCGCCGGCGCCGGTGGCGGGCGGAAATGTGGAGACGTCGCAGCGGATCGTGGATGTGCTGCTGCGGGCGTTGGCGCAGGCGATTCCGGATCGGGTGCCGGCGGCAAGCGCGGGAACGATGAGCAATCTGACGATTGGCGGGATCGATCCGCGGACCGGGCAGCCGTTTACTTATTACGAAACGGCAGCGGGTGGCATGGGAGCGCGCCCTGGGCTGGACGGAATTTCGGGCGTACAGACGCACATGACGAATTCGCTGAATACGCCGGTGGAGGCGCTGGAGTATGCGTATCCGTTTCGAGTTCGGCGGTACTCGTACCGGAATGGTTCGGGCGGGGGCGGGAAATTTCGTGGCGGCGACGGGCTGGTTCGCGAGATTGAGCTGTTGGCGCCGGCGCAGGTGACGTTGCTCGCGGATCGGCGGAAGCTTCGGCCGTGGGGATTGGAGGGAGGGGAAGACGGCGCGGCGGGACGGGCGGTGTTGAGAAGAGGCGCGACGGGCGAGGAGATCGAGTTGCCGGGGAAATGCAGTTTCGAGGTTGAGGCGGGGGACGTGGTGCGGATCGAGACTCCGGGTGGGGGAGGGTGGGGCGGCCTGTGAACCGGCCTGCGGTCGTGCTCGGCGATGAGCGCACTGCGGGATTCACCGCTACCGTGCGAGGCGCCGCCAAAGGCGCTGATGGAGATTCGCCGGGTGCGGAAATATTCGAAGGCCTGAGGCCCTAACCTGCCTACTTTCGTGCCAGATGCGAATTACTTCTGTTCCGGGCATGTGTAACTTCAGAGCACAAGCCGGAAGAACAGGTTCAGCCAGTGTTCAGGGAAAAAGCGCCCATGGCGGATTTTCCGATTGACTTCCTTTATCTCGCGGAGTATCGGTTGAGTTATCTTTTCTCCTTACATTTAGCGGCATCCTTTATCGGTTCGAGTTTGGAGTTCGATGTGAGCCTTTCTGAGGCCGGTTCTGAACCATCATCCAAATGGGCCCTGGATCGATATGTCGCTGTTGCGCCCCCAAGGCGGCGGCTGAATTGATCTTCCGATGAGCCTCTCCTGCCTGACGTGGGAGTGGCGACTTTCTGCCAAGGAGTTACCCGGTGACCTTTCCAGGCGGTTTCTGTTTCCTCGGATCCCTTTTGAGTTTCGAAGCTAACTCAGGCTTACCTGCAGGTCGTCCGGGCCGTGATACAAGACCCGGCTTTTCAGCAGGTCGTGAAAGCCGTGGACCCCGCAAGAGAGCGGTTTTTGCGCGGCGGCATGTTTCGCAAGCTATCTGGCTGGGAGCCGTGGTGATGGGCGGGGTGGGTTTGTGCCCGCTGGAGGCGCAGACCGTCAAGACCCTCGATCAGTTCGAAGACCCCGTCGGCGTGGCGGTCGACGGAAGCGGCAACCTCTATGTCAGCTGGATTTCCAAGTACGGCGGTGGAGTGCTCAAAGGGTCCGACTGCGCTTCAGGCAGTTGCGTCATTACGGCAGTGGGGAGCGGGTTCGAAGACCCCTTTGGCGTGGCGGTGGACCGGAGCGGAAACGTCTATGTCGCAGATACCGATCACAACGCCGTGAAGGAAGTGCCGCCGGGCTGCGCTTCCGCCAGCTGTGTCACGACGCTGGGGGGCGGCTTCAAAGGTCCTTATGGCGTGGCGGTGGACGTGAACGGGAATGTTTATGTGGCCGACACCGGTAACAACGCGGTGAAAGAGATGCCGGCTGCCTGCGCTTCCGCCGGTTGTGTCGCGACCCTGGGGGGCGGTTTCAACGGGCCTTTCGGCGTGGCGGTGGACGGGATTGGAAACGTCTATGTCTCCGACACGGGGAACAACGCGGTAAAGGAGATGCCGGCAGGCTGCGCCTCATCTGCCTGTGTGGCGACGCTGGCTGGCGGCGTCACTGATCCTGCCGGGATCGCGGTGGACGAGAGCGGAAACATTTATCTCGGTGGCAATAACGAGGTCAGAGTTATGGCACCGGGCTGCGACTCCTCCGGTTGCATGACCTCGCCGGGCTGCTGCTTCGCGGGGTCCAATGGTGTGGCGGTGGACTTGAGCGGCGATATCTATGTCACCGGGGTTGAAGGGTTAAAGGAGATCACACCGGGGGGCGTGAACCCCGCGGTTCCGGGAGGGGAGATTCAGCCCTCTGTGAACTTCGGTGAGGTTAGATTGGGAGTTACGGGGCGGGCGCTGACGCTGACCTTCACCTTCCATGCCGATGACAAGGACGTCGTCAAAACATCGGTCCTGACCCAGGGCGCGACGGGGCTGGATTTTATCGATGCGGGCGGAGGGAGTTGCGAAACCAACGGGTCCGGTCACCGGTACCGCAGAAGGGACAGATGCACGGTAAATGTGACGTTTGCGCCGAAGTACGCTGGCGCGCGGTATGGCGCGGTGGAATTGAGCGATGACAGCGGAGTGATCGCGACTATGTATATCTACGGCGAAGGCAAAGGGCCACAGCTGGCGTTTGGCCCAACCACGCAGACCACGCTCGGGGGCGGCTTCTCTCCCGCCGCTGTGGCGGTGGACGGGAGCGGGAAGGTCTATGTCGCGGATGCCTACGACGGAGTGAAAGAGATGCCGCCTGGGTGTGCGTCCGCGAGTTGCGTGACGTCGTTGGGAGGAGGCTTTGGCGAACCGGTGGGCGTGGCGGTGGATGGGAGCGGGAACGTCTATGTCGCGGATGCCGACGACGGAGTGAAAGAGATGCCGCCTGGGTGCGCGTCCGCGAGCTGCGTGACGTCGCTGGGCGGGGGCTTTGGCTATCCCGCGGGCGTTGCGGTAGACGGAAGCGGGAACGTTTATGTCAGCGATGCCTACAACGACGCAGTGAAGGAGATGCCTCCAGGCTGCACTTCCTTCACTTGCGTGAAGACGCTGGGCGGGGGCTTCAGCCAGCCGTGGGGCGTGGCGGTGGACGGGAGTGGCAATGTCTATGTCGCCGATTCCGTAAACGATGCGGTGAAGGAGATGCCCCCGGGATGCGCTTCCGCCAGTTGCGTGACGTCGCTGGGGGGAGGCTTCTACTTTCCCTTTGGCGTGGCGGTAGACGGAGGCGGCAACGTTTATGTCGCCGATACCCAAAACTACGAGGTGAAGGTGATGCCCCCTGGCTGCACTTCCTCTGCTTGCGTGACGACGCTGGTCGGCGGGGGAATTGCTCCGGATGGCGTGGCAGTGGATGGGGGCGGCAATGTTTATGTCGCCGATGGCGGCACCACGGTGACAGAGCTGAATCTTGCCGCTGCGCCCAGCCTGATTTTTGCAAAGACGAACGGCATCGGCGTGGAAAGCACGGACAGCCCGCAGACGGTGGCACTGCGAAACATTGGGAACGCGCCGCTGAGGTTCCCCATTCCGTGGACGGGCGAGAATCCCAGCGTCTCAGCCAATTTCACGCTCGACTCGTCGACTACGTGTCCGGAGGTGCTGGCTTCTTCTCCGGCGGGGATGCTGCCGGCGGGCGACAGTTGCGAGCTGGCCGTGGACTTCATTCCGACGACCACCGGCTCGATCAGCGGGGGGGTGGTGCTGACGGACGACAATCTGAACGTGAAGCACGCGCGGCAGACGATCGGTCTGAGCGGTACGGGCGAGCCGGCCCAAATCGTCCCGTATGTACAGGTGAACGGGGGATCCTGGCAGAATGTTGCCCGCGTGACAGTGAACTATGGCGACACTGTGAATCTTGCGCCGCAGCCGGTCAGCGGAGGTACCTGGTGCTGGACCGGACCCAATGGGTTCACGTCGACGGCACGCGAGATCGACGCGGTTACCCTGACTTCGGCCACCACAATTTATGAGGCCACGTTTACGGATGCCGGAGGAGTGGCCAGTACCCAGGCATTCACGATCACGGTCAACCCCACCGTCCTGAAGTACGGTATTTCAATCGACTCCGGACCCTATTTAACGATATCCAGTGTCCAGGTGAAGGCCACCGACACCGTGCTCATTAACGTGACTGGCATTGACGACGAATGGGCCCTATACACGTGGACCGGCCCCAACGGGTTCACCACAACTCGCTACGGATGGTCTTTGTTTAGTCCTCCGCTGCCATTGACGACCGGTACCTATGTGCTTACTTACGTTAATTCCATAGGCCTGACGAGCACACAGGCGTTTACTTTCACGGTCGGACCCAACCCGATTGTCCCGTATATCCAGGATCTCCAGCAGGACGGCGGAGCCTGGCAGCAGGTTTCGAGTCTCACGGTGAACTATGGCGATACGGTGAACCTCGGTCCGGCGCCGCTGACTGGCGGCAGCTGGAGCTGGATCGATCCCAACGGAATCACGTCTACTTCGCGGGTGATCAGCGCGTCCCCGATGAGTTATCCCGGTATCTACTGGGGCGTTCCACAAGTTTGGGCCGTGGTTTACACAAGTCCAGCTGGACTGAACAGCGTGCAGGTGTTCACGATCACGCTTGCCCCCACGCCGATTGTGCCTTATCTGGAGGTGAACGGTGGGGCATGGCAGGAGACGAACAACGTGACCGTGGCCGCCGGCAGCACAGTGAATCTTGCGCCGCAGCCGGTGAGCGGGGGCACGTGGAGCTGGAGCGGGCCTGACGGGTTCACGTCCACTGCGCGGGAGATCGACGGTATTCCGCTGAGCGCGGGTACGAATGTCTATATGGCTGTTTACAGGAACCCTGCTGGAGTGGAGAACGCAGAGACGTTTACCATCACGGTCGAGTAGAGGTGATCGTTGCCCGATGGGGCCGCATGCTTTCTTGCGTAGCCAGGCCCGGCTCAACTCGCCCAGCTGACTCCCATTCACTCAGGGCAGGATCCGTTGGTGAATGAGCAAGGGGCCGGTTCGGGGCGGTCAGGTTCGTGGATGACCAGACCGCCCTGTCTTTCCAGGCGAAGAATCAGCATCAGTGATGGGCGCTGCTGGCAGCGGCTGCGGCGCTGGCTGCGCTTCCGCCACCAGAGCTGACGCTGCCGCCCCCGGCGTGGCCTCCGCCGCTACTTGCTGCACTACCGCTGACTCCACCACCGTGCGAGGCGCCGCCACCGGAGCTGAAGGAGCCGTGGGCTCCGGCGGAAGAGCCGGAGTACCCGCCGGCGCGCGAGGCGCTAAAGGTTGATGGTGCGCCGAAGGTCCGGGCCCCTCCGAGGATGGCCGGAGTATAGGTGCTGCGCTGGGCGGATTCACCGGTCGAGCGTGAGAGCGTCGGCCCCATCTCCGGATGAGTGCGGACCAGGGCGGCGGTGAAGCTTTCGCCCATGGGACCGCGCTGGAGCGGGTGAATGCCGGCGTCGAGGGGAGCGACGGTGCGGCCTTCAAAGGTCAACGGGCGCGGATCAGGCTTGACTCCATTCTGGAAGTGGAAGGGAGCGGAGAACTGCGAGCCGCGATTGACGGCGATGAGCTTCTCCGGCTGCGGCTGACCGGGCCGCGGGTTGATGGGCCGGCCGCGCGGGCGCTGGGGCAGCAGATAGCCCGGAGGTACTTTCCATACAGTCGAGTAGGGATACCAGCCTGACCCGTAGAAGCCGTAGCCGCAGTTGCCGGGAATCCAGATCCAGCCCCATCCGTCCAGGTACTGCCACGCGCCGCAGTGATAGGGCCACCAGCCCCAGGGGTAGCCGGAGATCCAGGTGTATCCGAAGCCGGGATAGAAGCCCCACGCGCCGCTGCCGAAGGGGTCCCAGCCGGAGCCGACGCCGGACGGGGACCAGACCTGGCCATAGCCCGGGAGGTTGTACCAGTCGCCGTAGGCATCGAGGTCATTCCACGCAGGGTTGTCGGGATTGCCGGAGCTGGCGCGGGCGGTGGTCTGATTGGATCCGAGTTGGGCGAGCGCCTGATCGCGATCGGAGTTCCACTGATCCCAGGAGTCAGCGCTGATGGCCTGGGCGACGGTGAATTCGCCGGGCTGCTGGGGATCAGTTTGGAAGGTTTGGCTGGGATGTACGTCGAGGGACAGGCCCTGGCCATCGTCGACGTGGACGGCGCCGTGCATGACTGCCAGCTGCGAGGGCGCGGTGTCCAGCGCGACGCGGAAGACGGCATCCTGGACGGGAGTCACGTTATCGGCGCCGAAGTGCACGCTGTACTGGCCGCCGCGGTTGTTGAGCTCGTAGTAGCTAAGACCGGTGAGGGCGTCTATCTGGGTGACGGTGCTGCCGTCGGCGTTGCGGCGGAGCTCGGTGAGGCGGATGGAGCTGTTGGGTGTGACGCGCGCGACGCTGCCATCTTCGAATTGGATTTCGAGGCGGCCATTGTCACCGGTGACGAGGCGCATGCCTTCAACGGCGGGCATGTTGGGCTCGGCCTGGTCGAAGGCTACCTGGTCGCCCTGAAGGATCTGGACCTTGCCTTCGACGTCGCTGAGGCGGACCGCGCGGACCTGGCTCTGGGTTTGGCTGTCGGGGGCAGTGGACGCCGCGTCGGGGGGTGGGGCAGGCGGAGTGGTGTCCTGAGCGCGCGCGGCGGCAGTGGCGAGGAGGATCGCGGCGAGCGAGAGCAGGAAGTTAAAGAGGGACTTCGGGTGGGAGATCAGGAACTGAGAGTGGCGCCCCATGACGGCACCTCCTTGGGTGGCCCGAAAACAGCGGCCCCGGAACAATTAGATAACGGATGGGGCCTGCATTAAGTTTCGACTCATTTTCGCATGTTTGGGAGAGCGGGGGGCGAGGTATTTCGAGGGTGGCGCCAGCACGAGGCGCATCCGGCAGGAGCAGCGAAACGGCGTCGCTAAAAGAGGGATGCTTCTCGATGACTGAGTCAGACCTTCGCTTGCCCCACCGGCGTCGTGATGTGAGAGAATTCCCCCGCCCATAAAAGGAGTCACGCCGTGTTCGTGAATCGGAAGCGCTGCCTTGCGACCTTGATCGCCATCCTCTGCGCCGGAATTGTCCCGGCAATCTTCGCCCAATCCGCCGCCCCCGCACCAAAGCAACCCTGGTCCGACCCATCGCAGCCCCTCGACAAGCGCGTCGACGCCCTCGTCTCCGCGATGACCCTCGAAGAAAAAGTCTCGCAGATGGAAAACCACGCCGCCGCCATTCCCCGCCTCGGCGTTCCTGAATACGACTACTGGAGCGAAGGCCTGCACGGCATCGCCCGCTCCGGCTACGCGACCCTGTTTCCCCAGGCCATTGGCCTGGCCGCCACATGGGACACCGACCTGCAGCGTCAGGTCGGGACCGTGGTCTCGACGGAAGCCCGCGCGAAATACAACCAGGCCACGCGCGACAACCTCCACAGCATATTCTTCGGCCTCACCATCTGGTCGCCGAACATCAACATCTTCCGCGACCCCCGCTGGGGCCGCGGCCAGGAGACGTACGGCGAAGATCCGTTCCTTACCAGCCGCATGGGGGTCGCCTTCGTCAACGGCCTGCAGGGCGATGACCCAAAGTATTTCCGCACCATCGCGACTCCCAAGCATTTCGCCGTGCACAGCGGCCCCGAGTCGCAACGCCACGAATTCAACGTCGACGCCACCCCGCACGATCTTGAGGACACCTACACTCCCGCATTCCGCGCCACCATCACCGAAAGCCACGCCGACTCCGCCATGTGCGCCTACAACGCCATCGACGGCGTTCCCGCCTGCGCGAACACCATGCTTCTTGAGCAGCACCTGCGCAAGGACTGGAACTTCCAGGGCTTCGTCACCTCTGACTGCGGCGCCATCAGCGATTTCTATTCCGCCCACGGTCATCATTTCTCGCCAGACGCCGCGCACGCCAGCGCCATCGCCGTGAAAGCCGGGACCGATACCAGTTGCGGCGACGAATACAAGTCGCTGGTTCAGGCCGTCCACGATCGCCTCATCGCCGAAGCGGACATTGACCAGGCCGTCCGCCGTCTCTTCACCGCGCGCTTCCGCCTCGGTATCTTCGACCCGCCAGCCGAGGTTAGATACGCCCAGCTTCCGTATTCAGAAGTCGACTCCACCGAGCATCGCGCGCTCGCGCTCAAGACCGCCCACGAAGCCATCGTCCTGCTCAAGAACGATGGCACTCTGCCGCTCAAGCCCGGCCTCAAACGCATCGCTGTCATCGGACCGAACGCGGCATCGCTGCCCGCGATTGAAGGCAATTACAACGCGATCCCGTCGCACCCATCCCTGCCGTTGGACGGCATCGAAGAAGCGCTGCGCGGCAAAGCCACCGTCGCCTACGCCCAGGGATCAGGCTACGTCGAGGAACTTCCGGTTGTGGTTCCGCGCACCGCGTTGCATCCCGCAGTGGCTTCGAAAGAACAAGGACTCAAGGGAGAATATTTCGACAATTCCACCTTTTCCGGGACACCTGCCGTTACGCGCATCGACAAGCAGATCGACTTCGACTGGGACGCCGCCAGTCCCGCTCCCAAAATCCCCCGCACGAACTACAGCGTCCGCTGGACTGGGTTCTTCACCGCGCCCGCCCCGGGCAAGTATGAGCTCTCGGTGCACACGGCCGACTGCTGGGACTGCGGCGACAAATTTAGCGCAGGACTCTGGTTCGATGGCAAGCAGGTCATCGCGAAACAGGGCCGTCACCAGCCTGGTTCCTTTGCCGTCGATATCGCCGACACCCATTCCCACCCCATCCGGATCGAATACACCTTCAACGTGCCGCTCTTCGGAGCCGGTGTCACCCTTGAATGGCGCGCTCCCGCCCAGTTGCTACGCGATGAAGCGGTCGAGGCCGCGAAGCAATCTGACATAGTAATTGCCTTCGTCGGCATCTCGCCGAATCTCGAAGGCGAAGAGATGCCCGTACACATCGAAGGCTTCGCCGGCGGCGACCGAACCAACCTCGATCTGCCAAAGACGCAGCGGGATCTCCTCGAAGCGGTAGCCGCAACCGGTAAGCCCGTGGTCGTGGTGCTGATGAGCGGCAGCGCCATCGCGATGAACTGGGCGAACGATCACGCGGCGGCACTCCTCGAAGCGTGGTATCCAGGCGAAGCCGGGGGCGAGGCCATCGCCGATGTCCTTACCGGCAATGCGAACCCCTCCGGCCGCCTGCCCATCACCTTCTACGCATCCGACGGCCAGCTCCCACCCTTCACCGACTACAGCATGAAGAACCGCACGTATCGTTACTTCCCCGGCGACCCTCTTTACCGCTTTGGCTATGGCCTCAGTTACACGACGTTTCGCTATTCGGATCTGAAGCTGTCGACGGAGTCGTTGCAAGCGGGCGAGCCGTTGACCGCCGACGTCAGCATCACCAACGCCGGCGATCGCGCGGGCGATGAAGTAGCCCAGCTCTACCTGATCCCGCCGTCGGGAAGCGGCTATCCGCTGCGCAGCCTCGAAGGATTCCAGCGCGTGCATCTTGCGCCGCACGCGAGCGCCGTCGTCCACTTCAGGCTCGACGCCCGGGAACTCAGCGAAGTAGACGACAGCGGCAACCGGGCCGTCCGGGCAGGCGACTACCAGGTCTTTGTGGGAGGTGCTTCACCGGCTGCGGACGGAAGCAGCAGCGGTGTCTCCGCAAAGCTATCGATTACAGGCTCAAAAGATTTGCCGGAGTAACCCGGAACCTCGTCAGAATCAGCCCGCTGGAGCACGCCCGCTTCGCAGAGCATTGCGCAGCAGCGCGAGCTTAGCCTCGGATTCAGGATCCGCGTGCAGACTGTCCCAGCCCGCCTGGACCAGAGCCACCAATACTCCCACCAGCAACCCGGCAATCGTGGCAATCAGGACAATAAGCCCGCGCTTCGGAAACGATTTCCGGTCCGGGGGCAGCGCGGGATCGACCACCTGAATCAGCGCTCCCTCTTTCGCCTCATCCAGCTTCGCGATCTCGAACTGCCGCGCCAGAATGTCGAAGATCGTTTCGTTGTATTTCACGTCCCGCAGCTTACGCACATATTCGAGGCCCGCTTCAGGC
Organism: uncultured Acidobacteriaceae bacterium; assembly: GCA_963831055.1. Lineage (GTDB taxonomy): Bacteria > Acidobacteriota > Terriglobia > Terriglobales > Acidobacteriaceae > Palsa-343. The sequence continues at coordinate 88,544 of CAWHOU010000044.1, read as the reverse complement.
ACCTTCCCTCTCGGCACGATCAGCGAGTTGGCGCTGTCCTCGGATCCGCCCAGTTTGGCCAGCTGGGCGCGCAGGCTCTGCAGCTCCTGCTGCGCCTCCACCACCTGCGCATTCTCGCCCGTCGCATAGGTCTGCATCGCCTGGATCTGCACCTCTTTAGCCGCAACCTGCGCGCGCAGGTTCGCCGCTGACTCGATGAGGGCGCGCGCCTGGCTGTCCAGCTGGATCAGCCCCGTGGTCTGTTCGGTCAGCTTCAGCGCCTCTTCCGCATTCGCCAGATTGTCCTTTGCCTGTTCCAGCTGCTTCTCGAAAAACAACCGCCGCTGAGAAGCCTCGGTAATGGCAAGCGTCTGCGACAGTGCCTGGAAGTGCTGCACATAACTGTTCGCCAGCTGCGCGGCGCGTGCCGGATCGCGGTCCTCGACAGAAATCCGGATCAGGCCATCCTTCCCGGAGCCATCCACCTTCGCATGTTTTTCGAACGCCTTCCGCGCGTCGGACATCAGCTTTGCCCGATATTCCTTCTGGAGCTCAAAATCCCGGATCATGCTGTCTTCGACTCTCTGGCTCTTCATCATCGAGACGTACATATCGTTGACGTTTTTGATGCCCAGGCTGCTGCCGGCCAAAGCCGCCATGGGGCCCAGATTACCCAGCTGCGATGCGATCGCCGTGCCCAGAGATGAGTTCTGCTGAGGCGGCAAAAGCAACACCGTCGCCGTGTAGTACCTGGGCAGTAAAAACGAGACGATCAGGGCCACGATTGCGAACCCGGCTGTCACCCCCAGGACCGTCCGCCAGCGTTCGGCCAGAATGATCAGCACATCGAACAGGCTGACTTCCGGCTCCGCATCGTTGCGCGAACGCGACCCCTGCGACAGCGTGACCGAAGCTTCTTTCAGATCGGAATAATGTGTCTCGGTTGCCATGAATTCGGCGCCTTAGCACCGCGCGCGATAACCGTATCTTACAGGTTCATTGTTCGCGCCTGTTCGATCACTGAATCACGCTCAGTGCCGCTGCCCCCAAAGCAAACTGCGAAAAAAGCTGCGAATAGTCAAGCAGGCTGCGCAGTGCCGAGGGCCTGAACGATTTCTCCGGAACCACGATGGTATCGCCCGGATTCATCCGCAGGTTGTCGAACTCGTTGCCCCAGATTCCACTCTCCGCTTCGCGGCTGATCACCGAGCCGTCCGCCCGGATGATGAAAATATGCTTCGTGTCGGCGTCACGGTTCGGCCCCCCCGCAAGATGCAGGTAGGTTCCCGCCCGCCGTGCTGTCTCAAACAGGAACGAGTTCTGGTCGTACACCGACCCCACCACATTCACGCTGGCGGGCACCGGAGGAACGACGAATCGGTCCCCATCTTCGAGCGCGATATCCGGCAGCACGTCCAGCCCGCTGCTGCCCACCTTGAATTCGAGCACAATGCGGCCCGTCGCCCGCATTTGCCGCAGACGCCCAAGCAGCTCCTGCTCGCTGTTGCGGGCCGCCGCGCTGCCGGCCAGATCGGTGGCGTTACTCGCCGGCGCAGAGGCCAGCGCCAGATTCCCTCGCTGCATCTGCAGCTCCAGCGTCTGCACATATTCATCCAGCCTTCGCTGTTGGATCGCCCGCGTCGATTCTCGCGTAAATTCCGAACCGTAGAGATATGCCGCTGCCGTCAGTCCTCCCGCCCGCTTCACCAGATCGCGCAGCGTTTCCCCGGCGTCGACTGTGTACACGCCGGCATGCACAAATTCCCCATCCAGACGGACAAACTTCGTCTGCTGCGCGATCGGGACGCGAATGTCTCCCTGCGAAAAGATCGAAACTATGTCCCCTGGCTGCAGCGCCAGGTCCTGCGATGTATCGTGCTGCAGCACCAGCCTTCCCAGGTCAAAGGGCAGCAGAATCGTCTTCAGAGTCTCCGCATCCAGCCGTTCGATAACCGCATAATTCCAGTCGATCTCCGGCGCCACCGGCCCAACGTCGGTGCGTATTGTCGACGGGCGCTCCCCCATGGCGTTTTCGGGCTGCTCGGTTGCCAGTGCGGCGCTCCCCGCGCGCTGAGAAGCCGTGAGGTTTCTCGATCCCCCGTTCATCCCGCCGGCTGCGCCGCTGGAATTCTCACCCGCAGATGCCTGGTTGTAATTCTGATCGCGGAGATTCTGTTGCGCCCCGCCGGTTGTCCCGTCATTGACGGGCTCCTGTCCTTCAGGAAGCAGCGAACCGCTGTTCACGCGCGGCTCAAATAACTGCCGCGCCGGCAGATTTGTCGGCGCTGACGGCTGACGAAGATTCGGGAAATTCTCGAGGGGCTCGAACTCCGGAGCCGGCAGTCCCAGCTGGGCTCGCTTCCACCAGTAATTGCGCGTGATCAGCGACTCTTTGTCCGGGATCAGTTCGCTGATCCGCATCCCCGGATGCCATGCGAAACGCCCCTGATTCGCCGTGTTGCCCCGCAGGGTGACTGTCTTCTGGTACAGCGGAACGATCGAGAATACGCGGACCAGATCGCCATCTTCCAGGGGAGTCGCCAGACCCGCCGGGTCCCATGCGACTTCCATCGCCGATCTGTCCCGATGCTCATCGATGCGCTCGATCGACAGCCGCGCCTGAGCCGACACAACCGAAGCGCCGCCCGCGTCGGCCAGGGCGTCCGCCAGAGACTCCCCAGCCCGCAGTTCATAGATACCCGGCTGCCTCACGCTCCCCGTCATAGCCACCTGCGGACCCACAGTGGGGATATAGAGCACATCGCCGTTCTGGAGCGTTGCGTCTTTGGATTTGTCGCCGTGAATCAGCAGAGAATAGAGATCGAAATTGGTAACGACCGCGCCGGCGCGGCGCAGTTCGATGTCGCGGAAGGATCCGCTCGCCGATGGACCGCCGCTCGCAAACAGCGCATCCACCAGCGTGCTGAGAGAACTCACCGTGTAAAGGCCCGGACGCCGCGCCTCCCCCGCCAGATAGACCTGGATCGCGCGAATCTGGCCTGCATCGGTGGTGAGGTCGAAGTTGCGATAAACCCTTCCAATCGCGGAACGAAGTTTGGCATCCAGACCCGCGAACGGCGTCCCGGCCACTTGCACCGGACCGATCTGCGGAAGATAAATCTCTCCCGAGCGGTCCACCCGATCGTCGGCCCGGAAATTCACCTGTCCCCACACACGAATAATCAACTCGTCTCCCGGGCCGATTACATAATTGGGAGGCACCGGCGTCAGATCCAGGGGCGCAAACGTGGAAGGAACCTGGCGAAACAGGTTCGCACCAAAGATCGGAAGAACCTGGCCGGTTGTCGAGGCCACAAACTTCTGGAATTCGGTCAGAGGCTCCGGGAGCAGAATTTCATGGGGCTGAGGCCGGTTCGGTGTCTGGTGGCCCAGATTCTCATTGTCGGTGTAATCGAAATTCAGTGGCGCCTGGGTCCCGCTCTGCCCAGCAGACGTATTCGACGGTGAAAGCGGAATCCGATTCTGGCCCTGTGCAGTGCATGCTGACGAACTTGCCAGGAGCGGATCGGAACAGTCCACGCTCCCCGATGGGTTTTGGGGATTCCCGGGATTATTGTCCTGGGCGCCTGCGTGCACTGCAACGGCGAGGCACACAGCCACCAGGAACGAGGCGAGTTGTCTGGTCATACGAAGGTAATGTACGAAGCGGTGAGCGGACCCGGAAACCGCCGCGAAGTGTCTCGTTTCATTGATCCGTGCGGGGGTTTCCTGTGCCGCCAGTCTAGCACGGCGTCGCCGCCGAAGGCCCAACCTATACGTTTGGGGGATTGAGCTGACCAATTTGGGACCGTTATTGTCGTAATACCCCTCTTGTGACATTAGTGCACAGATGGCCGAAAATGATCCTTGAAATTGGCCCTTCCCTGGTATACTGCAACCCAGTAATATAGGGAGAATCGATTACCGGTGAGTAACGTCGGTAATCCATCAAAACCCACCGCCGGAATTTCAGATCCGCTTTACCTAGATGTGCGTGCTTCAAGAATGCCAATACCGTTGTGATGGGTAGGATGAGCTCGCTTTCATTCGATAATATTTTTCCTTCGGACACTGCCGATCGTTCAGAAGATATCTCTCACGTGGCTTCTGCCGTTCGGACTTCCCGCCCACACGCTTACCAAAGCGATGCGCGCAGTGCTGCCCTCGCGTTGAAACGCATCGCCGGCGATGCAAGCCCATGGGCCCTTTCCGCCACCCGCCGCGTCCTCGACTTCAGCGTGGCCGCGCTGGCGCTGATCGCCTTTCTGCCGCTTATAGCTCTGGCCGCGCTGCTCGTCCGGCTCGACTCGCCTGGACCCGTCTTCTTCCGCCAAAGACGGATGGGCCGCCATGGCGCCGAATTCACCATGTATAAGTTCCGCTCCATGTCCCCCAAAAAAGGCAGCAACTCCTCCATAACTGTTACCGGGGATGCCCGCATCACCGCCATTGGCGCACTCCTCCGCCGCTATAAGCTCGATGAATTGCCCCAGTTCTGGAACGTTCTGCGCGGCGACATGTGCCTTGTCGGCCCGCGTCCCAAACTGCCCCACCATGAGGCCCTCCACATGGCCTGCCGCCCCGGCATTACCGGAGCAGCCACCCTGGCCTTCCGCAAAGAAGAGGAGTTCCTTTCCGAGATTCCCGAAGATCAGCTGGAAACCTTCTACGAGTTGTTCGTGAAGCCTGCCAAAGCTCATCTCGATCTCGAGTACATGCACAAGGCAACTTTTCAGAGCGATCTCGGAATCGTCTGGCGCACCGCCACCGCCTGCCTCTTTCCAACCGACGATTGCCTGGTGGAATCCGCCGATGCAATTGCCCGCTATGAGTCCGCCCAGCCCCCTCCCGGCAAAATTGCGCCCGCGTCCGTGGGCCACCTGGCCGTCGCTCACAGGGTCTATTCCGCCGCCCTGAATACGGAGATGTAGCCTGCCGTTGCGTTCCCGCGCAGAGCCGTCAAAGTAACACACTCCCCCCGATCCCCAGAAAATTTTCCGCTGATCCCCCACCCTGACCTAATTCGGGCCCGTTCCCAAATGTGACTGGTTTACGGTACGAACGACACCCCAAACTGACAAAAGTAATGTGCCTCGGGTTCGCCCCCCCCGCAATAATCAGCTCATCTCGGCGACCATTCCGCGCAATCGCCTGTCTCAGCGGATCGGCCTGAGCGTTTGTACCTGACAGCGATCACGCGACGCGGAGTCTGTCAATGGCAGTTCCCGCGCCAGGGTTGCGGAGAGGCGTCATTTTGGGCCCCGGGCCGGAAAAACCGTCAACCACCGGAGCATCTGCCGGCCTTCGGCAAAGCCGGCAATTGCGTCGCTTTGCCATGCTGGCCATCGGTCTCTTCCTTGCGATTGGGTGCAACACCTGCACAGCGCCGGCCTGGTCCCAACAGATCGGCCAACAGGCGAGACCAGCAACATCGCAGAGCCAGTCCCTCTCGACCACCTGGCTGCCCGTCGGGCCCGACCAGGTCAATACCTCCGCATGGAACCTCGTCACTGGGGAAGTGACCAGCCTGTCCGCCGATCCCTCCGTTTCATCGGGCAACACTCTCTACGCCGGAACGGCTGGCGGTGGCGTCTGGAAATCCACCAACGCCGCCGGAAGCCCGGGCGGCACTAGCTTCGTCCCCCTCACGGACACGCTCAGCGTCTGGTCTTCCTCCGCCCTCACCTCGCTCAGCATCGGCGCCATAACCGTCCAGCCGGGCGGCACCGGCGTGATTCTCGCAGGCACGGGCGACCCCAATGACGCAACCACCTCCTGGTACGGAGCAGGCGTCCTCCGCTCTGCTGATGCCGGCAACACCTGGACCCTGATTCATTCCACCTCGGTGGCCCTCTCTCAGTCGTTCAGCACCTACAGCTTTTACGGCAACGCTTTCGCCGGATTCGCCTGGAGCACCAACACGCCCAATCTTGTAGTCGCCGCCGTCACAATGTCGGGCTACGACGCCACCGTCGATGCGGAGCCCAGCGCGCAAAGCATGCTCGGCCTTTACTACTCCCCCGACGCGGGCGTCAGCTGGCAGTTGGCCACCATCGAAGATGGCCCTGGGCAAATCGTTCAGGGACCCGACCGGCTCTCGAACTCCGGCGGAAACGCCGCAACCGCCGTGGTCTGGAATCCCGTCCGCCACCGCTTCTACGCTGCGATTCGCTTTCACGGTTATTACGAGTCCGCCGACGGCATCACCTGGACGCGCCTCGCCAACCAGCCCGGGGTCAATCTCACCACCACCCTGTGCCCCGCCAATCCCAACCTCGCCGGCTCCGAGGCCTGCCCCATCTTCCGCGGCGCGCTCGCGGTTCAACCCGTCACCGGGGACATCTTCGCGTTGACCGTCGACCAGAATAACCGCGACCAGGGCCTCTGGCGCGACGTCTGCCAGCTCACCGCGGAAACATGCGCCTCCTCCACCGTGCAATTTGCCACGCGGATTTCCGACGCACCCCTCCAAACCATCAACGGCGGCGTCATCGCCCAGGCGGACTACGACCTCTGGCTCGCCGCCGTGCCCTCCCAGCAGGACACTCTACTCTTCGCAGGCACTGCGGACATTTGGAAATGCAGCCTTGCGAACAGCTGTGTCTGGCGAAACACCACCAACACCCAAACCTGCAACGCCGCGCATGTTGCGCCCGCGCAGCACGCCATCGACGCTACCTTCGGCTCCAGCGGACTTCTCTACTTCGGCAACGACGGTGGACTCTGGCGCTCGACCGACAACGTGAACCAGCAGGAGCCCTCATGCTCCAGCGATGACGCAACCCACTTTCAGAATCTCAACGGCGGACTTGGCTCCCTGGCCCAGGTCGAAAATTTCAGCCAGGATCCAACCACTCCGACCTCATGGCTTGCCGGCCTTGGCGGCCTGGGAACCGCGGCTCCGGGCCCAACCGCATCCGCCTGGAATCAGGTTATCAACGGCGAGGGCAATTTTACCGCCGTCGATCCCGCCAATCCTCAGAACTGGTATGCCACTTCAGAGTTCGGAGTCGGCATCAACCGCTGCACTCAGGGCACGGCGTGCGACATCGCCAGCTTCGGCAACGTCGCCATCGGCGAACCCCAGGTGGAGAACGATTTCCAGACCATCCCGGCTCCCTGGATTCTCGACCCGCTTAACACCTCCAACATTATTCTCGGCACCTGCCGCATCTGGCGAGGCCCCGCCACCGGCTCAGGCTGGAGCCAGCTCAATCTGCTCAGCTCCATGCTCGACAACGATCAGGAGCCCTCCTGCGACGGCAATGCCGAAGTTCGTTCCCTCGCCGCAGTACCAATCACCTCCGCCACGTCCCCAGCCTCTGAACAGCTCTACGCCGGCATCGCCGGTGTCTACGACGGCGGAGGGCTCATCCCCGGTCACATCTTCACCGCGGCCATCGACAGCGCGTCAGAAGCCTCGAAGACAAAATGGACCGACCTCTACGCTTCGCCGATAACAAACAGCGGCGTGAACGGAACGCAGTTCGATCCCGAGGGATACGCAATTTCCAGCATCTATCCCGATCCCCACGACCCCACCGGGCAAACGGTTTACGTTACCAATCAGGGCCTCTCTAACACCGCATCCTACGTCCCCATCGTCTACCGCTCCACCGACGCCGGCGCCCACTGGACTGATATCACCGCCAATCTCCCTCTGGCCCCCGCCAACAGTGTCACCGTCGATCCCAACAGCGCCAACATCGTTTACGTGGCCCTCGACACCGGCGTCTATGTCACACAGAACGTCGCCAACTGCGCGTCAAGCAGCGGAGCCTGCTGGAACGTCTACGGCAGCGGATTGCCCAATGCACCGGTCATCAGCCTGATGACCTACAACCGGGGCGCGACCCAGACGCTCCGTGCCGCGACATGGGGCCGCGGCATCTGGCAGGTCAATCTGCTCACTGCGGGCATCGCACCTACCTCCACCACACTCTCGCCCACGTCGCTCACCTTTCCCAACCAGCAGGTCCTGACCGTTAGCGCCACCCAGACCGTCACCATCACCAACACAGGCACTCTCGACTTGAACATCTCGAGCATCTCGCTCACCGGGGACTTCTCCGAGACAGACAACTGTACCAACCAACCAGTCGCCCCTACAGGAGCCTGCCAGATCTCGGTGACCTTCGACCCCACCCAGAGTGGCGCGCGAACCGGCCTGATGACCATCTTCGGCAATGTCACCGGCGGCCAGATGGCGGCAGCCCTTTCCGGAACCGGCATCGCCCCCGGAGCGATCGTTCTCACGCCCTCGGCGGTCAGCTTCACGGCTACTGCCGTCGGCTCTCCCTCCGCCCAGCTGTTTCTCACCGTCGCCAATACCGGCGGCGAAACCGCGAACCTCACCGGAGAAACCATCACCGGCGATTTCGCCATCTCCGCGAATACCTGCGGCAAATCCCTGGCCAGCCAGAACAGCTGTACTCTCGGAATCGTTTTCACTCCGACTGCTACGGGCAACCGGACGGGTGTTCTCACCGTTACCGATGCCCTCGGCAAGCAAACCGCCCAGCTCTCCGGGAGCGGCCAGGCGCCGGCGACCGACACTCTTTCCCCGCTCTCACTGACGTTCGCCAGCCAGCAGATCGGAACCACCAGCGCGTCCCAGCAGGTCACCCTCGCCAACAGCGGCGATCAGCCCCTCACGAGCATCGCCGCATCCGTCACCGGCGACTTCACTGTCGTCAATAATTGTGGAGCGCTCCTACAGGCCCATGCGACCTGCGCCATCGTCGTTTCTTACGTCCCCACCATAGTCGGCGCAGAGTCGGGTACGCTTACCGTCACCGACGAGTTTCGCGCCCAAAAAACTCCCTTGACCGGAATCGGCATTGCCCCGCCCGGCGTCTCCGCCACTCCGAAGTCAATCAACTTCGGAGGCTACGCTGTAGCAGCGACCAGCGCGCCGCAAGCCATTACCGTCACCAACAGCGGTGGCTACGCGCTCACCAGCCTCGCCGCCGTCGTGACCAGTGGCTTCGCCGTGTCCGGCAACAACTGCCCTTCGTCGCTCGCTGTGGGCGCGAACTGCCAGCTCAGTGTCACCTTCACGCCCACAACGGCTGGGCCAGCCACGGGCACCCTCACCATCTCTGCCTCGAACCTCGCTGCACCCATCACCGTCGCTCTGTCTGGTTCAGGCAACGACTTCGGCATCTCCGCCACCGGATCGACCTCGGCGATCATCACCAGCGGACAAACAGCGAACTTCGCCCTTCAGCTCGAAGGCCTCGGCGGAACCTCTGGTACCGTGGCTCTGACCTGTACAGGAGCTCCGCAAAATGCGACCTGTTCGCTGAATCCAACCAGCATGGCTGTCACGGGTCTCAACACCTCCAGCGTCACTGTCTCCATTGCGACAGGCGTCGCACCGACGTCAAGCTCTTCCGCTCTGCATCGCGATCAGGACTGGCGATCTCCAGACCATCGCAATCCCAATTGGAAAGCAACCGCGCCCCTGCTTGCCCTGGCCCTCCCTCCTTTGGCCCTGCCTCTCTGCTGGACGGGTTTTCGTCGCCCCAAAGCACGGCCACGCATGCTCATTCTCCTGGCAGTCGCCACCCTTTGCTTCGCCGGGTGTGGCGTCGCCGCCTCCGGAGGAAGCGGAGGAAGCAGCGGAGGCAGTGGAAGTGGTGGAAGCGGCGGTTCAGGCGGCTCGGGAGGCTCGGGCGGCTCCGGCACTGGTCAGAATCAAACCCCCTCCGGTACCTACACCATCACCATCACCGGAAACATGTCGAACATCACGCACAGCGTTCAGCTCAACCTGACCGTGCAGTAGCCTCGACTGTGATCAAGGAAGCATCGGTCGCAGTGAGGCCCCAATCGGAGGATGTCGACCGCTTGCAGTCCCCCTCTCATCCCTTGTCTCTTCGCGCCTGCTTCTCAAAAACAAAAAGCCGCCCGTGTTCCGAGCGGCCCAACTAAACTCTAATCCCTAAACTCTAATCCCTAAACTCTAATCCCAGTTCTTCTCACTCGTGCGCGGTATCCACAAAAGCCCGCAGCTTCCGCGACCGCGAAGGATGACGCAGCTTGCGCAGCGCCTTCGCCTCGATTTGCCGTATCCGCTCCCGCGTCACCTGGAAGCTCTGCCCTACTTCCTCCAGCGTGTGCTCGGACCCATCCTCCAGTCCGAACCTCATTTTCACCACCCGCTCTTCGCGCGGCGTCAGCGTGCGCAGCACCTGCGAGGTGTATTCCTTCAAATTCACGCTGATCACGGCATCGGAAGGGGAAACCGCCTGGCGATCCTCGATGAAGTCGCCAAGGTGCGAATCTTCCTCCTCGCCAATCGGCGTCTCCAGCGAAATCGGCTCCTGCGCAATCTTCAGCACCTTCCGAACCTTCGCCACCGGGATGTCCATCCTCTTCGCAATCTCTTCCGAGGTCGGCTCCCGTCCCAATTCCTGCACCAGCTGCCGCGAGGTCCGGATCAGCTTGTTGATCGTCTCGATCATGTGCACCGGGATGCGGATCGTTCTCGCCTGGTCGGCAATGGCGCGCGTAATCGCCTGCCGGATCCACCACGTCGCATACGTCGAGAATTTGTAACCGCGGCGGTACTCAAATTTGTCCACCGCCTTCATCAACCCGATGTTGCCTTCCTGAATCAGGTCCAGGAACTGCAAGCCCCGGTTCGTGTACTTCTTCGCGATCGATACCACCAGCCGCAGGTTCGCTTCAATCAGCTCCCGCTTCGCCTGCTCGGCGTCCATATCGCCCTGGATCATCTCGCGCTGTGTGCGCTTCAGCTCCGCGATCGCGACGCCCGCCTCTTCTTCCAGCTTCTCCAGATCCGTCTTGCAATTTTTTTGCTGCCGGCGGTACTCCTTCTTCAGCTCCTCGCTGCGGCTCTGCTCCCACTTCGTATCGAGCGACCGAATCTGCCGCTCCAGCGTGCGCATCGCCTCAACCGTTTTGTTGACCTTGTCCAGCAGCCGCTTGCGCTCGAGGTTCGTGTACTTCAGCTCGCGCACAATCCGCGATACCTCCACCTTCTCGCGTGCAATGCTCCACCGCACCCGCCGGTGCTCGCGCGGCTTCGCCTTCTGCGTAATCGTCGCCAGCTTCTCCTCGAGTTGCTGCGCCTTCTTCTGGTGCTTCACCAGCGTGTCGGTGCGCGTCACTGTCGCCCGCACCCGCGACTGCACCACTTCTTCCGTGAGCTCCTCGTCATCGAAGATGACGATTTCCTTGATGTTCCGCACGCCGCGCTTCAGGTCCTCGCCCAGCGCAACGATCTCCCGAATCACCACCGGCGACCGCGAAATCGCCTTCAGCACCCGCATCTGCCCGCGCTCTATCCGGCGCGCGATCTCCACTTCTCCCTCGCGCGTCAGCAGCGGAACCGTCCCCATCTCGCGCAAATACATGCGAACGGGATCGTTCGTTTTCTCCAGCGTTCCCGGCGTCAGATCCAGCTCGACGTCCTCGCCCTCTTCAGGCTCGAACCCGTCGTCGCGCTCCGGCCCTCCAATCTTCGGGCCGCCTTCGAGAATGTCAATTCCCTGCGTGCCGATCGTCGTGATCAGGTCGTCAAGGTCATCGGGCGAGTTCACGTCGCCCGGCAGAAGGTCGTTGACCTCGTTGTAGGTCAGGTATCCCTTCTCCTTGCCGGCATCGATCAACTTCTGAATGTCTGCTTCGTATTTATCGTCTATTGGCAAGCGGATGGCTCCCCCGCAATGAATTTTCGGATCTGTCTCACCTGGAGTGGACGAGGTGCGGTCAGGGCCATCAGAGGCAAAACCCAGTCCGGCTCAATGGCCGGCAGGCAGAGGGCGCACGTCTCCCCGGAAACCCAGAATACCACAAAAAAACTAAGCCCGCCCAATTCTGCCATTCAGGGCGGTTCCATTCCGGAACCTCTCGCTCGTTGGGGCCAAATCCTGTTCAGTTAGATGTGGAAAACCCCAAACTGTTTCATCTTTATGAGCACTCCCGCCCCTCCGGCGGACCCCAAATCCCCGTGCGAAGGCCAGGCTCACCCCCCCGCCCCAACCGCTGTACCCTGTTACAAAACCCATGCCGCCCGACTTCGCCCAACAAGTCAAACAACAAGCCGACATCGTAAAAATCATCAGCGACTACGTCCGTCTAAAAAAATCCGGCGCCCAGAACTACACCGGCCTCTGCCCCTTCCACAAAGAAAAATCTCCCTCCTTCAGCGTCCACGTCGGCCGCCAGCACTTCTACTGCTTCGGCTGCCACGAGCATGGAGACGTCTTCACCTTCCTCCAGAAAATCGACAACCTCAGCTTTCCTGAAGCCGTCCGCGCCGTCGCCCAAAAATGCGGCATTCCGCTCCCCAAACGCGACTTCGCCTCCCCTGAAGAAGCCGCCGAACACCGCCAGCGCGCCAAACTCCTCGACCTCCACGAAGCCGCCACCGCCTGGTTTGAAGAGCAGCTCCGCTCTCCTGAAGGCGCCCTCGCCCGCGAATACCTCACCAGCCGCGGCCTCACCCCCGAAGGCATCGCCAAATTCCGCATCGGCTACGCACCCGACAATTTCCACGCCCTCCGCCAGCGCCTCGAACCCCTCGCCGACCAGGAGACCCTCCGCCAATCCGGCCTCTTCTCCTCAAAAGACCAGGAAGACGGTTCTCCCGGCCCCCTCTACGACCGCTTCCGCAAACGCATCGTCTTCCCCATCGCCAATGAATCCGGCCGCATCATCGCCTTCACCGCCCGCACCCTCGACACAGGAGAAAAATCCGGCCCCAAATACCTCAACTCCCCCGAAACGCCCCTCTACTCCAAAAGCCATACCCTCTTCAACCTCGATAAAGCTCGAGCCGCCATCCGCAACGACGGCGGCGCAGTCCTCGTCGAAGGCCAGATGGACTGCATCTCCGTCTACCTCGCCGGAATCCCCAATGTCCTCGCCACCAGCGGCACCGCATTCACCGAATCCCAGGTCCGCCTCCTCAAGCGCTACGCCACCCGCGTCATCGTCAACTTCGACCCCGATACCGCGGGCGCCAACGCCGCCGAAAAATCCATCGCCCTCCTTACCGAAGAAGCCTTCGAAGTCCGCGTCCTCACCCTCCCCGCCGGCCTCGACCCCGACCGCTTCATCCGCGACCGCGGAGCACGCGCCTACGCCGAAGCCCTCCGCGCCGCCCCTCCTTATCAGGACTACCTCGTCGAGCGCGCCCGCCAGCTCTTCCCCTCCCGCGATCCCAAATCCAAAACCGAAGCCCTCAACTTCCTCCTCCCTCACATCCGCCGCATGCCCAGCCGCATCGCCCGCGACGCCTTCGCCAACGACGCCGCCCAGGCCCTCGGCATCGACTCCGCTCTCGTCCGCGCCGAGCTCAAAGACGCCGCCGCACGCCGCCGCGACTCCATCGCTCCCCAATCCCATCCCCTCACCCGCGCCGAGCAGATCATCCTCCAGGCCTTCTCCGCCCCGCGCTCATCCGAAGCCTGGCTCGTGGCCGAAGGCGCATGGCACCAGCATCCCGCCGAATTCGCCGCCCTCCGCTCCGATGTCCGCGCAATAGCCGACCAGCTGCGCAACCGCCCCGACGGCGCAGACCCCATCGGTGCCCTGGCGGACGAAGACCACCGCCGCCTCCTCGCCGCCCTTTTCATATCGATTCACGATGCCGAGCCCGACCCCGACGCGGTAGAAGAAGCCGTCCTGGCCATCCGCCGCTCCGCCCTGGAACAAGAGCAACGCCGCCTGAGAGCCGCCATAGAACAAGCCGAACGATCCGCCAACTTAGACGAAGCCCTACGCCTAACCCGCGAAAACCAGGAAGTCACCCGCAGGCTCAGGGAACTCGACTAACTTAACCTAAATCGGAGTCAGGTTTAAGCTTCCGGGGGTCTCTTGCAGCTCGGGAAGCTTTTATCAGGGGATGCCGAACAATTTCTTTTGTTCCGCTATCTCGGCATATTGCGGAGCGTGAGCCGGAAGCACCCATTCCGCCGAATCGCGCAGCCCCTCAGAAACGCGCCTGCTGTTCTTCGCACCGCAAACCAATCCGTGCGAGAGATTATCAGGTGGCTCTGGATCGCGACATACAATTTGCTGAAAGTGCCTCGCTTGCCCTGCCGTGAAACAGACCAGCCTGTGCTTGTTGGGATCAAGTAAGCACGCGTCTGCCGTCAGTCCGTTGCCGATCAAAACAGACTCGATGTTAACGGAGAGTTCCCTGTCCTTGAAAGCAGCGGTTGAGATGCGGGCCCGGCCAGTGTCGTCGTCCTTGACGATCTGGCAAAGGTGGACCCGGCGAAATAGCCGATCTTCATTGGCAATAGTCGGATCATTTTGACGGGCAGGCTGGAACATGGGAGCTAGACGAGATTTCTCAAATGTCCAATCAATTTCTCGTGCTCACGAGCCGACCCTTCGTCCAATGCCCCTGTAAACCTGTTGCGGTAGAAGAACTGCGGTGCCTCATCGGCAGCAAACGCAATCTCTAAGTCTTGTTGGCGTCGGTGCCATTCAATCTGGAAGCCTCCGTCTCCCAGCGGGACAATGGATGGAGCCGGAGAATCATGCTGCATAACCATTCCCAGAACAACGAGGGATTGCTTAATCAGATCGCGGCTGACTGCCTTGCTCCCATACGAATCCCAATTGTCCGTAAGACTATGGATGCCGACGAAGGCGGCAACCGTCGGACGTACCCAGGCAGGCAAAGCCTGCACCGGCGCAGTGGCAATCGCATTCCGAACTACGACGTGATAGGCGCTGCTTGGCGCCCAGAAGGTAAAAACCTGCTCCCTGGGTTCCGTTAGCGCAGCGGAACTGGAGGCAGCATTCTCCCACTGCGACACGAACTGACTTTCCGTCAGGGCTCCCGTAGAAAGTGGCCTGAGAGCAAGTGTTGCCATGCTTAGCTCCTGATTCCCCAAACCTGATGCATCTCAGGGGTAGTCAAATTCTTAAATGATCGGACGATCCACTCGCGGCCCAGATCGAAGAAATCCGTGCCGTCGCCGATTTGTCCCCTTGCAGTTAAGTCGAAAACGAACATTGGTGCGTTGTCTTTCAGACGTACAACCGATTGCATGGTCGCGTGAAGCCGTCCAACAAATGTTCCCTCGGAATCCAGGATCGGGAACTTTGCACGAAACGTCAGATCGTGCGCTTGCCCTGGAAAAGGCGTAATGGGCTGCCGCCAAACGGTGAAGACTTTGCTGATGTCGGAGTGCGCCGTCCATCCCTCACCGGCTACGATGTGATTGATATAGGTCACTTCGCATTGATTGATGCGAATGCTGCCCAAATCGAACCGAGATGCAAAGTCTCGAAAAGCTGAGAAATCGCCTTCAAATTTCTCGCGAACTCGCTCGTACCTCGGATATTTATCACCCTCCCCAACCTTGCGCCAATTCTTGATAAAGCGATCCCTCTGAAGCTGAACCAATTCTGTGCCGTCATCATTCACAAACCAGAAACGCGGTGTCGGCGGAGCCTCAAGCGCTTCAAATTGAATTCCCACACCTGATTCGGGTCGTTCCGCCTCCCGCTCGAAAACAGCTTGAAGTTCACCCCGCTCCTCCGTCTTCGGGAACCGCTCATGCACTTCATTCCAATACAACCCAAAATGTGCAGTGCGGGCGGCGGTCAATCGGTCGAATTGCACTGATAGAACCGTCTCGACCACCGGTGGGTCGCGGAAGTCCGGCGGATCCGTCGGCCGTTCGATCATGCAGAGCGCCTTACGCCCATAGATGACATCTCCCTATCGGAAACTACGCGCCTTGTTTGCAATCGTTTCAACCCTGTAGGCGCCCTATACCCAGCCAAGAGATTCTCCGGGCCGGACTTAAGGTAATGCCATTATGCCCTCTGGCAGGTGGGCAGAAGGAGAAGATCATGGGAGCGAGTGTTCATTATATAACCGTGCCTGCGCGGATTCCAGAGTGCCTTTAGCCTTACCCATCAGAACCCTCAGTGCCCAACGCCCGCGCCCGAATCCCCATTCCTCTGTCCTCCTCTGCGCCCTCTGTGGTGAACATCGACTCCACCCACAGCGCCGCCCGAGTCTAGCTGCAACTTGCTGGTTCTGGACGCCTTTCGCTAAACGTCTTTCGCTAACCGCCTCCCGCTAAACGTCCCTGGCTAACCGCCCTTCGCTAAACGCCTCCCGCTAACCGTCCCTCGCTAACCGTCCTTCCGCTAACCGCTTTTCCGCTAACCGCCCTTCCGCTCGTTTTTGTCAACTTTCCACCACTTACCCAAAGTAACAAATCCTCATAAATCAGGACTTAGAAGCCACCAAAGTTGACAGTGTTTCCCTCCAAACCTGCTATTCTGAACTTATAGAGTGGAAATAGAACAAGTCCGCGCATGCGGGCTTTCTTTTTGGGGAAAGGAGCGACCAGCGATGCGAACCAGGTCAAAAATATGCCAATCTTCCGGCCGCCTCAGCCATGGCCGTCCTGACCGTTACGTCCCAGGCCGTGTCATCGCCTCCCTCGCACCTGCGAATGACTCATTCGCACGCGCCAGGCTAACTGACCTGTTTTCAAAAGCCACCAGGTACCTTAAAAAAGACATTACTATAGAACTCCAACAAAACAAGGGCCCAGCAGAAACACCCCCCCAGGGGCCCTCTCACCTTCAACCGCACTACTGATTGTGCGGAGAGCCGAACTTGTATACGATCCCCACCGACCCCGAAAACTCATTCTGCCAGGAAAGCCCGTAATGAGTCGGCTGCCAGTCCGGAACGAACCGAACCGAGAAGCGCGGCAGAATGTTGTAGTCGATCGACGGACCAAAGCCCATTCCAAACGCCAGCTTGTCGTTGTCAATGCCCTTCGGACACGCGCAATTCACTCCGCCTTCGCCCACGCGCTCTGCAGAAAAAGATACCGGGCCCGATGCTCATCCGGTCCCGCCGCCGAGTTCACATCCAAATGCATCAGCTGCCATCCATTTCCCTGGTTGTACTGCGGCCACTCCGGCACATTGGCCCCATTAGGGTTCCCGCTGCGCGCAAAGTTAGTCCAGTAAGTCTCAACCAGGTCGCTCAGCTTCTGATCCTCCGGCTGCCATACGGCGTCGGTCCGCGAATTCAGGGTTCCAAACACATACTCGATCTCGTCCGAATGAAAAGCCCCCGAACCCGCCGGATGATACTTATCCGCCGGAGAAGGCCGCTCGAAGTGATAACGATAGACCGCCGCGCCGCCGGTCGCAGCCTGCGCCTCCAGCCACTCCCACGTCGAGAAAGCAATGAAGCTGTCTCCCGCGAAATCGATTGCCGACCGCACCGCCTCTGCATCCGTCGCCGCCGGATAGACCTGCAAAAACTCCGCCGACCGCGCCCCGAAGCTCTTCTCCGCCGTCTGCTCAAAGCTCGCCACCGTCGGCGGCTGCGGATAATTCACCGCCAGCGCGCTCGGCTCGTCGCGATTCCATCCCGCCATTAAGGGAACGTGCGCCTGCTTGCCCTCCTTGTAAATCTGCTCCACGCTCTCCGGCAAAAAGTATCCGTCCACGTCAGGCCCGATATGCCCACTCCCCGGACCCGTCTGCGTCGCCATCTTCCGCATCAGATCGTCCGCGCTCATCGCCCGCAATGCCGCCAAATCCGACGTCCCAAATGCCGACAACGCATATGCCGGATCGCTCGTCAGTCTCTCCGCCAGTGGCGCGAAAGACAGTCCATGACTGTAGAAAGCCGCGCCGCTCTCTCCGATCGCATGCGCAAACAACCCCTGCGCCAGCGGCGAAGCCATCTGCGCGCTCACCGAAAACGATCCCGCGGATTCGCCAAACAGCGTCACGTTCTCCGCATCGCCCCCAAATGCTCCAATGTTCCGCCGCACCCAGGCAAGCGCGGCTGTCTGGTCCATCAGCCCATAATTGCCGGCCGCATGTTGCGCCGACTCAGCCGCCAATCCGGGGTGCACAAAGAACCCAAACAGCCCCAGCCGGTAATTCATCGAAACAACAATCACGCCTTTGTGCGCCAGGTGCTCCCCATCCTGTCGCGGCTCCGACGTCGCTCCGGCCACAAAACCGCCGCCATAAATCCACACCATTACGGGCAGCTTCGTGTGCTTGTCCACTGCCGGCGCCCAAACATTCAGCGTCAGGCAATCCTCGCTCGCCCCGGGATCGCGAAAATGCATATCGTGAAAAATGTCCGGCTGCATGCATCGCGAACCGAAGCTCGTAGTCTCCCGCATACCCTTCCACTTCTCCGCCGGTTGCGGAACCTTCCAGCGCAACTGCCCAACCGGTGGCGCCGCGTATGGCACTCCCAGGAAAGTGCGAACCTGTCCGTCATCGCTTCTCTTGCCGTGAATTTTGCCTTTCTCCGTCTTGATCGTCAGATCATCGGCAGCTCTTGCCGAGACGGCGATCGCCACGCAAGCACACATAACAACCCAAACAAATTTTTCTCGAGTCCGCATCTCCAACCCTCCATCGTTCCGGCAAATCGCATTCGCAAGACTCACCAAAATATCAGAGTGAGAGTTCCCCGCGCTCCGCCGCCAGCATGTTCGCGACAGTTTCGCGCCGCCGGATCAGCCGCGCCCGCCGCCCCTCAACCAGCACCTCCGCCGCACGCGGCCTCGAATTGTAATTCGACGCGAGCGACATTCCGTAAGCCCCAGCATCGAGAATCGCCAACAGATCGCCGGGCTCCACTCGCGCCAGCTTGCGATCCCTCGCAAAAAAATCGCCCGTCTCGCATACCGGACCCACCACATCCGCCACCATCCTCCGCGAACCCTGGCCTCGCGATCCCCGGTTCTGCGTCACAGCAACGATCTCGTGATGCGCCTGATAAAGCGCCGGCCGAATCAAGTCGTTCATCGCCGCATCCACAACTACGAACGTCTTCCTGCCGTTCTTTTTCACATAAAGCACCCGCGCCACCAGCGCCCCCGCCTGCGCCACAAGAAACCGCCCCGGCTCCAGCAGCAGCGTAAGCCCACCCACGGATTCAGCAACCGGAATCAGCGCTTCCGCATACAGGCGCACTTTCTCCTCGGCATCGAACGGGCGATCGGCGTGATACTCAATGCCGAGCCCTCCACCCGCGTCCATATAGCGGATCGCGTGACCATCCTTTCGGAGTTCCCTGATCAGTTTCGCCACCCGTTTCGCCGCCGCCTCGAACGGCTCCGCGCTCCGAATCTGTGACCCTATATGAACGCTGACTCCACTCGCCTCCAGATACTTCCCAGCTTTCCGGTAAACCTCGCGCGCCCTCCGAATATCGATCCCGAACTTGTGCTCACGCATTCCCGTCGATATATAGGGATGCGTCTCCGCAAAGACATCCGGGTTCACCCGCAGAGCAATCCGCGCCCGTTTGCGCAGCTTCGCAGCTCGTTCAGTAAGCAGCTCCAGCTCGCCTTCGCTCTCCACATTGAAAAGCAGGATTCCCGCCTGCAGCGCCAGGTCCATCTCCGGTGCTGTCTTGCCAATCCCGGAGAACACGACCCTCTCTGCAGCGTTGGGATCGACGGCCAGCACCCGCTCCAGCTCGCCCCCCGAAACCACATCGAATCCCGCGCCCCGCTTCGCCAGCAACTGAAGAATCGCCAGGTTCGAGTTGGCTTTTACGGCATAACAAACCAGATGCGGCACACTGCTGAACGCTGTCTGAAACAACCTCAGCCGCTCGGTAATATGGTCGGCCGAATAAACATACAGGGGAGTGCCAAACCGGCGCGCCAACTGCTCCAGGCTTACCCCATCGCAGCGCAGCGATGTTTCCTCATCGGGATAGACAAATGGGCGGCTCGAGATCGAAGAACCTCAACACAAGGATGTCCATGCGATTATCCGGCATTATCGGTCTTCCCGCACCCCGCGAGGCGCAGAGCCAAATATCTCGAACGCAATTCGCAGGCGCGCTCGTCCACAATTTTTCACGCCTCGGCAATCATTCGCAACCGTCACGGATGAGCATCCAGCTCAAAACTGAGCATTGCGTCGCCCGTAACCGCCGTGACCAGCAGCCGCGAAGCCAGCCCGTCGGGAGACAAGGGCGTCAGCGTCACCGAGCCGTCGATCCCCGACGTCGCCTGCACCATTTGCTGCCCAAGCACCTGTGCAGCGGCGCATCCTCCCTGCGCCGGGCACGGCTCCGTCCAACCATAAAGCGTCTCGGCAAACAGAACCGTGGCTCCGGCCAGCGGATTCCCGAACGCATCCGTCACTTGCAGCACCACGGGCGCGAATCCCTGACTCAGGGAAACGTACTGCACGGTCCCGTTCCACGGAGCCAGCGCGGCGTCCTCCGGATGCACCGGCGTCACGGTAAAACTCGCGCAGTGTGTCGTTCCGGTAAGGCACGCGCTCACCGAAGAGCTGACGCTCGCACGGAACGGTCCCGTCGCAATCTGATTCGAAACCATTCCATTTGCGTCGCTGACGTTTTGCCCGACCGCGACACTCAACCCTGGCCCCGCACTCCAGCTAACGGTCTGCCCTGGCGCCGCAATCCCCGATGGATTCACCACCATCCCCTGCACCGGCCACTCCACTGTGGCGCCGAGAACCACGTAGAGATTCGGCGTCAGAGCAACGAGAGAAGGTGGAGCAGTCCCGGTGAATTCGGCAATCACGCTGCTCCCGCTGGTGAGAGAAGCCGTAATCTGCGCCAGCGCCGTCGAATTGGCAATAACACTAAGGCTCGCCGTTCCGTCGCCACCCGTGAGCACGCTGCACAAACTCTGCCCGCAACCGAGCCCTGCCGTTCCCTCCGTCACAGCAAACGTCACCGTCACGCCAGCGGCAGGAGTCTGGGTGGTGACGTTCATCGCGCGAACAGCAAAAATCTCGGGCACTCCAAGCCCAATGGAGCCCATCGGCGCAGTCACCAAAGCAATCGCATCGTTGGCTTCAGCATCGTAGCTCGCGATAATCTGCGCCACTCCCAGCGTCTGGGTGTCCAGCAGTTGCACAATCGCGCTGCCCGTATCCCCACCAGACGCCGGAGCCACGGCGACGATCACATTCGGGGTCACACTCGTCACCTGCGCCGCAACACCGTTCACTGAAACCCCAACCGAAGGACTGAACCCCATCCCCCGAATCACAATTTGCCCACCGGCAACCGGCAGCCGCGCAGGAGTGACGCTGTCCGCGTACAAAATCCGACCGCGATACGCATAGTCAGGCCGTCCATCACCGCGCAGATCGGGCAATCCAATGCGAACCTCGCTATCCGCCACCGTCAACACCGGCAGTGTCGTCAGACCCGGCAGGTTGCCGTTAAAAGGCTGAACCGTCTCCGTCACCGGCAAGACACCGACCGCCTCTGTCCCATTCCAGGCGCCAATAACAACCTCTGCCTTGCTTTCCGTAGCCGCGCCATTCTCATCGAGCGCCTGCGCCTCAACCGTAAACTCGCTCCCCGCGCGTGCCCAAAACTGAAACCACCCCGAGTGCCCAAATCCGGTAATCCGCCCTGTCCACTTGCCCGTGCCAGGTACATTTGCCGGCGAACTCTCGGTCCCGTCCGCTCCGCTTTGCTCCTCGTCCGCCGCGTCCTCGATCACTACTGTCTGCGTAACCGCCGACCCAGCGCTCAGAATTCCAATCGCAATCGTCGGCATCGTTCCCGAGGGCGTTACCTGCCCTGTTTTGTAAGGCCCCACCGACAACGCCCCGGTATACAGCGGGTTGACCGCTTCAAAACTCAGCTGATACTGCGCGCTTGTGGCCCCCGGAGGCAGAGGAACTCCGGTCAGATCGAAAAATCCCTCGAGCGATGCATCGTCGCTGCCGAACCGGTTCAGCGGATTCCCGTCCTCATCGGTCGTCCCCGTGACCGGATTGCCCACATTGCCTGCAAAGAACACCCCGCTTACAGCAGTCGCCGTATACCGTACATCGGGCACGCCGTTCACCAGCGGCCGTAGCACCACGTTGACTCCCTGCATCCCCTGTCCGCGCCCAAATGTAACCGTCCCCCGCACAGAAATCGTCTCTGCGGCCGTCAACGTCTTCCCGGAAAACCCTCCAATGTTCGCAGCCGTCACCGGATACAGCCGATTGAGGGCAGCCACGTCATCGGTCCGCAGTTGCGTTGGATTGGGCATGCAAGCCCCGCCGCCGCCGTTGCACAACCGCTCCAGCGGATGCATCACCGGCCAACCCAACAACCCATCCGTCGTGATCTGGCCGCCCACAAACATCTCCTCGTTCGTCTGCGACCAGTCCAGCCCCAAAACCCTCCCGAACCCCCGAATCAGTTGATACTGCAGATTCGCAATCTGCTCCGCATCCGTCGCGCACAACCCGTTTACCAGCATCAGCGCGTGCGCAATGTTCCCCGTCACCGCAAAATTGTCGACTGTCACTATCACGCCGTTGTTCTGGCAAGCCAGCGCTGAGCTCGCTCCCGCGCCATAGATGGCGTCGATGACCGAGCCGTCTTCGTCGTAAACGACCGCCACCGGCGTGCCCGTCGCCGCCGGTTCAATATCCGCCGGCTCCGTCACGCCGTTCGCCCCGGCAATCACATTGGTCCCGTTCACATCCTCCGCCAGGCTTCCGCCCCACGTGATCGACACCGCCGCCGCACTCACGCCACTCCACGCCGCCGCAGCCGTCGCCACCATCGCGTTCGCCTGCGCCTGGCTGACCTCCGCGCTCAGATCCCCCAGGTCCGTGTAATACGTCACCTGCCCGCCGTTCCAGACGACCGCCTGGCCCTCTACCGAAGCATTAAAGTAGCTCGACCCGGCAACCCAGCGCGGCCCCCCGGCGTGCGCCGCCTCAACCCCAAACATCAGCATCAACGCCAGAAAAACCAGTAAGCCCGAAACCCTGACCGCCCATCCAGGTGAGTCAGCCCATCCACCCGATCCGCGCATCGCGGGGCCTCCGGATGCGCCCGCCAACAACCTCGCGGCCGCAGCCAGACACATTACGCCACACCCCGCATCCACCCCGCGCAAGAATCGAACCGCCGCTTCGCCGCATCATCTCAGTTCGGGACATCGCGCCCACCCCTCCCAATTCGGGCCGCGGGCCCAATTCCCCCTGACGCCCGCCGTTCCAGGCAGACCGGCCCGCCGCAGGTACAATTTGAAAGTTCACCCAAAATGGCAGAGAACATACGCGATACAGTCATCCTCGGCTCCGGCTGCGCCGGGCTCACAGCTGCGATCTACAGCGCCCGAGCCAATCTCAAACCGCTCGTCCTCGAGGGCCACGAGCCTGGCGGCCAGCTTTCCATCACCACTCTCGTCGAAAATTTTCCCGGCTGGCCCGAAGGCATCCAGGGCCCCGAGCTCATCGAGAACATGCGCAAGCAGGCGTCCCGCTTCGGCGCGGATTTCCGCCTCGGCCACCTCGCCACCGCCGACCTCACGAAGCACCCCTTCGCCCTCAACCTCGGCAACGAAACCATCCACACGCGCACCCTCATCATCGCCAGCGGCGCCTCCGCGCGCTGGCTCGGCCTGCCCTCCGAGCAGGCCCTCATCGGCCACGGCGTCAGCTCCTGCGCCACCTGCGACGGCTTCTTCTTCTCCGGCCGCGAAATCGCAGTAGTCGGCGGTGGCGATTCAGCCATGGAAGAAGCTCTCTTCCTCACCCGCTTCGCCGCCAAAGTCACCCTCATCCATCGCCGCGAGCATTTCCGCGCCTCCCGCATCATGCTCGACCGCGCCATCGCCCACCCCAAAATCGCATTCATGACCAACACCGTCATCCAGGAGGTTCTCGGCGTCGAATCGAAAGAGGTCACCGGCGTCCGTGTCCTCGACACCACCACGGGCATGGAGTCCGTCCTCAACATCAGCGGCCTCTTCCTCGGCATCGGCCACATCCCCAACGCTGCTATTTTCGCCGGCCAGCTCGACCTCGATGAGGACGGCTATATCAAAACCCATAACAACATCTTCACCCGCATCGCCGGCGTCTTCGCCTGCGGCGACGTGCAGGACCGCCGCTACCGTCAGGCCATAACCGCTGCGGGAACCGGCTGCATGGCTGCCCTCGAAGCAGAAAAGTATCTCGAAGAACACGGCCGCTGAACCGCACCTCACCGCCGTGCGCAAGTCCACCGCGCCCAAAGATGAGTTTGTTCAGCTCAGACCTGTCGTAACTTTTTCTCAATCACCAGGTCCAACTATTCCTATCGGTATAACAAACGAGCCATCGCCTCCTCGCCTCCCACCCTGCCGTAATTCCCCCGCTGTGCCATTGCCTCCGCCTCCGGTGGGATTTCCAATCAGGCATGAGGTCGACCGGCATCATAGAGTAAGAGCTTCGGCGACACCACCAGGGTCTTCAGCGAGAGGCGGCCAAAGCGTCTTTCGAGTGGATCTACCCTTCGAGAGTTCCGCTCAAGACCTCATCGAGCAGCATATTCGCTGCCTGTGGCCGACCCGGAGCCACAGCAGTCATACGTTCTATTTCTTATTCGACTATCGGCGAGTTAAATACTGCAGGCGGCATCAACCAGTAGTTCTGTCGCATTCGGTAGTCCCGGATTCCGGTGTGTCTTCGATCGATATGCCATCAACGAGCAAACATTTGTAAACAGAGACGATTATTCGTCGCTGCGCTGGCGGGGGTCGCTGCAGGGAGGTTCACGCTCCGAAGAATTCACGGTCGCCGAAAGCGCAAGGATGCAGTTCACTTACCTGCAGAGGCAGGACGAACTAGGGTTATCGTTGACCTTGAACGGCATCGGCATCGCCGTTTTGGGACCTGCTCCGCCAAAGTCACCTCGTCCTGAATTATGCCGCCGCTTTCTTCGCTGCCTTCTTCTGCTTTGCCCACCGCGCGCGCTGCGCAGCCGCAATCCTTGCCCGACCCTCGGCGCTCATCGTGTGCCGCCGCTTCTTCTTTGTCCCTCGCCCCGCTCCGGAACCGTTTCCCGTGCCTGCCAGCAGTTCCCGCGCCTGCCGGAGCCGTTGTAATTCCTCATCTATGCTGACGATCATTGCACTTGTTTCCATTCTGTTTTCTCCTTTGCTGATTTTAGCTGACGGATACGCGAGAAAGTATCTTCGCGTTGATGCTGCTGATCTCACCTTCTACTGCCACGATCATACTATCGAGCGCGGCAATCTCACCCGGCAAAGCGCCTTGCCTGATGCATTGCAACTCCTGCAGACGTTCTGATGCGGCCGCCAGTCTCTTGCCCAGCTCTTCCGGTGACTCATGCGCAGTTGACAAGGGATCCTCCGTCACCTGTTCCTCATTCTACCGTCTCTAAGTCCTGGGCCGTCGACGGGTAAGCCAACAGGTAAACATCCGGCCAGGATATTGCCGGCTTCGATAAGGCTCCGGGAACCACCGTGAGCCCGGCGGCGTCTGAGGAACTAAGGAGCAACACAAATGTCCATGATCCCCGCCAAGCCAGGATGCCTGAACTCCGAACCCAATGTTACGCCCTTGATCGACGTATTGCTCGTCCTTCTGATCATCTTCATGGTAATTGTTCCCGTCACTCCCCACGGCCTCGAAGCAATCCTTCCTCAACCACTAAAGACCGGCCAGCCTGCGCCGTCGCCGGCAATCGTTGTACAAATCCTCGCCACCTCCGCCGGTCCCATCTATAAAATCAACGGCCAGAAAGCAGCAGGAAAGCCCCAGCTGTCCTCAGATTTAGATCGGATTTACTCCTCGCGCGCCGAAAAGGTCCTCTTTGTCAGGGGTGACCCAACTCTCAACTTCCAGTCCGTCGCCGATGTAATCGATATGGGCGCCGCCCTCGGTATCGCCCACATCGGCATTCTCACCCCAAAGCTCGAGGCAACTGAATAAGCAACAGCCATTGTCAATCTCCCTTTCCATTACGAACGTTTCGGGGCGCGAGTTTGAATTGTGCCGCTAATCACCTCGATAAAATATCGGGCCTAGTCTCTGGATCCTCCTACTACCACAAACAAAGAGGGTCCGCCCCCCCCAAGTCCCCCACTTCACGGCGTCAACCTCGCGGAGCGCCACAAGTGCATGCTCTGGTTTCGCACCCAAAGAGGCACAATGAACACAGTGCGCGTGTCCATCGGAGAAAACCAGATAATGAAACTTGCATTTCTTCTGTTCTGCATCGCGTTGCCCGCAATCTGCCAAACCAACAGCGGCGAACTGCGGCTAATCGTGACAGATTCGATAGGTCGCCCGGTTGAGGCCGAGATCCAGCTCGTCAGCGAGGCCAATCAATATAAGGCCGAACTCGAAACCAATCGCGAAGGGCTGTTCACGATACAGAGCCTGCCCTTCGGTATCTACCGGCTCGAAATTGCGAAGCCGGGCTTCGCCTCTTTTTCCGGAAACCTCATCATCCGATCCGCTATTCCCGTTCGCCAAACCGTGCAGTTGAATCTCCCTATCGTTAATCAGAGCGTCACCGTCACGGCCGCAAACACGTTGATCGATCCCGACCAGCCAGGATCGGTCACACAGATCGGGACGCCGTTCATTCAAACCCGGCTCAGTTCGATTCCCGGCCGTTCGCTGCAGGATCTCGTCAACTCACAACCGGGCTGGCTCTATGAAGGCAACGCGGTCCTGCATCCGCGCGGCTCGGAATATCAGACGCAGTTCGTCATCGACGGCATTCCGCTCACCGACAATCGTTCACCCAGCTTCGGCCCGGAAATCGAAGCCGACGACGTGCAGTCGATGAGCATTTACACCGCCGGCTTTCCCGCCGAATACGGCCACAAAATGGGAGGCGTGGTCGAAGTTAATACTCTCCGCAATTTCGATCCAGGATTGCACGGCGACTTTGTCTTCTCCGGCGGAAGCTTTGCAACCGCCGCAGGATTCAGCAAAGCGCAATACTCATGGGACAGAAATACTCTGGGGGCCAGCGCCAGCGGCAGCATGACCAACCACTATCTGAATCCGGTCGTTATCCAGAACTACTCGAACACCGGTACACTCGGCGATTTTGCCGGGCAGTATGAACGTGATTTCACGCTGAACGACCGACTCACGCTGAGCGTTCGCCATGAACTGTCGCGCTACGATCTGCCGAACGAGCAGGTACAACAGTCAGCCGGACAGCGCCAGACCGCCGACGATCTTGAAACGATGGGAATCGCCTCGTACGAGCACACCTTCTCGTCGCAAACGCTGGCCGATCTGCGGGGAATGGTTCGCGACGATGCGAACGACTTCAGCTCTAACCCGCAATCGACACCGATCGAAGTCTTCCAGCACAACGAATTCAGAGAGGGTTATTTCAAGGGTACGATAACTGCTGCGCGCGGCCGCAACGAGTGGAAGCTTGGCGCTGAATCGGACAACACATTTCTGCATGAAGACTTCCGCTATAACATAACCGATCCAACCCAGTTCGATGCGCACACTCCGCCGGCATTCGCATTTTCGGGTCGGCGGCCGGACCTCGAACAATCGGCATTTGCGGAGGACCTGATCCGTCTGGGTAACTGGACGGTCGATGCCGGTCTTCGCTGGGATCACTATCAGCTTCTGCTGAATCGTCAGGCGGCCGGGCCGCGCTTCTCGATCTCCCGCTATTTCCCCTCGGCAGATTTGGTGCTGCACTTCTCTTATGACCGGGTGTTTCAAACGCCGTCGTTCGAGAATATTTTGCTGTCGCGTTCGACGCAGGTTGAATCTCTGGATCCTGAGGTGTTTGTGCGCCTTCCGGTTCAGCCTTCGGACGGAGATTACTACGAAGGCGGACTTACAAAGTCATTAGTGGGAAAAGTGAAGATCGATGCTAACTACTTTCGAAGGTTTGAGCATAACTATTCCGACGACGATCAGATTGATAACACAACTGTCAGCTTTCCTGTCGCTTTTCGGAAGGCGATTATCTATGGCGCCGAGTGCAAGGCTGAAGTTCCCGACTGGTATCGCTTTTCCGGGTTTGTGAGCTACTCGTGGGAGGTTGGGAATGCCTGGAATCCGGTAACCGGCGGACTGTTTCTGGGCGATAACGCGACCCGGGCCGAGCAACAGCTGACCGGACATTTTCCAGATTCGCAGGATCAGCGTAATACGGTGCGCGGGCGGGTGCGGTATCAGGTTGAGCCGCGGTTTTGGGTTGCGGGAGGATTGCAACATGACTCGGGGCTTCCGTTCGAGTTCGATGGCGATCCTGCGACAGTCCTGGCTGAGTATGGACCGGCGGTGCTTGGTCGGATCAATTTTGAGCGTGGGCGGATCGACCCGACTTTCCAGGCGAATGCTTCGGCGGGGGTGGATGTTTATAAGAAGGAGCAGCTAAAGATCCAGTTGCAGGCGGACGGGCAGAACCTGACAAATGTTCTGGATGTGATCGATTTTGGCGGGTTGTTTTCCGGAAACGCGATCGGGCCTTCGCGGAGTTTTATGCTGCGGCTGTCGGCGAATTTCTGAAAATTTGCGGACGCCATGGGGGTGGGTGTGCGGGGTGGTGATTGATTCGATAGAGGTTGGAAGAGGAGTAACGCCGGTACCCTCTGGCAGGGTCTTGGTACCGGGGCAGATGGCTCACGAACTCGAGGGAGTCATTCACACTTTTGATTGACTCATGGACACTTGCGATGGGGATCTGGGGGATATTACATCGGACTAGGCGATTAGTCCGATGATATCTCCGTAATTGCCGGGACCGAATACTTCTGGCTTACAGTGGATGGGGGCTGGCGGTTCACCGTTCAAGACGGAGCTAATGGCCGAGGGCAAGAGGAGAGGAGAACCCCGCGCTGGACGGGGCTCCCCCTGGGGCCAGCCGCGAACCGTTCGATACGCACTGGGCGCAAGCGAAACGCGGGCGTACAGAGAATAGCGTGCAGACGGAGTATGCCGTCGCGGCCAAGACATGCCATTGCGGAAACGATGGTAACTGTGGCGGCGGGCGGGATGGCGGACGATCTTCGCGAGGAGAACGTGAGGCTTAATCGTGATCCCGCGTTGCTTCGTGGCGCCAGCACCTGATGCGTGGGGGGAATTCCATAGTCGAAGGCCGGTTCTTAGCCTATGTCTTCGTTCCACCCTTCAAGGTACTTCTTGACCTCGGCCATGAATTTGCCTGCGTCGGCGCCGTCGATGATGCGGTGGTCAAAGCCGAGCGTCAGGTGCAGGAAGTGGCGGATGGCAATGGAATCGGTTCCGTCCTCGCTGGTCACCACGGCTGGCTCTTTGAGCAGGCCGCCGACGCCGAGGATCGCGCTTTCCGGCTGATTGATGATCGGCATTCCGAACTGCTCGCCGAAGATGCCTGGGTTGGTGATGGTGAAAGTGCCGGAACCGACTTCGTCGGGCTTCAGCTTCTTGCCGCGCGCGCGTTCCGCGAGGTCCGCGATGGCGCGAGCGATGCCGAGGAAGTTTTTCTCCTCGGCTTCCTTGATCACCGGCACGATCAGTCCCCATTCGAGCGCCACTGCGATGCCGATGTTGATGTGCGGGTGGTAGCGGATGGCCTCGCCCTCCATCGATGCATTAACGATGGGCATCTTGCGCAGCGTGGCAATGACGGCGCGCGTGATGAACGGCATATAGGTGAGCTTGACGCCGTTGCGCTGCTCGTATTTGTTCTTCTCTTTCTCGCGCAGCTTGACGATGCGTGTGAAGTCAATTTTGAAGACGGTATGGACGTGGGGGCTTGTGCGCTTCGATTCCGTCATGCGCTGCGCGATGATGGAGCGCATGCGCGTCAGGGGCACCAGCTCGCCTGGAATGGGAGCTGCCGCCGACGCAGCGGGCCTGGACACTGGCGGAGCGGCGGGTTTGGACGCCGCTGCGGCCGCGGCAGGAACAGGCTGGGCGGACGGACCCTTCTCGACGTGCGCGAGAATATCTTCCTTCGTGACGCGGCCTCCCGCGCCAGTGCCTGGGACTGTGCTGAGGTTTACATTGTTCTCGCGCGCAATCTTACGCACCAGCGGCGATGAGCGCACATGCTCGGCTTCCGTCGCGGCAGCGGAATCGGGCCCGGAGACGCTGGCTGTCGAAGCTTGCTCTTTCGGTGTGACAACCACGGAAGCGGAAGACGTCGGAGTCGCCGTTTCGCCGGAACCGCCAATTATGGCAACAACCGCGTTGATCTGCGCTGTCTGCCCAGCGGGAATCTTAATCTCGGTGAGGATGCCCTGGGCGGGCGAGGGAATCTCGGCATCGACCTTGTCGGTCGAGATTTCAAACAGCGGCTCATCGCGCTGGACCGTGTCGCCGACCTGCTTCAGCCATTTGGTGATGGTGCCTTCAAAGATGGACTCGCCCATCTGCGGCATGATGACGTCCTGGCGTGGGCCGGGAACAGCGGCCTTGGCTTCGGCTGGCGGCTTTTCCTCTTTTGCTGGCCCGCCGGAAGCTTTGCTGCCATCGGCCTGAGGCGTTTCGGCCTTCGGCGGTGGCGATTGCGGCGGAGGCGCGCTGGGTGCTGCCGCCGTCCCATCGCCGATCACGCCAACCACGGCGTTCACCTGCACCGTTGAACCCTCGCCCACGCGAATCTCGGTCAGCACGCCAGCTGCGGGTGATGGAATCTCGGCGTCCACCTTGTCGGTAGAGATTTCAAAGAGGGGCTCATCGCGCTGCACGGTATCGCCTGGCTTTTTCAGCCATTTCGTGATGGTGCCCTCGAAAATCGACTCGCCCATCTGGGGCATCAGTACGTCGGTTGGCATGGATAGTTTTCTCCGCTACAGATGGGTCATAGGCTATGCTGATCGTTTGAAAATCCGCGAAGCTCTCGCAAAGTCCGATTATAAATCCGCTTGCGCGGCGGCAACCTTTTCTGCTGGCGCAGGTTCCGGAAGCAAATCCGTCAGTGACTCGAGCCACAGCACCTGTGACCTGAAGACGTGCCCCAACTGGCGCGCTGCAGAATTCTGCACCGCGTCCATACCCGGCGGCGGTTCTGCCTCGCGCTCAAGGCTTGTCACCTCCCGATCGGCGATGCCGCAGGGCACGATCAGATCAAAGTCGCGAAGGTCGGGGCTCACATTCAGCGCGAAGCCATGCGATGTAATGCCGCGAGCAATGTGAACGCCGATGGCGGCAATTTTCTTTTCGCCAATTTTCGTTTCCTGGCTGGAACCGCCGGCCAGCGTCCAAACCCCGGTGCGCCCGGCGACCCGTGAAGTCTGCACGCCAAAGTCGCCGCAGGTGCGGATCAACGCCTCTTCCATCAGCCGCACGAACTCTACCGCTCCCAGCCTGGGAGTGAAACTGCGGAGATCGAAGATTGGATAGCCGACCAGCTGACCCGGCCCGTGATAGGTGACGTCTCCGCCGCGATTGATCTCGTGAATCTCGACTCCGCGATAAGCAAGGAATTCGTCGCTGGCAAGAATGTTCGCGCGGCTGGCGTTCCGGCCCAGCGTCAGTACCGGCGGATGTTCCAGCAGGACGAGGGTGTTGCCAATGCGGCCTTCGTGCCGGGCTTCTGCGAGTTGGCGCTGCAGGTCGAGACCTTCGCTATAACCAACGCGGCCGAGATGGAGCAGGTTGAGGATCATTTTCAAAGCAGGTTGCGAAACTGTTCTACGGTTAGTCCAGCATCGCGGACAATACCGAACATCTGAAGGCATTTATGGGATTGTGACAATTACCACCCCGCAAACCAGCCCCATGGGGTGCACGACCCACTCCTCAAATCCTGGGGTGCGCAACCCGCAACTGGCCCGCAAACAGTTCCTCAACCTCCGCCATGCCTGCGCCGCTCTTCGCCGACACCTCAAGAATCCGCATCCCCGGCCGAACCATGTGAATGTTCCGCCGCGCGGCCTCCCGATCGAACTCCGCCGCAGCCGCCATGTCGATCTTCGTGATCAGCGCCACATCGGAAGTATTAAAGATGGTCGGATACTTCAACGGCTTATCCTCTCCCTCCGTCGCCGAAAGCAGCACCACCCGCATCTGCTCTCCAAGGTCATAACTCGACGGACAAACCAAATTACCTACGTTCTCGATAAACAAAAAGGCCAGATCCTCCAGCTTCCACCCCTCCAGAGCCGCCGCGATCATCTTCGCATCCAGATGGCAAATCGTTCCGGTCGTGATCTGCCGAACCTGCCGGCACGCCCGCCCCAGCCGCGCCGCATCGTTGTCCGTCGCCAGGTCCCCCACCAAAGCCGCGATGCGGTGCCGCTCTCCCAGCCGGGCCATCAGCTTTTCAAGAAACGTCGTCTTTCCCGATCCAGGACTCGAAACAAAGCTGATCACGCAAACGCCGGCCCGCTGAAAACGCTCGCGCAGCTCCCGCGCCAGCACATCGTTTTCCTTCAGGATGCGAGCGCGCACTTCCACCAGGCGCGGCTGCGTTGTCATTAGGCAATCTCCAGTGAGGTAAGCTCCAGCTCCCTCCCGGAAAGAATATCCTGCTCCGGCGTAATGCACCGCGGGCAAAAAATCGCCTGTATCTCCGGCGAATGTGTCATCCCACACTCCGGGCAACGCACCAGCAAGGGAACCCGCTCAATCTCCAGCTGTGCACGCGCTGCCTTCGTGCCTTCCCGGGCAATCTCCCACGCGAAGCTCAGCGCGTCGCAATCGACGCCCGACAAAATCCCCACTTTCACCTGCACGGCAAGCACGGCGGAGCCATCATGCCACCCCGCTTCTTCCTCGATCTGCTCCAGCATGCTGAGTGCAATCGAAAGCTCGTGCATGCTCCTAGTGTAGTGCGTCACTCATCGAAGCGTGCGCCGAGCCTGAATGCGCCATGCTCCGCCGGAGACTACGAAGGCGAACGAGCCCTTTTCCGGTTCGAGCCTGCGGATTCCCCCGCCGGGCCGGAGTGTTCTGTCGTTTACGGTAGTCACCTGGAACCCTTTCGGGATTACCAGTGTTGCCGTCACGCCGGTGGGAATTCTCACGTTCATGCGCAGGTCATCTCCGTTGAGACGCCACGAACTGGTGATCTCCCCCAATCGCGAACGGTAGCTTGCCGTAACAGTTCTCATATTTCCCACAACAGACGGATTGATTCTGATTCGCTCATCCGCTGCGCGGGTTAGGTCGAAATCGATGCCAGCCAGACCTCGATAGAACCACTCCTCCGCATGCCCCAACATAAAGTGATTTTGCGAGGAATCCGGATTCGCATCCCACGCCTCAGTCAGAGTGGTTGCCCCGTGAGTAAGCTGGTAGCCATAACTCGGAGCATCGGTACGCGATAGCATGTCGTAGAGGACGTCCGCTCGATTCCCCTCTGTGAGCGCCTGAACTACATAGTGGAATCCGATATCCCCCGCGGTCACGTGGTTACCCCGCTTCCGTATGTCCCGAACGAGGTTTGCAAGGACTCCATCCCGATGTTGTTCGGGCACAAGGCCAACAACCAGGGGCATTGCATTTGCCGACTGGCTGCCGGAATCATATACCTCGGTTTCCGGATGAAAGAAGCGAGCGTTGAAGGTGTCTTTAACCTGGCTCGCCTCTTCCGTATACTGTTCGGCGTCCGCGGCACGACCGAGGAGGACCGCGATACGCTCTATTGTGGTCAGATCCTGATAGTAGATTGCAGTAGCAGTGAGGCCTTTTGAGGTCAGCTGCGATTCCCCCGGCGGCCGCGGCCCAATGTCGTACCAATCGCCCAGCCCATACTCGAGCAGACCATTGCCTGAACGGGTTTTGAGATATGCCGCGTAGCGCCGCATCGCTGCGTAGTGATCGCGGAGCACTGCCGTTTGGCCGTAGAACTGATATGCCTTCCATGGACTAAGGATGACCGCCGATCCCCACTCCGGGGAATCGCGGAATCCGCCAGCAAATACCGTGAACTCCGGTGCAATATCCGGCACCAACCCGTCTGATTGCTGCGCGTCCTGCATGTCGTCCGCTACCTTCGCGTAGAGCGACTCAAGATCGTAGTTATACATGAGCGATGAAGCGGCGAGATGAGTCTGCTCGAGCCACCCAAGCTTCTCGCGGTGGGGGCAGTCCGTCAAAACGCTCATCATATTGCTCAACATCGCCCGGTCGATCAATCTGTGAATCCGGTTGAGTAACTCGTCGGAAGACGAGAAATGTCCGTCGACCTGCACCGCGTCGTGCAGAAAGAACCCGGCCAGCTTGTTCACGACCACCGGCCGCGGACCTGATGTTTCCACCTGCACGTAACGGAAGCCATAGTAACTGAACGCTGGATGCCACCTCTCCGATGGGCCACCCTTCAATACATACGTAAATGAGTTCCTGGAGTCTGGAAATGCATAGGCGCTCCGCTGAGTAACGAACCCGTCGGAGTCAAGCAGCTCGCCCGCAATCAGCGTGACGGACGCACCCCTCTTACCTGTAACTTCGATTTCAGGCCAGCCCGCAAAGTTTTCTCCGAGGTCATAGACGGCTGTGCCAGGCCGCGGATGGGTAACCCTTACCGGTTCGTACCGGTCAAACGGGCGAATCGCAGGAATCTTTTCCGAAACGAGTTTCCCGGCCGGCCCTTGCTCGACCGTGACTCGGGCCCAGTACTTATCGTCGAACCCGGGCTGGTCCCAGCCAGGCCGTTCAAGCCGCGCGTCGTAGTCTTCGCCCCCATAAGTGGAATCGAAAGTGATCGGGCCGGGAGCGGTCTTCCAGCTGCCATCGCTGGGAAGGATCATCGTCTTGCCGTTGGCTAACTCCACATCAAGCTGGGAAATCAGCTCGATAGTCTCGGCAGATCCGCTGAACTTCGTGTAGCGTCCTTTGGTCTCTGTGACGTTGTACATTCCATTGCCGAGCATCACTCCGATGGCATTCTGCCCTTGCCTGATGAACTGCGTGACATCGTAGGTGTTGTAGAAAACCCGTTTTCGATAATCGCTCCACGCCGGATTCAGCACAGTCTCGGTGACATTGCGCCCATTGATATGGACCTCGTATTGCCCTAGTCCTGAGATACGCAGCGTGGCGCGCTGCAATGGCTCGGCAAGGGTGAACTCACGCCGGAATATGGGCAGGGGTCCTGCGTTGGCCTTGACCTGAACTGGCCGCGCCGTCCCCCTCGCCTGAGGGGAAGCGGCAATCCAACGAGCTGCCCACGCTGCGCGATCTTCCGGCTGTGCGGCGCGAAGACGGGTCGGGTGTTGGGCAACGACCACGCTCGTGCAAAGATCCAACGCGATCAGGAACCCTGCGCATCGGCTTCGGGTTTTCATCCGGAACCGCGAAGGCGCTGCGGAAAGCGAAGGCATGAACGTGAGAGAAATTCCTGCTGAACTGAGGTCTTTGTCCCTTGTCATTTGCCGCTCATTTGGAGTACGTTACCGGTAACGCCTGATTGTATCCCGAAGAGAGGTGACGTCATGGTAAATCCAACTGCCGTAGCCCACGATGGTCTGACCATTGAAGACGACTGGAGCGGCTTCGTTGCCGGCCGTTATCGCGAAGGTAAGTCCCAGGCTGAGTTTCGCAACTACGACGCTGCCGTCGTCCCGACAGTTGCGCAGTTTTACAAAACCAATCACGAGCTGCAGACGCTCGACTTCGTGCTCGAGAAGGAGAAGGAGTACCTCGCGCTGAAAAAGGGCAAGATGAGCATATGGGAGGCTGCCGAGTTCCTGAATACTCTGGTCGACGACAGCGATCCGGATACCGATCTGACGCAAATTGAGCACCTGCTCCAGACTTCCGAGGCGATTCGCAAAGACGGGCACCCGCGCTGGATGGTGCTAACAGGGTTCATCCATGACCTGGGCAAGGTTCTGTGCCTTTATGGCGAGCCGCAGTGGGCGGTGGTTGGTGACACTTTTCCGGTGGGCTGCGCCTACTCCGATAAGGTCGTTTTCCCGGAGTACTTCGCCTCGAACCCCGATTTCAATGTTGCCCGGTATCAGACAAAACATGGAATCTACGAGCCTAACTGCGGGCTCAGTAATGTGCACATGTCCTGGGGACACGATACCTATATCGGTCATGTGGTCAGAGACTACCTGCCCGAACCCGCTCTATACATGCTCCGCTATCATTCCTTTTACTCCTGGCATCAGCAGGGGGCGTATCAGTGTTTGACCTCAGAACACGATCGAGAGATGCTGTCCTGGGTTAAGCTCTTCAACCCTTATGACCTTTATTCCAAAGGTGCAGCCAAGCCGAGTGTGAAGGATCTGAAGCCTTACTACGATGATCTCATCGCCGAGTTCTTCCCGAACAAACTTGATTGGTAGAACCATCCTGCAGCCAGAGATCCGTAAAAGAGGCGAGAGGGCGTAAATTCGCGTCCGCCGAAAAACCGGCGTACCAGGCGAAAACAAAAGCCCCGGCCAAAGCGGGGGCTTCCGATACCATCATTTTCGAAATCAGGCCTGCAAGTGCTCCGCTTCCTCCTCGTCGAGCCCGTGACGGCGCAGCAGCGTCGGCAGGTTCTGCGAGAACGCCGACCGCGGCATCACGATGTCGCAGCCCGCTTCGACAGCTTTCGCCTTCAGGTCTCCCTGCAGGTGCGAGAGGAACCCGATCACCGAAGTTCCGCGCTTCAGCTTCGACTTGATCTTCGGGATCAGCGTCATCGGCTTCGCCGCGGCGTTGTTCAGGTCAAAGACAATCAGCGAC
The DNA here is from genome assembly GCA_963831055.1 of uncultured Acidobacteriaceae bacterium. Taxonomy (GTDB): domain Bacteria; phylum Acidobacteriota; class Terriglobia; order Terriglobales; family Acidobacteriaceae; genus Palsa-343. The sequence continues at coordinate 52,157 of CAWHOU010000044.1, read as the reverse complement.
GGCCGCTCCTCCTCCGGCCCCTCAATGATTTTCGCCAGGGTCTCCGGATCGTTTTTCACAAACGCGACTTTGATGCCGAGCTTGCGCGCCGTCTCGTTGATCTTCGCGAAAAAGAAAAGATCCTCGATGAACAGGTAAATGCGTGTTGGCGCATCTTCCCGCACCGGCGGTGGAGGCGCCTCCCACGGCGCCGCATTCTCAATGTAATGGCCGTTGCCGTTAACGTTGCCGTTCCGAAACTCGATGGTGGACGGCGGAGAGTCGGCGACATTGCCGTTGACGGCTCGGTAGCTGTGGTCCATTGGACCCACAAACACGCGCTCGCGCCGCTGCTTGTTGCGGCGTCGTCCGCCCCCTCCGCCCTGCTGCTGGCCATTCCCGTTGTTTTTGAAGAAGCGGTTCTGGCTGGAGGCCTGGGGTTGTGGTTTGGGCTTCGACTTCTGCGCCTGTGGTTGCTGGTTCTGGGGTTGGCTCTGGCCGTTGGCCTGCGCCCCGCCCTTGTTCCGCTTGCGGCGGCGACGGCGGCGATGGCCGCCAGCTCCCTGGTTTTGCCCCTGATTGGCTGCCTGCGCCTGAGCCGGGACCGAATTTTCCCCCGGCATCTGCGGCTGGTTCTGCTCTGTTGTCATGCCTGCACTTCCTGGACTGTGTTCCTGATTCCCGCGCCGCTTCAATTTCACTCGCGAGAATTCTGATCCCCGCGAGACGTGCAGCACGGAACCCGACTCGGAGTCAGGAACTGTGGAAATTCTTTAATTCCGGCTTGATACCTGTGGCTGCCAATCCAACGGATTTTGCCGGAAAGTTAATATTGCGGCCCGACACATCTCGTCCCGGTTCCTGCGCCTCTGCTATTCCCGCTCCGCCATCTGAGGAATGAAACGAGGGAACCTGGCTGACTGCCGCGCCGATCAACGGAACGTACTGGAGCTGCCGACTGATTCTGATTCAACCTTCGCAACCGGGTTGTCTTCCTCTGACGGCGTAAGCGACGGCGAAGAAAAAATCCCGGGGGTGATTCCTGACTCTCGAGAATCGCGGCGAGCCTCGCAAAAACCGGCGTGGCATTCAGCCGCTCGATAGGCAAACCTAATAGTACTCCTCAAGGCTCACCTTGACAAGCGATCAGATGCGGCCTGCCGGAGTGGCGATGCCAGATGATTACTGTGGTCGCCGCCTTCCAGTTCTGAATCGGCCAAGGCGCGCTCCAGAAGCAGAAAAGCCACCCATTCGGGTGGCTTTTCCGGTGACAGGCAGTCACTGGCCTCCCTGAAGCACCCTATCGAGATTCCAGAATCTCAGATCGGGACTTTTGTATTCCGGCCGGGGCAAGTCTCGAAGGATATGCTCTCTTCGACCGGAATCTGTATTTCGCACCAGCCCTCTTCCGGGGCTTAATGCGTCGCTGGCGTCCTGCCATAGTGCATTTTGTCTGCCGTTTATGACTGCGATTGGAATCAATCGCTTACCTAAAGTGGACCGGGTGAATCCCTTCAGATTCCCGTAGACCGGTAGCCCCCGGGTCCGGAAATCCATAACGCCGCCGTGCGACTACTTCGGTTTACCTTTGGCATTTTGGGCAATAATGCGTACTTCGTCCGGCGAGCACAATCCGCCGGATCGGCGTCCCGCACATCAGGCACGGCTCCCCCTTCCGGCCATAAACCCGGTGCTGAATCTGAAAAAAACCACGCACTCCATCCGCATCCACATAATCCGAGACCGACGATCCCCCTGCCCGTATAGCCGATTTGAGGACCGTCCGCAGCGCGTCCCGCAACCTATCCAGCCGATCCCGTGAAAGCCGCGCAGCCACCCTCGTCGGCCGGATTCCCGCCTTAAACAGGCTCTCGTCCGCGTAGATGTTCCCCACCCCATGCAGTAGCGACTGATTCAGAAGTGCGGCTTTGATCGACAGCCTTCGCCCCCGGAAGAGCGCCGCAAAATCCGCTGCCGAAATAGCCAGCGGCTCGCTCCCAGGCCCTGCAAAGACACCTTCTTCCGCAGATCGCAAAGCCAGCCGTCCAAAGCGCCGCGCATCCACAAACCGGAGTTCGCGCCCCGAGGCCAACTTCAGAACCGCATGCGTGTGGGGCGGGAGCGGAACCTCTGCAGCCGAGATCAGCAGTCGTCCAGTCATCCCCAGGTGAACAATCCACTGCGCCCGAACTGCGGGTTCCGATCTCTCACGCTTGCCCTTCCCGGAACCAGATTTCCCTGCACCGGTTGACCTTGCGCGTTTCGTCAGATCGACAACAATATGTTTTCCCACCCGATACACGCGGCCAATGCGCATCTCCGCCAACCCAGTCGCCATTTCGGCAGGTGGCGTCTTGAACGGCTCCTTATACCCGCTGAACCGCACAGAAACGATGCTGTCACCCCGAACACGCCGGTCGACCCCGTTCGCAATGGTTTCCACTTCAGGCAGCTCTGGCATGAACTCCTCGGCGAACGTCTCCGCCTCCGGTTCAGTGTAACGGCCTGAATGAGGCCAGTACCACAAACTCCTGCCCAACAATCGGCAATCGCCTATTGATCTTTGTCTCCAAAAGGACTATCAGTGAGACTCCCCCTAAAAACCAGTAAAAGGAGATCTCTACATGGGACATGGGATTATTGCCTGGGTCATCATCGGGTTGCTCGCCGGCTGGCTCACCGGCAAAATTATGAAAGGCTCCGGCTTCGGCTTCCTGATGGATATGGTCGTCGGCCTCATCGGCGCGCTCATCGGAGGCTTCATCTCCAGCCACCTCGGTTTCGGTGGAATCGGTGAGCACGGCCTCATCATCAGCATCGTCATTGCCGTCATCGGCGCCGTCCTCCTCACCTGGGTGGTCCGCCTGGTCACCGGCAGTCGCAATGCAAACCTCTGACGGCGGAGTAAGCCATCGCAGTTACCAGCCCTGATTAAGCCGGACCGTGCAGGCCCATTCGCCCGCTGAACCTGCGCGCTCCGGCGAGTTTTCGCCTCTTTCGGCCTGTGCGCCGGAAGAGGGTTATGGGGTGCGGAGCGCAAGCCGTTTTTGCTGCCGGGACCGGATCACGGATGCCTACATGGATACCGTGCTCGGTGAGTTCCCTGGGCCCGTGGGGGTGCGTGAGCGGGGTGGTGATTGATTCGAAAGAGGTTGGTTGGGGAGGTACGGTGGTACCCTCTGGCAGGGTATTGATAGCGGGGCAGATGGCTCACGAGCTCGAGTGAGTCATTCACACTTGTGATTGACTCATTGGCACTTGCGACGGGGCTTCCTGATTGAGAGTAAGTCAGATGCGTGGCGCGTGCGAATGAGTCATTGGGAAGTGTCAGGGCACAGAGCAGGGAGCTCAGGGCACAGCTCGGGTTGCGCGGGAAGGTAGGTCGCTGCGCACCAGGGGTTTCTGGCCGGACAGGGCTGGTTTTCGCGGCATAAGCCTCGTGTGCCAAAACCTGGTGTGACATGGCTTCCCACCTCCTCTCTTTCAGAGAAAAATGCCGCCAGCGTTGGCGGCATTTTCTTTTTCTATCCTAAGTTCAGAATAGCAGGTTGGGAGGGAATAGCTGCCAACTTTGTTGGCGTGGAAGGGTCCATCAATCAACGGTTGTTACTTTGGGGAAGTGGTGGAAAGTTGACAAGAACGGCGTTCCGCATTCAAGGGTGCAGAGTTCAGGAAGACGCGGCCAGGTTGTTGGCGCGCAACGTTGAACCAGGGCGGCGAGGTTAAGCGCGGGACTTCGAGTCTCTGGCCGGATTGCAATAGCTACTTTCGTGCCTTCTCGCGAATTACCTTCGTTCTGAACAATCTGTACCTTGTGGGTCACGAGCCGGGGAGTTTGGTCGTAAGTGGGGTCAAGTGCTTGTAAAACTTCGGCTGTGCCGAACATTTCGATTGACTTCTGTTATATGGCGGAGTATCGGTTGAGCTATCTTTTCTCCTTGCATAGAGCGGCATCATTTATCTGTCGGTTCGAGTTTGGAGTTGATTGTGACCCTTTCCGAGGGCTGGTTCCGATCAATCAGCTAAAGGGGCCGGTAGGTTTCTGTTGCATTCCCCCAAAGCGGCGGCTGGATCGACGTTTCGATAGGCCTCTCCTGCCTGACGGGGGAGTGGCGACTTTCTGCCAAGGAGAAATGCCATGTCCTTTCCAAGAGGTTTCTGCTTCCTCGGATCCCTTCTGAATTTCGAAGCTAACTTAGGTTTAGCTGCAGGCCATCCGGGCCGTGATACACAAACGGGCTTTTCAGTAAGCCGTGAAGGCTTCAGGCTCTCTAACAGCCCACGGCTTTCAACGCGGATTCTTTGGCAGACTGTTTGGCTGGGGGTGGTGGTGCTGATGGGCGGGGTGGCTTTGTGCCCGATGCAGGCGCAGACGGTGACGCTGAAGACGCTCGACACGAGCTACTATCTCCCTTTTGGGGTGGCAGTCGACAGAAGCGGCAACCTCTACATTGCGTCGATTTTCAAGTTCGGCGGCGCAGTCTACGAGGCGACCGGTTGCGCTTCAGGGGATTGCGTCACGACGACCATTGGGGGCGGCTTCTACAAACCCGTGGGAGTGGCGGTGGATGAGAACGGGAACATCTTTGTCGGCGATACGGAAAACAACGCGGTGAAGGAAATGCCGCCCGGCTGTGCTTCCGCGAGTTGTGTGACGACGCTGGGAGGGGGCTTCTACTGGCCGGAGGGGGTGGCGGTGGACGCGGATGGCAATGTCTATGTGGCCGACAGCAAAAACAATGCGGTAAAGGAAATGCCGGCGGGCTGTACTTCCGCCAGTTGTGTGACGACGCTGGGGGGTGGCTTCAATTGGCCGTATGGGGTGGCGGTGGACAGGCGTGGGAACGTCTATGTTTCCGACAGCGGCAACAACGCGGTGAAGAAGATACCGGCCGGCTGCGTTGCCGCCGCATGTGTGATAACGCTGGCCGACGGCGTCAGCGAACCCGCGGGTATAGCACTGGACGAACGCGGAAACATTTATCTCGGCGGCAATAGCGAGGTCAGGGTTATACCTCGCGGGTGCAGTTCTTCGAGTTGCGTGACGGCGCTGGGATTCTTCATCCTCGATTCCAATGGCGTGGCGGTTGACGCGAGCGGAAACATCTATTTGACCACCGAATTGGGTGTGTATGAGATCACGCCGGGCGGCGTGAACTCCGACGGTCCGGGCGGAGAGATTATGCCGCCGATGGACTTCGGCACGGTTGAGGTAGGAACAACTGGACCGGTACAGACGCTGACCTTCACCCTCGATGCCGCCGACAAGGATGTGACCGCCTCCGTTTTGACGCAGGGAGCGGCGGGGCTGGATTTTGCCGATGCGGGGGGCGGAAGCTGCGACACCAACGGGGCCGGTTATAGATACCGCAGATGGGAATCCTGCACGGTGAACGTGACGTTTGCGCCGAAGTACGCGGGCGCACGGTATGGCGCGGTGGAGCTGAGCGATCCCAGCGGAGTCATCGCGACCGCGTACATTTACGGCACAGGCCGGGGACCGGAGCTGGTGTTTCCGAGTAATCAGACTCTCCAGACGCTGGGGGGCGGCTTCAATTTTGCTTTGGGCATGGCGGTGGACGGAAGCGGTAACGTCTATGTCTCTGACGGCGGCCCCGCGGGCGAAGTGAAGGAGATACCCCAAGGCTGTACTTCCTCTGGCTGCGTCACGACCCTGGGAGGTGGCTTCTTCAAACCCAACGGTCTGGCGGTTGATGGCGCCGGCAACGTCTATGTCGCCTTTCTCCAAAGCGTGGTGGGCGAGATGCCTCCTGGCTGCGCGACTTCGAGTTGCGTCACGACTCTGGGAGCCTTTCACATTCCCGATGGGGTAGCCGTGGATGGCGGGGGGAACGTCTACGTCGCGGATTTTGAAGGTAATGGGACCGGGCTTATCTATGAAATGCCGCCGGGTTGTACCTCAGCCAATGTAGCCAGCGGCATTTGCACGCCCACGGTGCTGGGCGCCGGTTTCGGTTTCTACGTTCCTGAAGACGTCGCAGTGGACGGGAGCGGCAACGTTTATGTCGCCGATTGGGGCAACAACGCCGTGTATGAGATGCCTCCCGGCTGCGCTTCCGCGACTTGTGTGACGACACTGGGCGGCGGTTTCAACGGTCCCTCGTATGTGGCGGTGGATGGGAGCGGCGACGTCTATGTCGCGGACGCCGGCAACAACCTGTTGAAGGAGATCCCCCCGGGGTGCGTTTCCTCGAGTTGCGTGATGACACTGGGCAGCTTCACGGATCCCTATGGCATGGCGGTGGACGGGAGCGGCAACGTTTATGCGGCAGGAGGAGGAGAAGGCACCAGCACGGTGGGCGAACTGAACTTTGACAGTCCACCCAGCCTGAGTTTTATGACCACGGACGAGGGCACCGAAAGCAGCGACAGCCCGCAGACCGCGACGCTGATGAACATCGGGAATGCGCCGTTGCGGTTCCCGATTCCGTGGGCCGGGGAAAATCCGAGCGTCTCCGCCAACTTCACGCTGGACTCGTCGACGACGTGCCCGGAGGGGTTGACGTCTTCTTCGGCGGGAATGCTGGCGTCGGGAGCGAGCTGCGAACTGGCGGTGGACTTCATTCCGACTACCAGCGGGGCGATCGAGGGAGCTGTGTTGCTGACCGACGACAACCTGAATGTGAAGCATGCGAGCCAGAGTATTGAATTGAGCGGGGCCGGGAAACGGCGCAAGTCAAACAGCGGCAGGTAAAGCCGCTAGTGTTACTTGCGATGTTGGCGATAGGTTGAATCCCGGTCCGCAACCGGTTAGCGCAATAGGTGGAACTGGTAACAGGCCTAATTGTTTCGTGTCTTCCCTTCGGTGTAGGCACCAAATATTTATTTGGCTATTCAGGTCGGGGCCGAAATTCCAGGGAGCGGGGCGCGTACTTTTTTGCACGCGCGAGCCAAACCTGGGCGAAGGCCCCATTCGACTCGTTCGCTTGTCGCGAACTTGCGCAGGGCAGCTCTCTGCACATCCGAGGTTTAGTTTGGCGAACTGATGCGCGGGGTGGCGCTGAGATTAGGCGGGGGAAATGCAGGTCCTTCGACCCGCGCCTTCGTTGTTTGTTGCTCCCAAAAGCCGGGCGCAACGAATTTGGAGGCTGCGCTCAGGATGACATTTGTTCTGTTTGTACGGGTAACAGAGAGTGCAAGCTTTGCGCGCGCCTGCGGGTTTTGGGAAAACAGCCGGAGTATCAGGCGGCGCGGAGTTTGGCGATGAGTTCTTCGGGGTGGATGGGTTTGGGGAAGAGCTCGAAGGTGTAGCCTTCGGCCTGGGCTTTACGCATGAGCTCGCTGGTGGCGGCTTGTCCGGAGAAGAGGAAGACGCGGGCGGCGGGAAATTCCTGGCGGATTTTGATGCCGAGCTCGACTCCGGACATTTTGGGCATGAGGACGTCGCTGAGAACGATGTCGGGCTGGACCTGGCGGGCGGCTACGAGAGCTGCCTCTCCGCTGAGGGCTTCGATGGCGTCGAATCCATGAAGATTGAGGATGGCGGCGACGGTTTGGGCGATGAGGGGTTCGTCGTCGACAACGAGGACGCGGAGACGGGTGCGGTTGGTGGTCTTGCCGGATGCCTGAGGTTGCTCGGGGGACGAAGGGGACTGGCTGTCGGATGAGAGAAATTCGGGCGTCAGAAATTCGGGCGCGAGGAATTCGGGCGCGAGGAATAGGACCAGAAAATTGGTCGTGAGGGCTGGGGCGGGTTGCAAGGGGCCGTGTCTCCTGAGAGAGATTACATCAGCCGCTGGGGCGGCGGGGTCGTTCGCTTCTTGTCCGGTACAGCGACGAGGGGAAGAAACATAGTAAACGTAGTGCCGTGATTTTGGCGGTCCACTTTACTACTGACGTCGATGGTGCCCCCCCAGGACGCAACAAACTGACGGACGACCCAGAGGCCGAGGCCGGTGCCGGCGGCGGGCTTGGTGGTGAAGAAAGGCTCGAAGAGGCGGGGGATGTTTTCCTGGGGGATGCCAATGCCGGTGTCGGCGATGGCGACGGCGATGCCTGGGGTATGGGCCTGGTTGAGGGGCGGGGCTGCATCGTGGACGGAGATTTTGAGTTGGCCGCCGTCACGCATGGCGTCGATGGCGTTGGAGATGAGGTTGGAGAAGACCTGGTGGAGCTCGCCGCGGAGGGCGCGGAGTGGAGGGACGATGGCGAAGTCGCGGACGACAACAATGTTGGAGGCGCGGAGGCGGCTGTCGTAGACGGTGAGGACTTCTTCGAAGAGGGCGGGGAGATCGATGTCGGAGGGAACGGAGGTTTCGCGGTAGAAGCCGAGGGTATGGCGGGCGATGTGGGAGACGCGGTTGAGTTCTTTTTCTGCGGTTTCGAGGTATTCGCGGATCTTGGTGCTCTGGGAGATTGAGGTGCGGGAGAGGTAGATGAGATTGAGGACGGATTCGAGGGGGTTGTTGATCTCGTGGGCGATGGTGGCGGCGAGGCGGCCGGTGGCAGCGAGCTTTTCCGAGACGAGGAGCTTTTCCTGCTGGGTGCGGCGCTCGGTGACGTCCTGGGCAAAGATGGCGAGGCCGTCGGGGGAGGGGTAGGAGTTGGCCAGGAGCCAGCGGCCTAAGGGTTCGAAGAAGTCTTCGACGCTGCGGGGCTGGCCGGTTTCCATGGCTTCGCGATAGCTTGCGCCGAAGGTGGTTTGGTCGATGCCGGGGAACATCTGCCAGAGGTCATGGCCGATGATGTCTTTGGGAAGGCGGGATGTCATAGCGCTGCCGCGGCCGTTGAGGTAGCGGATGCGCCAATCGCGGTCGACGAACATGAAGGCCTCGGAGATGCTTTCGAGGATTTCGATGTACTGGCGCTCGGCGGATTCGGCTTTGGTTCGGAGGGTGTGTTCGTTGGCGGTGAGCTCGAGGCGGAGGCGGTGCATTTCGATGTGGGCGCCGACGCGGGCCATGAGTTCGCGGGCGGTGAAGGGCTTGACGAGGTAGTCATCGGCGCCGGCCTCGAGGCCTTCGGACTCGGCTTCTTCGCCGGCGCGGGCGGAGAGCATGATGACAGGAACCGTGGCGGTGTCGGGATCGTCGCGCAGGGCGCGGAGGAGGTTGAAGCCGTCCATGCGGGGCATCATGACGTCGGTGAGGACGAGGTCGGGGGGATGGGTGCGGGCGGCATGGAGAGCCTGCTCACCATCTTCGACGGCGGTGACGGAGTATTTGCGGCCGAGGAGGCGCTGGACGTATTCGCGCATGTCGCGGTTGTCGTCGGCGAGGAGCACGCGGGGCCGGTTTTCGGTGGAGGAGGGCTTGTGGTCGAGGAGGACGCCGAGGTCCTCGTTCGCGAGGTCTTTGACGAGCTGCTCTTCACCGGAGGGTTCGCCAGGGAGCCAGCGGAGGGCTTCCTGGACGTAGGGAGCTGCGCCGAGGGTGCTGTCGGAACGGGGCTCGGCGGTGGCGATGCGCTCGGGAGGAAGATGGGCTGCGCCGAAGGGGATGCGGACGGTGAAGGTGGTTCCCTCTCCTATTTTGCTTTGGGCTGAAACCGAGCCGCCGTGGAGGCGGACGAGCTCGTCGACGAGGGCGAGGCCGATGCCTGTGCCTTCATGGGTGCGGCCGGGGGCGCCTTCGATGCGATGGAAGCGCTCGAAGATGCGGGGGAGTTCGGACTCGGGTATGCCGGTGCCTGCGTCGCGGACCTGGAGCTCAGCCTGGCCGTCGACGGAGCGGAGGGTGAGTTCGACGCTCCCTTTGAGGGTGAACTTAAAGGCGTTGGAGAGAAGGTTGAGGACAATCTTCTCCCACATATCGAGGTCGATATAGACGGGTTCGGGGAGGGCTTCGCAGTCGATTTTGTAGGTAAGGCCGGCGCGATCCATGGCGGAGCGGAAGACGCTGGCTAGTTCGGCGGTGCGAGCGGCGAGATCGACAGGACGGTAGAGCGCCTGGATGCGGCCCGCTTCGATGCGGGAGAAGTCGAGCAGCGTATTGACCAGCTTGAGGAGCCGGAGGCCGTTGCGGTGGACGGTTTCGATCTGATGGCGGTCTTCGGCCGGGAGAGGCTGGTCGCGCCTGTTGAGAACGTCTTCGAGGGGGCCCAGCATCAGCGTGAGGGGTGTGCGGAATTCGTGGCTGACATTGGAGAAGAAGATGGTTTTGGCGCGGTCGATTTCAGCGAGGGCTTCGGCGCGGCGGCGTTCCTGCTCGTAGGCGCGGGAGTTGGCGAGGCCCGCGGCGATCTGTCCGGCGATGAGTTCGATGAAGCCGGCGTATTCGGTGTCGAGCTGGCGGTAAGGGTTGAGTCCAGTGACGAAAAAACCGGCGGGGCGATCCTGGCCCTGGCGTTGCAGAGGGACGATGGCGGCGCGGGTGGGAGGGGTATCCCAGACACCGGTGGGAAGTTTGCCGAAGCGGCGGTCGAGATGGTCGACGGGAATAAGGGATTTCTTTACGAGGAGCTCGGCTACGGGCCAGGGGGATTGGGGGTCGATGGTGGAGATCCGGGCGGGTGCGGCGGGGTGTCCGTGCTGGATGCCGCTGCTACAGGCAAGATGGGCGTTGCCATCCCCCAGGAACAGGTAGGTGAGGGTGAAAGGGAGGTCGCGGTGTCTCTGACTGAGGCAATTTTCGATGGCGGCGAGGACGTCGGCTTCGATAATGGCACTGCCGAGCGCGGAGGCGAGAGCACGGAGGAAGCTGAGGCGGCGTTCGCCGATGACGCGCTCTGTTTCCTCGGTGACGACGCAGAACATACCCATAACGCTGCTGTCGTCACCGCTGAGCGGGCTGTAGGAGAAGGTATGGTAGGTTTCTTCGCGATAGCCACTGCGTTCGAGGAAAAGCAGGAGGGCTTCGTCCCAGGTGGCACGGCCGCCATCGAGAACGCGCTGGATGCGGGGGCCGATGTCACCCCAGATTTCGCTCCAGACTTCGCGCGCGGGCCGGCCGAGGGCCCAGGGGTGTTTCTTGCCGAGGGTCATTTCGGCGTAGGTGTCGTTATAGAGGAATGTGAGGTCGGGACCCCAGCCCATCCACATGGCGTAACGGGAGGTGAGGAGGATACGAACGATGGTGCGAAGGCTTTGGGGCCAGGATTCTACGGGGCCGAGGGCGGTTTTGGGCCAGTCGACCTGGCGCATGAGCTGGCCGAGCTCCCCGCCGCCGGCAAAAAGGCTGGCGGAGGAGCGGGACTCAGACGGGGCCGTACGACGATACTGCCCGCTAACAGGGACTGTATCCAGCGCCTCCGGCGCGGCAGTCCGATCTCGGGATTCCAAGGGACGACCTCGAGTAGATTTCGGCAAATCAATCGATTATCGGCAAAACAAGCCGCTCGCCCGGCCGGAGCTCCATCGAGTACGGGCTGTGGCCTCTGGATTGTAGATAACTCGCAGCACAGATGCGGAAAGCGTGGCGCGGGTTGGCAGGAGGTGACAAAAATAAGCGGCGGATTTCGAGATCCCGGCCAGGTTGGGCGGGTTGTTCACCAAGTTTTTCCTTGACCTGCCGCTCTGCCCCCCTTACAGTTGGGGGGCAGTATCAAGTGAGGTTCATTCCCTCAGTCCTCGCTTGTTGCCTTTCTGGGTCCGTTCTTAATGACTACGCCTTTTTGAAAGCTGTTCGATGCGCGTTTTTGCGATCGTTGCAGCACCTCTTATTTGAAGAAGTGTTCTGTTCCCCCCAGGTCCAGATTCTGTTTATCACGCAATTTGCTTTGCTTTTTGTTCTCCAATCAGGTTGTACCAGGGAGATGGGCGCAGCCCATTCCGATACTTAGCATTTTCCATACTTAAGAAGTCGGCCTTTGTTTTTATTTCCATTCATTTTGCAAGAGGCGGCCGATTTCAGTGAGGTTCAATTTTGATGCCGTCAGTAGTTGGTTCTCATCGTTTTTCGCTTTTTTCCATTTTTTCGGGCCTGGCTGTTCAGGGGTTTTGGATCGTTTCTGGCCTGTTGATCGCATCGGCGGCCGGCGCCTTTGGGCAGACCGCGGTCATTCCGTTTATCCTGCCGCACATCCAGGTGAACGGGGGAGCCTGGCAGACAGTCACCGCTATCACGGTAAACGCCACCGACACGGTGAATCTGGGCCCGCAGCCGTTAACCGGCGGGTCCTGGAACTGGAGCGGCCCGAATGGGTTCACATCCACGGCGCGCGAAATCGACGGCATTCCGCTGACTTCGCCGACAAATGTTTATGTAGCCACTTACACCAATGTGTACGGGCTCACGAGCAGCCTGGCCTTTTCCATCGCCGTTGCGCCTACTCCCATCGTTCCTTATATGCAGGACCTCCAGGCGGACGGAGGGGCCTGGCAGAACGTTTCCAGCCTTACGACGAACCTCGGAGACACGGTGAATCTGGCCCCGCAGCCGCTCACCCGCGGATCGTGGAGCTGGACCGGTCCCAACGGGTTTACGTCCACCGCGCGGGAAATTGACGGCATTGGCTTGAGCCTGGGCAGCAACACCTATATTGCGACTTACACGAATCCGGCCGGAGTGACGAGCACCGAGACATTTACGATCGATGACGGTACGGTGGTTCCGGCGTTGATCAGCAGTTACGCAACCGGGATCGACAATGCGTGTCAGTCAACGAACTGGGAATGCGACGGCGGCGGCGTGCCGTCGCCCTCCCTGGCTGTATATCCGAAGCTGCCATTTCTTGGAGGCAACAGCAGCACCGGAGGCAATAACTGCGCTGTGCTGGTGGTTCACTATAACAGCGCATACACGGGGATCGGCACGCCCACGGACAATCAATCAGAAACGTGGACCGCAGGGCCGAGCGTCACTGACAGCAACACGGGGCTGACGATGCAGACGTTCTATGTGTTAGCGGACACGGCGGGGACGAATGCCATTACTGTGCCGCTTATCGGAGCCCCTGGAACCTCCAATGCCTACGACTATCTGGGCGGGTGGGTGGATGAGTTTCAGAATTGTGGAGGTCTGGGCGGAACGGGCACCCTCGATGCGGCAGCGACGGGCGCACCTCTAACTCTGAACCTAACCACTGCGCCATCGAATGGCGATCTGGTTCTTGGCTACTTTATGGCCGGGAACCCGGGCACGGTGGCGCCGTACCTGCCTCCAGCACTTGCGGCCGGACCAGGGTTTGCAGCTTTGTCCAATCAGCTATCCTTCGGCAAGCTATCGGAATACAGCACCAGCACGAGCAGTCAGTCGGTCACAGCTAACTTTCCATCAGGGGCGGGTACTGTGCTTGGGGTGGGCCTGGCCATTCAGCAGGGAGCTGCGGGAACGGCGCCGCCGGCGACGAAGTATATCGACCACTACCAGGTGGAACAGGCTGCGACGGCAACGCCTGTGATCAACTTCCCCTGCTCGGGCAACCTGATCGTCGGACTGACGGGAGCGCAGTGGGGACAGATCTCCTCGGTCGCGGGAACCTCGGGAACATGGAGTCCAGGAGTTACCAGCACGAACTGGGCCGCAGCGCAAATTTTCTACGGGACCGGCGTGGGGTGCTCTTCGACGTTTGCGATCTACCCATCGTTCAGCGTCGCGCCGCCTGGGACCGAGATCGCGTTGGCCTCGGTGAGCAATGCCGCGGGGGCGCTGGACACGACGGCCTGCGCGCTTGGAATTCAACAGTACGATCCGAGCCAGAGCCCGAATCCGCCGGACTCTGTCTATTCTGTAGATTGCGCGAGCGGAAATCCGGTAAGTCAGACACCGTCGCAGACCGATCCAAACCTAACCACAGTCTCGATCACGCCGTCGGCTCCGAACGAGATCATCTTCTCGACAGCCGCCATCTCGTGGCACACGCTCACCTCGACGGTTGCGGACGCCAACGGGCATGTTCCAACTTTCCTGGCGGCAGTTATGAACGCAGCCGACGACGCCGGGTATCCAGACCCATGTTCGGTCGCCACGCCCAACTCGACCCTCGATGAAGACAATGGCTACGCGTTCTACATCAATAGCGACACAAGCCCTGTCACCTTTATTTACGGCGGCACTCAAGCGGCAGGCGGTTGCATTGCGAGCCCCTATGGAGTGCTGGGGTGGTCGGCGGTGGCGGCGGCCTTCCAATAGCGGGGGCCGTCACTGGAAACCCGGGCGGCTCAGCTTCAGCGGTCAGCGTTTAGAAAAGACGGTGGCGGATAGCTTGCGGGCCCGCTTGCGCCGATTCTCACATCTGGCGGGGCGGGTGCGGGGCCGGCGGAGCATTCGGTTAAAAGCAGGCATCTTTGGCGGGTTTTGAACGACCTGTTGCTTTCCCAAAGGACTTGTGTCATGCTTCCTGTTGGAAACCAAAAGGACAGCGGGTTGGCGGGTACCTGAAGGCGAAGGCGGAGGATTTGCTATGAAATTCCTCAGGCGGTTGTTCAGACGTATTGGAAATTTTGTAAGGGGCCGGCAGGATGACCAGCGGCTGCGGGAGGAGATGGAGCAGCATATCACCCTGCAGACGGAAGAGAATCTGCGCGCCGGCATGTCCGCGGCGGAAGCGCGGCGGCAGGCGGTGCTGAAGTTCGGTGGCGTGGGCACGGTGAGGGAGGATTACCACGCAGAGCAGGGGCTGCCGTTCTTTGAAAACCTGATTCAGGATTTGCGCTACGCGGTGCGCATGTTTGCGAAGTCGCCGGGCTTCTCGGCGATTGCGATTCTGACGATGGCTTTGGGGATCGGTGCGACGACGGCGATTTTCAGCCTGGTGAACGCGACGCTGCTGCATCCGCTCCGTTTCCCGCACCCCGAGGAACTGGTACGCGTCGAGGACGATTTGCCCGGCGCGGGCGTTATGGACGCGGGCATCTCGGTTCCGGAGTTTAAGGATCTCGAGCGTTCGGGAATTTTTCAGTATGTTGTGCTGCAGATTTTCGGGTCAGTGAACCTGACGGGCGGATCGCAGCCAGCGCGGGCTCAATATGAGGGGGTGTCGCCGGCGTATTTTGCGATGCTAGGGGTGAAGCCGGAGCTGGGGCACACGTTCGATCCGCAGGATCGAACTCCGGGGTTCACGCTGGAGACGGTGATCTCCGATGGGCTGTGGAAGCGGGTTTACGGGAGCGATCCGCACATTGTGGGAAGAAGTTTGCGGGGCGACAACGATTTGTATCGGATCATCGGGGTGATGCCGCCGGGTTTTCACGATCCGGGGCGAACGGTGGGGGAGAGGAACACCGAACTGTGGGCGGCGACGGGTTTTTCCGCGGATCCGGCTCCCCCCCGAACCGCACTTTGCGGGCGCCGCTGGAAACGGTCGGGCGCCTGAAGCCGGGGGAGACGCTTGCAGCGGCGCAGAGCCAGCTGGACGCGTGGGTTGCTTCGTTGCGGAAGCAATTTCCCGACGATTATCCGGCCGACAGCAGGTGGACGGTGCGGTTGGTGCCGCTGAAGGAAAACGTAGTAGGCAACGTTCGGCAGCCGCTGATCCTGCTGTTGGGCGCAGTGGCGCTGGTGCTGCTGATCGGCTGCGTGAATGTGGCGAATCTGCTCCTGGCGCGCGCCAGCGCGCGATCGCGGGAGATGGCGGTGCGCCAGGCGCTGGGAGCGGCACGCAAGCGGCTGGTGCGGCAATTGCTGACCGAGAGCCTGCTGCTTTCGCTGCTGGGCGGAGTGGCGGGGTTGGTGATCCTGTTCTGCATGAAGGGATTTTTGTTGCGGCTGATTCCGGAGAGCCTGCCTCGGCTGAACGACCTGTCGATCGACTGGACCGTGATGCTGTTCGCGCTGGCGGTTTCGGTCGCGGCCGGGGTCATTTTCGGGCTGGCGCCCGCGAGGCAGGCGGGGCGCGTGGATTTGGCGCACACGCTGAGAGATGGAGGGGCGTGGGTCGAAGGGTTCCACGGAGCAGACGCGCACGCGGCGCGTGCTGGTGGTGACGGAGTTTGCGCTGTCGCTGGTGCTGATGGTGGCCGCGGGCCTGCTGCTGCGCAGTTTTTGGGATTTGTACAAGGCGCCGCTGGGATTCAATCCCGAGCATGTGATGTCGGCTCAGTTGTGGCTGCCGAGCCCCAACGATCCGAAGACGGACATTTATGGAACGGCTGCTCAGGAGGCAGTGTTTGCGCGCGAATTGCTGCGGCGCAGCCGGTTGCTGCCGGGTGTGCAGGAGGCGGCGCTGGGATCGGAGCCGTCGATTCCGCTGCACCACGACCGCAACAGGAGCGCGCTGATCATAGAAGGACGCCAGACACAGAGCAAGCAGACTCCCATGGTGGAGCGGTCGCAGGTTGCGCCGGAATATTTTCATTTGCTGGAGATTCCGCTGCTGCGGGGCCGTCTGTTTAACGACCGCGACGACGAGAATGCGCCGCTGGTCGCCGTGATCAACCAGGCGATGGCCCAGACTTACTGGCGGGGCGAGGATCCGCTGGGGAAGCGGCTGAAGCTTGGCCGTGGGAGGGCTGGGGTTGGCCAACGAGCAAGCAAGGCCTGGGTCACGATCGTCGGCGTGGTCGCGGATGCTCGAACCCAGTTGCTGGCGAGCGCGAGCGTTCCGCAAATCTATCTGAGCCTGTACCAGGAGACGCCCAAGGAGCTGGCCATCTTTCTGCGTGGAGACCTGAATGCGAGTGCGATCCCGGAAGAGGCGCGGGCTATGGTGCAGTCGGTGGACCCGGAATTGCCTGTTTACGGGGCGCAGACGCTCGATGACGCAGTGTCGGCGTCGCTGGAGCAGAGACGATTCTCGATGGATATTGTGGCGGCCTTCGCGATAACGGCGCTACTGCTGGCGGCGCTGGGAATTTACGGAGTGATTTCGTACATTGTGAGCGAGCGCACGCGAGACATCGGCATCCGGCTCGCGCTGGGCGCGCAGCGGGGGAAGATCATGGCCATGGTTCTGCGTCAGGGACTGGGGCTGGCGATGGCGGGCGCAGCGCTGGGACTGGTGGGATCGGTGATCGTGTCGCACCTGATGGCAGGGCTGCTGTATGGGGTGCAGCCCACGGATCTGCTGACGTTCGCGGGAGTCACGCTGGTGCTGACCGCAGTGGCGCTGACGGCATGCTACATCCCTGCACAGCGGGCTATGCGGGTCGATCCTGCTATTGCGCTGCGGGGTGAATAGGCATTCCGAGATAGAGATTCTGGCAAGCTCAGGCGGCCTTGTGCGACCGGAACACCGAATTTGGTCTGGCCTTGCCGGGCCGGATGGCCGGTGCTGAGTCGCGTGGCACCGTGCGATTCTCCCTCGGAGCGTAGCATCCAAATTGGAGATGCTGTCGGGACCCACTTGAAGGTGCTGGCGCGCTGGGGGGAGAATTCGAAGATGCAGAAACGCAGACTTGGAAAGAGCAATCTTGAGGTATCGGCGCTGGGGCTCGGATGTATGGGCATGAGCTTCTCGTACGGCACGGTGCACGACGAGAACGAGATGATCAGCCTGATGCATCGGGCAGTGGATATGGGGGTGACGTTCTTCGACACGGCCGAGGTTTATGGGCCGTTCACCAACGAGAGCCTGGTCGGCAAGGCGCTATCGCCGATTCGCGAGAAAGTGGTGATCGCGACCAAGTTCGGCTTTAACTGCGAGCCGAATGGAAGACCGGGCACGCAGACGCTGAACAGCCATCCGGACCACATCAGGAAGGTAGCCGACGAGTCTCTGGGGCGGCTCAGGACCGATTACATCGACCTCTACTACCAGCACCGCGTCGATCCCGATGTTCCTATCGAGGATGTAGCCGGAGCTGTTAAGGATCTGATCGCCGCGGGAAAGGTGAAGCACTTCGGGCTCTCGGAGGCAGGGGCGCAGACGATCCGCCGCGCGCATGCGGTGCAGCCTGTCGCAGCGCTGCAGAATGAGTACTCGCTGTGGTGGAGAAAGCCGGAGCAGGAGATTATTCCTCTGCTTGCGGAGCTGGGAATTGGGATGGTGCCGTACAGTCCGCTGGGAAAGGGATTTCTGACGGGCAAGATGGATGCGAAGACCGAGTTTGGCGACAAGGATTTTCGCAAACAGCTGCCTCGCTTCCAGCCCGAAGCGATGAAGGCAAACCAGGCGATGGTGGATCTGCTGGCCAGGATCGCGGCGGAGAAGAAGGCGACGCCGGCGCAGATCGCGTTGGCGTGGCTGCTGGCGCAAGAGCCGTGGATCGTGCCGATTCCCGGGACGACGAAGCTGCATCGGCTGGAGGAGAATCTGGGAGCGGTTGCGCTTTCGCTTTCGGCGGAGGATCTGCGGGAGATGGAAGACGCGGCGGGGCAGATTCATGTGGAGGGGGCGCGTTATCCGGAGCACATCGAAGCTATGACGGGGCGGTGAATATGGGCTGGTGGCCTAAGGATGAGCTGCGCGCGATTGCGGAGGCCGACGATCTGCACATTGCGCCGTTTCGTGAGGATGGGAACACGTACGGCACCCCGACGTGGATCTGGTCGGTCGCGGTGGATGATGGGCTGTACGTGCGCGGCTACAACGGGCAAAGCTCGCGCTGGTACCAGGCGGCGGTGCGGCAAAAGGCCGGGCGCATCGTCGCGGCCGGCTTGACGAGGGAGGTCGCCTTCGAGCCGGTGGAGGGAACCGGCGAAGAGCGAATCCTCGAACGCATCGACGAAGCGTATCGGGCGAAGTATCAAGGAAGCCCTTATCTGAAGCCGATGATTGGCGCACGGGCTCGCGCGGCGACGGTGAGGGTCATGCCGCGGTGAAGCGAGCTAAGAGTGCTTAGCGAGGAACCGCTGGCCTACAGGCGGGGATTCAGTGGGAAGTAAGGGCCTTCCGCCTGGCGCCTCCAAAGGTCCCCCCCTTGCCAGACCTGATTGCTCTAAAAAAATCCGGGCCCCGCGATCTGCGAGGACCCGGACCTGTACTCACCGCTAACCTGTCCTACCGCGCCGCGCGGTCCGCACGATTGATCGTGTGCACGAACTCTATCGCGGCAGCCTGCAGTTTTTGGCACAGGCGAAAAGCCGCAGTCGAAGGACCTGCGTTTCCAATCCCTGAACTTCCGGGCCAGGAAAAGAGTCCGGCAATCGGCAGGCCGCGCCCTCTGTACCTGTTCCCCGGTCAGTCCCGCAGCGCCTGCATCGGTTCCACATACATCGCCCGCCGCGCCGGAATATAGCAGGCCAGCATCGCAATCGCCGCCAACATCGCAGACACTCCCAGATACGTCGCGGGATCCCCCGGGCTCACCACAATCAAACTATGCAGCAGGTGTGCGATCCCAAAGCTCGCCGCCAGCCCCACCGCCAGCCCGATCCCAACAATCCACATCCCCTGCCTGTAAACGATCTTTAAGATGTCCCCGCGTCCGGCGCCCAGCGCCATCCGTACCCCAATCTCGCTGGTCCGCTGGCTCACTACATACGACAGCACGCCGTACACCCCCACAATCGCCAGCACCAGTCCCAGCGTTCCCATCACCCCTGCCAGCGTTGCGATGATCTGGAAGAGCAGCAATCCGTTCGGCGAGTAGAGTGCCTGATGCATCGTCTTCACATCGAACACCGGCAGGTTCGGCGCCATATCGTTGATCGCCCGCTCCAGCAGCGGCGCCATTCCCCCCGGATCCCCCTCCGTCCGCACCTCCAGCGTCTCCAGAGAATTCCCCGTGTAGTGCTGCGCAAACGGCAGGTAGAAATACGGCTGCATCGCCTGTCGGAATCCCTGATACCGCGCGTCCCTCGCCACCCCTACCACCTGCAGCGGATGCGCCGGATCGCTGTTCATCGTGAACGTACGTCCGATCGCGTCGCCGTGCGGCCAGTATTTCTTCGCCATTGCCTCGCTCACAATCGCGACATAAGGATGACCATCGTCGTCCCCCACGCCGAAATCCCGTCCCTGCTTCATCGGAATCCCGAGCGTCGCGAAATAATCCGTCGCGGTCAGGTTGTACAGTACCACCGGCGCGCTCTGTTCCACCGGCGGCTGATACCCCCCCACCGTAATCGTGTCCCCACCGTTGCCCACTACCCCCATCGGCACGATCTGCGCGATCGTCGCCGCCTTCACTCCAGGCAGCGCGCGCACCTTCTGCAAAAGCTCCTTGTAGAAATCCCGCGCCCGTGGATCGGTGTACCCAATCTCACCTGGGTCCATCATCATCGTGATCACGTTGGCCGGATTGAATCCCAGCTCCGCATGTTCGCTCTGCGTCAGGCTCCGGGTAAATAGTCCCGCAATAATCAGCAGGATCAACGCGCTCCCCACCTGCAATGTCACCAGCGCATCGCGGAACCGATGCCCACCGCCCGCGACTCCCCGCCCGCCCTCGCGCAGCACCAGATTCAGATTGGCTCGCGCAAGCCGCAGCGCTGGCACAATCCCCACCAGCGCTCCCGCCACTACCGCTACCGCCATCGAAAACGCCAGCACGTGCCAGTCAAATCCGAAATCGAAATGCAACGGCAAATCCGTGCCCAGGTTGATCGAGCTCAGCATGTGGCTTCCCCACAGTCCCAGGCCGATCCCCGCCACACCACCGCACAGTGCCAGCAAGATGCTCTCCGTCAGCATTTGCCGGACGAGCCGCGACCGCGCCGCGCCCAGCGCCGACCGGATCACCATCTCCCGTTCCCGCACCGTCGCGCGCACTAGCAGCAAATTCGCCACGTTCACGCATGCCAGCAGCAGCACGAGGCCCGCCAGCCCCAAAATGAACCACGCAACCTCCCCGATCGCATTATTCGGATCGAACCCCGCGTTCCTTCCCACCCACAAACCAAACGAACTCAACTCCACTTCCTTGTCCGCAACCGGCTGCTCAACCGCGATCCGCCGCGAGACCACCTCCAGCGTCGCGTTCGCCTGCAGCTTCGTCACCCCAGGCTTCAGCCGCGCATACAGCCGCAGGTTGCGATTCGTCGGCTTGTGGTATTCGCTCAGCGGCGTGTTCTCAATCGGCACAATCATCGCCAGCGGCAGATACGCCTGCGGCGTCAACGCCGTGTTCACCCCGTGATAATCCTTCGCCGTCACTCCAACCAC
Organism: uncultured Acidobacteriaceae bacterium; assembly: GCA_963831055.1. GTDB lineage: Bacteria > Acidobacteriota > Terriglobia > Terriglobales > Acidobacteriaceae > Palsa-343. The sequence continues at coordinate 31,295 of CAWHOU010000044.1, read as the reverse complement.
CGTCATCGGCTGCCCATCCAGCAGCACATGCTTCCCGACTACATTCGGATCCGCGGCAAAATGCTGCTTCCAGTATGGGTAGCTCAGAACCACCAGCGGGTCGGCCCCCGGCGTCACGCCCTCGCCCGCATGGAACAGCCGTCCCAGATACGGCTCGACGCCCAGCACCTCGAAATAATCCCCCGTTACATAGTCGGTGAACGCCCGATCCGGCTTGTTGCCCTCCATGCTCATGCCATCCAGCCCGTACGCATCGCCAACCATTCCGCTGAACACATCGCTCGTCTGGCTGTGCAGCACCTCGTACTCCGCAAGCGAGAACTGCGGCTGCCACTGCGCCCCTTTTTGCCGCGACCCAATCTCCAGCACCCGGTTCTCCTGCCGGATGTGCAGCGAGCTGAACATCAGTCCATTCACCATGCTGAAGATCGCCGTGTTCACGCCAATTCCCAGCGCCAGCGTCACGATCGCAATCGCCGCGAATCCCGGACTCTTCCACAGCTGCCGCAGCGCATAACGAATATCGCGCCCCAGGTCCTCCACCGAAACAAAGCTGTTCATCTTCCAGATCTCCTCGCGAATCGTCGTTGGATTCCCCAGCTTCATATATGCCCGCCGTCGAGCCTCGCCCGGCGCCATTCCGCGCGCGACGTTGTCCGCGGTCTCCTCCTCCAGGTGCGCGTCCAGCTCTCGCTGCCGCTCCTCGTCCCACTCCCGTCGTCGCAAATACCGGCGCAGACTCATCGCCGCCCTCCCTGCATTCCACTGCGGCTCTTCAGCTCACTCCACTGCACGGCCCGCATTGCTTAACACTCGTCCAATCGCCTCCACCATCGATTCCCACCGATGTGTCTGTGCACGCAACTGCTTGCGCCCCGCTGCCGTCAGCTTGTAGAACCGCGCCTTGCGATTGTTCTCGCTCGCGCCCCAGTACGACGAAACCCACTCCCGATCCTCCAGCCGATGCAACGCCGGATACAGCGACCCCTGCTCGATCTGCAATACGTCCTCCGACGCGTGCTCGATCACGTGCGCAATCGTGTGCCCATGTGCCGGACCCATCACCAGCGTCTTCAGGATCAGCATGTCCAGCGTCCCCAGCAACAGCTCCTGCTCTTTCTTCGAACGAATCAACGTCCCTCCAATAGAACCTCTCGGTAGATCGTCTACGGGAAACCACCATACACCACTAGAGCTTCTATTGGAAGAGGAGAATACGGACCTCCCCGTCGTTTAGTTCCACAAGCTTCGATTCTTTGGAGTGATCCCGGTCGAAAAGACCCGCCCAGGCGCCATCCGGGGGCCTCCATTCCGGCGATGCCAGGGTTCCGAAAACAAGACGGGCTCCGAAGCGCAACCACGCGCCCCGAAGCCCGCCTTTCCTATTACCTACCGCCTGGTGCCTGTTGCCTGCAGTCCTACCGCGCCGCGCGCTCCACCGCACGATTAATCGTGTGCACGAACTCCACCGCGGCAGGCTCGGTCGTATGAGCGTCCCCATCCAGTATCCCCGTGAACGCTACCTCGCTCCCGTAAAGCTCCTTCGTCTTCGCGTGGTCCTGGTTCAGCTCCGCGCCATTCAGCGTCGCGCCAATGTACGCGCCCTTCGCCCGCGAGTAGCTCAGAATGGAAGCCTTCCATCCCGCCGACCCCGAAGCCTCGCGTCCCACTGGGCCCGCCGCCGCGTCCACGCCCGCGCCAACCTTGAAGTGACCGGATTGCAGTGCCTGCATGCCGTTATGATCCATCACCATCATCACGTAGCCCTGCTCCTCGCCACCGATCTGCGCGCCAAAGGTCGCGCCGGTTAGCTGAAACGGCGCCGGCGGACTCCACCGCCCATCACTCAGCCGGCACGTCGCCACGCCGTCCCCGTGTTGCGCCCCCACCACAAATCCGCCCTTAATCATCTTCGGAATCACCGCCACGCATTTCGCGTCTTTCAGCACCGCGTCCGGAATTCCCTCCCTCGACTGCGGCCCCGTGAGCTCATGCATGATCTGGGTAGACTCGTTCAGTTCGTTGTCGACTTTGCTGTCCTGTGCGATTGCTGCCGAAGCCGCCGCAACCAACATCCCGGTGGCCAATATTGCGATCGATGTCCTCATAGCTGTTCCTCTCCCGATTTTTCTCTTTCAGTCTCAATGAGTAGGAGCCCACCAGGCGCCCACGGGTTGTTTTTGCGATTGCGAACGTTCGGCGACCGCCGCCAATAGAATAGGCCTCACGAACTCCCCAGACGGATTTGCCACTCAATTTTGGGAATCAATATGGACCAACGCATCAGCATCCTCACGCTTGGAGTAGCCGACCTTCCGCGCAGCCGCAGTTTCTTCGAGCGCCTCGGCTGGCGCGCCTCTTCCGCCAGCTCAGAGGCAATCGTTTTCTTTGAGGCCGGTGGCATGGCCGTGGCCCTTTACCCGCGCGCCGAGCTGGCCAAAGATGCCAACCTTGCGGCCGAAGGCCAGGGCTTTTCCGGCATTTCGATCGCCTATAACGCCCGCACCCGCGCCGAGGTCGACACTGTCCTCGCCCAGGCCGAAGCCGCCGGCGCCAGAATCCTTAAGCCCGCGCAGGAAGCTTTCTGGGGCGGCTATTCCGGCTACTTCGCCGATCCCGACAACTTTGCCTGGGAAGTCGCCTTCAACCCCCACTTTCAAATCGCCGAAGACGGCTCGCTGCTCCTGCCCGACTCCGATCGCTGAACGCTGTACCCTGTCTTCATGCAGCACATCGGCATCGTCGCCGGCTCCGCCGAAGGAGCCGCCCTCTGCTACCGCACCATCGCGCACGAAGGCGCGAAGCAGCTCGGTCCTTACGCCCACCCCGAAGTCACGATGAACTCCATTCCACTGGCCGACTACCAAAAGCACATTGACCGTGACGACTGGCCAGCCGTTGGCGAGCTCATGCTCCAATCCGGCCAAACTCTCGCCAAAGCTGGAGCCGGCTTCCTCATCTGCCCCGACAATACTATGCACCAGGGACTGCCCTTCATCGAGTCGCGCTCCCCGCTCCCGTGGCTGCACATCGCCGCGGTCGTTGCCGACGAAGCTGCCCGCCGTGGCTTCCACCGCATCGGCCTGCTCGGCACAAAGTGGCTCGTCGCGAGCGAAGTCTATCCCGACCAGCTTTCCGCACGGGGGCTCAATTACCTCCGGCCCACCGAAGCGGAACGCGAAGCCATCAACCACTTCATCATGCAGGAGCTGGTCAACGGCATCTTCTCCCCCGAAGCCATCGCCTGCCACCAGCAGGTCATCGCCCGCATGAAAGACGACGGCTGCGACGCCGTCGTCCTTGGCTGCACCGAAATTCCCCTCATCATGAACGACGCCAACTCCCCGCTCCCCGCCCTCGACTCTACCCGCCTCCTCGCAAGAGCCGCCGTCCTGCGCGCAATCTCAGCCTGACCCCTCAGACCGCGCCGGGTGGGATTTCACCTGTTCTTCACCAACCAGTCCGATAGTTGAGCGCGCCGCCCGATGCAAAGAATTACCGTGCTGCCTGGTTCCCTGTGCCTGCTGCGACCTCCAACGTCCCAATCCGCCCGCTCGCGGCATCCCGCACGCCCATCCGCAAAGACACCTGCCCCGCCGGCACATCGACCTCCTGATGAATCGGAATCCCCAACTGCATGGCCCGCGCCAGCTGCTGCGCCGTCAGGTTCACTTCGAGGCCGGCATCGCTGTAGTTCACCCGTGTGCCGTCCGGATCGTAGACCGCCTGCGCTATTTCCAGCTCCGCCTGTCTCCTCCCATCCGGCAGTTCTTTCAGCGCAAGATGATGAGGATCGATCGAGTAGTCGACCATGTATCGCGTCACCGGAGCCTTCAGCGGTTGGTCTGGCTTACCGGCCGGCCCCGCCGCAGCCGCCGCGCCCCGCAGCGCAGGATCGCCCACTGGCAGGACCCGCGCCTCGAAAATCACCTGCGACAGCGGTGGCAGTCCGTTCAGCATCGCTGCCGAAAGCAGGCTCAGCTTGCCTCCTTGCGCCGCGTCTTGTTTCGCTGGATCGACCGCATCGTATCCGCGCCGATAGGAAAGCTCGCACCGGCATTCCTCCACTTGCACTGCCACCTTGCGATAACCACCGTTGTAATTCCTATTCGCCGGAACATACCCCAGCGTGTAATAGCTCGACCCATCCGCAATGGCCGATTGCACCACCTGCCCCACCCCATTCGTATCGTAGTAAGCCTTGCCGCCCGTCTCCTCCGCCATCTGATCCATCGTCAGGTGCGAACTCCACCATTGCTGCGGTTGGCGCAAATCACTGGCCATCGCTCCGGCCACCGCGTTCTGCAACGTCAGTGTCTGGCCACCCCCGGGGTCATTTGCCGGATTCGCATTCGGCAGCGTCATTAACGCCCGGGCATCCACCGGATACACCGCGACCCGCGCTCGCGCCAGTTGCTCATCCATCTCCCGCACCGCCGGCCCGTAATTGAGAACCTCGCCCGTGTCCCCGTGAGAAATATCTGGATCCATGTTGATCGGGAAGCTCGCCGAAAACCAGATCAGATTCTTTCGGCCCGGCATTGCGCTCAGAAAGCGCCCCAGCTGCTCCAGAGCCGCGATCGTCATCCGCACCCGCACATCCGCTCCGAAGTTCTCCGATTCTTTGCTGAACGAATCCAGAGCCAACGCCGTCTCCGCCGGCCCTTCTGCTCCAAAGTTCATCAACCCCGAGGCCGAAGCATCCAGCGGGTCCGCAGCCACCGGCGAAGTCTGCGCCCCGCCCCGCTTCCCCCCAATCGCCTGGTCAATGGCGCCCTGGTCCGTTGTGAACCCCCGGATCATCTGCAGCCGCGATCCCAGCGTGAAGACCGCAATCCGCGTCCATGCCGGAATCTTGTGCAAATATTTGACCATCTGCAGGCGAGCGTATTTCTGATCGCTGATCGGAGTATTCAGCGCATCCAGCAGCAGCACGTTCGCCGCGCTCGCGATCGCATACTGGGGAAAATTGCTGTAAACATGCGCGGGCAACACCGGGCCCCTGCTCGCCTGCACCGCTTCCGTAACCTTGTGCTCCTCGAAGACGGTGACCTTTTGCTCGGTCCCGTCTTCCGAGACGTGAAAGTCCGAGGCCTTGAGCCCCTCGACCGTCTTCCCCTTCTCCCGCACAACAACATCCACCAAAACCAGGTCCGCATTTGTCCGGAAAACAGGCGTGGTCTCAGGCGATTGCTGCGGCTTCGCACCGGCCTGTGGCGCGCCATTCTGCGCCCAGCCAACAGTGACCGTGGTAAGAATCAAAGCTGCGCAGCGGCAGAGAGAACTCCAGCGGGTCAGGATCATGGTTCACTCCTGTAAGTCGGCGCGGGTAAGTTCACTTCAAGCAGAGTAAGCCAGAAAATGCCCAGAGGGAGAGGATACTTAAGAAATCAAACTCACCGATCCGTCGGGCCTGTTTCCGCCTGCGCCTCCTCGATCATCGCGAACAGCCGCGACCGGTCCACGACCTCGACAAAGGGCGCGCCGCTCGTACGGTTGGTCACGACCCAAATGGTCGGCGTGTGCTGAATCCCGACACTCTGCCCGAGATCGTAATCGGCCTTCACCAGCTGCGCCAAACGTCCTTGCGGATCGGCAGCGGCGGGAAACGAAAGCTTGCGATCGGCCGCAAATTTCTGCGCAAACGCCTGGAGGTCCTCCTGCGAATGAATGGTGGGCTGCGCCACAAACAGTGCATCGCGAAACTCGTCGCCCAAGCGCGTCGATTTCGTGTCGGATCTGGAATCAAACCAGCGAGCATCGACCGCTGCCTCAAAGCTCCAGGTGTGGAACGGCAGCGGAAAATCGTGCCGCACCCACGGAACGTGGTACTTCTCGACCGCTTCCTTGATCACGGGGTTGGCGCGCGCGCAATCCGGGCACTCGAGGTCCTCGAACTCCACAATCGCCACCCGCGCTCCTGCCGGCGGATGCAGCGGCGCCGCGTTATTCACGGCCGTGGTAGTTGATTCGGGATTCGAAAACTGAGCGTTGGCTGTGGCGACCAGCGCGATGGAGAGGACAAGAGACGAAACAAATACACGTACAAGGCTGGACATGGCAGTCGAGATCATTGTAGCCGTGGTTTCCGAAGCGTCACTCCAACAGCGCATTCAGGTCGCGAGGTCCGTGCAGAATTCTGAGAATATCCACACCGTTCTTCAGCGGGAGGTAGAAAATCAGCCAGTTCTCAAAGCCTGGGAGCGGCCATTGCCTGAAGCGATTGCTGATCCTTCCTGTGAAACCGCAGATTCGACCGATGCGGGGCCGCCCGGCAAGCAGGTTGATGGCCTGTTCGGTTGCAATCAAAAATCGTACGGCTGTCTCGACGCCTGCCTCTCCGCGGAGATAATCGAAGTGCTCCAGCAGATCGCGCCGCGCGGCCGGGCGTAAATTAATGTGCGGGCTGGTGGCCGTGCCAACCTCCATGAACAGGAGATGCAGAGCGGAATGGAGAGTTCACAGGGGTAAGAATCAGGAAGCAGCGCGACGACGAGGCCGGCTGCGTCCCACGGCTGCCTTCCTCAGGCTTTCCCAGGACCTGGGCGTCATCGTCACGGCCGGTTCGCGCATCGCATCGAGCAACTGCCTTTCCAGGTCATCTTTGGCAAGACGTTTCAGATCGTCGCGCACGAGGTCGCGAAGATACTCGCTGGTGCTGTTGTAACCGCGGCTGGCCACCTGCTGCTCAACAAACTGCCGCAGGGATTCGGGAAGAGAGATGTTCATCGTCGGCATGCCTGTGGCTCCGCAGCTAGTTTGGCATTATTTGGCAAAATGTGGCAAGACGGAAATATTGCAGCTTATACTGGGCGCGATGAAAGGATGCCCGATCCAGCCGCGAGCCTGGAAATCCACCGACGCGGCAGCGGCGGCGAAAGACTTCTTCAGGCGTTGTCGAAAACCCCAGGCGCGCAAAGCCGCCGTCCGCGAGCTGATCAGCGAGCTCTGCTCTGATGATCCCTTTGACCATCGCTGCGCGGCCGAATTTGCACGCCTTGTCAGCCGGCGCGAACCTGGCATTCTTGCGGCATACGGCGACGTCCTCGCCCAGGTCGCCGCTGAATTGCCGATGGAGGAATGGCAGGCCCGCGGCTACGTTATCGTCGCCGCCGCGCACAACGCCACCACGCGCCCGCAGCGCATGCGATTGCTGCCGCTGGTTCGTACGCGCCTCGCTGAAGACCGCACCGCCGTCCGCGCCATGGCCCTCGAAGCCCTTGCGATCCTCGCCGCTCACGAGCCCGAGTTGCGCGACGAAGCGATGGAGATGCTTGAAGAGGCGCGCCACAACAGCGAACCCGCGATGCGCGCACGAGCTCGACTGATGCTGCCGATCATGCTGAAAGCGGAGTCACAGTCCCGCTAAACACAAAGGCCACCCGTTTCCGGGTGGCCTTTGCGATGTGCCTTTGTTCCGAACCCGTGTCCGATTCGACGGCTAGTCACCCATGACTGGCTCTTCCGTCCGGGTGATTGTTGATGCGGGCTTCGGAGCGGGCGCGATCGAGTCAATCGAGACCAAACCTTCGACCGGCTTCTCGCCGAGGATCTGCTCGCGATACAGCTTTGCCATGCGCGCATTCTCGGCGTCCTGCTTCAGCTTCGCCTCGCGTGCGCGCAGCTTCTCTTCACGCGCATTCTTGGCGATGCCGCTCTTCTCGAAGGTGTCGTTAGCCGCAGCAGTGACGTGTTCCTGGTTCAGCACCAGCGTGTGCTGCGCCTGGTCCATGCCGACCTTCTTGCCGCCGGCGAAAATCTCATGCCGTCCATGCTCCTCGTACCACTTCGTGAGCGTGGCCGTCATGTGCATCTTCTCGATAATGTTCCGCCAGCCGATGCCCGTGTTGTACGCGCAGAAGCTGATCTCGCCTTCCTGCGTCGCGTAAGGAATGATGCACTGCTCGGTGCGCCGGAAGTCGTAGTTGAACAGGTCCTGGAACCACATGCCGGCGATGAACAGGAAGTTCCAGCGATCGGCGCGCCGCTTCTCGATGTCGGCCATGGTGCGGTCGCCCGTCACCTTACCGTAGTTGCGGCCCGTCGCCCCGAAGCACTTATCGAACTTCTGCAGAAGGTCGACGATGCGGAAGTGCGTCGGCGACTTGCGCGGATCGTAGTTGCGCAGCAGCGAGAGCGCCGCTCCGACCACGGAGAGCGTCCTGCCGCGAGCAGCATCGTTGATCTTCGCCATGTCCTTGGCCAGACGGTCGGCGTTCAGGAACGCGGTCACCGGAACCGCTTCCTTCGTTTCCTTATCGATCATCAGCGCCATGCCGATGCCGCAGTTCGGGTGGCATCCGCAGGAGAGCTGTCCCCACTCGTGGTTCGGTCCATGCACCAGGTCGGCCCAGTCGGAGAAGGTGCTCATAAAGCTGATCGGGAACCAGTCGCGCGTCGGTTCGCCGAGGCCGGTTTGATTTTTCACATCGTGCGCCATGTGGCTCAGCGTGTAACGCTGGGCGGCGCGCCGCTCGTCGGTCACAGCCTCGTCGCGCCCGGTGAACGAAACCGGCTGGAAGCTGAGGAAGTTGATTTTCTTCGGATTGTCGAGCGCGAACTGAATGATGTGTCCGACCTGCTCATTGTTGATGCCGTTGATGATCGTCGTCACCGGAACGATGTCGACGCCGGCTTCGTGCAGGTTGTGAATGGCCTGCAGCTTCACATCGAACAGGTTGCCAACCTTGCGGTGCGAGTTGGCCGCGTTGCCGATGCCGTCGAACTGCAGGTAGGCATAACGCAGGCCCGCTTCTGCAGCGGCGCGGCAGAGTTCCTTCGACTTCGCAAACTCGATCCCGTTCGTCGCTGCCTGCACCGAGTTGTAACCAACCTTGCGCGCATAGGCGACAGCGTCGAGGAAGTACGGCGAAAGCGTGGGCTCGCCGCCAGAGAACTGGACCGACATCTGCCGCCGCGGCTTGATCGTGATGGCGTTGTCCAGCATGGTCTTGATCTCGTCCCAGGTCAGCTCGTGGACGAACCCAACCTGGTTGGCGTCCATGAAGCACGGATCGCACATCATGTTGCAGCGGTTGGTCAGATCGATCGTCAGCACCGATCCGCGGCCGTGCGTCACCGTCGAGGTGCCGTGGTTGTGCAGCTTGTCGTCGTTGTGCGCGCGAATGTCGCGGCCAGGAAAGACTTCTTCAAGATGACGGAAGAAAGCGGTATCGATCGACATTACATCTTCAAAATGGCCGTGCTTCGGGCAATCCTTCACCATCAGGATGGTGCCGTCGCGCTCGATGATCTGCGCCTTGATCTCGCCAACCTTCTCGTTCAGCAGGATTTCATGCGGCAGCTTCCCATCGATGATCTGCTGGCGAATTTCCGGCACGCACTTCGGACACAGCGAGTCCGTGGTGCGCGGCCATCCAAGCGGCGGCTTTTCCTTCTGCCACGATTTCAGCAGCGGCTTATCGGACCACTTCGGCGTGAACGACGGATTCGGGCGAATGCTGTTCAGCTTTTCGAAAACGGTCCAGGCGCCCTGGGCCGCGATGGTCACCGCTCTCTCGGCATATTTCACAGTCTTCGACATTTTGCAGAAATCTCCTGGTGGTGCAGGGATGGACTTGCTGAGTCGCCTGGAGGGGGAGATAAGTGGTTGCGCTGCCAGGACTTCGCCAGTGTCAGGATAGGACACGGACGAGCACCAAAGGAACCTGCGTGGGTTAAAAGGGGAAAAACGGTACCCAGATGGGAATTACGGCCTCTGAATGGGGCAAGTAGATGAGCGAAATGGAGGTTACGCCTGACTTCACGCAGAAGGTGCCTCGGCGGTGCGACAATCGATGCCGTAGGGACGGCTGCCCTGATCGCTCCGTCCCGAGGAGAATTGTTGCCATGAAGCGTTTCCTGTTATCCCTCTGTTGTCTCGCCCTCGCCTCCACCTCTCTTGCGCAACAAAAGCCGCCGGCCAGCCCACCCGCGCAGGCCACCGCCACCATCGGCGGCAAGACCATCACCATCAACTACTCGTCTCCCGGAGTCAAAGGACGCGAAGGCAAGCTCTTCGGCAAAGATGGCCGCATCAGCCACGATCCGCATTACCCGGTTTGGCGCGCGGGGGCCAATTCCGCCACCGCGCTGCACACCGATGCCGACCTCACTATCGGAACTCTCTCCGTTCCAAAGGGCGACTACACGCTGTTTGTCGACATTTCCGATCCCGACAACTGGACACTGATCGTGAACAAGCAGACAGGCGAATGGGGTCTTCGCTATGACGCTTCTCAGGACCTGGGCAAGACGCCGATGACCATGAGCAAACCGCCAGCCATGGTTGAGAACCTGAAGTGGACCATCACGGACAAAGGAATGGGCAAGGGCGAAATCACCCTGGCCTGGGAAGATCACAGCGCCTCGGTTCCGGTTGCTGCTCACTGAGGCTTCAGCGCTTCCGATGTGTTCAGATCCGCCTGGGCCATTTTGCGCCTGACAAATAGAACCTTCTTCGTTTCAAACTGGCTGCCCGACCGTGGTACACCGCCCGGACGGCCAGTCCCCCCATTACTATGGAACTGGAGGTTCTCCGCTCGAATGCTTTCCCGTCGGCTCTTGTGGTTCTTCCTGGCTTCTTTCCCGGCCCTTCTTCTCTGTACCGCAGCCCAGGCCCAAAAAGCTCTCAGGAACGATGAGGTCTCCGTCGGCGGCTTCTATCAGTTCACCTCCGACGCCACCGGGAACGGCATCACCGACACCACAACCCACTCCGTCGGCGGACAGGCAAGCTTCCGCCACAGCTTCCACTGGTGGCTCGGCTACGAAGCCGCGTACGACTACACGCGTTTCACCGAGTACTACACCGGCCAGCCCTTCGGCTATCAGCATAATCTGCACGAATTCAGCGGCTCATACTACGTCCACGGTCCAAAGGCGCTTGGCATCCAGCCCTTTGCCGTAGCTGGCATCAGCGCGGTCCTCTTTTCCCCCACGCTGAACGGCGGACAAAACGTCTCCTGGCAGGCTAGGCCTGGCGCGAACTTTGGAGCCGGCATCAACTATCCTCTGTTGGACAGCGCTATCGGACTGCGCCTGCAGTATCGTGGCGTCTATTACAAGGCTCCGGACTTCGGCCTCACGCAGTTGACCACCAACACCTATCGCCTGACATCGGAGCCCATGGCCGGCTTATACATCCGCTTCTGATCAACATCCACGACCGGGCGGACAACAGAGAGGTGAAACCTGGACTCGGACTGCATCTTCTGCAAAATCGTCGCGGGCAGCATTCCCTCGAAAAAGGTCTTTGAAGACGACGCGGTTCTCGCCTTCCATGACATCGAGCCGAAGGCCCCCACCCACATTCTGGTGATCCCGAAAAAGCACCTGGCATCTTTGGCCGAAGCGAAGCCCGCCGACGAGCCACTGCTCGGCCGCCTCCTGCTCGCCGCTGCCGCAATCGCGCGCGAACAGGGCCTCGGCAAAGGCTATCGAGTCGTCATCAGCACCGGCCCCGAGGGCGGACAGACGGTCGACCACCTCCACATCCACCTCCTCGGCGGACGCCAGATGCATTGGCCTCCGGGGTAATCGAGGTACAGGTCAGGGTTGCAGGTCAGGGTTGCATTGTCTCTGTGGCCTCTGCCTTCGCGCCATGGAGCGAGTCCGGCGCGGTAAAGCTCCATGTTTCGCTCAAACCCGCGTCCGCATTCGCCGCCACCACTGTGCCGGCTGCGACTTTGCTCTTTTTGCCTACGATGACGTCGAAGCTGCTCTGCGCACCTGGCGCGAGTGCCGGAGAAAATTGCAGGCTCACGGAGTGGTCATGCTTGCCCCCCGCCGGGCCGAATGTCACGCGGCTGATCGCGCTCCCGGCAACGCTGTAAGACGCGGTCACGCCCAGCGCCTTGTTCGTCATCACCACGTTATCGCCATCTTTTGCTACCGAGAGCACCGTCCCCGCGGCGCTGGTCAGAGACTGCGCATCGCCCTTCCAGGCCACCGCGCCCGGAGCAAAGGTGAGGATATGGACCCCCGTCGAAAGTGCGCCACGGTAGGGAATGAAGTAAGGCGGCTGCGCCATCTCCTTCCACACATCGGCTGCGCTGGTCACTCCCCCAACCTGCAGTGCCGTGCCTGCTCCGGCTACGGCGCCCTGCTCGCGATACATAAGGATGGGAATCGCAGCTCCCGTTGGCGAAACTCCACTACCTTGCTCGCTCACGTCGCTGCCCAGCACAAATTGCCAGACCACCGGCGTCCCCACCTCCGTGTTAAAGCGGAGCATGTACTGTGCGCCGTTCGCCGGATCGGCCGGGCCGTCGAACTGCATCGCCACCTGGTAAACCGTAAAACCGGCACGCTGATCGATCGCCAGCTCGTCCGCGGAATTCGTATAGCGGGCGATCTGGTTCCCGGTGCGTGGAATCAGCTGAACGTCGTAGATCGGCTGCTTCCCGCGGTCATCCACGTCCAGCACGATCATGGAATAGGGCAGCTCCGGCCCCACCCACTGCACCAGCTGCTTCGGCCAGTAGCGATAATAGACGCCCGCCAGCGGCATGGTTGCAGCGCCGGCGGCGGGCCGCGCCGTCTGCGCTCCGACGGCACGCGGCAGCAAGCCCTGGACAAGAGGCAGGACAAGAAGCAGGGCAAAGCGGATTCGGTGGATCGGCATAGAGAATTCCTTTCCGGGTGAAGAACTGATCAGAAGGCGAAGCGAGCTCCCAGTTCAAGGCGGCGAGCGCTCTCTGCGGCGACGGTCTGTCCAAAGCTTGGCGAAGAGATGACTGTGCCCACTGCAGTCGCGTTGGTGTGGTTCAGAAGATTAGCCGCCCGCGCGTTCAGCGTGAGCGTGCGCGGGTGATCGGACTTGGCTGCGCCCACCTTCCAGGCGCGGCTCAGGTTTGTATCCAGATGAATCAGATCCGGCATCGTGCCGAGATTACGCGGCACGTTTCCGTTGATCGTGTTCTCTGAGAGCAGGCCGAAGCGCGTGGAGTAAACACCATTGCCCGCAACCGAAGCATACGAAGGACGATCGTTGAACACGCCGTCGCCGTTGTTGTCCGTGCCCGTGGTCACGTTATAGGACAGCCCGCTCTGCGCATCCATCTGCGCCGAGAGCGTGACCTTTCGCGGCAGGTTCACATTGCCGAAGAAGAAGACCCGCTGCCGCGCCTCCCAGTCCCCCAGCGCCGCCTCTCCCCGATTGCTGTACGCGGACTGCGCAAAGCCCGCGTTGTTCGGCGCATCCGTGATCAGGTTGAAATTCAAATAGCCGAGGAAGAATGCGAAGCGCTTGTAGCTGTGCTGGTCGAGCCCCAGAAAAACCACGTCGCCGCTCAGGTGCCCGGTGGCCTCAAACTGAAAGATGTTTTCGTTCGGCGCGATCGGCCGCGGCGCCGCCAGAGCCGTCATCAGATTCGGCGGAGTATTGTTGCTGTCCGCCAGCAGCGGCGCATTGATATTCCGCGAACGTATCTGGTTCCACGCTTCGGCATAGTAAACGTTGGCCTGCGCGTGCCAGTGGTGCGGGAAGTCGTGCTCGATCCCCGCGCCGCTCTGAAACGACGGAACCTGCCCCAGGGTCGCGGGCAGCGAACGAACCGTCCTGACATCGATCGACTGGCCGGTGGGTGCAAGAGGCGACGTGAACGACGGCGAGTAGACGACGGATTCCAGTTGCCGCTCTCCGTTCAGCCGGTAAGCCTCCGTTGCAACCGCTGTCGGTACCACCGAAGAAAAAAGTCCCGCATGCAGGTGGACGACCGTCTTCGAGCGTTTATCGAGAGCCCATGCTATGCCGGTGCGTGGCGCAAAATTCCCGTAGCTGCCCGGCGATGTTTGCAGAGCATAACGAAGGCCGCCGGAAACCAAAATCCGCGAGTTGTACTTGTAAGTGTCTTCCGCGTAGAGCGCCAGCTGCCATTGCGTGAATGGGACCAGCGCCGTTCCGGAGGTGCTCTGGTAGCTCGTGGGCGTCCCTCCGGGAAGAGCCAGCAGGGTGCGCCGGTATTGCTCAAGTCCGCTGATCGTTGTGGTCTCGCCGGTCGCATTCCCGCTGGCGTCGAGCACCGGCGCCGAACCGCCCCCGAAAGTGAATCCGCCATTGAAGTTCACCGGATCGGTGTCGTGCACAAACAGGCCCAGCGATTGCGCGCCGATTTTCCAGGTCTGTTTCTTATGTGTGTAGATTAGGTCCTCGTCGAGCTCGAGGTCTCGCTCGCGGTTGTTCAGTTGCTGCGCGGAGCTGCCCCCGCCCTGAAAGAATCCCGCCACCTGCAGGCTGGGCGCTGTCGAAAGCGGCGACTGCGCGGTATCTTTCCAGCTCCATGACGCGTGTGTCTCGTGCAGCAGACGGGGGCTGATGGTCTGCGTGTTGGTCGCGCGCAAATCGTACTCGCTCACCGTGCTGTCGTAACCCGCGTCTGCAAGCACAAGACCGCCGATCCCCTGATTCGGTAGATTGTTGGTGTTCGCCGAGAACGAAAGCGTCAGGATGTCCGACTTCGCCGCCTGCCAATCCGTGCGAGCCGACGCGATCCACAGCCGTTGCGGCGCGGAAACCGTCTGGTTCAGCACCGTCTCATTCGCATTGGCGTCGAGTGTGATCGCATTCACGATGTTGAACTCGCCGATGTCCCGTTTCTCAAGGGCAAGAAAGTAGTCGCTCTTGCCTTTCCTGATCGGTCCGCCGAGTTCGAAACCATAGCGGCGCTTGCCCGCCGGCGTTGCCACCGTCGAGAACGGATCGTTGGCGTTAAACACAGAATCGCTGTCGGTCAGAAACAGCGCGCCATGGAGCGAATCCGCGCCAGGCTTGGTGTAAATCTCAACGCGGCCCCCCGCGTAGGGCGGCGTATCGTACTCCGCCGAAAAAAGATCGGGCGCGGTTACAATTCGCGCGATCGATCCCTTGGGCGGCAGCGCGCTCGAGTTCTGAAATCCATCCACTGTGATCCGCGCCGCTCCCGGCGCACCCCCGTTCGCTGCCGCAAGAATCTGCAGTTCCCTCTGAAAATCGTCCGGGTCGTCGGCCAGTTGCTGAATATCCTTTTCGTTAAGAGTGTGCGAGCCGATTCCCTTATCGGCGTCGAGGCTTGCCCCCTCGTCGTCGCCAACTTCGACATTGGTCTCAACGCGCGCCACAGCCAAATGGAAATCCAGATGCGCCGTTGCTCCCGCTCGCAACTGTATAGCCGCCTCGCTCGCTGCGAACCCGGCCGCAGCCGCCGTCATCCGGCCCGCACCAGCCCCCACACACTGCAGCACATAGTGCCCGGTCGCATTCGTGGTCGCTGCGGCGCCGCTCTTGAGATGGATCGTCGCTCCGGCAATGGCCGCGCCCGTCGGATCGAGCACCATCCCCTCGACCGTCGCCGCGCCGGGGCAGAGTTGCTCCTGTCCGGAAGCAACGCTGGCCAGCAAAACCACCAGCATCAGTTCGACAATCCTCAGTTTGTGACGCATATCTCTCGCCTCGTTGAAACTATTCTTGGTGAAGATCAAGAGCCCGGCCAGTGCGGAATGTCAGCAACCGCTTATGACAAACGTCATGCGAGGTGGAGAATCGGTGCATCGATCAGGCATACGCACAGGCTCACAACGCGGTTCCACGAGTCACAAACACAAAAGTGAAAGAACCGTTACAACGGGAGATTCCGAGCCCTCACCGTTGTCTCGCCCCTTACTCGTCAAGTTCCTCCATCAATAAGCCCAATCGGTCGAGCCGCCTCTCCCACACCGTCCGGTGATCGCGAACCCACTTTTCGAGGCGATCGAAGCCGGCAGGGTCGATGCTGCAACTGCGCACCCGCCCCAACTTCTCCGTACGCACGAGCGCACTCTTCTCGAGGATCTGCAAATGCTGGCCGACCGCCGTCACAGTGATGCCGAGCGCCTCCGCCAGCCGTGTCACCGTAGTCGGCGCATAGCTCAGGCGGTCGAGAATCGCCCGGCGCGTGGGATCGCCGAGCGCATGAAAGAGCCGGTCATTGGTGAGGTCTTCTTTTTTCAATCCATCCTCGTGGCTAAATCATCCTGCAGGATCATTCGCCGGTCGACACGGCGAACGATCCGCTGCCTGCCTCAGTTCTGGCGGCCGAGTTCCTCCATGAGGCGCTCGAACAATTTGCGCCAGCCACCTTCGCGCATCTTCGGTCCGTCCGAGCCTTCAAAGAATGCCCCCTGGTGCGTGAAGCGGAGTTCGGTTCCCTGCGGAATCGGCAGAAACTCGACGGTGACCAGAGAAGTTGAGATCCGATGGTCGCCGAGCATCATGGTGGAAGTTGTGACGACGCGCTGGTTGGGCACGATGTCCTCGTAGGTAATTTCATTCCGCAGTGCGACGCCGGGGAACGGCGTGCCCGGGCGAAAGCGGTACGCCGCGCTCTCTTTGCCGCCGACGCGAAAATCCATGGCATAGTGCTCAATGTCGGTGGAATCGCCTTCGGCGAACCAGCGGCGCTTCTTCGCCGGGTCGGCAAATGCTGAGAAGAGCCGCTCTGGCGGATAGGGGTAGCGATGCTCGATGACAAACGTGCTGTGGGTTACGTAGGGTTCCATGGCAAAAATCCTTCCCTGAACAATAGTGAAGCATAAGCTTCACTATTAGAATGCCCGGTGTCCGGAGAAGTGTCAAGTGGATACTTCAGTATTGTTTGGCGCATGGAACGGGGCGCTGGAAACAAATGGTTTGACGAATCAAACCATTTCCGCCACTCTGCTGCCTATGCTGGACTCCGAAGTGCGACGCCTTCTCGATGCTTATCCCGCCATCTTCCTCGCCTGCCATCGCCGCCATCTTCGCGTCGATGCCAGCGGCAACGGCGTCACCGAGCGCCAGGCCAGTGTCCTCGATCATCTTGACCCCGTCCGCCCAACCACGCTCTCGAAGCTCGCCGGCCATATGGGCGTCACGCGTTCCTCGATGAGCATCCTCGTGTCCAGGCTGGTCCGCGGCGGTTACATCGCCCAGCGCCGCGATGCCTCCGACGGACGCCGCGTCGGCCTCACCCTTACCCCGGCCGGCGCCCGCGTGAAGGCCGACAACTCCGTCCTCGATCCTCAGCTGCTCAGAAAGATGTTCGCGCAGATGCCCGCAGCCGAGCTAGAGTCGTCGCTGCGCGGCATCGAATCGCTGGCCAAATACGCCAGGATCCTGATGCGGCAGAGAAAAAATGTGCGGCAAAGAGAAAGAAGGTAAGTAAGACCCATGAAGATCATGCTCGTTGTTGCCGGCGCACTCGTCCTGATCGTCGTCCTCGTCGTCGCCATCGGCTACCTGCTGCCCAGGCACCACGTCGCCACCCGCGCCGCCGTCTACCACGCCACGCCCGACCAGCTCTACGTCTACGTTGCCGGCCCGCAGAACTGGCGCCCCGACGTCCTCCACAGCGAATTCGGCAACGGCCCCAACGGCCAGCGCATCCTGCGCGAATCCACGCGGGACGGAAGCAACATGACCTACGAAATCACCAGCGCTACTCCGCCCGTATCCCTCACCCGCCGCATCATCGGCAAAAATCTGCCCTTCGACGGCTCCTGGACCTACACCCTAAGCACCAGTCCCAGCGGAACCGGCGTCCGCATCACCGAAGACGCCAACATCTACAATCCCGTCTTCCGCTTCATGTCGCGCTTCGTCCTCGGCTACACCGGCACGATGGATAAGTACCTCCAGGCTCTGGGCACAGCCACCGGTCAGCCGGAGATCCAAATCACCAACTAATGATTTCTGGACGCATCCAACCTCATCCCCTATACTTAAAGCTGCTGTTCATTCGCATTTCGTAAGCAGGATCACCATGCCCAAACTCAAGACGCACAGGGGCGCCGCCAAGCGCTTCAAAAAGACCGGCACGGGCAAATTTATGCGCGGCCAGTCCAAAATGCGGCACATCCTCACGTCGAAGGAGACCAAAACCAAGCGCAAGCTGGCTCACAGCTGCCTGGTTTCGGACGCCGACCACAAGAAGGTTGCCCGCATGATTCCCTACGCCTGAGATTCCTTCCGAGCCCTGATCGAGAGGGCTCCCCTCAAGCGAAAGCGAGAGGTGAGGACAGGCAAACACAGCGCGTGAAGAGGTCATTCCGCCTCCAGCCGCTTAACCGCAATTTGAAGGAGAACGACGATGCCCCGCGTAAAACGTGGAACTAAACGCAGCGACCGCCGCAAGAAAATCCTGAAGCGCGCCAGCGGCTACTTCCTCACCAAATCCAAGCTCTACCAGGCAGCCCAGGAAGCCGTCGAGCGCGGCCTCAAGTTCGCCTACAGCGGCCGCAAGCAGAAGAAGCGCCAGTTCCGCTCCATCTGGATCGTGCGCATTAACGCCGCCGCCAAGCTCAATAACATCTCGTACTCGCAGCTTGTTCATGGCCTTAAGAAGGCCGGCGTCGAGCTTGATCGCAAGATCCTGGCCGACATCGCCGTCAACGATGCGGCCGCCTTTACCGCGCTCGTCGGACAAGCGAAAGCCGCCCTCGGCGCCGCGGCCGCCTGATCCTTTTGCTGCTGTAACCCTGAGGCCGCGCAAGCGGCTTCAGGCTCTGCGTTTCTTCCTAACTCCCGCCGCTGTCATATTCCTGCTGCCACTCACCGCAATCCCGCGTACACTAGGCTCCTCAAGAATTTCGACTCCGGCAATGCCCACTCCTGATTCCACCTCAGCCCAGCGGAAAGCCGCTCCTCCGCCCGCTACATACGCCGGCTCCGGCGTCGATATCACCGCCGGCAACCGCGCCAAACAACGCATCAAATACCTCGCCCAGCGCACCTTCACCCGTAATGTGCTCGGTGAAATCGGCGGCTTCGGCGGCCTCTTTAGGCTGGACGCTAAATATCAGGAGCCCATCCTCGTCTCGAGCGCCGACGGCGTCGGCACCAAGCTCAAGCTCGCCTTCCAGCTCGGCATCCATCACACTGTCGGCGCCGACCTCGTCAACCACTGCGTCAACGACATTGCTGTCCAGGGCGCAACCCCGCTTTTCTTCCTCGACTACCTCGCCACCGGCAGCCTCGACGCCGATATCGCCGAGAACGTCGTCTCCGGCATCTCCGACGCCTGCCGCGCCAACGGCTGCGCCCTCATCGGCGGCGAAACCGCCCAGATGCCCGGCTTCTACGCCGACGGCGAATACGACCTCGCCGGCTTCATTGTGGGAGTCGTCGAGCGAGCCAAACTCATCACCGGCGGAAAAATCCGCCCCGGTGACGTGCTTTTGGGCTTTCCCTCCACCGGCCTGCACACCAACGGCTACTCCCTCGCACGCCGCCTTTTTTTCGAAGTAGCAAAGTACAAGCCCGAGCAGTATGTGAATGCGCTTAAAGAGAAGGCCGGCGCAGCGATGATGAAAACCCACCGCAGCTACCTCAGCCTGATAAAAAAACTCACCGCCAGCGATTATGTCAGCGGAATCGCCCACATCACCGGCGGCGGCATCACCGAAAACCTCCCGCGCATCCTGCCCAAGAACGTATCCGCCCAGGTCGAACTCGGCAGCTGGCCCGTCCTGCCCATCTTCGAGCACCTGCAGCAACTCGGCAACGTCGAGCAGGACGAGATGCTCCGCACCTTCAATATGGGCATTGGCCTCATCGCCGCCATCCCCGGCGACCGCTTCAAACGCTGCAAATCCATGCTCGACCGCGCCGGCGAAAAAAGCTACGTCATCGGCCGCATCGTTAAAGGCGACCACAAAGTCGTGTATGTCTGATCGCGGCTGACATGCACAAGCTGGGAATCCTCCTCTCCGGACGCGGCTCCAACTTCCTCGCCATCGCTGACGCCATAGCGTCAGGCAAAATCCCCAACGCCGAAATCGCCGTCGTCGTCTCGAACCTCGCCAGCGCCCCCGGCCTGGCCGCCGCGCGCGATCGCGGATTCACGGCCGTTGCCATCGAAGCTCGTGGCCGCAAGCGCGCCGAGCACGACCTTGAAATCGTCGCCACTCTGCAAGCCCACAAAGTCGACCTCGTCTGCCTCGCCGGCTACATGCGCTTGCTCTCTCGAGGATTCATCCAGGCCTTCCAGCAGCGCATCCTCAACATCCACCCCTCGCTGCTGCCCGCCTTCCCCGGCCTCGACGCGCAACTCCAGGCCTTCGAATACGGCGTTCAGGTCACCGGCTGCACCGTCCACTTCGTCGACGAGCAACTGGACCACGGGCCAATCATCCTCCAGCGCTCCATCCCCGTCCTCGAAGCCGACGACTCCCATACCCTCGCCGCTCGCATCCTCGAGCAGGAACACATCGCCTACGCTGAAGCCATCGCTCGTGTGCTGTCAGGGAAGTACGAGGTCATCGGCCGCCGCTACCTGTCGATGATTTCGTAGCGTAATGAGCTGCCATAAAACCTAAGCGGCATGGGTTATAATGAAGCGTGGGTTCGCTGACCTTTGGCGGCGTGCAGTTTTTCGTGTACACGAACGACCATCCACCCAGGCATGTTCACGGGTTTGGCAGCGATGCCGAAGTCATCGTGAACCTGATGGCCGACGGCAGTGTGGCGCTGGCGGATCGTTGGGACGCGATTCGACCTGCCAATGCCAAACGATCGGATGTCAGAAAGGTTCTAGATGCCGCAGCGGCCCATTTTTCCGAGTTAGCTGCGCTCTGGGAGGAGATTCATGGGAACACATAGGGTCGTCACGACCGATGCTGACATCGACCGGGCACTCCTGCGAGCCGGTAAACTTCGCGACGAGCCCCGCGTGGTCGCGGTGGAATACCGCCCAGGCGCGGGGCTCGATTTACTGATCCTGAGGCTGAGCGATGGCCGGCGCGAGCTCATTCCCAGAGAGAATCTGCAGGGACTGTCGCACGCTACGCGAAAACAGATTGCCAATATCGAGATTCTTGGCAAGGGCACGGCACTGCGATGGCCCGATCTGGATTTGGATTATTACGTTCCGGCACTGTTGAACCAGATCTATGGAACGAGACGCTGGATGGCTGAGATTGGGCGTAAGGGAGGGTCGGTCGTAAGCCGCGCCAAACGTAAGGCCTCGCGGGCGAATGGCCTCAAAGGAGGCAGGCCCAGGAAACAACTGGCCCGAATCACGGAGATTGAGACGGCTTCAAATCCTCGACAGAGGGTCACACACTGGCTGAAATAGAATCGAGCCACGCTCATGATCGAATCTGTCACACGCGAGTTTTCGGAGACGTTTACCTTGTCAGATCACGGAATCGCCCTTCTCCGCGATCTCTGCGGATTCACGCTTCATCGGGTTTTTGCGCCATGCCTCCAGGTGGGGGGACACCAACTCACAGCGCCAAGCCTTTCGTTCCTATTGGGGCAGCACAATTTTCTTGCGTTTAGATGTGAGTGGTTTGAAACCCCTCACACTTTTACCGATTATTGGCGACTTGCAGTCTCAAAACATCGTACCCCTCCGGGGATTGATGTGAATTCTGACGGCGCAATCGTTGCGCCATGCACGATTCAGTTCTCCGACGCAAAGCCGATTTCGGGGATCGAAATCTACTCAACCCAATGGGATTGGGAAAGTGACGGTCTGAGCGAGCATGTCTGCTACGACTCCGCATTTCGCTTCATCACGAAAGACAACCGCTCCTTCTTGATATGGTGTCACCTCAATGGCCCGGGTATTGCCACCGAAGTGCACTTCTCGGAAGATTCCGAGGCCGTAGCGCCCTTCGTTACAAATTCGAGGCTCCGTATCTCGCTCTAGGCAGGGTCCTGTTACCCACTACCTGCGATACCATGCGCCACCCCACCCATCTACAGGCCATCGCCCTCGCCATCACCGGCTTCACCCTCTGGGTCCTCACCGACACCGCTATCAAGCTCGTCAACCAATCCCACCTGCCCTCCTACGAAACCCTCGCCTTCCTCGGCCTCTTCATGGCTTTCTTCATGTTCGTGCGCGCCCTTTGGCACCGCGATCTCCGCGCTCTGCTGCCTCACAAGCTGCGTCCGCAACTCCTCCGCTGCACCCTCGACCTCGGCAACAACTTCTGCGTCGTCCTCGCCCTCCGTCACCTCGCCCTTACGACCTTCTACATCCTCATCTTTCTTGCGCCCATCGCCGTCGCTCTGCTTTCTCCCCTCTTTCTTCGCGAACGCATGACCTGGCCCAAAGCCCTCGCTATTCTCGCCGGCTTTGCGGGAGTCGCTATCGCCGTCCATCCCTGGGGCGCCGCGCACGAAGCCGACTGGATAGGCTACGCGGCCTGCATGGTCTGCGTTGCCTGCTTTTCCATTAACATGGTCTGGTCGCGCGTCCTCACCCAAACCGAAAACCCCGAAAGCCTCACCTTCTTTTCAGGCATGGCGATGGCACTCGTCGGATTCACTCTAATGGCAGGCTTCACGGTCATGCCAGCGCACACCGCGCCTCTCACCACCCGCCTCGCCGGGCTCCTCGTATCCATGGGCCTGCTCTGCGCCATCGGCAGCCTTTGCTTCTTCGTCGCCCTCAAGCACACCACTGCCGCCAACGTCTCGCAGTTCCACTACACGCAACTGATCACGGGAGCGTTCATGGCCTGGCTCGTCTGGCGGCAAAGGCCAGCTCTCTCCACTATCCTCGGCGCAGTCCTCATCATCGCTTCCGGCGTCTACATCGCCCTGCACGCTTCCCCAGACGCAGACGCCACCTGGAGCCATCCCGCCACCGTTCCGGACTAACCGTCCGCCACTGAAACCCGGGGCAACAAATTTACGCCGCCGCCCGGGGCTCACTCTTATCGTCCCCCTCCTCTTTCTTCTCTCTCCCTTTCTTCGTCTTCCAGAAACTTTGCTGCATGCGCGCAGTCTCTCGAGCCTCCCACTCCTTGCGCCGCAACTCCGACTCGTCCCGCGACAGCTCCTCTACGTTCGTCGCCTCGATCCTCTGGACCTGATTCCACGGAATGATCTCGCTGCCCCGAATCAGAAACCCGGACTTCGCCCAGTCCCCCAGCAGATCGCTGACCTTGCTCTTCACGTCCTGCTCATCTTCGAAAGGCAGCAGCTCGAAGGGCTCGCCCTCCGCAAGATGCACTGTGACATGAGCCACGAGCACCGTGTCATCGGATCGCCCCTTTTTTTCATCGGTATCCGCCATCGTGCGTTCCTCCACAAGCTGAGATGCGCGCCGCACAAATCTCAGCCAATCCCGCGTTTACGGAACCGGCCTGGCAGGCAGCCGTCCAACCCAGCGCCTGGATCCAATGGGGCCCCGGCATTGCCGCGAAACGATGCGCTCCGATTCTTCGGAGAATGTTTGGGGTTGACCTGGAATATTGCATCCGCGGTGCGCACAGGCGCTAATCGGAACAGCGATGAGCGAATTACCGGCGGGATGCGATAAGCGGCGAGGAGTCGAAAAGTTCTCACTCGATCGACCCGCACTGCTCCGTTAATCGCCTAATACCACCCATCCCAACCCCAAATATCGTATAAAATCACCTGCATGCCTACGCTCCTCACCCCGCGTGAAGCCGCAATGAGGCTCGGCATCTCCTACCCCTCCATCAAGCAGTGGATCTATCGCGGCAAGCTCAAAGCCATCAAAACCCCGGGCGGCCACTACCGCATACCCGAATCCGAACTCGACGCTCTCCTCTTCAAGGCCAAGCGTCCCGAAACCCCCAAACGCCAGATGATGCGCACCGTCAGCGGACGCAACCAGCTCGTCGGCCGCATCGTCGACCTCAAAATCGAAGGCCTCCTCGCCCAGGTCCGCCTCTCCATCGGCGGCCAGAACATCACCTCCATCATCACCGCCGACGCCGCCCGCGAAATGCGCCTCAAGAAAGGCGAAACCGTCGCCGCTCTCATCAAATCCACCGAAGTGATGGTGCTCCGTGTCTGACCGCAGATTGTCGAGAATAGCGCGACCTCTAAGCTCGCGCACGCAGCGCTTTTGTAACCGGGCACGACTTCAGTCGCGCCGCAACCGCCCCGAAATCCAATGGGCTTTAGCCCCTGCGTTGTTCCTCGCCTTCATCGCCGTCGCCCTCCCTGCACGCGCCCAGCAGACCCTCCGCATCGCAGCAGCAGCCGACCTCCAACCCGTCCTGCCCCCGCTCCTCGCCGACTTCGAGCGCCAAACCGGCATCCACGCCGAAGCCTCCTACCAATCCTCCTCCAACCTCGCCACCCAAATCATCAACGGCGCGCCCTTCGACCTCTTCCTCGCCGCCGACCTCTCTTTCCCCCAGCGGGTCATCGACGCCAAGCTCGCCGAGCAATCCAGTCCCATCCCCTACGCCCGCGGCACCCTCGTCCTCTGGACACGCAACGACTCCGGCATAACCAACCTCGCCCTCGAAGCCCTCCAAACTCCCGCCGTAAAAACCATCGCCATCGCCAACCCCGACCACGCCCCCTACGGACGCGCCGCCCGCGCCGCCCTCCAGCGCGTCAACCTCTACGACACGCTCCAGCCCAAACTCGTCGTCGCCGAAAACATAGCCCAGGCCGCCCAATACGCCGACTCCGGCAACGCCCAAGTCGGATTCATCTCCCTCACCTCCGTCCTCACCCCCCGCCTCAAGGCCGACGGCCACTTCATCCGCGTCCCCCCCGAAGACTACCCGCCCATCCAGCAGGGAGCCGTCGTCATCCGCAGAACCTCTGACTACGGCCCCTCGGCGCCCGCCAGTCCAGCAGAAGAAGCCGCCCACCGCTTCCTCACCTTCCTCCAGTCGCCGGAAACCTCCCAAAAACTAGCCGCCGAGGGCCTCGAGCCTATTCATTAATGGACCTGCAAGCCCTCTGGCTCACCCTCCGTCTCGCCACCACCACCACGCTCGTCCTGCTCCTGGCAGGCATACCCATCGCCTGGTGGATCGTCACCACCCGCGCGCGCTGGCGTCCCCTCGTCGAAGCCGCGACCACCCTCCCGCTCCTGCTTCCGCCCACCGTCCTCGGCTTCTACCTCCTCGTCCTCCTCGGCCCCGCAACCGGCTTTGGACGCGACACCACCCGCCTCCTCGGCCACCCCATCGCCTTCACCTTCTCCGGCCTCGTCATCGGCTCCGTCCTCTACAGTCTCCCCTTCGCCGTCCAACCCCTCGCCGCAGGATTTCGCGCCGTCGAGCCAGCCCTCATCGAACAAGCCCAGCTCCTCGGAGCCAGCTCGTTCCGCATCCTCACCCGCATCCTGCTCCCACTCTCCACCCACTCCCTCATCGCCGCCGCGGCCCTCTGCTTTACCCACACCATCGGTGAATTCGGCGTCGTCCTCATGATCGGCGGAGACATCCCTGGCGCCACCCGCACCCTCTCCATCGCCCTCTACGATCAGGTCCAGGACTTCTCTTACGCCTCCGCCAACCGCACCTCGCTCCTGCTTATCGCCGTGGCCCTCATCGCCCTCCTTCTCCTCTACACACGCAGAAACCAGGCTGGCGCCGGCAAGTCCGCTG
This sequence comes from uncultured Acidobacteriaceae bacterium, assembly GCA_963831055.1. Lineage (GTDB taxonomy): Bacteria > Acidobacteriota > Terriglobia > Terriglobales > Acidobacteriaceae > Palsa-343. The sequence continues at coordinate 5,963 of CAWHOU010000044.1, read as the reverse complement.
TAACCCCAACAGGCTCGCCCCAGTCCAAACCCCGAACTGAGCCACAGCATAAAGGCTCAGCGCCAGGCTCAGTAATCTCCCAAGCGAAACCCGAAACCGAGAAAAGGCCAGGTTCACCCCATAGCCGGGGTCCCCAACGGGCCCGATTTTGGCCTGGTGGGGTGGATAGCAAGAGGCAAACGCCCCCTCTGCCCGAACTTCGAGCCAACTCCACCTCACCCCCACCCCAAAAGTACCGTGCCGAAATCGCCATCCGCCACCACCAGGGAGCCTTTACCCTTCAAGCCAACCTCTGCCTCACCACCCCATGGACCGTAATCTTCGGCCCCTCCGGCGCTGGCAAAAGCACCCTCCTCCGCATCCTCGCCGGCCTAACCACCCCCGACCAGGGCCACATCCAACTAGCAGGCCGCACCCTCCTCGAAACCCAAAACAAAAAGACCAAAAGCCAAATCGCCATCCCCCCAGGCCGCCGCTCCATCGGATTCCTCACCCAGCAGCCCAGCCTCTTCCCCCACATGTCGGTCCGCGACAACGTAGCCTTCGGCATCCGTCACCTCCCCGCCGAACCCCGCGCCCACCGCGTCGCCGCCATGCTCCACATCTTCGGTGCCGAATCCCTCGCCCACCGCCGCCCGCCCCAGCTTTCCGGCGGAGAAAGCCAGCGCATCGCCCTCGCCCGAGCCCTCGCCCCCGCCCCCGCCCTGCTCCTGCTCGACGAGCCCCTCGCCGGCCTCGACGACACCTCCGCCAACGACATCCTCACCCGCCTCCTCTCCCTCGACCTCCGCGTCCTCTACGTCTCCCACGACCTCGCAGAGATATGGAGCATCCCCGGCGAAGTAATCCTCCTCGAATCCGGCCGAGTAACTGCCACAGGACCACTTAGAACAATCCTCGCCCCCCGCCGCGACGACCTACTCCGCCAACTCACCCTTTAAGACGTATCAAGAATTATTCGCTGTGACGCGGCCATCAACCACATCAGGGCGAAGCAGATCCACGAACAACCCCGACCTCGCATTACAAATCGCGAGTTCGATGAGTGACTCGGCGAGTGATTCAACCCTGGCGCGCCCGATCCCGGTCCTCTCAGAACTCGATTCTTCCCTGGAACGCGATCATGCGCGGCGAACCGTCACCGCCGAGTCCCACTCCCAGAAGACCGGTGGGCGGCGAAATCGTGCTGTCAATTGCGCCGAATCCCGTTTGGGTTGCGGACTCTCCCGGAATGCCGGCCTGATTGTCGGTCGGCAGCGCAAAGTTTGGATGGTTGAACACATTAAAGAACTGCGTGTCGAGACGAAACGTGACACCTTCTCTAACGGCGACCTTCTTCGTCACATAGACCTCCGAATAGGTGAAGTGCGGCCCCCGGTACTGATTGCGCCCCGAGTTACCAAACTGACAATTAACGGGTGAATCGCCGCCGAAGCAGGCGCCGGTGCTGGGATCGACAACCGACGCGAAGGCATCCGGATTGAGCCATTGGCGAGAGCCCGTTTGCGTAACACCCGCCTTTGCGGTGCCGCGATAGAGCGGAACACCCGAAACGCGATTCGCATATTGCGGGCCACTCCCCTGGAAAATGCCGTTGTTGTTCGCCGAATAAGGCGCGCTCAGAACGCTGAAGGGAAGCCCGCTGTGCAGGATCGCGGTCTCCGAATACTGCCATCCGCCAAGCACACGATTCAGCAGCGAACGGTGCGAGTGGAAAGGAATCTCATACACGCCGAACCCGGAAAAGTTGTGCCGCACATCGTAATCGCAGTTTCCATATTCACGGCGCAAGCTGCCCGGCAATGGCGAAATGATGCCGAGAGTTGAGAACGGAAGCAGTCCGCCGTTCGAGACTTCATCCAGACAATGACTGAACGTATAGTTGCCTCGCAGGGTGAGACTCTTCCATTGCTTCGTCGCGCTGGTTTGAAGACCGGTGTAGTTGCTGCCCGCATCGGTGCGGAACTCGTTGACACTGCCGAATCGCGCATCGAGCGGCTGATTGAATGGAAATGGCGCAAAGCAGCCCTGACACACGGTCTGATACCCGTTCAACTCAACCTGGAAAGGCTCGTGCACGGCTCGGGTGCCGACGTAATCCACGCGCAGGGAGCCGCGATTGCCAAGCTGCCTCTCGACGCCAATGCTCCACTCAAGGAAGTACGGAGTCTTTAACGTGCCCGTCGGGAAAGTGTTCAGGTTCACTGCCAGCGGACAGATTGGTCTTCCGGCCGCAATCCCGGCGCAGGGCGGACCTCCAGCGGCAAACTCAGTTCGAAAAGCTTGATTCGCACGGGTCGTGGCATCCACTGCACTGCCTGTAACTCCGGGTGCGACCCCCACTCCGCCTACCTGCCCGTGAATGCCGCCTGCAAAAACCGGAGCATACGGCGGATTGCCCGTCTCCAGGTCTGCAATCTGCGCGGGGATGATGTCGTTGAAGACTCCTCCGCCAACATGTAAGGCAAGTTTGTCCGAAGCTTTGAACGCCACCGAGGCGCGCGGTTGCCAAACCACGAGCGCAGTGGCCGGAAACAGTTGATGGACGTTGATCAGCACAACCTGGTTCAGCGGTTCATTCACATTGTGCGGCATGTTCAGGAAAGATCCGGATGGTCTGGCAAAAAGATTGTGCTGATTCACGGGGTTTGTATTCCATGTCGCGCGCAACCCGCCCATCAGGTTCCATCGCGGACTGGGGTTAAACGTGTCCATTGCATAGACGTCGAGATTGCCAAGAGCGACAGGCTCCCTTTGTGTCACCGGAAATGCAGCTGTCACGGTGGAAGCAGCCCCGCAGGTGAACTGCGCAAGATCGATGTAACTAACCAGCGGCACGACTCCTTCGCCCAGGTCGTAATCGCTTACGTCGAGTCGCCGAGAGTTTTCGCCAAACTTGAGTGTATGGCGCCCGCGCGTCCACACCAGGTTATCGTTGATCTGCCATTGCGTTACTTTGCGGCCCTGCGTATAGGTCTGGTCGTTGCCGCCTATCGTTGTGAATGGCGCAACTCCGCTCCCCGCAGCCAGAACAATCGGAAACGTCTGGAGCACCTGCGCATAGTTGTTGGGCAAAAATAGGCTGGAATACCAGCTCGCGCCCGGATTGAACTGGTTCACCAGATTCGGCGCAAACACGTGCGTATATCCTGCCACGAGCGTTCTCTGCGGCTGCGGAGAATATGAGTTAAAGACAGGATTGATGGGATCGGTATATGCGGCCTGAAGCCCGGTGTCCTGCTGAAACCGGTACCAGACGCTGTTACGAGCATCGATAGTGTGGTCGATCTTCACTACGATCAAATTTTCACTGTTACTGTTATTCAGCGATTGAGTGCGGATGTTCGCGCAACCCGCGCCATCGAACAGGTTCGTCGCCGACTGCGTTCCGGGAAGCAGGTTGCCGTTCGAGTCCAGCGGACACGATAGTACCGGAGTCGGCGTTCCCGCCGTGCTGCGATAGAGCTGGAACATTCTCTGATAGAAGCCCACTTCCTCCGGCTCCGCCGGCAGTTGAGTTCCATTGGCTGGGTCGATCCCGCCCCGCGGTAACTGGCTCACCACATACTGTTCATACGCCGGGGACGGCACGGTAATCCGCGCAACCAGTGGAAGCGCAATCCGGATGCCCTCGTAGTGGGCGAAGAAAAATAATTGGTCCTTGCGAACCGGGCCGCCCACGCTCACTCCGAACTCGTTCACCGTTGACCGCGGTTTCTGCGCCACGTTCCCCGGCGTGTCATTCGCATGGAGAAAGTAGTCCGTAGCATTGAACAATGAGCCGTTCCAAATCTCGTACGCATCGCCATGAAACCCATTCGACCCCGACTTAGTGAAGTAGTTCACCTGCGAAGCCCCATACCTCCCCTGATCCAGTGAATACGAATTCGTGTTGACCGTGGCTTCCTGAAGGGCGTCGAGTCCGATGACAAGGTTGGTCGATAACCCGATATTCAAACCAAGAAAAGGATCGTTGGTGTCGAATCCGTCCAGAATGTATCCGTTGGAGGTCGCGGGCAGCCCATTAAATTCCACGTTGCCGTAACCGCCCGCCGCTTTCGCGTCGTTCGAGGAGCCTGCGGTATTCATCAATGCCCCCTGAGCGAATTGCGCAACGTAGGTGAGGTCCTGTCCGGGATTCGGCAGGTTCTCAATGGCTTTTGCTTCAAGCGTGGTCGACGTATTTGGGTTTTCCAGACTGAGGAGCCCTGTCTGCGTCGTAACTTCGACGGTCTGCGAGGTGGCCGCGGGCGACAGGGTGAAGTTCAGCGCAATCGTCTGCCCCACCGGGACGGCCGAGGGCTGCGAATCGGCAGGGCCAAAGCCGCCCGCCTCGACCGCAACCCGATAAGTTCCAGGGTTGATCTGCGCAAACAGATAGCGCCCCTCGGCATTGCTCCGCGCAGTGCGGACCGCCCGGGTGTTTACGTCGGTCACCGTGACCTGGGCGCCGGGAATAACCGCCCCGCTACCATCGGCGATGGTTCCGGCGAGCGCGCTGCTCGTGCCGCTTTGCGCCCATATGGAACAGGCGTTAACCATAATTAACATCACAAGAACTGCAGGGTACTTTGCGGTTCCAATTCGCATTCAGGGAGGACCTCCGGGAGCAGGGAGCAGTCAGTTTGAAAAGGGAAGCGCAGCGCTGAGGCGATATTTAGGCATGCCTAATTCATTAGGTTCACCTAAAATAACAGAAGTGTCAAATCGTGCGACAGACGGCCGCGCCCCGAAGACCCGCCGGGGGAACGCCAACACGGAGTCCGTGGACAACTACCTGAAAGGGATTCTCGCCCTCAGTGGTCCGGAAAAGCGCCGAGTATCCAGCTCATCGCTTGCCGTCCGGCTCGGCGTGGCGCCGGCTTCAGTCACCAATATGTTGCAGAAACTGGCCTCTTCTCCGTCCCCCTTCGTCGAGTACGAGAAACATCGCGGGGTGCTCCTGTCCCCCCCGGGCGAGCGCCGTGCGCTGGAGATTCTTCGCCACCATCGCCTCATCGAGACTTTTCTCCATGAAGTGCTCGACTACCCGATCGAAGAGGTTCATGAGGAAGCGGAGCGGCTCGAACATTTCATCTCGGAAAGGTTCGAGGAACGCGTCGCCGTAAAGCTGGGCCACCCACGGTTTGACCCGCACGGGCACTGCATTCCGGCAATCAATGGAAAAATGCCAAAGCAGATTTCCACGCCTTTGACCGATCTTCGCGAAGACGGGACTTATATTGTCGAGAGCGTCTCGGATCAGGATGCTCCATTGCTGAAGCGGCTCAGGGCCCACGGCATCACACCGGGCGTGCGCCTGCAGGTCGAAAGCCGATCACCCGATACTTTTGTTCTGCGCACAGAAAGCGCTTCGACGGCTTTGCATCTCTCTCGCGATCTCGCCGCCGCAGTTCGAATCCGCGCTGCGCATTAACCAGGAAGCGCCGAAGACGTGCGGGGGCATTCAAGCCGTGTTGTGGATTGAATCGCTCGTGCCATTGCTGGAGAGTCATCTTCCCCGGCCTTCCGCCCGCCAAATTCCCTGCAATGCTGAACTGATAGCCAGGGAAAGACCACCCTCCGGACAGGGCGGCCTGGCGGCTCTGCGACTACCTCAGGAAAAGAACAAACCAACCATGCCAATCCCCGGGACAAAGTCACCCGAGCACGAACGCCAGCCGCCAAACCCCAGGCAGCCCCACTCCCGACCGCGCGGACCCCTCCCTCACAAACCGCGAGTGAATCATTCGCACACGCCACCCATCTGACTTACTTTCAATCAGGAAGCCCCTTAGCGAGTTTCAATACATCAATCGCGAGGACTCATTCCCGCTCGCCATGCAATTGACTTGTATTCATCAGAATAAAGGAGTAACCAGAGCCCATCCCAACCTATCTGGAATCAATCACCATCCCGCAAATAGCCCCCCAGGGGGTAGGGACATCACAAGAAGAACGATCAAGCCGCCTTCGGGACACCC
>CAWHOU010000043.1:0-75542 GCA_963831055.1 uncultured Acidobacteriaceae bacterium | reverse complement strand
GCCTTCATGCGCTCGCGGAGCTCGATCGAGAGCTCGTCGACGTTGACCCGCTTGAGCAGTTCCTTGATGGCCTCTGCGCCCATCATGCCTTTGAAGCCGGTGGGGCGGTACTGCTGATCCACTTCGCGGAACTTGGTTTCATCCTTGATGATCTCGCGCTCGCGGACGGGAGCGTCGCCGGGATCGACGACGACATAGCTCTCGAAGTAGAGGACGGACTCGAGGTCGCGGAGGGAGATGTCGAGGAGGTGACCGATGCGCGAGGGCAGTCCTTTGAAGAACCACACGTGCGAGCAAGGCGAGGCGAGCTCGATGTGGCCGAGGCGTTCGCGGCGGACTTTCGAGACGGTAACTTCGACGCCGCACTTATCGCAGATCACGCCGCGGTGCTTCATGCGCTTGTATTTGCCGCAGAGGCACTCCCAGTCGGTGACGGGACCGAAGATGCGGGCGCAGAAAAGCCCGTCGCGCTCCGGTTTGAAGGTGCGGTAGTTGATGGTTTCAGGTTTCGTGACTTCGCCATGCGACCAGCTGCGAATCTTTTCCGGAGAAGCGAGCGAGATGCGGATCGCGTCGAAGTCGGTGATGGGGCTGGTCATTTCGAACGGGCTGGAACGGTACAAGGTGTTCCTCCTTGGCTGAGGTCCCCAGTGATCAGTCACTAGTCCCCAGCAGTTCTGCTGCTGTCTCTGGCGGCACTCTCAATCTGCGCCGCTATATCCTGTCGCGGTTCCCAGTGCCAGCCCCGCAACTGGGGACTGGCAACTGAGGACTGAAAACTAATCGGCTGCGGCCAGTTCTGGGACTGGGTGTTTCTTCGAGTCTTTGGGGCCTTCGCCGCCAGCTTGCTTGATGAGCTCGACGTCGAGGCACAGAGACTGCAATTCACGGATCAAAACGTTGAAGGATTCAGGAACGCCGGGCTCGATGGCTGCCTCGCCCTTGACGATGGCCTCGTAGATGCGCGTGCGGCCGTAGACGTCGTCAGACTTGGCAGTGAGCAGCTCCTGGAGGATGTAGGCTGCGCCGTAAGCTTCAAGGGCCCAGACCTCCATTTCTCCGAAGCGCTGCCCGCCGAACTGCGCTTTGCCGCCCAGCGGCTGCTGGGTGATGAGCGAGTAGGGGCCGATGGAGCGCGCGTGAATCTTGTCGTCGACCAGGTGCGAGAGCTTCAACATATAGATGTAGCCCACCGTCGCCGGCTGCTCGAACGCATCGCCGGTCATGCCGTCGAATAGCTCGGTTTTACCGGATGTGGGAAGGCCGGCGGCACTGAGCAGGGCTTTGATTTCGCTCTCGCGAGCGCCATCGAAGACCGCGGTCCCGAACCAGATTCCTTTTTCCATGCCTGCAGCGACACGCAACAGCTGCGTGTCGTCGAGTTCGAGAAGCTGACGAAGAGCCGCCGTGTTGGCGAACTTCACCTGTACGGCCTTGCGGACTTCGTTGGCGTCCTGGTTCTTTTTAACCAGCTCGGCAACCTGCTGGCCAAGATCGTGCGCGGCCCAGCCGAGGTGGGTTTCAAGAATCTGACCGACGTTCATACGAGACGGGACGCCGAGCGGATTGAGAACAATCTCGACAGGTGTTCCGTTGGGCAGATACGGGCATATCTTCCTCAGGAAGGATGCGCGCGATCACGCCCTTGTTCCCGTGACGGCCTGCCATCTTGTCGCCGACGGAGAGCTTGCGCTTCATGGCGATGTAGACCTTTACCAGCTTGATGACGCCGGGGGCCAGCTCGTCGCCCTTCTGCAGCTTGCCGATTTTCTCGTTGGTGATCTTGCGCAGCACATCGATCTGGCGCGAGGTCATCTCCTCAATCTCATCGATCTGCTCATTCACGCGCGGATCTTTGTCGTTGTAGCGAATGCGCTTGAGATTGCGGGTGGAGATGCGCTCGATCGCATCGCGGTCGAGGATCGCTCCCTTGGCGAGCAGGCGCTTGTTGGTGCGCTCGTCGTGCAGGTCGGCAAGTACCTCTTTGTTGCCGAGGATGCCTTCGAGGCGCTTGAGGCGCTCGTCGGTCAGAATGCGGATTTCGTCGGAAAGGTTCTTCTCGAGTCCGGCAATCTGTTCGGCTTCGATCTGGCGTGCGCGCTCGTCCTTCTCCTGACCCTTGCGGGAGAAGATACGGACGTCGACCACGGTGCCCTCGATGCCGGGAGGGCAGGTGAGGGAAGCGTCGCGGACGTCGCCGGCCTTTTCGCCGAAGATGGCGCGGAGGAGCTTCTCTTCCGGAGTGAGCTGCGTTTCGCCCTTCGGCGTAACCTTGCCCACCAGAATGTCGTTGTGGTGAACCTTGGCGCCGATGCGGATGATGCCGCTCTCATCCAGATCGCGCAGCGAGTGCTCGCTCACGTTGGGGATGTCGCGGGTGATTTCTTCCGGACCGAGCTTAGTGTCGCGGGCCTCGATCTCGAACTCCTCGATGTGGACCGACGTGTAATAGTCGTCACGCACGAGTTTTTCGGAGATGAGGATCGCGTCTTCGAAGTTGTAACCGCGCCACGGCATGAACGCGACGAGCACGTTGCGGCCGAGGCCGAGCTCGCCCTGTTCGGTGCAGGGACCATCGGCGATCACCTGACCCTTCAGAACCCGGTCTCCGTGACGCACGATCGGCTTCTGATTGATGCAGGTGTTCTGGTTGGAGCGCTTGAATTTGATCAGCTGGTAGATGTCCGATCCGACCTCACGCGACAGCTGCGTGGGGTGGTGTTCGCCTTCGACGCGGACAATGATGCGCTCGGAGTCGACCGAATCGACGATGCCATTGCGCTTCGCCAGGATCACGGCGCCGGAGTCGCGGGCGGTGACGCCTTCCATGCCGGTGCCCACTAATGGCGCTTCCGACACGAGCAAAGGCACCGACTGCCTCTGCATGTTCGCGCCCATGAGCGCGCGGTTGGCGTCGTCGTGCTCGAGGAAGGGAACCAGTGAGGCTGCAACGGAGACGAGCTGCTTGGGGCTGACGTCGATGTAGTCGACTTCGCCGCGATTCACGAGGACGAAGTTGCCCTGCCGGCGGGCATTGACGAGCTCTTCGACGATGTTGCCGTTTTCGTCGAGCTCGACGTTGGCCTGGGCGATGGTGTGACGATCTTCTTCCCACGCCGAGAGATAAAAGGAGTAAGGCTCGTACTCAATCTGGCGCTGCTTTTCTTTCTTCAGCTTATCGTTGAGTTTGAGGGCCTCCGTCTTCTCGAGGTGATCCCCAACACGCATGCCGCTTTCGCCGGCGTTGGTGACCTGCACGAAGTCGAGCATGCGGCTGTCGCGCACTTTGCGATACGGCGATTCGATGAAGCCATACTCGTTGATGCGCGCGAAGCAGGAGAGAGAGCTGATCAGCCCGATGTTCGGGCCTTCCGGCGTCTCAATCGGGCAGATACGGCCGTAGTGCGTCGGGTGTACGTCGCGGACTTCGAATCCGGCGCGCTCGCGGGAGAGACCGCCCGGCCCAAGCGCGGACAGACGGCGCTTGTGCGTGATCTCCGAGAGCGGGTTGGTCTGATCCATGAACTGCGACAGCTGCGAGGAGCCGAAGAACTCGCGGATCGCAGCCATGACGGGCTTGGCGTTGATCAGGTCGTGCGGCATCGCAGTCGACATTTCCTGATACACGCTCATCTTTTCCTTGATGGCGCGTTCCATGCGGACGAGACCGATGCGGAATTGGTTCTCCATCAGTTCGCCGACCGCGCGGACACGGCGGTTGCCGAGGTGATCGATGTCGTCCACCATGCCGATATTGCGGCGCAGCTTGAGCAGGTACCGGATAGTCGCGTAGAAGTCTTCGGGCGTCAGGGTGCGGTGGTCGAGAGAAGTCGCGTCCTGATTCTCGTAGAGCTTAATGTTGAACTTCAGCCGGCCGACGCGCGAGAAGTCGTACTTGCGCGCATCGAAGAACATGCCTTCAAAGAGGGCGGTAGCGGTGTCGAGGGTCGGCGGATCGCCGGGGCGCAGCTTGCGGTAAATCTCGATGAGAGCCTCTTCGGGCTTGCGGACCGAGTCACGGCGCAGCGTGTTGGTGATCACGTTCCCCATATCGTCGCGTTCGGGGAAGAAGACATCGAAGGAGGTGATGCCGGCTTCGACGATCTTGTGCAGCTTGTCGGAGGTGAGCTCCTGATTAGCCTCCATGAAGACTTCGCCGGTCGAGGTGTCAACCACATCGGCAGCGGTCATGGCGCCATCGAGCTCGGCGGATTCGACTTCGACCTCCGCGATCTTTGCGGCCCGCAGAGCCTTCATGATCGAGGGCGTGACCTTGCGCCCTGAGTGCGCGATCTCCTCGCCTTTGGAGACGATGGCGTGCGCCGGCTTCGCGCCGAGGAGGTGAGTCGGCTTGTCGCGGCCGGATCGAGGGTCCAGAACAGCTTGCCGTCCTTCACCCTGATCTTGTCCACCGTGTAAAAGGTGCGGAGGATTTCTTCGTCACTCTTGAGGCCGAGAGCGCGCAGGAAGATGGTGCCGAGGAACTTGCGCTTGCGATCGATGCGGACGTAGAGAGTGTTCTTCTGGTCGTACTCGAACTCCACCCACGAGCCGCGGTAGGGAATGATCTTGCCGAGGAAGTAGGTGCGGTTGCTGGCGGTCTCAAAGAAGACGCCCGGCGAACGGTGCAGCTGCGACACGATCACGCGCTCGGTCCCGTTCACGATGAACGTGCCGTTCTGCGTCATCAGCGGAATGTCGCCGAAAAAGACTTCCTGCTCTTTAATGTCGCGGATAGACTTCGCGCCGGTTTCGGGATCCTTGTCGTAGATGGTCAGGCGGACGGTGACCTTGAGCGGCGCGGAGTAAGTCATGCCGCGCTCTTCGCACTCTGCCTGGTCGTATTTCAGTTGCAGCCCAACCGGGTCGCCGCACTTGTTGCAGAAGTCCGGAGTGTTCTTGTTATAAGTGCCGCACTTCTGGCAGAGCACATCGCCCGGATGAAACGGGTCTGTGATCACCATCGCCCCGCAATGGACGCAGGTGGTGCGGAGGTGATGGAGACCCTTCAGGTGTCCGCACTTGCACTCCCAGTTGCCGATGGCGAAGTCGACGAAGTCGAGCTGCGAGATGTTGCGAAAATCGGTGATCGGAAAAACGGACGTAAAGACCGACTGCAGGCCGGAGTCGTCGCGCTCGGATGGCAGCTTATCCATCTGCAGGAATCGCTCGTACGAGCGGCGCTGGACTTCAATGAGGTTCGGAATACGGATAGCGGTTGGGATCTTCGAAAAGTCGAGACGGCTGCGAACCGCGCGGTTCTCGTTAGGCATTCGTTACTCCTCAGGACCCGTAAAGCGAGGAAGAAAAGCGGCGGTCCGGGTCAGGCAGCGCGCTTCGTTGGTTTGATCCAGCCACGTAGTAACCGCTCCGCCTCGTTCGGAATGGCACTGCGCTATTTTGGTTACGGCAGCACGAAAAGTTGAGTGCAACGCCGTTTTTCACTTGCGCGGAAGGCCGCAGGGGGGTTACGCTTCCGCTTTGCTCGGGCCCTTATGCGGGAATATCGACCATCCCCGCGGGTGCTGCCCGGCTCGCCTGCCGGAGCTGATAGAAGTAATCAGAGCCGGGGCGTGAAACACGCGACGGAGGAAGGGAAGCGGGAAGACACGAGTGCGCCGGGAAACGCGGAAAACGCTCGCGGAGACAGCAAGCCCCACGAGCGCCACAACCGAATTGTGCACTGAACTGTGACAGAATGTTCGAATCCCGCTGCTCAAGAACCTTCGCCCGCGCCGCCTGACTACACGTCCTGCTCGTATTGACCGGTCCGCCGCTGGCCAGTCTTTACGCCGGCAAGAGACTGCCGGAAGAGTCTTACCGTCATCTAAGAATCAAACGCGCAAACGGTCGGGCTCGTCAGCGACGAGCGGAGCGACGGTTTGTCGATGTTCAGGAAGACGGAACTGCGCCCCGGATGTGGCAGACAGAAATGCAGCCCAGCGGAACGCACAAATGTCATCATAGCGCGTTCCGCTTTGGCATGCAAGTTGCTTGCCGGACCCGAAAGGCCTACTTCACTTCAACAGTGGCCACGCCATCGAACTTCTTTTTGATGGCCTCGGCGTCATCCTTGCTGATGTTCTCCTTGAGCGTCTTGGGAGCACCGTCGACAAGATCCTTGGCTTCCTTGAGGCCGAGCGAGGTAACTTCGCGTACGGCCTTGATGGTGTTGATCTTGTTGGCGCCGGCATCTTTCAGGATGACGGTGAACTCGGTCTGCTCGACGGCTGCCGGGGCTGCCGCGGCTGCACCGCCACCGGCCACGACGACCGGTGCAGCTGCTGCGGCTGAAACGCCGAGGCGCTCTTCGAGCTTCTTCACCAGGGCGGCCGCGTCCAGGAGGCTAAGCCCGACGATTTGATCTTCCAACTGCTGAATATCTGCCATTTGTGTCTCCACGTAGATCTGAATTTTTGTGTCCCACCCCTCGCTCGCGCCCGGGGTTGCCGTACTTTATTGCCGTTCCGGGCCGCCTCGAGGTTTCCGCTGTGCCCCAGACCAGGCACCCCTTGAGGAAGCGAAGAACAGCTAATTCCGAGTCGTTGTTGCCAGTCCCCAGTTCAGCTCTACCCAGCATGCTCGATACTACTGGTGACCAAAAACTAAAAACTAATCTCTATTCACGCCGCCAACTGCCAGTCCCCAGTTCAACTCTACCCGCATGCTCGACACTACGGGGAACTAACAACTAACAACTAACAACTAACAACTAACAACTAGAAACTAACAACTAATCCCTATTCACGCCGGAGCCTGCTCCGTAACCTCACCTGCCGCCGTTTCGCCAACTGCTGTTTCCTGAACTGCGGCCGTTTCAACTGCGGGCGCTTGCGCAGCCGGCTCCTTCACTGCCGCCGCCTGAGCCGGCGCTGCCGGACCCCCCGCAAATTTGTTTTCCTTCACGCCCTGGTTGATGACGACGGCCAGGTCGCGTCCCGCGGCGTTGAGCACCGTAACCAGACGCTGCGCCGGGGAGTTGATCAGGAAGAGCAGCTTCGCGAAAATCTCTTCCTTGCCAGGCATCGTCGCCAGAGCTTTGACTTCCTCGACGTTGATGACTTTTCCGTCGACGATGCCCAGCTTAAAGGTGAATTCCGCATTGTCCTGGACCCATGTGGAGAGCGCTTTGGCGAGGGCCACCGGATCGCCCGAGGTGTAGGCGACCGAGGAAACGCCTTTCAGTCCCTGGAGCGCGGCTTCGATCTTCGTGCCCTGCGCGGCGCGCGCGGCGAGTTTGTTTTTGAGGACGCGATACCGCCCCCCCGCATTGCGCACGGTCTTGCGCAGCTCGAAGTCCTGGGAAACGGTCAGTTTGGAGAAGGTGCCGACGATGGCGCTGGTCGAGTTTTCGAGCTCTTTCGCCAGCTCCCCGACCTTCTCCGCCTTTTTTTGTCTGCTCAGTGCCATTTGGTTAGCCTTTAGCTGCTAGCTTCTAGCTGCTAGCTGAATCTGCTTTGTTGCAGCCCGAACGGGCTGGCGGTCAAATTTCCACCGGCTAGCGGCTAGAAGCTAGCGGCTAAAAGCTGCTCTATGTGGCCTTGGCGGCGCCGTCCGCCACTGCGGAATCGAGCGCGATGCCCGGGCCCATCGTCGAGCTGATCGTGATGCCCTTGATGTATTTTCCTTTGGCCGCGGAGGGTTTCGCCTTCACGACGCTGGTGATCACCGTGATCGCGTTTTCGACCAGCTTCTGCGCAGGGAATGAAATCTTGCCGACCGGCACATGCACCAGCGCCGTTTTGTCCGTGCGGAACTCCACCTTGCCGGCTTTGATCTCGCGAATAGCCGCGGCGACGTCGTTGGTCACGGTCCCGGTCTTCGGGTTCGGCATCAGGCCGCGGGGTCCTAGCACCTTGCCGAGCCGGCCGACCGACTTCATCATGTCCGGCGTGGCGATAAGGGCGTCGAAGTCGGTCCACGATTCCTTCTGAATTTTTTCGACCAGCTCGTCGCCGCCAACGATATCGGCGCCGGCAGCTTCGGCTTCGCGCTGCTTGTCGCCCGACGTGACGACGGCAACCTTCTTCGTTTTGCCGAGGCCGTGCGGGAGGACGACAGTGCCGCGGACCATCTGATCGGCGTGACGTGGGTCGACGCCCAGACGCAGGGTCAGGTCGACGGTCTCGTCAAATTTTGCGAACTTTACTTTCTGCAGAAGCGGAACCGCTTCCTGCAGGGGGTAAGGGCGCTTCTCTACCTGGGCGCGCGCCTTCTCGATGCTCTTGCCAACTTTGGCCATGTTTCCTCGTCTCCCACCGCTTGGGCGATGATGCCTGCCGGCCGTGGTGCTGGTGACAGCGACTTCCCTGGGGGAAGGCGCAAGCCTTGATTATCTATGAAAATGGGGTAGAGGGCAAGTCTACTGCCAAAATGGGACCCGACGAGATCTGCCGCTAAGGCAGCATTAAGAAGGAGACCGTCCTGCGTGCGGCATCCTGCGAAACGTGCTTGCATAACGTCCACGAAGAGCGCATCCTAAAATGCATATCCGCTACGCTCGTAGGCGAGCAATATCCAGCCCCCGCAAGGGGGCTTCTTAATTTGCATGCCGGATTTCAAGGTAGCCATCCTCATCGACGGTGGTTTTCTCCGCGTCGCCGCAAAGAAGGCCAGGAAGCACTACGACCCCAACTTCATTGAGGCCTTTGCTCACTCCTGCAAATCTGACGACGAGAGCATTTTGAGGGTCCTCTACTACGATTGCGCGATGTACAGCGGTACCGTGAAGTTGCCTGTTTCTGGAACCAGCCACACTTATGCGACCAGCGATGCGTGGCTGCACGAGCTGTCTCACAAAGATTTGTCTGCCGTCCGGCGCGGCGTACTGAAGTTCCGAGGCTTCAAACCGAAGAAGACTCCTGTGGCTCCGGCTACACTGACAGACGCCGATTTCGAGCCGATCTTCGAGCAAAAGGGCGTCGATATGCGAATAGGCCTGGATATCGCGGCGTACTCGGATAATCATGCCGTTGATCGGATTATCCCGGTCAGCGGCGATACAGATTGTGTGCCGGCGCTGAAGTATGGAAGAAGGGCGGGGCTGCAGACTGTCCTTGTTGAGCCGGCAGGTGAAAGACTGGCGCCCGAGCTCTTTGCTCACGCGGATTTTAGGCGCGCTGTTACTTTCACGTAAGCCGCAGCCTCGACCTTGCCAAGGGGGACCCTCAATGGTGGTCGCAGCTGGGCGTAAAAGATCCCATGGCACCCGAGGGCATGAATGCCTGACGGAATATTACCTCTGATGTCGAGAGGCAATTGCATCCACCATTGAGCGCATTGCCCTGGGCCTTCGGCCGGAACATACCACGTCACGCCGACCCCGAGAAAATGTGAGAGGAGACACGCCAATATCGCAATGAGCTCCAGCATGCGACACGCAGCCATTCTCACGTTCATCTCGTGGTATGCAGCGATCCAGGGATTGCGGAGCGCGGTCAGTTCTGGATAGAGTTGGTGGCGGCTAAAGTCCCGGCCGGGGCGGTATGGGCTGGATCGGCTGAAGTTCCTGCCGAGGGGCTTGAGCCTGCCTGGGCATCGGCGGCGTCATGGGGGCCGAGGCCCAGCTTGATCAGCGCGCGGGAGTCAGGGGTCAGCTTGGTCTGCCAGCCGTGATCGGCCTGGAATTTCTGCATGGCGGCTTCGGTTGTTTCATCCCACTCGCCGGAGGCGGGAGAGCTGAGGTAGTGCTCGCGGATGAGGGCGTCCTGAATCTCTTTGGCGCGTTCGGGCTCGATCTGGCGCTGGCCGGGGACGAGCTTGTGCTTTTTGCCGCCTTTATGGTGCAGGGCGTGGCCCGAGGTGGCAGCGCGATGGGTCCGCGTTGCAAACGCGGGATTCGCGGCCAGAAGAGAGACCAGGACAATGAGTTGGCAGGTCCTGAAAGGAACCATGCAAAAGGAACCTCAATAAAAGCAGTTCGGCAATCTGTTGGAGCAGATTAGCGGGAGTTGCTTAAAAAAGCAACAAAAACTGGGCGGGCTCCCATAACTTTCGGGGGGGAGCCCGTTCAGTGGGGTGGGATGCGCGGTTACGGCAGTGTGCCGCCCAGCAAGCTGTTTCCGCGATTGGGGAATTGCGGGTTGACGATTTCGAGCACCACGTCGTCGCCGGAGTGTAGACCACTAACGATAGTCTGGAACTCCTGCACATTGTGGACAGGATGGCGGTTAACCGAGACGATAACCCCGCCCTGGAAGTTGCCGACACCGATTTCGTCAGCAAAGGAGCCGGGTTTCACCGATTCGATGAGGACGCCGTGAAGGCCGGCCGGGGCCCCCTGCGGGAGATCCTGGACCGTGATGCCGAGCTTGGCGGGTGAGGCGTTGTTTTTGGGCTGGTTCTCGTTGCCTTCTTCCTCCTGGCCGTCGGCGGCATTCATGGCGGCGATCACCTTGTCGCGATCGCCGATGACGACGTTGGCGTGCATCTGCTGGCCGTTGCGGAGGTAGCCGATGTCGACGGTGGTGCCGGGCTTTTTGACGGAGATGACCGCAACGAGGTCGTCGCCATCCTTAACCGGGTGGCCGTCGATGGTGGTGATGATGTCGCCGGTTTTGAGGCCTGCTTTGGCGGCCGGCTGACCGGCGCCGATGGCACTGATAATGACGCCGGACTTGAAGCCATAGACGCGGGAGACGGCGCTGGGCGGGTTGGGCTGGAAGCTGATGCCGATACTGCCGCGGATGACCTTGTGCTCGGGTCCGATGAGCTCGTTATAGACGCCGATGACGGTGTTGGAGGGCATGGCGAAGCCAATGCCTTCATTGCCGGCGGACTGGGTAAAGATGGCGGTGTTGACGCCGATGACCTCGCCTGCCATATCGAGGAGCGGGCCGCCGGAGTTGCCGGGGTTGATGGCCGCGTCGGTCTGGAGGAAGCGCTGGAATTCGCCTTCGGTACCGTGCTCGACGTCGCGATTCTTGGCGGAGATGATGCCGGCGGTGACGGTGTGTTCGAGCTGGAAGGGCTCGCCGATGGCGAGGACCCAGTCACCGACTTCGACGCCCTCGGAGTTGCCCATTTTTACGGTGGGCAGAGGGGTGTCGGTCTGAATCTTGAGGACAGCGATGTCGGTGGCTTTATCGACGCCGACGACTTTGGCGGGGCGGCCCTGGTTGCCCTCGGGATCGCTGGCGAGGCGGACGTAGATGCGGTCGGCCTTGTCGACGACGTGGTTATTGGTGACGATGTAGCCGCGGGGATCGACGATGAAGCCGGAGCCGAGGGATTCGCGTTCCTGGCCGTCATCGCCGCCGTCCATGCCGGGGTTCTGGCCGAAGAAATGGTTGAAGAAATCCTGGAGACCACCCTGACCGCCCTGACCACCCTGACCGCCCTGACCACCCTGACCGCCCTGGGGACCCTGATCGTCGTCGTCGCCGTCTGGCGGCTGCTGTTGCTGGGGCGCGGACCAGGGCTGCATGTAATGGGGGCCGCGGCGGCGATTCTGCTGCTGCTGCTTGGGGAGAATCTCGGTATTGATGTTGACGACGGCGGGACCGACTTCTTTGGCGATGCGAGTGAAGTCGGTGGAAAGTTGCCGGGGGGCGGGGATTTTGAGCGGCGAGGCGTCCGAGCTGTTGACCTGAGATTCCTGACCGCGAACCTGGTGGGCGACGATGGAACCGACCAGGATTCCCGCTGAAAGGGTGGCCAGAATGGTGAAGGTCGAAGCCAGACGGTTATAACGGAACCGCCCAAAAGAGGATTTCATCGGAGTCGTACCTCGTGGTAGTGAAGGTTGGCGCGGAAGCGTCTCCCGCTATCAGTATAGAACCCGGAACGAAGGGTGGTGGAGCGGTCGGGTCGTGGAAGCTCGTTGGCCCACAGCAGGATTAGACGCAGTTTGGAGGCGAGGGGTTACGGAGAGCCGAAAAGTGAGCCAACAGCGAGCGAGAAGCTTTTTGCGAGAGGCGGTTAGCAAGAAACTCCCGGCGAAAGACGATTAGCGAAGGACTTCTAGCCTTAACCTGTTTGCTACACGTCCTACGCTTAATCGCCTTTTGCTAATCGTCTTTTGCTAAGCGTCTTTTGCTGATCGCCTTTTGCAATAAGCCTGCTAAACGTCCTTTCGCTAAACGCCTTCTGCTAAAAGGCTTTCGCGATGCGTCTATTGCTGACAGTTCTTCGCTAGAGCGTTCCGCTCGATCCAGGGGAACCGCTTCATGGCTGCTGGGCTGGATAGGCATGGGGATGAGTTCGGTGATGGCGATGCCGGCGAGGATGAGGAGAGCGCCGGATGCGCTGCGGCGGCCGAGTCGTTCGCCAAGGACGAGAAAGGATGTGATCGAGGCGAAGACAGGCTCAAGCGCCAGGATGAGAGCGGTGTGGGTTGCGGGGAGAAATTTCTGCGCCCACGACTGGACGGCGAATGCGGTCGCCGTCGCCAGAACGGCGGTCACAACGAGAGCAACGATGACGCGGGTTGACCAGTGGATCCATGAATGCTCCAGCAGGGGCATGCCGGCGGCCATAAAGAGGGCGCAGAATCCTACCTGGAGAACCGCGAGTTGTTCAAACGGAATCCGCGGCGATAGATGAGCAAGGGCCAGGACGTGCAGCGAAAATCCCATAGCGCAGCCGAAGGTAAGAAGGTCGCCGAGGCCGATGGAGCGGAAGCCTGCGGTGAAGCCGGGGCCGGGCGGGGTGGTCAGCAGCACGATTCCGGCGAATGCGACGATGGCACCCAGCCAGGCGTTCCATTGGGGCATGTGGGCGCCACGAGGGCGGAGCGCGGGGATGGCGGAAAGCATGGGGACGAGAACCACAACCATTCCCGTAATAAATGCGGATTTGGAGGGCGTGGTGAGGCGGAGGCCGGCGGTCTGAAATTGATAACCCATGGCCAGGCACAAGCCGACAATGGCGCCCGCGGTGAGGGATCTGCGATCCATACGCCCGAAATGTCCGCGATAGAAGATAGCGAGGCAGATGAACGCCAGGGTCATGCGGATGAAGTTGAAGAGGAGGGGAGAGACGTCGGCGAGAGCATCTTTGACGACGACAAAAGTTGAGCCCCAGATGGCGACGACGGCCGTCAAAAGGATGTGAGCGCGGAAGGAGCGCGTTTGCTGCGCAGTCCCTGGGGCGGAAGCCATGGGGGAAGATTAGCAAAGGCATCGATACGGCCCCGGGAGCGAAATCGAGACGGCCCTGGAAGCAAAAAGGGGTTGATTTTGCTGGCGGGGCCGGGAGAGCGTGAGAGTATGCTGAATCAGGCACTTGATCTCGCCGGATTCCCCGTCGTACTCTCAGGCGGCATCGTTGTCGGATGCAGTCGATCGAGACTTTTCAGCGCCGGGAGAATGCCCGATTCATGCAGAACATCCTTCTGGACATTCTGATTATCGGTTTGCTGGTGATTCTGTTCGGGTCGGTCTACCGCCGCCATGCAACCGTGCGCGTCCGTTTCTGGCTGCTGGGCTGGTTCTTCATCCTGATCCACTTCGGACTGCTGCTGGTCACACCTCCGGATGCCTGGGGAGCCAGGCTCATCATGGCGGCATCGGGAAGCGCATTGCTGCTGTGCGGAGCGGCGTTTGCGCTGTCCTCCGGGCTGATCTGGGAACGGGGATGGCGATTTGCGGTGTCTGCGCTGCTGCTGAGCGTGCCGCCGGTGGCTTATGTATCGACAGTCGTGCTTTGGGCCGGGCCGGTCACGCTGCTGGCCGGACTAGGGCTCGCGGCGCAGGTCGCTTACGGTGCGGTGATCCTCCGGCTCGGTACAGGAGGGCGGAAGACCGGAACAGCTGCGCGTGCGGCGATCGCCCGGCGCTGGGGCGCCGCGATCCTCGTGGGATGTTCTGTCTGGCTCGCGTTCGAGCTTCGCCGCGGACACGTCGCTGAGAGCATTTACCCCATCCTTTCGGAGATATTTTTCCTGAACGCGCTCCTCTACTGGGAGGATTTCCGGCGAACCACTGCAGGCGTCATGGTCGCGGTGTCGGGGCTGGCAGCCTGGGGCGCGGTTTTTCCATGCGCTCTTCTGATAGAAGCATTCGCGCCGAGGGTCAATGTCATCGGCGAACTGTGGAACGTGCCGAAGTATTTCGTGGCCTTCGGGATGATTCTGACGCTTCTGGAGGAACAAAAGCGGGAGGCAGACACGCGCAGCGAGGAATACCGTGTGTTGTTCGAAAACAACCCCCATCCGATGTGGATTTTCGATACGGAGACGCTGCAGTTTCTGGCCGTCAACGACGCGGCGGTTTCGCGCTACGGTTATTCGGCGGAGGAGTTCCGGAACATGACGCTGCGCGATATCCGTCCGCGGGACGAAGTGGAAGCGATGGAAAAAACCGTTGCGAAAGCCGGAAATAATGACTCAGTGTTTGTTTCCGGGCCATGGACGCATATTCTGCGCGACGGGCGGCGCATTCAGGTAGAGGTTTCCGCGCACACGATCCGATTTGAAGGAAGAGCAGCGAGATTTTCTCTGGTGCAGGACGTCACCGAGCGGCAGGAGTTGCACCACCGGCTGGTGCATCAGGCCAATCACGATATGCTGACGGGGCTGCCGAATCGGCTGCTGCTGCTGGACCGGATGGAACAGGCTCTGGCGTCAGCGGCGCGGCGTGGAAAGAAGGCCGCCGTGATGTGCCTGGACATCGATCGATTCAAGCAAATCAACGACACATACGGGCACGCGACAGGGGATGCGTGCCTGAAGCAGGTGGCGGAACGGATGAAGAGCCGCCTCCGGGCGGAGGATACGGTCGCGCGATCCGGGGGCGAAGAGTTCACCATTGTGGTGGGGGATCTGGTAGCCGCGGACGATGCGACCAGACTGGTGGAAGATCTGCTGACGGGGTTGCGCAAGCCGCTGGTGGCCGATCATTACCCGATCGACGTTACGGCGAGTATTGGGATTGCGATGTATCCCGAGCATGGCATGGACGCGGCCGCATTGTGGAGGAATGCGGACGCGGCGATGTACCGGGTGAAGCGATCGGGCGGCAACGATTGGGCTCTGGTCTCAGAGGAAATCAGCCGGTCGACCACGGAAGCCAATGAGCTGGAGATGTTCATGAGGCGGGCGCTCAAAGACGGTGGCCTTGAACTTTACTACCAGCCGGAGTACACCGCGGACGGAGTGATTTGTGGTCTGGAGGCGCTGCTACGGCTGCACCACCCGAGGTTCGGCACGGTGAATCCCGAACGGTTTATTCCGGTGGCAGAAGAAAGCGGGCTGATCGTCCCGGTAGGTAATTGGGTCTTGCGCGAGGTGTGCCGCCAGAGCGAGGAATGGCGCAGCGAGGGAATCGTGGTTCCGCGGATTGCCATTAACGTTTCCCCGCTGCAGTTTATGCGGATGGATTTTTCCCGGCAGGTGCGGCAGGTGGTGATGGAGAGCGGGGTGGCGGCCGATGGCCTGGAAATCGAGATGACGGAAACCACCGTCATGCGCAATCTGGATGATCTGGCGCGCCAGATGCGGGAGCTGGCGGATCTTGGCGTCCACTTTTCCGTGGACGATTTCGGTACCGGTTATTCGTCGCTGCAGCACCTGCATCAGCTTCCTATCGAAAGGCTGAAGATCGACCGGTCGTTTGTAGAGCGGTTGTGCGAGCCGAAGGGCACCAGTGCGCTGGTGCAGGCGATTCTTTCGCTCGCGCACAGTCTCGGACTTGAAGTGGTGGCTGAGGGAGTGGAGACGGAGGAGCAGGCCGAAGCCCTGGCGGGAATGAAGTGCGACATTATGCAGGGTTACTTCTTCGCTTTGCCCCAGCCTGCGGCTAACATCCCGGAATTGATCCGTATGGTTCGATCCCCGCGGGTCTGCAAAGCGATCGCGGGAAAGGCATCTGCCTGAACAGCGCAATTGTGCCTTCCAAAAGGGTTACTGTCGGACCGCGGTCGACCCATGGGGAAACCGGAGTACTGTTGACCGGGAAAGAAACGGGACGATACACTCGAATTACGCTTTTGCCGCAGAGCGGTAACATTTGGGGCGGATCGCATGGCGCACCAGCCAGCTCTGTTTCGGTGGATTGTCCTGAAGCAAGCCCTTCTTTTCCCGCACGGCTGCGCGGATGAATCATGTGCGGCGCTGCAATCCAGTGCCGGAGATGTCGATTCGCGGATTCCGATCAGGAATTCGAAACACTGAGAGGTTAGGTGCAACAGTTGGTTCGCGGCAAGCTGGTGTCTGCAGGTCCCGCCGGGTCGGAGGCGAAGGACCTTTCGATGGCCGAATTGTGGCTGGTTATTCGGAAGCGCCGTGTTTTTTTGCTCAGCATGGCGTTGGGATTCGCGGTCCTCGCGGCGGCCGCCGGCCTGGTCCGTGGCAAGCGCTATTCCGCGACCGGTGAAGTGCAGATTCAGCCAGGCTCGGCATCGGAGCTGAAGCAGTCGATTTCGGCGATGCTGACTTCAGGGATGGGCTCGCTCGATGTGGTCGTGGAAAGCGACATCCGCATTCTGGAGAGCGACAAGTTACTGACGGCGGTTGCTGAGAAGCTCAGGCTCCAGGACAATCTGACATTTCTGCGGGGCGCCAAAACCATCAGAACATCGACCTTCGGCGGCACTTCAATACCCCTGCTGCACGGCGATCTGAACAACTACTACGTTCGCACCGCGATTCTGCGGGGGCTTCGCAGGAATCTGACCATCGAGCGAGTGCCGCGCACGGAGATGATTTCCATCCAGTACCGGAGCCCGTCGCCGGAACTTTCCGCCGACATCGTCAATGCTCTGGAAAGCGAGTTTGTCGAGAACAATTTCGTCAGTCATTACAACACCACCAAGGAAGTGAGTAAGTGGTTGACGGAACGAATCGACGATCTGCGGACCGTGGTGCAGAGTTCGCAGGACAAAATGGTGGACCTGCAGCGGAAGCTGGGGATTAATGCGCTCGATCCGGACCATAGTCTGATGGTCACCGAAGTGGCCAACCTCGAAAAGGGCATCTCCGATGCGACGGAGCAGCGGGTGCTCAGCGAAGCAAGATATCGCATCCTGCAATCCATGCCCCCGGATCAGATTCAGGACAGCTCCACTGCTCTTGGCAATGATGGTCCACAGGGGCTGCTTTCCAGCCTGCGCGGCCAGCGCGCCTCGGCGGAGGCGGAACTGGCCAGGCTCCAGCCGGTCTACGGGCCGAATTATCCGCAGGTCAAACAGCTCAAGGCGCAGATCGCCGCGCTCAGCAGCGAGATGGGGCAGGCGGAAAATCGGATCGTCGCCCAGGCCAAAGATGCCCTGGAGGTATCGGAGGCGGCGGAGAACCAGGCCAAAGGCATGCTGAACAGCAAGGAGGAGCAGCTTTACGGCCAGCGAGACGACATCGTGCAGTACATGCTGATGACGGAGGAATACGAGTCGAACCGTCACATGTATGAGAGCATCCTGGCCAGGCTGCGGGAGGCTGCTGTGGATGCGGGGCTCGATGCGGCGGACATCAGCGTGGTGGATTTGGCCACTCCGCCGGTTGAGCCATCGAGCATGTCTCCGGCCGAACTTGGACTAATCGGCTTGCTGTTCGGGAGTTTTGCCGGGATCACCCTGGCGCTGTTCTTCGAGAAGATGGATACCCGCCTCAGGGATGCGCATGAGATTCAGGAGATCCTCGGCCTGCCGTCTCTGGCGATGATTCCCCAAAGTCACTGGAAGAGCAAAGGGTCGGAGCTTGACTGGGTCGTTGGGCCGGAGTTGCTGCGCGATCCGCGCTCGCCCTTTTCAGAGTCCTTCCGCGCGCTGCGCACCTCCATGCGATTGTCGACCACCTCACGGGAGTCGAAGGTGATCGCAGTCACCAGTTGCCAGCCGTCGGAAGGCAAATCCACGGTCTCGGTGAATATGGCCGCGGTGCTGGCGCAGGGCGGCAAGAAGGTTGCGCTGGTGGATACGGACATGCGCCGCCCCTCGATTTATAAGCGGCTTCGGCTGGAGGGCGGCAAGGGCTTATCCGAAGTGCTGACCGGTTACTACACGCTGGACGAAGTGACGCAGACGCACGAGACGCTCACCACCCTCGATGTAATTCCCTCGGGAACGATGCCACCTTTGCCGGCCGATTTGCTGGCCTCCGACCAGATGACAGAGGTCGTGCGCCAGCTGCGGGAGCGGTACGACTACGTCATCTTCGATACGCCTCCGATTCTGTCGGTGACCGATCCGGCGATTGTAGCGGCACAGGCGGATGGCATGGTGCTGGTCATCCGCCAGGGCTACTGCACCCGGCGCATGCTGGCGCGTGCGGCTGAGATTCTGCATGAGCTGGACGTAAAGGTATACGGCTTCGTATTCAATGGGGTCGATGCATCGCTGCCCGAGTACTACGGCTACCTTGGGTATTACACGTACGAATATGGGAAGTAAGCCGAGGGCGTCGAGCGGGCGCGGGGAAGAGGCGGAATGAACCTGCGATGGATGAGCGGGATGATATCGGTGGGCGCCCTCTGCTGGGGGACGATCTTCGGCGCGGCCCTGGCGTCCGGGCAGTTTGCCGGGCCGGCGGTGAGTGGATCGACGGCCGGTACGTCGTCACCAGTGTCGGCCCTGAAGGCCCGGTACGACGACGTGAAGATCATGCCCGGAGATGTTATCTCGATCACGACCTACGGGGCGCCGGAGCTGACGACAAGCACAACCACGAGCACCGACGCGCCGGGCAATACCAGCGGCGCGAGCAGCAGCGTCAACGGCATCAAGGTCGGCGCGCAGGGTGAAATCGTGCTGCCCTATCTGGGGGTCGTGAAAGTGGCGGGGATGACGCCCTCGGATGCGGCGGCTTACCTCGAACAGGAACTGAAGGACAAGGGAATCCTGGTCGATCCGCAGGTGACCGTGGCGCTGGTTGATTCACCGACGCGTGTGATCACAGTGCTGGGCGAAGTGCAGAAGCCGGCCCCGGTTCCCGCCTTTGGCCAGTTGCGATTGCTGGACGTGATTGCGGCATGCGGTGGTTTTACGCCGCTGGCAAGCCATACCATCACGGTGCGCCGCGAGGGCGACCCCAACCCGATCACGATCCTGCTGGGTTCGGATCCCAGGACGACGGATGAGACGAATATTCCGCTGATGGCCGGAGATACGGTCATTGTGCCGAAAGTAGGCAGCGTTTTTGTGGTGGGCCAGGTGAAGACTCCATCGGCGATTCCGCTCTCGAGTAACTCGCCTGTTACCGTGATGCGAGCTATCGCCATGGCCGGGGGACTCAACTTCGGAGCGGCGCTTTCGAAGGTGGTCATTATCCGCAGAACGCCGGATGACCAGCATGTGGAGATTCAGATGGACCTGAAAAAGGTGATGAGCGGCAAGGAGAGAGACGTCGCGCTCGCCTCGGACGATGTGCTGCTGGTTCCCACCAACGGGTTCAAGGCCGGGATGGCGGGCGGCGGCGCCGCAATCGCGGCAAGCTCCATTTACGGTCTCGGCTACATCGCCAAGACTCCTTAACTCCTTCTTTTCCGGAATCGCGGAGCCGTTTCGATTTGCTGCGTGCTTATAAATTACCGCCAATCGTTCTTTGCGCCTCGCTGGCATTTCTGGTGGCCGGGGAGCTGGCGTGCGGAACAAGCCTGTACTTCGTCACCATGATGTTTGTGGCGATGCTCTCCATCGGCGTTACTTACAACCTCCTGGGAGGGTTGAGCAGCTTCAGCGGGATTATCTTTGCCGGGTTCGCACTTCGAACCATCGTCGTCTCGCAATTTGCCAAAGTCCTTTTGCTTGAGGCGGCAGACAAAAACCTGGAATTGCCTCAGCTCACGATCACCGTTTATGCTGTCTTCTACTTGAGCGCCATGGTAGGCGCCTTCCTCTACGGCCGGGTGCGGTTACGGTTGCCCAAAGTAAGGGAGCCGGCTTCAGAATGGGAAACACGCGTGATGTACGGGATCTGCGTGTGGGTGGGGCTCCTTGCTACATTCACTTATGAGGGTTACACGGCGGCGTACGGCGAAGGGACAGAGTTTATCCTGGCACGAAGCTGGGCGCTCGGTCTCTCCTATCTTCTTCCTTTTTCACTAGTCCTTGCGGTTGAGCTTCGCATTCGCGGGACGGGAGGCCGGCACAGTTTTGGCTGGACGGCGGCGGTTCCGTGGCTGGGCGCTACCTTCTTCGCCTTCTTCGACACCGTGCGGACAGGGATCATCTTACCGTCTCTCATTTACGGAGCCACTTGTTATCTCAGAGGATATCGATTCCGCCTTCGGCATTACCTGGTGCTCGGCCTCGGAGCGGTCGTGTTTTATGTTTTTGTCTCTCCGCTTGAAATCTACACCCGCGAGTACACAAAGCTTTCCACGATGCGCCTGCAAGATAGAATATACGAATCTATACACACGCTTAACATGGAAATTACACACCGGGCCGACATGGAATCTACGGTGACGGATTTCTTTGAAGAGACTGACCCACGCGAGCAGTACTTCGATAGGCCAGGGACTTATTCTTTGAGCCGATTTTCGGTGATCAGGGCTGACAGTACGCTCATATCCGCGTGCTCTAATGGGTTCCATTATGGTCTTGCGCAAATCAACGAGGTCGTTTCCGGCGTTGTCCCAAGATTCTTAAATAGGAACAAAGCGCAGGTTCCGGAAACTAACTACATTGCCAACGTGTCGGGACTGGGCGCAGATTCGGCGGCGCAGCCGATTATTTCCGCTGTCGCGGACAGTTACGGCGCTTTCGGATGGCTGGGGGTCGTTCTATTTCCATTGCTGAGTTTTCCAGCGATATTTGCCGTTTATGAAAGCATATTTGATTTTACACGGCCTTGGGGAACGGTCGCGCTGGGGATATGCTTTCTATACTTCACGGAAATGAATGTGGCCCGTACCGCCACGATTTTGTTTCGTCAGCCGTTAAATTATCTTGTCCTGTCCGCCGCCCTTGGATTAATTGTTAGGCTCTTTCCGTCGAGGG
Source organism: uncultured Acidobacteriaceae bacterium (assembly GCA_963831055.1). Lineage (GTDB taxonomy): Bacteria > Acidobacteriota > Terriglobia > Terriglobales > Acidobacteriaceae > Palsa-343. The sequence continues at coordinate 54,668 of CAWHOU010000043.1, read as the reverse complement.
GCGATAGCTTCGTCGGGGCTGTGACTATGCCGGGGCCAAGTGCCTCGTAACGCGAGGCCGGTAGTGTCGAGCCCAACGTGCTTGGCAGCTTGATGGCTCGTACTTCGAAAAGGATTCCCAGCCTGGATGGGCTGCGCGCGGTCTCCATCATCTTAGTGATCCTCCTCCACACACTTCAACGGATCAACGTGGCTCGGCCGGTGGGTAAGTACTGGTACGTCCTTGGTAACGGGGCAACCGGTGTTTACATCTTTTTTGTAATCAGTGGGTTTCTGATTACGAACCTTTTGCTTAGTGAACAGGAGCGCTCCGGAACAATCAACCTTCGCAGGTTCTATATTGGCCGCGTGTTTCGTATCCTGCCTCCCGCCTACTGTTACGTCGCGGTGGTCGCGATTGTGGCCTGTTTCGGCAAAGTGGAAGTCACGAAAGCGAACATTCTGAGCGTGCTCTTCTTCGCGGGTAACTATACGCGGCTATCCTGGCCTCTAAATCATTTCTGGACGCTGAGCATCGAGGAACAGTTTTACCTTATCTGGCCGGGCGTGCTTCTGATGGTTCTCAAGCACAGGGGACGAGTCGCAGCAGCTCGAGTCGGCATTGCTGTAATCGTGGTATGCCCGCTCGTCCGGATCGCGACTCATTTTTGGGGTGGACCGTACCTTCGTTACATTAACGGGATTTCATTTCAGGGGCGCGCCGACGCCCTGATGTTTGGTTGCGTTGCCGCCCTCTTATCCGGCAATGTCTCCTTCGAGCGGCTGTATCTCGGAGCCTCTCGATATTGGTGGTGGTTCGTGGTCATATTGATGGTGTTTTCTGGCGGCCTGGAGGCATGGCTTGGCACTTACTGGGATTATCCGGTCGGATACACCCTGAACGGGGTGTGCATCTCTGTTGTTCTCTTGTGGTGCGTTCGGAACCCTGAATCGGTCGTTGGAAGGTGTTTGAATCATAAATCGGTGGTTCTGGTGGGGATCCTTTCCTATAGCATTTACATTTGGCAGCAGCTGTTCCTGAACCCCAACAATGGAACTGTCTTTGGAAGCTCTGTCGTCGGATCGCTACCGGTCAGCTATATTTCAATTCTTCTTGCCGCATCGTTGTCGTATTTCGTCGTCGAGCGGCCTTCGCTGCGCCTGCGCGACATGGTACTGGCTAAGCCTCAGCAAAAACCCTCCAACCTGCACGCGCCGCTTTCCTGATGCGACGCTCATATCTGAACATCGCTTGCCTAATTGGAACTAGGCTTCCCGCAGAGGGCGATCGCCCTGGCTGCCGCCGCACAGATCTCCTGCGCAGTTATTTGTTGCAGCGACAAACACTGCGAGTAACCAGCGCGGCAAAGCTCCAACCCTCTCCCCTGCACGCAGGGCGAGCACGGCGGCTGATGGAACAGGATGGTGCTGCCAGGCGCGGTTGGGGCAAAGCGGTGCGGAGTGGCCGGCCCGAAGAATGAGACGGCGGCGACATCGAACCATGACGCGACGTGGGTGACGAAACTGTCGGAGGCGATCACAACATCCGCGGAGCTTACCAGGCCGAAGAACTCGCTCAATTGCTCGCTGCGGATGAGCCGTGTGACGCGGGGCTCGCGCGAGAAACGCGACATCAGCGAATCCGCGGCATCCAGCACGATGCCATGCCCTGGGAATTCTTCAAGAAGAGTCTGTATCACCTGAATCCAGCGGTCCTCATCGAGCTGCCTCCCCACCCAGCTGGCAAGAGTGGCACAGAAAATCACCGGAGGGTTTGCCTTGGATCGGGGTGGGAGGCTATATGCGGTCCTGTATTGAGCGAGACGCGGGTAACGGCGGGGCGATTCCAGGAGGCCAAGCTCCACATGTCCTTCGTAGAGGCTTTCCGGTGAGCGCAGATAGCTGGTGGTCAGGGTAAGGCGCAGTATCTCTGAGAGTATTCGTTTCAGGGCGTAACGATCGCGAAATCCGAGATCTTTGCCGTGATAAAGCCTGCTGACGCTCTGATACCAGCCAACCCGTCGCCGGGCCCTGAGGGTAAGAGCCATCAGACAGGATCCGGGGTGTTGATCTACGAGATACAGGATATCGGCTGTGGGAATCCGGCGCAGTCTCAGAAAGAGGGCCGATCGTGACTCTGCCTTGTTGACCCCGACAACGTTCAGCCGGGAGTCAATCAGTGGGTACACCTGCACCCCCCTGGGGTTAGTGACGATTGTGATTTCGGGATCGCCGTGCGCGGCGAAGAGCTCGTGAATCAAAGGCGCCTTCAGCATGTAGTCGCCGAACGTCTGAAGGCTTACGATGGTAATTCTGCTGCTCATCCCGAATTCCAGTGTAAACGCATTTTGATGTGCCGTGGCCGTGCTTCAGCTCGTGGCCCTGGTCGTGGTCCTGGCGCGACCCCGGCTACTGCGAAACAGCGCTGCCTCGCGAGGCGCGCAGCTCACTATACTATTAGTCAATTATCCTTTATTCTTACAGCGCGGGGCGGAGGTTAGCCTGAATTCCAGTGCTCCAACAGAGAATGCCGATCGTGGGCCAGATAGCGAAAGAGGCGGGGGCATAGCTGCGTCGCTGCGGAGAGTCGTACGCCGCCTTCTTGATTCCTTTGTTTGCAGGCAGATCGCCCATCGCATCAATCGGTCCATGCTTTCACCTTACGTGCTGGCGCGCAAGCCTGAATCTCACTGGAGTTACAACGGCGTACCTGGTTATTCGGAGTTGTACCGAGCGTGGACAAGCGATAACAGCACCAATATATGGGACCTGGCGCGCTTTTATACGCTTTACCTGAATGCGGCCCACATTCTGCACGAAGGCGTTCAGGGCGATATAGTGGAACTTGGGGTTTATCGCGGGAACTCCGCTGCTTTATTGGCGGCTCTGGCGCGGGAGCATTCGCGCCGTTTGTATCTTTTTGACACGTTTACCGGCTTCGATCAGCGTGACTTCACCGGACACGATTCGCATCGAAAGCCAGGCTTCGCTGACACCTCGCTGGAAAGGGTCAGGAAGCTCGTCGGTATCAGGGATGTTTCTTATGTTCCTGGCTTTTTCCCGGAGTCATGTAACCAGATTGAGCTACCGGCTGAAATTGCGATCGCCCACCTTGATTGTGACTTGTACGAACCGACGAAGGCCGGCCTGGAGCGCTTCTATCCCAGAGTCGTGCCCGGCGGTCTGATCGTAGTGCATGACTACAGCTCGGGTTTTTGGCCTGGGATAACGCGGGCGGTGGACGAATTTTTTACGGGCCGCCCTGAGAGACCAGTTCTGGCCCCTGACAGATCCGGTACGGTTATTGTCAGGAAATCCCACTAACTCTGTTGGACGTCTTCTCCGAGGAAGACAGATAGTCGCAGGTTCTCGTGACGCGCCGATATTTGCTCCAGATCCAGAGCGGCCGCGACGAAGTCAATTACCTGCAGCGCTGCGAGGATCCCGGGAGGCAACCAGCCAACGGTTATATCCTCCCCGTGCGGAGTCCTTCATGAACCAGCTCTGGTTCACTATAGAGGTGCTGTACCCGTAGTCGCGCAGAATTGCCAAACATCGTTGTTCCTTATCCAGGCCGTGGACCTCAATTATCATTCCGGGATGATTCTGTGTCAGAGTATTCGACGCGCCCTCGAGTGCGGCATCCTCAGCGCCTTCGATGTCGATTTTTATGAAATCAGGTACAAACATCTGCCGCGCGGCCTCGTCGATGGTAGTTTTGCCGTCTCCCGATTCCGATCCCACAAAGGACTCGACAACACAAATGTCCAGCTTGGGATTCTGAGCGATGTTTTGACGCAATGTAATGGCTGTGGAAGGATCGCACTCGAATGAGGCGACTTTTCCGCGCGAAAGCGTCGCGATCATCAGTGCGTCGTATCCGTCGTTGCCCCCCAGATCGAAACACTTTGAACCTGGAGTTACAAGTCTCTTAAAGTAGCCATTCAGCTCCCACTCATGAACACCAAGGTAGGGCCTTATGCGCTGGCGGGGATCGATTTCCATGACACACCCCGCAGCAGGGCCAAATAACACTTTTCGATAGCCCTTTTTCGGCATCATCATTTTTAGCGGTCGGACTAATGATTGAAACATAGAATCGATTCCTCCCAGGCCTGGCCGTTATTTCCTATCATCTCAAATCTTATCGGTTGACTGGAGTTTACCCCTTTACCCAGGCGGATGCTCGAACGCATTCTCCGGGGTTAGAGTCACTTGCCCGACCGCACCGCGGATGCCCGGTTATCCGCACATCGTCAGGGACCGGAGACCCTGGAGAAGATTTTGTTCTGAACAGCACCGAGGCCAAACACGAACCAGGAAGCAGTCAGGAGTAACGCTGTGCCGCATGTGGCGAGAGCGGCGATGACGAGAAGTGAATGGCTTCGGGCGTAGTCGAGAAGCAGCATGCAGGGCGCGAGCGAGGCGGCCGTGAAGGCGGCCAGCTTGAGAACCGGGGCGATGGTGATCGAAGGATCGTCCGCAAACAGTTTTCTGTTCTCGCGATAGAGCAGAGTCATCTGGACGTTTTCCGATGCGAGCCATGTGTACATGAATCCGAGAAGGCCGAAGCGGACCGTCATGGGGACGCTTACCGCGATCATGATCAGGCTTCCCCAAAATACGATGTGAGCGAACCGGTGGTGGGTGTTGGTCGAGTACTGAAAATACGCTTTATGCTCGCGCACGCTCATGACTGCCGAAACCAGCGCCATCAGGATATAGGTGTCCTGATCGAAGAGCCCGGGGCGATGCAGCCAGATGCTGAGCAGCAGAGGGGAAAAGAGATAGGCTCCGAGATTGGCGACGGGGATCAAAGAGAAGACGACTCGCTCGGAGTAATGAAATATTTCAATCAGTTTTTTCATATCGCCACTGCCGAAACTGAAGGTTATTTCCGGAGCGATGGCGGTGGTTACAACCGAAAGCAGCTGTCGAGCCGTGCCGAACACGGTTCTGCTGAGCGTGAAGACAACCACGACATCCGGACCCAGCAGGCGCTGCAGAAGAATGACGGGAACCTGGAAGAGAAGAAAGTTCTGCGTAAAGATCATTCCAAACATGCCGCTCGGTTTCAGCGTGGCCTTAACGGTCGCCCAGTCGGCGCCACGAATCCCCATGGGGAGGCCCTTCATGCGCCTGCGCAGATCGACGATGGAGGCCAGGGCGACCAGCAGGACGGCCGCAAACTGGCCAAAGGCGTTGGCCGCGAAAGAGAAATGAAAGAGAGCAAGAGCAGCGGCAACAAGGGTGGCTGAGAGACGCCGGAGGTTCCACCACATGGTTCCCCGATGCATTTCCTGGACCACCATGAAGAGGTTGTTATAGTAGCCGCCGAGGATTTGAGCCACCATCTGCAGGCCGAGGAACAGGGCGGTGAGGCCGGCTTCAGCGCGGTTTATCGTGCGCAGGTGGAGAAGGGTGTTGAGGGGCAGGAGGCTGACGCCGGCGGTCAGGGCGATGCCGATCCCAATGAGAACGAGAACCAGAGCGAGAGTGCTGGCCTGAAGCCGCCGATACTGGAGCGAATCGCCGCGTTGATGGAGGATCGTTAATTCGTTACTTGCGTATGTGGTAATTCCGAAATTCAGAGTTGCTACGTACGAAATGGTTGCGGAGAGCACAAGCCACTCCCCGTAAGAAGAGACTCCGTAGGCATGAAGGAAAACAGGGGGAAGCAGGATCTGGGTGATGAGGATGACAGCAACGCCGGCACCCTGAGCCAGGACCATCTTCAGGATTCGCTTCAGCATTGCGTATGCGGGCGCCCGCTTCGACCAGGAGGAGGCGGGGCTGGATGTCCGGTTATCGTAATGGCAAATTGAGACTGCGCAAGGCGGAGGCGCGGAGTGGGCTTCACATTGCCGCTCTGATGGTCAGGGGAAAGCGTAGAAAACGCAACATGGGGATGTTAACATCCAGATCAGCCGTGAGACAAACCGGGGCGCCTCGATGAAGGCGTCGCCATGGTTACTCGCCGGATTTAAATTGAGGCGACAGAATGAACTTCGATCTGAACCCCGAGGGAACGCCGGATCTTGGATAAGGAAAGCAACGCAAGGCCAATGCGGGTTCTGGTAACGGGAGCGGCGGGATTTCTGGGATCGCATCTTAGCGACGCGCTGCTCGCGGAGGGGCACAGCGTTGCGGGGGTCGACAACCTCAGTACAGGGAAACTCGCCAATCTCGCGCACCTGAAGGGCGAGCCTCGATTTGAGCTGATCGAGCACGACATTTGCCGGCCATTCGATTTTGGCCGAGTCGACTTTGTTTTCAACTTCGCCTCGCCGGCCAGTCCGGTGGACTACATGCGGATCGGCGTTGAGACGCTGCTGGTGGGTTCCCAGGGAACGAGGAACGCACTTGAGGCGGCGAGGAAGTACGGTGCCGGTTTTCTGCATGCGTCCACCTCCGAGTGCTATGGCGACCCGACCGAGCACCCGCAATCGGAGAGCTACTGGGGAAATGTGAATCCGGTAGGGCCCCGCTCGGTCTACGACGAGGCCAAGCGATTTTCGGAAGCTTTGGTGATGGCGTATCACCGTTACTACCAGGTAGACACGCGGCTGGTGCGAATTTTCAACACCTATGGTCCGCGGCTGCAGGGCAGCGACGGGCGGGTCATCTCCAACCTGATGACCCAGGCGCTGCACGGCGAAGACCTGACCATTTATGGCGAGGGGACGCAGACGAGGAGTTTCTGCTATGTTTCCGACGAGATCGACGGCATTCTGCGGCTGTCGCGATCCACTGAACACCTGCCGGTGAACATCGGCAATCCGGTGGAATGGACAATTCTCGAGTGTGCGCGGCAGATTCTGGAAGTGACCGGATCATCGAGCAAGATCCGATTCGAGCCTTTGCCGCAGGACGACCCAGTCCAGCGCCAGCCAGACATTTCAAAAGCGAAGCGTCTCTTGGGGTGGGAGCCGAAGATCGATCTGAGGACGGGGTTGCAACTGAGCCTCGAATATTTCAGGCAGTCGGTAGAGCGCGGAGAGCGGGCCACACCGGCGCTGAGCTCGCCGCCTCCTGCGGGATGAGGGTCGAGGCCCCGTGAAGGGGTGAGGCAAGACCAACACAGGTAATCGTTTAGAGGCCGTTCAGGCGTCCGAGCGCCCCCGGCAGACAGCAAGGCCCACCGTCTCCGGCGGGCCCTGTTCTATACGAAGTTCCGTCAGGAAAACATCGCCCCAACCACCTTCAGGATGGTCATAATCACCCACCATCCCCACACCACGATCGCCGCCTGCCCCTTCTTGATATTGCCCACGATCGCGCAGCCGATCGTCAGCAGCACCAGCGCCCAGATCGTGAATATGTCGATCGCCGAGCCCAGCGCGATCACCGTCTTTGGCAAATCCTGCGGCAGGTAGTACCCAATATTCGTCCCAACGAAATTCTTCAGATTGAACGTATCCGGGTCAACGAAATACGTGGAAACAGTCCCCAGGATCCCCTGAATGGCCCACGGCAGCGTCGCGTACATCCACACCGCGATCATCTGTCCGAACGTCGACTTGCCGCCAAATCCAAAGTTCACCGTCGCCATCAGGACCGCGGCCGCGATGATCGCAACGATCAGCGCAATCACCGGCGTCGCCCAGAAACTGTACTTCGTGATGTTCGCGCCCATCCGCATCGCCGCCGCCTGCTGCTCGGCCGGCGCCTGCTCGATCCTCTGCTGCTGCGCCGGGCTCTGCTTCAGCATGTTCTGGTAGGTCTTGTCCCACCCAATCTTTTGCTGCACCACCACCCCAAGAATCAGAGTGATGACAACTCCGATCAGGTAAGGCATCCACCAGCTCGCATTTCGACGGATGTCGATAAACGTCTTTGACGGGGCGGCAAATGCATCCACGACCCGCTGCACTTGATTCAGCGGCGGTGCGGACGCTTCAGGTTGAACCACTGCATCGGCCATAGCAATCCTCCGGAAATAAACTGCGTGCTGCTTCTGCTGTCTCTGCTGTTTTCCTCGGAATTGTACTCCCCCATCCCCAAAACCAGAATGAAAACTTATCCGGGTCAGTCACTCCCGACCGCTCTGACCTTTCCCTACTGCCTATTGCCTGTTGCTTTCTCCCTACTGCCTACTCCCTACTGGCCACTCCCTATCACCTGCCTCTACCCCGCCACTTTTCTTCCCACCCAGGGTCAGGTACTCTGGTGTTGTCCCTGTCGACAACCCTTCAGTCTCCATGATGCGCATCGTGCCCACCTTCGCACTCGCTGCCGGCTTCCTGCTGGCGACCCCGTTCTACGCCTCGACGGCCTTTGCCGCACCCGTCAGCACCACCGCTCCGGCAGGTCATCGCCCTGCGCGCCTGTCTCGCACAGCCGCCTCAGGCTGCGGTCAGGTAGCTGGACACGCCTCCCACACCATCCTTGCCAATCCCGCTTCGGTGCCCTGCCACAGCGCTGTCCCCGTTCGAAGTCTGCCCGTTCGCCCTCCCGTCGCAACCGTCGCCACCCAGCCCGCGACCACCCACGCCACCATCAAGCCCATCGCGCGCATCCATTTTGTTGCGCCCCTCCGCGGCTCGCTCGAATCCCTCGTCCGCCAGAATCAGCGTGACGATGCCGAAGGCCTGGTCCGCATCGAAGACGACGCCCAGCTCGAACAGCTTGAATCCTCCCACGAAATCGTGCCCCTCCCCGCCACTTCCGCTCTCCGCGTCAACCCGGACCTGCCGGCCAACCGCCGCTACTGCCGTCCCTGGACGGCCAATTTCCTCTCTGACCTCGCCCGCTCCCACTACGCCCGCTTCCACCGCGCCTTCCAGGTCAACTCCGCCGTCCGCACCGTCGCTTTCCAGCGCGCGCTGCTCGAAGTCAATGGCAACGCCGCCCCCGCCGACGGCGATGTCGCCTCGCCGCACCTCACTGGCGCCGCCGTCGACATCGGCAAAAAGGGCATGTCCTTCTCTGAGCTTTCCTGGATGCGCGCCTGGCTCGTGCCCCTCCAAACCGCCGGCAAGATCGACGTCGAAGAGGAGTTCTACCAGTCCTGCTTCCACATCACCGTCTATCGCGGCTATGCGCCCCTGGCGCCTGCCCGGCCCGCGCAGCCACGGATGATCGCCCACCGCCGCCACGCCACCACGACCCTGCTCGCCGCAGGCGTGCGCTGATCGTCACACGATCGTCCGGACCACCCCTGCAGTCGAGCTCAACAGACACCAACTCGTGAACCACAAATCCCCCAACCAAAAATTTGGGAGGGTGCGCTGAGCCAACTGCACTCACCGCACCCTCCCGCCGGCGCCCCCTCCCAGGGTCGCCGGTGCCGCATTCCTTCCGCAGCTGCTCCTTGAGCGTATTAGGAGCCCCTACGGAATCGTCGCCGTATAAACGTTCGAGGGCACGCTTTCCACCCCCGACGCGTCGACACTCCTGACTTCGTAGTTATAAGTTGCCCCGGCCTGCACAGTTGTGTCTGTGTAGGTCGTTGGCGCATCGATGGACGAATTCAGCAGCGCGTACGACCCGCTGCCCGTCGCCCGGTAAACGTGATATCCAGCTACCGGATCGCTGGAACTTGCCGGAGCTTCCCACGTCAGCTCCACCTCATAGGTGGCCTGCGCCATGCCCGTCCCGCTCAGGCTCACCACCATCGCTCCCATCGAGCAGTTGCCGCTGATCGTCACTGTTCCCGTCGCCGCGCCCGCCACTGTGGGATCGAACTGGAGGCTTAGCGTCGCGCTCTGCCCCGGATTCAGCGACATCGGCATCGACATTCCCGACATGCTGAACCCCGTACCGGTAAGCGCAGCCGCGCTGATAGTCACCGCGGCCGTCCCCGTGGAGCTCATCGTCACCGTCTGAGTCGAAGGCGTATTCAGCGTCACATTCCCGAAGGTCACGTTGCTGGTACTGAGCGCAAGCGTCGATACCGCCGCGTTGAGCTGCAACGCCGTTGTAGCCGAAACCCCGCCCGCTGTCGCCGTCAGCGTCGCGGTCTGCGCTGTGCTCACTGCGGCCACCGTCGCCGTAAATCCAGCGCTCGAAGCCCCAGCCGCCACGGTGACCGAGACCGGCACCGTCACCGCGCTGTTGCTGCTTGCCAGACTCACGATCGTTGCGCTCGTCGCCGCCGACGTCAGTGTCACCGTGCAGGCATCGGTCCCCGCTCCGGTCAGCGATGTGCTGCCGCACGATATCTTGCTCAGCGTCGCCGGCGCCAGGCCGGTCCCGCTCAGCGCAATCGTTGCCCCGCTCGAAGCATTGCTGCCGGAAGCGTTGCTGCTGATCGTCACCGTTCCAGTCGCCGCTCCCGCTGCCGTCGGATCGAAACCGATCGTCAGCGTCGCCGTCTGACCGGGGTTCAGATCGATCGGCGCGCTGATTCCCGATACCGAGAATCCCGCTCCCGCCGCCGTGGCTCCGCTCAGAATCAGTGCCGCCGTCCCCGATGAAGTCACCGTCACCGTTTTACTGATCGCCGTGTTCAGCGGATCGCTCCCGAACGCCATACTCGTCGCGCTCAGGCTAAGCCCCGCCGTCACTGCATTCAGCTGCAGTGGATACGTCGCGGAAACCCCACCCGCCGTCGCCGTCAGCGTAGCCGTTTGGGCTGTGCTGACCGCGGTCGCCGTCGCCGTGAATCCGGCACTCGAAGCTCCCGCCGCCACCGTCACCGAAGCCGGCACCGCCACTGCGCTGCTGCTGCTCGCCAGGCTCACCACCGTTGCACTGGTGGCCGCAGATGTCAGCGTCACCGTGCACGCATCGGTCCCTGCTCCGGTCAGCGAGGCACTGCCGCACGAAATAACGCTCAGCGCCGCCGGCGCCTGCCCGGTCCCGCTCAGCGCAATCGTCCCGGCACTTGTAGCACTGCTGCTTGTGGCGCCGCCGCTCGAAGCGTTGCTCGCGATCGTCACCACTCCGCTCACCGCTCCCGCTGCCGCCGGATCGAACCCGATTGTCAGCGTCGCTGTCTGGCCCGGATTCAACGTCACCGGGGCGCTGATCCCCGACTCAGAAAATCCCGTCCCCGAAACGGAAACGCCCGCGATCGTCAGCGCCGCCGTCCCTGAGGAAGTCACCGTCACCGTTTTGCTGACCGCCGTGTTCAGCGGATCGTTCCCGAACGCCACACTCGCAGCGCTCAGGCTCAGCCCCGCCGATACAGCATTCAGCTGCACCGGATAAGTCGCCGAAACACCACCCGCCGTAGCCGTCAGCGTCGCCGTCTGGGCCGTGCTGACCGCCGAAGCCGTCGCCGTGAACGGCGCGCTCGAAGCTCCCGCCGCCACCTTTACCGAAGCCGGCACCGTCACCGCAGTGCTGCTGCTCGCCAGACTCACCACCATTGCACTCGTAGCCGACGATGTCAGCGTCACCGCGCACGCATCGGTCGCGGCTCCGGTCAGCGAGGCACTCCCGCACGAAACCGAGGCCAGGCCTGCGGCTGCGGTCGCACCTGTGCCCCCGGTCCCCGCCAATGCGATCGTTGCAGTGCTCCCTCCGTTGTAGATGACCGTCGCCACCCCACTGGCCACGCCCGCAGTCGTCGGGTCAAAGATAAGAACCAGCGTTGCCGTCTGTCCCGGAGCCAGGGTCAACGGCGTGCCAATCCCCTCCCACGAAAATCCCGATCCACCCACCGTGATCGCGTAGATGGTCAAAGGTACCGATCCCGTAGAAGTCAGCGTCACCGCCTTCGTAGTGATCGAATTCACAGGCTCCGCCCCAAACGCCACGCTCGTGGCGCTCAGGCCCAGCGTCGGCGCCGGTCCGCTCAGTTGCAGCTGGTAAGTCTCGGACACGCCGCTTGAGGTCGCCGTCAGCGTCACCGTCTGCGTCCCGCTGATCGCCGCCACCGTTGCCGTGAACCCTGCGCTCGCAGATCCCACCGGCACCGTCACCGAAGCCGGCACCTTCACCGCGTTGCTGTTGCTTGTGAGCGAGATCTTCCGGTTGTTCACCACGTCCTGATTCAGCGACACCGTGCAACTGTCTGTGCCCGCGGCGCCGTATGAGCTCGTGTTGCATGTCAGCCCTGTTAGAACCGCGCTCGCCCCAAACGAAGCCTGGGTCCACGCCAGGGCGAAACAGCCAAACATCAGGCTCAGAAAGCCGGCCCCTGTCAGTCTCATGCGCCGGGAAGTTCCTCGGCCATGCTCTGACGATCCGGAGTTAGAAAGAAGCGCAACATTGGCCGTGCAATCCCGGCCAAAGGGAGGAGGAATAAGACATACCTGCATTTGCGGCACCTCGGGAAGCGTCTCTTCGCACACCTCTCCCGTCCGCGCTCTCTCGGTTCTTTTTCGAGCACGCCCTGCTGAGTTCAGCGGCGGATGAGTTGAACGAAGTTTTTTTGCTGTCCCGATCTTCTACGGATCGGCGCATAAGTAATGTGAGTTAGATCACACTAGTGCTATTGAATGGTTACCTTAGATATGAAATAGGGCAATCCTGAGTAGATTTCCCCATTTGGCACAACTCGACTTTCAAGCAAGAATTCAACTTATGTCCAAGAAAACAAGCTATTTATGGTCATGATGTCAAGCCACGCCGCGCAGGAAGGGTCGATCGGAGGCATGGCGTCTTCTACCGGTCCGCTGTCGCAGGGCGCGTCGAGAGCGAGGAACCGTGGCTATCGATAGTAACGCATCTTCCGGATTAGGTTACCATCGTGGGATGGTCCAGGAGCCATTCAACTCCCGGATCTACAGGCCAACCGGCTCGGATGTGGTTACCTGATTACCCAAAAAAACGCGGCGAGCCATGGAATCCTACACCCATGATTCGCCGCGCGCGGACTATCCGCTTTCCCTGTTCAGTCCTTAGGGAATCGTTGCTGTGTAGATCGGGGACGGCGCGCTTTGCACACCTCCCGAACCCACACTCGTGACCTCGTAGTTATAGGTTAAACCGCTTTTTACGGTTGAATCGGTATAAGTCGTCGATGCATCCATTGACGAATTCAGCAGCGTATACGTACTGCTGCCGCTGGCCGCCCGGTAAACGTTATATCCCATCACCGGCACGCTCGAGCTCGAGGGCCCCTCCCAGCTCAGTGCCACCTGGTAGGTTGCCGCGCTCGTCCCCGTGCCGCTCAGGCTGATCGTCTGCGTTGCTCCACTCGACGAATTACTTGTGATCGTAACTGTCCCCGTGTCTGTCGCCGCCGTCGTCGGATCGAACGTGATCGTCATCGGCGCCGTCTGCCCAGGGTTCAGCGTCATCGCACTCGTCACTCCCGACATCGTGAAGCCGGTTCCGGAAATCGATGCCGAGTTAATGGTCACCGGCGCCGTCCCGCTGGAGCTCAGCGTCACCACCTGCGTCGTTGCCGTGTTCAGGTTCACACTTCCGAAGGCCACGCTGGTTGTGGTCAGACTCAGCCCTGCGATCGCCGCATTCAGCTGTAACGGATAAGTCGCGGAGACCCCGCCCATACTCGCCGTCAGCGTCACCTTCTGCGCCGTGGTCACTGCACTGGCCGTCGCCGTAAAGGCCGCGCTGGAAGCTCCAGCCGCAACCGTCACCGACGCAGGCACCGTGACCGCGCTGCTGTTGCTCGCCAGGCTCACCAGGGTTCCCACTGTGACCGGACCCGTCAGCGTCACCGTGCACGCGTCCGTCACCGATCCCGTCAGCGATCCCCCTGTGCAGGAGACTCCGCTCACCGTCGGCGGAGCCTGTCCTGTCCCGCTCAACGTTATCGTCGCCGTGCTCGGAGCGTTGCTGTTGATCAGCACCGTCCCGCTCACCGCTCCTGACAACGCCGGATCGAACCCCACCGTCAGCACCGCCGTCTGCCCTGGATCAAGCGTGATGGGCGCGCTGACCCCCGACACTGAGAATCCCGCTCCCGAAGCTGTCGCTCCGCTCAGGATCAGATCCGCCGTACCGGTAGACGTCACCGTCACCGTCTTGCTCATCGCCGTGTTCAGCGAATCAGTCCCGAATGCCAGGCTCGTCGCGCTCAGGCTCAGCCCCGCGTTCACCGCGTTCAGCTGCAACGGATACGTCGCGGAAGCCCCGCCCGCCGTAGCCGTCAGCGTCGCCGTTTGTGCCGTGCTCACGGCCGTGGCCGTCGCCGTAAATCCGGCGCTCGAAGCTCCCGCCGCGATGGTTACTGAAGCCGGCACCGTCACCGCACCGCTGCTGCTCGCCAGACCCACCACCGTTGCGCTCGTCACTGCGGATGAAAAGCTTACGGTGCACGCATCCGTCCCCGCTCCTGACAGCGCCGCGCTGCTGCAGGACACGCCACTTAGCGTCGCCGGCGACTGCCCGGTCCCGCTCAGCGCAATCGTTGCGGCGCTCGAAGCGTTGCTGCTGATCGTCACCATTCCGCTCGCCGGCCCGGTAACCGCCGGATCGAACCCAATGGTCAACGTCGCCGTCTGCCCCTGATTCAGCGTGATCGGTGCGCTGATGCCCGACACCGAGAATCCCGCTCCCGCCGCCGTGGCCCCGCTCAGGATCAGCTGCGCTGTCCCGGTTGAGGTCACCGTCACCGTCTTGCTCATCGCCGTGTTCAGCAAATCTGTTCCGAACGCCACACTCGCCGCGCTCATACTCATCCCCGGCGCCACAGCATTCAGCACCAGCGGATACGTCGCCGAACTCGTGCCCGCGCTCGCCGTCAGCGTTGCGGTCTGGGTCGTGCTGACCGCGCTCGCTGTCGCCGTGAACCCCACACTTGTTGCCCCACCCGCTACCGTTATGGAACCCGGAAGGGTTACCGCGGTGCTGCTGCTCGTCAGATTCACCACCGTTGCACTGGTAGCCGCCGAGGTCAGTGCCACCGTGCACGCATCTGTCCCCCCACCCGTCAGCGATGCACTGCTGCAGGAAAGCCCGCTCACCGTTGGCGAAGGCGTCGTGCCTGTCCCCCCCGTTCCCGTCAACACTATTTTTGCGGTGTTCCCTCCGTTGTAAACAACCGTCGCAACCCCGCTGGCCGCGCCCGCGGTCCTCGGATCAAAAACAATCACCAGCGTTGCCGTCTGGCCTGGAGACAGAGTCAGAGGCGTGTTCAATCCTTCCCACGAGAATCCCGCTCCGCCCACCATCACCGCGTAAATCGTCAGCGGCAGCGTTCCCGTAGGACTCAGGGTCACCGTTTTCGTGGCCACC
This sequence comes from uncultured Acidobacteriaceae bacterium, assembly GCA_963831055.1. GTDB lineage: Bacteria > Acidobacteriota > Terriglobia > Terriglobales > Acidobacteriaceae > Palsa-343. Next base: position 39,594 of record CAWHOU010000043.1, on the reverse strand, counting down.
GTATTCAAAGGTTCGGCTCCGAACGCCACACTCGTCGCGCTCAAACCCAGGGTCGGTCCGCTCAGCTGCAACTGGTACGTCTCAGACACGCTCCCAGCGCTCGCCGTCAGCGTCACTGTCTGCGTGCCGCTCACCCCGGACACCCACGCGTTGAACACGGCGCTCGAAGACCCTGCCGGCACCGTCACCGAACCCGGAACCGACACCGCACTGCTGCTGCTCCTCAGTACGATCCTTCGGTTATTCACAACGTCCTGGCTCATCGTCACGGTACAGCTGTCCGAACCCTCCGCGCTGACGGAGCTGGAGGTGCACGACAACCCTGTCAATTGAGCCGCGGCCGCAAACGAAGCCTGCGGTAATGCCAGTGCTAAACAACCGAACATCAGACTCAGCCAACCGGCCCGTCTTAGCTTTCGTGCCCGCTCGGACGACCCGGTGTAAGTGGTGAGCGCATCGCCTGCCGCAAACGCGCGGCCAAAGGAGGGAGGAACGAGCTTCGTATCCATTTCAGGGTCCCTTTCCGCCAGAGCACACGCCACCCGTTTGCGCCAGGAAGGCTCTTCCCGCGCCGCACTTACCTCTAAATCAAGGACAAGTCGAGTAGCGGAGTGTCGGGCGTTGTCTTAATCGCCAGGTTCCTGTTCGCTCGCCAATCGGCGCCTTACAGTCAACCTGCTCGAATCGACACTACCTTTCTCTCTCATACTGAGAAACCAGGCCGAACTGCATTATCTTCGGGGGGACTTGCGGCTCTCGATCGCGGTTACTGCTCGACGGCATAGATAAAGTGCGTCCACGTGCAAAATGGTCACGCCGTGGGTCGAACTACTGCTTCTAATCATGGCCCCGTACTGCTGATAACAATGGCGATCGTGGAGTGCGCGACCCTCCTCGGAGTTATGTGTTAAGTGTTACCCTACAGGTACTACCCAAAAGTGTTTCGCGCAATCACTTTCGTGCAGTTTTGCGAAAACTCTGGTAACCGCTAACACCGATTAGCCGTTACCGCCCCCAAAAGTGGCAATTTCTTCCACTCCCCTTTCTCACTCCAGGAATTATTTTCCAGTTCCCCACCACCGCCCCCACCACCTCGCACCCGACGCCGAAATTCCACGCTCTTCCCTCTTGCTGTACCCTGTCGTCATGAAACACCAGGTCATCGGCACCACCATGCCCGTCCTCGAGTTCCTCCTCGAGCCCAACGACGCCATCATCTCCGAAGCCGGCGAGCTCTCCTGGATGTCCCCCAATGTCCAGATGACCACCCACACCCAGTTCGCCGGTGGCGGCGGCTTCCTCGGTGCCTTCAAGCGCGTCGTGGGCGGCGGCAGCCTCTTCATGACCGAATACCGCGCTATGGGCGGCAACGCCGAGCTCGCCTTCGCCACCCGCGTCCCCGGCCACATCGTCCCCGTCGAAGTCGCCCCCGGCTACGACTACATGGTCCACCGCCACGGCTTCCTCTGCGCCACCTCCGCCATCCAGATCGGCGTCGGGTTCCAGCAGTCACTCGGCGCGGGCATCTTCGGCGGCGATGGCTTCCTCCTCCAGAAGATCAGCGGCCAGGGCACCGCCTGGCTCGAGCTCTCCGGCGAAGTCGTTACCCGCGACCTCCAGCCCGGCGAATCCCTCTTCGTTCACCCCGGTCACGTCGGAGCCTTCACCGCCAGCGTTTCGTTTCAGATCACCATGGTCCGCGGCATCAAGAACCTCATCTTCGGCGGCGACGGCCTCTTCTTAGCCGCACTTACCGGCCCAGGAAGAATCTGGCTCCAGACCCTGCCCCTCTCACGACTCGCCCACGCCCTCCAGGAATACCTCCCCGGCCGCGAACCCCGCCAAGCCACCCAGGCCGGAGTCTTAGGCGGAATAGTGGGCTCCGTCCTCGATAACATGAATAGATGAATTGGTGCCCATTCAAGCCTTCTATTGGCTTGAGTGGGCACAACTCGCCAAAGCAGGCAGTCGTAGAACTTTTTCCCGCACCATGAACCCTCTGTGATGCGCCCTCTACGGTGAAATCCGGTTCCCCTCGGCCCGCCAACCCGCTCTACAATCGCAGCGTGACCGATCCCCAGCCAGGAGAAGTAACTCAGCTCCTCAAAGCTATGCACGACGGCAACTCCTCCGCCGCCGAGCGCCTCCTCCCGCTCGTTTATTCCGAACTCCACCGACTCGCCCAGGCCTATATGCGTCGCGAGCGCCCCGACCACACTCTCCAGGCCACCGCGCTCATCAACGAAGCCTATCTCCGCCTCGCTGGCGAAGACATCGACTGGAACAGCCGCGCCCACTTTATCGGCCTTGCCGCCCACGTCATGCGTCAGGTCCTCGTTGACTACGCACGCCAGCACAATGCCGAGCGTCGCGCCGGCGGCCTCAACCGCGTCGAGATGCACGACGACCTCGCCATTTCTCCCGACCGCCTCGAAGAAGTCGCCTCCATCGATCAGGCCCTCACCCGCCTCGCCGCCAACAACCCCCGCCAGGCCCGCGTCGTCGAGCTCCGCTACTTCGGCGGCCTCTCTGTCGAACAAATCGCTCAAATCCTCGACGTCTCTCCCCGCTCCGTCAAGCGCGACTGGTCCCTCGCCCGCATCTGGCTCTTCCGGCAAATGCGCCCCGGCGGCTCGCTGCCCACCGAGGCCGAACCATCTCCCGAAGACTAAATCGCCCTTATGGGCACTGCGCTTCGAGCGCATAGATCTCCCGGAGGCTGAAACCAGATCCCCGATACCGGGCCTCCTCAAACCCCACGCCGAGAACTCAAAGAAAATTCCGCCTGGTTTGCCCTTTTCCCCCCCCCACCCCGCACTCATCAGTGAAGGCGGTCATCAAGGCCGCTTCCCAAAAGGAGAACCGCCATGAAATTCAGCATCCACACCTTCGTCCTCGCCGCCTTCGCGGCCGCAACCATTGCCATCTCTACAAGCCCCGCTTCGGCGCAGGTCTTTTCCAGCAATGCAAGCGGCGACCATAACCTCGGTAGCGGCGGGAACATTTCGGTCATGGTTTTGGCTCTACCGTACGCCGGAACCTATATGCTTGGTGGCCAAACAACGATCGTCAATACAGCAGGCAACAACCAGGAAGAAACCGTAACGTGCTGGATTTCGACCGCCAACGGCGGGGCCTCAGTGCCCTACGGGCCCTCATCCTGGGCAACGGCTGCTGCTTCCGGCGGGGTGATCACACTTCCACTCAACGGTTCTTACACCGCCACAGGGCCGACGGATCTTTGGGTCGTCTGCCACAATTTTGGCGCAGCTGCCCTGGCAACATACGGCAATATCACCGCAATGTTCTGGTAGTTTTGTCGCTCGTCACGCGGGGTGGCTCCAGGTTGAGCCGCCCCGCAGGCGCATTCGAGATCCCACCCAGGCGTTTGCTCAATTGTCGCTATCGCTTAACCGAGCCACCCCGCAGACCCGGTCACGCCAAGCCCCACCCGTCTCCTCAACCCCCCGCCGAACTTCGCAAAAAAAGATCCCCGCCCTTTGCCCCTTTTTACCGCCCACCGCGCACTCATCAATGAAGGCGGCTTTCAAGGCCGCTATCCAAAAAGGAGAACCGCCATGAAATCCACCATCCGCACCTTTGTCCTGGCCGCCTTCGCGGCCGCAACCATCCTCGCCACCGCGCACAGCGGCTCCGCGCAGATCTATTCCAGCAATGGCAGCGGCGACCATCAAATCGGCGGCGGTGGAACCGCATCGGTCATGGTTTTGGCTCTGCCCTACGCTGGAACCTATATGATCGGCGGCCAGCAAGCGTTCGCCAATACAGGCAACAATCCGTCGGAAGAAATATATTGCTGGATTTCGACCGTGAACGGCAGCACTACGTCGATACCCTTCGGACCACAAGCCTGGGCAACGGTCAGCGGGGCAATCACAATTCCGCTCAACGGTTCTTACACAGCCACGGGGCCGACGGATCTTTGGGTTGTCTGCCACAATTATGGCGCCGCGGGCTCAGTTGCCCTGGGAACCTGGGGCAATATCACCGCAATGCTCTGGTAGTTCTGTCGCTCGTCGCGTGGGGTGGCTCCAACCAGGGCCACCCCATTTGGTTTGTTCCAGAGTTGTTTGCAAAGGCAATGCCCCGGCCTCCTGACTCCGGGCGCCGGTTGTCCGGCCCGTTCCCATTTCTTTCCCATGATTGACCCACCCTCAGTGAAAAAATTCAGAACCCCTTGCCCCTTTTCCCCGCCCACCGCGCACTCATCAGTGAAGGCGGCTTTCAAGGCCGCTATCCAAAAAGGAGAACCGCCATGAAATCCACCATCCGCACCTTTGTCCTGGCCGCCTTCGCGGCCGCAACCATCCTCGCCACCGCGCACAGCGCATCCGCCCAGATCTACTCCCACAACACAAGCAGCGACTACACATTGTCGGGTGGGAATGTAACCGTCAATGCCGTGATCGTCGGCCAGTCCGGAAATTTCACCATTGGCGGCCAGCAAGCGATCGCCAATAACAGCAGCCAGTCAGCATACGTATGGTGCTGGATGTCGCCAGCGGCAGGTAGCTCCGCACCGCTGCCCTACGGACTGACCTCCTCGGGAACGATTCCGGCCGGCGGGATGCTCACGCTTTCGTTCTACGGATGGTACAGCGTCTCGGGGTCGACGGAACTGTACCTCGTCTGCCGTACCACGAACACCTCGGGAGAAATCCTGTCAGCCATCGGCAATATCACTGCAGCCAAAGTGCAGTAGCTTGGTCGCTGCTGTCCCTGCCGGGGTGGCTCTTATTTGAGCCACCCCCTCGGCTTGAATGGCTGCCGTGACCCGCACCGGCGATAGTCAGCTTCGCATACAGCCCCCGCGAAAATAATTTTCAATTCGTTTGCCCCCTTTCCCCGCCCACCGCGCACTCATCAGTGAAGGCGGTCATCAAGCCCGCTATCCAAAAGGAGAGACCACCATGAAATCCGCCATCCGCACCTTCGTCCCGGCCGCCTTCGCGGCCGCAACCATCCTCGCCACCGCGCACAGCGCCTCGGCGCAAATGGCCTTTGCGTCGACCGCCACAACCACCACCAAAACACTGGCTCAAAACAGCCGCGGAACCCTCATGGCGCTTATTTTGCCCAATGCCGGAACGTATTCCCTTGTGGGACAGCAAATCCTCGACGAGGCTCCCGGTTACGCATCTCAGACGCCCGTGCTTTGCTACACCACAAATCAGGCCGGCGGCACCACCCCACTGCCATACGGACCGTATTCGATGGCCACGATTCCGGCCGAACAAGGTGGATACGTCACGCTTCCGCTCAACGGTTACTACACCACGACCGCGCCAACCGAGATTTGGGTGGAGTGCATGTATTGGGGCGGAGCAAGTGTTGCTGCCCTCACCGGCACAATCACGGCAACGCAGGTGAAGTAACTCCATCCAATCCTGCGGGATGGCTCTCGTCCGAGCCATCCCGCGGGACCTGGAACCGGCCATTCAACGAGCCCCGATTTCAAAAAATTCGGCGCGATTTCCAATAGGCGCCTCAGCGGTCAGGTCATCACTGTCAGCCTCGAAACCGTGAGGCTGATCCGCGAGCTGGCGACCCTCCAGCCGCTCCCGGACAACGCAGCACCATGACCTCTAATCCCTAAACTCTAAACTCTACCCTTCTTGTCAACTTTCCACCACTTACCCGAACGGCTTCAGCCGGGCCAGTGCAGAAGCCCCCGGCTTTTAACCCGGGGAATGAACGGCCCCTAAATTGAAGCGGCCTTCAGGCCCGGCCCCACCGGCTCTCCAACTTTAGCGCCGGCTGTTTTGAAGCACCAATGAACCATCCATCCCCTCCCTGCCCTAGCCCGGGATGACTGGCATTGAATATTCCCCCCGCAAGGCATTCAAATCCACTAAGCGGCCGGGCTGCAAGAGCTCGAATGCTTTCTGTGGAACCTTCAGATATCGCCACTGAGTCTTCGTTAGATCCGAAGCGTTCTCGCACCACCGCGCCGCGGCCGCGTCCTTGAAAGAGACATCATCGGTCTCCGCGCCCTTGGTTTCCAGCAGCCACCGATCACCACGGCCGTCCACAGCAACGAAATCCGGATAATACCAGCGAAGGTTCATGGCCTTGTCCGTGTATTCAATCGAGAACCCGAACGGCTGTGGCAGCTTGGCAAATGCCTGCACGTCCTCGGCATTGTCCAGAAACTTCGCAAAGGCGCGCTCGAAGCTGTTGTCGCACGGCACCAGATTAAACACGGTTTTGACCCCTTCCCAGACTTGGCGCGACCACGGAAACGGCTGACAGCTAGAGAGCATCCGTTCCGGCTCCAGCAGCGTCGGCTCCTGCTCCGCAATCGTCAGTTGCTTCAGTTCCTTCGAAAACACGTCCACGCAGACGTAATGAGCAACGGGCGTACTCATGGCTTTCACGACCTCGCGATCCGAAAGGTCCACCGTCTGCCCAAACGCCTTCTGTTCAAAAAACTCCCGCACCTTCGGGGCGAGCGCCGCGAACTGCGATGGCAGTTTCACCGCCTCCGCAATGCGCCGGGAGTAGTACCCGATCACTTCCTGCGCCGTTTGCGGCTCGGGAATCGTGTAGTCTCGCTCGACTTCCTTAAGCAGCGTGATTATGTCGTAGCCCTCATACCGGAAGGTCTTATTGTTCGGGTCCTTCCCCGACATCGGTAGCAGGATGGTCTGGAACGACATCACGTCAAGTCCGGCAATTTCCTCAGCCAAACTCTTCTTGCGAACCAGTACAGGAGAAAGCAGCGGCAGACCGATGTCGAATTGCTTCCGATCCTCAGTGGGAAGGATCGTAACAATGCGCAGCTTGTCTTTCCCGACCTCAAACGTATCGAGTTGCAACTCCTCCAGCTTTTCGAGATCGTCCACGAAATCGAGAAATTTCTTATTGCCGATGATGTCTACCCGCTCCGTATAGTCCGCGCCAAGATCACGGAACATCAGCCGCAATCCGCGCCCAATGGCCTGTTCCGGCAGAATGTTCGCCTTTGCTGTGTACGGGCGCAATCCGACCACCACCGTCACATTTCGCACGTCCCAACCTTCACGCAGCATCAGCACTGAGACGATGGCGTTGATCGGGCTATCCGGTGAATCGACACCGCGCACAGCTTCACGGGCCTCGTCCAAATCCTTCCTGCTGACTTCGCCGCTCTTGTCGGTGTGGATGACTTCGGTCTTATCGCCTCCGAATTCCGCCGTGTACTTCTCCCGTAGCCACGCCGCAACGTCGTCCGCTTCCTCGGTGTCGTTCATCATGATGAACAGCACGGGCTTTTGCTTCAGCGGAGCCAGTTGGGTGCGGTACTCACGCCAGCGTTCTACAGCCGCCGCCAGATAGCCCTGATAGCGCACGCTGGCATAGTCCGACTTCGCCTCCGTTATATGCGCGATGCCCTTCATCGGCCGCTTCACGATCCCGTCCAGAATGGCCTGCTTCAGCGGATAGTCAGAAATCGTCCAGGGAAAGATTGCCCCCTTCGTGAAGCGCGGCGTGGCTGAGAAGTCCAGTTGTGCGGTGAGCGCCGTCTTCTGGTGCAGATCCCTGATCACTCGATTCCATTCGTTGTTTTCGTCATGCGTATGGTGAGCCTCGTCATTCAGCACCAGAAGGTTTCCGGCCCGCAGGGCAATCCGATCGTCGAAGTCAGTCAGGTCCAGCTTCTTCGCGGGTGGCTTCTGGCCGAGCACGGCGGTCATGGCATCGGGCTCGGCATCGCCGTTGCGTTCGGCGCGCTCGTAAAATTGCTGAATATTGGTTAGAAACAGCATTCCCTCCGCCGGTGCCTTCTCCGCTTCACCCCGCATCACGCAATCGAAATCCCAAAAAATCTGTAGCTCACGGGGGATCACTGGGTCGGAACGGAAGATGCGGCCGCCGGCGAAATCCTGTTTCAACCGCTCCAGCACGATTACGTTGGGGGCAATGATGAGGAACGTCTTGGCGAAGTCCTTCGCAATCGCGTCCTGCTCCCGCACCGCATTCAGGAACTGCCACGCGATAGCCAGCGCCATTACCTTGGTCTTACCGCTGCCTGTCGCCATTTTGATGGCGTAGCGGGCGAAGTCGTCATAGGGAGGCAGCGCCACGCCTTGCAAATCTGTCGCGTAGCGTTGCAGAATACCTTTCCGCGTGCGGACCTTCACAAACTCCCACACGAAAATCAGCGTTTCGATTGCTTCCTGCTGGGAGCGGTGATAGCGGAACGGCCCCCCGGTGGGCAGCTTGTGGTCCGTATGGAACCAATGGTTAATCAGGATGCGTGTCGTATCGGTGATTCCCTTGTAACCGCCGGCGACCCACGCCTTCACCGCTTCGCGCAACGCGGGAACGCACGGCGCTGTTCGCAGTTTAGAGGTTACGTCCAGAAGCTCCGTCTGATTCTCTGCAACCGCCTTCTTCTTGCGTGGCATGGCTTCATTTCACCTTGATACCCAGCGTCTTTGTCGTGTCGTTGCCGAGGATGTCAATGACCTTCACCATCACTTTGTACTCACCAGATTCGCTGTACTCATATTTGGCGAAAAGGTCCAGCTTCGGCTCCTGCCGAGTGCGATAGGACTGCCATTGGTTGTGGAATGTGTCCTCTTTGAAATCCCAGTCCACGGCCCAGTAGTCGATCATCTGGCTCCAGTGCTGGATCGCCTTGCGGGCGTCCTTCGGAACATCGTCAATCGGGATCACGAAGTCTGTGAGTTCTATCAGCAGTTCCCTATTTGTCTGCTTCGGTTTCACGGATAGGGCGCCAAGCTCGAAGAACTGGATGTCGCCCTGATCCACTGCCTTCTTCTCCAACACCTCCCGCGGAATCTTCTTGAACGCCACATCCACGCGGGACTCGGCTGCAACCTGCCGCGCCGTTTCATTTAGCTCGAAGGCAAATTCCCAGCCCAAAATATCAGCGGCTGCTTTGCGTGGTTCGCCAGAACTGTTTGACGCCTTCCAGACCTCCCGTGCGATGGCTCGAATATCGGAGATGGTTACTGGCGCATCAACAGCGCCTACATGCACCATCCGGCCTGACTTGATACCGTGAAGCCATACGTGTCCAGAAACGGGAGTGGCATGATACAAGCTCAAAATGAAATCACGATAGGCGAGTTCCCTGCGTCTCTGACCATCCAGTTCATCGCCAGATGTTTGGTTTGAAAACTCAGCTTTCTGCCAGGCCTGGCGCTCGTACTTGCCGAGATTCTGCACGGTGAATGGTCTGACGCCCGCCACCTGGAGCAGGCGCTTGCGCGTCGTGTGGACGGCAAATCGGCCCAGGTCTGCCGTTATCCACCGACGCCCCAACTTCTCCGCTACGGCCGCCGTCGTACCGCTCCCGGCGAAGCAATCGAGCACCAGGTCATTCTCATTCGACGACGCCTTTATTATCCGCTCCAAAAGAGCCTCTGGCTTTTGCGTGTCGTAGTTGACGCGCTCCATAGCCTGAGAGTTCACCGGAGAAATGTCAGTCCAAACCGAAGTCACCGGTTGCCCCGGCGATTCATCGAGGTAACGAATCAAACGTGGGCGTCTGTCCTTTGATTCCGGATACCAGATGCGGCCTTCATCGTGTAGCCGCTGCATCGTTTCTTTGGAATATCGCCAACCCAAAGCAGGAGGCTGATGGCCCCGCCACACATATGTCATGTTAGGGCGTGGATTGGGGCTCGTCATATTGTCCAGCAGGTAGCGTCGGCCATTTTTGTCCTTCTGGCCGTAATGGCTTTCTATGTACTCCGCATCGTGTGGGACGTACTGCCGATTGAAAATGAAATCGCCGCGGGCATAGAGATAGATCACGTCGTGAATGTGGTTGAATGTGTGACTGTCACTTCGCGCTGAAGTCCTCTTCCAGATAATTTCGTTTTGGCATGAATCATTTCCAAACACTTCGTCAAGTATGGCCTTCGCATAATGACCAACGTGCCAATCAAGATGGACATATATCGAGCCATTACTAGCCAGCAGTTCGCTGCATAGAACAATGGCTTCGTAAAACCACTCCACATACGAATCCAAGCCGCGGCCCCAAGTATCGCGATATGCCTTTTGCTCAAGGATCGAAGGCTCTTTCACGAAACTGACCTCCGACCCCTTGTCCGGCGAACCGTGTCCTTGAATGGTTGCGGTAAACGAAAAGTCTGAGCCCGTATTGAAGGGCGGGTCGATCTAGATCAAGTTGACGCTGCCCGCGAATTCCGGCAACAAAGAGGGCAGAACGTACTTCTTATCGCCCCAAATTAGCCGATTGCGCCACTCGGTCGGTCTACCGGATGCAAATAGCTCCAGCGTTCGATTTCTGTCCGCCGTGCTTTCATTGACCGTTTCGATGGTTTGAAAGGGCAACGCGACCCGAACCGGAGCCTGCTGCTTGCCGTCAACGTACTTGCCGTCCCAAATGAGTTCCGTCATCGCTCCCTGTCGCATTCGGTCACAATGTGGTCGAGCCCGCCCCGGCCGGTTAACCGCGAAAGAGCAATTGTATTGCAGGGTCAATGGGGACTGCTTGCAGATCCAGCCCCCAACCAAAGATCCCCGGGAATCGTCGCAACCCCAACCTCAACCCAACCCGGTGACAACAATAAGAACGGCCACGCCGCCGGGAAAGAAATCGACATTCACCCGTCCATCATCCCACTCCGCGCACCCCAAATTACAGAGGCGTCGGTCCCGGAGCCTGCACCCTGCACCCTGCACCCTGTACCCTGTTTTCTGTCAAGTTTCCACCACTTACCCAAAGTAACAATCCTTCATAACTAACAACTTCCGCGCCAACAAAGGTGGCAGTTTTACTGTCCAAACATGCTATTCTGAACTTATAGAGTTAAAAAGGAAAATGCCGCCATCCGTGGCGGCATTCTTCTTTAGAGAGGAGGAAAACCAAGTGGCGTCTGTGTGCGCAGTCAGGCGAATCCGAACCAGGGGCTACTCGCTCCCGGCTCCCAGCCCCGCCCTACTGGCTACTTGTCGACCCTACCGGCTGCCCCCTGGACATGACACACGCCAATGAATCACTCGCACCCGCCACGCATCTGACTTACTTTCAATCAGGAAGCCCCATCCCAAGCGTCAATGAGTCAATCGCAAGCGCGAATGACCCACTCCCGCTCGCGAGCTATCTGCCCACTTATCAAAGCCCTGCCAGAGGTCACCAGCGTTACTCCCCTCCCAACCTCTTTCGAATCAATCACCGCCCGCAAAACACCCCCATGGGGGTCCAGCTCTCGCCTCATCCTTCGACGACCGGCCCGACGGCCAAACCCGACATTTCTATTCTCCGTCCTCGACAATCCCCGCAAACATCCCCGTATCCGCCATAACCGAACCCATTCCCCGCTGCGCCGCCAGCAAATATCGCTCCATGCGCATCGCATCCCGCACCTGCTCGCCCACACGCTCCAGCACCCCCTGCTGCGAATGGTGCTTCTGGAAGGCCTCCAGCTTGCGCTCGGCCAATTCGCCCAGTTCGAGGGTCAGCGACCACGGCACCGTAGCCGAACCCGTCAGCTCCGGCCGGTCGCGCACGCTCACAAACGGCGGGCTCGAGAAATACAGCTTCCGCGGCCCATACGGCTTGAGCCCAGACTCCACCTGATCCGGAAACATCTCCGCCCGCCCCGCCCAATGAAACGCCGCCGTCGTCACCACTGAAATCATCGTGTGATCGCGGTGCAGGTTCACCCCGCCGTCTCCACCAAACGTCAGCACCACTTGCGGCCGCCAGCGCCGGATATGCTCCACGACCTGCCCCACCAGCTCCTGAAAACTCTGCCGCGCCAGTTCGCCATCGGGATAATCGAGCACATCCCACCGCGTCACGCCCAGCACGGTGCAGGCCGCATCCATTTCCGCGCGCCGCAGCTTTCCCAGCTCTTCGTCGCCCGCCGCCGCGCCGCGAAAATGCGCCGCCTGTCCGTCGGTGAAGCACAGCACAGCGGTCTCAGCTCCCGCTTCGTGCGCCAGCATCAGCGCGCCGCCAAAGCCGCCGCTCTCATCGTCGGGATGCGCCGTTACACACAGGAGTCGATAGGGCAAACGGATTCGTCCTCAGCCACCGCAAGATCGTCGGACAGCTCATCCCACGGCAGATCGCACTGCAGCACCGGAGCAAAGCTCTTCCGATGCAGAATCGAGGGTCCCAGATTCTTCAGCGCCTCACGATGCTCCGGCGTCGCGTAGCCCTTATGCGACGCCAGCCCATAACCTGGATACTCGGCGTCCAGCTCACGCATGCGCGCATCGCGATACACCTTCGCCACCACAGAAGCCGCCGCAATTGAAATGCTCAGCGAGTCGCCATAGAAAATCTTGGTCTGTGAATGACTCACATCCAGTCTCAACGCATCGATCAATAAGTGATCCGGCTGCGGATCGAGCCGCAGCACCGCCGCCGTCATCGCCATCCGGCTCGCCTGATAGATGTTCACGCGGTCGATTGTCTCCGCATCCACTTCCTCAATCGCAATCGCAATCGCCCGCGTCCGCACCACCACTTCCAGCCGCTCGCGATCCTCGCGCGGCAGCTGTTTCGAATCTCGCAGTCCGCGAATCCTCGTGTCGGGCGGAAGAATCACCGCCGCCGCTACCACCGGCCCAAACAGCGCTCCGCGGCCAACCTCATCGACGCCGGCAATGACGGTCGCGCCCTGCGCCCGCGCCAGTTTTTCGTACTTGTTGCCGCACGCCAGGGAGCGAAGCATCCGCATCTTTCGCGTCGACGCGCATACTTCATCGTCCGCTAATTTCCTGCGCCCGCGCTTCGGAATCAGCTCGCCATCGAGCTGCATCGTCCCCATGAGCCGAGTCTATCGCTCAAGCCGCTGCGGACGCTGGTGGAAAAACTGTCCCAAACACAAACGCCCCAGCCGATCCGGCCAGGGCGTGTGTTTTCCTGAACGCTGAACGGTGTGCGCTATCTGGTGTCGACTTCCTTCAGGCGAGCAGCCTTGCCCCGCAGTCCGCGCAGGTAGAACAGCCGCGCGCGGCGCACCTTCGCCGACCGGACCTTCTCGATCTTGTCGATCACTTTGCTGTTGAAAGGGAAAATGCGCTCGACTCCCTGGCCGAAGCTCATCTTGCGCACGGTAAAGCTCCCCTGCGCGCCGTTCTTCTTCGCGATCACCACGCCCTCAAACGCCTGGAGACGTTCCTTATCGCCTTCTTTAATCCTCACCTGCACGCGAATCGTATCGCCCGGCCCAAAGGCGGGCAAATCCGTGCGGTTCAACTTCTCGGCAAGACGTTGCATCACTGGATGGATCGACATAAGCTCTCATTCCTGAAGGGAAAATTGCAGAATTCCCAGTTTACAGGAAATTCACGCCTTTCGCTGCTCCATCGGCGACGGACTTCGAAATGTAGTAACATATCTACATCGGAGACGCATGGCCATCACCACCATATCCAGCCGCGATTTTAATCAGAACGTCAGCCGCGCCCGGAAGGCCGCCGGCAAGGGGCCCGTCTTCATCACCGACCGCGGCCGCCCCGCCCAGGTCCTCCTCTCCATCGAGGAATACCGAAAAATCACGGGCAAGCACGAAAGTATCCTCGACCTGCTCGGCGATCCAAGGGCCGCGGAAATCGACTTCGAACCGCCTCGCCTCACCCGCCTTCATCGGCCTGCCCACCTCTCCTGATGTTTCTGCTCGACACGAATGTGGTCTCCGAGCTCCGCAAGGGCGGAGGCGCCAACCCTCGTGTCCGCCGCTGGGCCGGCCTCATCGCGCCCATCGAACTCTACCTCTCGGTCATCTCGGTTCTCGAATTGGAAATTGGGATTCTGCGGGTCGAGCGGCGCGATCCGCCGCAGGGGGCGAATCTTCGCTCCTGGCTCGAAGAACGCGTCCTGACCGCCTTTGACGTCGAATTGTCCCGATTGATACTGCCGTGGCGCGACGCTGCGCCCGCCTCCACATCCCCAACCCGCACTCTGACCGCGACGCCCTCATTGCAGCCACAGCCCTTATCCACGGAATGACCGTAGTCACCCGCAACACCGCCGACTTCGAGAAAACCGGGGCTGCTCTCCTCAATCCGTGGGTGACCTGACCCCAGCTCCGAACCATCATCCGAACGGATGACGATTGCCTCACTTGATCCCGGTCCCCGCGTCCTGGCTCCAGCCCAGCCCCCGCAAAAACTTCCGGTCCGCCGCACTCAGCTCCGCCCTCTCCAGCAGGTCCGGCCGGTTGCGCCACGTCTTTTCGAGGGCCCTCTCCCGCCGCCAGCGCCGGATCGCGGCATGATCCCCCTCGGTCAGCACCGCCGGCACGGCAACGCCTCGAAACTCAGCCGGCCGCGTGTAATGCGGATAGTCGAGCAGCCCCCCCGCCCCGTGGGTCGACTGCGGCGGACCTTCCTCTGCGCTCGCCGCTCCCGGATCGGCCAGCCCGAAGCTCTCATACTCGCTCGAAGCCTCGTTGCCCAGCACCCCCGGCAGCAGCCGCGCCGTTGCATCCACCACGATCGCCGCCGCCAGCTCGCCCCCCGAAAGCACATAGTCTCCCACTGACAACTCCCGATCGCAGACGAGCTCGCTGACTCGCTCGTCCACGCCCTCATAGCGGCCGCAGATCAGAACCACCCGTTCCAGCCCGGCCAGCTCACGGGCCACGGCCTGCGAAAACCGGGCGCCCTGCGCCGAGAGCAGAATCACCTGCTCGCGCGCCATCCCCCGCTCCGCTTTCCCCGCAATCCCCAGAGACTCAACCGCCTCGACCAGCGGCTCCGGCTTCAGGACCATGCCTTCACCCCCGCCAAACGGCCGATCATCAACCGTCCGGTGCCGGTCGTGCGCGAACCCGCGCAGATCGTGCACCTCGACCCCCACCAAACCCCCGGCAATAGCCCGGCGCAGCACCCCATGGCTCAGAATGCTCGCAAAAAAATCCGGGAAAATCGTGATGAGGTCGAACCGCATGGCTTCCAGACGAGCCTCGTCGATTCCGTTCGAGCGGAACCGCTGTGCCTCTCGCAACTGCATCTCATTCTGTCATGATGCTGCCCTCACTCTTGTGTGCGCGCCAGCATTGGCAACCATACGCGTGCTGTTGCTATAATCCGCCCCGCAGGGGTTTTGCCGAATTTCTGGCATACTCATACAGCGGTGCAAACTGACTCGGAGCCGGGAGGGCAATTCTGATGCAGGACGACTACAGACTTTACGCAAGCGCGGACGGCGAATTTGAGCCCGAAGCTGATGACGATATGGAAGAGCTGGAGGACGGCTTCGGCGAAGACGAGGAGGAAGAGGAGGTGGAAGTCTCGACAACAATCTCCTCCGACGATGACGAACTGGGCGACGACGACGAAGGCTTCGGATCTCTGGAACCTGAGTCGCCCGCCCCACCGCCCGTGAAGAAAGCGGCAAAGAAATCTCCGGCGAAAGCGGCCGTAAAGGCAGCGCCGGCGAAGAAAGCTCCAGCCAAAAAAGCGGCCGTGAAGGCTCCAGCCAAGAAAGCAGCCAAGAAAGCTCCCGCCAAGAAGGCCCCGAAGAAAGCTCCAGCTAAAAAAACGGCTAAGAAGACCGTGAAGACAGCAACAAAGAAGGCCGCGAAGAAGGCTCCCGCTAAAAAGGCCCCCGCGAAAAAGGCCCCCGCGAAAAAGAGCGGGAAGAAGGCCGCGAAGAAATCATCGAAAAAGAAGTCGCGCCGCTAACTTCGCCGGTCATCGTCAGCAACAAAAAGGGCCGCCGGGCATGCCTGCCTCGCGGCCCTCGTTATCTCCGGGCTGCGAACTCTGCGCCCTAACCCCGCCTGGGTCCCCAGCGCCGAGTTCGTTCATCAACCGCTGGCAAAGCACGATCCTCATCAACTGGTTCAGAGGCCGTCCTTCGATTCTTCGCGTTCACCGCTCGCTTCCTGCTTCTCTTCTTCCGTCATCGGAGCATTGATCTCCAGCAAACCCTCCGGCAGGCGCATCTCCAGCAGCCGATTCGCCACGTCCACTCGAACCAGGTATTCCGCGACGAAGGGAATCAGGAGTTCTTCCGGACGATCACGCCGCCGAACAACCAGCAGCTCGGTGCTCGAGGACTCGCGATCCACGTCCGCAACTTCGCCCACCTCGGTCTCGCCGCGATTCAGGTCCATGACCCTGCAGCCAATCAGTTCGCTTACGTAGACCGAACCCGCTTCCAGCGGCGCGCGCTCTCCAGCGGGAATCGCCACTTCGAATCCGCGCAGGGCCTCCGCATCGTTGATCGAGTCGACCCCCTGAAACTTCATCACGATCCGGCTGCGCAGAAACCAGAAGTTTTCGAGCTGTACCTCACGCGGCCGCGATCCCACTCGCTCCGACGGAATCAAAAACAGGCGCGTGCGCTCGTGAAACCGCTCCGGGAAATCTGTCAGGATCTCGGCGACTAATTCGCCGCGCCTTCCATGCGGTCGAATCAGTCTCGCAACCAGCACCCATACGGGTGCCGGCGCCACGCCATTCTCAGAGCGTTCGCGGATATCGGCCTCGGACGCCAGAGCGTGCGCCGGGGCGGGCGCAGTCCCACCCTTCGCCGTGCCGGTCACGGGCGAATCGGGCGTTGGTTGCCCCTGACTTTCGCGTGAGATGGCTGGACGGGGGGACTCCATTCCTTCCGGCTCCCGCTACTCCTCGTTGACGGCGGCTCCCTCGTTGTCCTCTTCGAGAATATCCAGCGTGTATCGATGATGGTGCTTCATACTGACAGCTCCAAGAATCGTTCTCACTGAACGAGCCGTTCGACCCTGCTTCCCGATCACTTTCCCCACATCCGTGGGCGCAACCCGGAGCCTCAACACCGTGCTCTCTTCTCGTTCCACTGCCTCAACAACTACAGCCTCGGGAATATCCACCAACGCTCGTGCAATTTGTGTCACCAACTCCCGCATGTCATCGGGTTTATCTGTCGTGGTTTTCATCCTGCCCCCATCTGGGAAGACGCAAATCGTTCATCTCCCCGGGGCTATCGCGGATACTACTGCAAGACGGCGACTCACAAAAGCCACTTCGCAGACTTTTTCGCCCCGGAGATTGCAAAAGTAACTTTTTCTGGGAGGTGTTCGGGAGCAGGCGAACAGGCGAACCCTCCATCCTTCGAATGGATTCAGGCGGCTGTAGAAGCCTCCGCCCTTCCCGAACTGCTCTCTGACGGCGCCGCCGGGGGAGCGGCCGTCGAAGCCCTCGAACCGAGCAGTTTAGCAACTCTGTCTGACGGTTGAGCGCCTTTGCCCTTCCAGTACTCTATGCGTTCGAGCTTCAGTTCAACGGAAGCCGGGCTGGTTCGTGGATTGTAGGTGCCCACTACCTCGACCGAGCGTCCGTTCCGCGCACGGTCCTTCTCAATCACCACTACGCGGTAATACGGTTGTTTGCGCGCGCCCACGCGCGCCAGGCGAATCATCAACACAGTTCAGTTGTCCTTTCAAAATTGCATATCTGCAGATCTCGGCTCAGGATCGATGCTCCAACCCGCTGGCAGCCATCTCATCCAGATTCCTAATATATCAGGGACTTCGACGCATCGGCAGCTCAGAATGATGATTGTTCCCGCGGGATTGTCGAGAATTAGAACAGTCTGCCGAGGAAGACCGCCTCAGCTTCAACGGCTTTGACGGGATCCGGGGGCCGCGGCTGCATCCTACTGTTTATGCCTGCTGAATTTGACGCGATCATCATCGGCTCGGGGGCCGGGGGTGGCCCTCTCGCCTTGCATCTGGCCCGCGCGGGGAAAAAGATCCTGATCCTCGAGCGCGGTTCTTTTATGCCCCAGGAAAAGCTCAACTGGGACACGTCCGCCGTGTTCATCGACAACCGGTATCACACGAAGGAGACATGGCAGGACAAGGAGGGCAAGCCGCTCCATCCGCAACAGGCTTATTTTGTTGGAGGGCAGACGAAGGTTTACGGGGCGGCGATGTTTCGGATGCGTGCGCAAGATTTTGGCACGATCCAGCATCACGGTGGGATTTCTCCGGCGTGGCCGATTTCGTATGCCGATCTGGAGCCGTATTACACGAAGGCGGAAGAGCTTTTCGATGTGCATGGGGGTTTGGGTGAGGCGCCCTCTGTGCCGGGGGGATATGGTTCGTCGTTCGACCCGACCGAGCCATTTCACTCGAAGAAGTATCCGTGGCCAGCGTTCGCGAACGAGCCGCGGATGCAGGAGATCGAGGACGATGTTCGCAAGCTGGGAGTCCACACATTTCCGATCCCTCTGGGTTTGAAGCGCAATGAGCTGGACCCGCTGCGGTCGAAGTGCGTTCGCTGCGACACGTGCGATGGGTATCCTTGCCTGGTGCACGCGAAGTCGGATGCGGACATTAATTGCATCCGGCAGATTATGGATTTGCCCAATGTGACGCTGATGACGAACTCGCGCGTAACGCGATTGCTGACGAATTCTACGGGCACGGCGGTTGAGGCGGTTGAGGTGATGCACTCGGGGCCGGGGAAGCCGTATGGGTCTGGACCGGAACCGGCTGAGACATTTGCGCCGCCTGCATCGGCGAGCGGCAAGATGGCGACTTACACGGCCGGTTTTTTTGCTGTATCCGCGGGGGCTGTGAATTCGGCGGTGATCCTGCTGGCTTCAGCGAACGATCAGCATCCGCGGGGGCTCGGGAACCGGTCGGACCAGGTGGGACGCAATTTTATGTATCACCAGGCGGATGCGCTGCTGTCTATCTCGACGCAACGCAACGAGGACAGTTACACGAAGACGTGGGGGACGAACGACTTTTATCTCAGGGATTCCGATCCGGAGTATCCGTTTCCGCTGGGGCAGGTGCAGCCGGTGGGCAGCTTTCATTTCGAGATGATGAAGGGGGATGCTCCGCCGCTAACCCCGGAATTTGTGCTGGAGGGGATGAAGCATCGGGCGGTTCCGTGGTGGCTGACGACGGAGGATTTGCCCGACCCGAATAACCGGGTGACGATTCATAGCACGACTCCGCTGTCGGCCGATCACTGGCAGCCGGGATTGGTAGGCGCGCATCCGGCGGGAGATACAGGACGGACGAACGAGAGCGAGCCGGTGAGCGATGCGGCGCCGATGCGGATTCAGCTCTCGTACACGCCGAATAATGTCGAGTCGTTTAATCGGCTGAAGGACCGGTGGGTGGATGTGCTGAAGCGGGCCGGGCACGCGAACACATCGGTGCCGCTGCATGCTTATTTCAAGAAGCGGATTCCGCTCGAAGGAGTGGGACATCAGAACGGGACGTGCCGGATGGGGACCGATCCGGCGACGAGCGTGCTTGATCCGCAGTGCAAGGCGCATGACCTCGACAACCTTTATGTTGTCGATGCCTCTTGCTTTGTTTCGGCGAGCGCGGTGAATCCTTCGCTGACGGTGATTGCGAACGCTATTCGGGTTGCGGAGCATCTGGTGGAGGAGCGCTTCGGGTAGGACGCTGTCTTTCGACGGTTGAGGCGTGCTGATTTCATTTGCAGAAGGGAGCGGCGAGAGTGGGGCTGTGTCGCCGCCAAAAAACAGGCGCCATGCAACGTGCTGTTTCTTTCGCCATCCCAGGATCGGACCCCATTTCCGGTGACATACAGTGGGGCAATTGAGCAATATTGAACAGTCCCACGCCGAGAAGGGTGCGAATCTTTTCTGGTGGCGCCGAAATATCGACTGGGTAAGAAGTGGCTCCGGGACGAGGATTGTCTGCTGCTGGGGCGGATTCGGCGAGGCGATGAGCGGGCGATCGCCTTGCTTTATGACCGCTATGCGGGTGTGGTCTATTCCATTGCCGTGCGGGTTCTGCGCGATTCGGTGCTTGCCGAGCAAGTTTTGTCAGACATTCTTACAGAGATCTGGCGGCGGCCGGAGCGCCTGATGGGGATCAGAGGTGGCCTTTGCTGTGCGATGCTGCTGATGGCCCGCAATCGGTCATTGGCAATGCTGCTGCATGAACCGATATCGGACCTTGATTTCGCGCTTCCCGGCTGGGTCGTGAACTACGTGGAGCTGAACATGAGGCGCGGGGAAGCATGCGCGGCTATCGACAACCTGCCGGTGGAGCGGCGGAATGTGCCGGAGATCGGGATCGCGGATCGTTATCGGGGGGGCGTTGACGGATGTTTTGAGGCTGTCAGACCTGGTAAGGTGGCCGGCGCCTCTTGCTGAGGCGAGTTAGTCGGGCCGAAGGCTGGATTGTGCGAGCGATCCCTTCATTCGCCCCACTTTGTTGTTGGCGTCCATGCGACGCAGCTCGTTATTGCGCGAATCTCAGACGCTCGATCAGGCTGCGGTCAGCGCGGATTGCTCGGCAGGACGATGTTGCAGGCTAACGGAACCGTCCGGCTCAAACACGAAGTCATATTCAAGAGAGCAAGGACCGCATAGCCAAAAGTGCTCCAGCCGCGCATGCTCGCCGTTGCGGTGAATGACCCTTACGACTCGGCCGTCGCGCAGGTAGCGCAGCTCTTTTTTGCACCCGGAGTTGTAGCAGAGGTTGATCATCGATTTGTGGTCTGTGATTGCAGTCGGGGTGGGGTTGAGTCCCCGAACCGGAGATGACGTTAGTCGCCTTGTATCAGGGGGATCAATCACACTTTTGGGATGGGAAGTTCGCGGGGTAATAACGAGTGGGTTAACGGCGGACCTTGCCGTCGAAGGGTTTTGATTTAGGGTTTGCCGGGAGTAGGGTCAGATGAACGATCATCATCTCTGCCATACGAAAAAGAACATCCCCAGCAGGCCTATGGCCGTAAGAACGATTGCGGCCATTTGACTCGTCGGACGAGGGACGGCCTTCGCCATCATCGAGAGTGATCCGAGCGCCGCCCCAATGGCCACTATGAGCGCCACGAATTCCAGCAGCATGAAATATTTTGCTGCGTTGGCCTCGGGCCAAGTCGGGAACCTTGGATTCCTGGCCAGTGGCTCTCTAAAATCAAGTGGAGGGACTCTAAAAAGAAACAAATAACGGCCAATCTCCAGAACCCCCAATCAGCAAATGAAAAGGCCATAGACCCCCGCTTTCTTTGTTTAGCATCACCGTCATTGTTGCTGTTACTTCATTATCTCTCCGCTAAGTTCAGTCTCGGTCAGAAGAGATCTCGGTCGCGCAAGCCTTCAGAAAGATCTCGACCCGGTTGGTTGTCCAGACGGCGACTCCAGTCCCGAAGAAATCGGCGTCTTCCGACCACACCGGACAATCCAGCGCGAGCGAAACTGCCAGGACGGGCCAGTCGTCTTCGTCGCGTCCGCGCAGGCGCACCCGGGCCTCATCTTCGAAGTCGCTATAGGTCTCCGAGTCAATCTGCTCGATTCTCGTGCGCAGATATTCGAGAGAAGGTGACACCTCTGATTCAGAGCTGTTGCGTCTTGCAAGCAGCAAAGGCAGGTAACGCGCCGCATCTTCAAAGGCATTGGATGGAGCGAAAAATCGAACTCCCCGTGCAGCGTAGGATTCGATGAGCTCTCTGACCCGGCGACCGAGGACAGCACGGATGATGATATTCGCATCGATGACGATCATTTCGACCGCGTAGAGGCTTCTCTGGCGCGTGAACGGCGCAATGCTTTGAATTCAGAAACAAATTCTTCTTCGTCGACGTCGGCGAGCGCTTCGGCCAGACGGTCGGCCGCTGCTCGAAGCTCGGAGATGCTGGCTGTATCCTCGCGCGGGCGACGAGCAGGGACGTAAATCCCAAGAGTCTCACCGCGGCGCGTGACTGCAACTGGAGTATCGGATTCAAGAAAGCTGGCAATGCGTTCGCGGAATTCACGCACGCCGACTCGGATCGCTGGCATAGAGGGCAACCTCGGGTCAAGTGTACGCGCACGTGTACACATCAGGCAAGCTGAAGCAGCTCGCGCGCTCTGCGTTACTCTTCGTCTTCTTCTCCGGTTGGCTTCTTTGCGTTGGCTACGATTTTGTCGGCGATGAGTTGGGGGACGATGTCGTAGTGGTTCATCTCCATGTGGAAGCTGCCTCGGCCCTGGGTCATGGCGGTGAGGGTTTGGCCGTAGGTGAGCATCTCGGCCATGGGGACTTCGGCGCGGATGATGGTATTGGCTCCGTGGCCATCCATGCCCTGGACGCGGCCGCGGCGCTGGTTGAGGTCGCCCATGAGGTTGCCGGCGAACTCCTGGGGAGCCTCGATCTCGACACTCATGATGGGTTCGAGGAGGGCGGGTTTGGCCTGCTCCATGCATTTGCGGAAGGCGATACGGCCGGCCATTTTGAAGGAGAGCTCGTTGGAGTCGACATCGTGGTAGCTGCCGTCGTAGACGGTGACGCGGAAGTCGACGACGGGATAGCCGGCGAGGTAGCCGCGCGCGGCTGACTCCTGAATGCCTTTTTCGACGGCGGGGATGAAGTTGCGGGGGATGGCTCCGCCGAAGACGTCGTTGACGAACTCGAAGCCGCCGCCGCGGGGGAGTGGCTCCATTTTGATTTTGCAGTCGCCGTACTGGCCGTGGCCGCCGGTTTGTTTCTTGTGGCGGCCCTGGGCATCGGCGCGTCCGCGGATGGTTTCGCGGTAGGGAACGCGCGGGGCTTTGAGCGTGACCTCGGTGTGGTAGCGGCGGCGGAGCTTGTTGACGAGGGATTCGATGTGAGACTGGCCGGCGGCGGCGATGAGGAATTCGTTGGTCTGGGAGTCGCGGAAGAAGCGGAGCATCAGATCTTCTTCCATAAGCTTGTGGACGGCGGGGGCGAGCTTGTCTTCGTCGGCGCGGGACTTGGGTTCGATGGCCCAGGTCATGGCGGGCTCGGGGAGGGTGACGGGCTCGTAGAAGATTTCGTGGCTCTTGTCGCCGAGGGTGTCACCGGTGAGGGTCTCTTTGAGCTTGGCGACGGCGCCGAGATCGCCGGCGTGGAGTTCAGTGACGGCCACGGCGGTGCGGCCCTGCATGATGGAGAGGTGGGAGAACTTTTCCGGAGCGCGGCGGGAGTAGTTCTGGGCGGTGGCGTCGTTTTTGAGGACGCCGGAGAAGACTTTGAAGAAGGTGATGCGGCCGGCGAAGGGGTCGGTCATGGTCTTGAAGACGTAGAGGGAGAGCGGCTCTTTGTCGTCGACTTTGCGCATGACAATTTCGGGTGACTGGTCGGCGTTGGTGGCGACGGCGGCTTCGCCATTGGTGACAGCAACGGCGTGGAGGGCGGCGCGGGCGGCGATGGGCTCGCGCTCGATGGGCGCGGGCGCGTAGACCTTCAGAAAGTCGAGGAGGTGATCGGTGGCAACGTTAGCCAGGCCGCTGGCATAGAGGACGGGGAAGATGCGGTCTTCGCGGATGGCTTCGTGGAGGGCGCTGATGAGGTGCTGCTCGGGGATGGTGCCTTCGCGGAAGTACTCCTCCATGAGCTCGTCTTTGCCTTCGGCGACGAGTTCGACCAGGGTTTCGTGGGCGCGCTGGGCCGGCTCTTTCAGGGGCTCGGGGATCTCGCCGATTCTGCCACGGCCGTCGCCGCCAGGGGTGTAGAAAAAGGCTTCCATGGTGACGAGGTCGATGACGCCTTCAAAACCTTTGCTGCTGGCGATGGGCAGCTGAACGGGGATGCACTGGCGGCCGAAGCGCTCGCTGAGGGCGGTGAGTGTGGCTCCGGCGGATTCGGCGGCGCGGGGGTGGTCCATTTGGTTGATAACGACGGCGCGGGGCAGATTGAATTCTTCGGCGTATTTCCAGACGCGCTCGGTCATGGGCTCGACGCCGCTGACGGCGTGGACGGTGACGAGGGCGGCTTCGACGGGAAGCATGGCGCAGCGGGCGTCGTGCACGAACATGTGGAAGCCTGGGGTGTCGATGAAATTGACCTTGACGCCGTTCCATTCGGCAAAGGCGAGGGCGTTCTGCATGGTGGTGCCGCGGGCGACGTCTTCCTCGTCGTAGGCGGTGACCGCCGAACCATCTTCGACACGGCCGAGGGTGGGGGTCATTTTGGCGGCATGCAGCAGAGCGGAGACGAGCGTGGTCTTGCCGCTGTGCGCATGCCCTACTACAGCTACATTGCGGATCTCACTTCCCGGGTAGGTTTTCATCGATTGCTCCTTGAAATACGGAATGGATGAGGCGACGCGAAGGCGGGGCCGCGGTTACGGCGCTGTCAAAGACAGGCAAGTAGAAACCAATTTGCAGGCGGGGACGGTGACGGCCGACACAAACGCGCCGGGCGACTGGCACAAAGAACAGCGCAGGCACATTCGCAAGCCAGGGATTTCCGGGAGGCGTCGTGGGTGGCGTCTGACGGGAGGCGGGATGGGTACCGGCACGCCGTGAATGCGGCCCGGCAGGGTCGGAGGTTCGATCCTCGTCCGGCATACAGAGAACGGTCTGCGACGCGGGAATTTGGGTCCGGATTTACCCCGCGTTCACAGGAACAGGGATGGTAGCACAGGGAGGGTGGAGCAGGGGGAGCGGGATGCCGGGACTAATTCACTCGATAGAAGACGGCCCTTCCGGCGGGGACCAGCTGCATCAGGAGGTCGAAGTCGCGGACGTTGCGGCTGAGGACCACGCACCCGCGTTGCACGGCGCAGAGGAAGATCAGCGCGTCGTTCATGGTGCGGCCACGGTCGTCGGCCGCGGCATGTTGCAGACGGGTCAGGATGCCGGTGAGGATGGCGGCTTCGCGCCAGATTGCGCGGTCGGGATTGAGGATGCGGTTGGGGGGCCAATGTTCGACCACCCCGGTGATCCGACGAACAACCTCAGCCGTTCCGGGATGGGCGGGATCGAGGCGTCCGCACAGGTAAACCAATTCCGATTCGACGACCGAAGAATGCCAGGGCTTAACCCGCGCAATTTCCCTTTTCAGCTCCGGTCGAAGTTTGTCATGCAGGACGTCGATGTAAAGCGTGGTATCGAACAGGACGGATTCCGGCAAGAGGCTGCCGTCGAAAAAGAGAGGCCGATCGTCTCTTCGTCTCGCTGGAGAACTGCGGTTCCATCGAGCCAACGACGCAGAGAGGTCAGTACTCAAGATCGATATCCGGGGAGATGGTGCCGCTCTGGCTGATGAGCCAGGCGCCGTAGTTGTCCTGATTGGCCAGAGTTTCGAGGCCGAGCCGGACCAACTCGGTCTGGGACTTGATCCCCGTGTTCTTTTTCGCCGCGGACACCAGAGTTTTCGGCATGCGGCCGCGAACGACCTCGGTTTCGCCCTGGAGCAGGCTCTGTTCGGCGGCCATGGTATGCATGTCGCGGATCTTGCGGCGGGACATGCCGCGGGGAATCTCGCGGCGCTTCGCTTTTGGGACAATAGCGGGCACGACCCCTCCTTGTGCTACAAAACTACTGAGAGTGTAGCACAAATCCCGGGGGAGCTGAGTCCGGTGCGGGGGGGGCTGGAACAAAGGGAGGGGTTGCGGTGTCTCTAAAAACTGACGCTTTACTATGGAAGGCGAGGGGTGGCATGCGTCCGTGGTGGCGCATCCCAGAAGACAGTGAGCCGGAATTTCAACTGGATTTGGTATCTCGGCGCGGCGGTTTGGTTTCTGAACGCGGCGTTGGCGATGCGCCACGGCAATTTGCGCATGGGGCTGGCGAATGCCGCGATCTCGGCGGTGTTTTTGGCGGCGGGGATCTTCTTTGGGCGGCAGGCGAAGCGGGGAGCGGGGCGGGGGAACGGGCGGAGGCCGCTGGAATAGCCGGCTTCCGTGGAGTGCGCCGTAGGGCAACCGCTCGCCCACGATGGGAAATTGGTATTAGTGGCCTGCCGGGTTGGCCTTCTTGTGCTCGGCGAATACGTGTGCCTGATGACAGCTCACACACGTCTTGCCTTTCATGAATGGATCGGACTTGAGTTGCGCTACCTGATCGGCGTGACAGGTGTCGCATGTGCTTAACCCCGGTGTGCCCGCGAAGTCCGGTGCTGTTGTCTCGCCATGGCACACGGTGCATTCGACACTGTTGGCCGCATGCGGGCTGGCCTTCCATTGGTCATAAATCGCCTTGTGGCAGGTGGCACAGGTATCCCCGGCTGGAATGAGCCGATGGAATATATGAGTGGCTTGATCCTGCTGTGCCATGGCAGGTTGGACGGCAATGGCCAAAGCGAAAAAGCCGGACAGGGTGAGACCGAACATGCGCGCAGAGAAACGATTCAAGGACAGACCTCCCTGGTACGGTCTACAAGTATCGAGCCGGAGATGGCTGCAATCAGTGATACAGGTCACGTCTCAGGGGGATGGGATCTGCGCAATAGCTGCGAGGGCGCGGGAAATTCCGGCATCACCCCCACGAGGCCTGAGATTTGTTGTCATCTGTTGAGCCATCTCAGGCGCGCATCAACTCACTGCAGCTGCCAGGCTTTCCTCCTCCATCCGTTCATCCAACGGCTCAGCCTGTGCGGCGAGGAACACTTCTCGGGTCTCCTGGCAGCGCGGGCTGAACCGGTCCCCACAGGGCTCAGGGCTCAGCGCACCGGACTCAGATCTCAGAGCGCAGGGGTTAGAACAGGGTTCAGAACAGGGCTCAGAACAGGGCTCAGAACAGGGCTCAGGGCGCAGAGCACAGAGCCCAGAAGACGGGGCGCTCCGCTCCTGATTCGGTTCCGGGCTTTCAGCTTCCTGCTTCCGGCTGCCTGCTTCCGGCTCCTTGCTCCCAGCTTCGCGCACCTCCGCTCGCGTCCGTCTGCGTTCGGCGTTGGCTGCCTTCTGCTTTTCCATGTGCATGGTTTGGGCGAGGCGGCAGCCTTCCAGCAGGAGGCTTCCGCTCTTCAGCGCAATGGTCCCCTGGGCCACGGCGCGCAGCGTTTCCGACAGCACCAGCACGATGGAGGCCTCGTCTTCGAGCAGGGGCACATCGATTCCCCGCCCGCGCCGCAGGAAGACGCCGTGCCGGTAACAAAGGTTCTGGCCGCGAACGGCCCAGTCCCGGCAACCTTTGCCGTCGGCTTTGATGTATTGGCAGCGCCGGTGTTCGGGCGCGGCGCCGCCGTTGCTGGTTTGGTCGTCCTCGAAATTGGCCTGCTGGCTCTCATCCTGCTGCATGTTTACTCTCCAAAAGCAAAAGCCCCGCCGGTGAGGGCGGAGCTTTATTTCTTTTTCTACTCTAAGTTCAGAATATCATGTGGGGAGAATAAATCTGCCAACTTTGTTTTGTGGGTTTGGCTTGTAAGTGGCGCTAAGTCAATCGTCATTACTTTGGATTTCGGGCTCCCCTCTTGACAGTTTCGTGGAAAAACCCGGGATCCTTCGCTACGCTCAGGATTTCGCCTGCGGGCTCACGCCCGCAAAACGGCTCAACTTTGGACTTTTCCACAAAAGCTTGACAATTTTTCGAGATTGGGGCGGGAGTGAGAGTTTAGAGTTTGGAGTTTAGAGGTTGGAGTTGGGAGGGTCGGGCCAAGACCGGACCCGATCAGAATGGACACCCCGAGTCGTTCCTAATTGGGGGTCAGCCCCCCGGTAAGTTGTTGATTCGAAGGGGACGGTGGTGGGGGTAAGCCGTGCATGCTAACTAGTAAGTTAGCGGGGTGTACAGACTCGCCAGGGACAACGATGATTTGCCAGCTTTCCGGTTGCCGCCTTGGGTCCGCTCGTATAATCAAGCCGAAACTGAGCGAGCATGGAGACCGCACGTGACGCGCCTTGGGAAGTTTGCTTTAGTCCTCGTGTCCATAGCTCTGCTTTTGGCTTTGCTGGATTCAAGGCTGGATGGCTTATCGACAGGATCGCACCCGATGCGATCCATAACGCCAAAGGCTACTTTGAAGAACTTCGTCAAAGGAGAGCAGACCAAATCCTGGAAGCATTCGATCCGAGTGCGGACAAAGAACGGCTTAGCAGCGATGTCGCGAATGTCATCGCGCTGGTGCCGCAAGAAACCCCGCTCGGCGTTGAGACTCTCGGACACCATTATAGGGGACTCTCGCCGTTGTAACAAGAGATTTACACGGCGGGAGCGCATTTCTGTGTGCCAAAGCGCACACACCCGTCATACAAGACCCAGGAATTCAGGCGTATAAGCTGGGAACACGTCTGTCAAAGTCGGGTTGCCCATGTGGCGCGCCACCAGTTCGCCCAGGACGTCGCGGAAATCGGTGGTGAGCGCCAGGTCGCGGGATTCGTAGAGCTGCTCCGGCTGCAAACCGGGCCAACGTCAAGACGGGAACCGGTTTCGAGTTCACCGCGCTGCCCGGGCGGGCGCTCGACATCGCCTGGGCCTCGTACAAAGGCGCGCCGATTGGCTACATCGCCAAGAGCGGCGTCGTCGGGCCGGCGCATTTCGTCGAGAGCGGCGCCGGGGGGTTCCTGCGTAACTTCTTCGCCGGTCTGCTGACCACAGCCGGGCTCAGCAACGTCGGTCCGCCCGTTCAAGACGGCGAGGAGCGCCTCGGCCTGCATGGCCGGATCAGCAACATCCCGGCCGAGGACGTCTGCGTTTCCCAGGGCTGGCAAGGCGACGACTACCTCATCCGATTGGCGGGCGCGGTTCGCCAAGCCAGGACGTTTGGCGAATGCCTGGTGCTGCATCGGGAAATCACCACGCGGCTGGGCTCGAACGCGCTGGTCGTGCGCGACGTCGTCGAGAACGCCGGCTTCCGGCCCGAACCGATGATGTTGCTCTACCATTGCAACTTCGGCTATCCGCTTGTCAGTGCGGACAGCCGTATCTACACGTCGGGCGGAAACGTGGAACCGCGCGAAGCCACGCCGCTTCAGGCGGTCGCCGACCATGATCGGCTGGGCGATCCGCGGCAGGGCTATGTCGAGCAATGTTTCTATCACAACCTGAAAGCGCCCGATGGCCGCGCCTTCGCCGCGATCTTCAATGAACGGCTCGGCGTCGGCGGCTACGTCCGCTACCGGGTCGAAAACCTGCCCGAATTCGTGCAATGGAAGATGCTGGGGGAGCAGGAGTACGTCGTCGGCCTGGAGCCCTCGACTAACCGTCTCGATCGACGCGCCGAGTTGATACGGCAGGGTCAAATCCGTCCGCTCGCAGCGGGCGAACGCCGCGCGTTCGAAGTCGAGATCGGCGTCGTCGACGGTCGCGCCGCGCTGGATAAGCTAGCGTCGGAGGCGTAAGCGGCCCTAGGGTCAAATGGCCTAGTTGTCGGTGGCGGGGCGCTTTGCGGTGCCTTCGCTTGCGCCGCCGTGGTCGCCGACCTGCGCCCGTATGGAGCGCGAGCGTCGGGTCGAGAACGGCGCTTTACGCCGCTGCGGCGAAGATCGTCAGCCTTTCGGCCGCCGTGCGCAACACGGCGCGGATCGGCATAGCTTCGACCGGCCCGGCGCCAAGCGCCTTGTCCAGCGTCGCAAGCTTGTCCGCGCCCTCGATATGCAGCGCGATCGCGCGCGCGCGCAACAGAACGCGACCGGTGAGCGTCAGGCGCGGCTCCGGCGCGCCTGCGGCTTGGATCGGCGCGACCAACGCGCGCGCCGCCGGGTCCATCGCTTCGGCGAGTCCGGCGGCGCCGGGGAACCACGAGGCGGTGTGGCCGTCGTCGCCCATGCCGAGCGCGACGACGTCTGCGGGCAAGGGTAGGCTGACGATCCGCGCATTGGCGGCGGCAAGTTCCTGCTCTTCGTCGAGCCGCACGTCGGCGAGCGGAACGAACGGAGCGACAGCGGCGCGCCCTTGCAGCAGCGCTTCCCGCACCAGTCTGGCGTTGGAGCGCGGCGAGTCGTCGGCGACGCGCCGCTCGTCGGCGAGCGTGACCGCAACGCGCGACCAGTCGATCGGCTGATCGGACAGCGCGCGAAAATAACGCAGCGGCGTGCGGCCGCCCGAGACGATCAGCAGCGCCGCGCCGCGCGCCGCGATGCCTGCGGCGAGCCGCTCGGCAGTCCATTGGGCGAAAGCCGGCGCGAGCGCCGCGCCGTCGGGAAAATCGCGGCGAGTGAACGCGGTCATTCGAATTCCTCGTTCCACGAGCCGACGGCGCGAGGATGCGGCGGCTCTTGCGACCCGCCCCGCGCCTTCCGCAGGGGCGGACGGGCAGGTTCACGGACCGGACGAAGCGACGGAAACGTGACGGCGCGACGGCGGCGGCGCCGCGCGGTTCGAGTCGCCCGGCGTATCCTTGAACACCAGTTCGCGGTCGCGCGCAAAGGCCTTGATCAGCGGCAGCGCCGCCCCTCCGATCGCCCGCGCGTCGGCCCCGATCGCGCCGGCGAGAATCGTCGCTTCCGACAGGCCGCGTCGGTCGAGCGCGTCGAGTTGAGCCGCGATCCGCAGGCGCAGGCGTTCGCGCATGTCGAACGGCATTGCGCCGTCGATGACGATCGCCTCGACGTCGATCACCGACATCGCAGCGAGCGAGGCGTAGGCCAGCGCGTAGGCGGCCTCCTCGATCCAGTCGTCGAGCAGCGGACCGAAATCGTCCCAAGTCTCCGGCGTGCGCCAGAGCGACGAGGGGTCGCGTCCCGCCGCCTCGATTCGCCGCTGGAGCTGGTAGATCGAGGCGCGGGAGATCAATTGCGACGTCGGCGAACCGCCGCCCTCCGGCGCGGCGATCGGCATCGAGCCGATGGCGGCGGCGTTGCCGGTGCGGCCGGGATAGAGCGCGCCGTCGAGGACCAGTCCGCCGCCGACGAAAGCGCCGAGGAAGAAATAAAGGAAGTCGCGACGCCGCCGCGCTTCGCCGAAGAAGAATTCGGCGGCGCAGGCCGAGGTCGCGTCGTTGCACAGCGTCACGCTGAAGGGCGGACGCGCGCCAACTCCTCTTCGATCGAGAACGATCGCCAGGCGTCCATCTTGTCGGCGGGCGCGCCGATCTCGGCCGCCCAGTTCCACAGTTGGAACGGCGCGGCGACGCCGAGGCCGGCGATGCGGCGGCGCTGCTTGGGCGTCAGCGAGCCGACCAGCGGCGCGAGTTCGTCGTTGATGAATTCCATCACCAGATCCGGCGTCGGATAAGGATAGGTGCGGTGGGCGCGACGGCGCACCGCGCCGCAGAAATCGATCAACACCAGGTCGAAACTGCGGCGGCCGATCTTCAGCCCGATCGAAAACGCGCCTTCGGGATCGAGCGAGACGGGGACGGTCGGTTGGCCGACCCGGCCGCGCAAAGGCGCCTCGCGCTTGAGCAGGCCGTCGGCCTGCAAGCGGTTCATGATCGTCGAGGTCGACTGGACCGACAGGCCGGTCATGCGCGCGACCTCGATCTTCGACAATTGGCCGAAGCGGCGCGCGAGCGACAGGATCAGCCGCTCGTTGTACAGGCGCACGCCCGCCTGGTCGGCGCCGCCGGCGTTGGCGGGCGACGGCGATACGTAAGGCGCGCTCTCGTCGTCCGGCGCCGGCATCGAGACTCCTGTCGCGGTTTTCCTCGCCGGCGGGTGACCCTCGCCGCGCCGGCCGTCGCCGCATCTAGCATGCCGCGTCCGCGATCGCTGCGCCAAGCATGCAAGCGTCGAAGCGCCGCGTCAATAATAAATCAGATCGGAATAATTATCCTTGACTCGGGCGTCGAGGGCGCGCCCTAATAGCGCGGCGACGGCGCGAAGCGGGTTGGCAAAAGAAGCCGCTTCGTCGCCGCAACGCTGCGGGGTGAGACGCGGGAAACGCCGCCGACCCCGCTGTTCAGGGAGGAATTGTATGTCGAAAACCATCGCACTTTTGACGAGCGCCGCCGTTGCGGCCCCGCATCGCCCTCGCCACGCCTATCCTACGCGGGCGACATCGTCGGCCTCGTCACCAAGACCAACACCAATCCGTTCTTCGTCAAGATGAAGGAGGGCTTCGAGGCCAAAGCCAAGGAACTCGGCCTCACCCCGCAGGCCTACGCCGGCAAGGAAGACGGCGACAACGACGGCGAGGTCAAGGCGATCGAGCAGCTGATCGCCGCCGGCGCCAAGGGCATCCTGCTGGTGCCGAGCAATTCGACGGCGATCGTGCCGACGGTGAAGAAGGCGCGCGACGCTGGCATCATCGTCATCACGCTCGACACGCCGCTCGATCCGGTCGACGCCGCCGACGCGCTGTTCGCCACCGACAACTTCAAGGCCGGCGAGTTGATCGGCGAGTGGGCCAAGGGCACGCTCGGCGACAAAGCGGGAAGCGCCAAGATCGCCACGCTCGACCTGACGGCCAATCAGCCGTCCGTCGACTATCTGCGCCACAACGGCTTCCTCACCGGCTTCGGCATCACGGTGAAGGATCCCAAGCACTTCGCGCCGAGCGACAGCCCGCAGATCGTCGGCTCGGAGCTGACCCAGGGCTCGACCGATACCGGCCGCAAGGCGATGGAGAACATCTTGCAGAAGGCCGACAAGATCGACCTCGTCTATGCGATCAACGAGCCGGCGGCTTACGGCGGCTACGCGGCCCTCAAGGCGGCGGGCAAGGAGAAGGGCGTGACGCTGGTGGCGATCGACGGCGGCTGCCAGGGCGTCAAGTCGGTCAAGGAAGGCATCATCGGCGCCACCTCGCAGCAATATCCGCTGCTGATGGCGGCCGACGGCGTCCAGGCCGTGGCCGACTTCATCAAGACCGGCAAAAAGCCCACCAGCATCGACACCGGCGAGAAGCTCGTCACCGACCACCCGGTGCCCGGCGTTCCGTCGATCAGCGCCGACGAGGGCTTGAAGCTCTGCTGGGGTTGATTTAGCCCGAAGTCAGGAGCGTAATTTCGTCAACGATCGATCAGTCGGCGCCCGCCTGTCGCGGGCGCCGATTTCACGACAAATCGCATCGACGGCGAGGAAGCGACGAGGGTGGCCATGAGCGAAGCCTCATCCGCAGGGCGGCGTGCTCCGCAGGAGTTCGAGCAGGCGTTGGTCGGCGCGGCCGCCTCGGTCGCGACCTTCGAGGAAGACCGGCTCACGACGCTTCAGCGCCTGCAGCGCTTCCTCCATGTCTATCCGACCACCGTTCCCTTCGTCGTGCTGGTGCTCGGCCTGCTGCTTGGCGTCGCGGTCAATCCGTCGCGCTTCACCGCCGCCAGCAATTTCTCGACGATCCTGACCCAGGTGATGGTCACCGGCATTCTCGGCGTCGGACAGACGCTGGTGATCCTGACCGCCGGCATCGACCTTTCGATCGGCGTCATCATGGTGATCTCGTCGGTGGTGATGGGCCGCCTCGCGGTGTTCGACGGCGTTCCGACCATCCTCGCCTTCCCGATCGGCCTCATCTGCGGCGCGTTCTTCGGCGGCCTCAACGGCGTGCTGGTGACGCGCATGCGGATGCCGCCGTTCATCGTCACTCTCGGCACGCTGTCGATCATCGGCGCTCTCAATACCTTCTATTCGCAGAGCGAAACGATCGGCATGCAGGACATCGAGGACAAGGCCTACTTCCTGCAAATCATGGGCAATCAGCTCGAGGTCGGCACCGCGCGCATCATGTGGGGCACCTTCCTCATGCTGCTGATCGCGGCGGTCTTCTGGTACGTGCTCAATCGCACCGCCTACGGCCGCCACCTCTATGCGACCGGCGACGATCCGGAATCGGCGCGGCTCGCCGGCATCAACACCGACCGCATCCTGTTCAGCGTCTACGTGCTCGCCGGAATCATCGCTGCGGTTGCGGGTTGGGCGCTGATCGGCCGCGTCGGCGCGATCAGCCCGACGGCGGGCGAGAACGCCAACCTCGACAGCATCACCGCGGTGGTGATCGGCGGCACCAGCCTGTTCGGCGGCCGCGGCTCGATGGTCGGCACGTTGGTCGGAGCGCTGATCGTCGGCGTCTTCCGCTCCGCCGTGTCGCTCGCCGGACTCGACGTGCTGTGGCAGGAATTCGCCATCGGCGTGCTGATCATTGTCGCCGTCGCGCTCGACCAGTGGATCCGGAGGGTTTCAAAATGACCGCCGAACCAATCCTGCAGGCGCGCGGCCTGGTGAAGCGGTTCGGGCGCGTCGTCGCGCTCGACCACACCGACTTCGACCTCTATCCCGGCGAGATCCTCGCCGTGATCGGCGACAACGGCGCCGGCAAGTCGACGCTGATCAAGGCCTTGTGCGGCGCGATGACGCCGGACGCGGGCGAGATTCGCCTCGCCGGCGAGATCGTGCATTTCAAGTCGCCGATCGAGGCGCGCGAGGCGGGCATCGAGACCGTCTACCAGAACCTCGCTTTGTCGCCGGCCCTGTCGATCGCCGACAACATGTTCCTCGGCCGCGAGATCCGGGTGAAAGGCGGGATCGGCGGACTGTTCCGGCTGCTCAACCGCGCCGCGATGCAGAAGTTCGCGCGCCAGAAGCTCAACGAAATCGGCCTGATGACGATCCAGAACATCAATCAGCCGGTCGAGACGCTGTCGGGCGGCCAGCGCCAGGGCGTCGCGGTCGCGCGCGCCGCCGCCTTCGCGCGCCGCGTCATCATCATGGACGAACCGACAGCGGCGCTCGGCGTCAAGGAATCGCGCCGCGTGCTCGAGCTCATCCTCGACGTCAAGCGGCGCGGCCTGCCGATCATCCTCATCTCGCACAACATGCCGCATGTGTTCGAGGTCGCCGACCGCATCCACATCCACCGGCTCGGCCGGCGGCTCGCCGTCATCGACCCGCGCAAGCAGACGATGTCGGAAGCGGTGGCGATGATGACCGGGCGCGCTCGCCCCGCCGGTCGAGCAGGCCGCCTGACCCTGGGCGGTCGCTGTTGCAGAATTGTCGCACAGCGCCAGCTTCGTAATGATGTATAGTTCTTAACCATCTTCCCAAACGCCCGACGACTTCGCGCATTGTGGCGACAAAGTGTTGCACCCGACGGCGGGGTCACGAGGGGGAAGTCCAATGGGGATCCGGTATCAGTCTGGCTGGCTGTCTCCGTTGCGCGCTCGCCGCGGCGGTCGCGCTGGCCGTCACCGCCGCCGCGGCGGCCGACTATCCGACCAAGAAGGCGCCGCCGCCGGCGCCCGCCCCGGTCGTCGTCGCGCCGTCACGCCGGGCTTCTTCGTCAAGGCCGGCTTCCTCTACGCGATCAACCAGACCTCGTCGAAGCTGTATTCGCAGACCCCGTGGAGGCGCCCAAGACGAGCTCCGACGGCGTCGGCGCGACGGTCGGCAACGTCGCCACGCTGGGCTTCGAGGCGGGCTACTTCGTGACGCCGAACGTGTCGGTCGACATTTCCGCCGGCGTTCCGATGTGGGCGGCCGTCAAGACGAAGGGCACGCCGCTGCTGGGGCCTCTCCCTCGCTGCCGCCGAGCGCAACGCTCGCTGGCGAAGATCATGCCGTCGTTCGTTCCGGTCACCGTGCTTTACCATTTCAATCAGTTCGGCGCGTTCCAGCCCTATCTCGGCGGCGGCGTCGCGGCGGTCTTCCTTCCTGTCGCCAAGCGTGATGACGTTCCACACCGGCGTCGAAGTCCATCCGACGGTTGGCCTCATCCTGCAAGGCGGCGCCAATGTCATGATTGATCAGCATTGGGGCTGGTCGTTTGATGTCAAGAAGCTCTTCGCCCATGTGAAGGCGGACGCGACAGGCCAGGACCTTACGGTTCGCGTATGGCAAACTGCCCGTAGCGAACTCGCAGAAGGCCTATTTGAGCCGTGGGTGCTGGCTCCACTCGGCGCCACCTACCATTGCTTCCGATCGGATCGAACCTTCGCATTCCGTGGTGCCAACGATCATGTCGAAGCGCGCTTCGGGATTTGCGCCTCGCTGCCCTGCCGCCGAGCCGGGCGCGGCTGTTGCAATTTTGTCGCATTAGACCAAGTTTGTAATAGTATAGAGCTAAACCATCTTCCCATCCGCCCACAGAGTCGCGCATTGTGGCGACAAAGGGTCGCACCCGGCACGGGGGTCAGCTAGGGGGAAATCCGATGGGGATCCGGCATCAATTGTGGCGGAGTGTCTCGTTGCGCGCTCGCGGCGGCGGCGACGCTGGCCGCCTCGGCGACCGCTGCGGCGGCCGACTATCCGACCAAGAAAGCCCCGCCGCCGGCGCCCGCCCCTGTCGTCGTCGCTTCCGTCACGCCGGGCTTCTTCGTCAAGGCCGGCTTCCTCTACGGGATCAACCAGACCTCAGTCGAAGCTGTACTCGGAACCCACCGCCGGCAGCTCGCTGCACACGCAGCGTCGAGCTCCTGGGCGTCGGCGCGACGTTCAGCAACGTCGCCGACCCTGGGCTTCGAGGCGGGCTACTTCGTGACGCCGAATGTGTCGATCGACGTTTCGGCCGGCGTGCCGATGTGGGCGACCGACAAGACCGAAGGGAGCGACGGCTCTGCCGGCTCGGCCGATACGTCGCTGCCCTGACGGAACCTTGCTGGCGAAGTTCATGCCGTCGTTCGTTCCGGTGACGCTGCTCTACCACTTCAACCAGTTCGGCGCGTTCCAGCCCTATCTCGGCGGCGGCGTCGCGGCGGTGTTCTCGTTCGCCACGAACGCGACGATTCAACACCGGCGTCACCGTCGACCCGACTGTCGGCGCTCGTCCTGCAGGGCGGCGCCGACGTCATGATCGATCAGCACTGGGGCTGGACGTTCGACGTCAAGAAGCTGTTCGCCGATGTCGACCGCGCACGCGACCGGCGACAATCTGGCGCGTGCGCTCTGGGCGGGGCCGCCGGTGATCGCGATCCGTCCGGGCACGCAGAAGACCTATTTCCAGCCGTGGATTCTCTCGACCGGCGTCACCTATCGCTTCTGATCTGATCGGACTTTCGCATTCGGCGGCGGCTTGCGCATGACGCGAGCCGCCGCCTATCCTTGCTCGCCGCGCGCGGCTTCGGCCTCGCGCCGAGCGAGGAGCTTTCCTTCATGCGCTATCGTCCGCTCGGCCGCACCGGCCAGTTCGTCTCGGAAATCTGCCTGGGCACCATGACCTTCGCCGGCGGCGCCGGGATTCTGGCGCGCCATCGGCGCGGTCGACCAGCAGGGCGCGACGGCGCTGGTCGCGCGCGCGCTGGAAGCCGGCGTCAACTTCATCGACACCGCCGACGTCTATTCGGAAGGCCAATCCGAGGTCGCTGCTCGGCCAGGCGCTGCGCGATCTCAAGGTCGCGCGCGAAGACGTGATCGTCGCCACCAAGGTGCGCGGCCGCACCGGCGCCGGCGCCAACGCCGTCGGGCTTGTCGCGCGGCCACATCATGGATCAGATCGCCGGCAGCCTGAAGCGGCTGCAGCTCGACCACGTCGACCTCTATCAGATCCACGGCTTCGATCCGGTCACGCCGATCGAGGAGACGCTGCGCGCGCTCGACGATTGCGTGTCGCGCGGCCTCGTGCGCACGCATCGGCTGCTCCAACCTCGCGGCTTGGCAGATCATGAAGGCGCTGGGCGATTTCCGAGCGGCGCGGCTTCGCCCGCTTCGAGACGGTGCAGGCCTATTACACCATCGCCGGGCGCGACCTCGAGCGCGAATCTGCCGCTGGTCGAGGACCAGGGCCTCGGCGTGATGGTGTGGAGCCCGCTCGCCGGCGGCTTCCTGTCCGGCAAATTCACCCGCGAGGGCGCCAAGGCCAACGACGCGCGGCGCGCCGTCGTTCGACTTCCCGCCGGTCGACAAGGAGCGCGCCTACGACGTCATCGACGCGATGCGGCCGATCGCCGAGACGCACGGCGCGTCGGTCGCGCGCGTCGCGCTCGCCTGGCTGCTGCAGCGCAAGGGCGTGATGAGCGTCATCATCGGCGCCAAGACGCATCGAGCAGCTCGACGACAACCTCGCCGCCGGCCACTCGCAGCTCACCGCCGAAGATATCGCCGAGCTCGACAAGGTCAGCGCGCTGAAGCCCGAATATCCCGGCTGGATGATCGCGCGGCAAGCGCGACCGGACGGCCGCCGCGAGCCCGAAGGCGTGACGAACGCATAGCGGGAAAGGGGAGGAAATCGATGGCGCAAAGTCGAAGTGGGGCGTGCTCGGCGCCGCGAACATCGCGACCGAGAAGGTCATTCCCGGCGATGCAGCGCGGCGAGCTTTGCGCGATCGACGCGATCGCCTCGCGCGATCTGCCAACGCGCGCAGACGGCGGCGAAGGCGCTGGGGATCGCCAAGGCCTACGGCTCCTACGAGGAGCTGCTCGCCGATCCCGACGATCGAGGCGATCTACAATCCGCTGCCCAACGAGTTGCATGTGCCCTGGACCGAGCGCGCGCTCGCCGCGGGCAAGCATGTGCTGTGCGAGAAGCCGATCGCGCTCGACGCCGAAGAGGCGCAGCGCGCTGATCGCGGCGCGCGACGCATCGGGCAAGCTGCGTCGCCGAGGCGTTCATGGTGCGCTTCCATCCGCAATGGCGGCGCGCGCAGAGAGATCGCGCGCTCCGGCGGCGATCGGCGAGGTTCGGCGCGATCCAGACGCTTTTCGCCTATCGCCTGCTCGACGCCGAAAACATCCGCAACAAGCCGCCGGGCGGCGGCGGCGCTCTACGACATCGGCTGCTACGCGATCCTGACCGCCCGCTACGTGTTCGGCGCCGAGCCGACGCGCGTCGTCGCGGCGCTCGACGTCGATCCCAATTTCGGCACCGACCGGCTGGCCAGCGCGCTGATCGAGTTCCCCGGCGGCCGCCATCTGACCTTCACGCTGCGCGACCCAGATCGCAGGACTATCAGCGGGTGACGATCGCGGCGACGGCGGGCCGCGTCGAGGTGCCGATCCCGTTCAACGCGCCGATCGACCGGCCGACGCGCATCGTCGTCGACAGCGGCGTCGATCTGGTCGGCGGCGGCGCGAGGGTCGAGGAATTCCCCGTCTGCGACCAGTATACGCTGCAGGGCGACGCTTTCTCGCGCGCCGTGCTCGGCGAAGCGCCGCTCGAATTCCCGATCGAGGACGCCGATCGCCAACATGCGCGTCATCGACGCTGCGTTCCGCTCGGCGCAAGCAGCGGCGGCTGGGAGAAGCCGTAGGCGGGCTCGACAACAGCAGGGCGGCGAGAATGATCGCGCCGCCGGCGAATTGCAGCGGCGTCATCGTCTCGCCGAGCACGGTCCAGGCCGCCAGCGCCGTAAAGGGCGGCTGGGCGAGGATCACCAGGGCGATGACGCCGACCGACGCGCGGCCCATCGCCATCGAGGTCAGCCCCTGTCCCAGCGCGTGGACGCCCAAGCCGAGCAGCACGGCGATCATCCAGCCGAACGCGCTCGACGGGATCATCGTCTCGCCGTGCAGCCAAGCCGCGACGGCGAGGACGACGGCGGAAATCGCCGACGTCCACATCGTCGCCGTCACGGCGTCGAGCCGAAGGCGGAGCTGCTTGATCAGCAGGAGATAGCCCGAGTAGGTGATCGACGAGCAAAGCGCGAGCGCGTCGCCGAAGCCGATATGCGTCGGGGCGACCAATCCGGCCATCGTCCAGGCGCCGAGCAGCGCGAGGCCGAACGCCAGCCAGATCGCGCGACGACGAACGCTCGCGGAAGAACAGCGCGCCGCCGATGACGGTGGCGATCGGCCCGACCGCGCCGATGAAGGCGGCGTTGGCGATCTTGGTGCCGGTCAGCGAGATGTGGAAGAATCCGATGTTGAGCGCGAAGGCGAGGCCGGCGAACAACAGCAGGCCGGCGGAACGCCCGGGCTTCGCGGCGTCGCGCTGATCGCGCTGGACGAACTTCGCCAGCGCCGCCAGCGCCGGCGCGGCGAGCCCGACGCGCCAGGCGCCGGCGGCGAACGGCCCGACGTCGATCAGGCGCACGAGCACGCCCGACCAGGCGGTGATCAACGTTCCCGCGATCATCGCGAGGACGCCGAGGCGGTCGACTTTCGCAGGGAAGACGGGGAGCGCGTCTGCGACGCGCGAAGCGGAGGACATTGCGCCCTCGATAGCTGATTTGCGGC
>CAWHOU010000042.1:0-39949 GCA_963831055.1 uncultured Acidobacteriaceae bacterium | reverse complement strand
TGCCGGAAGACGTGCGTACAGTCGTGCGCAACAACGGCGGCGGCCACGTGAACCACTCCATGTTCTGGGCGATCATGAAGCCAGGCGGCGGGGGCGAGCCCACGGGCGCTATCGGCGACCAGATCAAGAAGGACTTCGCCAGCTTCGAGGATTTCAAAAAGCAGTTCAACGAAACTACAGCGAAGCAGTTCGGCTCCGGCTGGGGCTGGTTGGTGTGGGACGGCAAGTTGAAAATCGTCACGACTCCCAATCAGGACAGCCCGCTTTCGCAAGGTCATTATCCGATTCTGGGCAACGACGTCTGGGAGCACGCTTATTACCTGAAGTATCAGAACCGGCGCCCCGAATACCTCGCCGCTTGGTGGAACACCGTCAACTGGGCCGAGATCGACAAGCGTTTTGCACAAGCGAAAAAGTAGAAGTGCAGCCGGTAGCCGGTGGCGATTTCACACTGGCTACCGGCTACATCCTCGTTCCCAGTTTCTGACCCTCCCAGGACCGCGGATTAACCTCCCGTTAACCCTTCAGTAACCTTTCCCGCCATCCCTCTACAGGTGCAGGAGAGCGCGTTGATCGCGCCCAGACAAGCTCCTGCGGGCCTGCGCCGTTCGCTTCGTGGGCCACTTCTGCCCCCGAGGTGCTCAATGGCCGACATTCGCCCCTTTCCCGCCGGCAATTTCCAACAACTGGACGAAGCCAAACCCTCCAGCATGCACTGGAAGATCATGTTCATCTCCGGCATGGGCTTCTTCACCGACGCCTATGACCTCTTCATCATCGGCGTCGTCATGACCATGCTGAAGCCGATGTGGCACGTGGGCAAACTTGAAGAAGGCCTCGTCGAATCGACCGCGCTCCTTGCCTCCGCCATCGGCGCTCTGCTCTTCGGCCGCGTCGCGGACATGCTCGGCCGCAAACGCATCTACGGCGTCGAAGTGCTGGTGCTCGCGGCCGGAGCGATCGGCTGCGCCTTCGCCGGAAATATCTGGTGGCTCATCGGCTTTCGCTTCATTCTCGGCATCGGCATCGGCGGCGATTACCCGGTTTCCGCCACCATCATGAGCGAGTACGCCGGCAAAGCCTCCCGCGGCATGCTGGTGACCATGGTCTTCGCCATGCAGGCCGCGGGACTGATCGTGGGCCCTCTGTTCGCCTCTGCCCTGCTGACCACCCCCTGTCGCACGACATCATCTGGCGCATCCTGCTTGCTTTCGGCGCCGTGCCGGCGCTCGCCGTCTATTGGTCGCGCCGCCATCTGAAGGAAACGCCCCGCTTCCTCCAGCCGCCGGCACAGGAGGAAGACGCCAACGGCACAGCTCTTCAAGGCAGAGCACTTCGACGAGAAGCAGCACTCCGTTTCTTTCTGGGATGGCTTTCATCGCCTTGTCAACGACAAAAGCTGCTCATGCCGGCTGGTGGGCGCGTCCGCCGCCTGGTTCCTGATGGATTTCGCCTACTACGGCAACACCGTCTCCAGCCCGATGGTCCTCTCCGCCCTCGGCGCACACGACAGCCTGCTCAGGAAGACCCTCACCCAGCTCGTCATCTTCGCTGTCTTCGCCGCGCCAGGCTATGCCGTCGCCATCCTCACTATGGACAAGCTTGGCCGCAAGCTCATCCAGTCTCTCGGCTTCGGCATGATGGCTGTCGCCTTCGCGATCATGGCCCTCGTGCCGAATATCGAGAAGCTGGTTATCCCCTTCGTCGTCATCTACGGCATCAGCTTCTTCTTCACCGAATTCGGACCCAATGCCACCACCTTCGTCTATCCGTCGGAGATATTCCCCGTGCGCGTACGCTCCACCGGCCATGGCATCGCGGCGGCAATGGGCAAGCTGGGCGGCTTCCTCGGCGTCTTTACGTTCCCGTTCCTGATGCGGTGGCACGGACTGCTCGCCGCGGAGTCAGGCGCGGCCATTGTCAGCATCCTGGGCCTGGTCACCACTCTGACGTTGCTGCCGGAAACCAAAGGTAAGAGCCTCGAAGGGCTGTCATCGGAGCCGGAGACGCCGATGGAACGCGCCCAGGCCGCCTGACCCCCGACGCACTTTCGGATTTTCGTCGACAAGCGCGTGCGCCCGTACTGCCGGTCCCCCGCAGCTTTTGGCGAAAACTTGTGTCTAATGGAGCAGGAAGGTTCTGCTCAAACCATGCGCTTGCTCCCGCTTGCTCTGCTGATCGCCTCGTTCCCCGCTGCCATCCTCGCCCAGTCCCCGGCGGCCCCAGTCCCGGACACGCCCAATGCGGCGCCCCCGGCTGTCCCCGCGGGCCAGGCTCATTTCAACCTCGTTCAGGCGAATGACGGCAAAACCGTCGGCTCTTCAGACTGCTCCGTGGCCAGCACCCCCGGTGGCTACCAGATCACATCCCACGGCGACCTGAAGATGCCGAAGTTCACTTACACCTTCGCTAACGAGAACCACCTCGACAGCCGGCTCAACATCGTTCACGACCAGCTCACCGGCACGGTCAACGGCGCTCAGGTGACTTTCAAACTCGCGTCCGATCCCTCCGGCCGCCAGTTCCAGGTCAACATCGACGCGCAGGGAAAAACCACCACCAATACCTTCGACCGCCACCAGCACACGGTTCTGCTGCCCGATCTCGACTCAGCCGCCTACATCGAGATGGTGCACTTCGCAATCGAAAATCCCGCCACCACCTGGATCGTGATCCCCAAACAGAACGGCCTCCTCGTGCCCGCTCAGTACACCAACCAACCTGATGTTCACGGCACCTTTCATGGCCAACCCGTCGACGCGCATCACACCAGCGTGGTCGTCAGCGAGCAAAACGGCATCACGGTCGAGCTCTACTACACCAGCGAAGGAGCGCTGCTCGAAGCCGATCTGCCCGAACAGAATTTTTATGTGATTCGCGACGACTTCAAGCTCGCGAGCCGCCCTCACTACACGCCGCCGCGCGGAACCGCTCCGCCACCGGACCAGGGCCAGCCACAGCAACCCGGCCAGCCGCCGCAATACACCCCGCCGTCAGGAGGGCCGGCTCCGCAGGTGCAGCCCATGGCTTTCCGCCAGGCGGAATAGCCGCTCCGGCATTACGTAACAGTGACGATTACTTTTCCCCGCGCGTGTCCTTCTTCGAGATACCGCATCG
The DNA here is from genome assembly GCA_963831055.1 of uncultured Acidobacteriaceae bacterium. Taxonomy (GTDB): domain Bacteria; phylum Acidobacteriota; class Terriglobia; order Terriglobales; family Acidobacteriaceae; genus Palsa-343. Next base: position 36,832 of record CAWHOU010000042.1, on the reverse strand, counting down.
CCGCCGCAGCCTCGGGCAGTTCATAGCGGCGGTCGATCACCGCTGTCACTTTCCCCGCCTGCATCAGCTCCGCCAGAGTCCTCAAATCGACCTGGCTTCGCTTCGCCATGAACGTGAAGATTTTCTGTTTCATGAAAGGCGCTGACACCAGCAGTTTGAACATGTCGGCGAGAATGCTGACCAGGCTCATATCGGGGTTCGCACCCACCATCACGCAGGCGCCGTGAGGCGTCAACAGCCGACGAACCTGCCCGATGGACAGATTCCCTACACACTCCAGAATCAGGTCGTACGGCCGCCCTCCCTCGGAAAGCTTCTGCCCGGTGTAGTCGATCACGTGGTCCGCGCCGATCGAGCGCACCAGCTCGACATTCCGCGTGCTGCAGACGCCAGTCACCTCCGCGCCGAAATATTTTGCGATTTGCACCGCGAAGGTCCCAACGCCACCGGCTGCGCCGTTAATCAGCACCCGTTGGCCTGCCGCGATATGCCCTTTGTCCCGCAAACCCTGGAGCGCGGTCCACCCCGCTATCGGAACCGCTGCCGCAGCCTCAAAGCTCACGTTTGCCGGCTTGATGGCGAGCGACGACGCGGGAGCGCAGACATAATCGGCAAGCGCCCCGCGGCATCCGCCGAAGACCGGATCGCCCACCTTGAAGTCCGTAACACCCGGGCCAACAGCTTCCACTTCGCCCGCGACATCCACGCCCGGATGCTTGACCTTTCGCAGTCCCATGACGAGGCGAAGGATCCACGGCCGGCCCTTCATCAGTTTCCAGTCCAGCGGATTGAGGCCGGCTGCACGAACCCTTACGAGGACTTCGCCGTCCCGAGGCTCGGGTTTTGGAGTTTCCTCCAGGCGGAGAACGTCGGGGGAACCAAATTCGCGATAGACGATAGCTTGCATCCGTAACCCGCTTTCGAATTGTCCGCATGGTAGTCCCCGCCTGCGATTTTGTCAGTGCGCGGGATCAACGAAAGGGACAGCGGTCTCGAAACAGCGTTCGCGACGCGTCTCAGGCCTCCGCGCCAAACGCCCTGACCAGATTGCCCAACAACCGCAGCGCGCGCGGAACCGCCTGGCGCAACGGCCCGGAAATCTCCTCGCCATACCCAAAGGATCCCGCGCCGATCGTCAACGCAAAGGCCCGCGCCGGCGCGCGCCCGCACAGCGACTGCGCCATCGCCAGCAAAGCGGGCGGATCGAGCCGATGTGTCTCCGGCACCTCGTTGCAAGCGGCTAAAGACACGACTCGGATCGCCCCCGGTTCATCCGTCGCACAGGCATCGACAAAGATGACCAACTCTGTCGCAGCAAGGTCGGCAGCCATTTCCGGAGTAAATTGCTGCGCGGCCACGATCCGCAGACGCGCGGCGGGGAAGAGTTCTTCCGCCGCCACGGCGATCTGCAGGCCCACGCCATCGTCCTGGCGGAGAGAATTCCCGCACGCCAGCAGCAACGCAGGAGGAAACGGCGCGGTTGACGTCCTCGCCTCCATAGCCCTCAGCCTCGCCGCACTTCCCGCACCAGCGATCCATCCGGCGCGCGCAGCTCCACGGAAAGCGGCATCTGCCCCATGGCGTGCGTCGAGCAGCTCAGGCACGGATCGAACGTCCGCACCACCGCCTCCACACGGTTCAGCATTCCCTCCGCAACATGCTCGCCCTGCACATAGTGCCGCGCCGTCTGCAGGATGCCGCGGTTCATCGCAGCATTATTATGGCCCGTCGCGATGATCAGATTCACCGACGTGATCAGCCCGTTTTCGTCGACCTTGTAATGATGAATCAGCGTGCCACGTGGCGCTTCCGCCACGCCCACGCCTTCGAGGTTGTTCACCGAAGCGGTAGCGCGCACGTGTTTATCGAGAATCGCCTTGTCCGCCAGCAGCGCCTCAATCTTCTCCGTCGCGTGCAGCATCTCAATCAGCCGTGCGTAGTGGTAATGGAACGAGCTCAGCAGCGGCTTGGGCGACATCGCGCGAAACTCCCGCCACTCCACGTCCGCCAGCGGCGTATCGCAGCGTCCGGCCAGATTCAGCCGCGCCAGCGGCCCCACCCGATACGTTCCGCCCGGATACCCAAGCGGCTTGTAATACGGGAACTTCATGTATGTATACGGCTCAACCGCCTCGCCGATATATTCGGAGTAGTGCGCGGGGTTCAGCTCGCCGGCAATAATGTTGCCTTCGGAATCGATAAAGCGCAGCGCGCCGTCGTAGTACTCCGCCAGCCCACGGTCGTCGACCAGCCCCATAAACAGCGTCGGGAAGTTCGCGAAGACCTCGATCTCCGCCGAGAATTTTTCGATGCTGCCGCGGAACCACGTCAGCGTTCTCTGAATGGCGGCTGTCGCCGCGGGAATCATGCTGAGGATCTGGTCGCGCTTCTCGGCGCTCAGCGGTTCGTTCACCCCACCGGGGATCGTCCAGCCCGGATGGATGCGCCGTCCCGCGAGTAATTCGATAATGCGCTGGCCGAACTGCCGCAAGGCCACACCATCGGCGCCGATCGACGGATGCGCATGCGCGATGTGCAGAATGCTGCGCTCCTCCGGCGGCGCGTCCATGCCAAGAAGCAGATCGGGGGAGGACAAATAGAAGAAGCTCAGCGCGTGCGACTGCACCAGCTGCGCAAGGTTCATGATGCGCCGCAGATTCGCCGCGACCGGCGGAATGCGCACCGCAAGAATCGCATCGCAGGCCTTCGACGAGGCGATCAGATGGCTCACCGGGCAGATGCCGCAGGTGCGCGCCGTGATGTTCGGCATCTCGTAAAACGGCCGCCCCTCGCAGAACTTCTCAAACCCGCGCAGCTGCGTTACATGAAAGGTCGCATCCTGCACGATGCCCGCATCGTCCAGCTGAAGCGTGATTTTGCCATGCCCTTCCAGCCGCGTGACGGGGTCGATGACGATGGTACGGCTCATATTCTCCTGCCTTCCTGTTCAATCTTTCCGTACCGCTCAGCCGAAGTGGGCGACGCCGCTCAGCGCCGGTACGCGCCCCGCCAGCAGTTCCGAAAGCACCTTATAGATCGTGTCCGCCGACGGTGGGCATCCCGGAACGAAAACATCGACCGGCACCACCTCATGCACCGGGCAAACCCGATCGAGCAATGCCGGTACGCCGATAGTCGGCACCTGCGGCTGCAGATCGACAAGCTGCTCGTAAACCCGAAACATCACGGGCTGCACTCCGCAGCTGTTGCGCATCGCGGAGACATTGCCGGTAAGCGCGCAGTCGCCCAGCGAAACCAGCACGCGCGTGTGCTCACGAATCTTGCGGATTTTCTTCAGGTCGTCGACGCTCGCCACCGCGCCTTCCACCAGCGTCACGTCCACGCGATCGGGAAACGTCTTGCGATCGACCAGCGGGCTATAGACCAGCCGAAACTGGCTGCTCAGTTCGATCAGCCGCTCATCCATATCGAGCAGCGACATGTGGCAGCCGGAGCAGCCATCGAGCCAGACCGTGGCCAGGGTTTTGATTTCGCTCATGGCGTTTCTCCTTTGCTCGTGGCTGTTCGCCCCTGCTCATAACCTTTTCCTTTGCTCAAGGTTGCTCCCCTTCCCGCATGATGCGCAGATAGGGCAGAAATTCCGGATGCTTGCGCACCTTCGCGCCAACACTGCTCTTCTCAAACAGCGCACCCGTCGGGCACACCTGCACGCACTTGCCGCAGCTGGTGCATGTCTCCGAATCGCCCCACGGCTGCTTCAGATCCGTGATCACCAGCGACTGTGCGCCGCGGCCCATCACCCCCCAGGTGTTCGCGCCCTCGATCTCCGAGCACACGCGCACGCACCGCGTGCACAGCACACAGCGATTGTGGTCGACCGTGAATCGCGGGTGCGAAGCATCCACCGGCAGCTGCGGATACTGGTAAGGAATCTCCACATGCGTCATCCCCAGCGACAGCGCCAGACTCTGCAACTCGCAATTGCCGTTCGCCACGCAGACCGAGCAGACATGGTTGCGTTCAGCAAAATACAGCTCGAGGATCATCGTGCGGTAGCGGTCGATCTTCGGAGAATGGGTCGTGATCTCCATTCCCTCCGCAACCTGCGTCACACACGCCGGCAGCAACCGCCGTGCGCCCTTCACCTCCACCAGGCACAGCCGGCATGCGCCCACTTCCGACAGCCCTTCCAGGTGGCAGAGCGTCGGAATCCCAACGTTGTGCTCGCGCGCCGCGTCAAGAATCGTTTGGTCGGAGCGAGCGCTGATTTCCTCGCCGTCGATGGTCAGGGTCCGAACATTCGGTTCCGCGCTCATGCGTGCACCTCACTGTGAGAAGCGTCCACCGCGGACGAGCTGAACTCGCACACCCCCGCCGGACATCGCTTCTCATCGATATGTGCCAGGTATTCGTGCTTGAAATACCGCAGCGTGCTCAGCACCGGATTCGGCGCCGTCTGCCCCAGGCCGCACAAGCTGGTGGCGCCCACCACCTCGCACAACTCCGTCAGCCGGTCCAGGTCTCGATGCGTCGCCTCGCCTTTTGTGATCTTCGTCAGCAGCTCAAACATCTGCACCGTCCCCGCTCGGCACGGAACGCACTTGCCGCACGATTCCGTCATGCAGAACTCCATAAAGAAGCGGGCGACAGAGACCATGCACGACGTATCGTCCATGACGATCATGCCGCCCGAACCCATCATCGAACCGGCGCTGATTAAAGCGTCGTAGCTGATGGACAAATCAAGGTGCTCCTCGGGCAAACAACCGCCTGAGGGTCCGCCAGTTTGGACCGCCTTGAATTTCCTTCCGTCCGGAACCCCGCCGCCGATACCGAAGATGATCTGCCGCAGTGTCATCCCCATCGGCACTTCGACGAGTCCCGTCCGCTGAATTTTTCCCGTAAGCGCGAATACCTTTGTCCCCTTGCTGCGCGCCGTGCCCATCGAGGCGAACCACTCGCCGCCGTGGCGAATAATCGGCGCCACGTTGGCAAAGGTCTCGACATTGTTGATCAGCGTTGGATCGCCCCACAGCCCCGACACAGCCGGATACGGCGGCCGCGGACGCGGCGTGCCGCGCTTGCCTTCAATTGAAGCAATCAGCGCCGTCTCCTCGCCGCAGACAAACGCGCCGGCTCCGAGCCGAATGTCGATGTCGAAATTGAACTGCGTCTCGCAGATTGAATTGCCAAGGAAACCGCGCCGCCGCGCCTCGCGCAACGCCACCGTCAGCCTCTGCACCGCCAGCGGATACTCGGCGCGCACATAAATGTAGCCCTTCGTCGCGCCAATCGCATACGCCGCGATCGCCATGCCTTCAATCACCCGCTGCGGATCGCTCTCGAGCACGCTGCGATCCATAAACGCGCCAGGGTCGCCCTCGTCGCCATTGCAGATGACGTATTTCTGCGCGCCTTTCACCTTCGCGACCGTGTCCCACTTCAGCCCTGTCGGATAGCCGCCACCTCCGCGTCCGCGCAGCCCCGCCTTCGAAATCTGCTCGATCACCGACGCCGGATTCATATCCGTCAGCGCCTTCACCAGCGCCTCATACCCACCGCGCGCGATGTACTCATCGATCTTCTCCGGATCGATGTGGCCCGAGTTTTCCAGCACCACGTGCGTCTGGCCTTCGAAATACCCGCCCAAATGTGGATCGAGCCGCGTTACCGGCTCCCCGCCCAGCGACCCAACCACATCCTTCGCGTCGCCCTCATGCACATGCCCGTAGCGAATCTCCGATGGCTCCACCAGCACCAGCGGTCCTGCGGCGCACAACCCCATGCACCCGGTGCGGCGCACGTGGCACTTCTTTTCGCCATTCGCGGCTTCTTTTTCAATCGCCGCCTTCACCTTGTCGCTATGCTGCGAAAGGCAGCCCGTGCCCATGCACACATTGATCTCGTAGTCGAACTTCGCGCGCTCTTCCTGGGCGGCCGCGGCAATCTCGTGGAGCTCTTCGACGTTCATTGCATCGTCCACCTTTCCAGCTGCTGCGTCAGCTCAGCGGCCTCCATCTGACCGGATAGCTCCCCATCAAACAGCACCACCGGCGCTCGCCCGCACGCGCCCACGCAGCGAGCCGTCGTAAACGACACTTCGCCATCGGGAGTCGTCATCCCAGGATGAATGTGCAGCAGCTTCTCCGTCTGCGCCACCAGCTTGTCCGAGCCCTTGATGTAGCAGGCCGTTCCCGTGCAGATGGTGCAAGTGTGCTTGCCCGGGGGCTTCAGGCTGAAGAAGTGATAGAACGTCACCACTCCATAGGCCTGGCTCAGCGGCACACGCAGCGAATTCGCGACAAACTTAATCGCCGGCTCGTCGAGAAATCCAAACGACGACTGCACCGTATGCAGCGTCTCAATCAGCGCGTTGCGCGAGTAGCCGTGCTTGCGCATCGTGCCGTTCACAATTCTCCAGCGCTTGTCTTCAGAGGGCAGAGGCGGGCGTTCTGCATAGAGCGGCATTGTGTTCTCCTGACTGCCATCGGACAGTCCCGAGTTCCGGTTCCCATGGCCACCCGTGGCTTTGAGGTGAGCAAAACCGAAGCGGGCTTCAGACCACTTCTGCTGCGCTGGCGCCCGCCGCAGATGCCGCGGCGAACCAACGCGGGGTACAGAACAGGATGCCGTCCGATGGAAACGATTGTCGGTGACAAGCATCACTGCATGCAAGAGCAGTTCCTTGTTAATTCCCCTTAACGCAGCAGCTAAAATGTGGCCGAAATCGGCGCGCTGCTCGCCAGCGCTTCAATCCTCCACAGCCAGATTGAGCCGGCGCCGGATCACCGATCAACGAGACCGAAGGAGTTCGACAGAGGCGCGCGGGCTGCGAAAGCGGTTCGGCCACAGACAGCATTTTCAACTTGGCGCACCTTGCCACCGGTTCCCCGAACCACAAACTAGCTGCATCCAGGCCGCTCTGTTTGTCATCATCATCACAGGTCTATTTCACCCGCTGCGAGAATCAGATCGATGCCAGCCAATAAGGCAACCCGAGCCCGTCTGATCGCATACTGGATCGTAACCGCGCTCATCGCCCTGGAAATGGCGCTGGGCGGCGTGTGGGACCTGTTACGTACTCCGTATGTCCGCGCGATCGTGGACCACATTCATTATCCCGAGTATGTGTTGATCATTCTTGGAGCCTGGAAGGTCGCCGGAGCGATCGCTATTCTGATTCCAGGCTACGCCCTCGTCAAGGAGTGGGCGTATGCCGGCGGGTTCTTTGTTTACACCGGCGCTGTTGCTTCGCACGTGCTGGCCGGGGATGGCCCGGACCACTGGGCCGCACCTGCAGTCTTCGCCCTGATGCTTGTGGCATCCTGGTGGCTTCGTCCGCCAACGCGAAGGTTGGATGCCACCACTCAATCCGCGGCGGTCACACCGGCTCGCGAGGGTTCGTCATCGTTTTGATCAGTGACTTCCGGCAATGAGAAGGTTCCCGATGCTCGCACAGAAACCGCAATCCGCTGTCGAACTGGCCGCGCCAGACGTGCCGCTGCTTCCTCCCATCGAAAAACCGAAGGGGCTCGTACTCAAGCTGGTCTATGCTATGTCGCGCCGCCAGTTCGGCAAGGTCATGACGCCTCTCAAAGTCTTCATGGCGCGCATGCCGCTCGGCTTCGGCCGCTTCTACGGCAAAATCGGCCAGCTCGACAAAAAACTCATCCTGCCCCGCGAAACCGCGTTTCTGATTCGCGAACAGGTCGCGCACATCAATGTCTGCACCTTCTGCATCGACATCGGCCGATTCTTCACCATCCAGGCCTCGATGAATCAGGACAAATTCGACGCGCTCGCCGAGTACAGCTCCAGTCCGCTCTTCAACGACGCGGAGCGCGCGGCCCTCGACTACGTCACCCAACTCACCCGCGACAAGCGCGTCGATCCGGACACCTTCGCCCGCCTCGCCAGCCATTATTCCGAACGTGAGATCTGCGACATCGTCTGGCTCGTCGCCACCGAGCACGTCTACAACATGACCAACATCGGCCTCAACATCCACTCCGACCTGCTCTGCGACCTCGCGAAGCAACGCCGCTCCGCCTAAAATAGCTCTGCCTAAGCCCCTGTCTTGATGTGGCACGGCATCACCGCTTGCGGGAAAATGCCGAACAAGCCGCCCTTGTGGACCGAGCCCGGCTTCAGCCTGCAGAAAAAACAATCAAGACCCGGCCAGGTTCACCCCAAAGCAAGCGGCGGACGCTTTTCCCACCCGAAAATCAACACATCTCGCCGATGGGCCCACCTGAAAAGACTGTCCTGTGCCGATCCGGGAAAAGCACCGCCTCGACACTGCCCGCCGCCTTTTCCGCACCCTCTTCAGCCGCGAGACTCCGCGCCGAAGGCGAAACGGCCTCAGCCATCCTTCGCTGACCGCCTCTTAGCGAACCGCTTCTCAGCTAACCGCTTCTGGCTGCATTCGGCTACTCCCCAATGTCCTCGTGCCAGATCTCAGGATGCTCGCGGATAAAAGTGCTCATCAGATCCACGCACTCCTGCGCATCCATATCCATCACCACAACCCCCAGCGAGCGCAGCCAATCAAGCCCACCCTGAAACGTCCGGCTCTCCCCCACGATCAGCGTCTCGAATCCAAACTGCCGCACCAGCCCGCTGCAATACCAGCATGGAGCGAGCGTCGTCACCATGATCAAATCGCGATACGAACGCTGCCGCCCCGCATTGCGGAACGCATCGGTCTCCCCATGCGCCGAAGGATCGCCATCCTGCACGCGCCGGTTGTGTCCCGCGCCCACCAGCTTCCCATCGCGCGTGAAAATCGCCGCGCCAATAGGAATCCCGCCCTCGTCGCGCCCCTTGCGCGCCTCCGCCAGAGCACCAGCCAGCAATTCGATGGGGTTGAATCCGGAATCCACTCGGTCCAAAATAGCAGGTCGGGCCGGCAGATCGATCGCCGCCCCAAGAACCGCCCAAAGCATCGCGAAACGAAGCAGCGCGCATCCACCACGGATACGCGTATGGGAGGAAAGATGAACGACACTGAAAAGTCGCAGCCGGATGCGGATGCGCAAAAAGGTGCGATCGAAGATACAGCCCCCGAGTCGGTACACCGGCCCTGGTCGGAGCGAGATTCGCACGACCGCCTCGCCAACCAGCTCCCCCACCGCGAAACCGACGAAGAGATCAAGGACAACGACTCCGACTTCCCCGAACCAGGCTCCAGCCCCGAGCATTCATAGCCGAAATTTTGACGGGCTGTGAACACATTCAGATTGTGCGGGGGATGCATCACTTGGGCCTCCTTCACGAACATAGGCCCCGATGATTTAGCTCGGAGAGGCCCTCCGTCAAAACAAATCCGTTTCCAAATGCGGGAAACACTCCTAAACTGAGGCCGACGCGCAGGAGGTCCCTGCAGTGAAGATAGAATCGACAGACGAAGACGTTCGAACACTTCTTTCATCCGGCTATTAGAAGATCCCCCGTTTTCAGCGCCCTTATTCATGGGATCGGGAGAACATCCAAGACTTCTGGGACGACGTCATCAGGGACGGTCCGCGCGATTACTTCATAGGCCCGATGGTCGTCTACAAGGACGGCAAGCAGCGCTACGGCGTCGTCGACGGTCAGCAGCGGCTAACAACTATCACTATCCTATTGGCGTCACTCCGAGACGTTCTTCAGTCACAATCATTTGCCGACCAAGCTGCCGGTCTCCAGGGCATGATCGAGCGAAAGAATATTGATAACAAGCCCGAGTTCATCGTCTCAACCGAGACATCCTATCCGTACTTCCAGGATCGAATCCAGAAGTGGGGAGATCCCTCCTTAAAGGGGCTGCAAGAGCTTCATGAAGAAGACAAGCTTGCATCCGCCCACGACCAGTTGCGCAACCTTCTGCACGAGGTCGAGCAGAGCGTGAAGTCCGATGCAACGCTCTCAAGAGACAAGAGGAAGGATACTTTACTCCAGAAACTCCTAGCCGTGCGGGATGCGGTTCTCAATCTCAAGGTCATCTTTATCAAGCTAGAAGACGAGGATGATGCCTATTTGATCTTCGAAACACTGAATACGCGAGGGAAGGATCTGAATCTAGCCGACCTCGTTAAGAACCACCTCACGAAAAGTCTAAAGGCAAAGAATCAGGCTGCCGATCAGGCGAAAATCAAATGGAAAAAGATACTGGAGACGATTGAAGGATCATCCGCAGGCCTGAGCACTGACGCATTCCTGCATCATTTCTGGCTGTCGAAGTACGACTACCTCCCTGCAAAGCAACTTTTCAAGACGTTAAAGAAAACAATCACTCCGAAGGAAGCGCCGAGGTTTCTGGACGACCTCTTGAGCGACTCAGCCTTATATCGAACGATCAACGAGACCGGATATCGGAAATGGAGCAACGATGAGAGAACAATAGAACGGGCTCTCTTTGCCCTCCGCATCTTCAAGGTTCAACAACCGACGCCATGTGTTCTATCGTTGTTGCGGGAGTACTTAACGAGCAAGAAGATAAAGAAAAAAGGGTTCGAAGATGCGCTGGTCGCGATCGACAAATTCCATTTCCTATTCACCGCGGTGACGTCACAACGGTCGTCTGGTGGGATATCAGCGATGTATGCGGCTCTCGGGCGTCGACTTTATGAAGCCAAAGGGGCGCAAGAGGCAGCAATCGTCATTCAAGAGCTTAAGAAGAAGTTGCGAGACCGGATACCCTCATATGAGGAGTTCAAGGCTCTGTTTCCGGAGATTGTGTTCACTGACAACGTAACAAAGCAGAGGCAACTGGTGAAGTACATCCTCATTTCGATTGATCGCCACAAGCCCACTCCAGCCGTGATCGATTATGACCAAATGACAATTGAACATGTGGCTTCCCAAATGCTAATCGGCACTAACGGCTTCGATGAAGAATTAATTGGCCAACTGGGGAACCTTTTACTAGTTCCCAAAGATCTCAACAAGAAGCTTAAGCACAGAGACTTCCCAGACAAAAAATCCATTCTGCTCGAGGCCGGCTTTCAAATTCCCAAGGAAATGAAGCATGCGACCAAATGGGGCAGCGAAGAGATCAGCGCGCGTACGGCCGCTTTGGCAAGTGAAGCCTACGATAAGGTGTGGAAATTGTGAGACGGATCATCGGCTTCCCATTGCGGTTGACCCCGTCCCGGTGAGCCATCAATTTCCGCGCCGCAACCGCATTCGCTGATAGGATGGGGCACTTGGTTTCAACCTCGCTGCGCCCGGACGGTCCGACTTGCGAATTTCCGCTTTCCCAATTCTGCCTCGCTTTGTTCCCCTCATCGTCCTCGCTCTTGTCATTGTCAGAGCAAGCAGCGTCGCGGCTCACGCCCAGACCCCCGCCGACACGTGGCATCACCTCGCGGCCCTGCAGCCCGGCACGCACATCCACATCTCCTCGGACAAAAAGAGCCGGACCTGTTTCTTCGAATCCGCCGACGACCAGAATCTCGCCTGCTCGCGCAGACGCTCCTCAGGGGAGAAGTTCACCTTCGCCCGAGCTGAAGTTCGCACCGTCAAGCTCACCCGCTACACTCTCTCCACCATCGCCGGAATGGGTATCGGCGCCGGTGCCGGCCTCGGAATCGGCGCCGCCGTCGGCCAGATCGCCTCGCCCAAAACCAACTCCTCCCTCGATTTCTCGGGCATCGGCCGCGATGTCATCACCGGTATCGGCGGCGCGGTCGGCTTCATCGCCGGCGGAGCCATCGGCGGACCCACCGATTTCCTCCGCGGTCCCACCCTCTATCGAAGACCCAGCCCGTAGTCGCCCCCTCTGCAATAATTTCCTCATGCTTGTCCTGGCCTCGACGTCGCCGCGCCGCCGCGATCTCCTCGCGCAGGCGGGCTACGCCTTCGAAGTCATCCCCTCCGAAGTCCCCGAAGACCCACGCCCCGGCGAGACCCCCATCGGCTACGTTCTACGCCTCGCTCGCGAAAAAGCCGAAGCCGTGACTGCGACGTCAGCCTATAAAGCCTTGACCCAAAACCACGACGAAACGCCCATGATCCTCGGAGCAGACACCACCGTAGTCGCCCCCAACGGCGCAATCCTCGGCAAGCCCGAAGACGATGCCGACGCCGCCCGCATGCTGCGCCTGCTGTCCGGCGCAACCCACCAGGTGATCACGGGCGTCGCGCTCCTCGCCCCCGGTCAAAACACCGCCATCACCGAGGTCGCCGCTGAGGTCACCTGGGTGACCATGCTCACGCCCTCTGAAGAGGACATTGCCCGCTACATCGCCACCGGTGAGCCACACGGCAAGGCGGGCGCCTACGCCATCCAGGGCCAGGCCGCACGCTGGATTCCCCGCATCCACGGCTGCTATTTCAATGTTGTGGGATTACCGCTGGCCCTGGTCGCCAGCATGATCGAAAGCGTTGAGTCCCGCCTCAGCGCCTTCAGAACGCCATCGACCCAAGCCGCTGGCTGACCCCCTTAGAGATCGCTCCCGGCCCGCTATTCCGCGGGCTTTTCGCCACCAGCTTTCTCGCTAACCGATCCTGGCTAGCCGCTTCTTAGCTAACCGCCTCTTAGCTAACCGCTTCTCTGCTGACCGCTTCTTAGCTCGTCCTCAGCTCGCTTTCGACTCCTGCGCCTCATCGCCAGGCTCCTGCGCCCCAACAGCATGCTCCGAAACCGGCGGCGCTTCCGGCTGGCCCGCCATCACCAATCCAAGGACAATCAACAGCGTTACAACCAGCAACCCGATCTCCATCACCTTCAGCATCGGTATGTCCTTTCGCGCAGCAGGGCGACCCCTGAGTTTCGTGCCCGATCAGGTCCGGCGAATCATCTCCGCCAGCAACGCCGTTCGCGGAATCAGATCCCTGACCAGCACCGATTCATGAGATGCGTGCGCTCCCTCGCCGACAGCGCCCATGCCGTCCAAAGTAGGTACGCCCAATGCCGCGGTAAAGTTTCCATCGGAACCTCCACCCGTCGAAGATTCCGCCAACTCGAACCCCATCCGTGCCCCTAAAGTCGCGGCGCGCTTGAAAAGAGCCACCGTCGCGCGGCTTCGTTCCATCGGCGGACGATTCATGCCGCCCTCCACGTGCAGGACGCAGCCGCGGTCCCGAACGCGCAGCGCGCAAAATCGCCTGTCGATGCGAGCTGCATCCTTTGCGCGCGCAATGCGCACATCGATTTCCGCCTCAGCCTCCGCGGCAATCACGTTCGTCCGCGTTCCCCCGCGGATCACCCCGGCATTCACCGTCAGCCCCCGATCCAGCTCCGTAAATCCCCGTACCTTCTCCAGCTGCCAGGCCAGCTCGCTGATCGCGCTGTGCCCGCGCTCAAAGTCCACCCCCGCATGCGCCGCGACTCCAGTCACCCGCAGGGTGTAATTCCCCACCCCCTTGCGCGCTGTCTTGTACGCCCCTGCCAGCCCCTGCGCCGGCTCCAGCACAAAAACCGCCGCGCACTCCCGCGCCAGCTTCTCGGTAATCGGCCGCGAGACCGTGCTCCCCACCTCCTCATCGCTGTTCAGCAGAAAAATGACAGGCCGCTGCAGCGCATCTCTCTCTCGCAACATCTCCAGCGCGGTCAGCCCCATCGCCACACCCGCCTTCATATCGAGCACGCCCGGCCCCCACGCCCGCCCATCGGCGATCCGAAACGGCATCTTCTTCAGCGTCCCCACGGGCCACACCGTGTCGAGATGTCCCAGCAACATCACCGGGGACTGCTCCGTTGCAGCTTTCCGGGAGCTTTTTACCGAGGGACCAAATCGCACCTCCAGCACGTCCCCAAAATTCCGCTGGCGATGCCTCCGCACCCTCCCTCCCAGTCCCGACGCCATTTCCACAACCGCATCCGCGCAGCGATCCACAGCACGCTTGTCATCACTGGGCGACTCAATTTCGACAAGGTCACGTACCCGATCCATTAACTCAGGCACAGCGTCAGCAAGCGCATTTGCATCGGAAAAATGCTCGTAACCTTGAGATTTATTTGCCTTTATCATGGATATAATTCTCCCTGATACTGTCCTCTTCGGTACAACAACTGTGGCGATTTTGCCACACTACAACTTTTCACATTCAGTTGTAGTCTATGTCTTCATTGAGGAAAACGCTTGGCAGATTCATCGCACCTGGAAAATACGATTTCCTCCCCGATTGAGTTTTCCGGCGTTGGCCTTCACAGCGGTGCACCTGTCCGCATGCGCCTGCTTCCCGCGGCCGCCGGATCAGGGGTCGTCTTTCGCCGCACCGACCTCGACGGATTCGAAATCCCCGCCATTGGCCGCAACGTCGCCAAAGTCAGTTACGCCACCAGCCTCATGCGCCAGGGCGTCCTCATCTCAACCACCGAGCATCTGCTTTCCGCACTGCTCGGCGCCGGCGTCGATAACGTCCTCGTCGAACTCGACAACCTTGAGCTCCCCATTCTCGACGGCAGCGCCCTCCCTTACACCCAGGCCTTTCGCGAAGTCGGTCTGAAATCCCAGCGCCGCCGCCGCGAATATCTCCGCATCCTCAAAAACGTCGAGGTCCGCGAGGGCGACAAATTCATCGGAGTCTACCCCGGCAACGGCTACTCCGTCTCTTACAAAATCGACTTCCCCGCCCCCATCGGCCGGCAGGGATACACGGTCGACCTCGCCACCGGAGCCTACGAGCGCGAGATCGCTCCAGCCCGTACATTTGGCTGGCGCGAAGACGAAAAGAAGCTCCGCGACATGGGCCTCATCCGCGGCGCAACAGAGGAAAGTGTCATCGTGCTCTCGCGCCAGGGCGTGCTGAACGGCAATCTCCGCTTCCGCGATGAGTTTGCCCGTCACAAGGTTCTGGACCTGATCGGCGACCTCGCCCTCGCCGGCCACCACATCCTCGGCCACGTCGTTGCCGAACGCGCCGGCCACGCCATGCATACCGCGCTCGTCTCCCGCCTCCTCCGCGACCGCTCCGCCTGGGAACTGATCACGTTAGAGACCGAAAAAGCCAAAGTGAAGACGAAGGCGGCGCCCGCCCGCACCCCCAGCCTCGCCACCGCTTAGGGACCACCAACCACCCACCCCGCAGGAAAACCCCAACCCCAAAACCGAGCGAAGGCCAGGTTCACCCCACAGCAAGCAGCGTACCCTTACGCCCCGGTTACCCCGAACAACTCTTTACTCGGCTTCCGGCTCGAAGTACCGTCGCCATCCCATTTCAGGATGCCGCTCCCCCACCGGTCGCCCTCCGTCCGGCCGCTAACTGTTTTCGAAGCCTCCATTCCGAATTCGTTCCGGCCCGATGGGGAAGAAGGTACGTAAAAGTCCTCTTTTGCCCAGACAACTACTGCGCCGGTTCGCCCGTCGACAAGAACCGAACCCCCGCCACCGTCGTCCCCGAAGCCAGCACATCCCGCAATTTTTCCGGATTATCCCCGCTCACCCGCGCCGCCTCCGTCACCAAACGAACCGCTTCAGCAGGCCCCATAGTCGAAGGCAGCCGAAAAATCCACGCCACATTCGTCGACGTCAAAGCCTTGTCATCCGACAGCGCCACCACCGGCACAAACACCTTCAGCCCCAGCTGCTCCGCCAGATGCGCGCAATCCCGATCCAGCGCCACCACCGCCAGCGCATGCTCGTCCATCAACGCATGCACCAGCTCCGTCGATGCCGCACCCCAGTTCTGCCCGCTGTCCACGGCAACCAACGCCAGCTTCTCCGTTCCCATCGCCGTCTTCACCGCCGCGCTCCCAGCAACCTCGGCGGCATGCGGCCCAAACAAAACAATCGCCGCCTGCCCAGCAGGAAGATCGGCCGTGTGCGGCCCCAAATAACTCACCCCATCCTCCCCCACGCGAGCGTATGGCGACACCGTACTGAGTTTTTTCTGATCGCTGATCGCTGATCGCCGATCGCTGGCCTCCATCGTCGCCACCCGGTACGAAACCTCCCCCCCCGCACCGTCCCCAGATACATCGGGCTAACATTCTTGTTATTCGGATCGAACACCATGTGCCCCGTCACGCCGTCATACTCATAAATCTGCGACAGCGCATCGTGAATCCGCGCCCGATTCAAACCTGCCTTACAAATCGAAGCCAGCAGCGCATTCATTGCGTCATACGCCAGCGCCGCAAACTGCTCCGGCTTCTCGTTGAACCTACTTTCAAATCGTTGCCCAAACTCCACCCACTTATAATCCGTCCGCGAAGGATCATAGGGGAACACCGCCTCAAACCCCTCCGCCGCCGCTCCCGCCTGCGCCAGCAACTCATCCCCCAGCGTCCGATAACTCCCGAAAACCCGCTGCTTCATTCCCAGCTCGCGCATCTGTTGCAAAATTCCCGCCGCCTGCGCCTCATCCCCCCACACCACAATCCCATCGGCGCGCGAATCCTGAATGATGTGCAGCTCCCGCCGAAAATCCGTATCTCCCGGCAGATACTTCTGCTCGATCACCACCGGATGCCCCAGCCGCCGTGCCGCATCACGAAATTTGATTACCCCGAAGCGCCCGTAGCGGTTATTCACCCGCAGCAGCGCCACCCGCTTCAGCCCTAACTCCGTATAAATGCGCCGCGCGAGCGTAAAACACTGCACCCGATCGTCCTGAATATCCGTGAAGTACCAGGGAATGTAAGTCTCAGGTATCGTCGGATCGGTCGACGCCGAGTTCACGATCGGAATTTCCCCGCGCAGGGCAACGCGCAAAATAATGTGCGTGCTTTCCGAACTAATCGACCCAAAGATAGCCCAGTCTCGCTCGTCGTAAATCATCTTGACCGCTTCATCCGACGGCGAGCCCCAGATCGAAGGCGTAGTCGGCCGCTGTTCGCCGTACTCCGACCCAAACTGCCAGTTGTTGTAGTCGTCGTGCACCATCAAACGGAATGGCTTCCCCCCGTATCCGCCGCGCGCGTTCGCCTCATCGATCGCCAGCTGCGCCCCGTGCAGCATCCGCAAGCCAAAGACCTGGTCCGCCTGCTTCTCAATCGGCCCAATAAACCCGATCCGCACCTCGCCAATGTCCGTCGGCTCAGGAATGTCGCGCCCGGCCCCAAAATATCGATTCGGCTGCACATAATTCACGTCATACGGCTGCGAGAACTTCGCATAGGGCTGCAAATCCTCAGGCTCTCCCGCGTACGGAGCTACGGTCCGATCCGGCGTCTGCCCCGGCGGATGCTGGCCGCAGGCACACCCCGGCCCCGGCGCCGGCGATCCTGGCCCGGCGCTCTGTGCTCCCGATCCGGTCGCAAGCGCCAGCACAACGGCCAGCGCCGCCCCCGTCCGCACCGCCTTTTCACGACGCCCCACAGCTACTGCTCTTCTTTCTTCTGGGTCCGGAACATCGCGATCGCCTCAATCTCGATCAGCAATTCCGGCCGGCACAAGATGGCCTGAATACCCGTCGAAGCCGGCAGCGGATCAAGCCCTTCAGCCTTGAAAAACGCCGTCCGCTCCTCGTTGAACGCCTCATAATCGCGCTCAATATCGCGCAGGTAGCAGGTCGTCCGCACGATGTCCTTCCACGTCGCGCCCTCGACCGCCAACAGGCCGCCGATGTTGCTCAGCGTGCGCCGCATCTGCGCGCGAAAATCCCCAATGTGAACGCTCACCCCCGCCTCATCGATGCTCGCCGTCCCCGAGATCAGCAGGATAGCCAGCCCGTTCAGATCGATGCGCATCCCCCGCGAAAACGAGCTGGGCTTGGCATAGGCATACGCCTCGTTCAGAACCCCATGGTTAGTAATCGCGCGCTTCTCAATGGGCGCCTGCGCGAGCCCAGCAAGCAATTCTTCCACAGCACTCATAGATAACTCTCCTTAACGTTGATATATTCCGTGACTGAGTCCCTTTGCAGTCGCGACCCAGATGTCGCGGCCCTGGAAATCAATTCCCAATATGTAGTTATGCGCCGGAGCCGACTCTACCGGAATCTCCGTCACCTTCCCCTGCCCATCCCGCACGGTCATCTCCGGCTTTCCGGTATCGAATGCCGGCCGATACACTGCCCAGTTCGTTCCGTCGTAGTAAGCGAGCCCCTTATCCGTCCCAAACCAGGCCCGGTTCCGGTCGATGCCCCTGACCGTATTCGTGAAATTACTCGGCAACCCGCTGTCCTTTGTCAGAAAGTTGTGCCAGTGACGTCCGTCATAGTGGCTGTCGCCGAAGTAAGTCGCCACCCATACAACGCCATCGATATAACTGACCGACGTAGTAATCTCGTGGATCAGTCCCTGATCTTTCAGCAGCACGGTTTCGTTCTCGCCGTCCGGATCGTCATACTTATCCCACACACCCGTCTTCTGGTTCAGCTCCAGCAGCCCGCTCCCCCACACCGCGTAATAGACCTTGTCCGCCGCTGCCGAAACTCCGTAAGCCCAGATCTCCGTCATCGGCGTGTTGCGCTCGTTGTAGAGCGACCACTCCCCCGTCCGCGTATTCAGCCGGCAAGCGCCGGCCGCGGTCCCCACCCAGACGTTCTCGCCTTCTACTGCAACGCCATAGACCACATCGTTGCTCAGCCCCGAATTCAGTTGCGTGAACGTGTCGATCCGCCCAGCCGACACCCGGCTTAACCCACCCATCGTTCCCGCCCACACATCTCCGGTCCGCTCGTCGAGCGCCAGCGACAACACCGCGCGATGCGCCAAACCATCCGCCGTCGTGTAAGTCTTCCAAATGCCGTTCTCGTAAACCGTCAGGCCATTCTCTGTACCCGCCCACACACGATCCCCATCCACCAGCACGGAGAAGACATGGTTGTCCGGCAGCCCATTCGCCGTCGTGAAATTCTCAAACTGGAATCGCGGCATCGCCGGCACTCCGGGCTGCTGCGCGATCGCGTGAACCCTCGGCGCTGGTCGCTGCTGGCTCTGCCCTACCGAAATCGACGCCAGCATCGCGATCGATACCAGGGCCCGCACGAACACCCTTGCTTCACCTCTGCAACCTTTGCGTCCTCTGTGGTGAGTCATCGCGTCCTCAGATATTCCACTAAGTCGTTCAGCTCATCTTTGGTCAGGTCGTTCGTTCGCCCGTGCTTATCGTGCGGGTTGTAGACCGTCCAAATCTCTTCGAGCGACTTAGCCGAACCATCGTGCAGATAAGGCGCTGTCAGCGCAACGTTCATCAGCTGCGGTGTATCCAGCAACCCGCTGTTGTCTGTCGCCTTGCCCGTTCCCACGTCGAATGACTTCTGGCTTGTTCCCTTTGCTCCGCTGTGACAAAAGCTACACCGGTTTCCTTCTGGAATCGGCTGCCCCAGCTTGTCCACCGTGCGATTGAAGATCGCTCGCCCCCGCTCCTGCGCCGGAGTCAGGTCCCCGCCCGCCGCGCGAAAACGATTGGGCCGTAACGGCAGATGCCGGATATACAGCACCACGTCCGCCAGCGTGCGGTCGTCGAAAGTCTGCGATCGCCAGAAATATGTTTCCGTCCGCGTTCCGCACTCCACCGCAATCGACGGATTGCCTCCGTTCCACTTGAACGGTTCCGTCCCCCGCAGATCTTCGAGCAGCCGGTTGTCGACGATGTCCTTCCCGAACCCGTCCGGCTCCAGATCCCACTGCAGGCCGTCGAAAGTCGAATCGATATGGCAATTCGAGCACCCAAATTGGCCCTCGAACGCATACTTCGCCGTATAGAAAGTCTGCTCACCCCGCCGCAGAGGCGAAATTTTCTCCGGTCCCGCCAGCCGAATTGTCCGCGCCACGTCCAGCGCTCGGGTGTCGATCACGCTGATCGAATCGTCCAGCCGGTTCGCCACATACAGCCGCGCTCCATCGCGACTCATCACCAAACCCCGTGGATTCTTCCCGACCGCGATGCGCGCAACCACATAATGCGCGCTCGCCGATAAGTCCTCCGCGAATGGCTCCGGATGCTCCCTGATATAGCTCAACATCCGCCGCACGTCGATTACCGTAACGCAATTCGAACCGCCATGCGTCACATAGAATCGCGACTTATCCGGAGTTATCGCTACACCGAACGGCAAAGCATAGTACCTGTCCAGCTCATCCAGCGGAATTTCGACGCTGCGTCCCACATCCGCGCCAAACACCGTCAGCGTATTACCGAAAATCCAGCCATGCTCGACATGCGCCATCGGCACCAGATTCTTCGGATGCAGTTCGGCCGCAACCCCGAGCCTTCCGTCCAGTGAAATCGCCACATGAAAGACTCCGGCAATATCGGGCAATAACAGGCGATCGACCAACCGCGCCCTGGCTGGATCGATTACCGTGATCTCCGATCTGGGTGGTGTCCGGTACGCCGTCGGGTTTGGGTAGACATGCGTGACATATAACTGGCTGCCATCCGGCGCCATAGTCATATAACTGGCCCCGCGTCCCGCCGTCAATGTGGACTTTTTCTCACCTGTAGTCGCGTCGAGAACCATAACATCGTTGCTAATACGGTCGGCGACATAAAGTAACTTCCCCGCCCGATCTTCAACAACACTGGATGGCTCGAAGCCCGTTCCCCACGTAGCCATCACCCTGCCCTTCTGTGTATCAATGACGGTGACAGTATCGTCCCAGGAGTTGGCCACAAGTAATCGCCTGGCATCCGGCGACAACGAGAACCCCCGCGGTACATGCCCCACGGGAATCGTCTGCAAGACAGCACCCGAAACCGAATTCAGCACTCGTACTTCATCCGCCCCCTGGCACAGCACATACAGCCGCGTCCCATCCGGCGACAGCAGCAGCTCCAGCGGCGATGCATAACGCTCCTCAGGCGGCGCCAACGACTGAGCAGCAATCCGCGCCGGCCCTGGCTGCCACAGAGCCGCACACATTGCTCCCGCACACATTGCCGCCAGTACAGAGCGCCGCCTCACTGTGGCTCCTCGACCGTCAGTACGCTGTCAACCGGCTGGTTCTCCAGCGTCTGCAAACGCCCACTCGGCCAGTGCACAACAATTTTGTCGACCTTCGCCGCAGCCCCCAGCCCGAAGTGCAGCCGCGCATCATCCTGCGAAAGATATCCGGACGAAGCTACGCGTTCGGCTGTCTGTCTGCGCCCACCGGCCCACACCTCCACGCGCGCGCCAATCCCATCGCGGTTGCTCCCACTCTTATCATGGCTACTCCTCGACCCTGTGAGCTTGATCGCGATCCAATGCCCGGTCCCTGTCGAAACGTTGTGCAGCAGCACACCCCGCCCGCCCAGGTTCACTACGAACGCATCGACCTTCCCATCGTTGTCGTAGTCAGCAAAACACGCTCCACGCGCCACCGTCTTCGTCCCCAACACGCTGCCCGACAGTTCCGAAACATCCTCGAACCGACCTTCACCCAGACCGCGAAACACCGAGTGCTCCTGCGGGATCATCTGAATCAGTCCACCGTGAACCACCAGGATGTCGAGTAATCCATCGTTGTCGAAATCGTAGACGCCCGTACCCCAACTCACATATTGCGCATTCGCCTGCGACAGCCCCGACGCGATCCCAATATCGTCGAACCCGCCCTTGCCGTTGTTCTTCATCAGGCGGTTATAGTGCGCGTCGCTCACCCATAGATCGAGTAACCCGTCGCCCGTAATATCCGCGAAAACCGGCCCCATTGACGACGTCGCCTCGCCGTTCTGCCCGTACGCCACTCCGGCATCGTTCGCGATCTCTTCGAAAGTGCCGTCATGCTTGTTGTGGAAGAGAAAGTTCTCCGTCCTGTCGTTCGCGACATAGATATCTGTCCATCCGTCGCCGTCGAAGTCCGCCGCCGTCACTCCCATCGTCCGGCCGATGTAAGCCCCTATGCCCGACTTGTCCGTGACATCGGTAAAGGTTCCGTCGCAGTTATTGTGAAACAGCTTGTTGGTCTCGCCCTCATAGTCCAGCGGCCCAGGGTAATTATCCGCAGCGTAATATTTGTGGTAGCCTGGATCGAACTTGACATAGCGGCCAACAAACAAATCCACGCAGCCGTCACGGTCATAATCCAGCCACGTCGAACTGATTGCCCATCCATCGACTTTGATCCCGGCCTTTCCCGTAACATCGGTAAACGTTCCGTTACCATTGTTGTGATAGAGAGTCGTCTTTCCATAACCGGTCACGAGTAAATCCACATAGCCGTCGTTGTCGTAATCGGCGGCAGTCACAGCAATGGCGTACATATCCGGATCGAGCCCGGCTTTCTCAGTAACATCCGTAAAAGTCCCATCGCCGTTGTTGCGGTACAGGTGGTTGTGCGGCGGAGGCTGCGGCTTATCTTTCAGCGGATACGGATGCATTGAGTCGTCCAGCGGACGGCCGCTCAGCACGTAAAGATCCGGCAGACCATCGTTGTTGTAGTCGAACCAAACACATCCCGAACCCGTCCCCTCCAGCAACGATCCGAGCTTTGCCGACCCAAAGCTGTGCGTAAAGTCGATTCCGGACTTCGCTGTCGCGTCCTCAAGACGAATCGCCGATTTCGCCCCTGGGGCATGCGGCGCCACTGTGACCTGCGACGACCCCACTGGCGAATGAGAGACGTGCGGCGCCACCTGCCCCATGGCAGGCGAAGCCAATCCGACAATAAGTAACAACGACAGTTGCATTCAGTGGCCTCCCGGCATCGACCCGCCAGCTCGTTCAGCCCCGTTCGCGGCCCCGCCGGTCAGACCCACGGGAATCGTCGTCCGCAGCAGCACTTCCGGCACGCGGTTCTCCGGCGCACGCTCCGGCCCGGTGTGGCAGCCGACGCAAATGCGCTGCTCGCCACGCCGCACCCAGAACCACCCCTGCTCCTGCCTCAAAGTCTTGCCCTCCGCATCCAGCAGGATGAATCGCAGGGCCCTGTCACCCGCCGCCTGCACGAAGAACGAGCCGTCCTTCTCGACTGGCGCCGTCCCCAGAGAGACCACGCGCCCATCGCTCCCCAGGGTCTCCGCCCGCACTGAAGCAGGCGCAACCGAAAGCGCCCCGCTTCTCGACTGCCGCGCATCGAGCGCCAGCAAGTTTCCAAACGCCCAATCATGCAAGCCAGAAGGATGCCGGTTCGGCACCGCGTGCGGCGCGACCACCACCGGATCGATCAGATCCCGCCCCGCATCCTGGATGACTGTGACCACTGATTCCGCACCCGGCTTCCAGGCCGCCAGTGCAAACCGCTTCTGTCCCGGTCTTCGCACTGCCAGCAGCCAGAGCCCATCCGGGAACTCTGCAACATCCCCGGCATACTCCCCAGCGGGAGCAGCGACCGCCTCTTCGTCAGCCTTCGCCGAAGTAAACCGCGCCAGCCGCCCTTCCTGTACAAAAACGATGTCGCCAGCGCCAGCTACCTTGGAGTCCAGGCTCATCTGCCGCCCATGCTCCCGGCCCTCGTTTGCAGATCCGGCGCCATGATCGCAGCGAACGGACTCGACCCCGCTTCCATCCGCATAAACCAAAAACATCTCTGGCTTCGCCCCCGCACCCAATGGAAAGCCCGACTCAAATAACACCCGCCCATCGCGCAGCACGTCGTCGGGAACAAAATTCCCGGGCAGATAACTGAGTTGCAGGGCACTCGATCCATCGAGTGCCTCCGACTCCAGCGCAAATCCTCGTGGCCCACGCCGCGCGTACACCAACCGACCATCCGGCATCCAAAGCGGACGAATCAAATCCGTCGACCCGGCCAGCACCAACCGTGGCGCACCGCCATCAGCCGCAACTTCCCAAATCCCCCAGGGATCGTCTGCGTCCTTCTTCCCCACAAACAGCACCGTCTTCGCGTCAAACGACACGCTGGCATCGGCGCTCGCGGCCAGCTCCGGTACAAGCGGCTCTGCATGCCCCTCCCGCAACACCATCAGCTGCGCCCCCTGCGGAAACCGCTCCCGCCCGGCAAGCGCCGCCAGCGATCGATACGCCGGCGCAGCAGTAAAGATCACCGAAGCAGCCTCACCTTGTTGATGAACTGCGTGGCTCGCCCGCTGTTGCTGCGGCAACCCGCACAGCAGCGCCGGCAACAAAACTGCGCTCATCCCGATTGCAGCTGCCACGCCGCGCCTCATGGCAGCGTCTCCAGCACACAGCTCCGCGCGCCTCGCAGCTCGCACCATGGAGCCAGCTCCGCCATCATCGCGTCGAACTCCGCAAAAGTCAGCGACTGCTCGCCGTCGCTCCACGCCTCGTCCGGATGCGGGTGCACCTCGACGATCAGTCCATCGGCTCCCGCAGCCACAGCACTGCGCGCCAGTGCTGGAACGAACCGCCGCCGCCCCGCCGCGTGGCTCGGATCGGCAATCACCGGCAGGCGCGATATCTCCTTGAGCACCACAATCGCGGTCACATCGAAAGTGTTCCGCGTGGCGGTCTCGAAGGTGCGAATGCCCCGCTCGCACAAGATGACGTTGGGATTGCCGTAGCTGACAATGCATTGCGCCGACCGCAGCAGGTCGGCCACCGTAGCCACCATGCCCCGCTTCAGCAGAATCGGCTTGCCGGTCCGCGCGGCCGCTTCCAGCAGAGCGTAGTTCTCCATGCTCCGCGAGCCGATCTGCAGAATGTCAGCATATTCGGCCACCAGCGGAGCATCCGCCGCCGCCATCACCTCGGTCACGATCGCCAGACCCGTCGCTTCGCGCGCCGCGGCCAGTAGCTTCAGCCCATCGAGGCCCAGCCCCTGAAAAGCGTACGGAGAACTCCGCGGCTTAAATGCGCCCCCGCGCAGCACCCGCGCACCAGCCGCCGCCACGCGCTCCGCGGTCTCCATCAGCTGGCGCTCGGTTTCCACCGAACAAGGACCAGCCATGGTTACAAAATCGCCGCCGCCAATGGCCATGCCCCGCGCCCACACCACGGTCGCCTGCTCGGGCTCGCTTTTCAGAACATCCGGCGCGTCCGCAAACTGCTCGATCCAACCTCCGCCCACCTGGGCTCCACTTCTCTGGGGAACAGGTGAGACTATTCCCGGCGTCACCGCACCGCCTCCATCGAAAGATGGATTTTCGCTGCCCCTTTGCAGGCGATCGTCTCCTCCTCCGGCAACAACACGCTCCACACCGGGCTTCTCGCTCCTGAGCGGCCGACTTTGGAGTTCTTCCGCCATGGCTCGCTCCCCGCGCACTTAGCGCGGACCCCCGACCCCACCCTGCGTCTGGCCCAGCGCCTGCGCCCGATAACGCGAGAGATTCGCCTCCAACGATGCCGCCAGAGCATCGTTCTGTTGTTGTTTCGCCAGCTCCATAGCGGTCTGCGCTGTCGATACAGCCTCGGCAAACTTCCCCGTCTCCGACTCCATCGCCGCCAGCATTTGGAGCACCCCAGGATCCTGCCGATTGCTCAGCGCCGCCGCCTGCTCAAACTGCGGCAGCGCATCCGCAAAGCGTCCCTGCGCCGCAAGCACGCGACCCAGGTTGGATCGATAGCCCGCATCCTGCGGAGCCAACTCCACCGCCTTCAGCAAATGCGGCGTCGCGTCATTCAGGTTTCCCTCGTGCGCCAACGCCACACCCAAACCATTCTGCCCATCGGGAGAATTCGGCAATGCCGCAAGCCCCTTCCCCAGCAGATCGATCGCCTCCTGCGTGTGGCCGCCCTCCGCCGACAGCGCATTTCCTAAATTCACCTCTGCCGATGCATTGTCAGGATTGATCCGCAACGCATTCTCGAAATGCTGCCGCGCCTCTTCAAGATTGCCCTCCTGCGCCAGCGCGCTGCCCAGGTTGTTTTCCGTTTGCGAGCTGTTCGCATTCAGCCCCAGCGATTTTCGATACTCCTCCACCGCCGCGCTCATCTTTCCCGCCCCGGCCAGCGCAACCCCCAGGTTGTTATGTGCGCGCGCGTCCTCAGGATCAAGCGACACCGCCTTCTGCCACGCCGGAATCGCCGCATCATATTGCTTCTTGTCCGAGAGCTGCACCGCTTCATCGAACATCCGATAAAAATCCGTCGCCGGCGTGTCGATCCGCTCCAGTCCCCCCGGCCCTACATTCACGAACTCCGGAATATTTACCGCGCGATTCGACGCCGTTGCATTCTCCACCAGAATCGCCGGGCTCGCGTTTCCCTCCGCATCGATGTGCGTCAGATACAGCTCCGTGTAGAGCGACGGACTCTTCGAAGAAAACGCCAGCCAGTGTCCGTTCGGTGAAAACGTGTGCCACGAATTCATCACCGGCAAATTCGAAGCCAGCGGCCGCGCCGTCCCTCCCTCGAATGGCACAATGTGCAGCTTGCTGTCCGGCCGCATGAGCAGGCCGTTCCTGCACTCGACAAAAACTATCCACTTCCCATCCGGCGAAACCTTCGGGAAGTTATTGCTCATCCCGTTTTCCGAAGCGCCCACCACTCGCTCCGGCGTCCCGCCCTTCCCGTCGTTGAACGGAATCCGATACAGGTCGTACTGAATCTGCGTCTCGTTCGGGTCGTTCGCGTACGTCGCCTGTTTCTGCCCCGGCGCGTACGGATCCTTCGCCACCGCCCGCGAATACACCAGATACTTCCCGTCCGGACTCCAGAAGGCGCTCGTCTGCACAAACCCCGGATCGTCCGCGCCCGGCAGCGGCGTCAGCTTTCCGCTCTCGCGGCTGTACCAGGCCAGCACCCCACGCGTCGGAAAAAACACCTGCCCAAATCCATAATTGCGATAGAACCCGTTGTAGAGCCGGTCCACCACGCGCGTCCCATGCGCATGCGGCACGTCAATCGACGTGATCACATACTTTCCGTCCGGCGACACCTGCGACATGAAACCGAAGCGCTTCTGCGCCCGCTCCTCGCTGAACGCGCTCCAGTGGATCACGTAATCGTTGCTCATCGTGCTGACCGGCTTAATCGGGATCAGCGCGTACAGCCCCTTGTCGTTTTGCGGCCCGTCCACATCGATACCCAGCGTCTTGCCATCCCGCGCCATGCTGTGGCAATTCGCGCAGGTCGGCAGCCCCGTCATCACCGTCTTGCTCTCGGCCTGCGACACGTACCGCAGCTGCCACTTGATCTTTGGCAGCACCGAATCCGGCAGCGGCTTGATTACGCCCCGCTCTTCGCTCTCCGGCGGCGGCGGAATCAGCGGCACATCGCGATACATAATCGGCGCGCCCACCGGATCGGGCGACGTCGCAATCGTCACCTGCCCTGTCGAAATCGGTTGCCGGTCGTCCTGGCCTCTGTAGCCGCTGAAACGAATCGAAGCGGAGCCGCGCTGCGAGTGCTTCTTGATCTCCTCCCACGTCTTCGCATCGGGCCGCCATGTGTGCGAATCCGCCTGTTCCGGCGTCAGCGTCGGCGGCACATATCCCACCAGCGAGTCGTCCAGCGGCCCAATCTGCATCTTCTCGCCCAACGACCATTGCCGAATCTTCGGACCACGCTCCGCGAAGATCACCTGCACCCGCCAGACCGCCGCATCCTTGTTGGGGTCGACCCACTGAAACAGCGGCGCGACCATGTCCGACGGGAACAGCGAGCCCTCCCGCGGATACTCGACCGTAATCCCCGCACTCTGCGCGACGCTCGCCTGCAGCTGGGCTCGATTCGCAACGAGAAAATGCATGAACTCCGCAACCGCGGGCGCAACAGGAACACGTTGAAGCTGCTGCCCACACGCCGCGAAGACGCCGAGCGCCACACTCGCCCCAATGAATTTCTGGATCGCCGTCTTGATAGGGGACCTCGCACCCGTGCGCTGCGCAAAACCTGCATCCTTATAAATCGCGCCCGGAAACTACCCGAACTGTAGCTGTCACAGAAAGGCCCTGGCTGTGAGCCACGTCACAAAAATCGCTTTGCGAACGACGCGGAGTTCGACTTCCTGTCGATGCAAGCTCTAGCATCGTGAAATGGCGAACGATGCGGCAGAAAAGGAAGTCCACCAGAAGGTCCAGGCCCAGTTCGGCTCTACCGCCGCAGCCTACTCCACCAGCGCCGGCCACAGCGATCAGACCGCCCTCAACACCCTCGTCGCCCTCGCCGCGCCAAAGGCCACCGACACGGTCCTCGACATCGCTACCGGAGCCGGCCACACCGCGCTCGCCTTCGCGCCCCACGTACAGAAGATCGTCGCCTACGACCTCACCAACGCCATGCTCCTTGAAACCGCGAAAAACGCCGCCCAGCGCGGCCTCACCAACGTCTTCACAAAACAAGGCCCCGCCGAGACACTCCCCTTCGCCGGCGCCGAATTCGACATCGTCACAGTACGTCTCGCCTCACACCACTTCGCCGACAACGCCGCCGCCGTCCGCGAAATGGCACGCGTCACGAAACCTGGCGGCAAAGTCGTTATCGTCGACAACTACGGTCCAGAAGACGAAGACCTCGACGCTCAACTCCAGAACATCGAAAAGCTGCGCGACCCGTCCCATGTCCGCAGCTATCGGCTCAGCGCCTGGCGCACCTTCCTGCACAACGCCGGCCTCGCCATCCAGCGCGATGTCACCGACCACTACACCGAAAGCCAGCGCGGCATGGACTTCGACGACTGGGTGCGCCGCTCCAGGACTCCCCCCGACCGCGTTGCAGAGTTGCGCCGCCTCTTTACTACCGCCTCACCCGCGCTTCGCGATCTCCTCACCATTCAATTCGACGGCGACGCCATCTGGTTCCGGCTCCCGCAAGTGACCTTCCTAACGCAACGCTAGCGAGCCCGTACCTGCTCCTCGCTAGCCCTGCGCCTTAGCTTTAGTGGACTCCCGCCCCGCCTCCATGGCCTGCCGAGCCATCCTCCGGAAAGTCCGCCGCAGCTCCATGGGGTTGCGCACCACAATGCGGCGCCCCAGACTCAGCAACAGCGCGGCCAGCATCTCCAGCCGGTCGCGTCCGCACCGGAGCCGCGTCCCTCCACCCTCCGCCTCGGTTGCGATTCTCCACGGCGCAACGTTGCGCTCCACTTCTTCCAACGGCATGTCGACCCATACGTCGATCTGATATTCCGATTGCACAAACGGCATGTGTTCGTGCAGGTAACGTTGCGCGTCAAACCCCGCGGGACGTCGAAACGTCGCCGCGCGAATTTCCATATCCGTAATACGATCCATCCGAAATGTGCGCAGCGCTCGCCGGGAAAGGCAGTGACCGATCAGATACCACCTTCCGTCCGTATGGATCACGCCATATGGCTCGATCAGCCGCCGCGAAGCAGCGCCGTCGTGCGATCGATACCCAAAGCGAATCCTTCTGCCGGCGCGGATAGCGGAGGCTGCGCGAACCAGGGCTTCCACCGAGGTAGAAACCACCCACGGACCCGGTTCGAGGGCAACCACATCCTCGACCGTCCTGATGCTCTCGCGCAGCTTCTCCGGCATTACCCGCTCCAGTTTGGTCAGCGTGCTCTCTGTCGCCGGCGCAAATGCCGAGAGCCCGATCTGACGCAACGCCCGCAGTCCCAGCGAGAGCGCGAACGCCTCCTCGTTCGTCAGCAGCAAAGGCGGCAAGCGAAAACCAGGCCGCAACCGGTAAGCCCCGCCCACCCCTCGCGAAGAATCAATCGGTATCTGCAGGTCCTTCAGGCGAACGATGTAGCGCTGCACAGTACGCAGGTCCACTTCCAGCCGTGCAGCCAGCTCGGCTCCAGACACATAATCCCGCGCCTGCAGGATTTCCAGAACCATAAACACACGCATGATCGGGTCGTACATGCAGAAACCATCCTCTGTCGAATTTACGACAGATGCTGTCGGGAATGCCTCCTACAGTTAAAACTAACCCCACAAGGGCCGCATAAAGGAGGAATCACAATGGCAACCGAAACAACATCAGTCCCCGTCCTCACCGCGGACGATCTCCTGAAGGACTGGCAAAGAAACCGGCGCCTCACCCGCCGTACCATCGAAGCATTTCCTGAAGACCAGCTCTTTCAGTTTTCCATCGGAGGCATGCGCCCCTTTGCGGAGATGGCCTCCGAGCTCATCGGGATGACCACCCCCGTCGTCGAGGGCGTCTCCACCGGCAAATGGGAAGAATACAAGGCCGCCAAACCCACCACCAAAACCGAGCTGCTGCGCCTGTGGGACACGCAAACCGTCGAACTCGACGCGAAGTTCCCCAGAATCCCCGCTTCCCGCTTCAGCGAAGTGGATAAGGTGTTCGACCTGTGGGAAATGCCCGGAGTCGGAACCATTCAGTACGCCATAGAAAACGAGATTCACCACCGTGGCCAGGCATACGTTTACCTGCGCGCGCTCGGTATCGAACCACCCTCGTTCTGGAAGCGGGACTGATTCCGACCTCCGCAGTGGCAGCCTTGCGCTGTGCGCGTTCGGCGGCGGAGCGCGCCCTTCGCAAAACGCCTCAGAACAGATGCTCTTCGCTATGCGGCGACGCGGAAGTGGCTACCTGTTCCCCGCCTTCGGCCTCGGCACGAACCCGCGCCACCGTGAGCCAGTTGTCTTTCTTCGGATGTTCGATGAAAAACGGCGGCAGCGGCATCTCCAGATACCGGCTCAGCGCCTCGGCATATCCTTCGTACATCCGGCGAAGCTCGTTCAGCCGCGCGCTGCTCTGGTCGTCGCGGCACACACTCACTCCCGCGGTGCAGAGCCGATCGTAAATCAGGTGAAATTTCTCCGCCGGCAGCCGATCCCCGTGGCTCCCGAGCGGCCCCTGCGACAGAATCTGCGACAGGTCCACCAACGCATGGCGCGCCATGGCAAACGTCAGCTGTGCCTGCCGCGCGCTGTGCTCCTGCACGCTCGCAATCAGCAGAGCGCAGGTATCAAGGATCGCGGTCAGCGCGCTCAGCCAACTCTGGCTCGTGTGTTGCGAACGAAAAAGGCACAGCAGCGGATACGAAATGTGACTTTCCAGCAGCTCCGCCGCCCAGCGCTCCCACTCCTCCAGCAGCTTGATCAGCGCCAGTCCCCCGCCCTCGAACGAATGCCGCTTGATCAGCTCATACGCCGTCGGTGGCGACCCGGCCCGCGCATCCAGCAGCGCGATGTTCACTTCCCGCCGCGAAAACGCCCCGTACAGCACCGGGAAATAGCCGATCACCAGCGCCACAAATCCCAGCCCCATCCCCGACTCCATCACCGCAAGGATTCGCACCGGCAGGCTGTTCGGCACCACATCGCCCAGCCCCAGCGTGAAGAGCGTCGTTCCGCTCGCGTACAGATCGGTCACAAACGGATGCCGCATCCCGCGCGGATCGATGAACGGCGCGGACAGCCCGGAATAAACGAGAGCAAACCCCAGCAGCAGAGCCCCCGCCCACATGGCAATCAGAAACACCAGCGACAGCGGCCCATAAAAGCTGAGCATCGTCTCGCGTTTGCGACTTGCCCGCACCCGCCGCGCCACCCACCGCCACGGTCTCCACGTAAGGATGTAGAACAGCCGCGTCAGCCGGAACCGCCCCGTCGCGCGTCGCGGCAAAATCACCGTCTCAAACGCGTCCAGCAGCGCCGACACCAGACACGCAATCCCGAGAATCAGCCGCAGAGGATGCACTCCGCCAGCAAAGCAGGAATCTCACCCGCCGTCAACGCCCGCGCCGCCACCCCGCCCTACTGCGGGATGACGAAGAGTGTAATGCTCGCCGCAGGAAACGAATAACTGCTGATCGTACTCATCGAAGATCCCGCTGCCGGTGGCGTCACCACCTGATCCGGCAGCGCAACAATCGCCGCCAGATTCGCAGCCGTGTACTGATAGACCTTCGCACTTCCGCCCGCCGTCAGATTCCCCAGCGAAAGCGTGCTGGTCAGCGCCCCAAACGTCTTGTTGATCACCACCACCGTCACCGCCTGATCCGAGGTCCGCAGCGCCCCGTAGACCGAGAGCTGCCCCTGGTTCGCGCTCGTCGATGCCAGCGCCATATTCCCGAACGTCGACTTCGCCCCGTCGTAGTTCCGGTAGATAGCGAATGCCATATTACCCGGCCCCTGTTCCGAGTAACTCGTCGTTGGCCACAGCGTCGCCAGATCCAGCCCGTACGCCCCGAAGATTCCCAGAACATCCGCCTGCGTCAGCGCACCATTGATTGTTTCGAGGCCGCCAAAGTTGTACTCATCGATCGCCGTCTTCGTCCCCGGATAGCTGCTCGCCACCCACGACTGCAGCATGGGGATCGCCTGTGGCGCCTGCAATGGCGTGGAGCAGTTACTCGTATAGTTCGAATCCGCCGTGTAGTTTGGCTGCGGAAAATTCGGATCGGTGTAAGTCGGGTCCCAAAGAGATCGCGTCGAGTTCAGTCGAACCTGCTGCGCCCCCGTATCTCCACCCGTCGTCAACCCAACTGAGTTACCACTGCCCGCCGGATAATCCGGCGCAAAGTACCCATGGATATCTACATAATCCAGCAAGCGCATGCCGTACGTTGCTTCCGCTGCCTTGAACTGCTGCAGATAGTACTCGATCATCGGCACGCCGCCGTGCGCGGTCCTGTCCGCCGGTGCGTCCCACGGCTCATAACACGGTCCCGTACCCCAGCCTTTCTCGATATCCTTCTTCGAATAAAAATAATTCCACCAATAGTCGATTACCGGCCCGCTTACCTCGGCGGTCGGATCGACGGTCTTGATGGCCAGAGCCGTACCAATCCCACCCTGTGTCACTTCGTCATAGGTCGAAGGCACCGGATGCACATCGCGATGAACGGCATCCCACCAGGCCGGCTCATTATCGAGATCCCAGATCGCCACGCCCTTGCCGCTTGCCGCGTTGCCAAAGCTTGAATTTGTCACCAGCGAATTCACCCACCCGCCCGTCCACGTCCCCTGTGCCCACGAGAGCGTGGCTGCGCTTGCCGCGGGCGGCGCCGGAGGCGGCTCCGCAATGCTGGTAATCGCCGGCGTTGTGGCCGTGCCGAAAATTTCGCACCCCCCTGTCTCCGTGCAGCCCTCCGTTCCGTCCGGATAAAATCCGTCACCGCAGTTCCCGTTGTAACTTACCTGCCCGGGCAGCGCCGCTGACGTAAAGCTGCATACTCCCGGCGTCGCATTCGACACCCAACCCTGCACCGGAGCCGTGCCCAGAGTCTTTGTCCCGATACTGTTATTCGCCGCGATGAAATCCGTGAAGCTCGTGCTGCTGTTGGGGTTGGGCAGCATCTCCGCGGCCCCCGTCCCATTCTCGAAGTAATAATCGTTCGCGGAGTTAGTAACATTGGTCTGGTAGTTATACCTCGACGTATCGTCCCCGCCCCAGCGCGTCACCGTGATGCCCGAATTAGTCGCTGTCGTCGAATCCAGTGCGAACGCGTTCATCCCGTAAATCAGCGGACTAATCGCGTGCGTCTCGTCGCCAACATTCACCGTCAGCGCCGGTCCAGCCGCCGTCGCCGGAGCCACCAGCGTAACCGTCGCCGCCGCGCTCTTCGTCAGATCTCCGGTGGCGTATGCCGTCACCGTTACCGTCGCGGGAGCCGGATAAGGACTCTCGTAGAGGCCGGTCGTGTCGATGGAGCCTATGCTGCCCGTCCAGCCCGTCGGACCCGAAACCTGCCATGTCACAGCAGAATTGAACGTTCCCGTCCCGTTCACCGTCGCGCTGAACTGCACCGTCGCCCCAATCGTCACATTCGCGCTCGTCGGAGTCAGAGTCACACCGGTAATTGCGTTGACCGGTGGCGGTGTAACCGTGCTAACCGACCCTCCGCCGCATCCCAAAACCAAACTGCAAATGGCGAAAACCCCAACACCCGCCCAGTTTGTCATTCGCATCTTACCCATCAATCTCCATGATCCAGGAAACTACGCACGGAATTCTACACCCCTCGCACGCCGCTGCACTACCAATTTCCCGAGACCTGCACTGTCGTAACCACATGTATACAAAGGAGCCACACCCACCGATCCCAGTCCGCTTCCACGCCCCATGCCTGCCCATCATCGTTCGCCAGCAGCCAGTCTCCCGCATCCCCGACGAAGATTACAGCAGCAAAAAAAACCGCAGCCTTCAGAATCTCCACAGCTCCTTCCCGAATCCAGACTAACGAACACGGCCAGGCGGACTTCAATACGTTCAGGAATTAAAAGGAGAATCTATGGCGGCACAACCAGTCCCGGTAACAGCAACCATGAAAGTAGCCCAGATCACCAAACCCGGCTCAGGCTTCGAGGTCGTCGACCGCGAAATCCCCCGCCCCGCCGCCGGACAAGTCCGCATCAAAGTCCAGGCCTGTGGCGTCTGTCACAGTGACGCCCTCACCGTCGAGGGCGCCTGGCCCGGTATCGAGTATCCCCGCATCCCAGGCCATGAAGTAGCCGGCATCGTCGACGAAGTTGGCCCCGGTGTCTCCGCCTGGAAGAAAGGCCAGCGCGTCGGTGTGGGCTGGCACGGCGGCCACGATAACACCTGTCGCGAATGCCGCCGCGGCGACTTTCGCAATTGCCAGAATGTCAAAATCGCCGGCATCAGCTACGACGGCGGATACCAGCAATACATGGTAGCTCCCGTTGAAGCCCTCGTTTCCATCCCCGACACTCTCAGCGACACAGACGCAGCCCCCCTCCTCTGCGCCGGAATTACCACCTACAACGCCCTCCGCCACAGCGGCGCTCTCCCCGGCGACTTAGTAGCTGTCCAGGGAATCGGCGGCCTCGGTCATCTCGGAATCCAGTTCGCCAATAAGTTTGGTTATACCGTCGCCGCCATCGGCCGCGGCCCCGACAATGCTCCACTCGCTAAGAAACTCGGAGCCGCCGTCTACATCGACAGCAAAGCCACCAACGCTGCAGAGGAGTTACAAAAGCTGGGCGGCGCCAGAGTTATCCTCGCCACAGCCCCCAACTCCAAAGCTATGTCCGAACTCATCGACGGCCTCGGTCCCAACGGCAAACTCATCGTTATTGGCGCCGCCTTCGATCCTATCGAAGTTACTCCCATCCAGCTCATTAATGGCAGCAGATCCATCCAGGGCTGGGCTGCCGGTACTCCCGCCGATTCCGAAGATACCCTCCACTTTGCCGAAATCAGCGGCGTGCGTCCTATGATCGAAAAGTATCCGCTTGAAAAAGCGGCCGAGGCCTACGCCCGCATGATGAGCGGCAAAGCAGAATTCCGCGTCGTCCTCACCATGTGAATCGCAACTGCCAGCGGACCTGCGCCCCCCAACTCGGGTCCGCTGATTTCTTTAGAGAGGACGGTGAACGATGCGTCTGCCCCGATTGCGAAGTTGGGCCCGGTGCTTAACGCTCGCTTGCCTGGCAATGGCATTATCCGCGCCAGCCCAGTCCACCCAGGAGGACCCCCCATGCCCCACCCAATTTTCTACCGCACCGTCCAGGTCGACGGCCTCACCATCTTCTACCGCGAAGCCGGCCCCAAAGACGCTCCCACCATCCTTCTCCTCCACGGTCTCCCATCATCCTCGCGCATGTTTCAGCCGCTCCTCACCCGCCTCGCCGACACCTACCACCTCGTCGCCCCCGACTATCCCGGCTTCGGCCACAGCGACTGGCCCGACCCCGCCCACTTCCCCTACACCTTCGACCACATCGCCGTTCTCATCGACCACTTCACCGAGGCCCTCGCCCTCTCCCGCTACACCCTCTATATGCAGGACTACGGCGGCCCCGTGGGCTTTCGCATCATCCTCGCCCATCCCGAACGCGCCCAGGCCCTCATCGTCCAGGATGCCGTCGCCCACAATGAAGGACTCGGCGTCAACTGGACCACCCGCCGCGCCTTCTGGGCCGACCGCGCCAAAAACGACGAAGCCCTCCGCGCCAACCTCCTCTCCATGAAGGCCACCAAAACCCGTCACATCGGCGACGATCCCAACCTCGAACTCTACGACCCCGATCTCTGGACCGACGAGTACGCCTTCCTCAACTCCCCCGGCCAGGCCCAGATTCAAAGCGAACTCTTTTACGACTACCGCACCAATGTCGACGCCTATCCCAAATGGCAGGCATGGATGCAGAAGACGCAGCCCCGCCTCCTCGTCCTCTGGGGCAAACACGACCTGTCCTTCGATCCCGGCGAGCCCGAACGCTACCGCAAAGACGTACCCCACGCCCAGGTCCACGTACTAGAAGCGGGCCACTTCGCCCTCGATACCAAACCCGACGAAATAGCAGCCCTGATCCGCCAATTCATGAACACGCAGAAGTAAAGTTCGCAGCGAACCGATCATCGCCGCGCATTCGACATCGTGCGCCTCCACGGCGTCGCGAATGACCTTCCCTCGCACCCACTCCCAACTATAAAAACAGAAATGTCATCCTGAACGAAGCGCCGCCCCAGAACCTCCCAGCAGTCCCCAACCCACGGCGCGCAGGAATGTCACCCTGAGCGAGCCACAGGCGAGTCGAACGGGCGAAGAGCCTGGCCTGCGCAAGTCGCCACAAAGGCGTCGCGTCGAATGGCGCCCGCATTTTCCTCGCCCTCTGACGAACGCAAGTTTCCCATCCGAACTCGCGAATGACCTTCCCTCGCACCCAGTCCCAACCATAAAAACAGAAGTGTCATCCTGAGCGAAGCGCCGCCACCAGGGCGTCCAGCGGGGTACTCGCTCCCCGGCGCGCAGTCGAAGGACCCCCCGCAGCCGGGGTCCCGGCGAGCCGGTTTTGCTCGCTGGGGTGGGAAGGGGAATCGGTCGCGAAGCGGCCGACAGAAATCTGAAGCGGTGCAGGAGTCCTTCATACCTGCCCGATCCCCCATCAAATCCGAGTCGCCTTCAGGCACACGCTTTTTGTGTCAGGGCACGACTTTCAGTCGTGCCGAATCAGCCGGCGCGCAGCGCCTTCCTTGCTGCCGCAGGCCCGGGTCCCCCACTCCCCTATCAATCCGAGTCGCCTTCAGCCCTAGCCTTTGCGCCCGCGCACGACGTTCAGTCGTGACGAATCAGCTGGCGCGCAGCGCCCTCCTTGCTGCCGCAGGCCTGGTCCCCCACTCCCCATCAAATCCGAGTCGCGTTCAGCCGCTTCGTGTCAGGACACGACCTAAGAGCTTGCAGAAAAGTCGGTCTGCATGAAGGTGCCGCGAAAGCGGCACGACGGTAAAAGCACCGGCCTTTAGGCCGGTGAAAGATCGCCCTCGAAATGGGCCTTTAGGCCCGGCACAAGTTTTGCTG
>CAWHOU010000041.1:0-40247 GCA_963831055.1 uncultured Acidobacteriaceae bacterium | reverse complement strand
ACCGCGTCAGCGACGAATTCGTCGTCGATACCACCCCGCCTGTCGTCTCCGGACTCGAAGCGCATCTAGCCGATGGCAAGATTCATACATCGCTCACCGCAACCGACGCCACTTCGCCCGTTTCGCATGCCGAGTATTCGATCGATGCCGGACGCTGGCAGTATGTCGAGCCGGTGGGCAAGATAGCCGATGCCCTCACCGAGCATTTCGAATTCGACGCGCCGCTGCCGCATCCGCGTCCCGACGTCGATGCGCCTGCCGAGCCAGGCGAGCACGTCATCGCCATCCGCGTCTTCGACCGCTACGACAATGCGGTTACGGTAAAAACGATGGTGAGAGAAAGCAGCCATTAGCTTTTAGCCTTTAGCTGTTAGCTGAAAGCCAGGATCCAGAAGCAAGCAGCTATAAGCCAGGGGCAAGCACCAGGAGCCAGGAGCTAAAAGCTAGGGGCTAAGAGCCAGGAGCTAAAAGCTAAAGGCTAAAAGCTAGAAGCTAAAAGCTAAAAGCATGCGTTTCGAACTTTTCGTTGCCGCGCGTTATCTCCAGGGCCAAACGCCGCCAGGCTGTCATCGGCGTCATCACCTGGATTTCGATTGTCGGCGTTGCGGTTGGCGTCGCCTCGCTGATCCTCGCCCTGGCCATCACCAACGGCATGCGCCGCGATCTGCAGGATCGCCTCCTCAGCTCCACCTCGCACGTTGACCTGATGCGCACCATGAGCGACGGAATCCGCGACTGGCGTCCGCTCATGGCACGCTTGCGCCATATACCCCATGTGGTCGGCGCCGCGCCTGGACTCTACGAGCCGGTCCTCATCTCCCGCAATGGCGCCCGCGCCGGCGGCGCTATGCTCAACGGCATCATTCCCGCCGATCAGCGAACCGTCTCCGATATGCTCGCGAACCTCAAAGCGGGCAGCGTCGCGCCTCTCGCGCAAACCGCCAATTCCGAAGACCAATATGGCTCGCCCACTCCGCCCCTCGTCATCGGCACCGACCTTGCTGACACCATCGGCGCCAGCCTCAACGACGTCGTTATGGTCACCAGTCCCCAGGGCGACCTCACCCCTTACGGCATCGTCCCGAAATACCAGCGCTTTCAGGTCGTCGGCATCTTTCATTCCGGCTTCTATCAATACGACTCCAGTTTTGGCTTTATCCGCCTCGCCGACGCGCAGCGCCTCTTCGGCGAACCCGACCTCGTCTCGATCATCTCCTTCCGCGTCGACGATCTTTACCGCGCCAACGTCATCGGCGACGAAATCGAAAAAGCCGCCGGCCCCGGCTTCACCACCACCAACTGGATGGAGCAGAACCGCGAGCTCTTCCGCGCCCTCAAGCTCGAACAGATCGTCACCTTCATTGTGATCGGCCTCATCGTCTGCGTCGCCGCCCTCAACATTCTCATCGCCCTCACCATGATGGTGATGGAAAAGACCAAAGACATAGCCGTCCTCATGTCCATGGGCGTCCAGCCAGGCCAGATACGCCGCATCTTTCTGTTGCAGGGACTGCTGATCAGCGTCATCGGAACGATTTTCGGACTTATTCTCGGCTACACGCTGGCCTGGGCCGGCGGCCACTACCGCTTCATCCATCTTTCCGCCGACGTCTATTCTCTGGACTATCTTCCCTTCGCCCCGCGCATCCTGCATGGCGTGATTGTTACGGCGTTGTCGCTCGGTGTTTCTCTGCTGGCGACCGTCTACCCATCGAGCTCGGCGGCAAGGGTACTGCCGGCTGAGGCGCTGAGGTATGAGTGAGGCAGATCAGACGCTGGAAGCTGAGAGCCGGTCAGCACAAAAGCGGTCAGCGCTCGGGAAGCAGCGCGCGGCAGGGCGCACGCGCGAAGCATTCGTGTTGGCCATAACTCGGGAGTATCCGTCGACGGTGAGGAATACCACGCGATTCCGCCTCGCATTGCCGAAAATTTCGCAGCTGCTCACGGTGGTTTTATCGTCTGCTGCTGTTGCACTCACTCTCGCAGGGTGCCGGCATCCTCGCCCTAAGAATGTTCCAATCGATTCTGTATATGTGAATGGGATAAAGGGAGATGGCTGGTGGCAGCATTGCTCGTACGACGGAACCCGAGATGTTGATTACTGTCAGATCTACAACTGGGGAGGCGGTATCATCTTGGACGAAGTATTTTTGCCTTACGGTGGGGGTGCCGCTGTGAAGGGTTCGGAACTGATAATTGACAACCAGAATCGTCTGGCCGGGCCGCAGTATGTGCGTCTGAAAAGCGGCCGGATCCTGATCCCAAAGAGCGACTTCGAGAATCAAGAGCGCTTCATTGATAGGAGGACCGGCAAGTCACAGACCCGCTAATTTGTCGGCGCGACCTCACCGGTCGCCAGGTACTGGATTTCCGGATAGGCTTATACTTGCCACATGGAAGTACGCCTGAGTCCCGATGAAGAAGCGCGACTGGCGGCCATCGCCGCGGTCGTGGGCAGGGATCCTGAACAGCTGGTCAAGGATGCTGCGTTGAGCCTCCTGGACGAGGACCGGCAATTCCGCGAGGCTGTTTGGGCGGGCATTGCGCAGGCCAACAGAGGCGAACTGATCGAGGAGGCGGAGATGGACGCTCGCGTCGATCGGATGTTTCAGCCCTGAGAATGCGGATTCGGTGGACGCCGCATGCCGCGGACGATCTGGAACAAATCGCGGATTACCTCAAAGAACATCGCTCCGGCCATGCCGAGTCGACGGTGCGCGAGTTGTATGCAACCTTGCAGTCGTTGAGGGCACTTCCCCGGCTCGGTCGCCCCGGCCGAGAGGAAGGAACTCGCGAGTTCGTTGTTGGGCGGCTGCCTTACATCGCCGTCTATCGGCTGAAGGACGACGCGATTGAAATACTGCGCATCTGGCATGCGGCGCAAAACCGTCCATAATTGTCCCGGACAGCCAACCGACGTTCCCCGACACATCCCGGTGGTGCTTTAGGCATCCTAAAGGTCGTAACCGGCCCCAAACGAAACCTAACCCCCGGGGAGGAACGGCAGCAGGAATGAAAGCAAAAGTCGCGTTCGCCGCTCTTGGGTTCCTGCTCGCTGCGCCCCTCTGTTTCTCCTGGTCCTTTCTTACCCACGAAACCATCATCGACATCGCCTGGGACACTTCGATCAAACCGGCACTCCTGGCGCAGTATCCCAACGCCACGCCGGACCAGCTCCGCATCGCGCATAGCTACGCCTATGGCGGCTCCACCATCCAGGATGCCGGCTACTATCCTTTCGGTCACGCCCTCTTCAGCGACCTCACCCACTACGTGCGCACCGGCGACTTCGTCACCAACATGATCCACGAGGCGCATAACATCAACGAGCTGGCCTTTGCCCTGGGCGCTCTCTCCCACTACCTGGGCGATACCGTCGGCCACCAGGACGCCGTCAACGTCTCCGTTCCCGTCGAATTTCACGGCCTCGAAGAGAAGTATGGCCCGGTTGTGACCTACGAAGAAAACCCCCACGCCCACGTTCGTACGGAATTCGCCTTCGACATCGATCAGCTGGGCCACGCCCGGTTCGCCCCGGCGGCCTATCTGCGCCACGTCGGCTTTCGAGTTCCGCGCCGTCTGCTGGAGCGCGCCTTCTACGACACCTACGGCATCTCGCTGCACAGTATCCTCGGCGACGAGACCGCGTCCTTCCGCAGCTACACCTGGGCTGTCCGCCAGTTCCTGCCCCGCGTCGCCTACGGCGAGGTTTTGCTGCACCGCAAAGGCTTCCCCCAGGACCAGGACGTCCCCGCATTCCGGGAATTCGAGCAACGCCTCAAGACCGCGGATTTCGCCAACCACTGGGAGCTGTTCCGGAAAAAGAAGCCGAGCTTCACCACCCGCATTTTCGCGTGCCTCATTGTAATCACGCCGAAGATCGGGCCGCTTTCCGACCTCGCCATTCGCGGTCCTGGCAACGACACGGAAGAAAAGTATGTCGAGAGCGTCAATCGCACCGTCGAGGCTTACCAGCATCTGCTGGGCGAACTGGCGCAGAAAGGCCACGACGGATTCGCCGTTCCCGATCTTGACCTCGACACCGGCACTCCAACGCGACCGGGAACCTATCACCTCACTGACAAGACCTATGCGAAGCTGCTGGGCCGTGTGACCCAGCAGAACGCCAGGCCGCCCGCCGGCCTGCGGAAGAACATCCTCGCCTTCTACTCGGATCCCAATGCGCCGATCGAGACAAAGAAGCATCGTCGCCAGTGGAAGAAAGTGCAGCGGGAACTCACAACTCTGCGCAACATGCCCGCCACGCGCATCCCAAACGCGAAGTGACCTGCTCAAACCCAAACAAAGCTTACCTCTGTCCTCGCCCCGTTGCTAACGACAGTAACTCCCGATCGCATCCTTCTCGCTCGGACCCCGCTCCTTACCCGCTTTGCCGTGT
Source organism: uncultured Acidobacteriaceae bacterium (assembly GCA_963831055.1). Taxonomy (GTDB): domain Bacteria; phylum Acidobacteriota; class Terriglobia; order Terriglobales; family Acidobacteriaceae; genus Palsa-343. Next base: position 35,848 of record CAWHOU010000041.1, on the reverse strand, counting down.
ATTCTGCCCTTGGCATGCAGCGCATACTCACCGCCGCGATTCTGATCCCTCTCGTCCTCGTGGTGATCTTCGTTTCTCCCAAATGGCCCCTGGTCCTCATGGGGTTCATCTTCGTTTTTGCGTCTCTTGCCCTATGGGAATACCTGGGCCTCGCCGCCGCTATGGGCGCAAAGCCTCCACGCATCGTGGTCATCGTCTGCCTGGCGATACTGTACGCGGCTGTTTTCCGCCGCCCCGATTGGATGGCTCCCGTGCTCGGCTGTCTTTCACTGGCGCTGCTCATCATTTGCACTTTTCGTTCTCCGGTCAACCGCGTCCTGTCTGACACCGCTTATTCGGTTTTCGGCCTGGTCTACGTCGGGCTGTCGATGTCGACTATTTACCTGCTGGAGGCGCAGGACAACGGGCCCTCCCTGCTCCTCTTCCTGCTTCTGGTTGTCTGGTGCGGAGACATCGCCGCGCTCTACATCGGGCGCTCCTTCGGGCGCTGGTCGCTGTCACCCACTCTCAGCCCCAACAAAACGTGGGAGGGGACGTTTGCCTCGGTCGCGGGCAGCGTTCTGATCACGGTCGTGCTGGTCTTCCTGGCTGGAATCCTTAACTCTCACGAAATCCTGTGGCTCAGCTATCCCGGAAACTACCTGCACTGGATCGGCCTCGCTGTGCTGATCAATATTGCCGCGCAGCTGGGCGACCTGGTCGAATCAGCCATGAAACGCGGCGCCGGCGTGAAGGATTCCGGCTATCTGATGCCAGGCCACGGTGGTGTTCTGGATCGCATCGACGCGCTGCTGCTGGCCGCGCCGGTGCTGTGGTACGCGCAGCTGGCGCAGCAGTCCTTTTAGGTCAGGATTATGCGTCTTGTTGCTGGACTTGACGACGTCGAAGGACAACTTTGAAGCGCCTCGCCATTCTGGGATCGACCGGCTCCATCGGCCGGAGCACTCTGAGCATCGTCGAGAGCTTCCCTGAGCGCTTCGCAGTTGTCTCCATGGCAGCTGGCCGCAACATCGATACCGCTCACCAGCAATGTCTGCGATGGCGCCCTCATGTCATCTCGATGGCCACCGAAGAGCTGGCCGCCGATCTCCGGCGCCGTCTCATCGAGGACGGTGTCACCACCACCGAAGTCGTGTGGGGAAGCGAAGGCACGGTCCGCGTCGCTACGCTGCGGGAAGTCGACTTCGTGGTCTCCGCCATTGTCGGCGTTGCCGGCCTCGAAGCCACCTGGGCCGCCGTCCAGGCGGGAAAGACCATTGGTCTCGCGAACAAGGAAGCCATGGTCGCGGCGGGAGAGATTCTCACCGCTGCCGCGCGCGAGAAAAACGTCGCCCTGTTGCCCATCGACTCCGAACACAACGCCATCCACCAGTGCATGCGCGCAGGGCACCGCAGCGAGGTCCGGCAGATCTGGCTCACCGCTTCGGGCGGCCCCTTCCGCACTCTGCCCATCGAAAAATTCGACAGCATCACCGTCGAACAGGCCCTCCACCATCCCACCTGGGTGATGGGCCAGCGCATCACCATCGATTCGGCAACCATGCTCAATAAAGGCCTCGAGATCATCGAAGCCTGCCGCCTCTTCGATCTGCCGCCCTCGGCGATCAAGGTGACGGTGCATCCGCAGTCCACCGTCCACTCGCTGGTGGAGTACGTCGACGGCAGCCTCATCGCGCAAATTTCAGTCACCGATATGCGCCTGCCCATCCTTTACGCTCTTAGCTATCCGGAGCGGATCGCTTCCGATCTGCGCTTCGATATGACCGCTCTCTCCGATCTGCACTTCGAGCCGCCCGACCTCCAGCGATTCCCCTGCCTGCGCCTGGCCTATGAAGCCGCCGAGAAGGGAGGCGCCCACCCCATTGCGCTGAACGCCGCCGACGAAATCGCTGTCGACGCCTTCCTCAAACGGGCCATTCCTTTTACGGGGATTCCCGCTACAATAGAACAGGTACTCGAGACAACCCCGGAGACGCACCCGGCGACCATAAAAGAAGTGCTCGCGGCTGATAATCAGGCACGCGAGCTGGCGCGGGAGGTTTTGGCGGGACGCGGAGCGCCGCGCCGTTGCTGAGTCTGCCGTTTCTCCGGTGTTCTGCTGAGGTTTGCAACAGATTTCGCCCAAGTGTTGAATATGCCCTTTGCCGTCGTCGCAACCCTCTCCTTCCTTCTCGTGCTGGGCGTGATGGTGCTCGTGCACGAATTCGGTCATTTCGCCGTAGCCAAGCTTTGCGGTGTCCGCGTCGAGGTTTTCTCCCTTGGCTTTGGCACACGCCTTTTTGGCGTCAAATGGGGCGATACCGACTACCGCGTCAGCGCACTGCCGCTCGGCGGCTACGTCAAAATGTCCGGCGAGACACCCGGCTCAGAAACAACAGGCGATCCAGGCGAATTCAGCTCCCACCCGCGCTGGCAGCGGATCCTCATCGCCGTGGCTGGTCCTGTCTCGAACTTCATCCTGGCTTTCGTGCTCATGGCAGGCCTCTACATGATGCACAACGAGGTTGAGCAATACCTCGATTCTGCCGCGGTTCTCGATGTGGTCCCACCCAATTCGCCCGCCGGCCGCGCCGGCCTCCAGACCGGCGACCGCATCGTCCGCTTCGACGAAGAGAAGAATCCCACCTGGGAAAAACTGAACGACCGCGCATTGCTCGATCTCAACTCCACCGTTCCTATTACCGTCGAGCGGAATGCAAACGGACAGGCCAAACAGTTCAGCACCGAACTGTTGCTCGCCGACCCCACGAAAGGCCAGGACTTCGAGATTGAATCGTTGGGCCTGCTCCCAAAGGAGCAGGACGGTCCGGTGATCATCGGCGACGTCACGTCCGGCTTTCCCGCAGTGAAGGCTGGGCTTAAGGCAGGCGACGGAATTGTGTCTGTGGATGGACAGCCGGTTCATGGAGTGCACGCGATCATCGCGGTGCTCGATGAAGGTGGCAACAAGCCGGCGAACCTGGTTGTCGATCGCGACGGTAAACAATTCAATCTAACGATTCAGCCCATCTGGGCGGATAACGGTACCGGGGAGCCTGGCTATCGGCTCGGTTTCACCCCTGCTCCGCCGCCGTTCCACGTCGAGCAGTTGCCGCTGCCCCAGGCCGTGCGCCGCTCCGTCAGTTATAACCTCCGCTACTCCGGCTATATTCTGGAAATCCTCCGCCGCATGTTCACCCACCACGGCGCGGTGATGCAGCAGCTCAGCGGTCCCATCGGCATGGCGCGCATGACCGGTGAAGCCGCCGAGATGCGTGGCTGGGAGCCGATCATCGGCCTCACCGCGCTCATCAGCCTCAACCTTGGCATCATGAATCTGCTGCCCATCCCCATCCTCGATGGCGGCATGATTCTTCTCCTGTGCATTGAAGGCCTGCTGCGCCGCGATCTCAAACAGGAATTCAAGGAGCGCATGTATCAGGTCGCTTTTGTCATGCTGATCCTGTTCTTCGCGATCATCATGGTCAATGATGTCTCCAAGCTGAACCTCTTCTCGCGCCTCAAGCCGTAGCGTTTGTCCGATACGCAAATAAGGTCCGCATTTTCCGCGGACCTCTTGTTGTTGTGACGCGCGTCGAAGTGTCACATCGCCATCGGCGGCGGCCGATACCCAAACTCGCTCTCGACAGCGGCAGCCACCGCCAGGACCAATTCGTCCGCAAACGGCCGGCCCGCGATCTGCACGCCAATCGGCAACCCTTCTGACGACTGGCTCACCGGCACCACCGCCGCCGGTCCGCCCAACAGATTAAACCACTGCGTGTACCGCATCGCGTCAAGATACGCGACCGTCTTTCCTTCAACCGTCCAGCTGCGCTCGAAGGGACGAAACGCCGGGGTCGAGCACACCGGACAGAGCAGAATCGGGAACTCACGCATCTCTTCGAGCAGCCGTCCACGCACTTTGTCCGACTCAACCCATGTCTCGAGCACGAAATCGGCCAGGGACGCGCCTGTCAGCGGAACCTCCGCCCGCGCTATCGCAAGAAAATCGCGAAACGTCGGGCTCAACTCGTCTTCATGACCGCGAATCGTGGGCTCGTACAACATCGCGCCGCACTGCACAAAGAAAACCCACCACAATTTTCGCGCCGCTTCGAGCGACTCCGGCCGAAACCGCTTCACCGTGAACCCCTGGCGCTCAAGCGCCCGCGCCGCCTGCTTCACCGCGGCCCGCGTCTCTGCCGTCACAGGAACAACGCCATCATCCTCGAACCATCCAATCGGAACCCGCCTTGCCTCTTCGAGCGAAACCGCCCGATGCGCTACCGGCGCGCTGTTCGGATCGGTGTCGTCCTGTCCCGACAGCGTCTCAAACAAGAGCGCCAGATCGCCGACCGTCCGCGCCATTGGTCCAATCGAGCCCAGAAATGAAAACGGTCCGAGACAAGGAGGCAAATGTCCCGCGGCAGGGAAGCGGCCCGCCGTGGGCTTCAGCGCGCAGATTCCAGTGAAGTGCGCGGGCTCGCGCACCGATCCGCCGCTGTCGCTGCCCAGACCCGCAGCAGACATTCCTGCAGAGATCGCCGCTGCTTCGCCTCCGCTCGATCCGCCCGCTGTGTATTCCACGTTCCACGGATTCCGAGTGCTCCCATAAAGCAGGTTCTCCGTCTCGTAGGCCATCAGGAACTCGGGGCAATTCGTCGTCCCCAGCACCACCGCGCCCGCCGCAAGCAGCCGCTCCACCACGACAGCGTTTTTCTCAGGAATGTTTCCGCGATGCAGCACGCTGCCGATCTCGCATCGATACCCTGCGACAGAAATTGACGACTTCACCGTCACCGGCAGTCCCGCTAACGGGCCCGAGTTCAAATCCAGCCGCACCCGCGCCGCCTGTGTGCGCACCCGCTCAGCGTCGAAATCCACCAGCGCATTCAGCTCCGGATTCAGCAGGCGAATTTGCGCGATATGCTCCTCCGCCAGCTCCAGCGGCGTGATCGCGCGCCTCCGCAGCAACGACAGCTGTTCGGTAGCGGGCAGAAGGGTGACGGCCATGAATGGAATCGACGCCAATTATAATTTTTTCAGAGTGCAGACTGATTCGTTCCTCGCCCCCAAAGGTCCACCAGGCCCTGCTTCCTGGTTTTCGTGGGCCGAAATTCTCGGGCGCGCAAACGCCGCTTGCGGCCCGATTCTCATCCCCGCCGTCGCTGGCCAGCGCGTTCTGGTTACTGGCGCCGGAGGCTTCATCGCCTCGGCGATGGCGCGGATTTTAGCCGCGTCCGGCGCGCAGCAAATCATCCTTCTCGAAATCGCCGAGCAGCCGCTCTTCGAAATCTCAACCAATCTTGCCAGGCAAGGTCATGGAGACCTCTGCGTCCCTATCCTCGGTAGCGTCCGCGACCGCGCGTTGTTGACCGCCATTTTCGACGAGCATCGCCCGGATTTGATCCTTCACGCCGCCGCGCTCAAACATGTCCCGCTCATGGAGCGCAATCCCTTTGCGGCGGTCGCAACCAATAGCATCGGGACCTGGCTCCTCGCGCAGATCGCCGCGGACCATCGCGCTCGCCAGATGGTCCTCATCTCCACAGACAAAGCCATCGCGCCGCACAGCATCATGGGCGCCTCCAAGCGTATCGCCGAGCTGGCCATGCTCGCGCACCCGCAATTCACAACGGTCCGGCTCGTCAACGTTATCGGTTCGCCGGGCAGCGTCGCGCCGCTGTTTGCCCAACAGATCGCGTCCGGCGGTCCCGTCACGGTAACCCACTCCGCCGCTACCCGTTTTTTCCTGACGCTCGATGAGGTCGTCGCGCTCCTCACGCAGACCATCGCCGCTGCGCCGCACGGCATTCTCGTTCCCGACCCCGGAGACCCGATTCGCATCGAAGACCTCGCTCGTCGCATGACTTCAGCCGGCGCGGAAACCCGCGAGATCTCGATCGTCTTCACCGAGCCGCGCCCTGGCGACAAGCTCGACGAATCTCTAATTTCCCCGCGCGAAACATACGCCGCAAATGCCACGCCTGATCTGCGCAACGTCATCAGCCCCGCTTTTCACGGCCTCGACGACGCCGTCCGCGCCCTCGAATCCGCCATCGCCGCCCGCGACCTCGCGCTCCTGCTCAGGCTCGTTGAAAGGCTTGTTCCCGACTATGAGCCGAGCATCCTCCTGCGCAACGCCGTCGCAGAATTCGTCTCGCAATGAAGCGCCGCATCGCCGTTGTCACCTCATCGCGAGCCGACTACAGCCATCTCTACTGGCCGCTCAAGCTCTTGTCAGAACATCCTGCCGTCGACCTTCGCCTCATCGCAATGGCCTCGCATCTCTCGCCCGAATTTGGCTCGACGATCCGCGAAATCGAGAAAGACGGCTTTCCCATCGCCGCCCGCATTGAAAGCCTGCTCAGTTCCGACACCGACATCGGCATGGCGAAGAGCATCGGAGTCGCCGTGCTCTCACTTGCCGATACGCTGGGCGAAATGCGCCCTGACCTGCTGCTTCTCATCGCAGACCGCTACGAGATGCTCGCCCCCGCATCCGTCGCGCTCTCTTTGCGTATCCCCATTGCGCACATCGAGGGCGGCGAGATCAGTGAAGGCGCCATCGACGACGCGGTGCGCAACGCGCTCACCAAAATGAGCCACATCCATTTCACATCCACAGAAACCGCTCGCGAACGTGTGATCGCCATGGGTGAAGAGTCGTGGCGGGTCCATCGCGCGGGCGCTCCCTCGCTCGACCATCTGCGCCGCAGCAAGCTCCTCTCCCGCGAAGAAGTCGAATCCGCCTGCAATCTCGATCTCTGCGGACCCGACCAGCGCAGGCCGTCGATGCTCGTCGCCTACCATCCCGTTACCCTGGAACTCGACACAACCACGGAAGCCGATGCGCTCTTCAACGCGCTCGAACAAGTCGCCAGCCAGGGCACGATGCAGATCCTCTTCTGCTATCCCAATGCAGACGCCGGCAGCCGCTCGCTGATCGACCGCACCCGAGCGTTCCTCGCTCGCCACTCATCCGCCAGGCTCTTCGTCAATCTCGATCCTGTGACGTACTGGAGCCTCCTCCGCTGTGTCGATCTGATGCTCGGCAACTCCTCGAGCGGCATTATGGAGACCGCCTCCTTCACGCTGCCCACCATTAATGTCGGGCTGCGTCAGAAAGGCCGCGAGCGCGCCCGCAACGTTCTCGACGCCGAGCCCGACGCCGCAGCCATCCTCGCACGGATCGCCGAAGCGCGCAGCCCCGCGTTCCGATCCTCTCTCAATGGAATGACCAACCCCTACGGCGATGGTCATGCCGCCGAGCGCATCGTCGAAGTCCTCACCAGCGTTTCCCTCGGCCAGGAACTGCTCATCAAGCGCGCCATGCCGATCACCGTCAGGCAAGCGACATGACCGCAATCGACATCCCGCTCTCCGCGCCCGACATCACCGACGCTGAAATCAACGCGGTCGTCTCCGTCCTGCGTACACCGCGTTTAAGCCTGGGCCCACAGATGGAGCAATTCGAGGCCGCGATGGCCGCGTACATCGGCGTGCCCCAAGCTGTCGCCGTCAGTTCGGGAACAGCGGGCCTGCACCTCGCGCTACTGGCCCTGGGCATCGGCCCGGGCGACGAGGTCATCGTCCCTTCCTTCACCTTCATCGCCGTAGCCAACGCTGTCCGCTACGTCGGCGCTCTCCCCGTTTTCGCGGATATCGACTCCGAAACGCTCAACCTCTCCCCCACCAGGGTCGAGGCCGCCATCACGCCGCACACGCGCGCGCTCATCGCCGTGCACACTTTCGGCCGTCCCGCCGACATTGCGGCCCTGCTTGAAATTGCAAACCGTCACAACCTGCGCGTCATTGAAGACGCTTGCGAGGCCATCGGCGCGGAAGTTGGCGGCCGCCGGGTCGGCTCCTTCGGCGACGCCGGGGTCTTCGCCTTCTACCCCAACAAGCAGATCACCACCGGCGAAGGCGGCATGGTTGTCACGCGCCACGCCGAAATCGCCAGGAGCATGCGCGCTTTACGTAACCATGGCCGTTACGAATCCGGGCCCCGGATATCGGTTCAGCCCGCAGATACTGGGCTCGACCACGCCGAGCTCGGCTATAACTACCGCCTCTCCGAGATGCAGTGCGCGCTGGGCCTTGCGCAACTGGGCCGCATTGATGAGATCCTCGCTCGCCGCGAAGCCATCGGCCGCCGCTATTGCGACCTGCTGCGTGACGATCCGTTTTTCATCGTCCCAGCCACAGATATCCCCGGCCAGCGCCTCAGCTGGTTCGTTTTTGTCGTTCGTCTCGGGCCCTCTTTCACGCAGGCCGATCGCGACCGCATCAGCCACACCCTGGCCGCCGGGGGCATCGCCACAGGCCGCTACTTCGCGCCGATTCACCTGCAGCCCGCGTATTCGGCCTGGCGCAACTCCCACCTGCCGGTCACAGAATTCGTGGCCCCGCGAACTCTGGCCCTGCCATTCTTCAACCGCATCACCAGCCAACAGATCGACTGCGTCTGCGCAGCGCTGCAATCCTCTTTATGCCGCAAACCGTAGTTTTTTCCACGTGCTCCGCCTCTGCCGATTCAATAGGCGTGTTCAGAGGCGAATGCTACGATGGGGCCATATGTCCCCCAGCCGGAAGACAGTCCGGAGGCGCGCCGCTCCAGCAAAGGCGCGTTCGAAGCCTTCCGTCAATCCGCGCAGTCTGGTCATTCTCACCGGTCTCTCCGGCTCCGGCAAAGCCTCCGCGCTCAAAGCTTTTGAAGACCTCGGTTTTTACGCTGTCGACAATATGCCCGTTTCGCTCACGCCGCATTTTGCGGAACTGGTCGCGCATTCCCGCGACATTCGTCGCGCAGCGCTCGTTGTCGATGTGCGCGAAGGCCAGAGTCTTGAGAAATTCCCCGCCATTCTGCGCGAGATACGCGGCATTCTGCCCACCACCGTGCTCTTCCTCGAAGCTTCGCGCGCCGCGCTGCTTGCTCGTTATTCTGAAACGCGCCGCCCCCACCCGCTCGGTCGCCAGGCGCGCGTCACCGGCGCCCTCCAGGAAGAACGGCGCCTGCTCGAGCCCATCCGCAAAGTTGCCGACGTCGTCATCGACACCACCAAATTCAATGTCCACGAGCTCCGCGCCTACATACAGAGCAAATTCGAGCGCGAGAGCGACGGCAAAAGCCTGCTCATCTCCTCGGTCAGTTTCGGATACAAACACGGAGTGCCGCTCGACGCCGACCTCGTCTTCGACGTGCGCTTCCTGCCCAACCCCCACTTTGTTCCGGAATTCCGCAACCTTACCGGCAAAGATCCGAAGGTCGAGAACTACATCATCGGCTTTCCCCAGACCCGCGAATTTCTCGACCGCGTCACGGAGCTGCTGCTCTTTCTGCTTCCGCACTACATAACCGAGGGCAAAAGCTATCTAACCATCGCGTTCGGCTGCACTGGCGGCCAGCACCGCTCCGTCATGATCGCCGAGGAGATCGCCCGCCGCATCGAACGCCACGGCTACCGCGCCAAGACCGCTCATCGCGACATGCCCCACTAAACGGGGCGCCGAATCATCATGTCACTTGGCGGCGTGCTGCGAAACCGACAGCACATTGCCATCGGGATCCTTGAACCACGCAACCTTATCTCCGTTGGGAAACGTGCAGACGCCATGCGCATCCTGACCCATGTTCGGATACCGCTCGAACGTCACGCCCTTCTGCTTGAGCTTCTCCATCGCGGAACCGATGTCGCTCGCCTCCCACCCCAACACCGTGTTCTGCGCCGGAGTAAATCCCTGCGTCTTCGCGATGCGCAGCATCACGCCGTTCATATCGAAAACAAGCGCAAAACCGTCATCGCGCACAAAACTCAAACCAAGCTTGTCGAGATAGAAAGCCACAGCCTCGTCCGGCTTCTGCGTCATCAGGAATGTCACAACCTTATCCATAGAACCCTCCGCGATTGCCCATCCTACCCGATTGCACATCTCCCGAAAATCGACCGCCTCCCGCGACCGTCCCATTACGTCCCGCCTTTTCCTCAATACGCCACCACGATCCTCCTGACCCCTCCCGGCGCGCGCGACCTAAAATAGAAGCAGCAACCATGGCGGAATTCACTCATCTTCATCTCCACACCGACTACTCCCTGCTCGACGGCGCCTGCGACGTTGAAAAGCTCGTCAAGCACGTCGCCAGCATCGGTCAGAAGTCCGTCGCCATTACCGACCACGGCAACATCTACGGCGCGGTGCATTTTTTCGACGCGGCAAAGCACCACGGCATCCATCCCATTCTCGGCTGCGAGCTCTACGTCTGCCAGAAAGACGACCATCGCGCCGACCCTCAGGGAGACGACTACAACCACCTGCTCGTCCTTGCAGAAAACGAAGAGGGCTACCGCAATCTCGTCCGCATCACCTCTGAAGCCTCCCTGCACGGCTTCTACAAGAAGCCGCGCGTCAGCAAGAAGTATCTCGCCGAGCACGCGAAGGGGCTGATCGGCTTCTCCGGCTGCCTCGCCGGTGAGTTATGCGAGAACCTCATGGCCGGCAAGTATGACGCAGCCCGCGCCACCGCCAGCCAGTACCAGGACATCTTCGGACGCGGCAACTTCTTCCTCGAAATTCAGGACCAGGGCCTCGATCTCGAGAAGAAAATTCACGCCGACCTCTTCCGCCTCGAGAAAGATCTCGACATCCCGCTCGTCGCCACCAACGACAGCCACTACCTCTGCGAAGACGACGCGCACGCGCACGAGGTCCTGCTCTGCGTGCAGACTCTCGCCTCCATCAACGACCCGAAGCGCTTCAAGTTCGACTCCGATCAGTTCTTCGTCAAGTCCGCCGCCGAGATGGAGCGGCTCTTCGCGCACGCGCCTGAAGTGGTCAGCCGGACCATGCAGTTTGCCGAGCGCTGTCATCTCAAGCTGAACCAGGTCGACAATCCCTTTCCCGAATTCGCAGTTCCCGCCGGTCACACCATAGACAGCTATTTCGAAGAGGTATGCCGTGAGGGCCTGAAGAAGCGTCTCGAAACAGCAGTGCACCAGCTGGAATTGCGCGGCGTGCAGCGCACGCCCGTTCATGAGTATCAGTCGCGCCTCGACTTTGAGATCGGCGTCATCCGCCAAATGAAGTACTCGGGCTACTTCCTCATCGTCTGGGACTTCATCAAGTACGCCCGCGACCATGGCATTCCCGTCGGTCCTGGGCGCGGCTCCGCAACCGGATCGCTCGTCGCCTACGCGATGGAGATCACCAACATCGATCCCATGCAGAACGTGCTGCTCTTCGAGCGCTTCCTCAACCCGGAACGCGTCACCATGCCGGACATCGACGTGGACTTCTGCCAGAACCGTCGCGGCGAAGTCATCGAGTATGTGACGCGGAAGTACGGCCGTGAGCAGGTGGCGCAGATCATCACCTTCAACACCATGGCCGCGAAGGCCGCAATTAAAGACGTCGGCCGTGCCCTCGACATGCCTTACGGCGACGTGGACCGCATCGCCAAGCTCATCCCCACAACCATCGGTATCACCATCGACCGCGCTCTGAAAGATTCGCCGCCGCTGCAGGAAGCCTACGACGGCAACCCCCAGATTCGCGAGCTCATCGACACGGCGAAAAAGCTCGAGGGCCTGGTGCGCGGCGCCGGAGTTCATGCCTCTGCCGTGGTGATTGCGCCGCGTCCGCTCACCGAGCTGGTGCCGCTCAACCGCACTAAAAACGACGAAATCGTGACTGCCTACGACATGAAGGCGGTCGAGAAGATGGGTCTGTTGAAGATGGACTTCCTCGGCCTCGCGACCCTCACCGTGATCACCGACTGCGTGAGGCTCATCGAGCAGACGCGCGGCGAAAAGCTCGACATCGAGTTGGTCCCACTCGACGATCCCGAAACCTTCAAAAAAGTGTTTCACACGGCGCTCACTTCAGGCGTCTTTCAGTTTGAATCCCCGGGCATGCGCGACGTTTTGCGCCGCTACAAGCCCGATACGGTAGAAGAATTGACCGCTCTCAACGCGCTCTACCGCCCCGGCCCCATGGACATGATCGACGACTTCATCGAGCGCAAGTGGGGACGCCGCAAGGTGGAGTTTCTGCTTCCCGAACTCGAGGCCATTCTCAAAGATTCCCTCGGCGTCATCGTCTATCAGGAACAGGTCATGCGCATCGCCAACGTGCTGGCCAGTTACAGCCTCGGCGAGGCCGATCTCCTGCGCCGCGCCATGGGCAAGAAAAACGCCGAGGCCATGGCGGAGCAGCGCGAGCGCTTCATGAGCGGCGCCGCGGCCCTTGGCCATCCGAAGGCCGCCATCGGCGAAATCTTCGATCTGATGGCGAAGTTTTCCGGCTACGGCTTCAACAAGTCTCACTCCGCCGCCTACGCGCTGCTTGCCTATCAAACCGCCTATCTCAAGACTCACTATCCGGTCGAGTTCATGTCGGCGCTGCTCACCTCGGAAATTTCCAAGCCCGAGAACGTCGTCAAGTACATCAAGGAATGCCGCGAGATGGAGATCGCCGTCGAGCCCCCAGATGTCCGTCACAGCGATGCCGACTTCACCCCTCACGGCGACGCAATCCGCTTCGGCCTCACCGCCATTAAGAACGTCGGACGCAATGCCATCGACTCCATCCTCGCCGTGCGCGCGGAACTCGCCGGGGAAGGGAAGAGCTTCGCCTCCTTCCAGGAATTCTGCGAGAAAATCGATCTGCGCCTGCTCAACAAGCGCGTCATTGAATCCCTTATCAAAGCCGGAGCACTCGATTCCTTCGGCCGCCGTGCTCAGCTTCTCGCCGCCGTCGACAAAACCATGGAGCGCGCCCAGAAAGCCCAGCGCGACATCGAAGCCGGCCAGTCCGGACTCTTCGGCATCTTCGAAAATCCATCCAATGGCCACAAGAACGACGAGCTGCCCAACGTTCCCGACATGGAAGAGAGCCAGCGCCTCGCCGCGGAGAAGGAGGTCCTTGGTTTCTTCGTCTCCGGCCATCCGCTCGACAAGTACGCGGAAAAGCTGCGCAACCTCCCCGGTGTGGTCGACGTCGAATCAGCCCTTGAAATGAAGCCGCCGCCCTCGAACGGCCGCCGCGGCCAGGCCCCCGAAAACGAAATCTCCATCGCCGGCGTCATTCTCGGGCTCAAGGTTGCCAAGTCAAAGCGCTCCGGCGAACTCTACGCACAGGCCGCGCTTGAAGACGCCAGCGGCAAGATCGAGCTCATCTGTTTTCCCAAGGATTACGAGCGCCTTGCGCAGCAGCTCCGCATCGAAGTCCCGGTGCTTATCCGCGGACAACTACGCGCCGACGAAGACGCCGCGCCCAAGCTATGCGTCTCCGCCATCCAGGCTCTTGAAGACGTGAAGGTGCGCCTGCCGAACAACATCCGCATCCGCATCCCGCTCGATCGCATGAGCGAAACCACCCTCGTTGAGCTGCACGACCTTGTCGTCTCCGCTCCAGGCCCCGCACGCGTGATGCTCAACGTCGAACAGCGCGGCCAGTACTGCGTGGTTATGGAGCCGGAAGGCATCAGCGTCGCAGCCGATCGCGCTTTCATCGACAAAGCCGAGCTGCTCCTCGGTCGCGGTATGGTTCAGGCCGTGGAATAAATCGGAGCAACAATTCCTCACCTCTTCGCAGCATAATTGCAGAGCGCCGAGATGGAACACTCATGACAGAGTGGACGATTATTCCGGCACACCTCTTTGCCATGCTGCCTGAGCAGCAGATGAGCCTCCGCTAATTTCGCGGGATCCGTGGGTATCTCCGAAGCGATCGAATCCTGCACCGACTTATAAGTCTTCCCATAATTTCTGACATGTTCGCGTCCGTAGCCCACGCGGGTCAGAACCCGCAGCCCATTCCATTCGAGCGGTAGTCCCGGCGCCGCCCCGCAGAACATCAGAATCTTCTCCGCTCCCGGGTCTCCAATGTTGGGAAACTGTTTGAGAGCTCTTTTCGCCTGCGCGTAAGGCCGCGTGAGGATGCTGTCCAGATCACCACCAAACTGATCGCGGCAAATCCTCGCAATCTCAAGCCATCGGAAGACACGCACCTCGGGGCGCATGCCTCCCAGGGTCGCCCAGGATAAGAGAACGTCCCGATCGGCTGCGAGGATCGCTTCAGGAGTCAGTCCAACTTCCTTGCGCAGGCCTTCCAATACCTCTCGCCGCCGATCGTCGGGCATCAGATAACACGCGTTCTCCCACAACACCAATTCGAACGGACCCTTGGCCGGAGGCAGTACCGCTGGCCCGTACTGGCGTCTCAACAGCGCGAGGATTTTCTTCAGAGTCGCCACGATAGATCCATAAGCGCGTCCAAAAGTCTCGGAAACCCGCCTCACTCTATCACGCATGGGCGGCTTCGCTGCCCTTGACCCGGGTTCCGAATTGTCCGCGCTCCCGCCATCTACAATGCTCCAAGCCCATGCAGCTCGACTCCACGGCTTCGCCGCACGCCCCGCATCGCCGCTGGCGCATCGCTGTCCTGCTCGGCATCGGCGTGCTCATCAACTTCTTCGATCGCGTCAACATCTCCGTTGCCCACGACGCCCTCCGCCAGGCCTGGGGCATCTCCGCGCTTACCTTTGGCGTTCTTTCAAGCGCCTATAACTGGACCTACGCCGTTCTCCAGATCCCGATCGGCGTCATGCTCGACCGCTGGGGAGTGCGCCGCGTCGGCCGAGTTGCAACGTTGCTCTGGAGCCTCGCCTCCTTCGCCTCCGGCCTTGCGCCCGGCCTGCGCAGCTTCTTCGCCGCGCGCCTTCTCCTGGGAGTCGGCGAAGCCCCCACCTTCCCCGCCAACGCCAAAGCCATCGGCTACTGGTTTCCGGATCGCGAGCGCAGCTTCGCCACCTCCATCAACGACGCGGCCGCCAAGTTCGCCTCCGCCATCGGCGTGCCCATCCTCGGCCTGCTGCTCATCGCCTTCGGCTGGCGCTGGAGCTTCCTCTTTACCGGCTTCATCAGCTTTCTCTATTTCCTGCTCTTCTGGCGTATCTACCGCAATCCCAGCGAAGACCCGCGCCTCAGTCCCGCCGAGCGCAACCTCATGGCCGAAGGCAACGCCCAGCCGGAGTCCGCGCCTGCTACGCACCTCCATGGCGCTCCGCTGCTCTATCTCATGCGCCAGCCGCAGGTCATCGGCGCAGCCATCGGCTTCGCCTCCTATAACTACGTCTTCTATCTCGTGCTTACCTGGCTGCCCAGCTATCTATCGATGTCCCTGCACGTCGATCTGCTGCACTCCGCCCTCGACACCAGCATCCCCTGGCTGGTGGCCACTGTCACCGACCTGCTCATCGGCGGCTGGATGGTCGATGCGCTCGTCAGCCGAGGCGCGCGTCCCTGGCTGGTCCGACAATCCGTACTCGTCGGCGGACTCGCCTTCGGCGCGGCCCTCTACGGCGCAAGCTTCGCCCACACTGCCAGCCACGCCCTCATCTGGATCAGCATCGCCATGGCCGGACTCGGCGCCATGGCCCCGGTCGGCTGGTCCATCCCCTCGTTTATCGCGCCCCGCGCCAGCGTCGGCCGGGTCGGGGGCATCATGAATTTCGCTACCCAGATCGCCGCCATCTCGGCACCCATCGTCACGGGCTACTTTGCCGGGAAGCACAATTTCCGCGCGTCCTTCCTCATCGCCGCCGTCGTTCTCGCCATCGGAATTGCCGGCTACATCCTCGGCCTTGGCAAGCTGCGCGTCATCCCCGAGTTGAAAAGCAGGCAGTAGGCAAAAGGCAACAGAAAAGCGTCCGGGGTGGGTACCCCCCTTATCTCGTTTTTGCAAGTATTTGAAAAATTGTGCCCTTGTGGGTGTTATCGAGCTCGATAACACCTCTCCAGGGTCGGCGGTCGGCCTTCTAAGGTCCATGGTTGAGCGGTCGGCGTTCAACGTTTAGATGAGGCGCAGTTGCGGCTATCCGGCAGCAGCGGCGATGAGAAAGAGCTGGGTTGCGCGAGTTTTGATCGCGCGAGGTCCCTGGGGCCTGGAGGCTCCAAAAGAAAAGGACCCGCGATGGCGAGTCCTTCTGATTCAGGCTTCAGTTCCAGTTTGTGGGGCGGAGTGGGGTATTGCAAGGGGAATCGCCAGGGGAGTGAAACCGAGGTAATGGGAGGTGAGAGACTCCGGCAGATTGAGAAGGTCACGCTCGATCTACCGTAGCAGCGGGTGGATCAGTCAAGGCGCTGGCTCCGGGTCTGGAGCGCAGAAAAGAACTGCTACCGCTCCCCGCCGCTCGCGCCGTTGCCTGCCGCGCCCGCAGACATAACTCCAAACCAATACCGCCGGCCTAAGTACCGGGAGTCGAACTTCCTCCTTCCTGCATTCTCCTCGAAGCTCCCACACTTTTTCGTCGAACATGACTGTTGCAGTCTTCACCACGGGTGCACGCGCATCCAACACATGCGGGATCTCAGTATCTGGCCGCGGCCAGCTGATATTTTCTGCCGCTTCCGAGCATCCCTTTTTAAGTCGTTCGAACTCAAAACCTAACGCACGAATGTGAATTGAAATCCCTAAAGTTGACCCGGAGCGTACTATGACTAACACGGGGACCAGTGCGATGAACCCGGATGACTACAACGGCCATGCTGCTGTCCTTACCTCCTGGAAAGACATCGCCCGTTATATGGGCAAGGGTGTCCGCACCGTTCAGCGTTGGGAGCAGGACTTTGGCCTCCCCGTGCGCCGCCCCAAGGGCTCCAGCAAAAAAGCAGTTCTCGCTCGGCCGCGCGACCTCGATGTCTGGGTCGCTATGCGCTGCGGCAGCCGCGCAGAACTCGGGCTCCCTGCCAAATCTCAGTCGCATTCCATGGCCGCTCTGCTTGCCCTGAACGCAAAAATCGAAACCGCCCGCCAGCTGCGTGACAGCAATCAGCTGCTCATGGCGGAGGTTTCGGCCGCCATTACCGCGCTCAGAAGCCGGTTAATGGAGTTGCAGCTCAGACAATAGCCCGGCCCTGTCCCTGCGGCTTGTGCTCTTTCGACGTCATGCACATTTCGCGGGCTTCCCATTTTCGTCATGCTGCGGAGCCTATAATCCAGACCACCGTTGCCTGCGTCACCTTCACTGCGCTGTCACGCGGATACTGCGGCGTCCGGCACGTTTCATCATGAGCCCGCGTAAACCAATTCGCAGCCAGCTGACCAAAACCTCCCCAGCCAGCGAAACCAACTCCGCCGAATCCGCTTCGGCGTCCCCCTTTTGCACTGTGGGCATCGGCGCTTCCGCCGGCGGCCTTGAAGCCTTCACGGCGCTTTTCAAGGCTCTCCAGCCCAACCTCGGCATGGCCTACATTCTCGTTCCGCATCTCGACCCGCAGCGCGAGAGTTCTCTGCCGCAGATTCTCAGCCGCGCCACGACCATGCACGTCGTGCAGATCGAAAACGGCACCCGGGTCCAGCCCGATCATGTCTACGTGATTCCCCCCAACTGCGAACTGGCCATCGTCGGCGCGCATCTGATCACCACCCAGCGCGAACAGGCCCGTCCCGTCCACGCCTCCATCGACATCTTTTTCCGCTCCCTGGCCGCCGATCAGGGGCCGAACGCCATCGGCATCGTCCTCTCCGGCACAGCCTCCGACGGAACCATTGGCCTCACGGCTATCAAGGCCGAAGGCGGTCTCACCTTCGCCCAGGATACGCGCTCGGCCAAGTATGACGGTATGCCCGCCAGCGCCATCGCAGCCGGTTGCGTCGATTTCGTTCTGCCTCCCGAAGAGATAGCTCAGGAGCTCGCTCGCATCCGCAGCCATCCTTATGTTGCCGGAGCCGCCCCGAAACCGCTGGAAGATAAGGAGAAATCCAGCGACCCCTTAATGGCTCAGGTTTTTCGCCTTCTGCGCCGCGCCACCCGCGTCGATTTTTCCGAATACAAGCCCCCCACCATCGGCCGCCGCATCGCCCGCCGCATGGTCCTCCACAAAATCGAGGAACTAGCCGACTACGTTGCTCTGCTCCATCGCGATCGCAATGAGGTGAACGCCCTTTACCAGGACCTGCTCATCAACGTCACCTCCTTCTTTCGCAATCCCGACGCCTTCGATGCCCTGAAGCAGGCCGTCTATCCCGAACTGCTCAAGTCGCGCCCCTCCGCATCCGGTCCCATCCGCATCTGGGTACCCGGCTGCTCCACCGGCGAAGAAGCCTATTCCCATGCCATCTCTCTGGTCGAATTTCTCGACGAGAACCGCACCGAAGTCCCCATCCAGATCTTCGGAACCGACCTCAGCGAGAAAGCGATCCAGCGCGCCCGCGCCGCTGTCTATAAGGAGAGCATCGAGGCCGATCTCAGCCCCGTCCGCCTGCGCCGCTTTTTTCACAAGTCCGATGGCGGCTATCAGATCAGCAAGACCATCCGCGATCTCTGTATCTTTTCCACCCAGAATGTCTTCAACGATCCGCCCTTCTCCCGCATGGATCTGGTGAGCTGCCGCAACGTCATGATCTACCTCGGCCAGTCTCTCCAGAAGCGGGTGATTCCCACATTTCACTACGCTCTTAACCCAGGAGGCTTTCTCATGATAGGTAATACTGAAGGCCTGCTGGGCGCCGGCTCGGACGTGTTCGACATGATCGAGAAAAAGCAGAAAATCTATCGCAAAAAGCCCGCGGCCAATCCCATCGCGTTCGGTTTTGCGATGGGGCATCCTGACCACGATGGCCATGTGCCCGAGTCTCCCGCTCTTTCCGCCAGAAATGCGGAATCCCTGAAAGCTCCGCTGGAACTCCAGCGCGAAGCCGACCGCCTTCTTCTCACTCGTTACGCTCCTCCCGCTGTCGTCATTAACGAGCAGATGGAGATTCTCCAGAGCCGCGGAAGCACAGGCACCTTTCTTGAACTGGCGCCCGGTAAGGCAAGCCTCAACCTGCTCAAAATGGCTCGCGATGGCCTGCTCTTCGAGCTCCAGGGCGCCATCGAAGAAGCCAAGAATTCCGGACTCGAAGCCGAACGCCCCCATCTGCGGGTGCACTCCGACGGCGTCGAACATACCGTTACCGTCCGCGTGGTCCCTTTCCGCACGCCAGTGCAGGAGAAACACAGCCTGCTTATCATCTTCGAGCCCGTCAACCTGACCGAGCAGGTGCTCGCCACCCGCCATGCGGAGCCGTTCATCGGGCCGCCGACCGAAAAGGACAAGGAAATCGCCCGTCTCAAACAGGAACTCTCCGCCACCAGGGAATACATGCAGTCCATTATCGAAATGCAGGAGGCTACCAACGAGGAGCTGCAGTCCGCCAACGAAGAGATTCAGTCCGGCAATGAGGAGCTGCAGTCCACCAACGAAGAGCTGCAAACTTCAAAGGAAGAGCTCGAGTCCGCCAACGAAGAGCTGCACACCGTCAACGAGGAGATGCAGCACCGCAACGATCTCCTCAACCAGCTCAACAACGACCTCAACAACCTGCTCAACAGCATCAACCTGCCCATGCTGATGGTCAGCGCCGACCTCAGCGTGCGCCGCTTCACTCCCCAGGCCACAGCCATTCTCGGTTTAATGCCCAGCGACATCGGCCGGCCCATCCCACGCCTGCGCCTCAAAGTCGATTCCCGACTGCTGGAGCAGAGCATGCTCGACGTGATGCGCGAGGTCCAGCCAAAAAATCAGCAGTTGCAGGACGACCAGGGCAACTGGTTCAGCATGCGCATCACGCCCTATCGCACCCTCGACAATCGCATCGATGGAGTCGTGCTGACGATCGTGGATCGCAACCCCGCGGAGGATGCAGCGGCCCCGTCTCGTGGAAACGGCAAGCGCGCTCAACCCGCGGCGGCCAGGAAAGCCGCCGGCCGGCAGAAAGCGCTGAGCAGGAAGCGCTGATCTGCCGAAAAGAGCAGACCAAAGGCCAGGGCCTGAAGGATTCGGGTTTTCTCAAAGGACTTAGCCGTTCTATATCGAAGAACCCGGGTCAGGAAAAATGTCAAACTCTCTGAGAGGAGAGGTATCGGCATCCGGGAGAAACGATGAATCGCAACGCGTTCATCATTGCCGTCTCGCTAATTGTGGCCAACCCTTGTTGTGGCGCGCAACAAATTCCTGCTCTGCAGGTGACCACGCTGGATAAGAGCCAGATCACGCTGCCGTTGCCCGGCAGCACGAAACCGTTGCTCATCCTCGTAGCCTTTTCCCGCAAAGGCGGGGACGACACTGCTGCCTGGAATAAGCATTTCAGGGCGAACTACGAAACCGATCCCCGCATCGACTACATCGAGCTGGCTGACCTTGAGGGCATACCTTCCGTTGTGCTGGCGATGATCCTTCACGGCATGCGGCGCTCCGTGCAGGAGCCCGAACGCTCTCGCCTGGCTCCGCTCTTCTCGCAGGGGGAACTCTGGAAGAGGCTCGTCGCCGAGGGCGATCCCAACATCGCTTACGTTGTAGTCGCCGACCCGGCCGGGCATGTTGTCTGGCAGACAAAAGGCCCGGCATCGGACGACAAAGCCAAAGCTCTTGAAGCCGCGATTCTTCAGTTGGAAGCTCGCGCACGTCCATAGCTGCTGGCCGCGTCTTCAGGCCTGCTCGCCTCCCTGCCGCACCTGCTATACTCAACGGTTGCGGGCGCATCCCGGAATCGCTTCCGTATCCGGCTTTTCGCCCCGAAAACTCCATAGAAAAACGATCCTGAGGTTCTCATGTCCGGCCATTCAAAATGGGCGACAATCAAGCACAAGAAGGGTGCGCTCGACGCGAAGCGCGGCAAGATTTTCACGCAGCTCATTAAGGAAATCACCATTGCCGCCAAGTCCGGCGGCGACCCGGACGGCAATCCTCGCCTGCGCAGCGCCATCGCGGCGGCCAAGGCTGAGAATATGCCGAACGACAATATCAAGCGCGCCATCCAGCGCGGCACCGGCGAGCTTCCCGGCGCCACCTATGAGGAGATTTCCTTCGAGGGCTACGGCCCAGGCGGCGTTGCCATCATCGTCGACTGCACAACGGATAACCGCAATCGCGCGGTGAGCGAAATCCGCCACACCTTCGCGAAGGGCGGCGGCAACCTCGGCGAGCCCAACTCCGTCCGCTTCATGTTTTCGAAGAAGGGCATCATCGCCGTTCCCAAATCCGCGGCCGACGAAGAGAAGCTGATGAACATCGTCCTCGAAAACGGCGGCGAAGACCTGAACGACGAAGGCGATACCTGGGAAATCGTCACGGAGCCAAACGCCTACGAAGCCGTGGCCCAGGCCGTGCGCGATAACAAAATCGAAACCGTGATGTCGGAGATCACCATGATCGCCTCCACCTACACCAAACTCGAAGGCCCAGCCGCGGCGCAAATGGTGCGCCTGCTCGAAGCCCTCGAAGAACACGACGACGTGCAGAACGTCTATTCGAATTTCGATATGGACGCGAAGCAGCTGGAAGAAGTCACCAGCTAAGCTTTGCTCAGCTGAGACACCGGCGGGCCGCCCGACCGTTTCTGCAAATGTCCTGCGCCGAAGAGATGAACCATGCACAGCCGATTCGCCGAGAATCGGCTGCAAGCGGCGAATCCTGAAATGAAGCACTCTTTTTAGAAACGGTCCCTTGGGCGGCCATTCACTTTGTCATGAGAATCAGCGCGAAATCAGGCCCGAACTGAACCCACCCACGTGCGTCCCGAATTTAGCTCACGGAGTCGAATCGCTCAGGATGAAAATATGCAAACTTATTTCAGCGTTCACGGCCCTTTTGTTTGCCGCCCTGGTTGCTCCCGTTTTTCTGGTCGCGCAATCCTCACTCTCCGCCGTCGATAACCCTGCCCAGGCCGCGCTGGCCACCCGTCCCCTGGAGTGGGGACCCTTCTTCCAGGGAGGCGTCGGAGTCGGCGAACGCTCCGACTACAAATTCACCGGCGCCGGAGTGCGCATCGGCAAGGTGCTCACCGGTCAGTATCTGGGCGGCATCTTCCGCGGCCAGTTCGAATTCGCCGCCGAGATCATGCCATATTGGCAGGCCTTCACCCCTGCTCCTCATCCGGTGGGCGCCATATGCCTTGATCCGACAACCGGCCTTACCTTCCCCTGCGAAGCGCCCTACGGTGGCGGCACCTTTACCGGCGCCAGTCTCACCCCTGTCATTTTGCGCTGGGATTTCAAGCCCCGCCGCCGCTTCGCTCCCTGGTTCCAGGCTGCAGGCGGACTGATCTACACCACCCACAAATTCCCGCCCGATATTCTCGTTGAACATGGCACACCCGGCGGGACGAGCGTCTGGAATTTCAGCCCTCAGGGTGGCTTCGGCTTCCATTATTTCATCCGGCCCGGGCGCGCGATTACGGTCTCCGGCAGCGGCGTCCACATCTCCAGCGCTTCGCTCGGCGATCGAAACCCAGGCGTCAACGCCAGCGTCCAGTTTCAGATCGGCTATACGTTTTTCAGCGGCAGATTTTAGAAAACGCAACCAGAGCAGCCAGCCCTGGTAGATGATTCATGTAACAGGCACTGAAAGCATGTCCGACCCCCTCATCGAATGCGTGCCCAACTTCTCCGAAGGCCGAAGGCCCGAAGTGATGCGGGCCATCATCTCCGCGATGAATGTAGACGGGGTGCGTCTGCTCGACTGGTCGCTGGACTCCGACCACAACCGCTCTGTCGTAACCATCGCCGGTCCTCCCGCCGCCGTCGTCGAGTCCGCCATTCGCGGAGCCGGCCGCGCAGCCGAGCTCATCGACCTCACCGCCCAGCAGGGCGTCCACCCGCGCATCGGCGCTGCGGACGTCATCCCCTTTGTCCCGGTCCGCGACATATCCCTCGAGCAATGCGCGCTGCTCGCTCGCCAGGCCGGCACCGAAATCTGGAAGCGCCACCAGATCCCGGTGTACTTCTACGAAGCGGCCGCCGCTCGTCCGGACCGAGCCCTGCTTGAGGAGGTCCGCCGCGGACAGTTCGAAGGCCTGCGCGATGCGGTTCTGCGCGAGCCGGCACGCCGCCCCGATGTCGGCGGCCCATCGCTGCATCCAACAGCAGGAGCGTCGGCGGTCGGCGCGCGGCGCTTTCTGATCGCGCTCAATCTCTACCTCAATACCGCCGAAGTCGCCGTTGCCCGTGCCATCGCCAAAGACATCCGCCAGTCCGGTGGCGGACTCGCCGGCGTGAAGGCCATGGGCGTCTCCGCGCACAACCAGGCCCAGGTCTCGATGAACATCACCGACTTCACCCGCACTCCCGTCGGCGAAGTCTACGCCGCGGTCAAGGAAAAAGCCCGCCGTCACGGCGCCGCCCCCGCCCTCGCCGAGCTCATCGGACTCATTCCGGAAGCGGCCCTTGAGCGAAACAGCGAGTGGCTGCGTCTGCTGGGTGATATGGGTCCGGCCGGCTTCGATCCCGACCAGAAGGTGCTGGAGCGCAGGCTCGACCATCCGCTTCCCTGGCCGTGAGGTTGGTCCAGGGCTCTCGCTGGAGACTCTGGCCGCGTGGGTATGACGCTGATCTCCCTGTTAATAGCTTGACCCTTGTTAGTTAATAGTTGTAAGCATTTTGAGTTGCAGGCCCTTTGCTGGGCAACCCGGCGTAAAATTGAGAAACCACGCCCCGCATCCGAGTCGTTTTGCCGCCATGCGGGGTCCAATACCTCAGCGGATTTTCAGTAGGTCACTCAGCGGAGTGAGAAGTGAAGGAGCAGGTCCAACCGTGACAGATTCATCCATGAAAAAAAGAATGCAATCATTCCTCAACACCGCAGTCGCCCTGTGTGCGGCAATCGCCCTGTTTGCAGCAGTCGCGCCGGCGCGCGCCGCGCAAATCGACACCGATGCCCGCTCGGTCATTCCTCGCGACGTCCAGCAGCTCATTGTCGTGGACTACCGCATCATGGAGAACTCCTCGGCCGCCATGGATCTGAAGGCCCGCGTGCTTCCCCCGGAGTTGAAGCAGCTAGAAGACGCGCTCAAGGCTTCCGGCCTGAACGAGAATCGGGACGTGGAACAACTGGCTTTCGCGGCCTACCGGGTCGGCAACAACGACAACATCAAAATCGTTGGCGTGGCGCAGGGCCAGTTCCAGCTCAGCGATATCATGGCGAATTTCCAGAAGAAGAAGACGAAGCCAACGCTGATCCGCAACAATCGCCTCTACCCCATGGGCGCAAATGGCATGCTGGTGACCTTTCTCAATCCCACCACGATGTTATTCGGCGCGAGCGATGCCATTAAGCCGGCGCTCGATTGCCGCGATGGCCTTGCCCCCAGCTTTCTTACTAACCAGGACATGCTGGCCGCAATGCAGAAGGTCGATTCCGAGCCCCTCTGGAGCATTCTCGATCAGCAGGGCACGCAGTATATGATCCACTCTCTGCTCGGCCAGGCTTCGCAGGTTACTGACTACGAGCAGGTGCGCAAGCGGCTCCTCGATTCCAGTTACACCATGAACTTCACCAACGGCGTTAAGTTCACGTTGTATGTCCTGACCTCCGACACCATTACCGCCGCCACCATGTCGTCGCTGCTGAATGCCGCGGCGATGTACGAAAAAGTCAGCGGCACCGCGGTCGAGAAGCAGGCGATCGACTCGACCACCATCGATTCGTCCGCCGGCACGCTGAGCGTGAAGTTCGTGGCCTCCGACAGCCAGTTCTCAAGCCTGCTCCAGTCGCCGCTCTTCCAGAGCGTCGTGCGGTAGGATTCACCATCGTGGCGGGCGGCGGTTCGCGCCCGATTGCCGGGTGACAAGATGAAGTTTGGCCGGGTCCGGCTGCTCCTCTTGCTTTCCAGCCGCTACTTCACTTCTTCCGCCCCACCACAGCCAAAGGCGAAGCATGCTTCGCCTCATACAAATACATCTCCTCGCCATCCGGAAGCCGAAACGCCACCAGCCGTCCCCAGCGTAACTCCTCAACCGCCTTCGTGAACTCGACGCCCTTCGCCTCCAGCTCCTTCACCGTAGCCTCGAGATCGTCGCACATCAGGTAAAGCTGGTGCCGCCCAGGACCATCGTGCGGATGCACCGCCATCTCCGATGGCGGAAGCGCGAAGATCAGCCACCCTCGTCCCGCATCCACAGATGGGAAATTCAGCACATCGCGAAAGAATGTGCGCAGCCCCTCCGGCTCGCGTGAGTGAAGAACCACATGGGCCGCGTTGATCATCGTCAGACCCTCCAGCGTCGCTGCCACTATCGCACACCGGCCGGCATCCCCCAAAAGTTTTTCCCGCTGTTGACCCTCCGATCAACCCCGCCACCCATCCCGGTATAATGAAGCCTGCGGAAAGAGCGAACAATTTTCTTTCCAGTTTCGATCTGAAGGGAACACCGCCACATGGCGACCACCAACGCCGGCGCCCCGTCTGCGCAGGGCGAAGCAAGCATGGAACCAGCGGCTCCTCAGAAGCCGGTCATCAACGACTTCAGCATCCAGATAGCTACCGTCAACGGCTCCGGCTCCCAGTCGGCCAACAGCGTCCTCCTCGGCAGTATCTTCGCCATGGGCGTGCCCGTCAGCGGCAAGAATCTTTTCCCCTCCAACATCGCCGGCCTGCCCACCTGGTTCACCATCCGCGCCAGCAAACACGGCTACGTCGCCCGCAAAAAAGACATCGACATCCTCATCGCGATGAACGCCGAGACCGCGCGCGAAGACATCCTGTCGCTCCATCCCGGCGCCATCGCGATCTACGAAGAAGCCGCCAACCTCAAACAGTATCGCGACGACGTGACCTGTTACCCGGTGCCCTTCGACAAGCTCACCGCGGCGGTTTGTCCCGAAGCCAAGCTGCGCAAGCTCGTCAAGAACATGGTCTACGTTGGCGTCGCCGCGCAGCTGCTCTCCATCGACATGAAGGCCGTCGAAGGCGCGGTCCGCAAGCAGTTCGCCAAAAAGCAAAAAGCCGCCGACCTCAACTGGTCCGCCGTCGAGGCCGGCTTCAACTATGCCGCGCAGACCTTCACCAAAAACGACCCCTTCGTCGTCGAGCGCATGCACGCCAACCAGGGCAAAATCATCATCGACGGCAATGCCGCCTGCGCTCTCGGCGCCATGTTCGCCGGCGTCACCGTCGTCACGTGGTATCCCATCACGCCTTCTTCTTCCGTCGTGGAGCAGCTCATCGATTTCCTGAAGAAGTATCGCGTTGAAGCCGACGGCAAAGCCAGCTTCGCCGTTGTGCAGGCCGAAGACGAGCTCGCCGCCATCGGTATGGTGCTCGGCGCGGGTTGGGCCGGCGCTCGCGCCATGACCTCGACCTCAGGCCCTGGCATCTCGCTCATGGCGGAGTTCACCGGCCTTGGCTACTTTGCCGAGCTCCCCGGAGTCATCTTCGACATTCAGCGCGTCGGCCCCTCTACCGGCCTGCCCACGCGCACCGCCCAAGCCGATCTGTTCTCAATCGCGTTTCTGTCACATGGCGATACAAGGCACGTCATCCTGCTGCCGGGCAACGTGAAAGAGTGCTTCGAGTTTGCCGGCGCCGCTTTCGATCTTGCCGAGCGCCTCCAGACGCCCATCTTCGTCCTCTCCGATCTCGACCTCGGCATGAACAACTGGATGTCCGAGCCCTTCGAATACCCTGCCAAGCCCCTCGACCGCGGCAAAATTCTCAGCGCCGAAGACCTGAATCGCCTCGGAGGCTTCGGCCGCTATCAGGATGTCGACGGCGACGCGATCCCCTACCGCACTCTCCCTGGCACCGACCATCCCAAGGCCGCCTACTTCACGCGCGGCAGCGGCCATAACGAAAAGGCCCTCTACTCCGAGCGCCCCGAGGACTACCAGAACCTCATGGAGCGTCTCGCGCGCAAGTTTGAAACCGCGCGCACCCTCGTCCCGCCCGCGCTCGTCGTCGAAACCGGCAAGTCGAAGGTCGGCATCATCGCCTACGGCACCTCGGATTTTGCGGTCACCGAAAGCCGCGATCAGCTCAAGAAGGAATACGGCGTCGAGGCGGATTACCTGCGCCTCCGCGCCTATCCCTTCAGCCGCGAGGTGCGCGACTTTGTCGCCTCGCACGAGCGCGTCTACGTCGTCGAACAAAATCGCGATGCGCAGATGCTGAGCCTGCTCAAGCTCGATCTGCCCGCCGGCGAAATAACCAAGCTGCGCAGCGTCCGCCACTTTAACGGGCTGCCCATCGACGCGCGCTCCGTCACCGACGAAATCGTCTTACAGGAAGGTATTTGATTTATGGCAGCGACGGTTACAAATCCAACCCCCAAAACCAACCGCATCGGCCTGCCCGTCATCGAGTACCGCGGCAGCAAGACCACCCTCTGCGCCGGCTGCGGCCACAACGCCATCTCCGAGCGCATTATCGACGCTATGTACGAAATGGGCGTTCAGCCCGAGCGTGTCATGAAGCTCTCCGGCATCGGCTGCTCCTCGAAGAGCCCCGCCTACTTCATGTCGCGCTCGCACAGCTTCAACAGCGTGCACGGCCGCATGCCATCGGTCGCCACCGGCGCTCTGCTCGCCAACAAAACGATGCTCGGCATCGGCGTCTCCGGCGACGGCGACTCGGCCTCGATCGGCATCGGCCAGTTCGTCCACCTCATGCGCCGCAATCTCAACATGATCTACATCATCGAGGACAACGGCGTCTACGGCCTCACCAAAGGACAGTTCTCCGCCACGGCCGACATCGGCTCGAAGCTCAAAACCGGCGTCGTCAACGATCTCCCCGCCATCGATACCTGCTCGCTCGCCATCCAGCTCGGCGCCACCTTTGTCGGCCGCTCCTTCTCCGGCGACAAGAAGCAGCTCCTCACCATGCTCAAGGCGGCCATCGCCCACAAAGGCACCGTGATGCTTGACGTGGTCTCGCCCTGCGTCACCTTCAACGACCATGAAGGTTCCACCCGCAGTTACAAATACATGCAGGATCACGAGGAGGCGGTCAGCGAAGTCGGCTTCGTCCCCTCCTTCGAAGAGATCGATGTCGAATACGATCCCGGCACTACCCTCGACGTCACCATGCACGACGGCTCCAAACTCCGCCTCAAGAAGCTGCACGAAAACTACGATCCAACCGACCGCCCATTAGCCGTCAAAACCCTGATGGAAGCCCACGAAAAGGGCGAAGTCCTCACCGGCGTCTTCTATATAGATACACAAAAGCCGGCTTTCACCGACCTGCTCAACCTGGTCGACGAGCCGCTCGCGACTTTACCCCAAAGCCGCACCCGCCCCTCCAAGCAAGTCTTGGAAGAAATCATGACCCGCCTGCAGTAGCGGGCATTGCATCACTACGACCGGCTCAAGCTGCTCTCGCCCGCGCATCGGACGGAACGAGGCTATCGGCTCTACGGCCACGAGGATCTCGGCCGCCTGGAGCGGATTCTCGCCCTGCGGTTTCTCGGACTTCCGCTGCGCGAGATCGCCGCGCTGCTGAACAACCCAGCTGGCCGTGGCGCAGAAACGCTCACCGTGACCCTCGCCCGGCAGCGGGCGGCGCTGCGCGAGCGGCGTGACGGCCTGGATCGCGTCCTGCGTGCCATCGAACATGCACAACGGCGCGCCCAGGACCCTGAGCGAACCGACCCTGCGGAACCCGAATGGCTCCTCTATCAAACCATCCTGAAGGAGATACATATGCAGGAAACCACAGACTGGACAGCGAAGTACTACAGTCCGGACGCCCTTACGGCGCTTCGGTCGCATCGGGCTGGGATGACGCCGGAACAAAAGGCGGATGCCGGTGCACGATGGCAGGCTTTGTTAGCCGATGTGCAGAGCGCGCTCGATCGCGAGGTGGCGCCGGACAGCGCCGAAGGCCGTGCGCTGGTCGCGCGCTGGCTCCGCCTCGGCGACGAGTTCACGCTCCGCAATCCGGAAATTGCCGAAGGCTACCGGCGGCTGCATGAAGACGAAAGCCATTGGCCGGAGGATGAGACAGCGGCCATGCTCAGGGCAGCCCGGCCCAAGCCCGAGCAGCGATCCTTTTTTCAGCAGGCGGTGCAAGCCTGCCTGCGTCACGGCTGATCACTGCGGGCCGATCCGCTTCTTGCATTCCAATAAGAGCTTCTGCGCCTGGACTGAATGCGATCGGATTTTGATCACGCCTGCCAATACGAAGGGTGCGTCCTCACGGACGCACCCTTTTCTCTACTGGATGGCAGCTCTTCCCTGTATTTTCTCCGCTAAGCAGCCTTCTCCTTCGCGCTACCGATCGCCCCGATCAGCGTTTTGCTGAATGCGGGAATATCATCCGGCTTACGGCTGGTGATGAACTGCCCGTCTGTGACCACTTCCTTATCCACCCAGTTCGCGCCGGCATTCTTCAGGTCCGTTTTGAGCGACGGCCACGAGGTCATTGTCTTACCCTTCACCACTCCTGCTTCGACCAGCGTCCACGGACCATGGCAAATAGCAGCGACCGGTCGCCCCGTCGCCACGAAATCCTTCACGAACTGAACCGCCTTCGGTTCCATCCGCAAGTGATCGGGGTTGATCACGCCGCCCGGCAAAACCAGCGCGTCGTAATCCTGCGCGCGGGCCTGGTCGAGCGGCTTGTCGACCTTCACCTTGTCGCCCCACTCCGTGTGATTCCAACCCTTAATCTCGCCACTCTTGAGAGAGATGACCTCGGTGGTTGCTCCCGCCTGGTCCAGCGCCTTGCGCGGTTCGGTTAATTCCACCTGTTCGAAACCATCGGTCGCCAGAATTGCTACTCTTTTTCCTGCCAGGTTTTCTGTCATGACTCCTCCATTGTTGTTTCTCTTCAGTAGGACGGGCCGACCCGCGCAGGTGTTGCCAATTCTTCGGTTTGTAACCTTGGGCCGGCCAGTATTGTTACATTCCCGCTCGTGTGCATCCCCATCACGGATCTGGGCAACGTAAATGCAGAGGTGTTTGCTTATGTCCGTTCGACAAGTGATCGCGTTTTCTGCGGTTTTCCTGCTGGGCTCTCTGACTGCCTGCAAGTCTTCGAGCAACAACGTTCAGATCTCCGGAGCAGGCAGCACGTTTGTCTATCCCGTCATGACGCGGTGGATTCAGGATTTCTCACGCACCCACCAAAATGTTCAGATCAATTACCAATCCATTGGATCGGGCGGCGGCATTCAGCAAGTCAAGGCGAAGACCGTGGATTTCGGAGCATCCGATGCCCCACTTACCGACCAGGAACTCGCCGAAATGCCGCCCGTGGTCCAGATCCCGGAGAGCGCGGGGCCGGTGTGCATCACCTATAACCTGCCCGGACTGGCCCAGCCGCTGCAGCTCTCTGCCGAAGCGCTGGCCGGAATCTACCTCGGCACGATCAAAACCTGGACCGATCCGCTCATTGCCAGGGAAAACCCGGGGGTGAAGCTCCCCTCGCTCCCGGTGATCGTCGCGCATCGCTCCGAGGGCAGCGGGACAACGAATATCTTCACCACGTATCTATCGGCGGTTAGTCCGGACTGGAAGCAGAAAGTCGGCGCGGGACCCGCGGTCAGCTGGCCTATTGGCATCGGGGGCAAAGGCAGCGAGGGAGTTACAGGAAACATCCGTAACTCGTCCGGTGCGATCGGCTATGTCGAGTTGACCTATGCGCAGCAGAACCATCTGCCCACCGCGTCCATCAAAAACGCAGCGGGGCAATATGTGCAGCCGACCGCGCAGGGAACAACCGCGGCCATCGCCGCGTTTGCCGCACAGCTCACGCAGGACCCTCGGGTGCCCATCGTGAACCCACCGGGCAGCGCGCCGGCGGGCTATCCCATCTCCGGCCTGACCTTCCTCATCATTCCGAAGGATGGACCGGATCAGGCAAAACGGACAGCGCTCAAGCAGTTTATTCAGTACGTGATTACAGATGGGCAGGCGACTGCTGAAACGCTGAACTATGCTCCGCTGCCGGATGAAGTGAAGCAATACGATCGGCAGCAACTGGAGCAATTGATGGCGGCGGGTCAACCGATCGGCTAAGGGCGGCAGGGTCTGGAGCAACAACAAGGTGGTTCAGGGGCGCGGGGATACATCCGATAATGCCGGCGCCTCCGCCGCGCCCCTGCGCGTCCCTCAGAAACGGTACGCGAACCCCAGAGAAAGGATCGGGAAGAAGCGTGCATCTTCCGCATCCTTATTCAGCTTTTGTACCTGAGCGGCAAGGTTCGACTGGATCATCGAATTCGTGGAAACGTCGCTGCAGTACTGCGTGCCGGCGTCGGTGTAGCACGCGGTGCCGGCAAGATTGACAGCAACCTTCGGATCACCGATGTAAGCAAACCCGAGTTCCACCGGAACGGTGAAATGCCGGCCATTGCGCGGAAGCAGGTTTCCCCATCCCACCGTCAACTTCGGCGCTTCCTTGTTCATGGTCACGCTGCCGTTGCCAGTGACCGGATTGGTGGCACTGCTCGTGTAGGTTGTGCCGTTCAGGGTGAAGGTCTTTCCAGCGGGAACACTTGCTCCACCGGTGATCTGATTGTCGTTATAGAGGAGCGCCCCGGGGCTGATGTGGAATCCTCCCGCGAGGGGGAACCAGTCGATGCTCGCTTCTGCGGAGCGGAAACGCAGGGCCGCATCGTAACTGATGCCATCGCTGGTCAGCGTGTCGCTGTAACTGAAAAAATTACCGCCGGCCCGCAGGTTCAGGTGGTACGAGAGGGGCGTAGCGATTTCGAGTCCCGCCCCCAGTAGTCCAATTTTCGCGCCAACGGCAAATCCGGAGAACGCGCCGGAATGGCTGACGGAAGGGGGTGCGGTGACCGCTCCCAGCGCGGCTGGGACGCCGCCGCCCGGCAGAAGCTCTGGAGCGACCAAAGATGAGCTGCTTTGCTGGGCGAACCCAGCGGAGATGCAAAGAGACAAGGCGAGTAAGGTCAATGAAACACGGTGCATGAGGGAGACACTCCTGGGCCCTGGATGAACGGATCGAATGCCCGGGGACCCAGTCTGTAGCTGGTGCGATCCCGACTGCTCCATCGATCATGGAGAGTGGAGGGGCCCGGGCAAACATGTGTTGTCTCTCGCCCTGACTTCCTCATGGCAATTTGGTAATCAGCGTAGGTCACTTATGATCTGTCCGCAATGACACGGTGGTGCTATCAGGAGAAACGCCTGGTACAAGGCGTTCGCGCATGCGATCGGCAATCTCGGCCAGATTCCGCAGCCTGCTCTCGACGCCCGGCGGAATGCCCTCCTCGGCCAGGGCAAGACGGGATTCGAGGAGGAAGCCGGTAATGGCATTCTTCAGCTCGGAATCGATGGCAGCGGTGGCAGCGGCGCCGGCCAGTTGCTGCTCGCGCTGGCGGCGCGTAAGGGCTGCCTTAATCTCGCGCACCAGCCGTGCGCTTCCCGCGAGAGCGAAATTAACCTGCAGAGGGATGGCCACGCCCGCATCTTTCCAGATCAGGTCGGCGCCGTCGGGATCGGAGTCGGCGAGGATCTGGTCGAGAATCACAACCGAGTAGCTGCGGCGCGCGAGAAGGCGCAGGGCCGTGGCTCGGGTGGCCGCAATTTCGACGGTTGCTCTCAATTGCTGGGCCAGAGTTGCGGCCGTGGTTTCGATCCCCTCGATCGCGGTGACGATGAGGGCGCCCGGTTGCGCTGTTGCGGGCGAAGATGCCGGCGAAGATAGCGGTTGCTCCGTGCGATCGGCCTGGGCGCTCATGGCGTCCCCCCATATTCCTTGAGCTTGCGGTAAAGCGTTGTCTTCCCGATGTTGAGCAGCCGGGCGGCCAGCAGCTTGTCGCCCCTGACTTGTTCGAGCGTGGTGAGAATGGCGCGCTTCTCGAGCTCAGCCAGAGTCACGACAGCAACCGTCTCAACTCCGTTTTCCGGCTGCTCCCGGCGTTTTACATTGGTCTGCATCCAGGCATCGCGGATGCTGGTGCTCATCTCGCCCATCTCGATCACTTCTCCGGAGGAGAGATTGCAGGCGCGGTCGATGGCATTCGAGAGTTCGCGCACGTTGCCCGGCCACGCGTATTCCATCAGAAATGACAAGGTCTCCGCGCTCAGCCGGAAAGGCCGCCGCATCTCCAGGCTGTTGCGCTCCAGGAAGTGCGCCGCCAGCAGCGGGATGTCTTCCTTGCGCTCCCGCAGCGGCGGCAGCGTCAGCTTGACCACATTCAGCC
Source organism: uncultured Acidobacteriaceae bacterium (assembly GCA_963831055.1). Classification (GTDB taxonomy): domain Bacteria; phylum Acidobacteriota; class Terriglobia; order Terriglobales; family Acidobacteriaceae; genus Palsa-343. Next base: position 2,931 of record CAWHOU010000041.1, on the reverse strand, counting down.
GGTAATAAAGGTCGCGCCGGAACCTGCCCTGGTCCACCATCGCAGTCAGATCCTGATGCGTGGCTGCCAGGATGCGCGCACGAATCGGCACAGAGTGGTTGCCGCCGAGAGGGCGCACCTCTTTTTCCTGCAGTGCGCGCAACAGCTTGGCCTGAAGATCGAGCGGCAGCTCGGCAATCTCATCCAGAAAAACCGTGCCGCTGCCGGCCGCCACCAGAAGGCCATCATTCGGCCGATGCGCACCGGTGAAGGCGCCCTTCACATGGCCAAAGAGTTCGCTCTCGATCAGCGTGGGCGCTAACGACCCGCAGTCCACCGGAACGAAAGGCTTGCTGGCCCCGGGTCCGTTGGCATGAATGGCGCGCGCGACCAGCTCCTTGCCCGTACCGCTCTCACCCAGGATCAGCACAGGGTGGACCGTCTGTGCCACCCGCGCGAGAATGCGGTACAGCTTTTCCATCTCCGGACTCTCACCGAGAATGTCGCCCGCGCCCCGCCCGGAGCGCAGGCGCTCCCGCAATCCACGGCTGGCGGTGTCGACGGTGCGCCTCTCCGCCAACCGCCGCAGTACCGCGCTCAGTTCCTCCCCGGAAAACGGCTTGACAAGATAATCGCTGGCCCCGAACCGCAAAGCCTCGAGCGCCAGCTGCACGGTCGAGGCCGAGGTCATCCAGACCACGGCAACATCGGGACGCATCTGCCGGAGCTCTTCCAGCAACTCGGATCCCGCGCCGGTGGCGATCGTTTCGTCGACCAGCAGAATATCCACGCCTTTGGCCAGCAGCAGTCCGCGCGCCCGGCTGGAGAGCTCGGCTTCATGGGCTACCATCCCTTCGCTTGCCGCAATCTCGCAGCAGGCTCGGCGGATCGACGCGTCGTCGTCGGCGACGAGCACATGCAGGGGCGCGATTTCCGGTTGCAGCGTTGTAACCATCAAATTGACCGGACCACAGGAGGATTCTGTTTTCCATCGTCGCATCATTTGGGATCACTGCGAACATCCACAGCCCGTTCCGAAGGTAAGAACGGGGTTACGTTTGTAAGTGGCAACTCGATCTCGAATCGTGCTCCCCTCAAAGGCGGATTGACCGCGTGCACTGTTCCGCCCGCCTCCTCAACCAGTTGGCGAACAATACTCAGCCCCAGCCCGCCGTGCTGCGGCTTCGGCCACGAATTCTCCCCGGCATGCGTCGTGAAGCCGGCCTCGAAGACTCGCTCCAAAAATTCGGCCGGGATGCCGGGTACCGTATCTTCCACCGCGATCGTCACGGTGTGAAGCGCGCTGCCCGCCGCATGGGGCGAGTCGTCCCACAGGTACTGCGCGGATTCCTCCGTGTCCGCTTCCCCCGAGAGCGTCCAGAGAAAACCAGCACCGCCGCCTGGCTGCGCTGTGATCCGGATTCGCCCGCCGGTTGGCATCGCATCGGAAGCGTTCCGCACCAGATTCACAAGGATGCGAGACAGGTTCTCCTCGGACAGGCGCAGCTCTCCGCGGCAGGGAAGGCATGCAATCTGAAGATCGACCACCGGCCCGGCAATGGCCGCCAGCAGGCTCTTCATCTTTCCCACCGCATCGGCGAGGTCCGTGACCGGAGCCTCCGCGCTCTTCCTCTCGCTGCTGCGGGGGAGTTCCGAGAGCCGCTGCACAAGCCGCGCCGAGGCCTCCGCGATCGACCGGATTTCCCCCGCAAAATGACCGTGCCGCGGCGCGAGAACCCCCGGCTCGCTGATCATCTCCGCGCACAGCCCGAGCGCTGTCACCAGGTTGCGCGCGTCGTGGGCGATCCCCGCCAGCGCCAGAACCTCGCCACCCTGCTCCCGCAACGTGGGCGCGGGGCCTTTGCGCGGAAGAGGGAAACACGGCAACATCAGGCCCGCCGCCCCTGCCTGCACTGCCGATTCCTGCGTCTGTTGCGCGAAAGGTTCCATAGCACTCTCCTCGTTCCGGAAAGAGAGGCCGTTGCGCTCTGGAGGTCGCCCCGGCTCCCCTATCGCAGGTTCTCGATTGCCCTCCTATAGAACACGTCGCGTGCCATTCCGAACCCACCTCATCAACTCCAATCCAATCAGCTACTTGCCACCGAAATCCGCCCCACCCCCAAACCGGTCCCCGCACCCAAAACGTCCCGAATCGGCACCCTCCCACCCCCTCGAACGCCGCAACCTCCCCGCAATCAGCGCCTTACCCATCCCTCCCGTTTCCGAACCCGTTTTCCGTTTTGAAAACCGTACAATAGCCCCGATGCCATCACCCTTTTTCCGCACCGAGGGCCGCGCTCCCAACGCCCTCCGCCCCGTCCGCCTCACACCCCGGCTACGTCCACGTCCCCGAAGGCTCCGTCCTCATCGAAGCCGGCCACACCCGCGTCCTCTGCAACGCCTCCATCGAGCAGGGCGTTCCCGCCTGGCTCCGCAACAGCGGCCGCGGCTGGGTCACCGCCGAATACGGCATGCTCCCCCGCGCCACGCTGACCCGCACCCCGCGCGAATCCGAAAAAGGAAAGGTAGGCGGCCGCACCCACGAGATTCAGCGCCTCATCGGCCGCTCCCTGCGCGCCGTGGTCGACATGAAAGCCCTCGGCGAGCGCACCGTCATCCTCGACTGCGACGTCCTCCAGGCCGACGGAGGCACCGCACCGCCGCCATCACCGGAGCTTGCCCCGACCCTCGCCGTGGCCTTCGCCCGAGGGTCGCGACCAGAGGCCCTCAAGGCCTAGCCGCTGCGCCGGCCTGGTCACGACCACCAGCGTCGGCATCGTCGAAGACACCGTCCTGCTCGACCTCGCCTACGAAGAAGACTCCCAGGCCGAAGTCGACATGAACCTCGTCATGACCGAGGACGGCAACTTTGTCGAAGTCCAGGCCACCGCCGAGCGCCACGCCTTCCCGCGCGCGCGCCTGTTAGAAATGATGGACTACGCCGAAGCCGGC
>CAWHOU010000040.1:0-115488 GCA_963831055.1 uncultured Acidobacteriaceae bacterium | reverse complement strand
AAAGAAGATTACCTGGCCGCAGGTCATTTACTACGGTAATGAGGATTGGTGTGGTCATTCGTTCGGATTCCTGATTCAGGAAAGTGGAAATTGTCCGGCGACGCCGAGGCGGTCGCATTCGAGGACACGAAATCCGGGCAGGATCATGCCGGGTTGAGGCGGAGTTTTTTCGACAAGAGTTAGAGGCCGAGGTCCGATTCGGCGGCAAATCCGAGAGGCCAGGGGGGTGTACCCCTGGGGGGTGGGGCTCCGGCAAGGGCAATAATATACTTGACTGAAGTTAAGTAGTTTGCTACAGTAGGGTCACTATGAAATATCCGAAGACCTTACAGCAAGCGATTCAACACTTTAGCGATGTTGAGAACTGCCGCGAATTCATGGTTGCCATGCGCTGGACGGATGGAATCGTCCGCTGCCCCACTTGCGGCAAAGAAAACCCGGCTTGGATCGCAAAGGCAAAGGTCTACTACTGCACCGGGAAGCATCCGAAGCAGAAGTTCTCGCTCAAGATCGGAACCATCCTCGAAGACTCCCCCATCGGCCTGGACAAGTGGTTTCCGGCCATGTGGCTCATCTGCAACGCAAAGAATGGAATCAGCAGTTACGAGATTGCTCGTTCGCTGGGCGTCACCCAAAAGAGCGCATGGTTCATGTTGCATAGGATTCGCACCGCAATGCAGAATCGCACGTTCCTGAAGATGGGAGGGCCTGAGGGCGGCCCAATCGAAGTGGACGAGGTCTTTATCGGCCCGAACCCAGAGCGGATGCACGCCGCCCGTCGCCTGAAGATGCAAAAGGCTATCAGCCAGCGCACACACAAGGTTGCCGTGATGGGAGTGCTGGACCGCGACACGCGGCAGGTTCGCACAAAGGTGATTCCCGATGTGAGCCGCAAGACTCTTCAGGATGAGATTCTGCGGCAGGTAGAGAAGGGATCAACGATCTACTCCGACGCCCACGTTGGCTATGACCGCCTCAAGGCTCAGGAGTTCATCCACGAGACGGTGAACCATACGACTACCTACGTTCGCGGACAGGTCCACACTCAGGGCATTGAGAATTTTTGGAGCTTGCTCAAGCGGACTCTGAAGGGCACCTATGTTGCCGTGGAACCCTACCATCTGCAAAAGTACCTGGACGAGCAGGTCTTTCGTTTTGACAACCGTTCCACCAAAGAGAACCCTTTGGATGACGGTGACAGGTTTATGCTGGCAGTGTCGCAGATCGCCGGAAGACGGCTGACGTATGCAGAACTGACTGGCAAGGTGACGGGGGCGGAAAGCTAACCCTTCTAACGCTCCCTGGAAGATGCGCCAGAAACGCGGGAAGAGGAAGCAGCGCGTTTCTTCTGTTTATCGGCTTCCATGGCGGCTTTGACTTCGCTGTGTGGGACAGACATCAAGCGCCGCACAAAACTCGTGAACCTGTCGGATTCGGCTTGGTTCTTCGCGTTCGGTTCACCCTTCGAGTTGCCGCTCATGGGGCGAATCCTCCGCTTAGGCGGAAGTGTATCACAACCGCCGGAAAGGCGGACGTGGCGCGCACATCCTTAGATCAGTCGGAATTCTCCCGTTACGCTGACAGTGTAGTTAAAAAGATCAATCAGTCCCTCGCTGACAGAGTAGACTTCCCTCCGACCAAAGTTGCTGAACGATATGCAAGGTTGCGTGGGACCGTGGCCCTTAAAGTGACGTGCAATTTGGGCGGGATTGAGTTCGGGATGCTCCCGCTGATAACTTTCAAGCAATCCCTTCATGGAGCGAGGCAGAACTGTAGATCCTGTCCCGACGCAGAGGATGGGTTCTCTATGCTTATCGAAAATGTCGAAGTCGTGGATGATCCAAAGAGGGTCGTCAAGCGGATCGGCGGCGTTATGAGGCTGAAGCCGTTCAATAAGAGACCGGACTTTGGGGTCTGTGATTCCCTGTATTTTTCCTTCAAAACGTTTTCGCCGGTCATGATTGAGGGGATTTTCAAAGACTGGAAACTCGATTCTTCGGGGATCATCTACAGGCCCGACAGAGAAATGCCATGCGACATGATCGAAGCAGGAGCGCAGGTGATGAATGACTTCACCTGCGAGCACGCTGAATCGTGGTGGAACGAGCAGATTCTTATGGTATTGAATGGCCTTAAGAAGCAGCTCTTTATCGTCTTGTGGGAGGACCGGATAGTCGCATTTCTCAAAGAACCCCCCCATTTCCGAATGGAGATTGCGGATGTTCTCTTCGGCCCGCATTAGCTTTTCGTTAATACCCGTAAACTCTTGCACTCTCTAATCATAGCCGTATAATTCGGGCCACTATGCGGCTATGGATTCGACGGGTGATCGGAATTATTGGCCTTCTCACCCTTATCGTCTCTGGCGTGATACGCGATGCTCATACGGGAGGGGGACTGCCCAACGGCATCATTGGGCTGTTGGCCCTGTGCGGTTTACTTTGCCTGAGCGGGTTCTTCTTGTATCTCATCATCAGCCCGTTCCGGTGAAACAGTTGCCCTGTCACGGCTCTTTCAGTGTACTTCAGTTAAGTATATTAGTGCCCCGGCAAGTTGTTGGTTTCGCGCGGTTTCCGGGGAAGTGATTTTAGGGTGTGGCAACCTGTTGAAAAGGAGCCGGTTGGCAGCCGGCAGCTGGTAGCTGATAGCCGGTAGCCTGTAGCCGGTAGCCTGTAGCCGGTAGCCTGTAGCTGGGAGCTGGTGCATAGTGTTTTTCGAGCGCGGATCATGGAAAAGGGCGATGGACACCAATGAGAAAGCCTCGGTTTGGCGAGGCTTTTGCGGGTTCTATTTGCCGGACTAACGGGGGAAAGTTCTTTTTACCCCCTATTATCAGAATACCAAGCCGGGGTTAAGAAACTGCCAACTTTCTTCGGGTCGGCTGGCTTGTAAGGGATGTGTTATGTGTGGTCATTACTTCGGTTTTGGGGCGCGGGACTTGACAGATTTCCACAGGAAGGTTCAGGGTTCAGGGTTTAGGGCTCAGAGCTCTGAGCTCAGAAGCTTAGAGAGGTTCGTGTCAGCCCACTCGAGCCAAAGGAGGGCTTGAAATGGGCCACCCCGCCCCCTACGTTGAGACAGTTTGCTGTTGTTACTGGGGCAAGGGCACCGCCTGCATAGGCTCCTCCCGCGCCGAGTTGCTCGCCGGGATTTCGAGCGCCCGTTTCATCTTGTTCGCGTCGGCCCAGGCGATCAGTTTGTTGCTCGACTCCTCCGGGATCGCCGTCCCTTCGCCGACTTTCAGCATGAAGTTCAGAAGGATCGTCCGCATCGCCAGAACCTCGGCCAGGACACCGGGGTCCCCAACGGCAGCTTTTCGTCGTTGGGGTGGAGGATCGCCCGCTCCGCAGCCAGCGTCCCCGTCTCGATGCTCGATCCCAGCAGCACATCCCGGACCCACTCCGACAGCGTCAAGCCCGCCGTCGCCGCCCGCGACTCCAGTACACGCAGCTCCGCCTCAGAGACTTTGGTCCCAACGGATTTGGTCCGCAGCGCACGCTTCACTCGGCACCTCCGGCGTTTGGTTTTTGAAGGCTCCGCTTTCGTTTTCCAAGGCAGTGGTGCGCGAAGGCCGCACGGATTCCGTGCGGCCTCGGCTAGCAGACAGGCTGGCTGCTAAAGATAAATCCCTTCCGCGTGTGCTCGATGGGGACTCGGCTCATTCGCGTACTCCCGGCGCTTGACAGCGCCACGCTCCAAGCCACAACCGGCCCAGAGCATTTTTCCTTTAGACGCTGCTTTTCGGTTTCAGTTACTCTGCGGCAACCCAAGGTTGCCGCACAGCTCCCGACTGGGGGAGACGTGTCCTCCCCCCTGCCCATGCGTAAGCATGGCGCTTTTCCGCTGGCTGAGCTGAGGATGCTTATCGGAGCCGTAGAAGCAGCAAGCCACCCCGAAGGACGGCTCGCGGCTACTCAGCTTCGGGAAGAGCCAGCGCATGACATCCGTCAGGATTGAGGACGTGCTTTACGAACCAGTCCCGCTTGTCTGTCGGCAGCCCTTCCACGGCTCTTACGAACTCTGGATGTTCAGCCCGGCAGACAGCTTGCATCTGCACGGCGTAGTCGCTGTGTGGGTCTTGAACAGAGATCGGGGCGTAGGAGACATAACTCGGCAGCTCGGGATTATTCACTTGACCAAAGTGGAGGACTCAGAGCATGCTTGTGAAAGGAGTTAGGCAATTCCGTTTCCGCCCGATATGGCGCGGGAATGTGCGCCTTTCCCCGCAAGTAAGGCGGCGGGAGGAAACCTCTGTGACGGTAATCATCGGAGCTCTGTGCGGAGTCCGAAATGCTACTCAGACCGGCAACGTGATTCTTTGCGCGGATAACCTCATAACCTACAGTGTCGATGGGGTTCCGGCCACGAGCAACGAGCGCGGGACGAAGAATTTTCGATCTTCCAATGGGGTTTTATGCGGCTATCGCGGACGACATCAGTCGGTGCCTCCATGCGGTCAGCTATCTATGGCAGAAAATGAGCGAGATCGACGCCGGAGACACGCGGAGGATTGATCTCGTCAAGATGGCCGTTCTGGAGACTGGCGAATACATGAGGCTCTGGATGCGGCGGGAAATCCTTGCGAGGCACGGCGTTTCACTAGATGAGTATTTGCACGACCGAGACCTCGCCTGCCGTTCTGATATCGCCCGAGAGATAGCCGAAGAGTCCATGCCTACCCAACTTATCGTCGGAGGATTCAGTCAGTCGGGCAGCCCATTTCTCCTGTATACGGATTGTGTGAATGTTCAGGAGCAAACCAATCCTGGGTTCTTCTGCGGTGGTGCTGGCGCGGTTCAAGCGCTCGATTGGCTGAATCTCAGGGGGCAGAACGGATTCATGTCGATACAGCGAACGGCATACCACGTCCACGAGGCGAAGCGATTCGCCGAGCTATCGCCAGTGGTCGGAGGAACCCATCATGTTCTGCTGTTGCAGCACGGACAAGAGGCGAAGAATATCGGCACCAATCAAGCATTCTTGGGCCGGTGGCTTGGCGCGTTCTATCCCCGATCCACGGAAGTACTCGACCGACCACACGCTTGGGATGAATTTTCCAACGGGTACGATCTATAGCGGCGCAATTCCTCGCCGCTACGCAGTCAACTTCTCGAACGTGAGCGGATCAGCTGTAATCATATGCTGAAGTGTATCGAGAAACAGAGTCTTCGAGTTGCGCCGGTTAAATCGAAAAGTATCTCTTCGAGGTAAGCGGTCAAATGCTTCGTCAGAGACCTTATGCCACGATCGAACGATGCCGCGCTTGAGCAGAGAAAACGCCGATTCAATTCCGTTAGTCGTCACATCGCCGTGAGCGTAGTCGCCTGCAAAATGATTCACGGTTTCGTGGCAGCTTGTCCGGGACAAGCAGGACGGCTCTCGCCAGATCACGCGGTAGACGCTCTCCAAGTCCTCCGAGCGACTTCATGTCGGCAAGAGATTCGGCGCTGCACTGGCTATCTCCCATAGTCATCCATGTAGTGTGCTGACCATCATCCTGAGGGATGAGCCCCAGCAGGAGAACAGCGGCTTTTTTGTCCACCGGTCGAAGCTCGAAAGAACGAGCTGCGAAGATGACTTGAGCACGATAGCTGTCTCCGGCTTCTTGCTTTTCCGCAGCAACTCCAGCGTAGGACTTTGCGCGGGCCATCCTCGCCATAGCGACGATCTTTCCGCAGTCCCGCTCTTGCGCAGGTACCACCGTCGTTGTTCTGGGCGAGTCGATTGCCGCAGCGATCGTAGGTCTCCGAGCAGCCCAACCCGGTATTGGAAACGGCGGTGCTCACGCGATTAAAGTCGTCGCACGTATACGTCCAAACCCCGTTTATATAGTCGTTATTTATGTGGACATCGCTGTTTGGATAGTACGTGACGCCGAGGCGCCGAAATGAACGCCGTTTAACTCTACGACCAGTGCTCCAGCCTCGTTGTGAGCGCTATTGATCGTTGATTCGTGAAACCCAATTCCCTTTGTCAATTGCACGTTTTCTCCCATATTTACTCAGGTTGCTTTGGCTGTCGATGGACTGCGTGCAGTTGAGCTGGTCGCCGAAGGGCAGGCTGGAGCAATCCTGTTCCTGGATTCCGGCGTAGTCGGTCTGGATGCGGCGCGTCCCCACCCAGTCATTGAGGTAGAAATGGAGCGCGGCGTCGGACTGATTGTTCGTATCCGTTACGGCGCTGTAGGTAGGCTGAGCCTTCCGGCCGAGGCGGTTATTGGCTTGGGGGCGAGGCTTGGTTGTCACATGGCTTCTTTTCGAACAGTTCGAGGTTTGCTCCTTTCCAAACCATTGCGGAGTGAATGCGGTTATAGCCGCTGGGGTGGTCGAAGAAGATGAACTCCTCGAGTTTGCCGGGGCGCATCTTGCGGTACTCGCCGAGGTGGATGGCGGCCTGAGCGAAGCCGTCGGGCTGGCGGCTGGCGTTAAGGCCGAACATGTCGGCTTCTTTTTCCTGGGTGCGGGTCTGCGTGTTCATGACCGGCGTGAGCACGAAGAACAGGATGCCGGCGAGCAGCATGACCAGAGGCAGGACGGCGGGATCGCCAACTTCGTGAATCTGCCAGCGGTCGCCCCAGCGTGCGAGCGCCCACCTGAGTCCGAAGAACAGGTAGACGAAGGAGAGCACGTCGATGATGGCCAGGAACAGGATGCTGTTGGAGATGTGGTTGAGGACGTAGTGACCCATCTCGTGGCCCATGACCGCCTGAATCTCTTCGGGTGAGCCGCGGCGCAGGAGATTGTCATTGAGGGTGATGCGCATGGTGCTGCCGAATCCGCTGACGTTGGCGCTCATGCGGGTGGTCTGGCGGCTGGCGTCGATTTCGTAGACGTCGTTGGCGGGGATGCCATTGGCGTGGGCCATGCGCAGGATTGGCACCGTCACTTTGGGGTCGTTGAGGCGCTGGACCTTGTTGAAGATGGGGACCAGATACACGGGGGCTATGGCGATTACGATGGTGACGAGGATGAGGGTAGCCGCGGCTCCCCAGATCCACCATGTACGGGCGAGGCGGCGGACGATGGCGAAGAGAATGACGACGGCGACCGCGCCGAGGACCAGACTGACGAGGAAGCCCTTGAATTCGTCGCCCATCCACGGGCCGAAGGTCTGCGTGGCCATGCCGTATTTGTGCTCGCGGACGTAGCTCTCGTAGATACTCGAGCGGGAAGCCGAGGAGGGTGGTGATGACCAGGTACTGCACCCAGTAGAGGAGCGTCTGCAGCCAGCGGAAGCGGGTGATGCGCGCGGCCAGGTCGCGCATTTTCGCGGACCAGCGGAGGTTGAGGAGCAGGAGCATGATGGCCGAGGCGTAGAGGAAATCCCAGAGGATGAGCCAGTAGCCGCCTTCGAAGTAGGCGTCGGAGCGGGCTTTTGCGGCGGAGGGAATCATCGCCATGTAGGCTTCGGTGGCGGCGTCGGGGTCGAAGTGATCGGAGGGTTGGGCTGCCGGGGGGACTCTTGTGATGTCGACGGAGGGTTGAATGGCGGGCTGGGCGTGGGCCGGGGTGAGAGCCGGGCCCAAAACGCAGAGCAGCAAGCACAGTAAAGAGAAGAAGACCGCGTGGGTGTCTCTGAGTCAAGGGCGCCTCTTTTCGGATGGAGAATGGTACGCCGTTTGTAGCTGATTTGTTCGGCGTGCGCGAGGGGGGGGCGCGATCCCCCGGCTCCGAATGGAGCGCGATGGAGCATTCAGGGGTAGAGGCGCTGGCGCTGCCATCCATCGCTGGTGCGCAGGAAGAGGAAGCGGTCATGAAGGCGGTCATGGCCGTCGATCCAGAACTCGATGCGGGTTTCGGAGAGGTGGTAGCCGCGCCAAAAGGGCGGGCGCGGGATTTGACCGGGCGGGATCGCTTCAGGGTGGGCTTGTTCGAAGGCGTGGAAGGCCTGCTCTAACGCGGCGCGGCTGGCGAGGGGCTGGCTCTGTGAGGAGATGGCGGCGGCGATCTGGCTCAGGCGGGAGCGGCTGTGGAAGTAGGTGTCTACGGCGTCGTCGTCAAGTTCGGCGATGCGGCCTTCGACGCGGACCTGGCGGCGGAGGCTCTTCCAGTGGAAGCAGAGGGCGGCTCTGGGGTTGGCGGCGAGCTCGCGGCCTTTCTGGCTGCCGGCGTTGGTGAAGAAGCAGAAGCGGCGATCGCCGACAGGTTTGGCGAGGACCATGCGCACGCTGGGCGCTCCGCCGGGCGTGGCGGTGGCGAGGGCACAGGCGTTGGGGTCGTTGGGTTCGCTGGAGCGGGCTTCGTCCATCCAGAGATCGAAGAGGCGGAGAGGGTCGTCGGAGGCAATCTCGTGCGGGGCGGGCATCGGTTTCTATGATAGGGATCGGCTGGGGGCCATGGCGGGTGGTAGCGAGGGGCTGGCCGAGAATTCTTATTCCCAGAGGCGCTGCATTTTAAGGGAGAATCCTGCGATGGGGCCTTCGCCTGCGAGGGTCTCGGGTTGGAGGAGGGTTTCAGGTTCCTGGCCGGGGCGATAGATCATGGCCAGCTTGCGCAGGGGGTCGATGAGCCAGCCGAGCTGGACGCCCTTTTCCATCCAGAATTCCATCTTCGCTTCGATCTCGGAAACCCTGTCGCTGGGCGAGCGTAATTCCACAATGAATTCAGGACAGATCGGGAGAAAGCCGTCCTTCTGCTTGTCTGTCAGGCTGTTCCATCGATCGCTCGAAACCCAGCCTGCGTCGGGCATTCTGAAATTGCGGTCGGGAAAAGTCACCGCAATATTGGAGTTGAGTGCAAATCCCTTGCCTTCGCGCTCGACCCAAAGGTCGATTTCGCGGAAAATGTAACCTTCTTTGTTGCCGGTGCGATTGCCTGCAGGGGTCATGACGATCAACTCCCCTTCTGCTGTCTGCTCGATGCGGAGTGGCTCGTTGGCTCTGCAGAAACGCAGGAACTGCTCCTCCGTGAAACGGCGGGATGGACGCAAAATGAGAGGGAAGAAGGCGCTGGGCAGGAGAAGAGGGCCGAAATCGGCGCTGAGTTCGGGCTGAGATTCATCCTCCCAAACGATCGGCACAGCGGACATAGCTTCTCCTGCCTGCGATTCTAAGCGACGACGTCGATGCCCATGGAGCGCGCGGTTCCCTTTATGCTCCTGACGGCGGCGTCGACGGAGGCGGCATTGAGGTCGGGCATCTTCTGCTTCGCGATCTCAAGGACCTGGGCTTCCGAGACTTTGCCTACCTTATCTTTATTGGGCGTGCCGGAGCCTTTCGCGAGGTTCGCGGCCTTCTTGAGGAGCACGGCCGCCGGAGGCGTCTTGGTGATGAAGGTGAAGGTGCGGTCGGTGTAGACGGTGATGACGACCGGGATGATGAGGCCGGCCATCTCCTTGTTCTGCGTGCGGGCGTTGAACTGCTTGCAGAACTCCATGATGTTGACCTGCGCCTGGCCGAGGGCGGGGCCGACGGGCGGCGCGGGCGTGGCTTTGCCAGCTTCAATCTGGAGTTTGACCTGGGTTGCGATCTTTTTTGTAGGTGCTGCCATTGCTTTGAACCTTTCTCTGAGAACCAAGCTTTTCCTGCAAGCCAGTAGCCTGTAGCCGGTAGCTTGTAGCGAGACTCGGTGGTGCTAAAAGTGTCTTCCCCGCAGGCTGCAGCTATTGGCTACGAGCTACCGGCTACGGGCTTGTCTTACTCAACCTTCTCCACCTTGCCGAAGTCGAGTTCGACGGGGGTGGAGCGGCCGAAGATGGTGACCATGACTTTGAGCGTCTCGCGGTCTTCGTTGACTTCGTCGACGACGCCGTTGAAGTTGGCGAAGGGGCCTTCGGTGATGCGGACCGATTCGGACTTCTGGAACTTGACTTTGAGGCGCGGCTTCTCTTTCGAGGTGTCGCTGCGGAAGAGGATGGAGCCGACTTCGTCATCGGTGAGGGCGACGGGCTTGTCGCCGGTGCCGAGAAAGCCGGTGACGCGGGGCGTGTTCTTGATGACGTGCCAGAGGTCGTTGTCGAGATCCATTTCAACGAGCACGTAGCCGGGCAGGAAGACACGCTCGACGGTACGCTTCTTGCCGTTGGTGATCTCGGTGACGGCCTCGGTGGGGATCATGACGCGGCCGATGCGGTTCTGCAGGCCGAAGGCCTGGACGCGGGTCTCGATGGACTCCCGAACCTTGCGTTCGAAGCCCGAGTAGGCGTGGATGATGTACCAGCGAAAGCGCTCATTCGCAGGCGGGGGAAGCTGCGGCTGAGCGGCTTCGGCGCCTTCTGCCGGGGCTGGCGTTGCGTCCTGGGTTTCTTCCGTCATTACCATTCAATCCTCTTCAGGGGGCGGCGAGCTACTGGATTGCGCCCATCCAGTGGTACAGATATTTGACCGCGCTGCCGAGCACCGCGTCGACGATGTAGAAAAAGCCGGCGAAGGCGAAAACGGCCACGATGACCACGGTGGTTGTGGAGCGCACTTCGGCCGCGGAGGGAGTGACGACCTTGCGCATCTCGGCGCGGACGTCTTTGAGGAAGTCGATGCCGCGGGTGAAGGTGCTGACGGCGCGGTTGGGAACCTGCTCGATGTTGGTGGTTGCTGCTTTTGCCATAACTCTTTTCTTCTTTTCCGCGCCTGATCCGCGAATGAAATTCTGCCATGTGTTTCGTGGTGCGGGTGGATCTGGCAGGGGCGGAGGGATTCGAACCCCCAAGTTCGGTTTTGGAGACCGACAGTTTAACCGTTGAGCTTACGCCCCTGTGAAGCCGCCAGCTGCCAGCTTTTAGCCGTTAGCTCGTTGGCAATTGGGCGTGCGCCGTGGGCCTGAGCGAAATCGGCTGAAAGCTAATGGCTCGCAGCTAAAAGCTATTTCGTTTCCTTGTGCGGGGTGTGCCTGCGGCAGCGATTACAGAACTTCTTGAACTCGAGGCGGCCGGTGGTCGTCTTTTTGTTCTTCGTCGTCGAGTAATTGCGCTCTTTGCACTCGCCACACTGCAATGTGACAATTTCACGCATCTTCTTATCCTACCTGATTTCGGGGAGTTTTTCGCCCCGTGATTTGTGCCCTCCGGGCCTGCGGGGCGGGAGGGGAATGAGGTCGGCTTTTCTCTGGATTTCTTCCCTGGGCCAAAGTCCTGGGCAGCCGCCGTCAAAGTGAACAAAATCTATCATGCCGTTTTTTGGAGCGACCCATACAGACCCAATGCGCGATCGGCGGCGATTTCAAGTCGTTGATTCCGTAGCGGGTGCCAATAGCTCTGCCCGCTCCATTGAAGCCGATTCTCAACGTACGCGCGGGCCAATTCCTTCAGATCCGGATCTGCACCCAGGACTCGCTTCAATTCGAGCTCTGCCAGGTACGTTACCGCGACCTGGACCTCAGTGGTGACCGAGCCCGACCTGAGACCGACGCCTACGAGGCGTGCGGCGACAATACCACCCGTTTGAGAAACCGCGATTTGCGGCTCGCCGATCGTCTCGATTTTCCACTTCGGCTGGATTCTGAAATCAGCTTCCGTAGGCAAAAGGCTGCTCAACAACTGCCGAATCTCCTGATCCTTTCCGGCATCGTTCAGAACAATTTCGATAAACGTACCATCGGTGCTGTCCAAAACCTGAGTCCGATCCAGATCCACGAAAGACAGTAGTTTCGCGCTCTCTAACTGGGCCCTGATCTCTTCTTTCAGAAGGTCAGCGTTCATGATTTCCCCTGAAGAGTTCTGGTCCAGAGACCCCGAAGCTGATAGTACAGTCCGATGCCGTCATTCATTTGCTCCAGATACCAGTTTCTCGGGTCTTGCCCAGCAGTTCCTTCTCAAAGAAATCTGGCCGGTAGTCCATTTTGCTTCGAAGTTCGTGCAGTCGTCCGAACCGCTGGCCTACTTCACCATGAACCGCTGTCAGCCGTTTAGCTATGTCGCCATGCGATTTCCCGTCAGTCAAAGCCGCAGCAACATGATAGCTCGCGTAATAAAGACGGGAAATCGAGTTTCGCATTGCGCTTTCTGATGCTCCAGTTGCAAGATCGAAAAACTGCTCGGCAATTAACAGTCTCGAATTTGGCTTTTCGTCCAAAGGAACGGTCCTAATAGCTCGCGTAAAGCTTGAAAAACTTTTGCCTGATCTCCGGGGCGACGTGTTCGACGTGGCGGAGGTACTGCTCGCGAATCTGGCCCCGGTCGGCATCGCCCAGCGCGGCATAGCTTTTCTGCGCCTGGGGGCCGAGGAAGCCATGAGCGAGGACGGCTTCAAACTGCCGGACACGGAGCCGCGCGCCGGCCACGGTGTTGAGGAACTTCGCGACATGGGCTGCGGCAAAAGCGTCGTCGATGGCGTGCTTGACCTCGGCGAAGGTCTTCTCGTCCTGGACGGCAATGGTGGCTTGCTGAAACATAGTGATTGCGATTCCCTCAGGGGCTGAACCCCCGTGGTCTGGCGTTTGATCGGAAAAGCTGAAACCGTGCCCTTTCAAAGCATGCTCCGAATCGGAATGGAGCGGGAGACGGGAATCGAACCCGCGACCAACAGCTTGGAAGGCTGTGACTCTACCACTGAGTTACTCCCGCTTTTGTGCCGACCGAGGTCCTTCCCCATTCGGCTCGTCGCCGTTTCCGGCGGCTCGCTCAGGGTCAGGATTTCGGCGGCGGACTCCCACTACGCTACGCTTCGTTCACGCCCGCCAGACGCCTCAACCTGGAAGGCTGTGACTCTACCACGGAGTTACTCCCGCATGCACTTCAGCGTACAGCGTTAGGCGATCCGCGTTAAGAAATTTCAAGCCCAGGAGAGCTGACTGCTGTTCGGCGCTCGCTCAAAGCCCCGAACGCCTTTCTTCGGCCTCTTCATGGTTTCGCTCTCTGCCTGCGGTAAGGGCAATCCGGAGGGCGAAGCCGCCTAACAGAATCATGACCACCAGGCGAACCTTGCCCGGGTCCATCGTGTACCAGGCAAGTACGGCAAGAGAAGCGAGGAGGGCGAGTGCGACCAGCTTTCGCTTTGCTCCCCAGACTCGCATTCGACCGCCTCGCTATCCCTTTTATATGGTGCACAGGGGAGGATTCGAACCTCCGTAGCTCCAAAGAGCGGCAGATTTACAGTCTGCTGCCATTAACCACTCGGCCACCTGTGCGGAAAGCCTCAGCAAAGTCTGGAGCTGATGACCGGGATTGAACCGGTGACCTCTCCCTTACCAAGGGAGTGCTCTACCAACTGAGCTACATCAGCCCTTGTCCGAGGAGGGAAGACTGGAGCTGGCGAAGGGATTTGAACCCCCGACCCTCTGATTACAAATCAGATGCTCTACCAGCTGAGCTACGCCAGCCCGGGACTTTCTTTGCCCGCCGCATGAAGGCACACGAATGTGCCGGATTTGGCGGGTCCAGCATTGAAAATATCACAGGGGGGTGGGAGCCGCAATGCATCGGGTGGGGCGGGGCGGCCCATCCAGTCGCTCGACTCGGTCTACCCTCTTGATCCGAAGCGGAAGGCCGTTGGGCGTGGGAATTGGCGGATCGGATGCCTGGAAACGGCGATTGGCAGGGTTCTGGTTCGGGATTTCGCCTGAGATTCGCTACCATCAGAGTTAACTAAGGTCCAACTCCCTGGGTCCAACTCCCTGGCAATGTGAATGACTGAGGCAGGGAAGCCGGTGCGGCTTACGGTGATGCCGTGGCGGCGGGCTCGTCAGGAGACAGGAACGGCCAGGAGATATGAACATCGACATCCAGCATCCGCTTCGCAGAATTCTTGAGAATCGCATTGCCATCATCGATGGCGCGATGGGCACCACCATTCGCACGTATGGGATGAAGGAAGCCGACATTCGCGGGGAGCGGTTCGCGGATGCGGGGAAGGATCTGCTGAACAACGGCGATCTTTTTTCGCTGACGCAGCCGAAGATGATTGGCGATATTCACCGCCGGTTTCTCGAGGCCGGCGCCGACATTATCGAGACGAATACGTTTGGCGCGACGAGCATTGCGCAGAGCGAATTTTTCGTTGAGGACCCGCGAGAGCATGGTGGGCGCAAGGATCCCGCTTTTTATCAGAAGGTGATCGAGGATAAATTCCTGGGTGATCTGGCGTGCGAGATTAACGAGCAGTCGGCGCGGCAATGCCGGGAGTGGGCGGATCGCGTCGGGAATGAGACGGGGCGGCAGCGGTTTGTGGCCGGTGCGATCGGACCGCTGACCGTTTCGCTTTCGAACTCGCCGGATGCCGACGATCCGGGGTTCAGGGTGATCACGTTCGATCAGGTGAAGACGGCGTACAAGCAGGAAGTGCGGGCGCTGATTGCGGGCGGCGCCGATCTGTTATTGGTCGAGACAATCTTCGATTCGCTGAATGCGAAGGCGGCGCTGGTGGCGATTCGGGAAGTATTCGATGAGGATGGGCTGAGTGCCAGCAAGAGGGAACTGCCGATCATGATCTCTGCGGCGGTGGGACGCGGCGGGGAAACGATGATTTCAGCGCAGACCGTTGGGGCATTCTGGAATGCGATGGAGCATGCGCGGCCGTTTTCGATTGGACTGAACTGCTCGCTTGGGCCGGACCTGATGTATCCATTTCTCGAGGAGCTTTCGGACAAGGCGGATGTTGCGATTTCGTGCTACCCGAATGCGGGATTGCCGAATCCGCTGTCGCCGACGGGCTTTGATCTTGGGCCGGGGGACATGGCGCGTTATCTGGGTGAATTTGCGCGGGGAGGGCTGATCAATATAGCCGGCGGGTGTTGCGGCAATACGCCGGAGCACATTGCTGCAATTGCGAAGGCGCTCGAGGGGCAGCCTCCGCGCAAGCTGGGTGCGCACGATGTGGAGGAGCCCGTGCTGCAGAGTGGGGGCGGCCGATGAGCGCAGCTGCGAATACGGAAGTGGTTACACACCCGAAGTTGCTGCGGCTGTCGGGATCGCGGCCGTTTGCGCAGCAGGCCGGCGTCTTCATCATGATTGGCGAGCGCACGAATGTGGCGGGGTCGCCGAAGTTCGCGAGGCTGGTGAAGGACGGCAAGTACGAGGAGGCGGTCGCGATCGCGCGGCAGCAGGTGGAGAACGGGGCCAACGTAATCGACATCTGCATGGACGAGGGGATGATCGATGGCGTGGCGGCGATGACGCGCTTTCTACAGTTGCTGGGAAGCGAGCCGGAGGTTGCCGCGGTTCCGTTCATGGTCGACTCGTCGAAATGGGAGGTGATTGAGGCCGGCCTGAAATGCATGCAGGGCAAGGGCATCGTGAACTCGATTTCGATGAAGGAAGGCGAGGCGAAGTTCCGGGAACATGCGGCCAAAGTGCTGAAGTACGGCGCGGCAGTGGTGGTGATGGCGTTCGACGAACAGGGGCAGGCCGCTACGTATGAAGACAAGATTCGCGTGTGCGAGCGGGCTTATCGGATTCTGGTGGATGAGGTAGGATTCCCCGCCGAAGACATTATCTTCGATCCGAACATTCTTACGGTCGCCACGGGGATGGAGGAGCACAACAACTACGCGGTGGATTTTATCCGGGCGACGCGGTGGATCAAAGAGAACCTGCCGCATGCGAAGGTGAGTGGCGGCGTTTCGAACATATCGTTCAGTTTCCGCGGCAACAACAAGGTGCGCGAGGCGATGCATTCGGCGTTTCTGTATCACGCGATTGCGGCGGGCCTCGATATGGGCATCGTGAACGCGGGGCAGCTGGAGATTTACGAGGAGATTGAGCCGGAGCTGAAGACGCTGGTCGAGGATGTGCTGCTGAACCGGCGGCCGGATGCGACGGAGCGGCTGGTGACCTACGGCGAACGGATCAAAGCTGCCGGCGACGGTTCAGTTGTGACGGAAAAGCAAGCGGAGGAATGGCGCGTCGGGACGGTTGAGGAACGGTTGACGCATGCGCTGGTGAGGGGCATCGATGCGTATATCGATGCGGACACGGAGGAGGCCCGGCTGAAGCTAGGGCGTCCGCTGGCGGTGATTGAAGGGCCGCTCATGGCGGGGATGAGCGTGGTGGGCGATTTGTTTGGGGCGGGCAAGATGTTTTTGCCGCAGGTGGTGAAATCGGCGCGGGTGATGAAGAAGGCGGTGGCGCATCTGACTCCGTTTATGGAAGCGGAGAAGCTGGCGATGGTGGCAGCGGGCCAGGAGGTGAAGGCGCAGGGGAAGATTGTGCTGGCGACGGTGAAGGGCGATGTGCACGACATTGGGAAGAACATTGTCGGCGTGGTGCTGGCGTGCAATAACTACGAAGTGATCGACATGGGCGTGATGGTGCCGGCGGAAAAGATTTTGGAGCGGGCACGGGCGGAGAAGGCCGACATCATCGGGCTGAGCGGTTTGATTACGCCGTCGCTCGACGAGATGGTGCACATGGCGCGGGAGATGGAGCGGCTGGAGTTCAAGGTGCCGCTGCTGATTGGGGGAGCGACGACGAGCCGGGCGCACACGGCGATCCGCATTGCGCCGCACTACAGCGAGCCGGTGGTGCATGTTCTGGATGCGAGCCGAGCGGTGCCGGTGACGACGAGCCTGCTGAGCGAAGAGGGCAAGGCGGAGTTTGTGACGCAGCTGCGCGTGGAGTATGCGGCGGTGCGTAAGGCACATTTGGCGCCAAAGCAGCCGATGGTTTCGCTGGCGACGGCGCGATCGCGGCGGACGCCGATTGAGTGGCGGGCGGAGGACATCGCGACGGCGTCATTTACCGGGGTTCGCGTGCTCGATCGTTTTCCGCTGGCAGAGCTGCGGGAGTTTATCGACTGGAGCCCGTTCTTTCATACGTGGGAGCTGAAGGGGATTTATCCGCGCATTCTTGAGGACGCGCGGCAGGGAGCGGAGGCGCGCAAGCTGTTTGCCGACGCTCAGGCGCTGCTGGAGCGCATCGTTGAGCAGAATCTTGTGACGGCGCGTGGGGTGTACGGGTTCTTTGCAGCGAACGCTGTGGGCGACGACGTGGAACTTTATCCTGACGCCGGGCGCTCTGCGGTTTTGGATCGTCTGCATTTTCTCCGTCAGCAGGCGAATCGAGAGGGCAGCGAGCCTTGCCGATCGTTGTCGGACTTTATTGCGCCGAAGGAGACCGGCCTGCAGGATTCGATCGGAGCGTTCGCGGTGACCAGCGGCATTGGGCTGAAGGATCTGGTCGACAAGTTCAAGGCGGAAAACGACGATTACAACGCGATCATGGCGGAGGCGCTGGCGGATCGGCTGGCGGAGGCGTTTGCGGAATGCCTGCACCAGCGCGTCCGCAACGAGTGGGGCTACGGTCGCGCGGAGCATTTGACCCATGCGGATCTGATTGCTGAAAAGTATCGGGGTATACGGCCTGCGCCCGGCTATCCCGCTTGTCCCGACCACACGGAGAAGGGGACGATCTGGCGGCTGCTGGATGTTGAGGCAAGTATCGGAATGCGGCTCACGGAGTCGTTTGCGATGTGGCCCGGGTCGAGCGTGAGCGGGCTGTATTTTGCGCATCCGGAGTCGCGGTATTTCAGCCTGGGGAAGATCGACCGCGACCAGGTGGTGGATTACGCGGAGCGCAAGGGGATGAGCGTGGCTGAGGTGGAGCGGTGGCTGGGGCCGAATTTGAATTATGAGGCGGCGGCCGCGGTTAGCGAAGTTGTGGTCGGCTGAGGAGCGGTCGGCGAGCGCTCACCTTCGAGAGTCAATGCTCCGGGATAAGGTAATTTTTGGTTTGTAGGGGCACGGGGGGCTTCGCCCGGTCTGAGCTGCGCGCCGAAGAACGGGAAGAAAAACTGAACGGATTGCAGAGAGTGCGTGGGCCGGAATTGAGGATGGGACTTTTCCCGAAATGGTCCGTGCTGGGTACTTGGGATGGATCCTGAAACGATTCGTGTTGATCTTTCGGTGGCAGGAGCCGAGGCTCCTTGCTGTGGGGTGAACCTGGCCTTCGCAGGGTTTGGGGTTGCTGTTGCTTGTTGTTTGTCTGTTTTTTTAAAGGCCTGGGGTTGGCGGCGACTCCTGGATTTTGGCTAGCGGGCCTTTTTTCCAGCGGGCCTTTTTTCTAGCGGGCCTTTTTTCTAGCCGGCCTTTTTTAATGCTGCGGGCTTCTTCGCCTTCTTTGTTGCCGGTGGGGCTGATTCGGATTTCTGGGCGGTTTCGCGCATGGGTTTTTCGTGGAGAAGCAGTTCGACGGAGCGCATCTGTGCGTTCGAGTAGAACCAGCGCTGGACGGCGTTATCTTCGAGGAGATTCAGCAGGCCGAGGATGCACATGCCCTGGTGGTGGGCCATCCATTCGCGCACGACTTCGGGCTTATCGCCGGTGAAGTCGATGGCTTCGTAGAAGCTGTAGGCACCGGTCCACTGGCGGTCGGCGATGCGGCGCAGGTTGCGGATGGAGGCGGTGGGCTGGACGTTAAGCGCGAGGAATGTGGAGTAGGGTGAGACGACCGGGCCGGCTGTGGCGTCCCACTTGAGCGCGATTTGCGGGATGCCGTAGGCCTGGTAGTGGTAGTGGCCGGCGTCATTTTTGGCGGCGAGGCCGGACTCGGAGATGCCCCAGACGGGTAGATTGTTCTCGCGGGCGAACGCGCGCTGAATCTCGACCGCGCCGAGGAGAGATTTCGAGAGCAGGGTGTCGGGGTAGCTGCGCATCCAGAGCGCGGGCATGAGGTACTCGAACATGGTGCCGGTCCAGGAGAGCAGCACGGAGCAGCCGTAGGCCTGGGTGTGAACGCGGGACATTTTGAACCAGCCCTGCTGGGAGAGCTCGCCGCGGGCGACCGCGATGTAGGTGGCGATGCGGGCTTCGGAGGCGAGCATGTCGTAGCAGGCCCAGTGAATTTTGCTGGTCGAGAATTCGTAGCCGATGGAGAGCAGCAGGCGGTCTTTGTTGACGAGGAAGGCGAAGTCGGTATTGTCGGCGAGACGGCCGGCTTCAGCGGAGACTTTGCGCAGGCTTTCGACGAGGGCGCGGAGGCGATCGCGGGCGGAGACGAGATCGCGGCGGAGCTGTTCGGTGAGAGCAGCGGTCTCGGCCAATGCGGGCATGACGTGGGGGCGGGTGAGACGACGCTCGAGGGTGGCAGCGTAGGCGGCTGATTCTTCCAGTGTGGGCGGAACTGGCGAAGCAGCGGGTGCTGGCGCGGCGGGCAGGAGAGCCCTGGCGCTGGATGCATCGTGAAGGACGCCTCGCAGGGAGGCGTATTCGGGCTTGAGCCAGGGCAGGTAGTTGTTGACGAGCGTGATGATGGCTTCAATGCGGCGGCGGGTTTCGTTTGACCACCAGAGGGGCTCGTCGAGAGAGGGTTCAGCGTAGGGCGGAAGATCCGCGACGAGCGCCTGGGTATCCGGCGAGAGAATCCAGGTGAGCCAGGCTGGATCGTTGACGTCGTCTGCTGGAGGGTGCAGGGCTTTGAGGGGCTCAGGCAGGTCTTTGAGCGACTGCAGCAGGCGCAGATGGGTGTCGAGGCCGGCAAAGAGGCGGGGCTCGAGGATTGGGCGCTTGAGGAGTTCGAGGGTTCCGGTTTTGAGCGTGTAGAGAGAGGCGACGAAGTTGCCGCTGTCGACCGAAGAGACGGTGATGGGATTGAGGGGCTCGAGCGTGTCCGTGGTGTACCAGTTGTAGAGATGGCCTTTGAAGAGGGGCAGCTTGGCGATGGTGGCGTAGCTGCGCTGCATCAGCTCAGCGAATTCGGGCGCAGTGAGGAAGCCGAATTCGCAGGCGGCCTGGCGGGCATTGAAGAGCAGGCCGAGATTGGTGGGCGAGACGCGGGCCGCTTCAAAGAGGCCGTCTTCTTCGACATTGTCGGGGATGAGGTAGTTGTGGCGGGCACCGCCGAACTCGTAGAAGAAGCGCCAAACGCGGAGGGCGTGCTCGCGGAGGAAGAGATCGTCTTCGCGACTGAGTTGCTGGCGCGGTTCGCGAGGCGGCTTGTTGAGCCATGCGGTGATGTCGCGCTCGAAGCCCCAGAGGACGAGGATGGGCGCCGCGGGAATCAGGGCGAAAAGATCTTTTACGCCGACGACGATGGCGAGGAGCAGGGAGACGACGGGCGTGAGGGCGAGGTAGCGATCGACAGCGGTGGTGCGGCGCTGGGAGGATTCGGCTTCGGCGGCGGTCTCCCATTCGAGGAGGCGCTGGCCGGTGACGAAGCGGCGGACCATGGCGCGGACGATGGCGTCGATGGCCATCATGGTCTGGTGAGGGAGAAAGGCGAGGGTGAGCAGAGTGGTGAAGAGCGACTGCTGGAAGCCTGCGAGGACGTCAGTGGCGCCGCCCTCCTGCTCGCTGAAGAGGGAACGACCGATGCCGAAGAGGAGCTGGATAAAGACGGGAACGAAGAGCAGAAAGAGCGTGACGAGGGTCCAGTAAATCGGACCGCCGGGAAGGCCGAGCCATCCGGCGACCAGCAGGACCATGGTCGCGGGCTCGACAAGGGAGCGGCGCAGATTGTCGAGAATCTTCCAGCGGGAGATGGTCGAGATGGGGTTGCGGACGAATTTGCCGGACTCGTCGGGAACGCGGCCGAAGAGCCACTGGGCGATTTGCCAGTCGCCGCGGACCCAGCGGTGTTTGCGGCGCGTGTAGGCGCTGTAGTGCGAGGGGTAATCGTCGATGACCTCGACGTCGGTGGCGAGGCCGGCGCGGGCATAGGCGCCCTCGATGAGGTCGTGGCTGAGGAGGGAGTTGCGGGGGAAGCGCTTTTCGAGCACAGCGTGGAGGGTGGCGACTTCGTAGATGCCTTTGCCGGTGAAGCTGCCCTCGGAGTAGAGGTCCTGGTAGACGTCGGAGATGGCGCGGGTGTAGATATCGAAGCCGGTTTGGCCGGAGTAGATATTGGCCATGCGGGACTGCGCGGCGGAATGAACGCTGACGCCGACGCGCGGCTGGAGGATGCCGTAGCCCTGGGTGACGATGCGGCGTTCGGGATCGATGATGGCGCGGTTGAGGGGGTGCATCATGGCGCCGATGAGGGCGTGGGCCGTGCCGCGGGGGAGCTGGGTATCGGAGTCGAGCGTGATGATATAGCGCACGCGGCGCAGGACACTGGTGTCGCCGGCCTTCACGGGGAATGCGTCGAAAAGGCCCATCAGTAGTTTGTTGAGGTCGAGAAGTTTGCCGCGCTTGCGCTCCCAGCCCATCCAGACGCCCTGGCGGGCATTGAAGATGCGAAGCCGGTGGAGGAGGAGGAAGCGGCCGTATTTTTTCTGGCCCGCATAGCGGGAGTTGAGCTCGTCGATGAGCTGAACAGCGAGGTCGACGAGGGGATCGGTGTCGTTTTCGCGGGGCCGGCTGACGGAGTCGGGCAGATCGGTGAGCAGGGCGAAGTGAAGATTGGGATCGGGGTTGGCGAGACAGCGAACTTCGAGCTCCTGGACCAGCTCGCGCACCTGATTCTCGTTGAGGAGCAGGGTGGGAACGGCGACCATGCTGGTGTAGTCGGCGGGGATGCCGTCGGTGAGGTCGATTTTGGGCAGCGGGAGAGGCCGGAAGACAGAGGAGATGGTGTTGTTGACGAGGTCGATGGCGCCCTGTGTGGCGGGAATGAGGAGGAGCAGAAACGCCAGGGTGAGGCCGCCGAAGATGGAGTGGTTGGGTATGAGCGGCAGAAGCACAGCGCCGATGAGGATGACGGTGAGGACCTCGATACCGCCGATGTAGAAGTCGTCGGAGTTGCGGTGCAGCGCGGAGCGGAGGCGATCGATGAAGCGTGGATGGTAGCCGATTTGAGCCTTGAGCTCGTCGAAGCCGCGATCGATGAGGTAATAGCCGACGTGGGCGCGGCGGAGATAGACGCGGGCATCGGCGATGGTCTGCTGTTTTGCGGCAGCGGCGAGTTGGATGGCGTGACGGGCGACCTCGGTCTCAGTGCAGTCGGAGAAGCGGGCGATGCGGGAGACTTGTTTGCGGTAGACCTCGCGGCTGTCGAAGTCCATCTTTGCGTAGGCTTCGGCTGGGTCTTCGCGAAGAATGGCGTCGAAGACGACGAGGGGCTCCATGACGAAGAACCAGTCGACGTAGGCGATTTCGCGCAGGGACTGAATACGCGTGGTGAGGAGTTTGGCGAAGGCTTGGCCGGCAGCGGGGCCTTCGAATTGGGGGACGCCGTCGTCGAACGAGAGCGCCTGGAGGCGCTGGGTGGCCTGTTGGAGAATCTGTTCGAGAAGGACGAAGCGCAGGGCGACAGGAAGGACCCAGAGCTCTTCGAGCAGCAGGGGCTCTGAGCGCTGGAGTTCGTCGAGGTAGATGCGGAGCGCGTCGGCATTCCAGACGGAGCCGCTGGCGGCGAGATAGGCGGCGGCAACGGCGATGACGCGGGGCCCATCCTGATGGTCGCCGGTGATGGCGTGGGGCAGGCGGCGGAGTTTGCGGCGCACGGTGCGGAGCTCGGCGAGGACAGAGCGCGCCATACGGGGATTCTCGCGAATTTCAAGGAGCGGCTCGGGGCCAGGCCAGCCTTCTGTGGGCAGGCGGTCGAGTTCCTGGGAAAGGGAGTCGAGTTGCTGGCGGGCGGCATCGACGCGGGCGTCAAATGGGCCGAGATCTTTCGAGCCGTGAACGGCAGCCCAGCGGTGGGCGTCTTCGCGGGCGGCGGAACGGAGGCGGTCTGGAACCAATCCGGCATCCCGCAAGCGTTGTTCGTTGATCATCGTTACCTGTCCCGTCATAACACAACTCCGTGAGAACGTTTCACTTTCGGTGAGCTTTCGTGAGGATTGGCCGTTCGGTAATTGAGAATTTTGAGAACCATCCCTCGGGGGCTAAAGCCCCATTTTTCGCTAATCTTTACGGCACGGCTGAAGCCGTGCCCTTTCAAAACGCAGGGGCTAAAGCCCTCATAATTGCGCCGTCTGAACGGCATGACTAAAAGTCATGCCCCTTCACTTTTCAGTGGCGAAGGCGAGTTTTTCTTGAAGTGTGAAACTGTGCCCCTTTCAAAACAACGACCTTTACAGCAAGGTGTGAAGCTGTGTCCCTTTCAAAACGCAGGGGCTAAAGCCCTCATAATTGCGCCGTCTGAACGGCATGACTAAAAGTCATGCCCCTTCACTTTTCAGTGGCGAAGGCGAGTTTTTCTAAAAGGTTTGAAACTGTGCCCCTTTCAAAACAACGACCTTTACAGCAAGGTGTGAAGCTGTGTCCCTTCAAAACATGAAAGCTGAATTGGCTAGCGATAACTGGCTGCCTGCATCTCGAACATCTCCGCGTACTGTCCACCGAGCGCCATCAGCTGCTGGTGGGTTCCTTCTTCGACCAGACGGCCGCCCGCGAGTACTACGATGCGGTCGGCCATGCGAACCGTTGAGAATCGGTGGGAAATGAGCAGAGCCATCTTGCCTGCGGTCAGCTCTGCAAAGCGTTCAAAGACTTCGAGCTCGCTTTTTGCGTCGAGGGCTGCGGTGGGCTCGTCCAGAATAAGTAACTGTGCGTCGCGCAAATAGGCGCGGGCGAGGGCGATGCGCTGCCACTCGCCGCCGGAGAGATCGACGCCGGAGACAAAGCGGCGGCCGAGCATCTGGCCGTAGCCGTCGTGAAGCTTCTTGACGACTTCGGCGGCGAGGCTCTTCTCGGCGGCAATGGCGATGTCTTCATCGGTGTGGGGAACCTCGACCTGACCGACGCCGATGTTCTCGCGGACGGTCATTTCGTAGCGCATGAAGTCCTGGAAGATGACGCCCATCTCGCGATGGAGGTCGTCGAGCGCGTAGTCGCGCAGGTCTACGCCATCGAGGAGAATCTGGCCTTCGGTGGGATCGTAGAGGCGGGTGATGAGCTTGACGACGGTGGTTTTGCCCTGGCCGTTTTCGCCGATGAGGGCGATGCGCTCGCCAGGCTGGATGGTGAAGTTGAAGTTCTTGAGGACGCGGCGCTCGGTGCCCGGGTAAGCGAAGGAGACGTTGCGGAATTCGAAGCCGCGGCGGATGGGTTCGGGAGCGGGGAGGGCGTTCGGCTTCGACTGGACGACGGGCTTGAGATCGAAGAAGCCAATGAGGTCGGTGAGGAAGAGGGCCTGGTCGGCGATGCCGGAGGCAGTGGAGAAGGCCTGCTGAAGATTGCCGCTGGCCTGCTGAATCGAAGTGGTGATGAGGAAGAACGCGCCGACGTTGTACTTGCCGTGGAGGGCTTCCCAGATGGCGAAGACGTAGGCCCCGTAATAGCCGCAGGTGCCAAGGAGCGAGAGCAGACCGCCCCACATGAGCTTGCGGCGGGAGAGGTCGACATTCTCTTTGTAGATTTGTTCGGAGAGCGCGGCGAAGCGGTTGGTGAGGTATTCGCTGAGGTTGAAGAGCTTGAGCTCTTTGGCGGCTTCTTTACTGCCGCCGACCTGGCGAAGGTAATCCATGATGCGCTTGACGGGAGTCTGGCGGAAATTTTTGGCGTAGCCCAGAAAGGCGAAGTGAGTTTCGCCGAAGAAGGAGGGCAGAACGCCGGCGATGAGCAGCAGCATGAGCCAGGGCGAGTACCAGACGAGCTGTGCGCTCCAGATGAGGGTGGTGAGCACCTGGAGGAAGAGGCGGCCCATCTGCTGGATCATGGCGAGACGGTCGGTGGCCTGGACACGGGCGCGCTCCAGGCGGTCGTAGAAGTCGGGATCTTCGTAGGTGGTGAGGTCAAGGCGGGCGGCCTGGCGCATGACCTCGATCGAGACGTGGTGGGTATAGCGGTCGGCGAGCAGGGAGTCGGTGTAGTCGATGGCGCGGGTGAGGGCGCTGAAGACGATGGCGAGTGCGACTTCTGTGCCGACGAGCCACGCGAAATGGGGCTGCAGAGGCTGATGGTCGACAGACTGCTTGACGCCCTCGATGATGCGGGATGCGACCCATCCGATGGCCCAGGGCATGGCGGCGACAATCACGCGGAGGGCGAGGCCCCAGGTGACGACGCTGGGGCCGGAGTCCCAGAGAATCTTCAGGACGGGGGGAACGTTGCGGAGGGCGCGTATCCGATCCCCCCACGCGTTTTGGGAGCCCGAGTTTCGGTTGCCGCTCATGGAGTCACAGGTGGAGTTTGGCCGGCCGGAGCCGGAGGAAAAGGGATCGCGGCAGAACTGCGCCAGGATGGTCGGTTGGATGCGGAGGCATGGAGCGTAAGTTGTTACCGATTAATCCGATAGTATCCCGAAGAATCCCGGCGGGGTTGGGGCGGGCGGAGGGTGGGACCCGTTCGAGTAACAGGGTGCGCGAGCGGGATTGAGGAGGCGGCTGTCCACTCGACTGTCACGCAGCTTGCGACCATTTTGGCGGTTCGTTCGTCCCTTACTTTGTCTGCATCTCAGCCGCAGAGCCGGTTCTCCGGATGGGCCCAGGGATAATTCTGGTTGAGGGACGGGGCAATTCGTTGCGGTGATAGACTCCGGGTTTGACGCAAGTTTCCATTGTTGCCGCCTGTTCCCGGGCGTCGACGTTGTTCCCCCTGGGAAATCCACTTTGAACGAACAAGACCGACACAACAGAAGATGAGCACCCAACCTTTCGCTTCGAATGCGCCGCCGGATCGTCAGTTGCCTTCATCCACCACGCCACCTCCCCGGAAGCGGCGGCACCGCTGGATCTGGGTGGTGGTTCTGCTTGCTTTTGGATTGCTTTTTTACCTGGTGATCACGCAGCACCAGAAGAGCCAGCAGGCGGCAATGGGCGGCGGGCGGCGCGGGATGATGACGGGGCCGGTACCGGTGGTTCCGGCGACATCGAAGACCGGGAGCCTGGGAATTTATCTCGATGCGATCGGGACGGTGACGCCGGTTTACCAGGATTCGATTACGGCGCAGGTCACGGGCGTGATCACGGAAGTGCATTATCGCGAGGGACAGTTTGTCAGAAAGGGCGATCCGCTGATCGATATCGACTCGCGGCCTTACGCGGCACAGCTGGCGGAGGCGCAGGGTTCTCTGGAAAGGGATCAAAACCTGCTGGCCGAGGCGCAGATGGATCTGACGCGGTACCAGCAGGCGTGGGCGAAGAATGCCATCCCGCGGCAGACGCTGGAGGACCAGGAAAAGCTGGTGCTGCAGGATCAGGGGACGGTGAAAAACGATGAAGGAGTGGTGCAGTACGACCAGGTGCAGGTCGCGTACTGTCACATCACTTCGCCGATTACAGGGCGGGTGGGATTGCGGCTGATGGATCCGGGCAATCTGGTGACGGCGAACTCGACGACGACGCTTGTTGTGGTGACACAGATGCAGCCGATTACGGTGATCTTTACGCTGGCGGAGGACAATCTGGGGCAGGTGCTGGCGCAGATGCACAAGGGTGCGACGCTGAGCGTGGAGGCGTGGGACCGGTCGAATGCGAATCAGGTAGGGACGGGAAAGCTGCTGACGGTCGACAACCAGATCGATACGACCACGGGCACGGTAAAGGCGCGGGCGCAGTTTCAGAATTCTAACGGGGCGCTGTTTCCGAATGAGTTTGTGAACACGCGGCTGCTGGTGAACACGCTGGAGAACCAGATCCTGGTGCCATCGTCGGCGATCCAGCATAACGGGGACACGGCGTTTGTTTATCTGATCAAGCCGGGGCCCGGGAATCCGAATGCTGCGCAGGGCGGCGGCGGTTCGGGTCAGACGGGCGCGAGTTCGAGCGGCGCGGGGAGCCAGGGTGGCGCGAGCGGCAAAGGCGGGGGAAGTGCGCGTGGCGGGTCGCAGAGCGGCGGGGCGCAGGGTGGCGGGTCGGGGCAGGGCGGCGCCGGCGGGAGTGGGGAAAAGGCGCAGTATCACGTGGTGATGCAGGTGGTGAAGACGGGCGCGACGGACAATGGATGGACGGCGGTGCAGGGAATCGCGTCGGGCGTGATGGTAGCGAACAGCAGCTTCGACAAGCTGCAGGATCAGTCCGATGTCAGCATCTCGAAGGTCGGGATACCGGAACAGCAAACGACAATTTCTGGTGAGAGCAGCGCTCCGTGAGTCCGTCCCGCCCATTTATTCTGCGGCCGGTGGCGACGTCGCTGCTGATGGCGGCAATTCTGCTGGCGGGCATTGTTGCGTACACGCAGCTGCCAGTTTCAGCGCTGCCTGAGGTCGACTACCCGACGATCCAGGTGCTGACGTTCTATCCGGGCGCGAGTCCGGACGTGACGGCGACGACGATTACGGCACCGCTGGAACGGCAGTTCGGCGAGATGCAGGGGCTGAGCCAGATGACGTCGACCAGCGCCGGGGGCGTCTCGGTCATTGTGCTGCAGTTCAACCTGTCGTTGTCGATTGACGTGGCCGAAGAGGAAGTGCAGTCGGCGATCAATGGCGGGCAATCATTCCTTCCATCGGACCTGCCGACGCCGCCGGTTTACAACAAGACGAATCCCGCGGATGCGCCGGTGCTGACGATGGCGATCACCTCGGACACGATTCCTTTGTCGCAGGTGGAAGACCTGGTGGATACGCGACTGGCTCCGAAGATTTCGCAGCTGAGCGGCGTGGGGCTGGTGAGCATCAGCGGCGGGCAAAAGCCGGCGGTGCGGATTCAGGCGAATCCGGTGAAGCTGTCTTCTTACGGGCTGAACATGGAGGACCTGCGGACGGCGCTGGTGGACACCAGCGTGAATTCGGCGAAGGGAAATTTCGACGGGCCGCGGCAGGATTACCAGATCGACTCGAATGATCAGATCAGCGACGCCAGCCAATATAAGGATGTGGTGGTTGCGTACCGGAATGGCGCGCCGGTGTTCGTCCACGATGTCGCCAACGTGATCAACGGCGTCGAGAACAATCTGCAGGCGGCGTGGATGAACAAGACGCCGGCGATCATTCTGAACATCCAGCGGCAGCCGGGCGCGAACACGATTACGGTGGTCAGGAGCATTCAGAAGATACTGCCACAGCTGGAAACAAATCTGCCGGCTTCGATCCGCGTGTCGACGCTGACGGATTTGACGACCAGCATTCAGTCCTCGGTGGATGACGTCGAATTTGAGCTGATGCTGACTATCGGGCTGGTGGTGCTGGTCATCTTCCTGTTCCTGCGCAGTCTTTACGCGACGGTGATTCCGAGCGTGGCGGTGCCGCTGTCGCTGGTGGGGACGTTTGCGGCGATGTATGCGCTGGGCTATAGCCTCGACAACCTTTCGCTGATGGCGCTGACCATTTCCACTGGGTTCGTGGTGGATGACGCGATCGTGATGATCGAGAACATCTCTCGCTACCTCGAAGAGGGGATGTCGCCGATGCAGGCGGCGCTGACGGGGGCGGAGCAGATCGGCTTCACAATTATTTCGCTGACGGTATCGCTGATCGCGGTGCTGATCCCGCTGCTCTTCATGGGCGATGTGGTGGGACGGCTGTTCCGGGAATTCGCGGTGACGCTGGCGGTGACGATCATCATTTCGGCGGTGGTCTCCCTGACCCTTACGCCGATGATGTGCGCGCGTATTCTGCGCCACAATCCAGAGGCGCAGCAGACCCGGTTCTATCGGTCTTCTGAGCACGTTTTCAACCGCATGATCGATTTCTACGGGCGCACGCTGCGGGTGGTGCTGCGCTACCAGGGGGTCACGCTGTTGATCGCGCTGGGCACGTTGGTGCTGACCGTGTTTCTTTACATTGTGATCCCCAAGGGCTTTTTTCCCGTGCAGGACACGGGGGTGATTCAGGGGATTTCGCAGGCGCCGCAGGATATTTCGTTTCAGGCGATGGCGGCGAAGCAGCAGGCGCTGGTGAATGGGATTCTGCAGGACTCCGCGGTCGAGAGCGTTTCGTCGTTTATCGGCGCCGATGGGATCAATACGACGCTGAACAGCGGGCGGATATCGATCAACCTGAAGCCACTGGACCAGCGCAATCACCTGAGCGCGTCGGATGTGATCCGCAGGCTGCAGAACAACCTGATTGTTTCGGGCATGCACCTGTACATGCAGCCGGTGCAGGACATCACGGTGGACGACCGAGTGAGCCGCACGCAATACCAGTACACGCTGGAAGATCCGGATACGGCCGAGCTGAATACCTGGACGAATAAGTTTGTGGCGCAGCTGAAGAAGCTGCCGGAGCTGGAAGACGTGGCGACGGACCAGCAGACGGGCGGGCGCGCGGTGTCGCTGATGATCGACCGGGTGACGGCTTCGCGTCTGGGGATAGCGCCGACGACGATCGATAATACGCTGTACGACGCGTATGGGCAGCGGTTGATCAGCACGCTCTATACGCAGCTGAACCAATATCACGTGGTGCTGGAAACGGCGCCGCAGTGGCAGCAGAATCCCGGCAACCTGGGCGATCTTTACATTCAGGGCAGCGCGTCTTCGGGGGCGAGCGGCGCGGGGGCGGTGACCTCGTTCTCCTCGTCGGCTTCGTCTTCAGCGGGATCGAATGCAACGACGAGCTCAGTGAAGTACACGCCCTCTTCGGGAGTGAGGACCGCGCCGGCCGGTGTTCTTGCGGGAACCTCGAGCACACAGGGGGCGTCGTCGGCGAGCGGCGGGACTACGGCCGGAACGACGGCGAACACGACCACCTCGTCGGTGGGGGCGAACGCGATTCCACTAAGCGCGTTTACGCACGCGTCGATCACGACGGAGGCGCTTTCGATCAACCACCAGGGGCAGTTTCCGTCGGTGACGGTGTCGTTCAACCTGGCGAACAACGCGTCGCTGGGAGCGGCGATCGAGGACATCGACAAAGTTGCCACCAAGCTGCATTTCCCGGCGAGCCTGCAGGCGGACTTTCAGGGAACGGCGGCGTCGTTTAAAAATTCGCTCTCGAATGAGGCGCTGCTGATTCTGGCTGCGCTGGTGACGGTCTACATTGTGCTGGGGGTTCTGTACGAGAGCTTCATTCACCCGATCACGATCCTTTCGACGCTGCCGTCGGCGGGGGTGGGGGCGCTGCTGGCGCTGATGTTGTTCCGGCAGGACCTGAGCGTGGTTGCGATTATCGGGATCATTTTGCTGATCGGCATCGTGAAGAAGAACGGCATCATGATTGTGGACTTTGCGCTCGAAGCGGAGCGCGAACACGGCAAGGAATCGACGGAAGCGATTTTCGAAGCGAGCATGCTGCGCTTCCGTCCGATCATGATGACGACGATGGCGGCGCTGCTGGGTGGTTTGCCGCTGGCGCTGGGGACGGGGCTGGGGTCTGAGCTGCGCCGGCCGCTGGGCATTGCGATGGTGGGCGGATTGCTGCTGAGCCAGATTCTTACGCTTTACACGACGCCGGTGATTTATATCTTCTTCGACCGCATCGCGCAGAAGATTTCCGGGAAGCGTCCTTCGTCGCAGGCGGCGCAGCATGCGGGGACATCGACGCCGCATCCTGAGGAGAGCAGCCTGTGAGCTTCTCCTGGGCATTTATCCGGCGCCCGGTAGGGACGACGCTGCTGACGATTGCAGTGGCGATTGCGGGCGCGATCGCGTTTATGGTGCTGCCGGTGTCGCCGTTGCCGCAGGTGGATTTTCCGACGATCAGCGTGAACGCCAGCCTGCCGGGAGCAAGCGCGGCGATTATGGCCGCGTCAGTGGCTACGCCGCTGGAGCGGCAGCTGGGGCACGTGGCCGGGATAACGGAAATGACTTCGTCGAGTTCGCTGGGCGGGACGAACATCACGATGCAGTTCGATCTGAGCCGGAACATCGATGGGGCGGCGCGGGATGTGCAGGCGGCCATCAACGCGGCGCGAACGTATCTGCCGTCTAACCTGCCTTCGAATCCTTCTTACCGTAAAGTG
This sequence comes from uncultured Acidobacteriaceae bacterium, assembly GCA_963831055.1. Classification (GTDB taxonomy): domain Bacteria; phylum Acidobacteriota; class Terriglobia; order Terriglobales; family Acidobacteriaceae; genus Palsa-343. Next base: position 84,959 of record CAWHOU010000040.1, on the reverse strand, counting down.
AACCCTTCCGATGCGCCGATCATGATTCTGGGGCTGACATCGACCAAGTACGACGTGACGAAGGTCTACGATCTGGCGTCGACGATTCTGGAACAGAAGCTATCGCAGATCAACGGTGTGGGGCAGGTGGCTGTGGGCGGGGGCGCTACGCCGTCGGTGCGCGTTGAGGTGGACCCGACAAAGCTGGAGAGTTTTGGGCAGACGCTGGGCAGTGTGCAATCGGTGCTGAGTTTGCAGAACTCGCATTCGCCGCGCGGCCAGCTGTCGAATGGGGCGGTGACTGCGGACATCATCACGAACGATCAGATTTCGCAGGCGCCGGATTATGCTTCGTTGATTGTCGGGACGCACAACGGGGCGGCGGTGCGGCTTTCGGATGTAGCGGGCGTGTACAACTCAACGCAGAACATCCGGACCGCGGGATATATGGATGGGACGCGGGCCGTGTTCATCATTATTTTCCGCCAGCCGGGCGCGAACATTATCCAGACGAATGACAACATCCTGGCGCAACTGCCGTTTTTGACGGCGGTGCTGCCGCAGGGGATCAAGGTGACGACGGTTCTGGACCGGACGACGACGATTCGAGCGTCGGTGTCGACGGTGGAGAGAACGCTGATCGGGTCGGTGGTGCTGGTGGTGCTGGTGGTGTTCGTCTTTCTGCGGAGTCCGCGCGCCACGCTGATCCCCAGCGTTGCGGTGCCGGTTTCGCTGATCGGGACATTTTCAGTGATGTACATGCTGGATTTCAGCATCGATAACCTTTCACTGATGGCGCTGACGATCGCGACCGGGTTCGTGGTGGACGACGCGATTGTGGTGATGGAGAACATCACGCGTCATCTGGAGAGCGGGATGCCGCCATTGAATGCGGCGCTGGTGGGGGCGCAGGAGATCGGGTTCACTGTGTTTTCGATCAGCATGTCGCTGATTGCGGTTTTCATTCCGATTCTGATGATGGGCGGGATTATTGGGCGGTTGTTCCGCGAATTTGCGATCACACTTTCGGTGGCGATTCTGGTTTCGATGGTCATTTCGCTGACGACGACACCGATGATGTGCGCGACCCTGCTGAAGCATCAGGAGAAGGACGAAAAGCACAACTGGTTTTACCGGACGAGCGAGAAGGGGTTCAACGGGCTGCTCTCGATCTATCGAGTTTCGCTGACGTGGGCGCTCGATAATCCGGTGCTGATCCTGATTGTGCTGGTGCTTACGATTGCGCTGAACCTGGTGGTGATTGTGAGGATTCCGAAAGGGTTCTTCCCGCAGCAGGACACGGGGGCGATTGTGGGCGGGGTGCAGGGACCGCAGGACGCGTCGTTCCCGTTCATGAATTATTCGGTGCAGCAACTGATGAAGGTGATCAAGTCGAATCCGGCAGTGGCGCATGCAAATGCGTATACGGGAGGCAATGGCGCGAGCAACGGAGGGTTTATCTATGTTGCGCTGAAGCCGCTGGGGAATGGACCTGGGCAGCGCAAGGACAGCGCGATGCAGGTGATTAACGAGCTGCGGCCGAAGATGAACCGGCTGCCGATAGCGTCGGCATTTCTGCAGCCGGTGCAGGATCTGCGCATCGGGGGGCGGTCTTCGAGCGCGCTATATCAATACACGATTCAGTCCGACGATATTCCGGATCTGGCGAAGTGGGGACCTTTGCTGCTGACGAATATGAAGAAGCTGCCGGGGCTGCAGGATGTGAATACCGATCAGCAGAACGGGGGCCTCGAGGAGATGCTGACCTACGATCGGGTGACGGCTGCGCGGTTGGGGCAGACTCCGCAGACGCTCGATTCGTCGCTTTACAGCGCCTTTGGGCAGTCGGAAGTGTCGGTGATTTATACGCAGCTGAACCAGTATTACGTTGTGCTGGAGGTTGCGCCGCAATACTGGGCTTCGCCGGAGGGATTGAAGGACATTTGGTTTAATCCTGGCGGATCGTCAGGCGGGGCGGGGATCAATTCCATTTCGCCGTTGGCCACGGTGACGACAGCGCAGACGACGACGACGCCGCTGCAGGTGAACCATACGGGGCTGTTCCCGTCGGTTACGGTCTCATTCAACCTCGCGAACGGGATGTCGCTCAGCGATGCGACGAGGGAGGTGAGCCAGATGGAGACGCAACTGGGGATGCCGTCCACAGTGCATGGTTTTTTTGCGGGAACGGCGCAGGCCTACCAGTCATCGCTGGCTTCGGAGAAGTACCTGGTGATCACCGCGGTGCTGGCGGTCTATATCGTGCTGGGGATTTTGTATGAGAGCCTGGTGCATCCGATCACGATTCTTACGACGCTGCCGTCGGCGAGTATTGGCGCGATGCTGGCGCTGATGATCTTCAACATCGATCTGAATGTGATCTCGATCATCGGAATTATTCTGCTGATCGGGATTGTGAAGAAGAACGCGATTATGATGATCGACTTTGCGCTGATGGCGGAGCGCGAGGAACAGAAGTCGACTTACGATTCCATTTTTGAGGCCTGCATGCTGCGCTTTCGGCCGATCATGATGACGACGATGGCGGCGATTTGCGGGGCGCTGCCGCTGGCGTTCGGGAACGGCACCGGTTCGGAATTGCGCCGGCCGCTGGGAATTACGATTGTGGGCGGGTTGCTGGTGAGCCAGCTGATCACTTTGTACACCACGCCGGTTGTGTATCTGGCGCTGGATGGGCTGCGGTTGCGAATTCAGGGTAAGACGCACGACACGTTTCGTCCGGAGATTGAAGGAGCTACGTCGTGAGCGGAGAGAAGAGCAAGGTCATGATCGGAATCGGCAGGGGCCGGGGCCTGGTTTTGGCCGGCGCCGCGGCGCTGCTTGCGGGGCTGGCTGGTTGCACGGTGGGGCCGAAGTACCACGCGCCCGCGCCGCCCCAGGTGACGGCGGCAAATTACAAGGAATCGACGGTAAATTTTCAGGACCAGCAGGGATGGAAGGTTGCGAGCCCGCAGGATGCGATGCTGCGGGGCAACTGGTGGGAGGTTTTTCACGAGCCGGAGCTGAACACGCTCGAAGAACAGCTGAACATCAACAACCAGACGATCAAGCAGTATTTCGAGCAGTACATGGAAGCGCGGGCGCTGGTTGCCGAAGCGCGGGCGCAGTTCTGGCCGACGATCACTGTGAATCCGTCATGGAATCGGTCGAGGAGCTCGTCGAACCTGCAGAATTCCTCGCAGGCGAATACCGGGCGGACCAGCACGCTCTGGGCCGCTCCCATGGAGGCTTCGTGGGTTCCGGATTTGTGGGGTAAGATTCGCAACGAGGTGCATGAGGCGCAATATGCGGCGCAGGTGAGCGCGGCGGACCTGGAGAACGAGAAGCTGACCGAGCAGGCGTCGCTGGCCGAATATTATTTTGAAATTCGCGGGCAGGATATGCTGCAGCAAATCCTGAACCAGACGGTGGAGGCGGACCAGAAGGCGCTTGACGCGAACCAGGGCGCGTACGATGCGGGGACCGGAGATTACATATCGGTAGTGGAGTCGCGGGCCACGCTGGAGAGCGCGCAGTCGTCCGCGACAAATGCGGGGCTGGCGCGAGCGCAGTATGAACACGCGATTGCGGTGCTGCTGGGCAAGCCGGCGACAGATTTCTCGATTCCGGTGAAGCCGATGACGTATGCGCCGCCGCCGATTCCCACGGGTGTGCCCTCGCAGCTGCTGGAGCGCCGGCCTGACGTGGCGGCTGCGGAGAGGACGCTGGCCGAGGCGAACGCGACGATCGGCATCGGCTATGGAGCGTTCTTTCCGCAGATCACGTTGTCGGCGTCGGGGGGATTCGAGAGCTCGCTGTTCAAGCATCTGTTTGACTGGCCCAGCCGCTTCTGGTCGATTGGGCCGTCGGCTTCGCAGATCATCTTCGACGGGGGGTTGTATCGCGCCGAGCTGCACCAGTATGAGGCTGCGTATAACGCCGACGTGGCGGAGTACAGGCAGACTTCGTTGGTAGCGTTTCAGCAGGTGGAGGACGCGCTGGCGGGGACGCGCACCTACTCGCAGCAGATTCTGCATCAGCAGGACGCGGTGAAGTCGGCGCAGGAGTTTCTCGATCTGGAGACGCAGCGCTACAACACCGGGGTCGATCCGTATGTGGATGTGGTGACCGCGCAAACGACGCTGCTCGGCGATCAGCAGACGCTGAATTCGCTGCAGGTTTCGCAGATGATGCAGGCCGTGGAGCTGGTGCAGGCGCTGGGCGGGGGGTGGGATGCGTCGCAGCTGCCGACGCCATCGCAGGCGGGGGCGAAATTGCCGAACAGCGCGTACTCGTTGCAGCGGTAGCTGGCTCCGGGTTGGCAGATCCGGTTCTGCCGCCGGTGCTCGACCATCGGTATGGCTGGCGCGTTTTTCGTCAAATGGGCGTGGCCGAAAGGCCGCAGCATGGCATTATCCCTCGCAGGTACGCGGCATTGCGGTGCCGACAGTCACCGCAGGATTGGGTGACGGTGGAGCTGCTTCCAATCGATACATAGAGTGACTCAGTTCAGGTCACCGGCGCTGGTCGCGGCGGCGGAGAGGCGTTTGGTCTCTACTGGCGAGGATTCAGGGGTGTTTTCTACGCGTTGCTGGCGGGCGGCTGGGTTCCTGCGGCGAGGCCCGGGATTGCCGTTTTCAGTTACTCGTAACCCCGGGATGCGCTCACCAAAGAGTCGGCAGTTCTTTTCGCGGGCCATTGTTTTTCGATGCTATAAACGGGCATCGAATCGAGCAGTAAGACGCGAAAGAGGCCGTCCCCATGCTGCCTTACCTGTCTTTGATCATCCCTGTACGCAACGAGCGGAAGATGCTTCCCGGGCTCATTGACGAGTTGCTGGAGCAGAATTATCCGCCGGAACTCTACGAAATCATCGTCGTCGATGGCCGGTCTACGGACGGAACCGCCGATCTGGTGCGGCGGCGTTACAGCAATCGCAAGGTGCGGGTGCGGGTTCTTGACAACCCGACCACGTGCAGCGCGGCGGGACGCAATGCGGGGATTCGAGCATCGGCGGGAGACGCGCTGATCTTTCTATCCGGGCACTGCACGATTCCAACCAGGGAGCTGCTGGCGGATACAGCGGAGATTCTTAGAACCACGGGAGCACCATGCCTGTGTCGTCTGCAGCCGCTGCTGGCGCCATCGGACACGCGGATGGGAGAAGCGATTGCGCGGGCGCGAGAGACGCGGCTTGGGCGTGGTCCGGAGGAAGACGACCTTACCGGATATGTCGATCCTCCCAGTTCGGCGGAGACCTACCGGTTGAGCGTGTTTCACCAGGTCGGATTTTTCGATGAGAATTTCGATGACTTTTCAGGGCTCGAGTTCAATGAGAGGGTGAGGAAGGCGGGGATTCGCGCTTACAGCGATCCGCGGCTCACTGTGCATGAGAAGGCTCCGCAAAAGCTGAGCGGGTTGCTGGACGAGATGTTCCAGTATGGGCGGGGCATGAGCCGGTTTATGCGGAAGCATCCGGATCGCTCTTCTGTTGCCGACATTGCTCCGCTGGCGGTTCTGCTGGCAGTGTTGCTGGCTCTGTTTGCGTGGTCGCAGTTGCCGGCGTGGATGGCGGGAATCGTTACGCTGCCGCTGGCGATGTTTCCTGCCGCGATTCTGATCACATCGATGCAGATTGGCGCGCGGCATGGATTTCGCTCGGCATGGAGAGCGCCGCTGATTTTTGCAACGATTTATTTTGGCCAGGGCACCGGGCTGCTTTACGAATACGTGTTTCCTGGCGGGTTGCGGCTGAAGAGAAAGCTTGCGTCGGTATTGGCTTTCCGGCAGCCGGCGAAGGGCGTGCGAGCAGCGGATCGCGCGGCCTGAGTTGTTTGAGAATTGCGAACGAATAAACTGGCCGCGTGAGACAGTATCGCGGCCGCATTGCGCCATCACCGACGGGCTTGCTGCACGTGGGGCATGCCAGAACCTTCTGGACCGCTTCCACGAGAGCACGCGAGGCGGGAGGAACGCTGGTTCTGCGCAATGACGATCTTGATCCGCAGCGGTCGAGGGCGGATTTGGTCGATGCAATGCTGGCTGATTTGAATTGGCTCGGCATACATTGGCATGAAGGGCCGGATGTTGGTGGGACATTCGGCCCCTATTCTCAGAGCGAGCGGCACTCGCACTATATACATGTCTGGAAGCAGTTGCTCGATGGCGGGTTCATCTACCCGTGCGTGTGCTCGCGCCGGGAATTGAGCGGGATTGCTCAGGCGCCGCATGAGTCCGCCGGCCGGCTCCACGGAAAGCTCCGTTACGAAGGCGATGAGGGTCCGATGTATCCGGGGACTTGCCGGCCTGGTATTGAAGCGGATTTTTCAAAAAAGTATGAGAGCCCAGCCGGCGTCAACTGGCGGTTCCGCGTTCCTGACGGCGAGGTGGTGACGTTTGAGGACGGGCATTTCGGTCCCCAGCGATTTGTGGCGGGCGAAGACTTCGGGGATTTTCCCGTATGGCGGCGCGATGACGTTCCGGCGTACCAGCTGGCGGTGGTGGCAGACGATCATGCGATGGAAATCACCGAGGTGGTTCGCGGGGCGGACCTGCTGCTTTCGACGGCGCGGCAGATTTTGATCTACGAGGCGCTGGGATGGGCGCCGCCTGCGTGTTACCACTGCGTGCTGGTGGTGGATGAGCGCGGAGAGCGGCTGGCGAAGCGGCACGATGCGCTGGCGATCCGGACGCTGCGCGAGCAGGGGAAGACGGCTGAAGAGGTGATGGGGATTTTTTAAAGAAGCGAATGACGGGATGGGATGCGCGGGAAGAAGCGCATCTGAACCTTCCGACCCATACAGCGTGTGCGGATCAGTGGCGCATTAATGGCGCATCAAGCGGTTTCTTCTTCCTCGCCCTGCATTTCTTCGATCGCCATATCGCGAAATTCGTTGGAGTCGAACACCTCGCCGCAATCGAGGCATTCGACGAACTCGGCGTCATCTTCGCGGGCTACGACGCGTACCTTAGGGTGTTTACAGACCGTATTCATGGAGTAACAGGGGCAGCGAGAGTGGGTATGGGGCAGATTGTACCTGGCTGGGAGGTTCTGTCAACAGCCATGTTAGGCCGGGCGGCCAATCCGCCTGGTAAACTGGAACCATGCCCGAAATGGAACGAGTGTCGCTCGACGATGTAAGGCGCGTGGCCGAACTTGGCAATCTTGAACTGATGGCGGAGGAAGAATCGCGGATGCGACGCGATCTGAACGCCATCCTGGACTACGTTGCGCAGCTTGGCGAGCTGGATACGGCGCGGGTCGAGCCGATGGCGCAGGTGTCAGAGGTTCTGGAAGGAGCTGCGGAGAGGCTCTCCGTGCTGCGCGACGATGTGCCGCGTCCGTGTCTGGAACGCGAAGTGGTGATGGCCGCTGCGCCGGAGACCGACGGCGTGTTCTTCAAGGTTCCGAAGGTGATTGAGCGATGAGCGCGGAGACGATGAACGCGGGGACGATGACGGCGGGGTCGATCGAGGGTATCCGGTCGGCGATTGAGACGGGCGAAACGACGGCGACCGCGGTGACGGAAATTTTCCAGGCGCGGATTGCGGGCGAGGACCAGCGGATACACGCTTTTCTCTCGGTCGATCGCGATTTTGCGCTGGCGCAGGCGGCGCGGATCGACGCTCTCGCGGCCAAAGGCGAGCCGCTGCCGAAGCTGGCGGGCGTGCCGTTTGGGATTAAAGACGTGCTGACGCTGGAGGGTTTCACGGCGACGGCGGGGTCGAAGATTCTCGATGGGTATCGGCCGCCGTATACGGCGACTGCTGTGAAGAAGCTGGCGGAGTCGGGTGCGATTTTCCTGGGCAAGCTGAACTGCGATGAGTTCGCGATGGGATCGTCGAACGAGAACTCGGCTTATGGGCCGGTGCACAATCCGCACGATTTGGAGCGGGTGCCGGGGGGTTCGAGCGGAGGGTCTGCGGCAGCGGTTGCGGCGGGCATGGCTGTGGCGACGCTGGGAACGGATACGGGGGGATCGATCCGGCAGCCTGCGTCGTTCTGCGGAGTGGTGGGAGTGCTGCCGACGTACGGGCGGGTTTCGCGATATGGGCTGATTGCGTTTGCTTCGTCGCTCGACCGGATTGGACCGTTTGCCGCGACTGTGCGTGATGCAGCGACAGTGCTGGGCGTGATGGCGGGGCACGATGTGATGGACGCGACCTCGTCGCCGCTGCCGGTTCCGGACTACACGGCGGAGCTGGACAAATTCGCAGAGCAGGGCGTGAAGGGGATGAAGCTGGGAGTGCCTGCGGAGTACTTCGCAGAGGGACTCGACGAGGAAGTGCGGGCGGCTGTCGAGGGTGGAATTGAGAAGCTGAGGGCGGGGGGCGCGGAGATTCGGAAGATTTCGTTGCCGCACACGCGGTATGCGATCCCGACGTATTACGTGATTGCGACGGCGGAGGCGAGCTCGAACCTGGCGCGCTTCGATGGGGTGCGGTATGGGTTGCGCGCGCCACAGTCGGACACGCTGGCGGCGATGTACCGGAGGACGCGCGATCTGGGGTTTGGCGCGGAGGTGAAGCGGCGCATTCTGCTGGGGACTTATGTACTGAGCCACGGCTACTATGACGCCTACTACAAGAAGGCGCAGCAGGTGCGACGGCTGCTGACGGATGATTTTCTTCAGGCGTTTCGCGAGGTGGATGCGATCGTGACGCCGACCGCGCCGACCGCGGCTTTTAAGATTGGCGAGAAGTCGGACGATCCGGTGGCCATGTATCTGGCGGATATCTACACGGTGACGGCGAGCCTGGCGGGGATTTGCGGCGTGTCGGTTCCGTGCGGGAAGACGCGGGCGGGGTTGCCGATCGGGATGCAAATCCTGGGCCGGCACTTTGACGAGGCGACGATGTTTCGCGTTGGGCAGGCGGTGGAGAGACTTTGAACGAGAACGGGGAGCAGATCACAACGCAAGCCACGGCTCCTGTTATCGCGGCCGGGGATTCTCTCGCGGAGGGCCGTGCGGGGCGTCCGCGTGCGCACAGAGGCGGCATCTTTATTGGGCCGCAGGGGCTGCGGGCGGGGTGGTCCATCCTGCTCTTCGCAGCGCTGTGTGCGGTTCTGTGGTTCGCCGCTGGATTTTTTGTTCAGCCCTGGATGCACTACCGGACCGACGAGCCGATTCCTCCGCTCGCGGGACTGCTGATGGAGCTGTCGCAGCTGGTCCCGGTGATGATTGCGACAGGACTGATGGCGATGCTGGAAAGACGGCCGTTGCTTTTCTACGGATTTCAGGGGCGGGCGCGCGGCGTCCGGTTTTTGTCCGGGATGGTGTGGGGTTTTGTTGCCATTTCGGTGCTGGTGCTTGTGCTGCGGCTGCTGGGCTATCTGTCAATTGAGGGGCGCGCACTGGGCGGGATCGCAGCTTTGAAATACGCGTGCGAGTGGGGGGGGCTTTTCCTGCTGGTGGGCTTGACCGAGGAGTCGACGTTTCGTGGTTACGTTCAATTCACGATCACGCGCGGCATTGGTTTCTGGTGGGGGATGTTACTGTTTGCGGCGATCTTTGGACTGATGCACCGAACGAATCCTGGTGAGTCGCCGGTTGGCCTATTGGGCGTCTGCGGGGCTGGGCTGATTTTTTGCCTCAGCCTTTGGTACACAGGGTCGCTGTGGTGGGCGGTGGGCTTTCACGCAGCGTGGGACTGGGGGCAGTCGTATTTCTATGGCACGGCGGACAGCGGGATGATGGCGCAGGGACATTTGTTCAGCGAGCACGCGGTGGGCAGGGCGCTGTGGAGCGGCGGGGCGACGGGACCGGAAGGCAGCGTACTTGTTTTTCCGTTGCTGGTGGTAGTTGCGTTGACGATGTATTTCTGGTGGGGACGGCGAGGAGAGTCGCCGTTTGCGGGGGCGGCCTGGCGGCCGATGCGGATGGAATAATGGAACGATGAATTGCAAAGCCAGCATTTCGCACGATGAGGCGATGGTGAAGGAGTTGCGCGAGAATCCTTGCTTTGCGAAGGCCTATTTGGAGGCTGCGCGCGAGGACCTGGAGGAGCCAGGGGTCCTGCGAATCGCGCTGCGGCGGCTCAGGGATGCGAAAAGAGCACCCGCTTCGGGCGGCTCACGAAAGGCCCGCTAGTCAGATCAGCCGCTGATCCATGGGCACGTATTTCACGGGATACTCGGGGCCTGTGTATTCGGCGCGGGGGCGGATGAGTCGGTTGTCGTCGAGCTGCTCGATGACGTGGGCGGTCCATCCCGCGATGCGGCTTACGGCGAAGATGGGCGTGAAGAGGTCGAGGTCGATGCCGAGGGTGGTGTAGGTTGAGGCGGAGTAGAAGTCGACGTTGGCGTTGAGTTTCTTTTCGACTTTGACGAAGTCCTCGATGCGACGGGACATGTCGAACCACTTCGTGTTGCCGGAATCTTTGCTGAGCTGCTCGGACATTTTGCGCAGGTGGGTAGCGCGCGGATCTTCGGTGCGATAAACGCGATGGCCGAAGCCGAAGACTTTTTTCTTTTGGGCAAGCAGGCTTTTGACGTACTCGACGGGGTCGCCGCCAGACTTGCCGATCTCGAAGAGCATCTTCATCACGGCCTCGTTGGCGCCTCCGTGGAGCGGACCTTTGAGAGCGCCGATGGCGCCGGTGATGGCCGAATGCATGTCCGCCATGGTGCCGGCGATGACGCGGGCGGCGAAAGTGGAGGCGTTGAGCTCGTGATCGGCGTGGAGGATGAGGGCCATATCGAAGGCGCCGGTCGCGGCGGGGATGGGCTTGGTGCCGTGCAGCATCCAGAGAAAATTGGCGGCGTGAGTAAGCGATGGATCGGGCTCGATGACGCTCTTGCCTTTGCGAATGCGATCGTAGGCGGCGACGAGCATCGGAAGCTGCGCGGTCAGGGCGAAAGCTTTACGGACGTTCGAATCATGGTCGACGGCGGCTTCGGCGGGATCATAAAAGCTCAGTGCGGAAACCGCGGTGCGCAGGACTTCCATGGGCGTGGCAGTCTTCGGCACGGAACGGAAGAGGTCGTAAATTTCCGAAGGAACGCGGCGCGCATCGGTCAGCCTGCTGGTGAATTCGGCGAGTTGAGAACGGCTGGGCAGAGCGCCGTGCCACAGCAGGTAGGTGGTCTCCTCAAAGGTGGATTGTTCGGCGAGCTCGTGAATGTCGATGCCGCGATACGCGAGGACGCCGGCATATCCGTCGATCCAGCAGATGCCGGAGTTTGCTGCCACAACACCTTCAAGACCCTTGACTACCGTTGCCGTCGCCATGTGATGCTTTCCCCTCCGCCCGGAGTGTGATGCGCGGCGCGATGCCGGAAGCGCCGATTTGCCTGAGCCTGACGCGTCGCTGGAACTCTTTCTTATAGCTTACGCGAGGATTGGCTGTCATTCGGAATGGAGCGACAGCGCGGGCTATCAGGAAGAAGCCGGGGCGAGGGCGAATCGGCCGCAGCGGAAGGGCGAGAGGTCGATCTGGGGCTGGCGGCTGGTGATCCACTGGCTAAGCAGGCGTGCGGTGCCGGGTCCGAGGAGGATTCCGTTGCGGAAGTGGCCGGTGGCGACCCAGCAGCGTTCGCTGGTCTGATCGATGATGGGCAGGCCGTCTTCCGATCCGGGGCGGAACCCGATCCAGGTTTCGGCGATGCTGGCGTCGCGCAGGACAGGCCACAGGGCGACGGCTCGCGAGAAGAGCTGGTGAATTTGGACGGGGTCTACATTGCGGTCGAATCCGGCGTCCTCGACAGTGGAGCCGATGGTGTAGCGGTTGGCGCCGCGAGGGACGATATAGACGCTCGGGCTGCGAAGGACGCAATGCATTTGGATCGTGCCGGGGAGCTCCGCGGTGAGCATGTGGCCTTTGCGCGGAAAGACGGGCAGAGCGCTGTCGAGGGTTGGGGCCCATGCTCCGGTGGCGTTGAGGAAGGCGCCGGCGGAAAATGTGCCGTTGACTGTGACGAATTGGACGCCTGATTTTTTGGGGATCACGGAGAGGACGGGAGTATTTTCGTTTAAGTCGATGCCAGCGGCGCGCGCGGCTGCGGGGAGTGACTCGGCGAGATCCCATGCATCGAAGCTTTGCTCTTCGAGCAGGAGAAATCTCAAGCTCGTCGCGATGACGCCGGGGACGAGAGCCTCGAGGCCTGTGTCATCCAGAAGCTCGGCTTTGCCCAAAGGCACGGGAAGATGTTCGACGCCCTGCACGGTGGTGGTAGTTCGGATGGGAATCTTCTTTCCGGAGAGCTGCTCGACGCGCGCGAGGAAATCGGGATAGCAGGCGAGGCTGAAACCGCTGAGTTCTTGCAGTGCGGAGAGATTCTCCGGATCGTTGGCAGCGAGCATGCCAGCCGCTGCGCGCGATGCTTCCGACATGGCCTCGCTTTGGTCGAAGACGGTTACGGCGCAGCCCGCACTGTTAAGTTCCAGCGCGGTGGCGAGCCCGATGATGCCGGCGCCTGCGATGGCCACATCGGCGCTATTCATATTTTCATTTTAGTTCTAACAGAACCGCGCGGACGATGCGCGCCGATCCATCACCGTTACTTTGAGTACTGCATCGAGTGACTTTTGAGGAAGTGAGTTGCGAGCGTTGGAGGGATATGCTTGGGAACACATTTTCACAAGAGAAAGAGATGCAGGAAAAAATCATGGCTTCTTTCGGGGAAGAATCTTCCGTGTTGAGGCCCATTTTTGCCTGAATTAGTCACGATAATTCTTTCGAGTATTGTGGAAAATCGCGGAGGAGACCGAGCGAAAGCCGCGTTATTGCGGACATTCGCGGACAAAAACAGAACACAAGGGATGAGATCGCGGAGTTGGACTTTGGCGTGCACTTGCGAGAACTAAATTCTCGTTTCGACCGTCAACGGACTCGGCCAGACATACGCGCGGAGATCGGCCTTGAAATATTTTTGTGTGCCGCTCCGCCGTGAACTCAGCCTCCCTTTCCCGGGGAGCGTAAGCGCCCTAAACGGGTAATCACAAACAGACACAGAGGTGAAGTAGATGTACGAAATCCCTGTTCGTTTTTCGCTAAGGTCCGGAGCGACTTTGAGCGACAGCATTTTGAACGACAGCAGATTCGGAGAGAAGGTGCGGCGGTGGTCTCGAAGGTCGAGACGCGTTGCAAATTTGGGCGTGCTGGCGGGTTCGTGGGCTTTGTTGGTTATTGCCGGATGCGGAGCGAGTATACAGAACGGAGCGTTGTCGGTTACAGAAAGCTCCATCGATTTTGGGGCGGTGGCTGTGGGCCAGGCATCGAGCGCGACGGTTTCGATGACGAACAGCGGGACAGCGGCAGTGCAGGTATCGCAAGTGAACGTTACGGGCCAGTCATTCAAAATGGCGGGGCCGGGCAGTTATCCGGTCACAGTTGCCGCAGGCGGTAGCTACAGCTTTCAGTTGCAATTCAGCCCGTCCACGGCGGGTCAATCCACGGGACAAGTGACGGTGATCAGCAATGCGACGACGGGAGCACTGCCGACGATCGGGCTGAGCGGCCTTGGTGTGCAGCCGCCGAGCGTGCCTACAGGGGCTTCGCAAACCGGAGTGCTGAACGGCATATCGTGCGGCAGCTCGACGATCACGGGAGCGGCGACCGATTCCTGCACTGTCACCTTGACGGCGCCGGCAGGAAGCGGCGGCGTGAGCGTGGGCGTGGTGAGCACCAGTCCAGCGGTCAGGGTGCCGAACATCGTCACGGTTCCAGCAAGCGCGACGAGCGTAAGCTTCCAGGCGACAGCGACGGCGGTGCCCGTGGCGCAGGCGGTCGAGTTGTGGGCGATCGAGGGAATCATCGTCGAAACCACGCCGCTGGAGCTGAACGCCGCGATTCGGACGCTTGACAGCAGTACCAACAGTGTTGCGTTCGGCGATGTTCCGTTGAACACAGCGGCAACGCAGACAGTGACTCTGAATTCGGCCGGCAGCGAGCCGGTGACAATTCATTCCGCAACGCTGGCAGGAACGGGCTACACACTCAACGGGCCGGCGCTTCCGATGGTGTTGAACCCGGGCCAGGAGATGGTGCTCACGCTGCAATTCGATCCCGGAGTGGTGGGCGCGTCGACGGGGATGCTGACGATAGCGAGCGACGATTCGTCGGGAACTGCGACGGTGATCAACCTCAGCGGGAGCGGCACCGACGGCAGCTCGGGTGGCTCCGGCGGCGGGTCGGGTGGTTCTGGTGGCGGATCAGGCGGCTCGGGTGGATCGGGCGGCACACCCCCACCACCGGCGTTGAGCGCCCTTGCGTGCAGCGCTGCATCGATTACGGGTGCGGGAACGGAGAGTTGCAGCGTGACTCTTACCGCGGCGGCGCCGACGGGCGGATTTGCGGTGAATCTTGCCAGCAACAATCCGGCGGTCACAGTGCCGGGGAGTGTGGTGATTCCGGCAGGGGCGGCCAGTGGCGTGTTCTCAGCAACAATCGTCGCAGTGCCGGCAGCGGAAACGGCGACGCTCGCGGCGGCGGCCAATGGTGTTTCGCAGTCGTTCACGCTGCAGTTGAACGCTGCGACGGCGGTGTTGAGCGCCAATACGTCCTCGGTGAGGTTCGGAAGCGTGGCGCTGAATGCCGCGGTGACGCAGACACTGACCCTGACGTCGACGGGCTCGGCTGGTGTTTCGATCAGTGCGGTGAGTGTGAACGGCGCCGGATTCACGGTTTCGGGAACCGCGCTTCCGGTGACTCTGAATCCCGGGCAGTCGGTCACGCTCGAGGTCGGATTCCTGCCGACGGTCGCGGGGACAGTGACCGGGCAGTTGACGATCGTCAGCAACGCCATCAGCGGCGGAACGATGGTGATCGCACTGAGCGGCACGGGGGCACAGACCCATTCTGTGGGACTGACCTGGCTGGCCCCGGTGAGTTCAGCCGATCCGGTTGTGGGGTACAACGTTTATCGTTCGCCGAGCGGGGCGGGCGCGTTTCAGTTGCTGAATGCCGGAGTTGATCTCACGACGGGGTATATCGACAGCTCGGTGCAGAATGGCCTGGCCTACGATTACGTGGTCACCAGCGTCGACAGCGCGGGAGCGGAGAGCGTTCCTTCGAATTTGTTCACAGCGACTATTCCTCAGCAGTGAGGGTTTCGAACCATGGGCTCGGATACTCAGGGAGTTGGGATGACATGAAGCTGCAAATTCGAATCTGATTGTGGGCGGGGTACCTTCAGGTTAATTCGGGGGAATAACGCGACGTTGTGCTTTCGGTTCCACGTTATAATGAGTTCTCGGGGGCCGATCGACTGTAAGCGCCCATCCGAATTCATTCAACATTAATCCAGGAACTTTCCAAGCAACTGAATCCAGGTATGCGGGGCCGGAAATTCCAGATCCGGGATACCTGGCGTTGACTTCAGAAGGCATTCCGCATCCGGCCTCGGTGGGCCGGCATGGGATACGTAATGGTTTCTTCACCCAACAATCTTCCAGTTCCGATCCGAATTCTGATTGCCGACGATCACGCGCTCTTCCGCGATGGGCTGCGCCGATTGCTGCAGGCGGAGCCAGGGTTCGAAGTGGTGGGGGAGGCATCGGACGGAGACGTTCTGGTGGATCTGGTGCGAAAGACGAAGCCGGACATTCTGTTGCTGGATCTTTCGATGCCGCGGCGGGACGGAATGGAAGTGCTGCGGGAACTGCTGGCAAACCGGCTCTCGGTGCGAACGCTGCTGCTGACGGCGTCGATTGAAAAGTTGCAGATCGTGCAGGCGCTGCGGCTGGGCGCATACGGCGTGATCATGAAGGAATCGACGACGCAGCAGCTGCTGGACGGCATCCGCTGTGTGATGGCGGGACAGTACTGGGTGGGGCGCGAGAGCGTAACCGATCTGGTGCGGGCGCTGCGCAGCGTGGCGCCGGCGGACGACGGATTCCAGCGCCGCGATTACGGTCTGACGGCGCGAGAGCTGGAGATTGTGACCCTGGTGGTTGCGGGGTATTCGAATCCCGACATTGCGCAAAGATGTGTGATCAGCGAGCAGACGGTGAAGCACCATATCAGCAATGTGTTTGACAAGCTCGGAGTGTCGAACCGGCTGGAACTGGCGCTGTTTGCGGTGAATCATCGGCTGACTGCGGCGGCTTCATGAAAGATCGGTAAATGGGAGGTCTCAAATAAATTCTTTCCAATTGAGTGTTATCGGGCTAGGATTGAATGCCCGTAAGGTGCGAAAACTCCCCCGGAAGGCGCACCACAGTAACACACAATGGTCCCACGGTACTAGCACTATGCAGTCATATGACGATAGTACTGTCGGGCTATTGCTGTCCCCCGGGAAGTGCCCTAACCTTGAGCTCGCAAGTTGGGAAGACAGGTTTGGCTGTTGGGCGCAATTCAGGAGGAAGGGATGGACGCGGAGCGGGCCCGGAGCGAGACCCAAGCAGAGGTCTGCCGAGCCCGGCGCTATGAAATAGGGACCGCCATCCGGTATCGGGTGCAGGGAGAGCGAGGGTGGCATGAGGGAGTGACCGAGAATATCAGCATTTCCGGAGTGCTGATGCGGAGTGCTCGCCCCCTGGAGCCGAAGGCCGCAGTTGAAATGAGGTTTTTTCTGCCTGTGGATCTGGATGGTGAAAGGGCCGCTGAAGTTTTCTGCCGCGGGTTCGTCATTCGCACGTCGACATGCAGGATTCCGGCTGGCACATTCACGATCGCAGCCAAGATTATGCATTCTCGGTTTCTTCGCCAAATGAGCAGCAAGGATTACGTCGCCAAAGACTCGCTCGATGGCCATGGACAGCTGTCGCTTTGAAGGACTTTCCCTGTTACAGGACGTCGTTGTAACCGATAAGGACTCCGCGGGCTACTTCGCTGCAGAAGTCCGGAGAGTGGGAAGCGTGATTGTGGAAAAGGGGCTTCTGTGGCCCACAGGGCGGAGCTATGTACAATTGGGCTCAGCGAGCAGAACGGAAAGTGGGAGCCCGGAGCCGTATGATACCTCTGAACACGGGAAACGCCGCAGCAAAGGACCAGCCCGCCTGGTGGGCGCTGTACACGCGGCATCAGCACGAAAAGGCTGTGGCGGAGATGTTGGTGTGCAAGGGGCTGGAGGTTTTTCTGCCGCTGCACGACTCGATGCGGCGATGGAAGGACCGGCAAAAGCTGCTGTCGCTGCCGTTGTTCCCGGGATACGTTTTTGTACGCGGAGACCTGAGCCGGAGATTGCAGGTTGTGACGACGCCGGGCGTGCATATGATCCTCTCCCGTGGGGACCAGATTGCGCTGGTTCCGGAAGATGAGATTCTGGCGATTCGGCGGGCGGTGGAAGGCTCTTACCGGATCGAACCCCATCCTTTTCTGAAGTGTGGGGAGCGGGTACGGGTAACACGGGGTTCGCTCGAAGGCGTGGAAGGGATTCTGGTTCGCAAGAAGAATTTGTATCGGCTGGTGCTGTCGGTGGACATGCTGGCGCGGTCGGTGGGCGTAGAGGTGGACGCATCGGATGTGGAACCCGCAGGCACGGAGAGCGAGCGGGGGGAATTTCCCGATAGCGGGGCGGCGGCGGATCGTTTCAACGGGGCATTCCCCTCGGCATGACCCCTCTTTTCGGGGCCTTCAGGAACAATTTGAGATGCCGCGCGATGGGAATGTGATTTACCATGCAGATAAGACCTCCCCAAAAGTGTTCGACCAGGCAGAACCGGAGCTTCTGACCGGCCCCGGCGGGGCGCGGCAGTGGGAGAACCGGAGCCACGAGTTGATATCAGGAGTCAGGTGTATGAGAAGTAAAGCGGATCGGGCGAGCCTTGCGGGATTGATCCTGCTGGTGCTGGCTGGCGCCGCGTGGGGGCAGACGCCTGGAACCGATGGCCATCCGGAGTCGGCGCGGACAGGACAGGATCGTCTCCGCAGTGACGATAGGTATGTGATCGGGGATACCGATCAGCTGGAGATCAGTGTCTGGAAGGAGCCGGAACTGACCAAGACAGTTCCGGTTCGGACAGACGGGAAGATCTCGCTGCCTTTGGTGGGAGAGATTCAGGCGTCGGGACGCACGCCGCTGCAGCTGGAAGAGGATATCGCCAGCCGGCTGAGGAGTTTCGTAACGCAGCCGCAGGTGACGGTGATCGTTCAGCAGATCAACAGCGAAAAGTATAACGTGATGGGCCAGGTGACCCGGCCGGGGTCCTATCCGCTGACGATCACGACGACTGTGATGGACGCGATTGCGAATGCCGGTGGATTCAGGGACTTCGCGAAGAAGAAAGACGTTCATATTCTGCGGGCGAAGCCGGATGGCACCCAGACTCGATACAGGTTTAACTACGATGCCTTCGTCAAGGGCAAAAATCCCCAGACCAATATACGACTGCAGCCCGGCGACACGATCGTCGTGAACTGAGACTGTCATGATCGCGCGAAGTCTGGTTATGATGGGGGTGCTGTTTTTCTCGCTGGGGCCGGTCTGGTCTCAGAACGGGGGTTCTCAGAGCGGGGGTTCTCAGAACGGGGGGGCTCAGAACGCTCAGAACGGCGCGCCTCCGGAAGGGGCGGCCGATCAGGGTGACGACGCGCAGATGGCTGCGCCGCCGACGGCAGGCGGGATGGCGTTTCCGGCGAGGACCGGGTCCGAAGAGCGATCGAATTACCTGAGCATCGGCCTTGTGGCCGGGGTTGGATACGATACCAACGTCTATTACGGGGAGGGAATTGCGCCCGAGGCGGACGAGACGTATTCGATTCTGCCGACGGTGCAGATCGACCGCACCTCCGAGCGCCTGCACGAAAACCTGTCGTACAACCCGGGCTTCCTGTTTTACCAGCAGGCGACGGCGCTCAATGAGGTGAGTGAGAATGCGACCGGGGAGGTCGATTACCGGGTCAGCCCGCATTCGAATGTCAGTGTGTACGATTCATTTCTCAAGACTTCGAATGTATTCAGCCAGCCCTACTCGCTGTCGGGCGGGACGATCTCGGGTTCGCCGGGGACGCCGGGGGCGCTGGCTCTGGCGCCGTATGCGGATCAGATCCTCAATCACGGCGGTGGGCTCTACAGCTATCAGTTCAGCAGGAACGCGATGTTCGGGGTGGGCGGCGGGGCGTCGGAGCTGGATTATCCGAACAGCGGCGAGGCGGTGGGGCTCTACAACGCGAACACTTACAGCGGCAACGCCTTTTACAATCTGCGTCTGACTCCGCGCCAGTATCTCGGGGCGACGGTAGATTATTTCAATGTTACGGAGTCCGCGGCAAAGGCGGGCGGGGGCCAAACTCAGACGGTGGCAGTATTGCCCTTTTACACGTTTTATCCGCGAAAGAATATTTTCCTGACGGTGTCCGGCGGTCCACAATATTACACCGCGACATTTGAGCCAGCTCCTCCGGTGAAAGGATGGTCGCCCACGGTGATGGCCAGCGCGCATGCGGAAGTGGAGCGGGCGGCGTTTTCAGCGAGCTACCAGCGAACGGTGACGGCGGGCGGGGGATTGCTGGGGGTCTTTACGACGAACTCAGGAAGCGCGGAATTCCGTCTGCAGCTGAGCCGCACCTGGGGTATGGGTTGTTCGGGCAGTTACGCGAGCACGGCTGCCGATAACGCGGGGCAGGCGGGGATAACAGCGGTGGCCGGGGAGAATGGGCACGTCGTCAGAGCGGCGGGATCGCTGTCGCACATTCTGAGCCCGCGGGTATCGGCGGAGGTGGGCTACGACTACCTGCGCCAGGACTACGCCGGAATACCGGCGGTGGCCAACGCGCCCAACACGCAGAGGGTGTACGGAACGATCCAGTATCAGCTGAGAAGGCCGCTGGGGAGATAGAGATGCCGGAAGACGCTGAACTCGAAGGCTCGGAACAACAGGATTTCGGCCGCTATGTGGACATGGCGCGGCGGCGGTACCTGCATTTTCTGATCCCGATGCTGATCGGGTTTCTGGTGGTGTGGGGAGCGAGCTGGACGATCAAGGCCCGGTACAAATCGACCACAGTGATCCTGGTCGAGCAGCCGAGCATGCCGAAGAATTACGTCGTGTCGAACGTGAGCGAGGATCTGCAGGACCAGCTGGACACCATTTCCCAGCAGATCATGAGCCGCTCCCATCTGCTGGAGATCATTAACAAGTACAACCTTTACTCGTCTCCGGGAAAGAAGATGAGCACGGAGGAGAAGGTGGCGGCGATGAGCAAGAGCATCGACGTCCAGCTGGTTCGCGACGAAAGAGGGGGAGGAGGGATCACCTCTTTTTCGATCGGGTTCTCGGCCTCGACTCCGCAGGTTGCCCAGGAGATCACGCGGGAGCTTTCGACGGCGGTGATCAGCCAGAACCTGCAGGAACGGCAGAAAGAATCGCAGGATACCACGAAGTTTCTGGATCAGCAGCTGGAGACAGCGAGGCAGGCGCTGGCGGATCAGGAGGCCAAGAGGGGGCAGTATGAGGCATCCCATCAGGGTGCTTTGCCCTCGCAGCAGGCGGCGAATCTGTCGATTCTGGCGGGACTGCAGCAGCAGCTGCAGAACGAGCAGGAGGCGCTCAGCTCGGCGGTGAGCCAGCGTGCGTATTTCCAGACGCTGATCGAGCAATACCACGCCATGCGCGGGCCGGCGAAAACGGCCGACGGGGCGCCGACCGATATCACGGCGCTCGACGAGACGCTTGAGAAAGACCGCGGGCAGCTGGCCGATCTGAGCGCGCGCTACACGGACAGCTATCCGGATGTGCAGGCGCTCAAGACGGAGATTGCGCGGCTGGAGAAGGAACGCGACCGGGCGGTGGCGGCGCGATCGGCGAAGCCGAAGGCGAGTGCGGAGGCCAGCGATGAAACCGTGGCGGACGGGCCGAATTCACCGGTGGGGCAACTGCAGGGCCAGTTGCAGGCCAATCAGGTGGAGATTGCCGGCAAAGAGCAGAGCATTACGCGGCTGAAGACGCAGATCGGCGAATATCAGGCGCGGCTGGCCGCGGAACCGGCAAGCGAGGAACAGCTGGCGGAGCTGAACCGGGGATACGATCAGTCCCTGGCCAACTACAACGAGCTGCTCAAGAAGAGGGACGATTCGCAGATGGCGACCAGCATGGAGCAGATGCAGGAAGGGGAGCGATTCTCGGTTCTCGACCCGCCGAGCCTGCCCTCGAAGCCGGATTTTCCGAAGCGATTGAATTTCTGCGCGATGGGGATCGCGGCGGGCATGGCGCTGGGTGCGCTGGTGGTGCTGGCATTCGAAATGGCGGATGACCGTCTTTACCGGGAGCAGGAGATCAGGGACCTGCTGCCGGTAGCCATCTTCGCCGAGATTCCGGAGATCAGCACGGCGCTCGACGAGCGGAGGAGCAAACGGCGGGCGTTTCTGGGATTCGCAACCGCGGCGCTGGTCATGGTGGTCATCCTGGCCGGCTCGGCGATCAGCTATCTGCACAGTTAAGAATGAGCCGCAATGTATAAAGCGTTTTTCAAGCTGACGCGCAATCCTTTCGATCTGACTCCGGACCCCACCTATTTTGTGTCGACGCGCCGGCATAACGAGGCGCTGGCGGCGCTCCATTACGGTATCCGGCGGCACAAGGGATTTGTGGTTGTGACCGGCGAAGTGGGTACGGGGAAGACGCTGCTGCTCCGCTGCCTGTTGCGGTTGCTGAAGGAAAGCAAGGATATTGCCTACGCCTATCTGTTCAACAGCCGGCTGTCTCCGGCGGAATTTCTGCAGTACATTCTGTCCGATTTTGGGTTGCCGGCTTCGGGAAAGAACAAGAGTGAGCTGCTGCTCGACCTCGGCCAGTTCCTGGTGTCGCGGGGATCGAAGGGACTGACAACGGTTCTGATCGTGGACGAGGCGCATCATCTGTCGGAGGAACTGCTCGAAGAGGTGCGACTTCTCTCGAATCTGGAGACCACGGACGACAAGCTGCTGCAGATCGTGCTGGTGGGTCAGCCGGAGCTGGATCAGAAGCTGGACTCGGTGGGGCTGAGGCAGCTCAAGCAGAGAGTGGCGCTGCGGGCGCAGCTGGGGCCGCTGGACGCGCAGGAAACAAAGGAATATATCGAACACCGGCTTCGGGTGGCCGGATTGGAGGGGGAGCCGGGCCATCTGTTCGGTCCCGAGGCCGTCGCCGCCGTGTACCGGCACTCGCGCGGATTTCCGCGGCTGATCAACACGGTGTGCGAAAACGCCCTGATCATTGCTTACGCCCGGCAGCTCCCGAAGATCAGCGTGGATGTTGTCGAGGATGTCGCAAAGGAGTTCCGGCTCGATCACGCTTCGGTCACGGAGCCCGAGGGCGCCGCGACGCCAAGCGAAATGGACGTGCAGCGAGCGGCGAAAGTCCTTCGCGATCTTTATTCGGCATTGCGCAAGCCGGTGGCGCGCGGCGCCGATCTGAAAGTGCCTGTTTCTCTCGAAGCGAGTGAGTATGAGTCGAATATTTGACGCTCTGCAAAGATCGGAAGCCGAACGGTCGGGGATGAAACCGTCGGCTCTGGATGCGACCGAACTGCTGCGTCATGCCGAGCACCGGGCGGCAACGGAGTGGGAGGCGGGAACGCCGGCGGAACCGGCAGCGGTTGCTCCGCTCGATCGCGACGCGGTGCGCACCGCGGACATCGACCCGCCGGTAAGGCCGGTCACGCCGGCCTCTTCAGTCTCACCGGTCCCTTCGGTTTCTTCGAGGGCAAGGGGAGCAAGGGGGAAAACCGCGACCGCGGCGGAAGCGGTGGTTCCGCGGGATCTTCCCGAGATCTTCACAGGGTTCAAACCGCTGAAGATTTCCGTTCCCAGCTATGGACGGCTGGTGAGCATATCGGACCGGGACAGTGCGGCGGCGGAGGCCTTTCGGCTGCTGGCGGTCCGTTTGCGCCACCTGCGCCGCGATCGACCGCTCCAGAAGGTGCTGATCACCAGTTCGAGTCCGCAGGAAGGGAAGAGCACGTGTTCGACGAACCTGGCCTGCTCGCTTGCGCTGCGGGCGCAGCAGAGGGTCCTGCTGATCGAGGGCGACATCCGGCGGCCCGGTATTTCCCAGATGTTCTCGATCTCGCAGCGGCCGGGAGTCTGCGAATGGCTGCGCGAAGAACGGCAGCTGGCGGAGACCATTTACTACCTTGAGGGTCCGGGCCTGTGGTACATGCCGGCCGGCAGCTCGCCGGCCAATCCGCTGGAGATGCTGCAATCCGGAAGGCCCGGGGTGCTGCTCGATCAACTGGCCGGTCTCTTCGACTGGATCATTGTGGACTCGCCGCCGGTGCTGCCCCTGGCCGACACCAGCGTCTGGTCGCGCCAGTCGGACGGCATCCTGCTGGTGGTGCGTCAGGGAGTATCGGAGAAGCGGAAGCTGCAGAGAACGCTGGCTGCGATCGAGTCGCAAAAGCTGATCGGCGTGCTCCTGAACTCCTCTACCAACGCGCCGGATACGGATTATTACTACAGCCCGCGGTCGGGGTCGCGGCAGGACTAAGACAAGGGGCGGGCTTTTGTAACCTGACGACGATACCCCGGCATTTATAACCCGGCCTTTATAACCCCGTGCGACTGCGATTGCGGCGAACTTAGCCGGCAAGTGAGAAACAAGATAATAAAACACAC
Source organism: uncultured Acidobacteriaceae bacterium (assembly GCA_963831055.1). GTDB lineage: Bacteria > Acidobacteriota > Terriglobia > Terriglobales > Acidobacteriaceae > Palsa-343. The sequence continues at coordinate 61,501 of CAWHOU010000040.1, read as the reverse complement.
GTCCGATCAATCGGCTTCCGCCGTTCGACCCTTCACCAATGCTCGAGAGAGGAGCGAGTTGTGACTCTGCCAAGGAACAATAAAAGTTCGGACACGGGAGATCCTGTCTTCGATGCGGCCGCTTACGGGGATCGCGAGGTCCTGAGCGAAGACGGCTTCAGGAGGCGGATCGCGATCGAGCGCAAGCGCACGGAGCGGTCGAGGGAGCCGTTTCTGCTGATGCTGCTCGAGGCGGGCGCAGCGCCGAACGGCGACAAGGCCGACAAGACGCTCGACGGCATTCTGACGGCGATGCAGTCGTCCACGCGCGAGACGGATGTGGTCGGCTGGTATAAGGACCGCGGCACGGTGGGAGTGATGTTTACCGGTCTCGTGGTCAGCGACAAGAACTCGGTTCTGAGCACGATCCTCGGGAGGGTGAGCGCGGCGCTGCAGGAAGAGCTGTCGATGGAGCGGTTCAATCAGATCACGTTTTCGTTCCACTTCTTTCCCGACGACTGGGACCAGGGCGGCGCCGGCCGGCCGAGCGATCCGGTCCTCTACCCGGACCTTTTCAGCCCCAGCAGCGACCAGCGCTCTCAGCTGCGCACCAAGCGGGCGATGGACATCGTGGGCAGCACGCTGATGCTGATAGCATGCATGCCCCTGTTTGCGATCATCGCGATTCTCGTCCGGGCAACGTCGAAAGGGCCGATTCTTTTCAAGCAGGACCGGATCGGGCAATATGGGAGGCGCTTCACCTTTCTGAAATTCCGGTCGATGCGGGTGGACAGCGACGAGACGGAGCACAAGGAATACGTCAAGCGGCTGATCGCGGGGGTGGCGGAGCGGGTGCCGGCCACCACCGGCGGGCAGGGGGTGTACAAGCTGGTCGGGGACAAGAGGATTACGCCGGTCGGCAAGTTCCTGCGCATGACCAGCCTCGACGAGTTGCCGCAGTTTCTGAACGTCCTGCGGGGAGACATGTCGCTGGTGGGCCCGAGGCCTCCGCTTCCTTACGAGCTGGCGGCTTACCAGACGTGGCATCGCCGCCGCGTGCTGCAGGTCAAGCCAGGGATCACCGGATTGTGGCAGGTGACCGGCCGCAGCCGCGTACGGTTCGACGATATGGTGCGGCTCGATCTGCGCTATGCCATCTCCTGGTCGCCGTGGCTGGACGTGAAGATACTGATGAAAACGCCGGCGGCGGTCATCAAGGGGGCTTACTAGGGCCAGGTCCGGACAGAATTTTTACCTTTCATCCAGATACAGTTCAATTTAGTTCGTAATTTCCATTCGGGCGGGCGCGCCGCGTGGAGCGGTGTGCATTTTGTCTTTATTGGGGAAAGTGCGGTGACAGTCAAGTGAACTTCGGTGTAATCGGGTACGGTTACTGGGGGCCCAATGTGGTGAGGAACCTAACCAGTCTGGAGGGTTCCCAGGTATTAGCGATCGCGGAGCTGAATCCGGCGGCGCAGGCGCGCGCGATGAAGGCGTATCCCGGCATCCGGGTCACGGCCGACACCTCGGAAGTGCTGACATCGCCGGATATCGACGCCATTGCGGTGATCACTCCGGTGTGGACGCATTATGAGCTGGCGAAGGCCGCGCTCGAGAACGGCAAGCACGTTTTCGTCGAGAAGCCGTTCACCAGCAACGTCGCGCAGGGCGAGAAGCTGATCGATCTGGCCATGCGGAAAAATCTGAGAATCATGGTCGATCACACGTTTCTGTTCACCGGCGCGGTGAGGAAGATCTCGCAGCTCTTGCGGGAGGGAACGCTGGGCAAGCTCTACTACTACGATTCGACGCGCGTGAACCTCGGATTGTTCCAGCACGACATCAACGTCCTGTGGGATCTGGCGCCGCACGATCTTTCCATCATGGATTACGTGATCGACGGCAATCCGGAGGCGGTGGTCGCCACCGGGCAGAGCCATCTGAACTGCCACGAGGACGTGGCTTTCATGACTCTTTACTTTCCCGAGAGCGTGATCGCCCATATCAACGTGAACTGGCTTTCGCCGGTGAAGGTGCGCACCACGCTGATCGGCGGCGAGAAGCGGATGCTGGTATGGAACGACCTCGAGGCCGATGAGAAGGTCAAGGTCTACGACAAGGGCGTCAATATCACGAACAACGAGGGCCTCTACTCGCTGCTGGTGAACTACCGTTCGGGGGATATGTGGTCCCCGCAGCTCGAGCAGATCGAGGCGCTGCGCCAGGAGTTGTCCTACTTTGTGGACTGTATCTCGACGGGGCAGGAGCCTTTCAACGACGGATGCGCCGGCCTCAGGGTGGTCAAGATGCTGGAGGCGGCAAGCGAGTCGATGAGCAAGAGAGGTTCGTTAGTCTACTTATGATCACTTACAACTGCATCGCCGACGACGTCAAGCTCGGCGCCAATGTCCGGCTTTCGACATTCATCAACTTATATGGGTGCCGGATCGGAGACGAGACCAAAATCGGCTCGTTTGTCGAAATCCAGAAGAATGCGAGCGTTGGAAAACGCTGCAAGATCTCGAGCCATACCTTCATCTGCGAAGGGGTGGTGATCGAGGACAACGTGTTCATTGGTCACGGGGTGACGTTCATCAACGACAGCTTTCCGCGGGCGACGGCGCCGGGCGGGGAGCTGCAGACCGAGGCCGACTGGAAGGTTGAGCCGACGGTGATCCGGAAGGGCGCGTCGATCGGCTCCGGGGCCACGATACTTTCCAATGTCAGCGTCGGGGAAAATGCGATCGTCGGCGCCGGCAGTGTCGTGACCAGAGATGTTCCGCCGCATGCGATCGTGGCCGGCAATCCGGCCAGGGTTCTGCGTTATATCAAAGAGAATGAAGAGGGGTTATGACCCACAACTCGAAAAACTCGAACGAAATACCGTTCCTTGACCTGGTGACTCCGCACCGGGAGCTCGAGGAGGAACTGACCGGGGTATTCCGCCAGGCGCTGCGTACGGCCGGCTTCATCGGCGGACCGATGGTCGAGGAGTTCGAGCGCGCCTTCGCGTCGTTCTGCGGGATCGGGCACGCGGTGGGCCTCAACAGCGGGACCGACGCGCTGCGCTTTGCCCTGATGGCGTGCGGCATCGAGCCGGGCGACGTGGTGGTGACGGTGCCGCACACGTTTATTGCGACGACCGAAGCGATCTCTCAGGCGGGCGCCATCCCGGAGTTTGTGGACATCGACGAGAACACCTACAACCTGTCGGCCGAGAGGCTGCGGGTGTATCTGGAAGAAGAGTGCACGCGGGACGCGTCGGGGCGGGCGATCAGCCGGCGAAGCGGGCGGCCGGTGACGGCGGTGGTGCCGGTGCACCTTTACGGGCAGATGGCGGATATGGATGCGATTCTTGGCCTCGCGGCCGAATACCGCCTGACCGTCATCGAGGACGCGTGCCAGGCGCACGGCGCGCAATACTTCTCGAAAAAGCTGAACCGCTGGATGGAGGCCGGACAGATGGGGCGGGCGGCGGCCTTCAGTTTCTATCCAGGGAAGAATCTGGGTGCGTGCGGCGAGGCCGGGGCGACGACGACGAACGACGCCGAGGTGGCGCGCACGACAAGAATGCTGCGCGATCACGGGCAGGCGAAGAAGTATCACCACGACATCGAGGGCTACAACGGGCGGCTCGATGCCATTCAGGCGGGGCTGCTCCATGTGAAGCTGAAACATCTGGCCCGCTGGAACGCGGAGCGCCGCGACCGGGCGGCCGAGTACGATCGCCTGCTGGCCGGCAACGAAGGGGTGAAGCGCCCGTTCGAGCCGTCGTGGTCGAAGGCCGTGTATCACCTGTATGTGATCCGGGTCGCGGACCGGGACGGGCTGATGAGCCATCTGAACGCGGCGGGGATCGGTTCGGGGGTGCACTATCCGGTTCCGCTGCATCTGCAGAAGGCGTATGCACGGATGAACTACAGCGCGGGGGATTTTCCGGTGACCACCGCCGTGGCGTCGAGCATCGTGTCGCTGCCGATGTACCCGCAGCTGACGGCGGCGCAGCAGGCGCGGGTGGCCGCGGAGGTTCTGGAGTTTACGGCGCGTTCTGCCCGGCCGGTGGAAGCCGCGAAGGGGCGGGCCGTGCTTGCAGAAGTGATCCGATGATCGAGACGGAAGCGAGGCCTGTGCAGGCCAGAGCCGTGGGGACGGGCACGCGGCTCGAGGGCAAGCGGGCGGGGATGGTGGTGTTTTCGCACTATCCCGCCGATCCGCGTCCGCGGCGCGCGGCCGAGGCGCTGGTGGGCGAAGGGATGCGGGTCGATCTGATCTGCGAGCAGGACGCCAGGTCTCGGAAGCGGGAAACCCTTGGCGGACTTGAGGTGATACGGATTCCGATCCGTCACAGCCGGGGCGGCTTTCTTTCCTACGCGTACCAATATGCCACGTTCATTCTGATGTCGGCTGCCATCTTCGCATGGCGTTCGCTTGGGCGCCGGTACGATCTGATTTACGTGCATAACATGCCGGACATCCTGGTGATCAGCGGGCTGATTCCGAAACTGTTCGGGGCGAAGGTGATTCTCGATCAGCATGACCCGATGCCTGAGCTGATGATGACGATCTTCGGCAAGGATAAGGAAAGTTCCGGGGTTCGGGTCATCCGCTGGCTGGAAAAATGGAGCATCGCGCGCGCCGATCTGGTGATCACGGTGAGCGTCACGTTTAAGCGGATCTTCTGCGGGCGCGGTTGCCCGGCGGCGAAGGTCGGGGTGGTGATGAATACCCCGGATGAGAGCCTGTTTCCGTGCCGTCCGGCGCGTTCCTATCCGGTCCGCAAGGCCGGCGACCCGCTGGTGATCATGTACCACGGTCTGCTCGAGAGCCGGAACGGCCTGCACCTCGCGGTGGAGGCGCTGTCGCGATTCACGAAGAAGTTTCCCAATGTCGAACTGCGGATCTACGGACGCAGCACGCCCTATCTCGAGCAGGTGATGGCGACGGTTCCTGGTCTGGGTCTCGAGGGCAGCGTTCGTTATCTGGGACCGAGAAAGCTCGAAGAGCTGGCGCGGGAGATCGAGCAGTGCGACGTGGGCATCATTCCGAATCCGCGCAACGATTTCACGGCGATCAACACGCCGACGCGCATCCTCGAATATCTGGCGGTCGGCAAAGCGGTCATCGCTCCGCGCACGGAAGGGATCGTGGATTACTTTGCGGCCGATTCGCTGTTCTACTTCGAACCCGGCGATACGAAGGATTTCGAGGAGAAGCTGGAGTACGTGGCGTCGAACCCGGGCGAAGCGATGGCGACCGCGGAGCGCGGGCAGCAGGTGTACCTGCGGCATACGTGGGGGGAGAGAGAGAGACCCTGGTGGGTCTGGTGACGCAGCTGCTGGGCCGGGGCAGGATCGAGGGGAGCGGCGCGGCCTGAGCCTGCTGTGAGGACCGGCCTGAGCGTGGGCCTGGGCGTGGGCCAGGATATCATCGGACCAGCTGCCGCGGAACCGAAACGATGCCTTCTTTTGTAGCACTCGTACTGTGGCTTTTCTGCCTGTCGGCGTTGTTGTTTTTCGATCCCGCCAACGACGCGCGGCTGTCGCCCGCCTCGTGGGTAACGGTGATCTGGCTGTTCATCGCCGGGACACGGCTGCCTTCGCAGTGGATCGGCGGCGCCGGGTCGATGTCGGCGGCGGCGCTCGAGGACGGAAATCCGGTGGACCGGATGATCTTCATCGTCCTGATCCTGCTCTCGATCGGGATTCTGGTCTCGCGGTCGTTTAAGTGGGGCGGATTTTTCGCGTCCAACTGGGCGCTGACCGCTTTCTTAGCCCTGGCGCTGGTCAGCGCCGCGTGGTCGGATTTTCCGCTGATCGCGATCAAACGATGGATTCGCGATTTCGGGACTTACCTGATCGTTCTGGTGGTACTCTCCGATCCGCGGCCGACTCGAGGCGGTGCGAGCGGTTCTTCGGCGGCTGGGCTATCTGCTGGTTCCGCTGTCGATCATGCTCGACAAGTATTTTCCGGAGGTCAGCAAGCAATACGACCCGTGGACCGGCATCGGTTATTATGCCGGAGCCAGCACGAGCAAGAACATGCTGGGGCTGCTGTGCCTGGTGAGCGGGCTGTTTTTCTTCTGGGATATCGTAACCCGGTGGCGGGACAAAAAGCAGAAGCGCACGAAGCGAATCCTGTGGATCGATGCGGCGTTTTTCGGGATGACGGTGTGGCTGCTGCATACGGCCGAGAGCACGACATCGTACGTTTGCCTGGCTATGGGCTGCATGGTGCTGTTGCTGGCCCACAGCAGGATCTACCGGCGCTACCCGCGGCTGGTGCAAATCCTGATCCCGTCGCTGTTCTGCCTTTACCTGATCCTCGATTTCGGGCTGGGCATGAACGGCTCGCTGGCGCAGGCGGTGGGGAAGAACGCGACGCTGAGCGACCGGACAAAAATCTGGGCGTTTCTTCTCAGCATGCACACGAACCCGGTGATCGGCACCGGGTACCAGAGCTTCTGGCTCGGCTGGCGTCTGCTGTACGTGTGGACCGAGTCCGGACTCGGCCATCTGAACGAAGCCCACAACGGCTATCTCGAGGTCTATCTCGAAGAGGGCATGGTGGGGGTTACGGTGCTCGCCGTTTTCCTCGGGGCGAGCTATTACGGAATCTGCAAACGGCTGGCGCGATCCTCGAGCCTCGCAGTGCTCGGTATGGCGGTATGGATCGCGTTCCTGTTTTACAACATGTCGGAAGCCGCGTTTGAGAGCGGCTTGTTCTATGCGATGTTCCTGCTGGGAGCGGTGACGGTTCCGGCCTCGAAAAAGCAGGTACGAGAGGCCGCCCTCGCCGGTGGCAAGGCGAAAAAAGCGCCAGTCCCGGCACCCGCTCTTGCGGGGGAATCGGCCAGCGCGCGCGCCACGCACGCCCGCAGCATGCAGTGGATGGCGCACGGAAACCCACCCGAAATCGGAACCCGTTCATAAAAGAGAACCCGATTTGTGGTTCCAATGGGACGGGCTCGAAAAGAAGCGGAGATTATGAATATTTGCGGTAAGGAAGGCCTGATCGAGGGGAGGCTGGTGCGCATTGCCCGTCTCGATGCGGAAGGATTCGATTTTGCGGACGATCCGGAGGCGGCGCTGGCCGCTGTGCGGAAGTCGCGGTCGCGCGCCGATGTGTTCACGTTCATCCAGAGGCTGTCGAATACCACGCCACAATACAGCTATCCGATGGAGTGGGACAACATGGCGGCGCTCCGCATCACCACCTTCGATGACTGGATGACCAATCAGATCGATTTCAAAGCCAGGAACAAGGCGCGCAAGGCGGGGAAAAACGGGGTGGTGGTAGCGGAGGTCCCGTTCAACGACTGGCTGGTCCGGGAGATATCGGCAATTTACAACGAGTGCCCGATCCGGCAGGGAAAGCCTTTCTGGCATTACGGAAAAGATCTCGATGCGGTGCGCCGGGTGAACGAGACGTTTCTCGAGCGCAGCGTATTTATCGGCGCCTCGCTCGAGGGCAGGCTGATCGGCTTCGTGAAGCTGGTCATGGACGAACAAAAAAGCCAGGCCGGCCTGATGCAGATTGTTTCGATGGTAGGGCAGCGGGACAAGGCGCCGACCAACGCGCTGATTGCCCAGGCGGTGAAATCCTGCGCGGACCGTGGAGTCGAGCACCTGTGGTATGCGAAGTTCTCGTATGGCAAAAAGGAGCGGGACAGTCTGGCCGACTTCAAGGCGAACAACGGCTTTAAGAAGGTCGAGATTCCCCGGTACTACATTCCTTTGACGGTTGCCGGGCGGGTTGCGCTGCGGTTCGGGCTGCATCGCACGGCGGCGGACTGGGTTCCGGAATCGGTGGCCGCAAGGTACAGGAAGCTGCGCAACAACTGGTACGAGGCAAAACTTCGTGGCGCAGGCCCCAAGACACCGGCGGTTGCCGGGCATTCGGACTAACGCGCAGAAAATGTCAGGCGCAGAACCGAACAACGTGCAAGGCGGAAGATCTTAGATATGCCAGGAATCGTGGGATGCATTACGCGCCGGGCGCGGGCGGTGGCGGAAGCCGAAGTGCGGCGCATGACGGAAGCGCTGCTGCATGAGCGCGCGTACGTTTCGGGCAAATGGTCCGATGAGTCGCTGGGTGTGTATATCGGATGGGTGGCGAGGGAGGGCTCTTTCGCCGAGCGCATGCCGGTCGCGAACGAAGCGGGCGATGTGATCCTGGCGTTTGCCGGCGAGGATTTTCCGGAGCCGGGCGTGGCCGAAGGACTGAAAGCGCGCGGACACGCCGTCGATCTCGACGGGCCATCGTACCTGGTGCATCTTTACGAGGATGGCCGTTACGAGGACGATCCGTCGTTTCCGGCTTGCCTGAACGGGAGATTCCACGGACTGCTGGCGGACAGCGGGAGAGGCGAGACGCTTCTCTTCAACGACCGTTATGGGATGCATCGGGTCTATTACCACGAGACCAGGGACGCATTCTATTTTGCCGCCGAGGCGAAGGCGATTCTGGCGGTGCGGCCCGAGCTGAGGCGGATGGATTACCGGGGTTTGGGAGAATTTGTTTCCTGCGGCGCGGTGCTCGAGAACAGAACTTTGTTTGAAGGCATCCAGATCCTGCCTCCGGGTTCGGCATGGAAGTTTCGCAACGGATTCCTCGAACGGAAGAGCAGCTATTTCGAGCCGAGGGAGTGGGAGGATCAGGAAGCCCTCGACCCGGAGGCGTGGTACCGGGAGCTGCGGTCGGCATTCACGCGGAACCTTCCGCGGTACTTTGCCGGGCGCGAGCGGATTGGGATGTCGCTGACCGGGGGCCTCGACACGCGCATGGTTCTGGCGAGCCGGGAGCCTGCGCCGGGCTCGCTGCCCTGTTACACCTTCGGAAGCATGTACGGCGAGCATGAGGATCTGCGGATCGCGCGGCGTGTGGCGGCGGTGTGCGGGCAGCCGCATCAGGTTCTTACGGCGGGCGAGGAGTTTCTCTCGCAGTTCGGCCATTATGCCGAGCGCGCCGTCTACCTGTCCGATGGGGGCGTGGATGTAAGCCGGTCGCCCGACCTCTATCTGAACGAAAGGGCGCGGGAGATTGCGCCGGCCCGCATGACGGGTCTCTATGGGGGAGAGCTGCTGCGGGGCTTCCGGGCGTTCAAGCCGTCGGAACCGGCCGTGGATTTGTACAGTCAGGAATTTCTGTCGAACATTCGCGAGACAGGGACGACGTATGCGGGAGTGATTCATGGCAGTCACTTGTCGTTTGCGGCTTTCCGGCAGGGGCCCTGGTATTTATATGGATCTCTTTCGCTCGAGCAGACGCAGCTGACGATGCGGTCGCCGTTCCTCGATAACGACTTCGTGCGAACCATCTTTCGCGCACCGGCTTCGGCGCTGGGGACGGACGATGTTTCGCTGCGATTGATCGGCGACGGCAATCGCGCGCTGCGGGCTCTCCCGACGGATCGCGGTGTGGGCGGGGACCGGGGAAAACTGCTGGGAGGAATCTCCCATGCGTGGCTCGAGTTTCTCTTCAAAGCGGAGTACGCGTACGACATGGGCATGCCGCAATGGTTGGCGCGGGTGGATCATACATTTTCGGCGCTTCATCTCGAGCGGCTGATCCTTGGGCGGCACAAGCCGTTTCATTTTCGTGTCTGGTACCGCGATGCCCTGGCCGGATACCTGCGGGAAACGCTGCTCGACGAGCGGGCGCTGTCGCGGCCCTACATCGAGCGCAAAAATCTCGAGGCCGTGGTCGAGGGACACCTCAAAGGGAACCGGAACTTCACGGTCGAACTGCACAAGGCGTTGACGCTCGAGCTGGCGCACCGCATTTTCGTCGACGGGCAGGGGGCGGGGAGGTTGGGAGAATCGGTGGCCTCCGCGGTGCCGGTCGGCGCATTCTAAAAATATTTTTCCTGCACGCAAATTCTGCCTAAAAACTACAGTAACCAGCGGTGATCCTCAAAGTCACCTTGGTAACAATTAGCGGATCAACTACGTACCGCATTTTCTTCAATGAACACATGAATTCAGGCCACTTTGGTCCCGGGCGAATCAAGACTCCGGCTGGGAACTTTGGTGTCATTACCGTGGTCAAAAATCTGGACAATCGGCCTTGGGAAGCGTGATACTCACCTCAACAGAAATCCAAAACACTGGATTCCCCCGAAAGGACGCTCCCCCGTGCTTCAGCATATTTACGTCAAAATTTCGCCGCTTGTATTTCTTCTTGCCGTACTTTCCGCGGCAGAAGCGCAGACAACGATCAACGCAGCCTCCTGTAACGCCTCGGACGTGCAGGCAGCGCTGAACAAGATCAACTCGAACGGGACCACCGTGTCCGTGCCCGCGGGCCATTGCACCTGGACCTCCGGGATCACATTTTCGAGCGCATACAGCTTTACCCTCCAGGGGCAGAGCGCGGTGGCCACGACCAACGCGCAGGGCAATCCTGCAACCATCACCGACTCCACGATGATTGTGGACGGGCAATCCGGGGGAGGCGGGAACAATCCCCTGATCGGGATCACACTGACGGGAAACTCCTCGCAGGTGGTGCGCGTGACCGGCCTGAGCATACAGGGCGGCAACGTTGTCTACAACGGCGAGGTGGCTCTCGGTGGGGCGACGGGTCAGGCGCGGCTCGACCACTTTCACTTCATCAACGTCAACGATCTTGCGGTCTCGATGTACCAGCCCATGTCGGGGGTGGTGGACCACAATATCTTCGATGTCCCGAACGGAGATGTCTTTAACGGGATACGCGTGTATAACACCGGAGGAGATGGATTCGGGGACACTGCCTGGACCATGCCCCCCGGACTCGGAACCGGGTCCGCGATCTTTTTCGAGAACAACACATTCAACAACGGGTTCATGAACGACTGCGCGCTGGGCGGATTTTTTGTTGCGCGGTTCAATACCTTCAACGCGCTGGCCCCCGATCAGAACCTCGGGATTCAGAGCCACGCGGTCGGATCGCAGCCGCGGGGAAGAGGATGCCGGGCGTGGGAGGTTTATGACAACACCGTGGGCGGCGGCGGCGGTACGATTATCTCCTCGGTAGGATTTCAGACAGCGGGCACAGGCGTGTGGTGGGGGAATACGGTCACCAACACGAAGAGCGACATCGTGTTCGACGAGGATCGCGACAACACCAATACTTATCCGCAAAGCTCCCCGCCGAACGGCTGGGGATACTGCGGAACGGCCCAGACGGGCAGCGCGAGCGGATGGGACGGGAATACCAGTTCGACCGGCTACCCGTGCCTCGATCAGATTGGACGGGGCCAGGGAGACATGCTGAGCGGCATGTGGCCGCAGGTTCAGGACACCAGCCATCCTTCTGTTTTCACCGGTGCATGGCCGAACGAGGTGTTGCAGCCGGTTTATATCTGGATGGAGAACTTCAGCGGCACGGGGCCGCTTGTCGGCGTCAGCAGCTCTGAAAACAACATCCAGGCCAATCGCGACTACTACGTCCCGGTGTCGCCGTTCACGGGAGCAACCGGAACCGGCTATGGCGCGTATGCGTCGATTCCGACCACCTGCACGACCGGCGTGGCGTATTGGGCGACAGACAAGAACCAGCTGTACACGTGCACAGCCACGAATACCTGGTCGCTTTACTACGCTCCTTACACCTACCCGCATCCGCTGGTCACCGGAACGAGTCCGGCTCCGCCGATCTCGCTTTCGGGAACCATTCTCAACAATTGATTTACAAAGCCTGGTCCTCGATTTACTGAGGATCGTCCCGGACGGTGCCGCCGCAGGTTTGCCCATGCGGCGGCGCGGTTCCGGATTGAGACCGGAAAACGAAATACAAAATCCTTACCGTTTGCACGGGACGTGCACAGTGATCCCGGCGCACGTTCGGGGAAAACCTTTGCCTATGGCCGCTATGAAACCACTCGTCTCCATTCTGATTCCCGCTTATAACGCCGAACAGTGGGTTGCCGGCGCGATCTGTTCCGCCACCGCTCAGACCTGGCCCAACAAGGAAATCATCGTCGTCGACGATGGGTCTCCTGACGGGACCTTCGAGGCCGCGCGGCGGCTGGCTTCGTCCCAGGTGAAGGTGGTCACGGTGCCGAACGCGGGCGCCGCGGCGGCGCGTAATCATGCGCTCGGGCTCAGCCAGGGGGATTACATCCAGTTTCTGGATGCCGACGATCTGCTGGCTCCGGACAAGATCGAAAAGCAGCTTGGCGCGCTCGGGGAGGGCGAGAGCCGGCGGATTCTACTGTCCTCGGCCTGGTCTCCGTTTTATTTCAGGACGCGCAGGGCCCGCTGGGTGGAGAGCCGTTTGTGCCAGGATCTTGCGCCTGTCGATTGGCTGCTGGCCAAGCTGGGGCACAATCTGCACATGCAGACGGCCACCTGGCTTACGAGCCGGGAACTGGCCGAGGCGGCGGGGCCATGGGATACGCGGCTGCTGAGCGATGACGACGGGGAGTATTTCGCGAGGGTGCTGCTCCAGTCCGAAGGCACTCGATTCGTGCCGAACACGGGCGTGCTCTACAGAGTAACGCCCACCAGCCGGCTGAGTTATGTGGGCGACGACCGGAAGAAAGATGCGCTGCTGCTTTCGATGAGGCTGCACATCAAGTACATTCGGTCGCTCGAGGACAGCGCGCGGGTGCGCAGAGCTTGCCTCGCGTACCTGCAGACCTGGTATCTCAATTTTTATCCGGAGCGTCCGGACATCGTGGCTGAGCTGCAAAACATGGCCGGGCTGATGAACCAGCAGCTGGAGGAGCCACAGCTGCGCTGGAAATACGCCTGGATGAAACCGGTGCTCGGCTGGAAGGCGGCCAAATGGGCACAGGCCGTGCTGCCGCAACTGAAGGCGTCCTTCATCCGGCAATGCGATAAAACGTTGTATCAGCTGGAGACGGCCCGCCGGGGGAGAACCCCGCAGGTCGGGCTATCCTGAACCCGGTTACCGACGCAGCGGCACACCAGTGACCTGTCGCAAGGAAAACGTTAGCAGTTGGGGGAAAAAGCAGGTCCCTCGCTCCGCCGACCCCATCTGTGCCTGTCGGCACGACGGGGCCCCAAAGCGCTCCGCTCGGGATGACAACGAAAGGGGAGGGGCAAACGTGCGAGGAACATCAGAAACACCACACTAACGAATTCGCTGCGACAGGCAACTGGAATCGCACGGGATAATCGCAATCGAGGATCGCACCGTTATATGGATCAGGCCACCAACGAACAGACGGGACGCAGCGAAGTACGGGACCGCACACGCTCCGGACCGGAAGAGATCGCGGTAGCCCTGCTGACCGGCGGCGGCGACCGGCCGTATGTCTTCGGAATGATCACGTCGTTGACGCCGCGCGGGGCGGCGATCGATTTAATTGGCAGCGACGAACTGGATCTTCCGGAGCTGCGCGACCAGCCCGGCGTGCGCTTTCTCAATCTGCGGGGGAGCACGCGAGCCGACGCGCCTGGCTTGCAGAAGATTATTCGCATCCTGAAGTACTATGCGCGGCTGATGGTTTATGCGGCGACGGCGAAGCCGAAGATCTTTCATATCCTCTGGAACAACAAGTTCGAGAGCTTCGATCGCACCCTGCTGATGCTCTACTACAAGCTGATGGGCAAGAAGCTTGTATTTACAGCGCATAATGTGAACGCGGGCAGGCGCGATGCCACGGACAGCTGGTTGAACCGTTTTACTCTGCGCACGCAGTATCGCCTTTCCGATCGGATCTTCGTTCACACCGAGAACTCGAAGAGCGAGATCGTGAGCGAATTCGGAGTGCCGGAGGACCGGGTCGCGGTCATCCCGTTCGGCATCAACAATTCGGTTCCCACGACCAGCCTGACCGCAGCCGAAGCGAAACAGAAGCTGGGAATTCGCGGCGCGGACAGGGCGATTCTCTTTTTCGGCAGAATCACTCCTTACAAGGGGCTGGAGTTGCTGATCGCCGCGTTTCGCCGGGTGGTTGCGCGGTCGAGCGGTTATCGTCTGATCATTGCCGGACGGCCGGACCGCTGCGAGGAGTACTGGAGCGGAATCCGGGAAGAGATGCGTGGGGATGTCGAGCGCGGGGAGATTGTCCTGCGTGCCGGTTTTATTCCCGACGCCGAGACCGAGGTCTACTTTAAGGCCGCCGACGCGCTGATCCTGCCCTACCGGCACATTTATCAAAGCGGGGTTCTTTTCCTCGGGCACAGTTTCGGCCTCCCGGTGCTGGCCGCCGATGTGGGGTCGCTCAAAGACGATATCGTCGATGGCCGGACGGGGTATCTGTTCAGGCCGGACGATGCCGATGATTTGGCGGGGACGATCGAGAGATATTTCGCAAGCGATTTATATGCGAATCTCGAGCGGCGGCGGCAGGACATTCACGACTATTCGGCGGCGCACCACTCCTGGGATGTGGTGAGCGAGATTACGATGAACGCGTATGCCCGTTTGCTGCGGATGCCATGCCCCGATGTGGCGCGGCGGCGCGATGTGTCGAGTTCGCTCGATGTGAAAGCGCCTTCCTGAGGAGACAGCATGCCGGGATGCGTTATGAAAGGACAGGATGGCACGGAATAGAACGGCGCTGGTCACAGGCGCTGAAGGTTTTATCGGCTCGCACCTGGTGCGGTTTCTCGAAGGCGAGGGGTGGGATGTCGTCGGCACGTACCATCTGCATCAGGCCCAGCCGGCCGGGAAAAGCCGGCGCGTGCGATTCCTCCAGTGCGATCTCGGGAATGGGCAGCGGGTGGAGCGTTTGTTTGCCGAGGTTGAGCCTTCGCATGTCTTTCATCTGGGAGCGCAGAGCCTGCCGACGGTTTCGTGGGCCGATCCGGTGGGGACATTCGAATCGAATGTGATGGGCTCGCTGTACGTTTTTGAAGCGGCGCGGTACAGGAAGCGGCCGCCGGTTGTGGTGTCGGCGTGCTCGAGCGCGGAGTACGGCAATGTTCCGCCGGAGGCCATCCCGGTGACAGAGGATCAGCCGCTCCGGCCGCTGCACCCGTACGGGATCAGCAAAGTGTGCCAGGATCTGCTGTCGCGGGAATATTTCCTCGATTACAAGGTGCCGGCGGTCAGCATTCGGCTGTTTAATACCACGGGCCCGGGGAAGACCAGCGACGCTCCGTCGGATTTCGTGCGGCAGCTGGTGCGCATCAAGAAGGGTGTGCAGAAGCCGGTGATGGAAGTGGGCAATCTGAAGCCGCGGCGCGCGTTTCTCGATGTGAGCGATACGGTGCGCGGATTTTATCTGGCAGCCCTCAAGGGAAAACCGGGCGAAGCGTACAACTTGTGCGCGGCGAAGACCTGGGAAATCGGCGAAATGCTGGAGATGGCGATGCGTCTCTCAGGAGTCAAGCCGGAGATACGAACGGCGCAACGGCTGCTGCGACCTTCCGACGAGAAGGTTATCTTCGGAGCTACGAAGAAGATTCGCCGGGATACGGGCTGGAAGCCGCTCAAGACGCTCGAGCAGACGATTGGCTCGATGGTAGAGCACTGGGAACGCGTGCTTTAGCGCGGGTGACGAGTCAGGCAGGCAGCCTGCTCGGGACGGAACTGGATTTAGCCAGATTCAGCCGGATCCAACCCTGATTCAACAAGATTCACGCGGGCCGGTTCAGGAAGGTCAAATTTATGATTATTACAAGCACTCCTCTTCGCATATCTTTCTTCGGTGGTGGCACGGACTATCCTGTCTGGTACCGGGAGTACGGCGGCGCGGTCCTTTCGACGGCGATCGACAAGCGTTGTTACATCACCTGCCGGCGGCTCCCACCCTTCTTTGAATTCCACAGCCGCGTCTCTTACTCGAAGGTCGAGAACGTCGCCAATAACAGCGCGATCGAGCACCCTTCCGTCCGCGGTTGTCTGCAGTTCCTGGGGATGGACGAAGGGGTCGAAGTCCATCACGTGGCGGACTTGCCCGCCCGTACCGGCCTCGGCACGAGCTCGGCATTCACGGTAGGGTTGCTGCTTGCTCTGAACGCGCTCAAAAACCAGATGCGCGACAAGCACACGCTGGCCCGGGAAGCCATCTATGTGGAGCAGGAGGTGCTGGGCGAAGCGGTGGGCGCGCAGGATCAGGTGAGCGCCGCGTATGGAGGCCTGAACCGGATCAACTTCTGCCAGAATGGCTCAATCGATGTGCAGCCGATGCTGATCTCGCAGGCGAGAATGGCGGAGCTCGAGCAGAACCTGGCCCTCTTCTTTACGGGCTTCTCCCGAACCGCGTCGGAGATTGCGCAGGAACAGCTGCGTGTAACTCCGAGTAAGAAGCAGGAGCTGAATGCGATGCTCCAGCTGGTCGATGAAGGGGAGGCGATTGTCACCGATCCGAAACGGCCCATCGATGAGTTCGGCCGGCTCCTGCACGAGGGCTGGAAACTGAAGCGGTCGCTCACCAATAAGATATCGAACGCCAGCATCGATGAAATTTATGAGGCGGGAATGAGCGCGGGCGCGGTGGGAGGCAAGCTGCTGGGCGCCGGCGGAGGCGGGTTCATGTTGTTCTGCGTGCCGCCCGAGCGGCGCGAGGCGCTGAAAGCGAAACTGAACAAGCTGCTGTGCGTTCCGTTTGGCTTCTCGAACCGGGGCAGCCACGTAATCGTGTATGAGCCGGAAGAAGTTTACGACAAGGAACTCTCGGCGCACCGCGGCGCGATCTATGGGTCGGAGACGGTTGCCGCCGGGGGAAGCTCCACGCCGAGCAACGGCCTGATGGGTTACTCCGTCGAGGTGAAGTAATGGGCAACCTCCCGGCCTACGTCCTCATAACTCCCTCCCGTAACGAGGAGATGTTCATCGAGAAGACGATCCAGTCCATGATCCGGCAGACGGTTCTTCCGCTGCGCTGGGTGATTGTGAATGACGGCTCGACGGACGGGACAGCGGAGCGGGTGCGGCCTTTTCTTGCCGCTCATCCGTGGATCGTGCTGGTCGATTTGCCGGTTCGCACGGAGCGGCATTTCGCGGCCAAGGTGAATGCGTTTAACGTTGGGCGGGAGCGAGTCAAAGACCTGGACTACGAGGTGATCGGCAATCTGGACGCCGATATCTCCTTCGACAGCGATCATATGGAGTTCCTGCTCGGCGAATTCAGCAAGGACGCGCGCCTGGGGGTGGCGGGGACGGTATTCAGGGAAGACGGATACAGTTCGGAGACGGACAGCTTTGAGGGCGGGAGCCACGTGGCGGGGCAGTGCCAGCTCTTCCGCCGGCAGTGCTTCGAGGAGATTGGCGGCTACCGGGCCAACAAGGCGGGCGGCATCGACTGGATGGCTTCGACGACGGCGCGCATGATCGGTTGGAAGACGCGCTCGTTTCGCGAGAAATCGTTCTTTCATCACCGCAAGATGGGGACGGCGGAACGCGGCCAGCTGGCGTCGAGTTTCTCTTATGGGGAAAAGGACTACTATCTCGGCGGCCATCCGCTGTGGGAGATGTTCCGGGTGGGCTGGAGGATGACGAAGAAGCCTTATCTGGTGGATGGCATTGCCCTGGGTTCAGGGTATTTCTGGGCGCTTGCGCGCCGGGCGAAACGCCCGGTTTCGGATGAACTGATGCGCTTCCACCGCCGGGAGCAGATGCAGAAACTGAAAGCGATCCTTGGCTCCATGATGACCATGAAACGTTTCAACCGCTTCGAGACGAAGCCGAGCTGATACCGATGGGACCTATGATGACGGATGCAACGCTGACGGCGGAAGCGGAAACGCGCGGAGCGAGCACGGCTCAAGCCGACCGGGCTCAAGCAGACCGGGCTCAAGCAGATCGGGCTCAGATCGACCGGGCTCAGATCGACAAGACAAAAGCCGCCGTTCTGCGTTTTGTTGCGTGGCTCGATGGCTACGGCGAAGAGTCGTACGATCATCAGAGTTTCTACGCAAGCGATATAGGCCGGAAGGCGAAGGCGCTGTATTATCGGCGTCCGTTGCTGGGCAAGCTTGCGGTAGCTCCGATGATCCTCGCCGAGGCATTCGTGCCGAGGGCCCGGCAGCTCTTCTGGAAGCCGCAGAGGCTGCCGATTGCCGACGCGCATTATGCGATGGGGTTTGCGTTTCTTTCAACGCTCACCCATGAAGGCCGGTACTACCGCCGCGCTGTCCATTTTCTCGAGGTTCTGGAGCAGACGCGATGCCCGGGTTATAAGCACTATTGCTGGGGGTATCCATTCAACTGGGAGACGCGGCGCGGGACGATGCCGGAGGGAACGCCGCTGGTCACGACTGTCCCCTACGTCTACGAGGCGTTTTTTCAGGTTTATCAGATCGACCGCGATCAGCGTTGGCGGGAGATCATGCGCTCGATCGCCGAGCATGTCTGCAGCGACTACCACGATTACCCTATCTCAGAGACGGCCTCGAGTTGTTCGTATAACCCCGATCCGGAAGAGCGGGGAGGGGTGATTAATGCGAGCGCCTACCGTGCCTTTACGCTGACGCGGGCCGCCGCGGATTTTTCCGAAGATCGTTATCGGCAGGTTGCCGGGAATAATCTGAATTTCGTTCTCGAGTCGCAGAACGAAGACGGCTCCTGGTACTACTCGATCGACGGCGAGCGAGACTTTATCGATCACTTTCACACCTGCTTTGTCCTGAAGGCTTTGGCGAAGATCGAGGCGCTCACCGGAGACGCGCGGATTACGAACGCGATCGAGAGGGGCGTCGCCTACTATGTGAAGAACCTGTTCGACGAGCAAGGCATGCCGAGGCCGTTTTCGCGGCGGCCGCGTCTGACGGTGTACCGCAACGAGCTGTATGACTATGCCGAGTGCATTAATCTGGCCGTCTTGCTTGCGCGGGAGATTTCCGGCGCTGGATGAAGTGCTGGCGCGGGTGATCGATCTGGGCGAGTGGCAGAAGCCGGATGGATCGTTCCGGGCGCGCAGGCTTCTTTTAGGCTGGGATAACACGCCGATGCATCGCTGGGCCCAGTCGCAGATGTTCAGAAGCCTCTGCTTTTACCTCGATGCGAACGCGGGACGTGGTGCGGACAAGAGTATCAGGCAGTAACGAAAGCCGGGGAGTAACAAAGAGACCCTATGTGCGGAATCTGCGGACAATATAACTACGGCGACGGCGCACCTGTCTTCCGCGCGGATATCGAGCGGATGGCGGATAGTATTGCGCACCGCGGTCCCGACGATGAAGGGTACTACCTTGCGGGCCCGGTGGGCCTCGGATTCCGCCGTCTTTCGATCATCGACCTTGGGGGCGGGCATCAGCCGATGTCCGACGAAGAGGAATCGGTGTGGGTGGTTTTCAACGGCGAGATCTACAATTTCCCCGAAGTTAAAAAGGAACTGGAAGGTTATGGACACCGGTTCCGCACCAGGTCCGACACCGAGGTTATCGTCCACGGCTATAAGCAGTGGGGCGACGATGTCTTCAACCATCTGAACGGCATGTTCGGCCTCGCCATCTGGGATGTCCGGAAGCGGCGGCTGGTGGTCGCGCGCGATCCATTCGGGATCAAGCTGATCTATTACAGCCTGAAGAACGGGCGGCTCTGTTTCGGCTCGGAGATTCGCGCCGTGCGCGCCGGGGCCGATGAACCGGCCGAGGTCGATCCGAACTCGCTGAACCTGTTTTTGCGGTACCGGTTTACTCCGTCGCCGCGCACGATCTTCGAGGGGATACAGAAGCTGGCCGCGGGCACCATGCTGGTGGTCGAGGATGGCAAGGCCTCAGTACGCCAGTGGTACCGGTACCGGCCAACGCCATTTTCGCCGCCGAAATCCGTGGCCCAGGCGCGCGAGGAGCTGGCCGAGCTCTATCGCCAGGCGATGAAGCGGCATCTGCTGAGCGATGTGCCGGTGGGGCTTTTGCTGAGCGGCGGCGTTGACTCCGGGCTGCTGCTGGCGCTGATGAATCTCTACGGCGATTCATGGCAGACCTACACCGTCGGCTACGGCACGAGTTTCAGCGACGATGAGTTAATCGACGCAGCCGACACGGCGAAGCGGTTTGGAGCGCGGCACACCGATGTGCTGCTGGACAGGAAGAGTTTTGAAGAGGCGTTGCCGGCGATTGTGGCGCAGCTCGAGGAGCCGATCGCGTCCTCCTCGATTGTGCCCATGTATTTTGTCTGCAAGCGGGCGCGCGAAGATGTGAAGGTGGCGCTGATCGGCCAGGGTCCCGACGAGCTGTTCGGTGGCTATCGCCGCCACCTGGGCATTCAGTATGGAGCGTACTGGCGCGCGATTCCGGCGTGGATGCGCTGGCCGCTGGAGCGGGCGATTGCCGCGCTGCCCAGAAATGAGGCTCTGAAGCGCGGAGTTCACTCGCTCGGCGCTGCGGACAGGACTCGGAAATACGAGCAGGTATTGTCGCTGCTGCCCGGTGGCGAGATCGACGGCCTGTTCCAGGACGGCATGCTGGACCGGGATGCGGGGGATGAGCTTCTGGAGTGCTGGAAGGATCTGCTGCCGCTGATGAGCGAGACGGATGAGCTCGGCGGCTTCCAGTTTCTTGAAATGCGGTCGACGCTTCCCGATGAGCTGCTGATGTACGGCGATAAGCTCTCGATGGCGCATGGGCTCGAGGGGCGTGTGCCGTATCTCGACAGGGAACTGGTCGAATATGTAGAGAGATTGCCGGCCAGGTTCAAGGTTCACCTGGGTACGCGGAAATGGCTGCATCGCCAGGTGGCCGGGGAATTTCTGCCCCGGGAGATCCTGACCAGAAAGAAGCGCGGCTTCGCGGTGAACGTGGTGGACGAGTGGTTCCGCGGGTCGATGACCGCGGGGATGACGGACATCGTGATGAACAGCGATTCGCTGCTCTACCGTTATCTCAGGCCGCAGGCGGTGCAGCGCATCTTCCTCGAGCATCAGTCGGGCCAGAACGACTATCACAAGATATTATTCAGCCTGATGGTTTTTGAGGAGTGGCTGCGGGTTCAGCAGTCTTCCGATGTTTGTGTGGGGATGGCTCGCACATAATATGGAAGTATGCTTTTCGAGGAATCGAAGATCGGCGGAGTATTCGAGGTTCGGCTGGAGCGCAAGTCGGACGAGCGGGGATTCTTCGCGCGCTCGTGGTGCAGAGAGGAATTCGAGCGCGCGGGTTTAAATCCCGGACTGGCGCAGTGCAGCGTTTCCTATAACCCGCGCAAGGGCACGCTGCGGGGCATGCACTACCAGGCGCCTCCTTACGCGGAGGCCAAGCTGATACGCTGCACCAGCGGCGCGATCTACGATGTGGTGGTCGATCTGCGCGCGCAGTCGCCGACCTACAGGCAATGGGCTGGGTTCACGCTGACAGCCGAGAACCGGGACATGGTTTATATCCCGGTAGGCTGTGCGCACGGCTTTCTGACGCTCGAAGACGAGAGCGAAATTTTCTATCAGATATCGGAGTTTTACAACGCGGAATCGGCGCGGGGCGTGCGCTGGGACGATCCGGCGTTCGGGATTGTGTGGCCGGACAAGCCGCAGATGATGTCCGAGCGCGACCGCACCTATCCGGATTTCAAAGGTGCCTGATTTCAACGTGCTCTTCAGGTGCGTGACCTCTCAACAGGCGAAACTTCAACTCCGGCTTTGAAATGACCGGCTTTCGATTTACGGGCTCTGCATGAAACAACGGCTGTTCGCGGATTTCGCAGTAAAAGACCAGGCAGAGCTCGGGGAAAAACTGCACAGCTTTGCCAGGGAGCTGTATCCGATCTGCCGCAGCATTACAGGGGCGGGCATTCGGGAGACGCTGGGCCGGATCGCCGAACGCATTCCCCTCCAGATATCGGAAGTGCCGACCGGCACGCCGGTCTTCGACTGGACGGTGCCGCGGGAATGGAACATCCGCGACGCCTAGATAAAGGATGCGCACGGGCGCAGGGTGGTTGACTTCAGGCAGAACAACCTGCGCGTCGTCAGCTACAGCGTTCCGGTGCATGCCACCTTATCGCTCGGCGAGCTCGAGCCGCATCTGCATTCACTTCCCGACCATCCGGACTGGATTCCGTATCGCACCTCTTACTACCGGGAAGACTGGGGATTTTGTCTTACCCAGAACGAGAGGATGGCGCTCGAGAGCGGCGACTATGAAGTCTGTATCGATTCTTCGCTTGAAGCGGGAAGTCTGACCTACGGCGAATGTTATCTGCCGGGCCGCTCGAACGAGGAAGTGCTGATTTCCTGCCATGCCTGTCATCCGTCGCTGGCGAACGACAACCTCTCCGGCGTGACGGTGGCCACCGCGATGGCGGAATTCCTGTGCGGGCGCGATCTGCGCTACTCGTACCGGTTCCTGTTTGTTCCCGGCACGATCGGGGCGATCACCTGGCTGGCGCGAAACCAGGAGAGCGCTGCGCGGATCCGGCACGGCATGGTGCTGGCCGGGATCGGCGACCCGGGGGGGTTTCACTACAAGAAGAGCCGGCGCGGTGACACGGAGATGGATCGGGCCGCGGCGCAGGTTTTACGCCATAGCGGGGAGACGTGGGAGACGCTCGATTTTTCACCCTACGGTTACGACGAGCGGCAGTACTGCTCGCCGGGCTTTAACCTCGCGGTGGGGTGCCTGATGCGCACCGTTTGGGGCACGTTTCCGGAATACCACACCTCCGCCGACAATCTCGATTTCATCCGCCCGGAGCAGCTGGCCGGCTCTCTTCGCGTCTGCATCGGCATTGCCGATGTGCTTGAGAATAACCGGCGCTACCGCAATCTGAGCCCGTACTGCGAGCCGCAGCTGGGAAAGCGGAACCTCTACCGGTCGACCGGCGGAGGGTCGATTGGGACAGAAATCAATGCTCGTTTGTGGGTATTGAATTTTTCCGACGGTGAGCACACGCTTCTGGATATCGCGGAGCGATCGGGCGTGCCTTTTCCAATGATCGCCGATGCGGCGGAGCTTCTGCATGAGGGCGGATTGCTGGCCCCTGTCGAGGATGCCTTGAGTGCCAGCCAGGTCCCAGGGGCAGTGAAGCTTCCGTAACATGATCGCGTTACTCCGTCTGAGACGGGCGGGTCATTGCAACGCGAAAATTGAGTGCTAGGATCGGAGCTGATCGCGGCATTCATGGGTTCTCCGGCACCTGGTTACGGGCCGGAGTGTGGTTGCTTATACGTCATCAGGACACTTGCAACAGGACACTTGCAAGAGGGACAGTCGCAAACGGGAATCTTAAGGCGCTTGCTCGGAATCGCCGGGGCAATCCCGAGCGAACACAGGCGCGAAGCGTCGAGCCAGGGAGTCATATGAAAGTTCTGCTTACAGGTCATAAGGGTTACATCGGCGCCGTCGCGGGGCCGGTATTGCAGTCGGCTGGTCACGAAGTGGTCGGGATCGATACCGATCTTTACGGCGGGTGCGACTTTGGACCTGCGCCCCAGCCGATTCCGGAAATCCGCAAGGATCTGCGCGACCTGGCGAAAGCGGATCTCAGGGGTTTCGACGCGGTCGTTCATCTGGCCGCTCTTTCCAACGATCCGCTGGGCAATCTCGACTCGCAGCTCACCTATGACATTAATCATCACGCGTCGGTAACGCTGGCGACGCTGGCGAAAGAAGCGGGCGTAACGCGCTTCGTGTTTGCGTCTTCGTGCAGCACCTACGGCTCGGCGGGAGACGATTTCCTGACCGAGACCGCTTCGCTCCATCCGGTTACCGCCTACGGCGAGTCGAAGGTTCTGGTGGAGCAGGCTCTCAGCCGTCTGGCGAGCGATAACTTCAGCCCGACATCGATGAGAAATGCGACGGCGTATGGGGCTTCGCCGCGGCTGCGCCTGGACATTGTGCTGAACGATCTGGTCGCGTCGGCGATGACGACGGGCCGCATTTACATCAAGAGCGACGGCACTCCGTGGCGCCCGATCGTGCATATCCGGGACATCATCGCGGCTGTGGTCGCGGTACTGGGTGCGCCGCGCGAAGCGGTTCACAACGAAGTGTTCAACGTGGGCCGCAACGAGGAGAACTTCCGCATCCGGGAGATCGCCGCTATCGTTGGTGAAGTCGTACCCGGCTGCCGTATCGAATATGCTCCCGGCGGGGGACCCGACCTGCGCTGCTATCGCGTCAATTTCGACAAGATCACACGGGTGTTGCCCGCGTTCCAGCCGCAATGGACCGCCCGCAAAGGCGCGGAGGAGCTGTACAGCGCCTATCGATCCATGGGGCTGACGAAGGCGGATGTGGAGCACGGACGGTACACACGGCTCAGCGAGATTCGCAGGTTGCAGGAGGCCGGACGCCTGAACAATCTGCTGCACTGGACAGGAAAGCACGCGGAGACCGCCGTCGGCGTTTAACAAAAGGAGCAGGAACCGGAAATGACTACAACCTCAGTTCTTCAGGAAGTCGATGTGCAGAAAGCGTCGGGGGTTTGCCACTTTTGCGGCGCCGGCCTCGAGCAGACGTTTGTCGATCTGGGCATGTCGCCGTTGTGCGAGAGCTATCTTGCGCCGGCCGATCTGAATCGCGGCGAGACGTTTTATCCGCTGCACACCTACGTGTGCGGGAAGTGTTTCCTGGTGCAGCTCGAGGAGTACGAGAGCGC
This sequence comes from uncultured Acidobacteriaceae bacterium, assembly GCA_963831055.1. Taxonomy (GTDB): domain Bacteria; phylum Acidobacteriota; class Terriglobia; order Terriglobales; family Acidobacteriaceae; genus Palsa-343. Next base: position 37,087 of record CAWHOU010000040.1, on the reverse strand, counting down.
CGAGGCCATCTTCAGCGACTACGCCTACTTTTCCTCGTTTTCGGACTCGTGGCTGAGGCACGCCGACAATTACTGCGGAAAGATGAAGGACCGCTTCGGCCTTAACGAGAAGAGCTTTGTCGTCGAAGTAGCCAGCAACGACGGCTATCTCCTGCAATATTTCGTGCAGCGGAATGTTCCCGTGCTCGGCATTGAGCCGGCAGCCAACGTCGCCAAAGTCGCTGTCGAGAAGGGCGTGCCCACGCTGGTGCGCTTCTTCGGCACGGAGCTGGCCGAGGAACTGGTGGAGCAGGGACGCGCAGCCGACCTGGTGCTGGGCAACAACGTCCTCGCGCAGGTGCCCAACCTGAACGATTTTGTCGAAGGGCTGAAAGTTCTGCTGAAGCCCGAGGGTGTCCTGACTCTGGAATTCCCTCATCTGCTGAAGCTGATCGAGCACAACGAATTCGACACGATCTACCATGAGCACTTTTCGTATTTCTCCATGCTCACGACGATCAAGATCATGGAAGCGCATGGCATGAAGGTGTTCGATGTCGAGGAGCTGGCATCGCATGGCGGGTCGCTGCGCGTGTTTATGTGCCGCAAAGAGGCACGGACGCATCCGGTTGAGCCCAACGTGGCGAAGGTGCTTGCCGACGAGCGGGCGGCCGGCTTGTACGATCTGAAGGGCTACCAGACGTTTGCCCAGCGGGTGAAGGAAACCAAGCTGGCGCTGCTCGAGGTGCTGCTGACTGCGGCTCGCGAAGGCAAGAAGGTAGCAGCCTACGGGGCGCCTGGAAAGAGCGCAACGCTGCTGAATTATTGCGGTATTGGCAAGGACTTCATCGAGTACACGGTCGACCGCAGTCCTTATAAGCAGGGACGCTTCCTGCCCGGCACCCACATTCCGATTTATCACCCGGATCGTATTCGCGAGATGAAGCCGGATTACGTGGTGATCCTGCCCTGGAATCTGCAGAGCGAAATTATGAAGCAGCTGCAGTACATCGGCGAGTGGGGCGGTAAGTTTATCGTGCCGATACCCAAGGCGGTTATTCTCCCGGCGGAGAGGAGCTAGCCCGGTTATGAAAGTAGTCTTATTTTGCGGCGGAGCCGGCATGCGGCTGCGCGGATATGCCGATGATGTTCCGAAGCCCATGGTGACCATCGGCACGCGGCCGATTCTCTGGCACATCATGAAGTATTATGCGCATTTCGGGCATAAGGACTTCGTTCTGTGCCTCGGCTATAAGGGCAACGTCATTAAGGATTACTTCCTGCATTATGACGAGTCCGTGTCGAACGACTTTGTATGGTCGCGCGGCGGCCAGAATATCCAGTACATCAACCGGGATATCGATGACTGGACGATCACCTTTGTCGAGACCGGCGCTACCTCGAACATCGGGCAGCGGCTGAAGGCGGTCGAGCCCTATGTGAAGGGTGAAGAGGTGTTTCTCGCGAATTACGGAGACGGGTTGAGCGATGTGCCGCTGCCCGCCATGCTGGACCGGTTTCATAACAGCAATGCGATTGCTTCGCTGTTGCTGGTGCAGCCGACCTCGAGCTTCGACATTGTTTACTCGGAGCCAGAGGGCGCGGTGAAAGAGATATGCCCTCTGACCCGGAGCGATATCTGGATCAATGGCGGCTTCTTTGCGATGCGCGGGGAAATCTTCAACTATATCCGGCCCGGCGAGGAGCTGGTGCGCGAGCCGTTCCAGCGGCTGATTGAGAAGCGTGCGCTGCTGGCGCACAAGTACAACGGATTCTGGCAGTGCATGGACACCTTCAAGGACAAGCAGCATCTCGAGGAGCTGAATCAGGGACCGGCGCCGTGGAAAGTCTGGAATCACCTGCTTGCGTCCACTGACAGCCCGCTGCTCGTGTCCGCGACCGTATGATGCCTCTGCGGTTACAGACGAAACCTGGCGCTGGCCTGAAGGTTCTGTGCATGGGCGCCCACTCCGACGATATTGAGATCGGATGCGGGGGAACCATTCTGCGCCTCGCCGAGCAATACCCGGATTGCGAGTTCCACTGGATCGTCTTCAACGCGATCGGCGAACGGGAGAGCGAAGCTCGTCGCGCGGCGGATTTGTTCGCCGGAGCGCGGCTGAGGGGCCCGCTGCTGAAGACCTTTAAGGATGGCTTCATGCCCTTCGTGGGCAGCGATGTGAAAGCGGTATTTGAAAACGAGCTGAAGCAGCTAACTCCCGACCTGGTGTTTACGCACAATGGCAACGACGCTCACCAGGACCACCGGCTGATTTGCCAGCTGACATGGAATACCTTCCGGGAGCATTTCATTCTGGAGTATGAGATTCCAAAATACGATGGGGATATGGGCCGGCCGAGTGTCTTTGTGCCTCTTGAACAAGAGCTGTGCCAGAAGAAGGTGGATTATCTGATGGACGCCTTCCAGTCGCAACAGAAGAAACGCTGGTTTCAGCCGGATACGTTCTTTTCCCTGATGCGGTTGCGGGGCATGGAGTGCGCCGCTCCCAGCGGTTACGCCGAGGCCTTTTACTGCCGTAAGCTGGTCCTGTAAATTGCGGCGGAAAACGACAATGAGGCGGCCGATCCTGCGCCGGCATCGTGGGGAGCGATGGAACACCTGAAGGAAAAGACAATCCGGGGCGGCGTAGCGAGACTCTTCGCGCAGGGAACGAACTTCTTCCTGCGCATTGGGTCGCTCATGATCCTGGCGCGGCTGCTGAGCCCGGCGGACTTCGGCTTAGTAGGCATGGTGATGGCTTTCACGGGAGCCCTGACTCTGTTCCGCGACTTCGGACTTTCAGCGGCAGCGGTGCAGCGAGCCAATGTGACTGAGGAGCAGCTCTCGACGTTATTCTGGATCAACCTGTTTGTAGGCGTCGCTCTGGGGTTGCTGGCGATCGTATGCGCGCCGGCGATCGCCCATTTTTATCATGAGCCGAGGCTGGTTGCGGTTACAGCCGTCCTGGCGCTCGCGTTCTTCTTTAACGCTGCTGGCGTGCAGCATTCGGCCATGCTGCAGCGGGAGATGCGGTTTACGGCGCTGGCCGTCATCAATACTGTGGCCCTGGCGATTGGAACCGCCATCGCGATCTGGGGCGCAAAGGCGGGCTACGGCTACTGGGCGCTCGTGGTCATGACCGTCGCGACGCCGTTTGTCAGCACTATCGGGTTCTGGCTGACGACGTGGTGGGTTCCGGGGCTGCCGCAAAGGCGAGCCGGCATCCGCTCGATGATGCATTTTGGCGGAACGGTTACACTCAACGGCCTTGTCGTTTACATAGCCACGAATTTCGAGAAAGTGCTGTTAGGCAGATTCTGGGGCGTCGACGTTCTTGGAATGTACGGACGGGCCTATCAGCTGATCAACATTCCGACGGACAATCTGAACTTTGCAGCCGGCGAAGTGGCATTTTCGGCCCTGTCGAGGCTGCAGCACGATCCACCACGCCTGAGAAGCTACTTCCTCAAGGGCTACTCGGTGGTCGTGGCCATGACGGTGCCGATCACCATCGCCTGTGCGCTCTTCGCGGACGATATCATTCGCGTCTTCCTTGGTCCGAAGTGGGGTGGAGCGGTTCCGATTTTCCGCCTGCTCTCTCCCACCATCCTGGTATTTGCCATCGCTAACCCGCTCGGCTGGCTGCTTTCTTCGCTGGGGATGGTAGGACGCGGCCTGAAGATGAGCATGGTTATTGCCCCGGCTATGATAGCCAGTTATCTGATCGCGGTTCCTTACGGCCCTCGCGCGGTTGCATCGGCTTACTCCGGCGTGATGCTGCTTTGGGTGGTTCCCGTGATCGCCTGGTCGGTGCATGGCACAATGATTTCTTTCCGCGATATTGTCCATGCCGCGAGCCGGCCGCTGATCTCATGCCTGGTCGCCGCGGTGATGGCTCTCGGCGTGCGATCGGCCTGCGCAACAATGGTTTCTCCGCTGGGGCGGCTGACACTCGAAACCACTACGCTGTTCGCCGCATTTGCGGGGCTGCTTCTGTTCGTAGCGGGGCAGAGGACACTTTATCTGGATATACTTCGCGGGCTGCGGCGGCCGCGGGAAACAGCAGTCACGTAACGGTGCGGGTTGGGGATGCATCATCAGGCGGAAGAGAGGGTTGGGCTTTGACTACCAAGTCGGAAACAGGGGCGCTGCAAAGGTTTGTCGGCAGGCCATTCTTATCGGTGCATCAGCGCGTGTGGAAACGCCTGCCCAAATCGGCGGCGGGAACCGCGCCCTATCATGCGTATGGAACATTTCTGCATTCTGTCGTATGCCAGACTGCGGACCGGAACCAGTATCACGGCACATTCTTCCTGCGGAACCGTCCTGAGCTGGCGCTGCTGAGCAAGCTTGGCGCTGAGAAGGCGCAGGCCGGCAAGCTGAAGATCGCGGTGCTGGGCTGCAGCAATGGGGCCGAGGTTTACTCGATCGTCTGGACCATTCGCAAGGAGCATCCGGAGCTGAAGCTTGGCGTGTATGCGGCGGATATTTCGCCCGAGATTCTGGAGATTGCCAGGCGCGGCGTCTATTCGCTCAAGGCCAACGATCTGATGGATTCGGAAATCTTCGAGCGCCTCTCGGACGAAGAGATGCAGGCGATGTTCGATGTGCGGGACGGCCGGGTAACGGTCAAACCGTCAATCAGAGAAGGGATCGACTTTCAGATTGCCGATGCCGGAGATCCGCAGCTAGTCGATCGCGTAGGCCGCTTTCAGATTGTTGTCGCCAACCGGTTTCTGTGCCACATGGGCCCTGCGGACGCCGAGAGGTGCCTGCGCAATCTGGCGAGCCTCGTCGAGCCTGGCGGATATCTTTTCGTCTCCGGTGTCGATCTCGATGTCCGAGCCAAGGTTGCACTCGACCTGAAATGGGTGGTCGTGCCGGAAGCGATGGAGGAAATCCACGAGGGCGATCCTTCGGTCAGGGGCGACTGGCCCTGGCGCTGGTGGGGACTCGAGCCGTTCACTCGAAGCAGACGCGACTGGGGGATCCGCTACGCGTCGGTGTTCAGAATCGGCGACGCGGGCGTACCGGCGACACAGCGATGAAAATAGGTTTGCTCGATCACATGGGATACGGGAACCTGGGCGACGCCGCGACCCAGGAGGCTCTGATGGCGAACATCAGGAGCCGTCTCCCGGATGCCGAGATCGCAGGGTTTTCGCTGAACCCGGTCGATACCGCGAAGCGTCACGCCATCGCGTCTTACTCGATCACGTACTGGCACCCTGGGTTGAGAGACTCCGAGTCGAGCGAGTCCTCGCAGGCAGACTTGACCGGGGTTGATTCAAACGGGGCGGTTTCGAAGCGGCCCGGATTGCGCGCGCGCCTGAAGTCGATTGCCAAAAATATTCCGGTCGTATCGCGTGTGGCCAGACGCCTGCTGCATGCGGGCAGGGAAGCGGCGCATCTGGGAAGGTCTTACGGCCGCCTCCGCTCGCTCGACACTCTGATCATCGCGGGTGGAGGCCAGCTGAGCGAGTTATGGGGCGGGCCGTGGTCGCATCCTTATAACGTTTTCAAGTTTTCGCTGCTCACTAAGCTCGCCAGAAGAAAGCTGGTCTTTCTGAACGTGGGGGCGGGTCCGCTGAAGAGCGGGCTGAGCAAGGCGTTCGTCCATTGGTCGATCCGCATGGCCGACTATGTCTCCTTCCGCGACATCGAATCGAAGGAACTGGCTTGCGGATCAGGCGTGAAGCGGCCGACGCATGTTTTTCCGGACTCGGCGTACGCGCTGGATGTTTCGAGGTATAACGCCGTAACTCGCGCCGGTTCCGCGAAGCCGGTGGTTGGGCTCAACCCTATCGGATTTTGCGATCCGAGGATCTGGCCCAGGAAAGATGCACCGGTTTACAACAACTATATTGAGAAGCTGGCCGATTTCTCGCTGTGGCTGCTCGATAACAATTACGACCTGCGGCTCTATTCGGCGGAAGCCAGCGTCGATATCTACGCCCTTGAGGATCTCGGGAACCGACTGAGAAACCGGCTCTCCGCCGCCGATCTTGAAAGAATATGCCGGCCATCCGCTGGAACCGTATCGGGGCTGATGCAGGAGATGTCGGGGTTCGATTTCGTGGTGACGGCGAAGTTTCATGGAGTGGTATTTTCCCATCTCCTCGGCAAACCGGTCATCGCTCTCAGCTATCACCCGAAGATCGACGACCTGATGCGCAAGGTGGGGCATAGTCAATACTGTCTCGACATAGCGGCGTTCGGTAACAAAGATCTCGAGAATACGTTCGCGGCGCTGGTCAACGATACTGAGCAGCTGAAGGCGAGATTCCGCAGGACCGCGGCGTCGTATTCCGAAACGCTGAAAGCCCAGTTCGACGATCTGTTTGCGGCCGCACCCCAGGAGCTGCGCTCGAGGACGCCGGAAAGGGAACGGAACGAGGCGGTTGCCGGCGGTCCGGCATAACCTGACATATCTGAAATTACCCGTCGACAACCGGTCCAGGCCTGAGAAGAGGCAATCAAGATGGCAAAGCAACCATTCGTCAGCATCGTAACCCCGGTCTACAACGAAGTGGGCTATCTCGGCGAATGCATTGAAAGCGTGCTCGCTCAGACATACACGAACTGGGATTACACCATCATCGATAACTGCAGCACGGACGGGTCGGGGGAGCTGGCCCAGCGGTATGCGGCCAGAGATTCGCGGATTCGCGTCCATCGCAACACCGATTTTCTCAGCGTTATTGCGAACCATAATGTGGCGCTGCGACAGATTTCTCCGGAGAGCAAATATTGCAAGATGGTCCTTGGAGACGATCTCATCTATCCAAAGTGCCTTGAGAAGATGGTTGGACTTGCGGAGGCGAATCCGTCGGTTGGAATGGTGGGCGCCTATGCGCAGGAGGGGGAGCGGATCGCATGGACCGGATTGCCGCGCGAGGAATCGGTGGTGCCGGGCCGGGAAATCTGCCGGCGGCACCTTCTCGACGGGCTGCACATCTTTGGGTCGGCAAACGCTGTGTTGTATCGCGCGGACCTGGTGAGGGCCCGGGACCCCTTTTACCGGGAGACCAACATCCATGCGGACACCGAAGTGTCGTTTGCTCTTCTGAAGACGAGCGACTTTGGCTTCGTGCATGAGGTTCTGACGTTCTCGCGCGTCCGGCAGGCGTCGCTGAGCACGGTGTCGAGGGGTCTGCACACCTACTTCGGCGGCACGCTGCAGGTCCTGCTTGGCTACGGGCCGGATTTTCTGACTATGGAAGAGTACGAAACTCAGTTATCCGGACATATGGCGGACTATTACAGGTTCCTGGGCAAGAGTTTGATTCAGCGCCGTGAGCCGAAGTTCTGGGAGTACCACAAACGCCAGCTGGAGCAGGCCGGGGTGGGCTTCAGCCGGCTGCGGGTCGCGGCCGGGGCCGTGTCAACCCTGGGCCGTCTGGCGGCTAAGAAGTTACGGAATAGCAAAATGACCGGCAGGTCCGGAAAGTCCGGCACCGGGATCGGCGAACCCGTAACCAGAGATTGTTGAAGAAGTACATCGGGGCGCGGGCCGGTAATGTCCGCGCCGCGTTGCACAGCAGTTGGGCCGCGGAAAGGTGAAGCTTTCGTTTCACCGATCCGCCGCAGTGGAGGCGAGGGCTTGAAAGCGACGGAGTTGAACGAGCGAATAGCCGGAAGATCGGTGCTGGTGACGGGGGCGAGCGGATTCATTGGAACCCACCTTTGCGATCGATTGATATCCGGCGGCGCGCGGATTCATGCGATTTCGCGAACGCGGCGGGAGTCGGAGAGCGAACAACTGCGCTGGTGGCAGGCCGACCTGACCGACGTTGCCGCGGTGCGTCAACTGGTGGCGGCCCTGCAGCCTCAGATCGTGTTTCACCTGGCCAGTTATGTTATGGGCGCGCGGGAGCTCGGAGTGGTCGTACAGACCTTCTATGACAACCTCGCCAGCACTGTTCACCTGTTAACGGCGGCGGCGGAGACCGGATGCCGCCGGATGGTGATGGCCAGCTCGTCGGAGGAGCCGCTGAACCCGGCTGGCGATGGCTTTCCATGCTCTCCGTATGCGGCGGCCAAGTGGGCCAGCAGCATGTATGGACGGATGTTTCACCAGCTGTTCGGTTTGCCGGTGGTTATGCCTCGCATCAATATGACTTACGGACCGAACCAGCGGGACTTACAAAAACTGGTGCCGTTCGTGGTGCGTCATCTGATGCGCGGTGAGGCTCCGAAGCTGAGCAGCGGTCAGAGACGCGCCGACTGGATCTATGTGGACGATGTAGTGGAAGGGCTGTTGAGAGCCGCGGTCTATCCCGATATAGAAGGCTGCGCGTTCGATCTGGGCACCGGCAGGCTGACCTCGGTGCGTGAAATCGTCGAACAGATTGTCGAAATCATGGACAGTCCGGTCAAGCCCGGGTTCGGCGCCCTGCAGGATCGGCCCTTCGAGCAGGAGCGGCCGGCGGACACAACTTTTCTCGCCGAGAAGCTGGACTATGAGCCCGGAACCACAATCAGGCGCGGGCTTGAAGAGACAGTCGAGTGGTATCGGCGGCAGTTCAGTCCGGACCTGACAACGACAGCGGCAGAGGCAGGGAAGTCCTGAAGTCGATTCGCCACTGGTGCGTCGGCGACCGTCACTGAGGGACGCGGACGACTGCATCGTCACTCTTGTCAGAGGATGGCGGGAGCGTCACGGTTCTGAGAGATTCTCGGTTGGATGGGCCCCGGAGACCAAATTCTATGAAGACTACACAAAGCGATTCTGTGGGGACGACTGTTCGCCAGATTGCGGTGATCGTGTTCGTCGCGGCGTTCCTGAGCCTGCCGGTATGGCTGGTCGGCATTCCGCAAACCGGCGACGGCTCGACCCATGTCGGCTATCAATACCATTTCAGCCAGCAGTTCTGGCACGGCGACTTCTATCCGCGGTGGCTGGCCGACTCGAACAAAGGCTACGGCGCGCCCATATTTCTCGTGCAGTATCCGTTTCCTTACTTTGTGACAGCGCTGCTGCGTCCCATTACCTGGTTCTCAGCGACGACCACGAGAGAATCGCACGAACTGGGACTGTATTGTCTGCTGGTGCTGGCGGCGGCGGGGCTGGCGGCGAGAACATGGTTTCGCAGCCGTTACAGCGCCCTGGCATCGACCATCGGGGCGGTGGTTTATATCTCTTTGCCTTACATTGTCGGCCAGACGATCTACGAGCGGTGTTCGTTGGGTGAGTTAGCGGCATTCGTCTGGATGCCATTGATCTTTCTGTTGTGCGACTATCTGCATCCAGTCCGCTTCAAGGTGCTGAGCGGGATCGGAGTTCTGTTTGCGCTTCTGATTTTCAGCAATGTCCTGACAGCGGCATTGTTCGCTCCGGTGATGGTGTTCTACCCGGTCTTCGTGGGTGGAAAATCCGGGACACCGCTCGTTCGCCGGATCGCTCCGATGTTCGCCGCGTTTGTTATCGGAACCGGTGTGGCGGCCGCTTACGTTTTTCCGATGCTGGCGTATCACAAGCTGTTCGATGCCGGAGCGGTGCCGAGACACCATCCGGTTGCCGAACTGGGCCGATCCCTGGTCAGTATCACTCGCAGCGACTTTTCCAATTACCACATCATTATTCCCGGAGCTCTGCTGGCTGCCTGCATCATCGTTTTCGTCGCATTCTATGTATGGCGGGCCCAGGCCGGATTGATCGGGCGGCTGCTGGTACTGGGGACTCTGGCGGCGGGAGCGGCGATGCTGATCCCTGGGCTGGGTCCGAAACTGATCCAGCTGAGCGGCCTGAAGACCACGGGGTTCGACAGCTACAACGGCTTTGTTGCCAGGATGCTGTTTACGATGCTGTTCACGGCGGGACTGGGAGTGCTGGCCTGGTGCCGCATTTCGCGAGAGGAAACAGACGACAGAGAGAGCTTCCTGCTGGCCGTGTGCTGCCTTGCATTCGTGCTGATGCTGCCGTGGAGTGCGATCCTCTGGAAAACGATGCCGGTGTTTGGCGACGTCATTCAGTTTCCGTGGAGGCTCTGCGCGGTTCTGACGGTCGCTGTCGGCGGCCTCTTCGCCGCCGCAGTCGACGATGGTCTGCGTAACAGAGAGAGCCGCCGCGGAAAGCCGTCGCTGCGGATGATGGTGTCGGCCGCGATCGTGGTGATTGTCGCCAGCAACATGATCTGGCGGGTCGATCAGAAGTTCCGGCACCCGAGTACTCCTCACTACGACGCAACGCGGGATGTGGATCCGATGTACAACACCTATGTTCCCGACAGCAAGCTTGTCGCGTTTGCGAAGCTCGTGGGAACTTCCCCCGAAACCTGGCAGGTGGCTCCGACGCCGTCCGTCGAGGGGGTGCGCGCGGAACTGAAAGACGGTTCGGGCAGCGTGCAGGTGACCCGCGAGGGGCCGCGCCAGCTTCTGGTTTCCGTCCAGTCCGAAGGCCTTGCCCGGATTGTGATCGGACAGCTGAATTTTCCGCTCTGGAAAATCGTGCCGGCAAACGACGCGACACACGACGAGACGCTCAGCACATCCGATGCAGGGCTGGTCGAGGTTTCGGTGGGTCCGGGCAGGCGCGATTTCCGGCTGGTCTTCGATGCCGGCCGGCCGGCGCGCTGGGGGGACATCGTGACATTGTTGTCTGTGGTACTGATTGCGGTGGGGCTCGTCGTTACTGCTTTAATGACAGGACAGGCAAAACGAAATGCGGACAGGCACCTTGTTTCATCGTAGAACCGGACGGAGGCGAAAAGGCGGCGCCCAGCGCGGCGGAGGGATTTGCTTTTGAGGAAGCCAGTCAAGATCCTTCTGGTTGCTGCTGCCGTATTCGTGGTCGGAGGCGCAATAGCGGCAACGATTGCATTCAAGTCCCTCTCGCATGGCGCGACGACGGAGATGATCACCTGGCGCGCGCAGCTTTTTGCGCGCAAGGCCGAGGGACGCCTGCCTGGCTTGTCGTGGCGGGAAATCTGGTTTATGACCCACGTCCGTGGCGGCTTTGGCCTTGAAGGCGTCACCAGGGAAGGATTCAGTCTTGATGGCGCGATTGTCAATCCTTTCGTCACCGATGTGGATCATCAGTCCGGTGCGCGGACATTCCGGCAGCGTTGCGGGACTTGCCATGGCAAATCGGGAGGCGGCGGATTTGGCCCTCCCCTGAACCGTCCGGGACTGAAGCATGGCGACAGCGACCTTGCGATGTACAAGGTGATTCGGGAAGGTATTCGCGGAACCGCGATGCCTGTCGTCACCATGACCACGCAGGAACGCTGGCAGCTGGTTGGCTATCTGAGGAGTTTGCAGGTTGCTAACGCGGGCCAGCAAACGGATAACTCGGTTCCCGCGGACCTGCAGGTGAGCAATGAGGATCTGCGCGAGGCGGGGAGCAAAACCGATCGGTGGCTGACTTACTCAGGGACTCTCGACGGACATCGTTACACGCCCCTCGCAGAGATTACTCCAAAGAACGTTGCGGCTCTTCGCATCCGCTGGGTTCACCAGTACGACACCAACGAAACGTCAAGAAGCGAAGCCACGCCGCTGGTCATCGACGGGACGATTTTCCTGACCGAGCCGCCAGCCAACGTGGTCGCCCTCGATGCCGCGACCGGGGCGGTAAGGTGGCGGTACAGCCGCAGCATTCCGGATAAGCTGCCGATATGCTGTGCGCGATCGAACCGGGGGCTGGCGATCCTCGGCAATGTCCTGTACTTCGGCAGCCTCGATGGCAACATCATCGCCATCAACGCAGTTACCGGCAGCGTGATTTGGCAGACGGAGGTGTGCAGCCCGTCCCAGGGTTTCACGATGACCGGAGCGCCGCTGATCGCGGGCGACTCGGTCGTGGTCGGCGTGGCCGGTGGCGAGTATGGTGTGCGCGGCTTTCTGGCGGCCTACGACACAAAGACCGGCCAGCAGCGCTGGAAATTCAATACGATACCTGGTCCAGGCGAATTCGGACACGAGACCTGGCAGAGCGATGCCTGGAAAACCGGCGGCGGTCCAACATGGGTCACGGGCAGTTACGATCCGTCGCTGGATCTCGTTTACTGGGGCGTTGGCAATCCTGCCCCGAATTTTCTCGGCGATATTCGCGGCGGCGACAACCTGTTCACCGACAGCGAGATTGCTATCCACGGCGCAACGGGCAAGCTGGCCTGGTATTTCCAGTTCACGCCCCATGACGAACATGACTGGGATGCGGCGCAGACTCCTGTGCTGGCGGATCTGCCCATGAACGGCGTCACCAGGAAAGTGCTCTGCACAGCCGACCGGAATGGCTTCTACTATGTGCTCGATCGAACCACCGGTGAGTTTCTGGTGGGTGTGCCTTTCGTCGCCCAGAACTGGGCGAAAGGTCTGGATGCGCACGGACGTCCCATCCTGACAGAAAAGGCCGAGGTAACGGTCGCCGGCAAATTGACGAAGCCGGGGGTCGCTGGCGGCATCAACTGGCAGAACACGGCGTTCGATCAAAAGCGGGGACTGATTTTTGTCCCTTCGACGGAAGGGGCTTCCGTTTTCACGAAGTCCGCGGATGACGAACCCGCGCGCGGAGACCAGGGACTCTATCCGGGCAGTTCCGGCAGCGCCAGCGAACAGCCCGATCCGGTCATCAAAGCCCTCGACGCCGCGACGGGGGACAAGAAATGGGAACTGCCCCTCCCGCCCTGGAAGAAGTCCTTCGGTTACGGCTACAGCGGCCTTCTGGCTACCGGCGGGGGTCTCGTTTTCGGGTCGTCGGGAGGCTACACCTTCGCGATCGATTCGGGGACGGGCCGCGAGATGTGGCGGGTTTTCCTGGGAGCGGACACTTATGCCGCGCCCATTTCATTTACCCTGGACGGCCACCAGGTGATCGCGGTATCGGCGGGCCGGTCTCTCTACCTGTTCGGACTGTGACCAGCTCGTAATCTCGGTCCGGGGCAGAGAATGCACAACCGGGAGGGACCGGTCCCGCATCCCAGAGTAACTGCGCGTTCCCATTTCGGGAATTGTCTGCCAGGCCAACCAGTCAGCTTAAAGCATCCGGCAGGTCCGAGGATTTCAAAGGGGAGGTAACATTTTTTTCGCGCAATCCTACAACCTTAGTGTTACTAAGGGCGAACTTTCGGTTCTTCATGCGCTAATGTGACTAGTGGAACCTTGCGGCGGTCACAATGGACCGATAGACTAACGGGTGAATTGGGGCCAGCCAAACGTTTGGATGTGGAGGATTTTACCAGTGAGACGCTTTCTTTTTTTGGGTGCGATTTTTTCCCTTTGCGCGCTCGCCGGGGCGCAGACTCCGACGCTGGTTCAGCATGTCAGTTGCCCAAATTCAGGGGGCGCGGGAAGCGGCATTGGCGGCGCCATCAGCGGTTCGCCTGTGTATAGCTGTCCATTGCCTGAACCGACACAAGCGGGGAATGCCATCATCCTCGGGCTCATTTCGAACAATTCGGGCAATCCAACCTGGACCGTCTCAGACGACAAATCCAATTCCTGGAACCTGGCGACCAGTACGACCGACAGCCGGGGAAATATCGTTGCTGTGTATTATGCGCTTAACGTGGCGGCCGGAACGAGGATGCTCTCCGTGGGGACCTCGGCGGCGACGCAGGGCAACTTAGCGGTTTCGGCCAGCGAGTATTACAACGTAGCTTCCTCTGCCGCGGTCGATGCCAAGAGCTGCAACGCGGGTGGGAATTCCACTTCGATCTCGGCGGGTAGTATCACCCCGTCGGCTTCCGGAGACCTCCTGTGGCAGTGGGCGGCAACCTCCAATACATCCTCGGTGTCGTCCTTCACAGCAGGTTCCCAGTCGAACATCGCCTGGCAGCTGAACGGAACCGACATCGACGACGGAGACGCCACGCAGGCGGGCGTTTACACCTCGACTGCCGCGATCGTTCCCACATTCAGCAGCGGATCATCCCAGCCCTTCGATTCCTGTGTAGTCGCCCTCAAGGCTGCCAGCGCCGGCAATGCACCCACGAAAGCCTTCCGCATCGTGCACATGCTGCATGAGCAGGAGACTGCGAGTGCGCCCAGCACCTATCCGGTGGAGATGCCCACCTCCGGTAACCTGGTGGTGCTTTCCTTCATATCGGGGGGCAATGCCATAACCGGGATCAATAGTGTTCCCGCGAATAACTGGGCGGCCACGGGGGCGGCAATCAGTTCCGGCCAGCAGGCTACCAGCCAGATCTATTACGCCGCCAATGCCAGCAGCTCGAATTCGATGACCCTCTCAATCAATCAGAACGGAACGATGACCGGTTCGACATTTATGTTGTACGACTTTGTTGGCGCCGCGGCGTCGCCCTTCGATGTCGACTCGGGTGGCCTGGAGGGCGACCAGAAGAGCGCCGTCAATAGCCTCACAAGCTGCAGTAATTGCTTTACGCCGTCGGCGGCCAACGAGGCGATCATCGGAAATATCGGAAATGCGTGGTGCACCGCGACGGCCCTCACGGCGCCGTCGGGTGGGTTGTTTGACGTTGCGGTCTATACCGGCAACAGCGTGAACGGCCCGGAAAGTGTCGATCAGAACAACGGCTGGTTCCATTACTACAGCACAAGCGCCAGTCCGATTACGGTGACCTGGACTTACCTCTGCGGTGACGATGCGGAGGGCGTTTGGACGGGCCGTCTGGCTGCGTTCAAGCCCGGTTCCCAGAATCAGCCCGCGCCGCCAACCGGTCTTACAGGAACAGTAGTACCTCAGTCATAGGTCGCAACTAGTCGCTTGCTGTTTCCACGGGGCACTGCCAGGACATTGGCAGTGCCCCGTCGTATTTTCGCCCCGGACTTCGCCGCTGAAGATGCCGCGCGGGAGTGCGCGTTGCGGACTCACTCGGTTAACTAATTTCGGCTTACTGGTCTCGATAATCACAAATTCCACTTAGCTCCCACGCCACTTTCGGATCATCGACAGCGGCCGGCGGCTGGGCTGGTTCGGATTTGTCAGCGAACTGGCCGCGCCGCAGTTGAGCAATAAGAACCTGCTCTTTCGTGTCGCCCGACACGTCAGAATCAGAGCTTTCCGGCTCTTGTTCTGAGCAGGTTGCGGGACGAGTCCTCCCCGCTACCTCCCGTCCAACACGACAAACCCTCTCCGGTCCCACCGCAAACCCCGCCTCCGGGACCAAATCCACCACTCAGCTGAGTGTTCGTCGCGGACCAGGTCATTTTGGGTCCAAAACCACCTGCCACTGTGGTTACTCCCACGTTGGGACTACTCGAAAGAGTCATTGACCATGGCTTTCTCCCTGGTTACTTTGGGTTGCACGAAACAAGATTTCCGCCCCGACGGGTTCGTCTGCGGGATTAAAGTCGTGTGTGTTTCCTGTGTTTCAGTTGGGGTGGTTGGGTTCCTTCGGTTTTCTTTGGTTCCGGATGGGTTGGCCCCGCTGTTTGATCGCCCGTCTCGTTGACTTTAACTCCTGCACAGCAGGCAGCTGCGCCGCAGAACGGGCTCCGCATGGCCCCCGTCGCATGGAACGATCCGATTTCAGTGAGGTTGAGTGCATGTCGCCAGTAGTTACTCCCCTTCGTACGTCGCCTGTCCGCACTTTTTATAAATTCCTTGTCAGCACTGTCTGGATGATTCCCGCGCTGTTACTGGCGCCGACTACCGCTGCTCTGGCGGCGGATACATATACCGTCACGGTGCTCACGGACGATTACAGCGGCAACCCCGCCAATCTCAATGGCACTGCTTCCAACTGCCCGGCCAACGGCAACGGCGGGAACTGCTCTCTGCGCGACGCCATCATGGCGGCCAACGGGGACGCGGGGAGTACAGTCCTGTTTACTGGGCTGGCAGGCGACCTTCCGCTGGGGTATTCGCTTCCGCCGATTGCGGTGAACATGACCATCGACGGGACGGGAGCGGCCATCACCATCGACGGCCAGAATGCGACCGCCGCAATCGCCGTGAATTCCGGCACGGTGATCGTTCAAAACCTGACCATCGCCAATGGAAATTCCGCGACCGAGGGCGGCCTTGGCGGGGCGATCTACAACAATGGGCACCTCACGGTGAACGGCGTCGTCTTCCAAAGCGACACCACTGAAGGCGGCGGCACAGGCGGCGCCATTTACAACAGCGGAACTCTGGTGGTGAATACCAGCAGCTTCAACAACGATTCCGCAGGCAGCGGTGGCGCGCTCTACAACGACGTCGGCGGCTCACTTACCGTGAATGACTGCACATTCAACGGAGACACGGCGAACACCTTTGGAGGCGCGGTTTTCCAGAACAACGGCAACCTGCTGACCGTCACCACCAGCACCTTCGTCGGTAATACGGCTCTTGGCGGTTACGGCGGCGGCGTGTACAGCGCAGCGACCGGTGCCAGCGTCACAGTTCAGGACAGCACATTTTCCGGAAACGTTGCCGCAACGGCTGGCGGCGGCGTCGCATACAAAGGCACGGTTCTGACGCTGGAAAACAACCTCTTCGTGGAATCGACAGAGTGCTTTGCCGAAAGCGGATCGACCTGCCCGGCCGCGGGCGGCGCCGATGCGAATGGCAACCTGGTCGGGTCCAGCGCGGGTACTACCGCCGCCAGTCTCGGCCTGTTGCCGCTGGGCAGCTACGGCGGCCCCACTCAGACCATGCTGCCACTGGCAACCAGCTCCGCAGTCTGCGCTGGCGTGGCCTCACTGGTGCCGGGCGGCATCGCTACCTACGTCGATCAGCGCGGTTTCGTATCGAATGCCGCTTGCGTGGATGCGGGCGCGGATCAATCGAACTACATCACCGTTACCACTGGCGCCGATGACGCCATCCCCGGCACAGCAGGGAACTGTCCCGGCGCGGTGTGCACGCTGCGCGATGCCATTGCGGCCGCCAACGCTGTCCTGGGTGGAGATATTGATTTCGCCAACGGCGTGCACACGGTCACGATCGGAATTCCGACCACAGCGACAGAAGGCCCGAGCATTTTCTACGACACCAACATAATTGGGCCTGGCGCAAATTCTCTTACCGTCACAGGCCAAAATGGCTACGTACTCCTCGGCGCGAAAGGCGGCAATGTCTATCTTTCCGGGATGACGTTTGCCAACGGCTACAACAATTCCAATCCCCCCGCGAACGAGGACGGCACCGGTGGTGCGATCTACAACCAGACCAACCTCACGGTGAGCGGGATGTCCTTCACCGGCAATACCGCGACCAATGCCGGCGGCGCGATTTATAGTACAACCGGTAGCCTCACCGTCCTCGACAGCACCTTTGCGAATAACACCGCTCCCGCGGGCAGCGCGATCTTCAACAACAGCACCAACAACCTGTTGTCGGTCGAGTACAGCACCTTCACGGGCAATACGGCGACCAATGCCGGCGCCATCCACAGTGTCTACGGTGCGCCGCTGAGCGTGTACAACACCACCTTATCGGGCAACACGCCGTACGGAATCAATTTCGACAACGGCACACTGGTGGCGAAAAACGACATCTTCGCGGATACGGGCGAGTGCACCAGCACCTATTGCCCCACCTCCGGCGGCGGCAACGTCTATCCGGCTTCCACACCGGCTCTGGCTGCGCTCGGCAATTACGGCGGCACGACGCCGACCATGATTCCTCCGCCCGGAAGCTCGGCGATCTGCGCAGGGCTGGCAGCCGATATCCCTGCCGGAGTCACCACCGACGAGCGCGGTTTCGCGAACACGAACACCACATATACAGGGGTCACGTCGCCCTGTGTCGATGCAGGCGCGGTGCAGACGGCCTATACCTCGGCACAGTTCGTTAACCCGGGCACTCCCTACACCGGCAACGCCAACTCGCCGAGCATCACTCCTGAGGTCGTGGTTTCAGTCACGGAAAACGGCCTGAACCAGGGTGGTGTGCCGATCACGCTGGCGCTGGGCGGAACGGGGCCGGGGACCATCGCGGCTGGAACCGGAACGGCTACCACCGTTAGTGGCACCGGGGCGGGCTTCGGAAATCTCACGATTGACTCCGCCAGCGGAACCACGGATGACTACACGCTTTCTGTTTCGATTCCAGTTGTCGGCACTACCACACTTACGGCAGGACCCGAAGATCTCACCCTCGATCCGGGGCCGGGGATCACCATCGGGCCGGCTACGTTGCCGGCGGCTACCATCGGCGTGGCCTATGCCGAGGATCTCACCGCCAGCGGTGGGACGGCTCCTTATACCTATACAAAGACGGGCACGCTGCCTGCCGGAATCGCAATGTCAGCCGCAGGCCATTTCACAGGAACGCCCACCGAGGCCGGCAGCTTCACAATTTCCGTAACGGCAACCGACCATAACGGCTACTTCGCCCGGCAGGATTACACGCTGACGGTGAACGCCCCAACCATCACCATGACGCCGGCCGCCGGAACCCTCGCGGTGACCGAGAATGTGGCGTACAGCCAGACCTTCACCGCTGCCGCCGGTACGGCGCCCTACACCTACACGGAGACCGGCGCTCTGCCCACAGGCCTTAGCTGGCACGCCGGGACCCATATTATCTCCGGGACGACGACCGACGTCGGCTCCTTCCCGATCACCGTGAAGGCGACCGACAGCAGCACGGGCACGGGGGCGCCGTTTAGCCAGACCTTCAGCTACACCCTCACGGTCAGCGCGCCCACGATCACCATTGCTCCCACAACCTTGACCGCCGCAACGGTGGGCGCTGCCTTCAGCCAGCAACTCACCGCCAGCGGCGGCGTGGCTGCTTACACTTACGCGATAACCTCCGGCGCGCTGCCGGCCGGCGTCACCCTGTCCAACGGAGGTCTGCTCTCGGGAACACCGACAGCCGGCGGAAGCTTTACCTTCACAGTTACCTCCACCGACAACGACGGCAATACGGGCAACCAGGCGTACACATGGACCGTTAACGCTGCGACCATCACGATCACACCGGCGGCGATAACATTGACGGTCACCACGAACGTCGCTTACTCGCAGACCTTCACCGCCAGCGGAGGCACGCCGACTTATACCTGGCTCGAAACTGGGGCGCTCCCAACGGGCATTACCTTTAACACCGCGACGGCAACGCTATCGGGTACGACGGCGCAAACCGGCTCCTTCCCGATCACCATCAAGGCGACCGACAGCAGCACCGGATCAGGACCGTATCACCAGAGCAATGCGTACACGCTGACGGTAAGCGCGCCGACGATCACCATTGCTCCCACAACGCTCACCGCGGCAACTGTGGACGCAGCCTACAGCCAGCAGCTCACGGCCAGCGGTGGCGTGGCTACTTACACTTATGCAATAACTTCCGGTGCTCTACCCGCCGGAGTTACCCTATCCGCTGGAGGTCTGCTCTCGGGAACGCCGACCGCGGGCGGCAGCTTCACCTTCACCGTCACGGCGACCGACCACAACGGCAATACCGGCGCACAGGCCTACACCTGGACGGTGAACGTCCCAACCATCACCATTACTCCCGCGGCAGGAACTCTCTCCGCAACCAAGAACGTAGCCTATAGCCAGAGCTTCACCGCCAGCGGCGGCACAGCGACTTATACCTGGCTCGAAACTGGAGCGCTGCCGACGGGCATTACCTTTAACACCGCGACGGCCACGCTTTCCGGAACGACGGCGCAAACCGGCTCCTTCCCGATCACCATCAAGGCGACCGACAGCAGCACGGGGTCGGGACCGTATAACCAGAGCAATAGCTACACACTGTCGGTAACCGCACCCACGATCACCATTGCTCCCACAACCCTCACCGCGGCAACCGTGGCCACGGCTTACAGCCAGCAGCTCACCGCCAGTGGCGGCGTAGCTTCGTATACCTACGCGATAACCGCAGGTGCGCTGCCTGCCGGAGTGACCTTGTCCAGCGGAGGTCTGCTCTCGGGAACGCCGACCGCGGGTGGCAGCTTTACTTTCACCGTTACGGCAACCGACCACAACGGCAACACCGGCGCACAGGCCTACTCCTGGACGGTGAACGGGGCAACCATCACCATTACTCCGGCGGCGGGAACGCTGACGGCTACGGGCGAAACGGCGTACAGCCAGACCTTCACGGCGAGCGGCGGGACACCTACTTACACGTGGCTGGAGACGGGAACGCTGCCGACCGGCATCACCTTCAACACTGCGACGGCGACACTCTCTGGAACCGCGACGCAGGGCGGCTCTTTCCCGATCACGATTGAGGCCACGGACAGCAGCACCGGAACCGGACCCTATAGCCAGACCAACGCCTATACCCTCACCGTCAACGGCCCGACCATCACAGTCTCCCCGGCATCGCTGACGGCGGCCACGGCAGCCGTGGCGTATAGCCAGACGATCACCGCGACCGGCGGCGCCGGCACTTACACCTATACAGAAACCGGCACCCTGCCTGCCGGGCTCACGCTGAGCACAGCGGGCGTGCTCGCCGGAACGCCAACCCAGGCCGGCAGCTTCCCGATCACAGTCACCGCGAAAGACAGCGACAACTTTACCGGAAGCAAAGCGTACACGTTGACGGTCAATGGACCGGCCATCACGCTGCTGCCTGCGGCGGGTGCGTTAACGGCGACAAGCGAAGTAGCCTACAGCCAGACGTTCACAGCCAGCGGCGGCACATCGCCCTACACCTACACAGAGACCGGCACATTGCCGACCGGCATTACATTTAGCGCCGGAACGCTCTCCGGGACCCCAACGCAGGCCGGCTCCTTCCCAATCTCCGTCAAGGTCACGGACAGCACCACGGGTACCGGTTCACCGTTTAGCCAGACCAATGCCTACACGCTGACCGTCACCGCGCCCACCATCACGATCACGCCTGCGTCGCTGACTGCGGCGACCGCCGGCGCGGCTTACAGTCAGCAATTCGCCGCCAGCGGCGGAACCGGCACGTACACCTGGACGGAAACAGGCGCGCTGCCGGCCGGCGTCACTCTCTCCGCAGCGGGCCTCCTTTCCGGAACACCGACGGCTGCGGGTAGCTTCCCCATTACCGTAACCGCGAAAGACGGTGACAACTTCACAGGCACGGAGAACGTGACGCTGACTGTGAACGGTCCAACGCTCGCCGTGTTGCCGGCCACCCTGCCTGCGGCCTCGACGAATGTGGCCTACACGCAGGCCTTCTCCGCCAGCGGAGGAACCTCGCCCTATACCTGGACCGAGACGGGCGCTCTTCCGACCGGCGTCACGTGGACTGCTGCAACAGCCACGCTTGCCGGAACACCGACGGTGAGTGGGACCTTCCCCATCACCATCAAGGTGACGGACAGCACCACAGGAACAGGTTCGCCCTTCAGCAAGACGGTGGGCTACACGCTGTCCGTGAGCGCGCCGACAATCACGATCACGCCGACGACGCTTCCTGCTGCAACCGTCGCGGCGGCTTACAGCCAGAGTGTCGCCGCCGGCGGCGGCACCTCACCCTACACCTATACCGTCACAACCGGAGCTTTGCCTGCTGGTCTAACATTGAGCTCGGCCGGGACGATTGCGGGGACGCCAACCGCCGGTGGAAGCTTCACCTTCACCGTGACGGCGAAGGACAGCGCCAACTTTACCGGCACCCAGAACTACACACTGACGGTCGGGGCACCGACCGTAACCCTGACGCCTGCGGCCGGGACGTTGTCCGCGCCTGCGAACGCGGCCTACAGCCAGACCTTCACAGCCAGCGGCGGCACGGCACCCTATACCTACGCGGAAACAGGAACCCTGCCTGCCGGGTTAACCTTTAACAGCAGCACCGGCGTGCTGGCCGGAACGCCCACTGTAACCGGGAGCTTCCCGATCACGGTGAAAGCGACGGACAGCAGCACAGGAACCGGTCCGTACTCCAGCGCCGCGGTTGCTTACACTCTCTCGATTGGAACCGCCGGAGTTACGATTACGTGGGCTAATCCCTCACCGATCGCCTACGGGACCACCCTGTCGGGAGTTCTGGACGCGACCGCATCCTATAACGGCGGCTCGGTGGCTGGTACCTTCACTTACACAGCAACGCCGACAGGCGGCACAGCAACCACGGTGACTGCGTCAACAGTGTTAACCGCTGGCTCCTATACGCTGACGGCCAGCTTCGCGCCGTCCAATAACTCCTACGCGCCTCCGACGCCAAAGACAGTGGCGCTAACGGTCAATCAGGATCAGCCGACTGTCGCCTGGACACCGGCCTCCAGCATTGCCTACGGGACCAGCCTTTCCGCTCTGCTAAACGCAACTGCCAGCTACAGCGGCAACTCGGTCGCGGGCAGCTTCGCCTACACAGCTACGCCGACGGGCGGCACGGCGGCGGCAGTCTCAGCCAGCACTGTGCTGGCCGAGGGCACTTACACCCTCGGTGTGACCTTCGCACCGACGGACACGACCGACTACAAAACCGCCACGGCGACGGCGCCGCTGTCCGTCACCGGTGGAACCCTCACCGTAACCGCCAACAATGCCACCCGGGTCTATGGCGTGGCGAATCCAACCTTCACCGGAACCATAACCGGCCAGCAGAACGGCGACACTTTCACTGAGTCCTTCACGACGACCGCCACGATCGGCTCCAGCGTTGGAAATTACTCAATCGTCCCCAGCGCAAGCGGATCGAATCTCAGCGACTACACCGTTGTGATCGATAACGGGACGCTCACCATCACCCAGGCGGCCAGTACGACAACGCTGGCAGCCAACAGCAGTACACTCGGCGTGGGAGGCAACCTGACGCTGACTGCCACCGTGGCTTCGGCGACAACAGGAACTCCGACCGGGACCGTCAGCTTCTACGACGGATCGACGCTGCTCAATACAGCGACTTTGAGCGCGGGCGTTGCGACGTACTCCACAACGACCCTCTCGTCGGGAAGCCACACAATTACCGCGGTCTACAGCGGCGACACCAACTTCACCGCCAGCAGCACAACTTCGGCGACAACCATCACCGTCGCGGCGCTGGACTTCACGATGACTGCGACGCCCCCTTCGCAACTGGGGAATCCCGGCACAACCTTCACCTATCAGCTTGCCGTAGCGCCCACCTACACCGGGACCAACTATCCAGGCACGGTCACCTTTAGCGCAACAGGCCTGCCGACCGGGTCGACTGTAACCTTCACACCGTCTTCGGTGGCTGCCAACGCCGGCCCGCTGACGGTCAACATGGCCATCGCCACAGCTGCGACGGGCTCGGCGGCGGTTCAGCCTTTCGACCTCGGCCGCAAGATGGCGCCGCTGGCGCTGGCATTCCTCCTGTTGCCTTTCGCGGGCACGCGGAGAATGCGGCGGCACGGACGCCGGTTGAGCCGCATGATCTGCCTGCTTCTGCTGGCGCTCGGCGGAGTGGTAGCCACCACGGCCCTCTCCGGATGCGGCAGCAACGGCGGTTCCAGCGGACAAAAGACTGGCCAGGGAACTCTCTACACAGTCACGGTTTCGGGGACGACCGGTGCCGACACTCACACCGCAACCGTCACCCTGACGCTTGAATAACGGAGCTTCAAGTGAAGCTCTCCACAACCTCGCGATTCAAACTGGCCGGACCGACAAGGTCCGGCCCTTGTTTGCCGCGGGCATCGAGAACAAACAAGCACGACGGCAAACTCGGGGGCGTCGATGCGTCGAAGGCGAAAAAACTCATTGCGGACCGCGGTAACTGCAGATGCATGGAACCTCTTCGCGCACCCGGGTAAAGTCGAGACGCCAATGGGAGCCTGCTATATTTGTGAGTCGCAATCCAGCGAAGATTGGTATTTCAGGAGGAATCTGTGTCACGTCCTCGTATTGTCATCATCGGAGCCGGCATCGTTGGACTCGCCACTGGGCTGGAGTTTCTGCGCAGTCATCCCGATGCGGAACTCGTGATCCTCGAAAAGGAATCGGAGATCGCTCGCCATCAGACCAGCCATAACAGCGGCGTGATCCATTCAGGTATCTACTACAAGCCGGGATCGCTCAAGGCGAAACTCTGCCGCGCCGGCTCGGGCGACATGGTCCGCTTCTGCCAGGAACACCGGATTCCATATCTGATCACCGGCAAGCTGATCGTCGCCACGCAGCCGGAGGAGCTCCCGAAACTCGAAATGCTGTACCAGCGCGGAATCGCCAATGGCATCCCGAACCTTCGCCTCGTTTCGACGGCTGAGATTGCGGAGCTGGAACCGCACGCTTCAGGACTGCGCGGAATTCATGTCCCTGAGGTCGGCGTCGTCGACTATCTCAACGTCGCGCGCAAAATGGGCGAGTTGATTCGGCAGCGCGGAGGCGACATTCGCTGCGATGCGGCGGTGCTCGGAATCCGCGAAACTTCGGATGCGGTGGAGATCAGGACGAAGCAGGGCGACTTGGCCGCCACTTATGTTGTCAACTGCGCTGGGTTGCAGAGCGATTATGTGGGGCGTATGGCCGGATCGCACGATAACGTGCGCATTGTTCCGTTTCGTGGCGAATATTACGAGGTTGTACCGCAGAGGCGCAGCCTGGTGAACGGACTGATCTATCCTGTCCCCGATCCGCGCTTCCCCTTCCTGGGCGTCCACTTCACGCGTCGAGTCGCCGGCGGCATTGAAGCTGGCCCCAATGCCGTCTTCGCTTTCCGGCGCAATGGATATCGCACCACAGACATCAATGTGCGCGACCTGAGCAACGCCCTCCTGTTTCCGGGCTTCTGGAAGATGGCGGCGACGCACTGGAAGAGCGCGGTCGGCGAATACTATCGCTCTTTCTGGAAGCCGGCTTTCGTGCGGGCATTACAACGGCTGGTCCCCGAAATCGACTCCGCGGATCTCGTGCCAGGCGGGTCAGGCGTTCGCGCTCAGGCGCTGGGGCGCAACGGCTCTCTTATCGACGATTTCCAGTTCGAGGATACGCCGCGCATTATGCATGTGTTCAACGTGCCATCTCCAGCGGCCACCGCGTCGCTTGCGATTGCAAGGGAACTCGTCACCCGAATCTCTCAGCACATGTCGCTCCCTGAAGAGTGCCTGCGTTAAAGCGAAATGGGATTTCGCGGAATTGTTAGCCGCACGCGCCGATCAGCAGCGCACAATATTGCTGGCCTCGATTCCCCTCGTCGCGTTGCGCGTATCGACGACCAGCTTCGCTTTGGCGACGATCGCCGGATAGTCATACTGCGAGTGGTCCGTCACAATCACCGCGCAGTCGAAATCAGGGATTTTATCGAGCGGCGTGCTGGTCATGTTGAGGGCGTATTTGCGGCCGTGCCCGACACTGGGGAAAAACGGGTCGTTGTACTCGACGTGAGCACCGCGTTTCTGCAGCAGCTCGATGATGGTGAGCGACGGAGATTCCCGTAAGTCGTCGATATCGCGCTTGTAAGCCAGTCCCAGAATCAGAATGCGAGCGCCGAGGAGGCCTTTGCCCAGGCGGCTCAGGGCCTCGATGATGTTATCCACCACGAAGTAGGGCATCGCAGTGTTGATTTGCCCTGCCAGTTCGATAAAGCGTGTATTGAAATCGAACTCCTTCGCCTTCCATGAAAGGTAAAAAGGATCGATAGGGATGCAATGCCCGCCAAGGCCCGGGCCCGGATAAAAAGCCTGGAACCCAAAGGGCTTGGTCTTAGCCGCGTCGATCACCTCGAACAGGTCGATGTCCATCCGCATGCAAAGCTGCTTCAGCTCGTTCACCAGAGCTATGTTGACGCAGCGGTAAATATTTTCGAGGAGCTTGGTCATCTCCGCGACCGCGGGCGATGACACCGGCACTGTGCGGTTGAAGATCGCCCCGTAGACGGCGCAGGCCAGGTCGCGGGCCGCGGGGCCGCACCCGCCCACCACCTTCGGAATATCGCGCCGGGCTATCGTATCGTTGCCCGGATCCTCGCGCTCGGGTGAAAACGCAACATAGAATCCAGGACTCGTAGAATCACGCGCCACTTTCAACCCCGCTGGATTTCCCTGTTCGAGCAGGGGGACGACGATCTCTTCCGTGGTTCCGGGATAAGTCGTGCTCTCCAGAATCATGAGCTGCCCCTCGTGGAAATGCGGGGCTATGCTGCGAATCGTTCCCGTGACGTAGCTCAGGTCAGGTTCGTGATGTTTGTTCAGTGGAGTAGGCACGCAGACGATCACCACGTCCATCGTCCCGATCTCGCCATAATCCGATGTCGCGCGGAAGCCGTTCTCCTTGGCCAGCTGAATTTCAGTGGCGGGAATGCGGACGATATACGAACCGCCCTGGTTCAGCGTTTCCACCTTGTGCGCATCGATGTCGAAACCGGTGACGCGGAAACGCTCCTCGCTGAAGAGCAGCGCAAGGGGCAACCCAACATACCCCATCCCGACGATGCCGATGCGCGCCTGCCGGCTCTGGATGCGATCCCTGAGTTCGGTAGTTCTGTCGGAAGAGATTCTGTCCGAAGAGATTCTGTCTGAAGGGGTCGGGGACATAGGTGCCTGAGAGTGATTCTACTGTTGCGGCCGATCGAGGCAAACCGCAGTCCAATTGAAAGTCCACCCGAGCGCAACCCGGTACTCCCCAGTTGCTAACCAAGCCGTTGCGATGTAGTCTTACTCGGTAACCGACAGGAGGCCCCGTGAGCAAGCCTTCAGAACTGGTCCAGGGAACTCTGGACATGCTGCTGCTCAAGATACTGGCGCTGGAGCCGCTCAACGGCTGGGCCATCAGCCTGCGCC
Source organism: uncultured Acidobacteriaceae bacterium (assembly GCA_963831055.1). Classification (GTDB taxonomy): domain Bacteria; phylum Acidobacteriota; class Terriglobia; order Terriglobales; family Acidobacteriaceae; genus Palsa-343. Next base: position 10,570 of record CAWHOU010000040.1, on the reverse strand, counting down.
TGAAGCAAATTTCCGGTGACGTGCTGGGCGTCAGCGTTGGCTCGCTTTATCCAGCGCTGCACAAGCTGGAACAGCGGGGCTGGATCAAAGCTCAGTGGCGCCCCAGCGGAAACAACCGGCGCGCGAAGTATTACTCGCTGACGCGGCTCGGGGGCCGGCAGCTTGAAAAAGAGGCAGCCGCCTGGAACCGCCTGTCCGGCGCCATCTCCGCCATCGTAAATCTCGGGGAGGCGTGAAGATGGGTTTCGGCGACTGGCTTTATACCCTGCCCCTGCGAGTGCGCAGTCTCTTCCGTCGCAGCGATATCGACAGCGAAGTCGGAGATGAGCTCAGGGATCATCTCGAACAGCAAATCGCAGCCAACGCCGCGGCGGGCCTCTCAGCCGCGCAGTCACGCGACGCTGCCCTTCGTGCCATGGGTGGGATCACACAGATCAGGGAACAGTGTGTGGAGGCGCATGGTTTCAATGCGACCGAGAACCTGGTGCGGGATCTGCGTTACGGGTTTCGTCAACTCTCGCGCAACCCCGGATTTTCCGCTCTCGCCATCCTCTGCCTGATCCTGGGAATCGGTGCAAACGCGTCGGTGTTCAGCTGGCTTGAAGGGATTTTGTTCCGCCCTTACCCCGCGGTTCAGCATCAGGAGCGGCTGGTGGCCCTGGCCGGAACATCGCGGGGCGAAAGCGGGGCAACCGAGATTTCCTGGCCGGATTTTCTTGCTCTGAGGCAGAGCTGCACGCAGTGCGAGGCGATCTTCGTGAGCAAGATTACCTCCAGCACCCTGAATATCGGACCCCGCGCCGAAGTCACCATCGGCAGCATCGTTTCGGCAAACTATTTCGATGCGATCGGCGTTCGTCCCGCTCTGGGGCGCGGGTTTGAAGCAAGCGAAGACGTGGGCAGCAATGCCCATCCGGTGGTTGTCATCAGCGATCAGCTCTGGCGGCGCCGCTTCAACAGCGATCCAAACATTATCGGAAAAGTGCAACGGCTGAATAACGTCCCGCACACGATCATCGGTGTCGCGCCGGCAGGCTTCTACGGAACCTTCGTCGGCTGGGCGATGCAGTTCTGGGTCCCGGTCTCGATGGAGGAGACTTTCGAGAGCGGCGAATACAAGCTTGAGGACCGCGGGGCCCGCTGGATTGAAGCGTATGCGCGGCTCAAGCCCGGGGTCACGCGCGTGCAGGCGCAGGAGGAGATCTCGGCGATCGCGACCCGGCTCGAGAGAGACTACCCAGCTACCAATCGCGGTCGGGGCGTAAGGTTATGGCCCTTGTGGCAAACCCCATTCAACAATGCCGGGACTCTGCTCCCAACCCTCGCGGTCATGATCGTGGTGGCCGCGTGCGTTCTTTTCATATCCTGCGCGAACGTCGCGAACCTGCTTCTGTTTCGATCCCTAGGCCGCCGCCATGAGATGACGCTTCGTCTTGCCATTGGAGCCAGCCGCTCGCGTTTGATGACGCAGTTGCTCACGGAAGCGCTGATCCTCTCGGTAATCGGCGCGGGCGGCGGACTGCTGGTCGCCTGGGTGTGCCGGCACGCGCTGGTTCTGCTCCTGCCCGCGCGTTCACGCATAACGATGTATCTCCCCGGCGAGATCGACTGGCGCGTGATGTTCCTCAACGCCGGTATATGCTTGATCGTCACGCTGATCGTTGGCCTGATTCCCGCGTTTCAAACTCGTGACCTTCACGTGGCCGATGCTCTGCGGTCCGACTGTTCGGCGGTCGTCGGCGCGCGTGGCAGAGCATGGATACGTTCCGGCATGGTCGTGGTGCAGGTCAGTCTCAGCTTTATCCTGCTGTTGGGTGCGGCGCTCCTGCTGCAGAGTCTCAGGAAAATCCGCGCCGCCAGTCCAGGCTTTTCCACCACCAGCGTTGTGCAAACGGGCGTATCGCTGGTAGCCGCGGGATACGACGCGCCCCGCGCGAAAAGCTTTCAGGACGACCTGATCGATCGGGTCAGGGCTATGCCCGGTGTGGAGTCGGCTGCATTCGCTCGTACGTCCCCACTCAGTTATGGCTCTTACACCTCGACGCCGATCGCCGTCGACGGTTATGAAGTTCCTGTCGAGGATCAACCCACCGTCGAATACAACCAGGTTGGTCCGGGCTACTTTGCCACTCTGGGCATCCCACTTCTTTCCGGCCGGGAATTTACAAGCAACGACAATGAGAATGCGCCGCTGGTCGCCATTGTGAACAGGACCATGGCCGCGCGTTTCTGGCGCGGGCAGGATCCTATCGGCCGCCGCGTAAAAGTGAAAGGCCATTGGGCCATCGTCGCCGGTGTGGTTGCCGATTCGAAATACGAGAGCATGCGCGAGGATCCGAAGCCATTCTTCTACCTGCCCCTCCTGCAGGATTTCTCTCGAGCGCCGGTTTTGTATCTCCGCACAACCCAGCCCCTGCAGGTCATTTCCGACGCACTCGTCGAAAAGGTTCGCGCACTGGATGCAAACGTGGCACTGAATGAGCTGATCACGCTGCAGGAGCAGGTGAATCGCTCGACCTCGCCACAACTGGTGGCCGTAACTTTGGTGAGTCTTCTGGGGGGATTGACGGTGATCCTTGCCGCGATCGGACTGTATGGCGTTATTTCTTACTCGGTCGCGCAGAGCGGCCGAGAGCTGGGCCTCCGTATGGCTCTGGGCGCGGACGGCACACGGTTGCTTCGCATGGTCCTGGTGCGCGGCCTCAGATTGACGGCGTGTGGCATCCTCATTGGTATGGCCGTGGGCCTGGCCGTGACGCGACTACTCGGGAACCTTCTCTTTCACGTGAGTCCCCGCGATCCCGTCGCGTTCGGAACGGCGTTGGTGACGATGACCATCGTCGCCGTTGCTGCCTGTCTCCTTCCTGCCTGGCGGGCGACGCGTGTAGACCCCATCAAGGTTTTGCGAAGCTGATATTCTCCTCAGCCGACTGAATCATTGCTTTGCAGGCGCCGGTTTGCTGGCCGGTGACCCAAGCGTGGAATGCGAAGCCATGCCGGAGCATCTGGCCTCCCCATTTGGTCACGCCCCAGTTACCCATCAGTGCCATTGAGAGTTAGGCGCATTGGCCTCAGGATTCCCCTATGAAAGTTAATCTCAGCACTCGACCGTCCGAGCGCTCCGCATCCAGCGGAGGGCCGATCCCAGTTACGCTGATCATCCGCCCAACATGCGGGTTGCCGGGAGACTACGAATACCCAACGGACAGTGCGGCTTTGCTCCGTATGCTTCGCCGGCAGACGGATCTCCCCGGCTACGTCCTCGATTCGTTTGAACAGAGCCTCACGCGCGGAGCTCGCCTGCTGGGTGTGGAACTGAGCGAGAATGTGCTGACCGAAATCGGCTACTTCATCGATTAGCCATCGCCCGGTTTCGTCGATTCATCGGCGGCGGCCGGTGCGATGCTCATCCTATTCCCCGCGAGCAAGCGTGGGATAATGATGATGTTCCGAGCAAATCCTCAAGCGGCAGATGCGGGGCAGGGAAGCCGACGATCTTCTGCGATCCAACACCCTGGTGAAAATTCCTCGTCAATGCGCAGTTCTGGTCGGCGGCCTTGGCACGCGGCTCGGCTCTCTGACTGCGGACACACCCAAGCCTCTGCTCGATAGCGGCGGTCGGCCGTTTTTGGCATGGGTCCTGCGCGAACTGACGCGTTTCGGAATCGACGAAGTGATCCTGCTGGCGGGACATAAATCCGATCGCGTCGAAGGTTTCTGCAGCGAGCTTTCGACCTGGGTCCCTAAAAGCCTTTCCGTCACTGTTTCGGTCGAACCCTCGCCGGCCGGCACTGGCGGAGCTCTCTGGCATGCTCGCCATTTGCTGCGCGATCCTTTTTTGCTGATCAACGGCGATTCCTGGTTCGACACGAATCTCGCCCGCTTTTTCTCCGCAGCTGCAGCCCAGGACGCCATTGGCTCCGTTCTTCTGCGCCAGATGGAAGATTGCGCCCGCTATGGGACGGCGGAAATCGAGGGCGACAGGATCGTGGCCTTCCGTGAAAAAACAGGCGGCGCGGCACCAGGCCTGATCAGTTGCGGCATTTACGTTTTCGATCACCGCCTGCTCTCGCAGCTTTCGCCGGAGTGCTCGCTCGAAAAGGACATCCTTCCCACTCTTGTCAGCCAGCGGCAGCTTACCTCCTCCGTTCTTGAGGGGTTCTTCATCGATATCGGAATCCCTTCGGACTATCTCCGTGCGGGCCAGGATTTACCGAAGCGTCTACTGCGGCCGGCTATATCTTTTGACCGTGATGTGTTGATCGGGAACGGCAACTGGATAAAGGGAGCGAAAGAGGCAGTCCGCATGGTGAACGATGCGGGCGCGCATGCATTCCTGATTGATGGCGGCGCGCCAGACGCCGCACCGCTTCCGGATAACCTGCTCCGGCAGCTTCTCTCGTTCGGGGCTGCCATCGATGATCTTCGGCCTGCGGAAGGCACCCCGAATGCGCGGCGCGAAACGGCAGCGGGCATGATCTCAGACATGCTGAATCGTTGGAATGTCGCCCATCGCCGCGCAGCCCTTATCGGCGGTCCAGACATCGTCCAGGCGGGCGACGCTGCCGGGGTAGAGTCGCATCTGCTTGCCGCGGGATCGTTGCCGGAGCTCGTCGAACCGCTCATCAACCGCCTCCATGAGGCTTCCTGATTATGGATATGCCGAGTGAACGAGCGCCCCTTATGTGGGATTGCCGGGGACGCCTTTCATCAAGAAGAATGGACTGCGGCGTGTGACTGTCGTTACAGCCTTGTGAGGAAACTATGCCAACATCTGTCGAACCAGGTTTGATCTTCGAACAAGCGATCGCCGAACATCTCGCTGTCATCCAGAGCATCCATGCTCAACAGCCTTTGCTGGAGCGCATCGCGTCGGAGATGACGACTGCTGTCGTCGCCGGCAAAAAAGTCCTGTGGTGCGGAAACGGCGGGAGCGCCGCCGACTCGCAGCATTTGGCGGCCGAGCTGATGGGGCGCTTTCGCCGGGAGCGCCGAGCCCTGGCGTCGATTGCCCTGACCACCGATACGTCCATTCTGACCGCCATCGGCAACGATTACGGTTACGAACATGTCTTTCGCCGCCAAGTGGAAGCGTTGTGCCAGAAAGGCGATATCCTGGTTGGTATCTCGACATCCGGAAACAGCAAGAACGTATGCCTGGCGCTGGAAGAGGCGAAGAAGAGAGGTGCCTTCACGGTGGCCTTTACCGGCCAGGGTGGAGGCGCGATGGTGGGGATTGCGCACGCGGCGCTATGCATCAATTCAAAGGACACAGCGCGCATCCAGGAAGGCCACATCCTTTGCGGGCATATGCTCTGCGACTGGATCGAGCTGAGCATCTGCCAGTAATTGCGCAATCGACAGAAAAAGTCAGATTGATCTGCCGGGCCGACGCCATCTCAGAGCAGAGCGTCGGCCTTTCGGTTTTAGGGAATCGCCGCCGTGTAGGGATTGGACGGCACGCTCTGCACGCCCGACGCATCCACACTGGTGACTTCATAGGTGTAACTCGTGCCATCCTGGACGGTGGTATCTGTGAACGTGGTCGGCGTGTTGACCGACGAGTTGAGAAGCGTATACGTAGCGCTGCCGTTCGCTGCCCGATAGATGTTGTAACCAACGGCCGGATCGGTCGTGCTCTCAGGCGCGTTCCACGTCAACTGAACCTGATAGCCGGTTGCCGATATGCCTGTCCCGTTCAGAGCAATCGTCGCTGTTGCCGCTCCTGTAACGTTGTCGCTGAGGGTCACTAATCCTGTTGCCGCCCCTGACGTTGCCGGATCGAACTGCAGATCCAGCGTAGCCGTCTGCCCCGGCGTGAGCGTGGCCGGAAACGTCACACCGGACATCGTGAAGCCCGTGCCCGTCATCGTTCCGGCGCTGATGGTCAGGGCAGTCGTCCCCGAGGAAGTCAGCGTTACCGACTGCGTTGCCGGCGTATTCAGGCTGACGTTGCCGAATGAAACGGTGGTCGAGCCGACCGTCAGCGCCGGTCCCGAGACGCTCAACTGCAGAGCGAACGTTTCTGTTGCCCCGCCCGCTGCGGCGGACAAGGTTGCTGTCTGTGCGGCGGTAACGGCCGCGACCGTGGCGCTGAATCCCGCGCTGAGTGAGCCAGCCGCAACCGTCACGGTAGCCGGTACGGTGACTGAGGCGCTGCTGCTGGCCAGGTTTACTGCCATGCCGCCCGCCGGAGCCGCCGCGGTCAGCGTTACGGCGCAGTTGTCGCTGCCCGTACCCACGATGCTTTCACTGTCGCACGAAACCGCGCTCAGCGACGCCGGGCTTGCGGTGCTTCCGGTGCTCGCGCCCGTGCCACTCAGCGTAATGGTCGACGTTCCGGAATCGGAGTTGCTCACCACCGTCAGATCGCCTGCCGCCGAACCGGCCGCTGTGGGCCGGAACTGCACGGTCACGGTGTAGACGCCGGCGCTGGCGACCGTGGCAGGGAGATTGTTCTGGCCTGCCAGCGTAAACGCCTGCCCACTGACATTGATTTGAGAGATCTTCACCGGATCGATGCTTTCGTTCCGGAGCGAAACAGTAGCGCTTGCCGTCTGGCCTACGGTGACTGTTCCGAAGGAGATCGCGCTGGATGAGGGTACCAGCGAACCCGGCACACCGCCGCTCGGACCGCCCTCGATATTTCCGCATCCCGACAGCAGGGATACGGCGCAGCAGGCGGCCAATCCGATGCACCACGATTTGTGCATTCGCCGCAGCCGGCTTTCGGATTGAAAGTGCGAACTGAGTTCAGTTTCCCGATTGGCAGAAGAGGCGCGAACAGTACTGCGGGCCGAACCCGCGCAGGCAGCAAAAAACCTCGAATACATCTACCTCACCTCGTGCAAAACGTCAGCATTTTCGGACCGAACTCCAGCCCAGGGCACCGGAAAGTCGGAATGCCCCCGTCACTGAAACGGCCCGTTCGAACGGATTCTGCCGCTCTCTCTGGCCAGCGCGCAGAACGAATGGAACAAATAGAATTACTCCTACTGTTGCACGTTAGTCACCACAGTTTATCGCTGCCTGGTTACTGCTGTGCGAGCGATAAAAGTCCATCACGTGCTTTAATTTGCGCGCTTTAGTTCGACGATTATGGCAACTTTGAAAAGCGCATCCTTCTCAAAGCGGCCACTAGAAGTAGACAAATCTTACCAGCATAGGTAATCTTTTCAATCGTCACTTTGGTACTGCATGGCAACCAAGAGATAGCACTAAAGTCCCATTCCAGGGACGCCGGGGTTCAGGCCCTGTCGTCAGGGCTTTCGAATCGCAGGCAGGGATTTTGCCGCCCCTCAACCGATCAGAGTCGCGGAAAAGAATCTCCCATGACCGAAGACAGGGCGGCCGAATGGCAGGAAATCCTGGCCCAAACCGGGAGTCAAAGCTCCCCCATTTGGTGGCTTCAACCATCCAATGAAGCATGCGATAATTCGACTCGGAGAGGTGGCAGAGCCCGGTTGAATGCACCTGACTCGAAATCAGGCATACCTTTACGGGTATCGGGGGTTCGAATCCCTCCCTCTCCGCCATTAAGCCTTCCAAGGACATCCTAAGAAGTCCAATTCAGAGCAAGAATCCGCTGAAAACAAACATTTTATTGCTTAAGAGCGTCCATTTAGCTACTATGGAAGCCAGCAACTCGTGCGGGTACATCTGTGGGTACATTCGTCGCGGGCTGTGGGTACATTTGGCGGAGGTGGCTTCCATGCGGTTGACAGACATCCAAATCAAGCGAATCAAGCCGGGCGCAAAGCCCTATAAGGTCAGTGACGGCGGCGGGCTGTTTCTGTGGGTTACGCCAGCGGGCGGAAAGATTTGGCGCTGGGCCTTTCGGCATGAGGGGCGGTCCAAGCTCATGACCTTTGGCAAGTATCCCGATGTGCCGCTATCTCTGGCCAGAGAGCGCCACGCAGAGGCGCGCAAGGTGCTGGCCAGCGGCGTAGACCCAATGGCAGAGCGCAAGGCCGAAAAGGCGGCAACGGAAAATTCCTTCCAAAGCGTTGCGCGCCTGTGGCTGGCACACTGGCAAGATGGTAAGAGTCCGCGCCATGTGGACTATGTGAAGCGCCGGATGGACGCCGATATTTTTCCCTGCCTGGGCGCGCGGCCCATCGCTTTGATTGAAGCCCCGGAGCTGGTGGCCATGACCAAAACCATTGAGCAACGCGGCGCTCGGGACATTGCCAAGCGCGCCCTGGAGACAACCGGGCAAGTCTTCCGCTTCGCCATTGCCCACGGTTATTCCACCCGCAACCCGGCCAGCGAGATTCGCCCCAGTGACGTTCTCAAGTCCGGGCGCAAGGTGAACTATGCCCGCGTGGATGCGCGCGAACTGCCGGACCTGCTTCGGGCGATTGAGGTCTATCAGGGTACCCACGTCACGCGGCTGGCCTTGAAACTCATGGCTTTGACCTTCGTGCGTACCAGTGAGCTGATTGGAGCGACGTGGGCAGAGTTTGACACGGAAGCCGCCCGCTGGAACATTCCCGCCGAACGCATGAAGATGCGGACGCCGCACATCGTTCCGCTTTCCCGGCAGGCATTGGACGTGCTGGACACTCTGCGCACATTGACGGGCCAAAGCAATTGGCTCTTTCCCGGCGACCGTAACGCGAAGAAGCCGATGAGCAACAACACCATCCTCAAGGCGCTGGAGCGCATGGGATACAAGGGCCGCATGACCGGCCACGGCTTCCGTGGGCTGGCATCCACCATCCTGCATGAACAGGGCTACGCGCATGAGCACATCGAATTGCAGCTTGCCCACGCGCCGCGCAACGCCGTGAGCGCCGCCTACAACCACGCGCTCTACCTGGAGCCACGCGCCAAAATGATGCAGGACTGGGCGGACTTTCTGGAGCACACCCAACGGGGCGGCAAGGTGCTGCCCTTTCGCGGCACGGCGGCATAGTGCAAGCAGGTCTACTGCGCACGCGGGAGAGCTCACGCCCGCACCCTGCATTTTCCTGAGTAAGGCTTCCGCAAGAGTCGTCCACAGCGGGCTGGGCTGATGGCTTGGGCATACCGATTTCCCGAATAATCTCTCCCTGCCGTTCAGTCGCCACCTTGCCATAGCTCATGAAGGTTGTCAGAACCTGTTCATGTCCCAAGTTCTGACTCCATGCCTTGTAATCCTCAACGGAACGGCACATCTCTCCGCCGAGCCGGGTCAACGTCTTGCGCAAACTGTGCGGATTGAAATACGGCAAGCCCGCCCGCTCGAATGCCTCCCTGAAGATCGTCCGAATGGGTCCGGCATTGCTCCAATGCGCCCGCTTCAAACCTACCGGCTCAAACTGGTGATTCTGCCCCAATGCCATTTCAGTCGCCGGAAACAGTGGATCGTCTCCGCCCCATAGCTTCTCTTTCGTGAGGAAATCTCACCCAGTCCGCTACAATCCGCTGGACCTCTTCGCCCACGGGAAAGAAATAGGTCGTAAACGTCTTGCTGAATTTTGTCTTCACCTCGCGGGCATCCTGGTAAACGCAGCCTTTCTTCAGGTCCACATGCTTCAGCTTCATCGAAGCAATCGCCGAATCCCTTGCGCCGGTCAGAGCACGAAGGCCACCAGTGCGCGGTTGCGGCGTTCAATCTCGTTCCCTTCCGGCATGGCTGCGATCACATGCTTTACCTGCTCCAGCGTCGGCGCTTTCCGCTCGCGCTGCGCCGTGGCGATCCGCACGTCCTTATCCGACAGGTTGAAGTAGTCCGCATCGGAATACTGAAGGCGCGCCTTGTATCCCGGCCGCCCGGCAAGCCAGAAAAAGAACGCTCTCAACTGCTTCAGCGTGGCGTGTAAGGTCGCCTTGCTCAGCTTCTCCCCGGACCTCTGGCCGGTTTGCTCGGCCAGATGCCGCTTGAATGCAATCGCCTGCTCAGGGTGAAACGCTTTAAGTCTTGGCGGTTGTACTCTTCAAACCGGCTCAGCGCCTTCGCGGCGGCGTCCACCGTAGGCTCACTGTGCCGCTTGGCTTCTTTGAGATAGCCGAATATTGGCGCTTGATTCGCTCGTTTTCGGGGTTGTGTTTCATCATGGTTGCTCACCCCTGCCCGAAGTCACTGTTTACGGGAGGGTTATTCTGACTCACTTACTCGTCGCTGCGCCTCCGTAAAGCTGATGTCCAATTTCCCCGAATCTCAGCCAGCTTCGCCATGCTGGCGCGCCGGTAGATCATCCCGTCGCAGTCCGGGCAGATGCCCTCCAGGTTCCCCAGTTGTCCGTAATCGGCTGGTATTCCGCCATGTCTCCGGCGGGCTGCTTTGGCGCGCGGCACCGCACGCAGTAGATTTCTCCTGGCTGGCAGGGCCGCTTGTTTTTCTGTTTCCGGCGCGCCTGAGATACGCGGCAAGGTCGGACCAGAATCAGAGGGGCGCTTCCGGTCCAGCGGGAGTCCTGCCTTCACCCATGCCGCACGGTATTTTTATGCGTGCCGAAGAGGCGCGCGACCTCTTCCACCGTGTAGTTGCGATGGATTTTCACTAGCCGGTAATTGGGGCGGCGTTTGCGCATGGTGTTGACCGTCCCTCCTACGCCACTGCCTTGCGAGCCGCTTCCAGCTTCGC
>CAWHOU010000039.1:0-50369 GCA_963831055.1 uncultured Acidobacteriaceae bacterium | reverse complement strand
CATCAACACAACGTTCAACAGCATCCCGTACGATTCGCAGGTCATGGCGCATCTGAGCGAGTTTCGCGCGACGGCCCGGCAGACGCGGCTTTCGCTGCGCACCGACAGCACAGCGGGAAATGCGGCCATCACCGGCTATTTCGAAACAGACTTTCTGGGCAGCGGCTCGGGCGCCAGCGAAGTGCAGAGCAATGGATACAGCAACCGTATCCGTCAGTTATGGGGCCGGGTGCAGTTTCCGACCGGGTGGACATTCGCGGGCGGCCAGATGTGGTCGCTTTTCACAACCGGCCGCACCGGGATAGAGAACCTTGCGGAATTTGCCACCCCTCTGGTCGACGGCAGCCAGATGATCGGGAACGATTATGCTCGCCAGACGGCGTTCCGCGTTACGAAGGCTTTCGACCTGAGCAAGGTGACGGCTGCATTTGCGGCTGAGAATGCGGCCACGGTAGGAGTAACTCCAGCGAATGTGCCCGCCAGTGTCACGAACCTGCTGTCCGGTTTATCGACTACTGGGACGGGCGCCCTGAGTAACACGACCTATTCGACCAACGTGGCGCCGGACCTGATTGCCAAAGTTGCCTTCGATCCCGGCTTTGGACATTACGAGATCAAGGCGATCGGCCGCACCTTCCGCGACCGGATTGACTCGACGGCGACCACGAAGGGACACAACAACACCATGCCGGGCGGCGGGTTCGGCGCGGCGGCGCTGGTTCCCGTGTTCACCAAAAAGGTCACCTATATTGCGGAAGGCACGTGGGGCGAGGTCGGGCGCTATGGGGCGACATCGACCGATGTTGTGGTGACGCCCGCTGGCGCCCTCGCTCCGGAAAAGAGTCTGCACGCGCTCACAGGTTTCGAGGCTCATCCTTCGACGAGGCTGGACTGGTACGGATATGTCTCCGATGAGTTCCTGCCCCGCAACTTCGGATACGGACTGAAGACGATCAACAACGCGGGGTGCTTTATTGAGGCAACAGCGACCTCATCGACTGCGCCATCCTGCTCTCCGAGCACGAGAAACCTGGAAGGCGGGACGACAGGGTTCTGGTACCGCTTTCACAAGGGCGCGGGTGGCACGGTGCAATACGGGGCGAATTACGTTTATATCGTCAAAAACACCTGGGTGGGTGCAGGTGGGTCTCCGCGAGCGATTGAGAATGTCATTGAATCCTCATTCCGGTACTATCTGCCCTAACTGAATTTCGTCGGTCCTCAATGAGGCGGGACCCTGCGAGGGTCCCGCCTCATTTGTTGCGCGCTCGCGAAAATGAAAATGAATGGATGGGACCGGGACTCAGGCCTTCAGGCGGCGCTCTCCGCGCTGCCCGTGCAAGCCATGTCCAATTCCAGGACAGTCATGGGGCGATCCCTCACTCCAGGTCTGGCGGAAGAGACCGTTTTGGTCTTACTATCGTCAAAGCTTAAAAGGAACTTTAATCGACGATGACCTCCTGAAAAGCCAGATCGCGCACTTATCGGGTGCGGTTTCATCATTTGCGTCATTCAAACGGTAAGGGAGTGCTTCCATGATTTCTTCTGTCAGGCTAACTCGCTCGTTTGCTCTGGCCGGGCTTCTCGCACTGGGTTGTTTCGCTATAACCTATCCCAGCCAGGCAGAAACCATCCCTCCATCCACTGCGATTCCTGTGATCTTCACACAGACTCTGGAGGCGGGCACGACCCGGCCCGGTGCGACGGTCGTCGCAAGAACCACAGAGGCTGTCTATCTGCCCCAAGGCCAGGTTCTTCCCGCCGGGACGACTCTGATCGGGCATGTGGTCGAATCAGCGCGGTTCCATTTCGACCCCGCTCCATATGCAGTTCAGACACCGTCGGCCCTTGCGGTTCGCTTCGACGAGATCGCGGAGGGCGGTTCCAGGATTCCGGTGATCCTTGAGGTCCGGGCGATCTCGGGTCCGGTGGCTGCCCATGAGGCCAGCATTCTGCACTATCGGGACGAGACCGATATGACGGGGACGCGCATCCTGATTGGAGGCAGCGAGTTTTCCCCTCTTGAAAGCGCGGTTCTGGCTCCCGATGGCGACATCGCGGGATATAGCCGCGCACAAGGTGTGTTTGCCCGGCTGCTGGCAGGGAATTATTTCGCGGGAGACTCCATGCTGCATTGCGAGGGAACCAGCACAGAACAGTCGGTCGGGATCTTCTCCGCAAACGCCTGCGGCGTTTACGGTCTGGACGAGGTCTCGATGCCGGAAAACGGCAACCACGGAAACGGCGCCTTCGTTCTGGAATCGCGGCACGACACGGTGAAGCTGTACGCTGGAAGCGCAGCCCTGCTGCAAGTGACAGGGGCTAAGTGACGATCGAGGAGGACCTCGGGGCTGCCAACCTGCACACGGACAGGAGTTCTCTGGACCTCACGAAGGCCAGACTGACTTACTCGGCGAATTTGACGGGGCAGTAAATCTCGTAGCCGGCTTCTTTGAGCTGATCGAGGTTGCGGATTAGTTTGCCCCTCATGGTGACGTGCTTGAAAAGGATCGGAGCGACGTTGCTGCCCATGAGTTCGCCGGGGCGGGTTGATTTCAGGAAAGTGCAATTCTCGAAGAAAAAGTTGGTCAGGGGGGCTTTGCCGCCGTCGATGTATATATGGCCGCCGTCGGATTCGAAGGTGGTGTTGACGAAGTGGAAGTCATCGAGGGAGATGTCGTCGCTTGGCCGGGCGCCCGAAGTATATCCCTTGCCGGTGAAGTAGGCGGGAGTGAGCTGAATCCAGATCGCGAACTTATTCTGGTTGGCGACAAAGTGCACGTCTTCGAAGCGGAGATGGCGGATATTGGGCGCGCCCCCGTAGCCGATGGCGAGGGCCGAGGTATAAGTGTAGTTCACGAATCCTCTGACCACGACATCTTCGACGGTCGAAGCTTTGCCGCCGTAGAAAGCGAAGGTATCGTCCATGGTCATGGCAAAGCTGTTTTCGACGAGGACGTGCCTGGTGTTGCCGGTAAAGTCGAAGGCGTCGTCGTGGTATTGCTGCTTGCGATTGACGATTTTAATGTTGGTGGCGGAGAAGGTGTCGGTGTCGGAGACGGTGGTGGTCCAGTAAGCAGAACGGAGGAGCAGCAAACCCTGGAATGAGATATTGCGGCAGTTATTCACGACGTAGCCTTTGATGCCGGTTCGGTGCGGATCGTTGACGAGTCCTTCTTCGGAACGGGACTGACCGTCACCGGCATCGGGCTGGAAATCGTGCCAGAGCCAGGGATAGCCCTGCATGTCGATAGCGCCCTGGCCCATGAGGCCGGCATTCTCGATGTTATTGAAGACGACGAGCGCGCGGATGGGGCGCGAGCCGGGAGGGGTGGGCGGTGAGATGTAGTCCGCGCTGTGGCGTGAGCCGCGGATAAGGGCGCCAGCGGCGACATAGAGGCGGACGTTGCTCTGCATGAGGATGGTGCCGGTGAGATAGACGCCGGGTGGAAAGAAAAGGACGCCACCACCGGGTTTCGCGGAGACATCGGCAATAGCCTGGTTAATCCTGGCGGTTTCGAGGCTCTTGCCGGAGCTATCGATCCCGTGATCGAGGATGTTAACTACGCCTGGATCGCCGAGTTTGGGAGGGTTGTTTTCGGGAGGCTCAGCAAAGAGCAGGAGGCCCGGGCTCTGGAAAGTCGGTTCTTCATTAAAGAAGATGACGAGATAGCGGGGTTGGTCGAGGTCGAAACTGACGGTATTGCCGGCGATTTGGGGATGGATGCCGTAGGCAAGGGGCCGAATATAGCAAGTGACGATGTCGCGTTCGTTAACGAACGAGGTAATGGTGACGTGGACCTTGCCGGTCATAGAGAAGCTGGCGTGGTCCATCCATTGAAACTGGTTGTAAGTGGGGAAGCGGTGGACAAAGACGGGCTGGCCGTCGACTGTAACTCGGTAGGCAAGGCTGGGTGGCGCGCCTGGATAAGGAGGGTAAGGAGTGACAGAGGCAAGGGCTGGCCGCGGAAGCGTGGGGAACAGAATGAGCAAAATGGCCAACCACCTGGATCTCATGGGTTCGTCTCCTGCGCTATGGCGATAAGACTCGGGCGCGAAACTGCGCGGATTCATTGTACCGATGACTACCGCAGCGCTTGGCGCGCTTGATTGCCAGCATGCTGTATGGGCTCAAGTCGTGGGACCCGGCAACATTTGCGCTATCGGGCGCCCTGCTCATTCTGGTGGCGCTCGGCGCAAGCTGGTTCCCGGCCCGGCGAGCAGCGGGTGTCGATCCCATGCGAGGGCTGCGGCACGAGTAGTCAAAGACGACTGGAGACCGGAGACTGGAGACCGGCAACTGGTGACCGGCGACCGCCAACTGGCAACTAGCAACTGGCAACTGGCAACTGGCAACTGGAGACTAGCGACCCCGCGCGGTTATAACAATCTCCCCCGTCATCTTGCCGTGCCCGCGCCCGCAGAGAATGCTGCATCGCATGGGGTAAACGCCGGGCGTCTGCGCCAGAAAGCGGATCACCGCCGGATGTTCCGGCTGCACCGGCTCGCGGATGCCGAGCCCCGGAACCGCGATCCCATGCTCGACGTCGGTCGAGGAAACGACCAGCTCCACCCGCGCGCCCTGCGGCACTTCGATGCGGCTGGGGTCAATCTCCCACTTCTTCATCACAATCTGTCGTACCGTGTCCGGCGGCCCCGCATAACTCGGAGTCTTTTTGCCGCACCCCGCCATCGAAAAGAAGAACAAAGCCCAGAGCAGAGCTGCCGGCCCCGTCTTTGCCGCCGCCCAGCCCCGCCGTTTACTATTGGAGGAGAGCACGTTGTCCGCTGCGGTCCAGATTCTGAAGCCATTCATGTCTTCTCCCATCCAATCACAAGGAGCGGCCGAAGTTCATCCTGACGTGGCGCTGGTAGAGCG
The DNA here is from genome assembly GCA_963831055.1 of uncultured Acidobacteriaceae bacterium. Lineage (GTDB taxonomy): Bacteria > Acidobacteriota > Terriglobia > Terriglobales > Acidobacteriaceae > Palsa-343. The sequence continues at coordinate 45,490 of CAWHOU010000039.1, read as the reverse complement.
CGCGCGGCGGGGCGATATGGCCGCGTACGAGAAGCTGGTGCGGCAATACGACCGCCAGGTTTTTCGCATCGCGCAGCACATCGTTCAGAACCGCGAAGACGCCGAGGATGTAGTACAGGACGCGTTCCTGAAGGCGTACGAGAAGCTCGACCAGTTCCAGGGGAACTCGAAGTTTTATACCTGGCTGGTGCGCATCGCGGTCAACGAGTCGCTGATGCGCCTGCGCAAACGGCGCACCGGGCGTATGGTTTCCATTGACGAGGACGTGGAGACCGAAGAAGGCTCGATGCCGCGCGATCTGGCCGACTGGAGTCCCGACCCCGAGGCGCTTTACGGCCAGTCCGAGATGGGCGATATTCTCCGCAAGACCATCCAGGGGCTGCCGCCGGGCTTCCGCGTGGTGTTCGTGCTCCGCGACGTCGAAGGGCTTTCGACCGAGGAGACGGCGGAGACGCTGGGATTGAGTATCCCGGCGGTTAAGTCGCGCCTGCTGCGGGCGCGGTTGCAGCTGCGAGAGCGGCTGAGCCGCTACTTTAAGCGGGGACAGAAACAACAGGCCCAGGATGGTGTGAAGTGACGTGCACGGAATTTTTGGCCCAGCTGGATGAGATGCTCGATCAGGACGCGGCAATCCCGTTGCGCGCCGATTTGCAACAGCATCTGGAAGATTGTGAGCACTGCGAGATCACCCTCAGCACCACCCGCAAGACGATTGAGATTTACCGCAGCCATGAGCTCTACGCGCTGCCGGACGATCTCCGTGAGCGGCTGCACAAGGCGATCCTGGCCAAGTGCAAAAAATGCTGACCCGGAACTGCTGAACACCCGCCCACGGCTTCCCCGTCGAGTATCGAAAGAGGCATTCCTGGCCGCATAACCCCAACCGTAAAATTGCGTCCATGGCGGACGCGCATCATCCCCCCGTTTCAAAAAAGCGGCCCGACTTTTCGGAACTGATCGTCGCCATAGCCTGCGGCCTGGCCATCACGACCACCGCGCTGTTTCTGGGCGTGATGCCGATGGTGCGCCACCTGGCGGGGGCGCGCGACTACGTCGTTTACTGGGCGACCGGCCAGCAACTCGTCCACCACGCCAATCCTTACGATCCCGTTGCGATGGGAGAGCTCGAGCGGGCCGCCGGATTCAACGGCAAGCGTGGCTCCTACTACATGCGGAACCCGCCCTGGGCGCTGCCGCTGGCGCTGCCGCTGGGTTTCATCGGGCCGCGGGTGGCGGCGCTGCCGTGGTCACTGTTGATGCTGGGCATTCTGATTTTTTGTGTGCAGACAATCTGGAAACTGTTTGGCCGACCCGGAACGCACCTCGAGTGGCTCGGCTACTGCTTCCCGCCCGCGCTGCAGTGCGTCATCATGGGCCAGACTTCCCTCTTTCTGCTGTTGGGGCTGGTGCTGTTTCTGCGGCTGCATCGAACGCGGCCCTTCTGGGCAGGCGCGTCGCTGTGGCTGTGCACGCTCAAACCGCATCTGCTGCTCCCATTCGGCGTCGTGCTTCTGCTGTGGATCGTCGCTTCGCGCAGCTATCGGGTTCTGGCTGGCGCGGTGGCAGCCATCGCGGTGAGCTGTTGCCTCACACTCCTGATCGACCCCGCAGCCTTTGCTCAATACCTGCAGTGGGCGCACACCTCGGGAATCGCGAACGAATTTATTCCGTGCTTCGGCGTGGAGCTGCGCCAGCTCATCAATCCCTCTGCGAAATGGCTGGCCTTTGTACCCGCGATTCCCGGCTGCATCTGGGCGGTGGTGTATTTCTGGCGGCGCCGGCACGCCTGGGACTGGATCGAAAACGGCAATTCTCTTCTCCTGGTTTCGATCCTCGTCGCGCCGTATTGCTGGATTTACGATCAGTCCCTCGCGCTGCCGGCGCTGATGGTGGGCGCCTGGCGGACTTCGTCGCGAACCGCGGTCGCGGTACTCGCGTCGATCTACATTGCGCTCGAGATTCAGCCGTTTTTCGTCGTGGGTCTTCACTCAGCGTGGTATCTGTGGCCAGCGCCGGTTTGGCTCGCCTGGTATCTGTACGCGCGTTCCGCACAAGGAAAGAAGGAAACCGCTTCGCTAACGCTGACCGCTCAGGCGGCTGGAGTTTGAGTCTCGACCCGGCTCAAGGCTTTTGTTCTACTTCGATGAGGCGGCGAGTGCTGTCGATCCGAGCGAGGGTTTTCCAGGTGAACCGCGGGTTCGATTCGATGACCACGCGGAACCACGCCGCATCCCCGTTGTCGAGCAGCAGAAATGACTTCCGAGCCGCTAAACTCGGAGCCAGGATCGCGGAATCATCCGGCAGATCGACCGCGAGATAGCCTTCCCGCCGGTAATTGGTCATCAGGCGAAAATCCGCATCGACACCCGGCTCGCCGTTCGCTACTGCCTCGTTCATCGGATAGGCGAGCTCGCCTGGCTGAGCGCTGTAGCGAGTCATCACCAGCAAATCTTTCAGCGAATCGCAGACCACCAGTCGCCCGGCCGCAAGTTCATCAATGCGGGAAACGTCGAGCGACGCTGGCCTGGCCAGCAGCGCTGTGGCGATGGGCAGGACCAGAAGCGCACAACTGAGGGCAATTTGTGTCCGCCGGTTCAGGGCTGATACGCCAGTTCCCTTCCCCAATTTGCTGCGCTCGGCCCAGGCCGCCGTGAGCATCGCAATGCCGAGCGCGGATGGGATGAGGTAGCGCGGAAGAAAGATGGGCGCGGCAACGTGCGAGATAACGAAGAAGACCGCCGGCGCCAGGAGCAGCGCGAATCCCAGCAGATAGACGGCGCGCTCCGGGGGCGTCGACGTTCTGAGTGCATGCACCGATGCCAGAACCAGCCCGACAACCCAGACCAGGCCGATGACCCATCCGAATGCAAGCAGCATCGCAGAACGGTAAGGCAGCTGCCAGTAGAGTCCTGTGAAGAGCCAGAAGGAGAGGCTCGACGCCAGATCGCCCAGGCTAGGCATCGCGATCCACCCATGTGGCCTGCCGACGGCCGCCGAGGCCCGGATCGCGGGAATCCACGGAATGAGCGCAAGCCAGCCCGCCATGCAGCAGAGATAGACCCGGGCGCGGAATCGGCGCTGCCACGCGCCGGCAACGATGAGGGCCAGCAGGATCAGCCCGGCATAGATGAGGCCGAGCATGTGGCCCAGCACCAAACCTGCCTGGCTGAGCGCGAGCAGAGCGAGTGCCGCCGCGGAAGGCCGCGGCGCCTCAGCGACCCTCAACGCCTGCGCAAGAGCGAGCGCGAACAGCAGCAGGTAGAGGCCGTACCCGCGAGCCTCCGCATTCTGGTCGAGGACGATCAGCGAAGCGAACAGGCCGAGGGCAACGCCGAGAAAAGCCGATGACGCGCTGAAGCGTCGGCGCAGGGTCGCCAGCAAAACCAGGAAGGCGCCGCAGACCCCGAACGACGAGTACAACCGCAGAGAGAGATCGCTCAGGCCGAAAACATGCGCCCACGGCCACCCGGTGAGATAGAAGAGCGGCATCCCGGCGCCGCCCAGTCGCGGCACGGCATGCAGCAGATGCGCCAAAGAGGGGTCGCGAAGTTCCACGACCGTGACCACCTCGTCGCCCCACATCTGCTTGCGCAGCGACCACAGGATGCAGGAGGCGAGGAGAGACGCGACTCCGAGCGCGGGAAAAATCCATCGAAAGAGCGGGCCATCCTGCGAAGCGCGGCCGCGGGCGCGCGCGCGATGCATCACTCGGACTGGCAAGGAGGGTGCTCACTGCTTCCATCTTCCCCGTGGGGTTCGAGCGCAGACCATCCTTCTTCCGGGGGATGAGAGGCGGAGTAGGCACGGCGCGGGTTGAGCCTGTTCTCTACGGGTAGACTGGAACAAGCAACTTGATACCAGGCAACTCGATTTCGATTCCTCAGGAGTTCTCAATGGCGGATGTGAAGATTACGGTGCGTCCCAACGGACCTTATCGCGTGGAAGGTCCGGTAACGCTGGTGGACGCGAACGGCAATGAATGGGATTTGACAGGCAAGCCGGCGTTTTCCCTGTGCCGCTGCGGCGCATCGGTCAACAAGCCGTTCTGCGACGGGACGCATTCGAAGATGGGTTTCCAGGCAGCAGAGGCCGCGGTGAAGGCGGAAGAGGGCAGCGGTGGGTTCGAAGTGAAGATGTAAGAGCGGCGAGACGCGGACGGCAACCAGGCAAGCCGCCGGAGTTTCCCTCCACGATTCTCGCGCCCCTGACCAACGTTAGACTAATCTCCTGAATTCACGGGCCAAAGGGCCGCCTATGCAAAATATGCGATTCCATCGTATATTTTGCACATGTGGATTCCTCGCGCTCTCGAACCCCACCTGCGGCGCTCGGCTAAAACCCGGCCCGTCGTGGTGCTGACGGGAGCCCGGCAAACCGGCAAAACCTCGACGTTCCTGCGTCTCTTTCCTGACTATGCCTTCGTATCCCTCGATCTTCCTGTCGAAGCGGAAACAGCGGAAAAAGATCCCGGCGCATTTCTTCAGCGTCATCCGCCTCCGGTCATCATCGATGAAGTCCAATACGCGCCCGGCCTCTTCCGGCACCTCAAGGTCGCGGTAGACGCGCATCGCCGGCGCTATGGACAGTTTCTGCTGACGGGCTCACAGAAGTTCACCCTGATGAAGAACGTCTCGGAATCCCTCGCCGGGCGCGCGGACATTGTGGAACTGGAAACCTTGTCTCTGGCGGAGATTCGCGCTGCTCTGCCCCGGACACCGCTGGAGTCCGCCATCGTGCGCGGCGGATTTCCGGAACTGTATGCGAACCCCGACATCGATGCCCTGGGCTTCTTCAATTCCTATCTCGCAACCTATCTCGAACGCGATGTGCGCTCGCTGGCGAACGTCGGCAGCCTGCGAGATTTTGAGCGGTTTTTGCGCGCCTGCGCGCTGCGTTCGGCAAACCTGCTGAACAAGGCGGACCTGGCCCGCGATATCGGCATTGCGCCGTCGACCGCCAACCACTGGCTCTCCATGCTGGAGGCTTCGGGCCAGGCCGTCCTGCTGGAGCCGTGGTTCTCCAACCGCACCAGGTCGATCGTGAAGAGCCCCAAACTTTACCTCGCGGACACTGGCTTACTGTGCGCGCTGCTGAACATCCGTTCCGTGGAGGCTCTTCGGCTTTCCCCGGCGGTCGGCGCGGTGTGGGAGACATTTGTCTTCGCGCAGCTTCGCGATCGGGAGCGTCTCGCAGGCCGAGCCCGTAGCCTCTTCTTCTGGCGGGACAGAACGCGCGAGGTCGACTTTCTGGTGGACGTGGGCGGACACCTGGAACTCTATGAGGCCAAGTGGACCGAGCTGCCCGACACCGCGGACACCGTCAATCTGCAGTTCGTCCGTAACGTGGTGGGCCAGGCGCGGGTTGCCAGCGCCGCCGTTGTCTGCCGGGCGTCCAACGCCTTCCCCATGTCGAATGGGATTCGTGCTCTGCCGGTAACTGAGCTTGAGTGAATCCTGCTAGTCGCTCTTCAGGAACTGCACCCTCAGCTCCCGCTGGCGGGGACAGTCGAGCTCGACCAGGACCACCCGCTGCCATGTTCCCAGCACCAGCGAGCCTGATTCAACGGGCAGCGTGAGCGCGGTTCCGATCAGCGATGAGAGGATGTGATCGGACACGTGCTCCGGGTTATGCGGATGCCGGTAGCGGAGCTTCGGCATCATGGCCTCGAAAGCGTCGAGCATGTCGAGATCGGTGCCAGGATCGAGGTCGGCGGTGGTCAGCGCGGCCGTCGTGTGCATGACATTCACAAAGCAGATGCCGGTGGCGTTGGGCAGGTGTTCTTCCAGCTGCTCGGTGATGTCGAGGATTTCGCGCTTGCGGCGCGTGGAGACTGTGAGTTTCGGCATGGAGAGTTAGATTCAGGATCCCGGGAAACCGGCCTCAGATCAGTCGGTCGAAAGCCACAACGAAAAAAGGGGGGCAGCCTAAGCCACTCCCCCTCCTCACTGCCTGTTCCCTACTGGCTGCTGCCTGCTTTTACGCCGCCACCGCCATCGCCCGTATCTCTTCCTTGCGCACTGTCAGCCTTTCGACAAGATCCGTCCGCACCTCGAAGCCGCGCCCTGGCGTATCCGGCACCGCAATCTCGCCGGTCCGCGAAACCTCAACCTCGGGCTCGATGATGTCTTCCTTCCAGTAGCGCTTCGACGCGGACACATCCCCAGGCAGCGTGAAATTATCGAGCGACGACAGCGCAATGTTGTGCGCACGTCCGATGCCGGTCTCCAGCATTCCGCCGCACCACACCGGCACGCCCCGCTCCTGCGCCGCATTGTGCACGGCGATCGCCTCGCTGAAGCCGCCAACCCGCCCGCACTTGATATTGATGATCCGGCACGACTCCATCTCGATGGCCGCCAGCGCATCCCGCCGGTTCCGTGATCGATTCGTCCAGACAGATCGGCGTCTCCAGCCGCTTCTGCAGCATCGAGTGGAAATAAAAATCGTCGGCCCACAATGGCTGCTCGATCATCAGCAGGTTAAATTCGTCGAACGATCATGATATGGTCCGTGTCGTTCAGACCGGTAGGCCGAATTTGCATCGCAGCTCAACTGAATCTCCGGCCACCGATTCCGCACCGCCTCAAACACATGCACGTCCCAGCCCGGCTTGCACTTCAGCTTGATCCGCTGATACCCCGCCGCCACTTCCTTTTCTACTTCGGCCAGCTGCCGTTCCAGGGTGGGCTGAATCCCGATCGATACGCCGCAGTCAATCGTCTCGCGTGTCCCGCCCAGCAGGCTGGCCAGCGGAATCCCCCGCATCTGCGCCTCAAGATCCCATACCGCGTTTTCCAGCGCCGCCTTCGCCATCCGGTTCCCGCGCACCTGCCGGAAAATCCCCGGACACTTCCCTCCGTGCTCCGGATCGCCGCTCGCCAGCAATGGCGCCAGCTCCTGCTGCATCACCAGCCAGGCCGAATCAACGGTCTCATCCGAAAAGAACGGATGCTCTCCGGCGACGCACTCCCCCCAACCGGTCAGTCCCTCGCCGCGCAGCTCAACCAGCAGGATGCGCCGGTCCGTAGTGGTTCCGAAACTGGTTTGAAATGGTTGAACAAGGGGAAGGTGCAGCTCCCGCAGGTAGATGGCATCGATTCTCATAGAACTCCCGGTTGAGGTGGTTGCAATCTTGCGAGCTCGTAAGTGCCGTTACCTTCATCGTCGACCTGGAACCCAACAACCGCCAGTCCGCGAGAAAACGCATGCAGAAAGCGGTCCCGATTCTCAGCCTGAACCGCCATGGCTCTGGAGACACCCGTGGCTTTCCACTCACTCACTGCTTTTGGGACCATGATTGTTTCCAGAATTTCCAGCGGCGCGTTGGGGAACCCGCCCAGAATGGCCTTCACACGATCCGAATCCATCCACCACTCCGCGTGTAGACGGTCCGTGGGAAGCCCACCCTGCAGACGAGATGAGGATACACCATAAAAATTCTGTGTATAGGATCGAAGGACCACGCCGAGCCTGTGGATATTCAAAAAGGCGTTCTTGATCTCCAGCGGATCGAAGGTCCACTCCATTAAAGTAATACCTCGACTCAGCGCTTCATTCCGTTGATAAAGCTTGAGCTTACGTCCGATACCAGTATTCCGGTATTGGGGTGTGACCGCCAGCATATGCGAATGCAGATAGGGGACGGGCGCACGGCCCTCACGCCCTTTTGCCCCCGGCAAAGACATCGCGAAGCCCACCAGCCGCTGCCCTTCGAAAGCCCCGATCACCTGCCCGCCGATGCGTTGCGCCACCGTGAAGAGCCGCCTCGGAATCACATCCGTTTCGTCGTAACCCCAGGTTTCAACCTGCAGCCGCACGCACGCATCCAGCTCTTCGAATCCCGCGCACGACCGCAGAACCACCTCTGTTCCAGCCTTCGTCACCACGGTCTCGGGACTCACGGCCGCCGCTCCGCCTCCTTGCCGCGCTCCCAAAGGGCTTCCAGTTCCGGCGCAGACAACTCCTCCAGCGGTCGTTCGGTGGCGGCCTCCATCGCAGCAAAACGACGCCGGAACTTCGCATTCGCATCGCGCAACGCCAACTCGGGGTCGACTTTCAGGTGGCGCGCGAGGTTTGCCGCGGTAAACAACAGATCTCCCAATTCTTCCGATACGGCTCTTGAGTCACCAATCTGGATCTCAGCCTCGATTTCCCGGGCCTCTTCCCACAGCTTTTCCACGACCCCGTGCGGGTCTGGCCAGTCGAAACCCACTTTTGCTGCCTTGGCCCCAATCTTCCCCGCCTCGCTCAGCGCGGGCATCGCGCGAGCAATGGAGTCCAGACGTCCGGCACCTTCCGCTCGAGCATTCTTCTCCAGCTTTTTGATTTCATCCCAGTTCCGCAACACCTCTGCCGCGCCAATCCCGTCCGTCTCGAGACCCTCCGCCCGATTGCCAGCCTCTGCGGAAGCAGCTTCACCAAACACGTGCGGATGCCGGCGCACCAGCTTCCGGTTGAGTCCAGCGATCACATCGCCGATCCCAAAATGCCGCGCTTCCTCCGCCATCTCCGCATAGAACAAAACCTGCAGGAGCAAATCCCCCAGCTCGTCCGCAAGGTCCGTCCAGTGCTCGCGCTCGATCGCGTCCAGCACCTCATACGTCTCTTCCAGCGTGTATTTGCGGATCGATGCAAACGTCTGCTCGCGATCCCACGGGCAACCGCCCGGACCCCGCAGCCGCGCCATGATCGCCACAGCCTCAGCAAACAGCTCGCCCGCACGCGCGTCCGTCGCGCGATCCCGACCGGAGACCGCTTCCGTTACGTCCTTTTCCGCGGACATGACCCTAATTTACAACGGCGTCGGGGAGCCTCGGCGCAGGCCCTGAGGGGTCCGCGTTTCCGGCTGTAAACCCCGCGTGCACCGCTGGAAAACGAATGCCGAGCGGCGGGCCCTTCGCAGGACCCGCCGCTCGGAGATTGTTGATGGTTAGAAGGTGAACGTGTTGCTTGCGAACGGCAACGCGTTCCAACCAGGAGCGCAGGGCCCCGGCGACTGAATCGCCGAAACAAACTCAATGGTGCTCGAGTTGCCGACGCCGACCAGTACGACTGCTGTTGTGTTGTTGGACGCCAGGAGGTTGCCCACAACCGCGTTGTTGGTCGCAGCTGTGGAGGTCGGATTCGCTGCCGCCGTCGCCGCCGCCTGGAAGTTGTTGGTCGTAAAGTCCACAAGGTAGTTGCCGCCCACATCGTAGACGCTGCCGCAGATGGGGCTGTACAGATTCTGGCCGCCGCTCTGCGCCGTGTAGGTAAAGATTTCCGTTGCCGTCATGGTGCTGGTGTTGATCTGATAGGAGCGAGCCGCACTGTAGCTGCGCGTCTGGCCGCCTGGGGTGAAGGTCAGGCCGCCCAGGCCGTCATCGAACAGCAGAACATTGCCCTGGTGATCAATCGAAACAGCGTGCTGTCCGATCGGCGGAACCGTGTTGGCGCCAAGGGTCAGCGTGTAGGCTTTCAACGACTGCTTCGGCGTGTTGTACCAGGCCTTGGTTGTGTCGCCCAGGATCCAGTGAATTTTGCGCTGGCCCGAGCTGGGCGCATCGTAATCGACCGCAATCACAAAGTTCTCGCGGCTGGAGACGACCAGCGTGTTGTCGGCAGGATTGTAGGTTGTCGCGTTGTTGTGGAACCAGTCGGCAGCCGTTCCCTGCACGAAAGACGAAATGGTGGCCGCGGTCTCGCCCCCCGCTGACATTGCCGCCGAGATAATGGCGCCCATGTCCCAGGTATTCAGCACCGCCCCGGTGGTTGGGTTCACCTCAAGAATGGTCGCTTCCAGCTCGCTGTTTGTATTCACCTCGACGAGCAGATTGCCGTTGCGGCCTGGATCGATATTGTGCTGGTTCGTCGCTGTCACGCCAATGCTGGCGAAATCGGCCAGCTGCGTCACCGCTCCGTTGGTGATATCCATCCTGTTGATGCCGGTTGCATTGTTGCTGTAGAAGAAGGCGTTGTCGAGAAATTCCGTGTCCTGCGCGGTATCGTTGCCGTCCCCAACCCAGCGAATATTACCGTCTGTATCGAGGATCGCAGGAGAGTTGGTGCTGCAGTAGTCCTTCAGCTCGAAGTAGTCGTAGGTCAGGCTGGCGGTGTTGGGGCGAATCCCGAAGAAGGTCCGGGCCGCGACCTGCGGGCACGGATCAGTGTAGGCAGGCGTCTTAAACGTGATCGGATAAGTGGCCTTTGTCCCGTCGGTGAAGGTGTAGGTCACGTTGATCGTGTTGCTGGTCCCCGCATACAACCCAAAGATGGGGATGATCACCGCGTTGGCGCCCGGGATGAAGTAATTGTGCGATGTGAGATAGCTCGCCGAGTATGTTGTGGTCAGCGGACGCGTCACAGAGCCGCTGATCGGCTGGATCGTATAGCCGACGCTGGCAATCGTGCCGCTGTAGTATAAGGCGCCCGCATAAATGATGAAGGGAGTGGCGCCCTGCTCGACATCGATAATTTGCGCGGTACCGGCCTGCGCCGCCATCGGCAGAAACAGGGCTGTAATCAGGGCTGCTGCCACCAGCATCAAACTGGTGAAAAGTGAATTCTTTTTGACTTTTGAAACGTTCGACACTTTGTATATCCTCCGCAGACTAAGGGAACAAACGCAATGGGCGCGTGTCTGGAGACAAGCCCATCGCACGGCAAGTACGGCAATTTTTGGTTACTTGTTTTTTTTGCTGCCGACGATTTTGGAGAGCGCAACGAATCGTCAGCCATTCGGCTGATTCCGCAGCCTGGAACAGATCGATGGGGACCCCCAAAGCGAAGCAATGAATTTCCCAAAGGCCCACGAGGTTGCTGGGCCATAAAGTTGAATCTTTCTACTCAGCGAAAATTTTCCAGACGACTCTGGAGAGCACAGGGATTTATTTAGTCGTCCAGCGGAACGAAACTCCTGGATATGCGGCAAGCGCGATCCTGGGCAGCTGCCGCTAATGACTACCGGAAGTTCATGAGAGCCTTTGTGACGCAACAATGGTTCTCCTTACCCGTCGAAGTATTGCAGACGGCCTTGATGAGGGCAAGGAATCGTTGGTCATCTCCGCGAGGGTACCGTCGCAAAATCGATCAAGACGAGCCGGGCCGTCGTTGTGATGAAATTGTCATGGGAAACTGAAAATTCGCGGGAATTAAAGTTACTTTCATTACCAGGGGACGTGTTGACGTGGCCAATATGCACCGAGCTGTCGCTCCTAAGTCATCTGAGAAAGGGTACTCCTGAACGACCATTCAGGCGGTCATGGCGCCCGCTTAACAAACTTCCGGAAGAAATCCCGAGAATTGATGGCCGCATTTTATTGTTTCTACCGGATGAGCCAGGAGAACGACTGCTCACCTCACAAAGTCCTTCAGTTCGCAGTGTCCCGGTGTCCATGTTCTAGAGTGGTAACGGAGCGCATACCTGATCCCTCTCTTTGCCATCTTTGTCGTCCTCTTCGGCTTCGCCTTCGGCAGCTTCCTCAACGTCTGCATCTCCCGCCTGCCGCGTCATGAGTCGATCGTCCATCCGCGGTCCCGCTGTCCCGGCTGCGGCGCGCCGATCGGCGCTGGTGACAATCTGCCCATCCTGAGCTGGATTTTGCTGCGCGGACGCTGCCGCCACTGCCATCAACCCATTGCCTGGCGCTATCCTGCCGTCGAGTTCGCGACAACCGCCCTGTTTCTCCTGTCCTTCCTTCAGTTCGGTTTCAGCGTCATGAGCCTCGGAATGGCTGTCCTCTGCTTCCTGCTCCTTGGCCTCGCCGTGATGGATGCGGAAACAATGCGGCTGCCGGACGCGTTCACGCTGCCGGGAATCGCACTGGGAATTGCATATTCGGAGGTCGCCGCGCATTTTCGATTCGTGCCCGGAGCCTTCACCCTGCCATGGCGGCATTTTGAGATCTGGGATACGGGGAAGGAACTGCAATTCCCTTTCCTCGAACATGGGATTCCGGGGTTCGTAATGTCGACATTTTGGGCAGCACTCGCTGCCCTGTTCCTGCTCGCGATCCGCTGGCTCTATTCCCTCATCCGCCACCAGGAAGGACTCGGCATGGGCGACGTCAAGCTACTCGGTATGATCGCAGCCTGGCTCGGCCCGGAACTCACGATCCTCACGATCTTTCTCGGAACGCTCGCTGCCGCCATTTACGGCGTCGTCATGGTGATGTTCTCTCGCGGCCGCTATCGGTTTCGCTCCGCGCGCCTTCCATTTGGATCCTTCCTCTGCGCCGCCGCTCTCTACGCCATCTTCGCCGGCAGCCCGATCATCACCTGGTACCTGAAGTTCTTCCAGTAAGTCGGCCGCCTTGTTTTCTATTTCCTACTCCCTATTCCCTATTCCCTGCTCTTCACCACCCCACGGCATTCCCCAAACCCGATTCGCGCATAGCCCTCGCGCTCGCACCAGCCCTTCAGGATCACCTCATCCCCATCTTCAAGAAACTTCCGTGACTCGCCGTTCGGCAGCACCAACGGCTCAGCGCCTCGCTTCGTCCGCTCCAGCAAACTTCCCACGCTCTCCGGAGTCGCGCCTGACACCGTCCCCGTCGCCAGCAAATCCCCTGGCCGCAGATTGCACCCGTTGCTCGTGTGGTGCGCCACCATTTGTGCCAGTGTCCAGTACAAATCCTTCATGTTCCCGCGGCTCACACGAAACGGCGCTTCTCCGGCAGCGTGCATCTTCGCCGTCGCCAGCCACACCTCAAGGTTGATGTCGAACCCGCCGCGCGCCTGATCCCGCTCCGACCATAAATACGGCAGCGGCTTCGGATCCCCTTCGGGCCTGGGCGACGCCGGAACGCGAAAAGGCTCCAACGCGTCAAGAGCGACCACCCAGGGCGAGATCGTCGTCCCAAAGCTCTTCCCTAAGAACGGCCCCAGCGGCTGATACTCCCAGCTCTGAATGTCCCTCGCCGACCAGTCATTCACGAGGCACAGCCCAAAGATGTGCGCCTCCGCCTTCTCAATCGGGATCGTCGAGCCCAGATCGTTTCCTTCGCCGATGAAAAACCCGACTTCCAGCTCGTAATCCAGCATCCGGCTCGGTCCGAACGATGGTTCCGCCGCATCGGGAGCTTTCGTCTGCCCGCACGGCCGCTGGATCTCCGTCCCGCTCACCACAATTGACGAAGCACGACCGTGATAACCAATGGGCACCCATTTGTAATTCGGCAGCAATGGATTATCGGGACGAAAAAGGCGGCCCACGTTTGTCGCGTGGTGGATCGAAGCGTAAAAATCCGTATAGTCGCCGATCCCGCCAACCCCGAACGGCGGCAGCATCCGTACCTCTCTCTGCGGAATCAGGTGCGGTTCTACCTGGGTCCGATGTGCGGGGTCGCTCAGCAGTTCCGTCGCCCGATGCCGTATCTCGCGCGCCCGCCATAACTCCATATGGCCCAGCCCACGGGGGCCGAGGCCTACAATCTCCGTTGCATTCAGAAGTCCTGCAACATTGCACCCGGCCAGATCCAGTACGTGATCCCCAATCGCTACGCAGGTGTGCCGGCGCTGCCGATAGTCTTCGTAAAGACCGAACGGCAGATTCTCCAGCGGGAAATCCCCCTCCGGATCGTTTGCCGACTCTACCCAGCTCAGCTTTCGCCCCGGCGCGTCGCCCCTCACAACCACCCCGTCGTCTCCACCTTAAATCCACTGCATCTGCTTCAAATCTTGTACAGGCTCCTCAAACGAACACGACCCAAATCCGATCGCAAACTCGCTCCGCGCCTTCTCCAATTGGTCCGCGATCATCGTGTTGTCATGCCAGCGAATTACGCCGTCATCCACTTTGAAAGCCGCCGCGTCTTCCTCGCTGAGCGTTTTCACCAGCGCCTTTTCATCCGCACCAAAGAATGCCAGCGCCCCGGCCAAAAACAGATTTACAAACCCATGCATGGCCACACGCGAACCGGCTGGCTCCAATTCATGCACGCCCCTCACCGCATGGTGCAGCCCTGCCGTTGCCTTCCACGCCACCCGCTCCCGCGCACAAGCCAGCAAAAACTGCGCTACCTTCTCCACCGGCGGGACCGACTCGGCCGTCAGCCCTCCCATCCGAATCTTCGCCCGCGCCCCATACTCCGCCAGTACAGGCAGCACCTCACTCGCCCGCTCCGGAGGAAACTCCACGTACCGCGATCGCGCCGCCGGCAATCTCTCCAGTGCCTCTTGCGCCGCGCGCGCATCCGCCGCCTTCGTCTCCAGCGATCCGATGAACACCGCACCCTGCTGGAACTCCTCGATGGCGCGCACATCCTCGGCCGTCTCGCCCGCGCAAACCACCTTCAGGGTCCACGGCCGTTCCTGCTCCGTCCCCCACACCTTTTCAAACGCGCTCGCAAACTCCTTCAGCCGGTTGGCCGGCAACACAAACCCTCCGAGCAGCCAGAATTCGTCCGTCTGCGCATAGCTTTGATAATTCCGCAGCGCGCTCTCCATCTCGAGCTCCGCCGGAGGAAACAATCCGGCGTACTCCAGAATTCTCCCCAGGAACGCCTGCACAGCACTCATGTCCTAAGCCCTTTGGCTGGTTTTTCGCTCATCTTCCGCTCGATTTTGGCTCGCTTTTCGCTAACTGCTTTTCAGCTAAACGTTTTTTTTATTAATCGTTCTTCGCTAATCGTTGTTCGCTCGCTCCTGGCTAGCTTTTCGCTCGCTCCTGGCTAGCTTTCCGCTCAATCCTGGCTAGCTTTTCGCTCGATCCTGGCTAGCTTTCCGCTCAATCCTGGCTAGCTTTTCGCTCGATCCTGGCTAGCTTTCCGCTCGCTCCTGGCTAGCTTTTCGCTCGCTCCTGGCTAGCTTTTCGCTCGCTCCTGGCTAGCTTTTCGCTAACCGCCTCTCGCTCGCCTTTCGCTCGTATCTGGCTGACCGTTCTTAGCTGCCCGCTTCTCAGCTGCCCTTGAAATGCTTCTTCAACCCCTGCCAGCACTCGAAGTACTCATGCTGCAGGATCTTCGTCTCCAGCGCAAACTTCGTCGGACGCACCGGCAGCCCCGTCTCAAACATAAACGCCAGCGTGTTATCCAGCTTCACCGGCTTCAGCTCCGCCTGGCTCGCCTTCTCCCATGTCTCCGCATCCGGCCCGTGCCCACTCATGCAGTTGTGCAAACTCGCTCCGCCAGGTAAAAATCCCTCCGCCTTCGCATCGTACTCGCCGAACACCAGCCCCATAAATTCATTCATCATGTTGCGATGAAACCACGGCGGCCGGAAGGTATGCTCCGCCACCAGCCACCGCGGCGGAAAAATAGCGAAGTCCACATTCGCCGTCCCCGCCATCACCGAGGGCGACGTCATCACCGTATAAATCGACGGGTCGGGGTGATCGAAGCTCACCGTATTAATGCACTGGAATCGCGCCAGGTCGTACTTATACGGCGCATAGTTTCCGTGCCACGCCACCACGTCCAGCGGTGAGTGATCGATCTCCGCCTCCCATAAATGGCCCAGAAACTTCCCAATGATTTTGAAATCCCCATCCAAATCCTCATACGCCGCCACCGGCGCCAGAAAATCCCTCGGATTCGCCAGCCCATTCGCTCCAATTGGCCCGAGGTCCGGCAAGCGGAAAGGCAGCCCGTAGTTCTCGCAGATGTATCCCCGCGACGGCCCCTCCATCTCCACACGAATCTTGATGCCGCGCGGCACAATGCCAATCTCCCCCGAAGCAACTCCGAGAATCCCCAACTCTGTCCTGATCCGGAGCGACCCCTGCTGCGGCACGATCAGCATCTCGCCGTCGGCGTTGTAGAAATAGCGCCCCTGCATCGACGCATTCGCCGCATAGACGTGCAGCCCCACTCCTACCTGCATCGCGGGATCGCCGCTGCCACCCAGCGTCACGATCCCCTCGACAAAGTCCGTCTTCGTCTCCGGCATCGGCACCGGATTCCACCGCATCTGGTTCGGCGGCGACGGCGCCTCCGTGAAAGGCCCGCTCCGAAACAACCCCAGCCCCAGTCCCGATCCAATTCCGCGAATGGCTTGTGCGTTACCGACGGCCGAATCCGATACGTCCACGTACGCCGGTTCGTCGCCCGCGGAGCCGTGAACGCCGTCCCGCTCAACTGCTCCGTATAAAGCCCCAGCGGAGCCTTCTGCGGCGAGTTCTGCCCCTCCGGCAGCGCCCCTTTCACGGCCTCCGTAGCAAACTCATTCCCAAATCCCGACTGATACTCGAGCTCCGCCTGCCCCATCCCAACCTCCCCATCGTCCCGGTTCGCGCACAAAACCTTATACGCTACCAGGAGCAGCGCGAGGATTGGCAACTCACTCCTGGCCACTGCCTGTTGCCAGACCACTTCTTACTTCGCCATGCCGCCCATTACCCAACGCTCGAAAACAGCCACCTGTGTCGATGGCCACGCTCCGTCACAAGGCATGGTGCCGTCCTGCAAGCGTTCCAGAATCGGAGCCGCATGCTTGCTGACGTCGTCATACGACCAAAGGTCGAAGGCGCCTCGCATCGCCTCCCGATCCGTGGCTCGAAACAGATTCTTAATATCCCGGTCGAAACTGACCGTGTCTCCGGGGCCAGGTTGCTCAACTGCCATCTTCGTACCTCCTCACACTTTGAAATATCGCTCCGCCGCGCGCACAGCAGCCCCCACGGACTCTTGAGGATTACATCGCGGAAACAAACTACAGGTCAATATAGGTCAAGGCGCCGAGGGCAAATTCATCACGCTACAATCCAGATTCAGCCCTGTCGGAGATCGCGCTTCGCTCATCCACCCCTATCCACCATAAGGAGAACCCATGCAGATCACCGGCAACACCATCCTCATCACCGGCGGCACCTCCGGCATCGGCCGCGCCCTCGCTGAAGCACTCCACAAAGAAGGCAACCAGATCATCGTCGCCGGCCGCCGCAAAGCCCTCCTCGACCAGGTCACCGCCGCCAACCCCGGCATGCAATCCGCCGTCCTCGACGTCGCCAATATCGACGAACTCCCCTTCTTCGCCGCTCAGCAAACCAGCAGGCACCCCTCCCTCAACGTCCTCATCAACAATGCCGGCATCATGGCGCCCGAAGACCTCAACGACCCCACAGCACCCTTCGATATCGTCGAGGACATCGTTACCACCAATCTGCTCGCGCCCCTCCGACTCACCACCGCCCTGCTCCCGCAACTCAAAAAGCAGCCCCATGCCGCCGTCATCAACGTCTCCTCCGGCCTCGCCTTTCTGCCCCTCGCCTTGACCCCCACCTACTGCGCCACCAAGGCCGCCATTCACTCCTGGACGCAGTCCCTCCGCTATCAGCTCCGCGACACCAAAGTCGAAGTCCTCGAGCTTCCCCGCCCTACGTCCAGACCGAGCTCATGGGCCCGCAGCAGACCCAGGATCCCCGCGCCATGCCCCTCGCCGACTTCATCGCCGAAGTCATGGAGATCCTCCGCACCCAACCCAGCGCCAAAGAGATTTGTGTCGAGCGCGTCCTGCCCATGCGTTCCATCGCCGAAAAAGGCCAGGCGGCCTACGACGAATTCTTCAAAACCCTCAACGACTCCATGCACTGATTCAGGTCCGTTTCAATGGTCGCGCTAACATGTCAGGATCGCGCTGGCTGGCGGCGGACGCATTCTTCAAAATTTGGCTTGCAGAATCCGCAACTTTTCCCCGCCCCCTGCGTTGGAGCCGTCGAACCACGACTCGATTGCAGCGCTCGTGCCCGCTAAAGGAGCCCCATGAACTCCCTTCGCCTGCCCTTCCGCCCGCTTGCTGTCCTCCTGCCTCCCCTTCTCATCACCCTCATCGCCGCAACGTTCTGCCCCCGCGCCACCGCGCCAGGCAATTCCTTCCGCTGACACGCCGCCCGCGCAGGAGGCACCCCCACCGCCACCCCCCGACTCCCAGAACAACGACGCGCCAACCCCGCAAGCCCAGCAACCGCCGATACCGGTGCCCCCTCCGCCGCCTTTCGACGTCAACCTCTTCCAGAATCGAGTTCCTGCCCCGGCCCTCGCCTTCCTCAGCCAGTTTGACGGCGCGCCCTCCGGCGCCCTCTACCACGACCGCCAGTTCCGAAAGCTCCTCAACGCCACCGTCCCCAACTGCATGTTCCATTACGGAAGCGACATGCCCCTCACTGACGCCCTCGACAAAGTCCTCCCCGGCTCCAGCGTGCCTGTCCAGATTCGCGATAACCGCTATCGTCCTCGTCTCCGGCGAGCGCGGCCCCTACCTGGGAGGCCGCGGATTTCATCTGGATCGATATGCAGGATGGCATCGTCCTCGGCGGCTTCTTCTTCCGCCCCACGAACGGCGAACCTACTCCCACCCTCGCCGCCTTCTCGCGCCAGATCAAAACCAAAGACCACGCCCTCGCCATCACCCAGCTCCCGCCCGCCTTTCAGGACGACCTCATCCAGTGGTCAACCCAGTCCGGCGTCGCTCCCATCACCACCCGCTATTTCCTCACCGGCAATGACAAACGCATCCTGCTTGAGCACACCGAGGACTACTGTGCCCCCGGCCCGGACCCCAACGCTGTCCCACCCGCGCCCGACGAGTGCGCCCAGATGGATGCCGACGCCGCCGAAATCGACATGAATGCCGCCTATTACCTCGAGCAGGTCAACTACGCCACCAACGCCACCGCCTGGATGATCAATGGCGACGACCAGCTCGCCTGGATCGCCATCCGCGACAGGACCTGCATCGGCCCTAATCCCCTCCCCTGCCGCATCCGCATGACTCGCGAACGCACACGGGTCATCGTCACCCGGCCTCCCGTCGTGCACCCTCCACACTCCTGAGCTTCGTCGCGCCATATCGCGCCAGCGCTGTCGCCGAGTGTGATCGCCGTCACATCGCTGCCGACCCCACTCCCCGCAGAATGCATTCCACAGGGTCTGACCAGCTCTACTAATTGACGGCCCCGACGAACCTATGCCGAAAGAGTTAGCTGAGTTAGTCACGGAGCTGGACCGCGCTGCATCGACTGTATCTCTCCGCGAAGGCACCCCGTTGTTCCGCTGCGGCGACCCCGTCTCCGGCGTGTTCATCGTCCGCAAAGGCGCCGTGCGCATGTCGCTGGACAAGACCGGCAACCAATTCTTTCCGCCTGTCACTCTCGGCCCCGGGGAAATCGCCGGCCTTCCCGCCACTTTCACCGGCACGTACAGCCTCTCCGCCGAAGTCGTGGAACCTGCGGAGCTTGGTTTTATTCCCGCCGATCGGGTCATGGATCTGCTGGAGTGCAGTCCCCGTCTCTGTCTGCTGGCCACGCGCTTCATCGGCCGCGAGATCGCCCGCATGCGCTCGGCTCTCAGTGAAACGCCGCCCCTCGATCATCGCGAAGAATGCACGCCCGACTGACGCCGTTCCGCTCAAGCGTTAAGCAGCGATCTTCTGCTCCCTATTGGCTACTGGCTACTCCCTATTGGCTACTGGCTACTGGCTACTCCCTATTCGGCTACTGGCTACTGGCTATTCCCTATTCCCTATTCCCCGTTGCCTGTATTAGCCCCGGCAGCACTTCGCCCGCATTTCCCAGCACCAGCCGCGTGAACGCGTGCGCGTTCACAGGCTCCTCCGGCCCGATGTAGTACTTCCTCACTTGCGGT
Organism: uncultured Acidobacteriaceae bacterium; assembly: GCA_963831055.1. Taxonomy (GTDB): domain Bacteria; phylum Acidobacteriota; class Terriglobia; order Terriglobales; family Acidobacteriaceae; genus Palsa-343. Next base: position 25,934 of record CAWHOU010000039.1, on the reverse strand, counting down.
CCGGCCCAGCGCACAAAATTCGCCGCCGGATACACCGCTCCCGAAGTTCCCACCACCAGCATCACCGTCGACCGCGCAATCTCCCGCTCGATCCGCTCCATCTCCAGCGGAATCTCCCCAAACCAAACAATGTGCGGCCGAATCCGCCCGCCACACGCGCACCGCGCAATCGCGTCTTCCGTCGCATAGCGCGCCCGATCCGCAAACGGCGCCCGGCCGCACGCGTCCTCGCACCGCGATACGAACAGCTCCCCATGCATGTGCACCAGCCTCTGCGATCCCGCCCGCTCATGCAGATCGTCCACATTCTGGGTGCACAGAAAGAAGCGATCCCCGATCGCCGCCTCCAGCTCCGCCAGCGCCCGATGCGCCGCATTCGGCTCGGCCTTTTCAGCGCCCTTCCGCCGCTCGCTGTAAAAACGCCACACCCGCGCCGCGTCCTCTTCCCAGGCCTCCGGCGTCGCGACGTCTTCCACCCGGTGCCCCTCCCACAGCCCACCCTGATCGCGAAACGTCTTCAGCCCGCTCTCCGCGCTCACGCCCGCACCCGTCAGCACAAAGACGCGATCCTGCGCGTCAATCTGGGTGGGATCGGCCTTCACCGTCATTCCGCTGCCGGATTCTTCTTTCGAAATTCCGGCCGCCCCCAGTTGAAGTAATGTCCGAGAACGCCCTTCACGATCAGATGATCCGTCGACGCGGTGGCGCCCCAGCCCGCGCCGATGTTGATCTCCCACTTCGGCGACACAAACAGATTCACCACCGGAAAAACCTGGTGCTGCTGGTTGTGCACATTCACAAATTGCCCCAGCTCGCCCCAATACCCGTAGTACTCGAGGCCGAAGTTATACAGCTTGTTCGGCTGATAAACCAGCGTCGCCGCCGGCCCGAACGTCACACCATGCGGGGACACGTCGCGGTAATAGTAGTTCACCTCCGTCTGCGAGGCCCCAGGCGGCAGCCCGGTCGGATGAATTCCCCAGTTCAACGTGGTGTTCACCGACCAATACCACTTGCCGGCCGTCTGATCGACGATCGGCATGATCTGCCACGACCAGGTCGGGTTCGCGTAGGCCGACCGCGCGTAGCCAATCTCATTGGAAAGGCTCACTCCAACCGGCCAGTGCCATCTTTCCGGAATGCGCACACGCGGCCGGATGTGATCGCCCACCCACTGCACGCCTGTGCCGTTGTGCTCCTCGGTGAAGACATAGAAGCCCAGCTCAGCCCACTTCGACAATCCCTGCGTGAACTCGACGGTTTCGTGTTCCTCGCCCTGCGTAGGCCGAAGACCGTAGCTCGGGCTTGTGCTTCCCTCAACGGTGTAATTGCTGTGCAGCTCCACCAGCAGCGTGCCGGGCGCCATCGTTTCCGATGGATAAACCTGGATTTCGTAATTGTCCTGCGCCGCGGCAATTCTCGCCACGCCGCAAAGCAGCAGCGCTGCCGCTAACAGCGCTCTGAGCCGCCCCATTTTGCCTGACCGAATCAATCCAGAAATCCCCTGCAATATGATGAGCGACCCACTGCAATCAGCATACTTTCTTCGCGTGACAGAATCTTCATCCATGCCTCGAGCTTGCCTGTCGCAGCGCAGCCGTTGCGCTCGTATCGTTTTTCCGATCACTGAACGCCGATCGCTGTACTCTGACCGCATGCTGCCCGCAGCCGACCAGCATCTCATCCAGATCGTCGACGCCGCTGTTGCCGACGCGGCCCGCCGCTCCGGCCCATGCTTCTCTGCGCTCCTGGATGTACCCAATGCTGCATCGGCGTCTTCCCCATCTCGCAGCTTGACGCAGCCCGCCTGCGCGAAGGCCTCGCCCGCCTCGATTCAACCGATGCCGAACACGCCTCCGCGGTCCGCCAGCGCGTGCGGCAATCCATCGCGCGCCTCACGGCCGAATTCCCCGGCGATCCGCAGTCCGGCATTATCGACGTATCTCGCGCCGCCGACTTCGAGAACTTCGCCAACGATGAACCCTGCCCAGTCCTCGATCCGGCCACCGGACTCTGCGACCTCTACGCCGCGCGTCCCATGACCTGCCGCACGTTCGGCCCGCCACTGCGGACAGAGGACGGCCTCGGCGTCTGCGAGCTCTGCTTTCACGGCGCGACGACCGAAGAGATCGCCGCCTGCGAAGTCGACCTCGAAAGTGCCAGCGCTCTCGAATCCACGCTGACCACCGAAGCCGAACAAACCACCGGCATCAAGGGCAACACCCTCGTCGCCTGGGCGCTCATTTCCTGATCGGGCGTTGGCCGCTGTTTGTTAGATTTCGAGAAAGCGCCTGGGCGAAACGATGCGAACGGCCTCAAACGGGTCGAGCACCAGCAAATCCGCATCTCCTGTGACAAGATGGGTAGCTCGCCCTGAGACTGCGAGAGAAAGAAACTTATCGTCCTCGGGATCGCGACATGCCACCACTTTCCGATTTGGATAAACCCACTCCGATCCAGCGGCAAGTTCGGAAAGAAAATCCCGAACGTCCTCTTGATCGGAATACCGGCGCAGTTTCCCCCGAACGAGGACCTCGGTCAGTTCTGCCACCGCAGCGGCAGACAAGAGGATCGTGCCGACGGTGCGTGCGCGCAGCAGGGCTTGCCTCGGAATTGATTGCGGCATGAGAAAAGCGCTTACAAGGACGTTGGTGTCCAGCACGCACCGCAAGGTCAGCGGTCTTTCAGAATGGAGTCGAGAATTTCCTGCGTCAGCCCGCGGGCCTCAGCCTTGCGACCAGCTTCGTCCATGATTTCTTCGAGCGACCGCCGCTTCTCCGACAGAATCTCCCGCAGCCATAGCCCTACCAGGGCCTGGGCCTTCTGCCTCTCCTGATCACCAGCCGCGTCCCATGCCTGTGCGACCTGCTGATCGACCGGAATGGTGATGGTGCTCTGCATATACATAAGGATGATAACAAGCCGGCGGCCTTGCCCTCCATGGTAGATTCGTTTTCATTCTTCCCCCGGAGACTCTCCATGCCCACATCCCGCCGTCATTTCCTCACCGCCATCGCCGCCCTCCTCGCACTCCTCCCCATTGCGTGCTCCAACACTGCGCCTGCTCCAGCGCCCCAGCCTCTGAAGGTCATCGGCTTCCTCTCCGACTTCGACGTCAAAGACGACGCCATCGGCATCTGCAAAGCCGTAATGGATGGCCTCGCGCCGGGCGTGAAGGTGATCGACATTACTCACCAGGTCACGCCCTTTAATATCGCCGAGGGCGCGCGCTTCCTCGCCGGCTCCGCACCCTACTTCGCCAAAGACGCGGTCTTCGTCGGCGTGGTCGACCCCACCGTCGGCAGCACACGCAAGCCGATCATCGCCAAATCGAAAGTCGGCCAGTTCTTCGTCGTCCCCGACAACGGTCTGCTAACGCTGGTCCAGGATCGCGACGGCATCGAAGCCGCCCGTGAGATCACGAACCCTGACTGGATGATCGGCTCGAAGCTTTCCTCTACCTTCCACGGCCGCGACATCTTCTCGCCCGCCGGCGCGCACCTCGCCCGCGGCGATGACTGGACGCAGGCCGGTCCCGCCCTCGACGTTTCACAGTTGGTCCGCATCGACATTCAAACGGCGGCCATCGACGCCAAAGGACTCCACGGCGACGTGATCGGCACCGATGGTCCCTTCGGCAATCTCATCCTCGATATACCGCAGCCTGTCTTTGCACAGCTCGGCTACCAGCTGGGCGACAATGTTCCCGTCACCCTCGGCGGCAAGTCCTACTCGATCCCGTTCCACAAAACCTTCAGCGACGTCCCGGTCGGCAAGCCGCTTTTTTACATCGATTCGCGCGGCCGCCTCTCGCTCGCGATCAACCAGGGCAACTTCGCCGCCAGCTATCACGTCACGCCACCTGCGGCGCTCTTCATCTCGCGCAAGCCATGAGCAGTTTTTTGTGAGAAGATTTCTCCGCAACCCGGCGACCCCCGCTCGGGTTCCATTGGCTGTGCGGCGATTAGAAAGCCGCCAGCGGCACCAACTTTCCCCAGAAAGGACCCACTCCTATGAAAAAACTCCTTCTCATCGCTACGGCTGCAATCCTCAGCATCCCGGCGATCCCCTCCGCGCTTGCGCAACATATTTATGTCCAGGTCGGCCCTCCGGCGCCCCTCGTTGAACATCCTGGGCCCCGCCCGCACGAAGGCTGGGTCTGGGTGGCGGGCTATCACCGCTGGGATGGTCACGGCTATGTCTGGATCCCCGGCCATTGGGTCTCTCCGCCGCGCGAGCACGCCGTTTGGGTTCCCGGCCATTGGCGCCATGAAGCTGGCGGCTGGTACTGGGTGGAGGGTCATTGGCGGGGATAGCGGTGCTCTCCGCACGGGCCCGGCGGGGCGAGGATGATTTGTTGCCTCACTCGTCGGGCCACGAGAGCTGCGATAGATCCCCACCAGAACCTACGCGTTCTGCTCGTTCACATGCGACATTTGACGGTGTGGCAAACCCCACCGTCGGGGGGGCTGCGCGACCCAATCCCGCCAACCCGCCAGATCCGTAAGGAAGCGGCAGTCGCCAGCGGGTGTGCATCAGGCTACCGGGTGCACTAAGAAGACGTAAACTTCATCGCCTCCCGCAACAACCGTATAACCTCATCCCGGACCGGAGCCGTCGGTTCCAGCCTCAGGAGAGCCCACTCTCGCATGGTCCTTTTCCCCATTTTCAAAAACTGCGCTTCCCCCGCATCCACCAGCGCGCGAATCCGACTCTCAGGCAACTTCATGGCCAGACCTTCCGGACGGGTGAACGCGAAGAATTTCCTTCCCACCACAAACGAGGCACCGTGCACTTTCCGCTGGATGGCTACATCCGGCCACGCTTTCAAAGCGGTGCAGAGCGCGGAAAGATATCCGCGCTCCACTTCTTTCCCGCGCCTGGCGCGCTTAATCGCCAAGGTAAGCGTCCAGCTTGGCCACGCAGCTCGTCCAGCCCTGTTTGTATCCGCCGCAGGAGGATTCCAGATCGATCCGGTCGTGGATGAGAAGCAGTTCGGTACCGCCTTCCACATCGCGCAGATGAATCGTGACCACCGATTCACTTTCCGGATTCCAGTTCGGCCGCCAGGTAAAGCGCAGCCTCTCGTTGGGAACGATTTCGGTGTACTCGCCAAACGCAATCGAGCGGCGATCGGCATTCTCCGGCAAGTTGTCCATTGAACCCTTCATCTCGATCCGGTAGGCACCGCCTTCCCGCGGATCGGCTTCGACCGCGGCGACGGTCATCGGTCCGGGCGCAAACCAGCGCCGCATCTCCTCCGGCTTCGTCCATGCGTCAAAGACCCGTTGCCGGTTGGCGCGGATCACTCGGCGAACCTCAACCTTCAGAACGCCGCTTGCTTTCACGGGAGCTGCCACTGTGCTCATCTTTCTCTCCTTCGAGGTAGCTCTGGAGGGCGTCGATCTGCCGGTTCCAGAATTTTTCGTAGAAGGCCAGCCAGTCTTCGGCGGGCCTCAGGCTTTGCGCTTGCAGTTTCACGATCTGAAAACTCCCCCGCCGCTCACGGGCGATCAGCTCGGCGGATTCAAGCACATTCAGGTGCTTCGATACCGCCGCGAGCGTCATCCTGTACGGCTTCGCCACTTCTCCCACTGTCTTTTCCTTCGCGGCGATGTCGCGCAGGATGGAGCGCCGCGTCGTATCGGACAGTGCGTGGAAGATGGAGTCAAGCCGTGCGGTATTAGACTTAACCATGTGGTTGAATGTATCGCGGAGCACTCCCGCTTGTCAACCGAATAGTTGAATGTTTTTTTAGGCCTCTCCTCGGCTCTCGCTACCCGTCCACGCCAGCCGCTTTTTTCGCTGCCGCTTTCTTGCTGGCCGCTTCTGAGCTGAACTCGCCGCTCGCCTTTCTCGCCCGCATCCTCTAAGATTCTGAGTTCACCGCAAGAGACCGCCCATGACGCACTACTCCACACTTCACACCCACACCGACTCCGGCATCCATACCATCCTCCTCAACCGCCCTGAGAAGCGAAACGCGCTCAATCACCAGCTCATGGAGGACCTCACCCAGGCCCTCGAAGCCTTCGCCGCCAGCCAGACCTGCCGCGTCGTCATCATCACCGGCGCCGGATCGTCCTTCTGCGCCGGTCTCGATATCGAGCATCTCCGCGCCATGGCCATTGTCCCCGGCCAGCACTCCGCCACCGAGGATTACCACGCCGACGCCCAGCGCATCGCCACTCTTCTCACCACGCTCTACTCGCTCTCCAAACCCAGCATCGCCGCCGTCAATGGCCCCGCCATCGCCGGGGGCATGGGCATCGCCACCCTCTGCGACTTCACTCTCGCCGTACCCGAAGCGAAATTCGGCTACACCGAAGTCCGTATCGGCTTCGTCCCCGCGATCGTCTCCGCCTTTCTCCGCACCCAGCTCGGCGAGAAAGCCTGCCGCGATCTGCTCCTCACCGGACGCCTGTTGTCGGCCGCCGAAGCTGAATCGCTCGGCCTGGTGAATCGGATCGTTCCCGAGCCCGATCTCATGCGCGAAGCCCGTGCCCTCGCCATACGCCTGCTCCGCAACAGCCCTGCCGCCATGGAGGCCACCAAGCGCCTGCTCGGCAAATTCTCCGATCACCATCTGCCCCACGACATCGAAGCCGCCATTCGCGCCAGCGTCGACGCCCGTTCCAACGCGGACTTCCACGAAGGCGTCAGCGCCTTCCTTGAAAAACGCGAGCCCCGGTGGCCCTCGGCGCAAGCTATCGCCAGGCCCGTCAGCAAGTAATCCTGCTCCAGCGCTCCCGCACAACCCTTCTCGCTCGCTTTTCCCTGTCGCTCTTTCGCCAACGCTTACCGCTCGCACTGTGATTCTCAAAAAGGGCCTTCCACATCCGTTTGGCTAAATCTCCCAAAAACATCGGCCACCCTTCCTTTTTTGCCGAAGGCAAGCCGGGCTCCGGCATCGAGGAATACCGCTCCGCCATCTCCATGGATCCTTCCGTCTTCGACCTTGACTCGATGCAGATCATCGGCGGTCCCGTGAGCGACCGGGATCGTGCCGAGCAAAACTACTGCCTCGCCGAACTCTTTGCCCAGATGAACGCTCCGGATCGTGCCTTGGTATTCCTCCGCAAAGCCCTCAATGAAGGCTTTAAGGATCGCCGGCGCCTCACACAGGATCCAGCCTTTGCCAGCCTCCGCGACTCCGCCGACTTTGCTGAGCTCATAGGCGAGGTGAGCTACGAGAAGAAGTAACTCTCGCCAATCGTCTTTTGCGAATCGTCTCTCGCTCGCCTCTCGCTTGCTTTTCGCTCGCCTTTGGCTAATCGTCTCTTGCTAATCGCCTCCCGCTAATCGCCTCTCGCTAATCGTCTTTTGCGAATCGCCTCTCGCTACTCGCCTCTCGCTCGCCTCTCGCTAGCTTTTTCGCTCGCCTCTAGCTCGCCTTTCGCCAATCGTCTTTTGCTAATCGTCTCTCGCTACTCGCCTCTCGCTCGCCTCTCGCTCGCTTTTTCGCTTCGCCTTTGGCTTCCACTTAGCCCGTCCTTTGCTCTTGCGGAGCGACCACTTCCCATCAAAAAGTGGTGACCCTCCATAGCAACTTGCCAGGTATCCAGCATAACCACTACTATGCCCTGCAAATGTCCGACGTTTCGGCAGGCCTCCTTCCCGTCATTCCCCTCGACCGCGATGCGGCCACGCCTCTCCATCGCCAGGTCTATGCCGGGTTTCGCGACGCCATCCTGCGCGGCGATCTCGCCGCGGGCCAGCAGGTTCCCTCCAGCCGCGCGCTCGCCTCCGAGCTTGAAATCTCCCGCTTCCCCGTCCTCGACGCCTACGCCCAGCTCCTCGCCGAGGGCTATTTTCAAAGCCGCGTTGGCTCCGGAACCTACGTCTCCGCTTCGCTGCCTCACCGTCCTGGGCACGCCCGCCACCCCACCCCAGCCCCCGACGTCGCCCGCCAAACCTCCCAACGATCCATGCTCTACCCGGCCTACGATCGCCTTCCCTGGCGTCACGGCTGGGGAGCTTTCGGCGTCCATCAGCCGGCCCTCGACCAGTTCCCCTTCGACATCTGGTCGAAGCTTGTTACCCGCCACAGCCGTTCCCTGCGCATCCACACCGCCCACAACCTCCATCCCCTTGGCCTTGAAATCTTCCGCGACGCGGTGTGCTCCTACCTGCGCACCGCCCGCTCCGTCCGCTGCGATCCCGGCCAGATCATGATCGTCTCCGGCTCGCAGCAGGCCCTCGACATCACCGCTCGCGTCCTGCTCGATCCCAGCGACGAAGCCTGGATCGAAGAGCCCTGCTATCCGCTGGTCCGCTCGCTTCTGCTCGGCTCCGGCGTCCGCCCCGTCCCTGTTCCTGTCGATGACGAAGGCCTCGACGTCGACGCTGGTATCCGCCTCGCCCCAAACGCCCGCGTCGCGTTCGTCACCCCGTCGCACCACTACGCCCTCGGCGTCACCATGAGCGCCTCTCGCCGCTTTCAGCTCCTCGAGTGGTCCCGCCAATCCTCCTCCTGGATCGTCGAAGACGACTACGACAGCGAATACCGTTTCGAGAGCATGCCCATCCCCTCTCTCCAGGGCCTCGATCCCTGCGACCGCGTCATCTACATCGGAACCTTCAGCAAAGTACTCCGCCCCTCCATGCGCCTCGGCTACATCGTCATCCCCGCCGACCTCGTCGACCGCTTCGCCGCCGTGCGTTTCGCCATGGATATCTTCCCCTCCTATCTGTTTCAGGAGGTCCTCACCGACTTCATGCGCGCGGGCCACTTCGTCCGCCACATCCGCCGCATGCGCTCCCTCTACAAGGCTCGCCGCACCGCCCTCGTCGATGCCCTCCACTCAGAATTCGGCGATCGACTCGAAATCCACGGCTCCGAAGCCGGCATGCACCTCACCGTCACTCTCCCTGAAAACATCGGTTCCACTGATATCGCCCGCGGCGGGGTGAGCGATGTCGCCATCGCTATGCGCGCGGCAAAAGAGAAACTCTGGCTCTGGCCCCTCTCCACCTGCTACTCCACCACCCCCGTGCGCCACGGATTCATCCTTGGCTTCGGCAACACCCCCGAAGATCAAATGGCCGCCGCCGTCCACCACCTGCGGCAGACCCTCCAACTTTGACCCGAACGACGCGGCGAAGGACCAGGATCCCAGGAAGTAAAACACGCATGGACTGGAAGATGCCCTGGTACACCATCACCGACAGCTTTGACATCGACTTCGGCGTCGACCAGTGGCACGGCCACAACGTCTTCTTCCGCGACGGCGACAAGATATTCCGCACCTACTTTGTCAACGCACGCGGCGACGAAGCCATGGGCAGCACCTGGAGCTACCTCGATATCACGCCACTCGGCCGCCAGGAAACGTGGGAGGACTCGCCAGAAGGTTATCCCCAGACGCCGCCCTATAAGTGGTGGAACTGGCACGATAACTACGAAGCCGAAGCAGCGCCCAACCAACAGTGGGTCGATATCACCGTCAACCCAGACGCCGCCTTCAGGAAGCGTCAGGCGGAAGAGAAAGCATAACCAAGCCTCATTCTTTCCTCGTCGGCCGGCCCGAGCTTGATCGCACGTGACACCGCGGACAGGTGTACCACAAAAGTGGATGCCCACAGTAACATCGCAAAATCTATGGTCATTATTGCCGATGTATTTAGCGCAATGTTAGTAGAATCAGCAGAGGATGGTATCGCACTTTCGCTGAGCCACTCCGCCGCTCGCCTGCGCTGACCCACACAAATACCGATCTGGCATGAGTCCAAAAAACAGAGGCAATCAAAGGTTGCCCATGAAACGGAGTGTCCGTAATGTTCTTTTCCGCCCCCCTGATTGAAGCGAAGAGGGTCTCGCTCGATTCGATATTGCGCAGACTGGAAGGCCTGCTGGTTTTGCTGGCCCTTTCCACTGTTGTCGCGGCTCAGGCAATGGCCCAGAGCTCTGCTAACCTGACCGGCGGTCAGTTCACCGCCAACTGCGGCAATGCCACCGCCGCACCCATCTTCGACGCCGGCCTCATCGGCAGCAGCGCGTATGGAGTCAATAACCTGATCGCGGTTAGCGACCCGGACATCGTGCTGATCGGCAACCAATGGTGGATGATCTTTGCGACGGGCCCGGTCCTTCCGCGCGACATTCAGCCCTTCGCGGCATATCTGCCTCCGGGGGCGTCTCTGTCAACTTCGACGACCTATCCCTCCGACCCGAAAGGGTGGCACCTGGTGGGGGCACAGGCCAGTGGCCAGGGTACCGCGGTACCGGTTTCGCCGAATCCCGGCACCAACGGTTGGGATGAACTGGCCGCCGAGACGCCCTCGGTGAATGTGAACCCGGACGGCACAGTCAGCGTCTACTACTCCGGCCACAACTCGGGCCAGACCCCTTTCCAGATCGGCCTGATGACGGACTTCAGCAATGGAACCGCTTACGGCGATCCGAACTATGTGGCGACCGCCGAGGAGCCCTGGGAGTTCAGCAGCGGCTTGCCCGCTCTGCTGGAGCAGTCGGTGCGGTGGGAACCGGAGCTCAACAAATACGTGATGCTTTACACCGCAGGGGCATGGTGGGCCAGCCCGCCGGACAACACCATCGCCTACGCCGACAGTACGGACGGCGTCAATTTTGTGAACCGCCAGGAGCTCGGCTTCCCGGTTAGCTATTACAACCAGGACTTTCTCTACAATCCGATCTACAGCCGTTACGAGATGGTAGTCTCGAACGACCCCACCGGCGCTGGCGGCGCCAATTCCCGCAACATCGTGTGGCGCGATGCGGCTGCGCCGAACGCCACCTTCTCCAATTGGCAGAACGAAGTTACCCTGCTCCAATACGACGCGCCCAACGCCGCCGCCTGGTACAACAGCGGCATCCTTTCGCCTTCCGTGAAATACGGCAACCTTCCCGGCGAGGAAAACCGCATCTACGTCTTCTTTCACTCCTACTCGCAGAGCGGCGACATGGTGATCGGCCGCTTTTACTGCGATGCCAGCCAGACCTTCTACCTGACACCGTCTTCGTCAGCCATGGCGTTGGCTCAGGGCTCGACAACCAACGCAAATATCACAGTGACGCCGCAGAGCGGGTTCACCGGCACGGTGAACTTCAGCGCCTCCGGATTGCCCGCGGGCGTCACGAGTTCGTTTGCTCCGGCCAGCTCCACGACCGGAACCACGCTCTCGATCAGCGCCGCCAGTGGAGTGTTGCCAGGGCAGTATCCGATCACCGTGACCGGGTCCTCGGGCGGTATGAACGAGACTGCAACCTTCACCTTGACGGTGACCGGCACAAGTCCGGCTCTGCAACCGCAGACCATCACCTTCAATACCATTCCCGTGCAGTTGATCGACGCGACGCTGAATGTGGCCTCGTACGCGAGCGCCAGCTCCGGTCTTCCGGTGACGTTCAGTGTGGCGCCAAATGGCAATTGCATCCTTACCGGCAGCAACGTTGCCTTTATCAACCCGGGCGCCTGCGACATCGTCGCCAGCCAGAACGGCAACGCCACTTACGCGGCCGCTCCAAGGATTGGACAGGTGGTTAACATCATCACTCCGCAGTCCTTTACCATGTCTCTGGCATCACCGGCCGTCACCATACCATCTGGCGGCGCGGGCGCCACAGACATGATCGGCGTGACGCCGGCGAACGGTTTCAACAGTTCTGTTACGCTGTCAGCCACCCTGCCCTCCGGCTTCAGCGCTGCATTCCTCCCCGGCAACTCCACCACAACCAATGCGGAGTTCGTCATCGTTGCAGGCTCATCGGTCACGCCGGGCGCTTATGCGATTCCCATCAGCGGCGTCTCAGGCAGCCTCAACGCCTCGGTCAACCTGAACGTGACGGTAACCGGCACGCAGACCATCACCTTTGGCGCGATCCAGACCCAAACCACAGGCACGGCGCTCGCTCTGGGTGCATCGGCGAGCTCAGGGCTTGCGGTCAGCTACACTGCCTCGCCCTCGACGGTTTGCACGGTGTCGGGCGGCACAGCAACGTTCGTTGGCGCGGGAAGCTGCACCATCGCCGCATCGCAACCGGGTAATACCTACTACGCGGCCGCAACCTCGGTGAGCCAGACGTTTGCCGTGAGCGGAGCAGCCCCTCAAACCATCAGCTTCGCCGCCATCCCAACTCAAACCGTTGGCACGCAGCTCGCTCTGGGCGCCACGGCGAGCTCAGGGCTTGCGGTCAGCTACACTGCGTCGCCCTCGACGGTTTGCACGGTGTCGGCCGGCACAGCAACGTTCGTTGGCGCGGGAAGCTGCACCATCACCGCATCGCAACCGGGGAACGGCACCTACGCCGCCGCGACCGCAGTGAGCCAAACCTTCACCGTCAAGGGTAATCAGTCCTTCACTCTATCCCTGTCCTCGCCGGCCGTCACCATCCCATCTGGCGGCGCCGGCGCCACAGACATGATCGGCGTGGCGCCGGCGAACGGCTTCAGCAGTTCTGTTACGCTCTCAGCCGCCCTGCCCTCCGGTTTCATGGATGCGTTCCTCCCCGGCAACTCCACCACAACCAGGTCGGAGTTTGTCATCGTTGCAGGCTCATCGGTCACACCGGGCGTTTATGCGATTCCCATCAGCGGCGTATCAGGCAGCCTCAACGCCTCGGTCAACCTGAACGTGACTGTAACCAGCAGGCAGACCATCACCTTCGGCACGATCCAGACCCAATCCGCAGGCACGCCGCTCGCTCTGGGTGCATCGGCGAGCTCGGGACTTGCGGTCAGCTACACGGCCGCCCCCTCGACGGTTTGCACGGTATCGGGCAGCACAGCAACGTTCGTTGGTGCGGGAAGCTGCACCATCACCGCATCGCAACCGGGTAATACCTCCTACTCAGCCGCAACCCCGGTGAGCCAGACCTTCACCGTGAGGGCGGCAGGGGCCACCTTCACCCTCACAGCGGCATCCGGCACCCTCTCGCAGGTTCCTGGCGCCGCGAGCGGAGCCACAGATGCCATCACCGTCCATCCGGCAAACGGCTTCACGGGTATGGTCGCCTTTACGGCATCGGGTGTGCCGGCCGGCGTTGACCTTGCCTTTGTTCCCGCATCCAGCAGTTCCGGCACGACACTGGTCATCTACGTACCTGCCGGTGCGGCTGCTTCCAACAAAAACAAGATTGTGATCACAGGGACCTCCGGCACAATCACAGCCCAAACGACGGTTACGCTCAACATTCCATAGCATTCCCAACAAAGTGGTCACGCGGCCCCATTCTTGAATCGTTCATTGATTCAAGGATGGGGGCGCGGGCGTTCTTAACCTTGAAAGATTCCGCCGCTCAAGCCTAACGGCTCTGCCAGCCGCGCGGGTTACGCTTGCCGTGAAAGCAGGCGATCAGCAAAATGCGGCCGGCTTCAACCTGGTAAATCAAGCCATAGGGAAAGCGCCGCACCCCTGCGCGCCTTCGCCCTCGATAGACGACTGGAAACTGCAGAGGAAAATCCGCGATGAGCCGGACGGTGCTTTCGACCGCCCCAACGAATCGCTTTGAGAGATGCGAACTGATATCGGCGTACCATTCCTCGGCGTCGTAGAATTCCGCCTTCGCTTCATCGGCCCATACAACGGGCAAACTCACCGCTGAGGCAGCCCTGCCTTCACCTGCTCCCACGGTATCCCGGTGGGCGGGTTCTTTTCGCAGGAGTCGATGCGCCGATCGAGTTCCTCCGCCTGCTCTGGACTGAGCGTGTATCCATGGGATTCCAGATCTTCCCAAAGTGCGTCGATCAGCTCGGACTTCTCGGCTGCAGTCAGACTGCTTACGTTGCTCGGGAGAGTCGGCATAGCTTGAGAGTAGGAAGCCGGCAGCCGGGTGTCAATTGCTCCTGGCGAGACATTCTGCGCTTGATTGAGAGCCCGGAGCGGCAGCCAAAGCGCATCACAAATCGGTAAAAAGAGAAATAGACGAAATGCGAGCATTCGTCACAGGCGTGAACAGGGTTTATCGGGTTCGGCTATGGTCCCCGAGTTGATCGCCGCAGGTCACCAGGTTCTTGGGCTCACACGCTCCGACGCCGGCGCAGAACCTCTGGCGCGCGCCGGCGCCGAGGTTCACCACGGCAGTCTCGAAGATCTCAATTCCCTGCGCGGCGGCGCGGAAAAATCCGACGCCGTCATCCCGCACCTGCCAGGCCTGCATTTCTTGTCAACCCCCGCACCTCTTCACCAAAGTAACGCGCGCTGATTCTGCTCCCCTTCCACGCCGAACTGCTCCAACAAAGTTGGCAAGTTTCCCCTTCCAGTCTGCTATTCTGAAATTAGGATAGAAAAAAGAAAAGCCCGCCTTCACCGGCTGGGCTTTTTTCCGTTGGAGCACGACCTCGGTCCCCGATTTCGACGATTCGCCCAACAATCCCCGACAACTTGCCTTGCCCGTCCCGCCTGTGCGGGCCCTGGCGCTCCTGCGGATCGCGACCCGAAGCCGGAGCCTAACAACTGGAAACTGACAACTGGAGACTGACGACGTGAGACTAACGACTGGGAACCCGACTAACAGGCATATGATTTGCCCAACACCCCCCGGTGTTATCAAGCTCGATAACAAAATTAAACCTATTGTTTCGAGAAATATGCACGGAGAGGGTAGGGGGGGCCCCCCGGTATGCTGAGCTGCGAGGCTGGATGAGTACCGTTACCCGACTCCGAAACTTCAGCATCGCTGGGGCCGAAAGGAGCGATGGAGGCGGCGTTCCGGGAGCACCACATTTTGCCTCCAGGCTGGCTATGCCAACTTTTCGCAAAGTGGCTATGGCTACCTGCCACCCAACTGCGGCACACTTTTCCACAACCCGTTCCCCGGGAGGCCGCACCGTGAAAATCCATCGTCTGCTCGTTTCTCTTCCGCTGGCCGCCGCAGCGCTCCTGCTCTACCCAGCCCCGTTCTGCCGCGCGGAAGCGCAAACGCCGGCTGCCCAGGGTCTTCCAACTCTCTCGGCAGAAGACCGCGGCGACCTCCTCATGGCCCGCCAACAATATCTCGCCGCCATCGAAGCCTACCGGCAGGCCCCCATGGATGCCGTCGTCCTCAACAAAATCGGCATGGCCTACCATCATCTCTTCGCGCTCGACGAGGCCCGCAAAGACTACGAGAAAGCGCTCCTCATCCGCCCCAATTACCCCGAAGCCATCAATAACCTCGGCGCCGCCGACTTCGCCCAGGGCAACTATAAGGAAGCCATCCGCCTCTACCGCCGCGCCTTGAAATTATTGCCCCGCTCCGCCGTCATTGCCGCCAACCTCGGCACAGCTTACTTCGCGCGCAGCAAATACAAAAACGGCCTCGAAGCCTATCAGACGGCGTTCTCCCTCGACCCCACCGTCTTCGACCCGGACTCGCCATCCCTGATTCAAGGCTCGACCACCGCTAAAGACCGCGCCCGCCAGGACTACTGCATCGCCGAGCTATTCGCCGAAGCCGGCAATATAGACCGCGCCCTTGAATACCTGCGCAAAGCCCTCAACGACGGCTTCGACGACCGCAATCGCCTGATGCAGGACACTGACTTCGCCCAGCTCCGCAAGACTCCCGAGTTCGCCCAGCTCATGGCCGAAGAAAAGCTCCGCTATCACAACTGAGGTCACCCCGCATTTTGACTTCACCCAAATCACTGCCTCTCAGCCGGATTAGCGGCGTTCTCGAACGACCGCACTCCGGCCCTTTTTTGTTCGCAGACGCCGCTCCTCGCGAACCCGCCGCCACCCTGCTCGCGTGGCTTGCGCGTCTCTTCATCGCCGCCTCCCTCCTCGCTTTCGGAGTGCAGCAATTCCGCTATTCCGGCATCGTCCCCGATCTCGGCCTCGTCCCCGCATGGGCCCCCGCCCATCTCCTGTGCGCCTGGGTCGCCGGCTCCGTTCTTCTCATCGCAGGGCTCTCCGTCCTCACCGGAATATACGCGCGATTCATCACAACACTCCTCGGTTTTGTCTTTCTTCTCTCCGCCTTTCTCCGCTTCTCCACGCACATTCCCGGCATGGCCCATAACATCGGCGATCGCGGCGTCTTCTTCGAACTCCTCGCCTGCGCCGCCGGCTCCTGGATGCTCGCCAGTCTCTTCAGCGCCACCGGCCCGCCGCTTCCCGCGACTTCACTCACTCAAAATCTCGCCACCGCCGGCCGCTGGCTCTTCGGCTTCGCCTTCGTCGTCTTCGGCAGCCTCCACCTTCAGGCCCCCGCCTGGATTGCTGGCCTCATCCCGCACTGGATTCCCTTCCACCTCTTCTTCGCCTCGTTCACCGGCTGCGCCCTGGTCGCCGCGGGCCTCTCCATTGCAGCGCGGATCCAGACCCGCCTCTCCGCCGCGCTCCTCGCCCTCATGCTTTTCTCGTGGGTCGTCCTCGTGCACACCCCGCGCATCGCCCACGCCCCGCACGACGGCGACGAATGGAACTCCGGCTTCGTCTGCCTCACCATGGCCGGCTTCGCCCTCATCGTCGCCGCCCTCCCGCCTCGCGGGAACGATAGCGGGAATCGTGCCTCTGCTTGCACCGAGTGACGACGCCTCTTGATGCGAATGTCGGCCCCTCGACCCTTCCTCGCCTCACTCCGCCCAGTTCGCCAGCGTCAATGGCTGCGCGATGCGCTCATAGTGCCGCAAGTTGTTCGTCACCAGCACCGCACCCGTAGCCAGCGAATGGGCGGCGATCATCATGTCCAGCTCCCCGATGGGCTGCCCGGCGCTGACCAGCTGGTGCCGGATCTCCGCATAGTAATCCGCGGCCTCCTCGCCCCATGACAGCACCCGCACCATTCGCAGAAATCGACGCACCTCCACCTGCAGCCGCTGGTTCTCAGGAACACGCTTGAGCCCGTAAACCAACTCTGCCCGCGTAATAACCGAGATGCAGATGTCCTCCGGCAAAATCTCGCCAAGCCGGGCCTGAACCGCCCGCGAACCGCTGCGGATGATGTAGCTGCAAATGTCCGTGTCCAGCATGTGCAGCATCGCTGGCTTAGCCTTTCCCGGTCCGCTGCGGCTTGCCACCCTGACTGCTGCGGCCCTGACTGCTGCGGCCATGACCGTTGCGGCCACGGTCGCTGCGCAACTCGTTGTCAGGAACTTCCCAAAGACGTCCTTCTCCTCCGGGATCCGGTTCATGGGCCGCTCCACCATGAAATCGTCAGGTGCCTCGATAGCCCGCAGCCGCCCGAAGAACTCGTCCCAGTGCTTCGCCCCCGGCCGTGTCGAAAGAACTACGTCGCCGGTCGCCTCATTCTGCGTTGCGTACACGGTCTTCCCGGAAAAACGAAACTCAGCGGGCAGCCGAACCGCCTGGCTGGCGCCATTCTTAAAGAGTCGGACAAGCTTCGTTCGCGGCATCGCGTTTCCCTCGCGTCTATACTGCAGTATATATTATCGCTCTCGGCAGCGTCCGTGCTCTCGTTGCCTCTCGCCCTCCGCCATCGCACGGCCCTCCCCACACAAATTGCTCCGTTTCGCGCCATTCCCGCCCGCAGTAATTGCACATTCGGTACTCCTGTACCGGTTTTCCTTCCCATTGCGTCCAAAGGAGTAACTCCCATCTTCCTTTTTCGGAGTTGGAGTGGTACAGGTAGGTATGGAGACGGTCCCCGCCCCCGAAGCAGTCCCCCACAATTCCCAGCCCCTCGGGCTGCGTCCTTTGCCGGGTGCCGATCATCCAATCGTCAGCGTCACAAATCTCCGCAAAGACTACACCACCGGCCGCGGCCGTTTGACCCTGTTCGACTCCTTCAGCTTCGAAGTCGCGCAGGGTGAAATGCTCGCTATCGTCGGCCAGTCCGGAGCCGGTAAAAGCACCCTTTTGCACATGCTCGGCGCCCTTGATACCCCCTCCGCCGGGGACGTATACTGCGCCTCAACTCAGTTGCGTTCCCTCACCCCCGGACAGGCAGCCACCTTTCGCAATCGCGAAGTTGGCTACGTCTGGCAGTTTCATTACCTCCTGCCGGAATTCACCGCGCTGGAGAACGTTGCCATGCCCCTGCTCGCCAGGGGCGAATCGAAGGCCCTGGCCTTTAAAACCGCGGAGCAATGGTTGAACGAAGTCGAACTTGGCGACCGCCTCATGCATCGCTCCGGTGAACTCTCCGGCGGCGAGCAGCAGCGCGTCTCCATCGCCCGCGCCCTCGTCACCCAGCCGAAGCTCCTGCTGGCCGACGAGCCCACCGGCGATCTCGACAGCCTCACCGCGGAAATGGTCTTCAGCCTCATCAATCGCCTGCACCGGCTGCATCGCCTTACCTCGGTCATCGTGACCCACAACCTGGCGCTGGCGCGCCGATGTACACGAGTTTTGCGGCTGGAGAAAGGCCGCCTGGAAGAAGTTTCTCCGCTGTCGGTCTGATTTACCGGTCCGGCAACGGATAATTGGATGTAGGGTTTGTAAGGAACGGGATCTGCGTCGAAGGCTGGAAACTGGATGATTCGCCGCCGATCTCGCAAAGTGGGATGGATGCGGACGAACGCACCAGCCTCAGGGTCGCCCGGTTTACCCCTGGATTTTGGTACGGGCGGCGGTCCGAGTCTCAGCCGTACCGAGACTCACAGGAAGAAGGGTCCCGATTGCCTCCACCGCTGCCGGCACAATGACCGGCATCCTGGACAGCAAACGGAGTCTCTCAAGAGGGATTATGTTCGAACGCTATACTGAAAAAGCGCGGCGCGTCATCTTCTTCGCCAGATATGAGGCCAGCCAGTTCGGCTCCCCATACATCGAAACCGAGCACCTCCTGCTCGGCCTCCTGCGCGAAGACAAGGCACTCACCAACCGCTTTCTTCGCTCGCACGCCTCGGTTGAATCCATCCGTAAACAAATTGAAGGCCACACCACCATCCGTGAGAAGGTCTCGACCTCCGTCGATCTCCCCCTCTCGAATGAGTGCAAGCGCGTGCTCGCCTATGCCGCTGAAGAGGCCGAACGCCTCTCCCATAAGCACATCGGCACCGAGCATCTGCTCCTCGGCCTTCTCCGCGAAGAAAAATGCTTCGCCTCGGAGATCCTCCACGAGCGCGGCCTCAAGCTGCTTGCCGTCCGCGAAGAGCTCGCCCGCGCCACCCAGGAAAAAGCTCCGCAGCAGCAGCGCAACCGCGAGTCCTCGCTCCTCGCCGAGTTCTCCCGCGACCTCACCCAGGCCGCCATGGACTCCCAGCTCGATCCCCTCGTCGGTCGTGACCAGGAACTCGAGCGCGTCGTCCAGATCCTCTGCCGCCGCACCAAGAACAACCCCGTCCTCATCGGCGAGCCCGGCGTAGGCAAAACCGCCATCGTCGAAGGCCTCGCCCAGCGCATCTCCGACGGCGACGTCCCCAGCTTCCTCGCCGACAAGCGCGTCCTCGCCCTCGACCTCTCCCTCATCGTCGCCGGCACAAAATACCGCGGCCAGTTCGAAGAGCGCCTCAAAACCATCATGAAAGAGCTGATGGAAAATCAGAACTCCATCATCTTCATCGACGAGCTCCACACCCTCGTCGGCGCCGGCTCCGCCGAAGGCTCTCTCGACGCCGCTAACATCCTCAAGCCCGCCCTCTCACGCGGCGAAATTCAGTGCATCGGCGCAACCACACCCGCCGAATACCGCAAGTCCATTGAGAAAGATCGCTCCCTCGAGCGCCGCTTCCAGGCCGTCAAGGTTCCGCCCCCCAACGAAGAAGACGCCATCAGAATCATCAACGGCATCAAGGACCGCTACGAAAAATTCCATGCCGTCAGCTACACCGACGAAGCCATCAACTTCGCCGTTGCGCACTCCAATCGCTACATCTCCGATCGCTTCCTGCCCGACAAGGCCATCGACCTCATCGACGAAGCAGGCGCCCGCGTAAAACTGCGCCAGACTTCCCTGCCCGAGGAGATCACCGAAGTCCAGAAGCGTATCAAGTTCATCGTCCATCGCATGGAAAACGCTATCGCGAACCACGAGTTCGAGAAGGCCCGCTTCTACTCCGACGAAGAACGCAAGGAACGCGACAACCTCCGCGCCCTCCGCGACAAGTACCACCTCGACGACTCCACCGCCGGCATCGTCGGCCGCGAAGACATCGAAGACGTCGTCAGCCGCTGGACCGGCGTCCCCATCACCTCCATCAAGGAAGAAGAAACCCAGAAGCTCCTCCGCGTCGAAGAGGAGCTCCACAAGCGCGTCATCTCCCAGGATAAATCCATCTCGGCTCTGGCCCGTGCCATCCGCCGCTCCCGTGCCGGTCTCAAAAATCCCGCTCGCCCCATCGGCTCCTTCCTCTTCCTCGGACCCACCGGCGTCGGCAAAACCGAAATGGCCCGCACCCTCGCCCAGTTCCTCTTCGGCAGCGAAAAATCTCTCATCCGCTTCGATATGTCGGAGTTCATGGAGAAGCATTCCGTCTCCAAGCTCATCGGCTCGCCTCCGGGATACGTCGGCTACGAGGAAGGCGGTCAGCTCACCGAGCGCGTCAAGCGTTCGCCCTACTCCGTCGTCCTGCTCGACGAGATCGAGAAGGCCCACGCCGACGTCTTCAACATCCTGCTCCAGGTCTTTGAAGACGGTCAGCTCACCGACGGCCTCGGCAACACCGTCGACTTCAAGAACACGATCATCATCATGACCTCCAACATCGGCGCCCGCCATCTCCAGCGCAAGCAGGGGCTCGGCTTCCAGAGCGACCGCGAAGACCTGGTCATGGAGAAGATCGAAGACCTCGTCAAGAACGAAGTCAAGCGCACCTTCAATCCCGAGTTCCTCAACCGCATCGACGAGATCATCCTCTTCCAGTCCCTCACCGATGCCGACCTCATCCAGATTCTCGAGCTGCTCGTTCAGCAGCTCAACACCAACCTGGCGCAGAAGGCCATCACCATCTCCGTCACCGAAGATGCCAAGAAGTGGATCCTCGAAAAAACCCTGGTCGACCGCAGCTACGGAGCACGTCCGCTGCGCCGCGCCCTCCAGCGCTTTGTAGAAGATCCCCTCTCCGAAGCCCTCATCGCCGGAGGCATCAGCGAACGCCCCGCCTTCCTCGAGGTCTACCTCGACAAAAACCAGCTCTTCTATCGCCCCGTCGTCAAAGAAGGCGAAGACAAAGTCAGCGAAGGCATCCTGCTCGTCAGCTAACCAAACTCATTTCCAAACTAAAAGGCTGCGGATCACTCCGCAGCCTTTTTCCTTTATTCCCCGTCCTTCGTCCATTTGGATTACCATGCATACTACCGATGGTATGAACATGCCTGCTACCCGAAAGCCGGCCCGAAAGATCAAGCGGAGCTTCAGCATTTCCCCCGAATCGCATGCCTTCATCCGTAGATCGCAGAAGGAGCGCCGGACCCGTTCCGAATCCGAAACCCTTGATGCCCTTCTCTCCGAATTAATGACGATCCGCCGGCAGCATCTCCTCGACAGCGCCTGGACGGACTACTACGACTCCCTCAGCAGCGACGAAACAGACGAACAGCGCGCCTGGGGAGCTTTCGCTGAATCTCAGTCTGTCGAAGGCGTACGCTCGCGATGACCGCCACCCAGCGATTCCCTCTCCGCGGCGAAATCTGGTGGACCAACTTCCATACCGATCCCCCGGAGAAAGGCCGACGACCCGTCATCGTGGTTTCCCCCGATGCCCGCAACCGTCACGAGCGTGCCACCACCGTTTTGGTAATCCCGCTTTCTACCGCGGTTCATAAGCTGGCGCCCGCTCATATGCTGCTGCGTGCCGGAGAGACAGGACTGCGCATGGACTGCGCTGCCCAGGCCGACAACATCGCCGTCGTCCTGCGATCCAGCTTGCGCGAACCCGGAGCCGGACAGCGCGCCCTCTCCCCTACTAAGATTCGCCAACTCGCCTCCCTCGCACGACTGGCCATGGGCTGTCCGGAAATGCCGGTTCCCGAAATCCCTGCATAGTTCTGCTTCGCACTTCATCGCAGCCCCGCTGTAAAGGGCCTCACTTCACCCGCCGCCCCACCCTACCAAATGTGAATCCGCTCCTCCGGCGTCAAATAAAGCGCCTGCCCAGGCTGCACATCGAACGCCGGGTACCACCCATCCACATTCCGCACCGTGTCCGCCCTGAACTGCGCCGGAGCATGCGGATCGGCTACCACCTGCTGCCGCAGCGCCGCCTCTCGCGCCTTTGAAGCCCAGTTCTGCCCAAACGCCAAAAAGAATTCCTGATCCCCCGTCAGCCCTTCCACCATCGGCGCCGGCTTACCGTCGAGCGATGCATGGTACGCGTCGAACGAATCGATCAACCCCGCCACATCCGCAATATCCTCGCCCAGCGTCTGCCGCCCATTCACATGCACATCCGGAAACGGCATATACGCGTCGTACTGCGCAGCCAGCCGTCCCGTTACTTCCTTAAAGTGCGCCAGGTCCGCTGGCGTCCACCAGTTTCGCACCCGCCCCTTCGAATCGAACGCTGCCCCCTCGGAATCGAACGTGTGCGAAATCTCATGTCCGATCACCGCTCCGATCGCCCCATAGTTAAACGCATCGGGTGCCTGCGGATCGTAAAACGGCGGCTGCAATATCGCCGCCGGAAAATTCAATCCGTTGTCCAGCGGCAGATTCACCGCATTCACCGTCTGTGGCTCCATGCACCACTCCTTCCGATCCACTGGCTTCCCGATACGCCCCACCTGGTAGCGGTAATCGAACAGCCCCGCTCGCATCAGATTCCCAATCAGATCGTCGCGCCTGATCTCCAGCCCCGCATAGCTCCGCCAGCTCTCCGGATAACCAATCCCCACCTGCAGCGTGCCCAGTTTCGCGATCGCTTCCGCCTTCGTCGAAGCCGCCAGCCACGTGTTCGCCTCCAGCCTCTGCCGAAATGTGGCGATCAGGTTCGCGACCAGCGCCTGAACTTTGGCCTTTTCCTCCGCGGAAAAATACTGCTCCGCATAAATCTTTCCCACCGCATCGCCCAGCACCGTGTTCACCACCCGAATGCCACGCTGTTCCCGCGGCCGCTGCGCCTGCGCCCCCTGCAGTGTCTTCTGAAAAAATTCGAAGCTCTCATCGGCGAACTTCCCCGGCAAATCCGCGCCATACTGTTCAATCAGGTGATACCGCAGGTAATCCTTCCACGTCTCGATCGGCGTCGACGCCACCAGCGCCGCCTCTCCCGCAAACGCCGTCGGCTGCCACACGATGAACGACTTCTGGTGCTCCAGTCCCGCCCCCCTGAAATACTCTTTCCAGTCCAGACCCGGAGCTTTCGCCGCGAAATCCGACGCGCCCCACGGATTGTTCGCCTTCTCGATATTCTCGCTGTCGGCCAGTGATACATGCGCTTGCGCGATCGCCGTCTCCAGCCCAAATACCCGCGCCGCCCGCTCCTCGGCCTCGTCGAACCCCGCCAGCCGCAACATCCTCGCCATATGCGCCTGATACTTCGCCCGAATTTCCTTCATATGCGCGTTGTCGCTTACGTAATACTCGCGGTTCGGCAGCACCACCCCGCCCTGCATCAGATACGCCGTGTAATGATCTGGATCGTTAAAGCTCGCCGCCACCCACAGCCCAAACAAATTCGCCGTGTGAAAATTTGTGGCGTTCAGCGCGTCTGTATCGGCCCGCAGCGTCCCACCAAGAGCTCGCGCCAGATCCTCGCGCGTCTTAATCCCCGCAATCTCGTCCAGCTTCTCCTTCAGCGGCGTCGTCCCCGCCGTCTCGATCGCGTCCGTGTCCATATACGAGTGGTACAGGTCCGCAATCAACCGTTGCTCGCTGCCCGGCGCGGCCTCCGCTTTCTCCGCGCCCTCAATAATCCCCGCCACCCGCTTGTCCGTCCGGTCCGCAACAATCGCGAACCCGCCCACCGACGAACGATCCGCCGGAATCTCCGTGCGCTTCACCCATTCCCCGTTTGCATAGAGAAAGAAGTTATCGCCCGGCTTCACCGCGTGGTCGATATTCCCCAGCACCACTCCATGCTGTTCGCTCGATTGCGCGCTGGTATGAGCAGGAAGGCTGAGAGTCAGTCCAAACAACAGAGAGCACGCCACAATTCCCGAAAATTTCATGCCCCCGATTCTATTCGCTCACGTCCTTCCTGCGCTTCTTACTCCACCCGAGTAGCCGTCAGCTCCACCTGCAACTTTCCCTTATCGTCCAGATCGTCCGACGAGAAAACTACCGTCGGCTTCCCAATCGGAATCAGCACCGCTGAGTCCCACTTGTTCTGCCGAATCACCGGATCGTTCCCCACCGTGCCCGTAGTCGTATTGGCCTGCGGGGCAAGGCTGCTCACCTCCGCCGTCAGGGAAAATCCAAGTTTGTCTCCGGCCTCCTTCACCTGACGCACATCGACGCTCACGCCCACATCGACGTACTGGAACTGCGTCGACCCATCGTGCGTGCCGGTCGCTATCGGAATCCTCGACCCCGTGCGTATCTGCTGCGTGGCCCCGCGCCCCGTCACAATGGTTGCAAAATAGCTCCGCGAGTTCGCCACCTTGCCCGCCTCGTTTAGTTCTTCCAGCGTGAAATTGAGCCGGTAATAATGCTCGGGTTCCTTCGTTGAGCCCGAATCGGCTCCCTGTCCCATCGCGCAAACCGGCCCCATCGCCATCGCCAGAATGCCCACCACAAGCGCAAATCTCTTCATAAGTCCTCCACCCTCTCCTTACGTACGTCCTATTCCCTGCTCCCCACTCCCTGTTCCCTATTGCCTGTTGTCTACTCCCTGCTTTTGTCTTCCAGAGGCTCAATCTTCAACTCGGCGATCACGATTGGATCCCCCAAATGCTTCTCGGCCTCGACCACCTCTCGCTTCGCGGCTGGCGAAGCCTGCGCCGCAAACCCGACCAGCGCCCGCTCCTGAGCGCTCAACGGCCTCGGCGTCGGAAACACCTCCATCTTCGGCAAAGTTGTCATTATGAATTGCAGCGGATCCAGCGAAGATCCTCGCGTTTCGCTTGACCCTCCACGAATCCCGGGTGCCCCACCCTTTCCTGACGCGCCGTTCGTCTGGAACGGGCGGGATTCCACTGTGCTCACACCGGCAGGAATCCCCGGCGCCCTCGGCAACCAGGCAATCTCCGCAACCTGCGGCCCACGCATCAACCGCGCTCCTACCGCGACCGCCGCCAACAAACACACCACCGCCGGCGCCATGACTGCCCAAATCCAGATCCGCCTCCGACCCTCAATCTCCCGCGCCCGCGCCATCACCCGCCCGATGGTAACCCGGGTCTCCGGAACTTCAGCTTCACCCACATAACTCCGCAGCGCAGCATCCATCAGCTCCTCAACGCGCTCATCGCTCCGCATAACGCCGCTCCTCCATCGCCGCGATCTTCTCCCGCAGCACCTGCCGCGCCCGCATCAGCCGCGTCCGCACCGTCCCCTCGGCAATCCCCATCGCCGCCGCAATCTCCCGCGAATTCATCTCCGCGCTCAGCACCAACGGCTGCCGCAACTCCTCCGGCAAGCTGTCGATCATCCGATGCACCGCCGCCTCCCAGTCCGCCGCTATCGTGAACCCTTCCGGATCCGGTCCGACCGCCGTTAGGTGCTGAATCGCCGACTCGCCAACCTCCAGCTCGTGCCTTTGCGGCGCAGCCGCGCCCGCCTGGACGGCTAGTCCCCGCAACCGATCAACCGCCGCCCGCCACGCCGCCCTCGCCACAAACGCCCGCTCATCCCGCAATCCCCGCCACGCCTTCGACCGAAAAATCTTCAGGAACACCTCCTGCGCCGCGTCCTCCGCATCCTGCGCATGGCGCAGCACTCCCCACGCCACTTTGTAGGCGAACCTCCACTGCCGCTCCATCAGACCTGCGAACTCCGCCTCGTCATCCGTTCGCACGCCTGCGGGCTCCTTGCCTGTTCACTCGCAAAGACGGACCGGCACTCTCAACTGTTCACAAATATTTCGACTTCAGACGCGCAGCGTCCTGACGTCGTATTCCGCGAGCCGCCGGTCCGCCGTAATCAGAGTCAGATCCTCGTCCATCGCCTGCGCCACGATCATGCGATCGAACGGGTCGCGATGATGCATCGG
>CAWHOU010000038.1:0-9692 GCA_963831055.1 uncultured Acidobacteriaceae bacterium | reverse complement strand
TTCCCTACACCTACTCGACCGTTCCGTATTGCTCGCCCCGTTGGTCGCCCACTCGATCACCACATTGCGCGCGGTGGTCACCTGGGCCGGACCGACGGCGCTCACCCCCTCGTCGCCAACTCGAAACGACTGGACGAAGACTCGCCGCGCCTTCCGTCCACGGCCGCGACGACGATCGCGTGCAGTCCCGCGAGCGCGGCGCCGTGCGCGAGCAGTTCTAACGACGTGACGGCCACGAGAGGACATCCCAACCCTTCGGGGAAGGTGCATACCGAAAAGAAGCCGGGCATTCAGCCCGGCGGTGATAGTTCCGGATACGCCAACTTGGGAACTTCTCCTAGTGGGAATTCACCCTGTCTCGGGTTTTTTCCCGCTAACCAAAATGGGCATTGCGCGTCGGCTCAGGCGCAGGCCGGCTTATGCTCAAAGCTATGTTATTCTAAAGAAACCGGAAAAATCTTTTCAGGAATTCTGGTTTTGGGAGATCAGATGCCGTATTGGGAATGGACGTCTCAAGGGGGATAGACTGTGGACCCGGCCCTGGTGATTATCGGTGTAAGTTTTCGAAGTGCACCAGTGGATATTCGTGAGAAATTCTGGATTAGTGAATCAGGTTATGCTGAGGCGCTCGCCAGGCTGCTCCGTTGCGAAGCGGTCGATGAAGTCGCGGTGCTGTCAACCTGCAACCGCACCGAGTTATTGTGTGGACAGCCGATGCCTCCCAGGCTGCCAACTCGATTCTGCGCTATCTCACTCACGAATACGGTCTTCGCCTGACCGAGTAGTGAAGTTCTATCGCCACGTCGACGACTGCAGCCGTGACTTACCTGCTAAGGATGTCCTCGGGACTGGATTCGCTGGTGTTCGGCGAAGCCGATATCACGGCAAACATTGAATTCGCCTACAGGGCCGGCGTACAGGGCACGCCTTCCTGTTCCTGATGAGGATTGTGGGGCCGGATGGGCAGCCTGTGGAGATTGCGACGCGGCCGCGGACGGCGATTCCAGCTGCTCCGCATGTGGCTTCCGCGGACGGTAACGGGCACAGAGAGCTGAGCGCGCCGCCGATTGCTATGGCGCCTCGCCGGGCGCCGACCACGACGATCGACGATATCGAGAAGGAGTTCCAGCGGAAGAAGCAGAAGGAGCTGGAACACGCGCGGATGGCGGGCGCGGGGGATGCGGCGGCTCCGGCGCAGCGGCGGATGGGCGAGAAGGTGGGGCGGAACGATCCTTGTCCCTGTGGGTCGGGGAAGAAGTATAAGAAGTGCCATGGGGCGAACGAAGGATAGTGTTCAGCGCTCAGCGGTCAGCGTTCAGGAAGGTGCAGGAGTAAGACCCTGCACCTTTTGTGTTTTCGGGTGAAAGGCTCTGAGGGGAACCGTGACGGGCGCGGTCGTCACTGGTGCGAAGGACCAGTGGACTGGAGAAGCCAGTCGAGGTAGGGCTGGCCGGCGGATTCCGGAGTCAGGACGAGGAATTCGGGGACTTCGTAGGAGTGGAGATTGCGGATTGCATCTTCTACCTGGTCGAGACAGGCTGCCGTGGTTTTGATGAGGAGCAGGATTTCAACGGCAGCTTCGACCTTTCCCTGCCATCGATAGATGGAGGTGAGGCCGGGTACGATGTTGACGCAGGCGGCGAGGTGGTCGCCGACGAGGGAGCGGGCGATGCGCTCGGCCTCCTCGCGGGAGCCGGCGGTGGTAAGGATGATGCGTACATCGGTGGCGGGTAGGGGCATGACAGGGTACAGGGTACAGGGAACAGGGAACAGAGCGTAGAGGGTGAACAGTCGTCCGTGGAGCAATGAGTACCCGAGATAGGACAAGGAACAGGATTAACGGCTTGGGTTTAGGGTGTATGTTGGGTTTCGGGTTCGTAGCATCCTAAGAGGAAAAGCGCAGAGGAGAACGAGAAACATGGCGGTCGAGATTAAGTTTGGGACGTCGGGATGGCGGGCGATTGTCGCCGAGGAGTTTACGTTTGGCAATATTCGCCGCGCGGTAGCTGGCATCGCTCAGTACGTGGCTTCGCAGCCAGGACCGAAGACATTATTGGTGGGACGCGATCCGCGATTTTTGGGTGAGATGTTTGTGGCGGAGGCCGCGAAGGTGGCGGCGGCGAACGGCGTGACGCCGCTGGTTATTCCGGGACCTGCGCCGACGCCGGCGATTGCTTACGCGGTGCGGCAGCGAAAGACGGGCGGGTCGATCAACTTTACCGCTTCGCATAATCCGCCGGAGTACAACGGGATCAAATACTCGACTCCGGATGGGGCGCCGGCGCTGCCGGAGGTGACGCACAAGATTGAGGCGAATGTGAAGGCGCTTGAGGAAGTGGCGTCGCCGGCTGAGACGGGCGCAAAGTACGAGCAGGTCGACGTGAAGCCGGATTATCTGAAGCGGCTTGCGGAACTCGTGGACTTGAAGGCGATCAAAAGGGCCGGGTTGAAGGTGGTGGTCGATCCGTTCTGGGGGGCGGGGCGGGGATACGCCTCGGACATTCTGCGCGACCATGACGTGGAGACCTGGACGGTGCACGACTATCGCGACGTGTTGTTTGGCGGCCATGCGCCGGAGCCGGACGGCGAGTTGCTGAATGCGTGCACGGAGAAGATGAAGGAAGTGGGCGCGGCGATCGGGATTGCGACGGATGGCGACGCGGACCGGTTCGGAGTTGTGGATGGGGACGGGACGTTCATGCAGCCGAATTACATCATCGCGCTGCTCTTTGATTATCTGGTGGAGTCGCGGGGTTGGAAAAACGGGGTGGCAAAGTCGGTGGCCACGACGAATCTGATCAACGCGCTGGCCGATGAGTTTGGGGTTCCTCTGTTTGAAACGCCGGTAGGGTTCAAGTACATCGGGGAGCTGATTAACGAGGACAAGATAGCGATTGGCGGGGAAGAGAGCGCTGGACTCACGATTCGCGGGCATGTTCCGGAGAAGGACGGCGTGATCGCGGGACTGCTGGCGGCGGAGATGGTGGCGGTGCGCGGGAAGAGCCTGGGCGAACAACTGAAGAAGATATTTGGCAGGGTAGGTTCCTTTTATCCGAATCGTGAGAATTTTCGCTTGACGCCCGAGGTGAAGGAAAAGTTCACTGAGAAGATAAAGGATGATCCAAAGGAAGTGGGTGGACGTAAAGTTGTCCAGGTTGTGCGGACCGATGGTTTGAAGCTGATCCTGGCCGACGGCTCGTGGGTGTGCTATCGGCTGAGCGGAACCGAGCCGGTGGTGCGGCTTTATTCCGAGGCCAGGAAACAAAGCGAACTGGGACCGCTGACCCAGGCGGCGAAGGATTGGGTGATGGAAGGCAGGGAATAGGGAATAGGCAATAGGGAATAGGAAAAGCAAAAGCACAACAAGAGCGAAGCAGGGATTAGGAGTTTAGGGATTGGTAGAGGCGGCGACGTGTTGGTGAGTGGGGAGCAGAGGCAGGCGGGATGGTTGGGGCGTGTCGGGCAGTCGTTGTACCGGATGCGGCGGCGCGTGGCGACGGGCGCGGTAATTGTGTCCGCGCTGGCATTTGGATATCACGCGATCTTTGGCGAGAACGGCGTTAACGTTTACGGGGCGCGGCGGGCTGAAGATCGAGCGGTGCAGAAGCGGATTGCGGAGTTGCAGAAGGACAATGCGCGGCTGGCGCAGCAGGTGAAGGCGCTCAAGACCGATCCGGATGCAATCGAGCGCGAGGCGCGCGATCGCCTGCACTATGCGCGGCCGGGGGAAGTGATCTGGACGGAAGACGGCGAACAGCAAAAAAGCGCTCAGCAAAAGACCGGCCAGTAGTAAGCCGGTCAGCAACGGGGCGGTCAGCCGTAGCTCGGTCAGCAAAGGGGCGGGTAGCCGTTACCCGGTCAGCCTGAAACTTAAGCTGCTGATGAGATGGCTCCGTTCATCCCTTCACAGAATTTCCATTAATCTGAAAAGAGACCATGGATAAATTTGTCATTCGCGGCGGCAATCCTTTGCTGGGCACGGTTCGGGTCAGCGGGTCGAAGAACTCTGCGCTGCCTTGCATGGCGGCCGCGATCCTGACGGAAGACGAAGTGGTGCTCGAGAACATACCGCAGGTGCGGGATATCGAGACGGAGCGGAAGCTGCTGGTGTCGATGGGCGCGGAGGTGGAGCTGGGGTACGGCCGCGCGCAGCATCGGACGACGATCAGCTGCCGGGCGTTGACCGATCCGACAGCGAAGTACGAAATTGTGAAGACGATGCGGGCATCCTCGCTGGTGCTCGGGCCGCTGGTGGCACGGTGCGGTGTGGCACGGGTTTCGATGCCGGGGGGATGCGCAATCGGGGCGCGGCCGATCGATCTGCACACCAAGGGCCTTGAGATGCTGGGCGCGAAGATCAGCTACGAACATGGCTATATCGAGGCGCGGGCGGAGCGGCTGAAGGGCGCGCACATTGTCTTCGACAGGATCACGGTGACGGGGACCGAGGACCTGCTGATGGCGGCGGTGCTGGCCGAAGGCGAAACCGTGATGGAGAATTGCGCGCGGGAGCCCGAGGTGACGGACCTGGCGGCGCTGCTAACCGCAATGGGCGCGCAAATTCGCGGGGCGGGGACGTCGACCATCCGCGTAAAGGGAGTGGAGAAGCTGCACGGGGCGAAGCATCGCATCAATCCCGATCGGATTGAGGCGGGGACGTTTCTGATTGCGGGCGCCATCACAGGCGGCGACCTGTGCGTGGCGCATTGCAATCCGGAGCATCTGACGGCGGTGATTGCGAAACTGCAGGAGTGTGGCGTACGCGTGGACCTTCTGAGCCGGGATCAGATTCGCGTGCGCAGCGATGGTGAATTGAAGGCGGGAGATATTTCGACGGAAGAGTATCCGGGATTTCCGACGGACATGCAGGCACAGTACATGGCGCTGGCGACGCAGGCGGAGGGAACTTCGCTGGTGCAGGAGAATATTTTCGAGAACCGCTTTATGCATGTTCAGGAGCTGGTGCGGATGGGCGCGAACATTCGCGTGAATGGACGGACCGCGACGGTGCAGGGGCGGAGCGCGCTTTCAGCGGCGGCGGTGATGTGCTCGGACCTGCGGGCTTCGGCGTCGCTGGTGCTGGCGGCGCTGGTGGCGGATGGCGAATCGATTCTGGACCGCGTGTACAACATCGATCGCGGCTACGAGCGGATCGAGGAGAAGCTGCGGGGGGTGGGCGCGCAGATTCGGCGAATGGGGAATATGTTCCAGGAGAAACGCGAGCCGGAGATGGCGGCGCTGTAAAGGCAGGCAACAGGGAATAGGCAACAGGCAATAGGGAATAGCGATCGGCGCAGCTTTCAGGGCAACGCCAGGAGCCGGTTCATGAGGCAGTCGGTGGATTGGGGATTGGAGCCTTCGCGGTACGCTGCGGCATCCAAGCCGGAGAGGAGAGCTTCGATGGCGAATGCTGAGGATGGCTTGCTGCGTGAGCAGTTGGTGGGTTTTTTGCGGGGTGGGCAGGCTCATGCCGATCTGAAATCAGTGGTCGATGATTTCCCGGTGAAGGCGCGCGGGGGTATACCGAAGGGCGCCGAGCATTCTGCGTGGCAGCAGCTGGAGCATATCCGGCTTGCGCTGCATGACCTGCTGGATTTCTCTACCAATCCCAATTATGTGCAGCCGGAATGGCCGGGCGCTTACTGGCCGAAGGAACCTGCGCCGGCGGATGACGCCGCGTGGGATGCTTCGGTGAAGGCGATCAAAGAAGACCTGGCTGCATTCGAAAAGCTGGTTGGAGAGCCGGAATCGAATCTCTACGCGACGATTCCGTGGGGCCAGGGACAGACACTGCTGCGTGAGGTGCTGCTGGCGGGGCAGCACACGAGTTATCACCTGGGGCAGATTGTGTTGTTGCGGCGGTTGCTGGGAGCCTGGAAGGACTGAGAAGCGGGACTGGAGTTTAGGGATTAGAGTTTAGGGATTTCCCCTTTTCGGCGGCTGGGCTAACCAGAGTCCGGTGCTCGGAGCTGTGTGCCCGTGCCGCCCTTTTCATCGCCTTGGCTCGGCGGTGAGGGCGGTGCGTGGGCTGGAGTGGCCGTTGTCGGGGATGGCTGCGGGGAAGGCGATGGTCACTTTGGTTCCGCGGCCGGGGCGGCTGGTGACGTCAAAGAGCGCGCTGCCACCGTAGAGGACTTCGAGGCGTTCGCGGACATTTTTCATGCCGATGCCTGAGCCCTGGAGGACGCCACTGGAGTGGGTGCGGCCGGGCGCGATGCCGACGCCGTCGTCTTCGACTTCAATGATGAGGATGCCCTGATCGAGGCGGCTGCGGAGGGTGACGGAGCCGCCGGCGATGCGCGGCTCGAGTCCATGCTTGATGCTGTTTTCGACGAGAGGCTGGAGGAGCATGCTGGGCACGGGAATTTCGAGAGTGGCGGGATCGATTTCCTTGGCCACGGTGAGTTTTTCCGCGCCGAAGCGCGCGACTTCAATGCTGAGGTAGTCGTCGGTGGTGGCGATCTCGTCGCGGAGGGGGACGAAGGCGTCGTGTTCCTGGAGCATTTTGCGGAGGATGTTGGCGAGCTTGACGATGAGCTCGCGGGCCTGCTCCGGCCGGAAGCGAACGAGTGAGGCGATGGAATTGAGGGTGTTGAAGAGGAAGTGCGGGTTGATCTGGCGCTGGAGGGCGTCGAGGCGCGCTTCGAGCAGGAGGCGCTTCTGCTCTTCGAGAGACTGCTCGATGCGGATGGCGTTCCAGATCTTGAGCGGGATGCCGACGACCATGGCGGCGCAGGCCCAGATGGCAACGCGGATGATCCAGCTGTCGGAGACGAGGGCGAAGAGGCGGTGGGGGTAGCGGCGGGCGGTCCACTCGCGCAGCATCTCCATGGCAACGATGAGGACGAGGAGGAGAATCTGGCGATCGATACGGGGACGCAGGAGGTTGCGGCGCACCCAGCGGTAGAGGCTGAGGTCGACGAAGGGTGAGAAGGACCAGACCTCTTCTTTCTCGACAAAGCGGCCGTAGATGCCGGCGGTGATGGCGACGGCCAAGAGGAAGGGGAGGGCGAGATATTCGCCGTGCAGGACGGCGGGCAGTGAGAGAACGGCTGCGCCGAGCAGCGCAGTGCCGGGACCGATGAGGATGCCGAGAAGGATGGTGGTCTCGAAGGAGATGTCGGCAGCGTAGAAGTTGGAGACGGTGACACGGACCAGGACGCCGAGGCCGAGGGGGACACAGATGAAGGCGAGGACACCGAGGGTTTGTCCTATGGTGCGGGACTCGCAGAAGAGCAGGCGCTGGAAGACGCGGGAGCGCGCGAGGGCGGAAGAGACAGCCGCAGCGACACCCAGCTTGATGAGCAGGGTGATGAGGATGATGCGGGAGTCGAGCACGTGTTCAGGGTACAGGGTGCAGGGTGCAGGGTACAGGGTGCAGGGTGCAGGGTACAGGAAAACGGGAGACGATCAGCGGGAAACGATTCGCGGAAGACGATTAGCGGAAGAGATTAGCGGGAAACGATTAGCCACAAACGATTAGCCACAAACGATTAGCGAGAGACGATTAGCGAGAGACGATCAGCGGGAAACGTTTAGCGTAAGACGATTAGCGGGGAGACGATCAGCGGGAAACGTTTAGCGGAAGACGTTTTGCGGAAAAACGTTTAGCCAGGAACGCCTGGCGAGGGACGGTTGCTGGGAACGATCAGCGCTGGGACCATGGCTTCTACACATGGCTTCTATAATCGATCTATGCCTATTAGCGCGGTGCGGAAGGTTGCCGATGCCGATTTTCCCACGCGGTGGGGGCATTTTCGCATTCTGGGGTTCGAGGGCGCGTTTGCCGAGGACGATCCGGCGCGGTGCGGGCAGACGGACGAGAAGGAAGAAGCTGTCGCGCTGGTGATGGGCGATGTCCATGCGGCGCCGCCTCTGGTGCGGATTCATTCCCAGTGCATGACGGGCGATGTGTTTCATTCGCTGCGGTGCGATTGCCGGCTGCAGCTGGAGCTGGCGCTGAGGAAGATTGTGGAGGCGGGCGCGGGAATCCTGATCTACGAGCAGCAGGAGGGGCGCGGGATCGGGCTGATGGCGAAACTGCGCGCGTATGAGCTGCAGGACCAGGGCCTGGATACGGTGGATGCAAATCTGCGGCTGGGATTTGAGGCGGATTGCCGGGGGTACGAGCTGCCGGCGGCAATTCTGCGGCAGATGGACATCGATTCGGTGAGGCTAATGACGAACAACCCTGATAAGGTGGCGGCACTGGAGGCGGCGGGGGTGCGCGTGGCGGAGCGGGTTTCGGCGGAGGTGCCGGCGGAGGACAGCTTCGAGGAGTATCTGCGCGTGAAGCAGGAGAAGATGGGGCACATCTTTGATCTAGACAATTAAACAACATAGATATGGCAAGGCCGAAAGGATCACTTTGAAAACCAGGAGCTGGGAGCCAGGCCGAAGTCTTACCCGCTTCAGGCGAGAAACTCGCGGCCGGGCCGCACTCTTTATAAATCTCTGAACCAGCGCCTCCGGCCCTCGCCCACGACAATACCTGTCCCGAAAACTGCTCCCGCCGGATCTTCGCCTGTCCTTCGTCATTTCACCAGCGCTTGTCGCCCCCTGTGGATGAAACGGGGATTCCGTAGTAGGGTGCTGTAGCGTCGCGGGCGCCGAGATCGTTCAGGGAAGCGGTGCTTGAGAACCAGTCTCGCTCAGGACCTCCAGATCGTCGTAACTCACCTCCAGCGAATAGAACTGCTGCACGGCCGAGAGCCCGATCACGACTTTGCATTGCTGTCGTAGCTCTTTGATGACGCCCACAGCCTGGTCAAAGAAACCACCCCGCACTCGCACCTGCATCCCGGCGGAGAGCGGAGGATGAGGAAGCAAACAACACCCGTTCGCCAACCCGTCACGAATCCTGTCAATTTCCGGGGCGCTGGCGGTGTGCCTGCCGCCGTCGCCCAGAATACGGAGCACGCTCGGCGTCGTAATAACAAGGGATCGGTTCTGAGGAGCAAAGCGGACAAACACGTATCCCGTGAACAGTGGCCGATACAGTGTCACTTTTCGATCGGTTCTTCGCGAACGGTCCCTATAAAGAGGAAGGTAATGCTCCACGCAGCGGGCAGACAGGTGCTTCGCGACCGTTTTCTCATGATTGGCCATCACGTGTAGAACATGCCACGGAGTTTCGTCCATGATCTTCCCCTTATGAGAGGCAGCGCTAAGCCGCAATAGTCATTAGAATTCCGGGAGCCGCGCCAGCCAGTGTTTGCGATCACATGAAGGCTCGAAAGCGGCTTTGCCAGCGCAGAAGGGAGGTTACGGAGGTACTGCGGCGACAGTGCTTTCGTGAACGCACAGGCTGTTTCCTACAGTCATGCAGGTGCTGGTTTTCCAGGTGAGAAAGAAAGCAAACACCCTATCTGCTTCAGTGAAGCCTAGCTCATACGAAAGCGTGGATGGCCTCCAGAGACCGCCAGCCACCGACTTGATCGTGTCCAAACGCAGATTCTCAAGCCATCGGCAGAAACTCGTTGTATGGAGGAAAAGGCGACGTTCGCCGGCATCGGCTAATTATTTGTGAATTAAAGCGGCCGGTCTACCCTCCGCAATTTTCGGGGCGATTTCTGTCGCCTCGCGAGCACTCGCTGCGTCGCGGATGTGTTCGATGATGGCTATGAGGCGGGAAACGAGGACGGTTCCCGAGAAGAGCCGCGCAAGCTCCATGTGGGCCCGGTCCCGGCGCG
>CAWHOU010000037.1:0-16397 GCA_963831055.1 uncultured Acidobacteriaceae bacterium | reverse complement strand
GCCACACCAATCTCGGCTTTGCCCCCGAGCAGCTCGACGCCACCTCAATCTTCATGCCCACTCACGGAGCATGGTGGGAAGGCGGCAACCAAAAAGCACCCAACATTGTTACGAATTTCTACGACCCTCTTCAGGACAAGCTGCGCCACGTGCCCGGCATCCAGTCCGTCGGCCTCGCCACCATTCGCCCCTTCACCGCAAGCCACTTTACTCTCGACGTCTGGCCGGCCATCAGCCCGAGCCATCGAAGAAGGACACCGTCGGCGCCGCCGTGCGCGCCAGCAACGCCGATTATTTCCCTGCCATGGGCATCGCCATCACCAGCGGCCGCGACTTTACCGAAGAAGACCGTCCCGGCGCCCCGCTCGCGGTTCTCGTTAACCAGGAATTCGTTCGCCGCGTCCTCAATGGCCGTAATCCCCTCGGCGCCCGCCTCAAATGGGACGACGACGACAAGAAACTCACCGCCACCATCATCGGCACCATCGCCGATCTTCACCAGGATTCGGCAAGAGCTGCGTCCTCTCCCGAGATCTACTTCGACCTCGATCAGCTGGTTCCCGGGCAGGACATGTACTCCATCCTCGCCACTTTCCACATGGACATTATGGTCCGCACCCGCCTCGCGCCCGAAGCCGCATTTCGCGCCGTCCGCGTCGCCGTGCATGAACTCAACCCCAACCTCGCGTTCGCCGAGCAAACCACGATGCAGCAGGTCGTCGATTCCTCCCTGGGTCCACAAACCCTCGCCGCTCGCCTGCTCGGCATCTTCGGTCTCGCCGCTCTGCTCATCGCCGCCGCCGGAATCTACGGACTGCTGGCCTACTCGGTCAGCCAGCGTACGCGCGAACTCGGCGTCCGACTCGCCCTCGGAGCACAGCGCTCCGACATCCTCTGGCTCGTTCTCCGCCATGCAGTCGTTTTGCTCGGCCTCGGCGTCGTCATCGGCCTGTGTGTAGCCTGGGCCGCCGGCGGTGTCATGCGCTCTTTCCTCTATGGAGCCGCGGCGTACAACGCTGCCACTGTGCTGCTCGTCATCCTGGTGCTCGGCCTCTGCGGACTCGTCGCCAGCTACCTGCCCGCGCGCCGCGCCGCCGCTGTCGATCCAATAGAGGCTTTAAGAACCGAATGATCGTAAACGCATGAAAGCACTGCCAAATGCGCGGCGGGGCGAGGCCCTCCATCGATCCCATGGATGGGATCAGGAACCAATAAATTGGCAGGTGAAATTATCGGAATGGAAAATGCCACCCGCGGGGCGCGGCTATTCCGGCGAAACCCTTACAACGATTCGGGTTCGGAGACCAGTGAACCACCTGCGCCATCGGCGCTGGGCGGGGACCTGGCCGGCATGGTGCCGAAACTGCGCAAACGCGGCTCGGCAAACTCCATAGGCGAGAAGGACTCCGAAGGCAAGCGAGGCCAGCGATGCGCAAATTAACATCAAGGTATTCATTGCGTCCTGCATAAATCCCCATTTTATCCAGGCCTGCGTAGCCCTTCACCACTTTTTAGATGCGCGAATCTGGCTGCCCGCCCGTCAATTTAACCGTCCGATGTCATTCCAACAGAATGCGGGCGCATTGCCCACATTTCCGTTGCCGAATAAGATACCGAAAGGGTTATCTTTCCGGATTCTAGCCCGAGTGTACCGTTTTGCCACTAGTACAAAAGCGGTATACACGCGTTTAGTTGTTTTCCTATTTACAAATCGCTTCCCCTGTGCTAATGCCAATCACCCAAATTACCGTCCGAGGCGCCCGTCAGCACAACCTGCGCGACATCAGCGTCCAGATTCCCCGCAATACCCTGACTGTGGTCACCGGTCTTTCCGGCTCGGGAAGTCCTCCCTCGCCTTCGACACCATCTACGCCGAAGGCCAGCGCCGCTACGTCGAAACCCTCTCCGCCTACGCCCGCCAGTTCCTCGACCAGATCGAGCGCCCCGACGTCGACTCCATCGAAGGCCTCTCGCCAGCCATCTCCATCGAGCAGAAGACCACCAGCCGCAGTCCCCGTTCCACCGTCGGCACCATCACCGAAATCTACGATTACCTCCGGTTACTCTACGCCTCCGTCGGCGTCCCTCACTGCCCTCGTTGCGGCCGCCAAATCTCTCGCCAGTCCGCGGAGCAAATCGTCGAGCGTATCCTCGCCCTCTCTCCCGGTGACCACCCCAACGCGCCAAAAGCGGGTGCGCCGGGGACCCCGGCCGGCGAGCGCGTCACCATCTACGCCCCCGTCGTCCGCGGCCGCAAAGGCGAATTCAAAGACCTCCTCGACAAGCTCGACCAGCAAGGCTTCCGCGCGCGCGTCGACGGCGAAATCCTCGACCTCGCCGATCCCCCCAACCTCGAAAAACGCAAAAACCACACCATCGAAGCCATCGTCTACCGCGCCGTCCTCAAGCCCGGCATCGAGAAAGCCCTCCAGGCCTCCGTCGAA
The DNA here is from genome assembly GCA_963831055.1 of uncultured Acidobacteriaceae bacterium. Lineage (GTDB taxonomy): Bacteria > Acidobacteriota > Terriglobia > Terriglobales > Acidobacteriaceae > Palsa-343. The sequence goes on along the minus strand of CAWHOU010000037.1, from coordinate 13,953 downwards.
AAAGCCCTCCAGATGGCCAACGGCCTCGTCCTCGTCGCTACCCAGGGCGCCGAGTCAAACGAGCAGCTTTATTCCTCCAGCATGGCCTGCCCCGACTGCGGTCTGGACGTCCCCAAACTTGAACCCCGCAGCTTCTCCTTCAACTCCACCTACGGCGCCTGCCCCGAATGCCACGGCCTCGGCAGCATCTACGACTTCGACCCCGCCAAAGTCATCACCGACTGGTCCAAGCCCCTCCTCGACGGCGCGCTCGGCCCCGGCTCCGCATCCCAATACCTCATCCGCCTCATCAACCTCGCCGCCCAGAAATACAAAATCGACCTCAACCTCCCCTTCGAGCAGCTCTCCTTTAAACAACAGGAACTCCTTCTCCTGGGCCCGCCGCAATCCGAAGCCCCGCGCACCGGCTTCCACGGAATCCTCTCCTGGCTCCGCGATTCGCTCGAAGAGGCCCGCTCCGACAGCTATCGCGAGTGGATGATGCAATATCAGTCCGCATCAGAGTGCCCCGCCTGCCGCGGCCAGCGCCTGCGCCCCGAATCCCTCGCCGTCAAAATCGATGGCATGTCCATCGCCGAATTCACCGCGCTCTCCATGGAGCGCGCCCTCGAACAAGCCCGCAATATCAGCTTCACGGCGCGCGAAGCCCTCGTCGCCGAGCGTCTCAGAAAGGAAATCGTCGAGCGCCTGCAATTCCTCATCGCCGTTGGCCTCGGCTATCTCTCGCTCGATCGCAGCGCCGCAACCCTCTCCGGCGGCGAAGGCCAGCGCATCCGGCTCGCTACCCAAATCGGCTCCCGCCTCCGCGGTGTCCTCTACGTACTCGACGAGCCTTCCATCGGACTCCATCAGCGCGATAACCAGCGCCTCATCCAGGCCCTCGAAGCCCTGCGCGACCTCGGCAACACCGTCCTCGTCGTCGAGCATGACGAAGAAACCATCCGCCACGCCGATTATGTCGTCGACCTCGGCCCCGGCGCCGGCCGCCTCGGTGGCCTTGTCGTCGCCGAAGGCACACCGGCAGACATCATGCGCGCCCCAGGCTCGCTCACAGGCCGCTACCTGGCCGGCGAAATCTCCACTCTCCACCGCCTCGTTCCCCGCCCCGTCACCGGCAAATGGATCACCGTCGAAGGCGCAAGGAGCCACAATCTCCAGAACCTCACCGTCAAGTTCCCCCTCGGCGTCATGACCGTCGTCACCGGCGTCTCCGGCTCAGGCAAAAGCACCCTCGTCAACGACATCCTCTACCGCGCCCTTGCTCAGGAACTCTACGGCTCCCGCGAAACCCCAGGCCAGTTCTCGAAGATCAAGGGCTTCGACCTCATCGACAAGGCCGTCCGCATTGACCAGTCCCCCATCGGCCGCACCCCCCGCTCCAACCCCGCCACCTATACCGGAGTCCTCACCGCCATCCGCGACCTCTTCGCCATGCTCCCCGAGTCCCGCGAGCGCGGCTACAAAGCTGGCCGCTTCTCCTTCAACGTCCAGGGAGGCCGCTGCGAAGCCTGTCAGGGCGAAGGCCAGCGCCGCATCGAGATGAACTTCCTCCCCGACGTCTACGTTCAGTGCGAAGTTTGTAACGGCCGCCGTTACAATCAGGAAACCCTGGCCGTCAAATTCAACGGCTACTCCATCGCCGATATCCTCGACCTCACCATCGAAGACGCGCTGCCCGTCCTCGGCGACATTCCCACCGCCCGTCAGAAGCTCGAAACCCTCGTCGACGTCGGCCTCGGCTACATCCACCTCGGCCAGGCCGCAACCACGCTATCCGGCGGAGAAGCGCAGCGCATGAAGCTGGCTCGCGAGCTCTCCAAGCGCCAGACCGGCCGCACCCTCTACCTTCTCGACGAGCCCACCACCGGCCTTCACTTCGACGACGTCCGCAAGCTCCTCGAAGTCCTCCACCGCCTCACCGATCTCGGCAACACCATCATCATCATCGAGCACAACCTTGACGTGGTCCGCAACGCCGACTGGGTCATCGACCTCGGTCCAGAAGGCGGCGAAGGCGGGGGCCGCATCGTCGCCGAAGGCCCCCCTGAACAGGTTGCCGGTATCCCCAATTCGTATACTGGCCAGTTCCTGCGTCCCTGGTATTCTGGTTCAATTGGACCCGGCTCACGCGGATCCAGCTCAATCGGAGCCAGCGCGAGCGAACGCACCGCCACCCTCACCCTCCCGCCCGTGAACGGCAATCGGCGCTCCAGGTCCGCCGGGAAAGAACCCGCAAAAGAGACGATTCAATGAGCGACGCCGACCCCATATCGAACCCGCAGCCCGAACTAATCAATGATCCGATCGGCGAACCGCCCGCCGCGTCGGAAGCCTTCGCCGAGGCCGTTCCGCAGCCCTACGCCCCCCTCAGCACCACTGAACCCGGCTACCTCTGGCGGCCCATCGAGCCACCTACGCCGCCTCCGCTCCAGCTCGTTCCGCCGCCCCCGCCGCCAAAGCTGATTCCCAACTTCGGCCACACGCTCGTCTTTCTCCTCCTCGTTATTCCAGCGCTCATTGGCGGCTACATTATCGCTCTGCTCTCTATCTACGCTGCCCATCCGCACATTCGCATTCCGATCCTGATGCAGCAAATCGGCCAGAACGTCATCTACGCCATTTCCATGCAGGCCGCCATTTACGCGGTCCTGTGGGCGCTGGCCGCTCTCGTCTTCTCCCTCTGGTGGGGCCGCTCCTTCGCCAAAGGCATCCACTGGAACCTCTCCGCCGCCACGCACCGTTTTCTGTGGCTAGCCCTTCTCGGCGGCGTCACCGGCCTCGCTATCACTCTGGCTGGCAACTTCCTCCCCATGCCGAAAGCGCCGCCCATTCTCGAAGACCTCACAAAATCCGCTGCCGGAGCATGGGTCCTCATGGCTTTCGGCGTCACCGTCGCCCCCATCACCGAAGAACTCGCCTTCCGCGGCTTCCTCCTGCCCAGCCTGGTCAACTTCTTTCGCTGGCTCGAACGCAAGCGCCTCATCGGCGAATCAGCCGTGCACACCATCGGCATCCCCCTTTCCATCGTCCTCACGTCCATCCCCTTCGCCTTCATGCACGCCGCGCAGGTTTCCAATTCCTGGGGACCGGTCCTGCTCATCGGCCTCGTCAGCGTCGTCCTCTGCATCGTGCGCCTCGCCACCGACTCTGTCGCCGCGGGATTCCTCGTCCACGCCTGCTACAACCTCACCCTCTTCAGCGGCCTCCTCATCCAAACCGACGGCTTCAAACACCTCGACAAACTCAAGGGGTAGCCAATCCTGGACTGCAGCCTAAACGGTGAGCGGGAACACATCCCTCACGCACACGCCCGGGCTACCATCAATGCTGATGAACGACATAGGCCGGCTCTTTCAGGCATTCGTCGCACCCGCCATCTTCTTCTCCGCTACCGCGCTGTTCATCCTCTCCATCAACGTTCGCCTCATGGGCATCGTCAGCCGGCTGCGGCAATACGTGCGGGCGCGGCACGAAGCCGTGAAAAACGGCCGTGCGGCGGAAGCGGAAGCCTGCTCGGCCCAGATCGAATCCATGGAGCAGCGCGCAGAGATGATTCGCCGCACCTTTCTCCTGAGCCTGATCGCGCTCGTCGGAACCCTGCTATCCTGCCTGCTCCTCGGCTTCGGCCTCTACTGGAAGCTGGCCGCCTTCGCCGCCGCCGCTGTCTTCGTAGCCGCCATGATCGCCCTGCTGGCTGGCGTTCTCTACTACATTCGCGAGGTGACGGTGGCTCTCAGTTCGGTTCAGCAGGAGGCCGGTGACGAACGCTTCGAATATCCGGAATCGACCGCGGAGCTTCGCGGCCACAACATTTTTTGAAAAACTCCCGGCGTTCCCGGCCCTCGGTTTTCTGCCCCTTCATCCTGGATCCGGACCTCGGTGCCGTTGTTGTGCGCGGGGGTTGTACCCTGTTGTCCATGGCAGCCTCCGGTCCGGCAGCACCAAATCACCCTCCCGTCCTCCGCACCGCAGCCACCGCTCTCTTCCTCCTCACCACCCTCAACCTCTTCAACTTCATCGACCGCTACGTCCTCCCTGGAGTCCAGCCCCTCATCCAGCGAGAATTCCACATTGACGACGCGCAAACCGGCCTCCTCACCTCCGCCTTCTTCTTCACCTACATGCTCATCGCCCCGCTCACCGGATGGCTCGGCGACCATCTTCCCCGCAAACCCCTCATCATCGCCGGAGCCCTCATCTGGTCCGCCGCCACCCTCCTCACCGCAACGGTCCACAGCTACCACACGCTCCTCATCCGACACGCCGCCGTCGGCATCGGCGAAGCCACCTTCTCGATTTTTGCCCCCGCTCTCCTCGCCGACTTCTATCCGGAAGAAGATCGTAACCGCGTCCTGAGCATTTTCTACATCACCATTCCCGTCGGCGGAGCCCTCGGCTACCTCCTCGGCGGCGAGCTCGGCGACCACTACGGCTGGCGCATGCCCTTCTACGTTGCCGCCCTCCCCGGCGTCCTCATCGCCATCGCCTTCTGGCTCTTCGTCCGCGAACCGCAGCGCGGCTCTTCCGATACCCTAAAACCCACAACCGACCGCGCCAGCTTCCTCGGCCTCTTCAAAAATCCCGCCTTCTGGACCGCGACCCTCGGCATGGCCATGTGGACATTCTCCGTCGGTGGTATCTCCACCTGGCTTCCTACCTTCCTGCGCCGCTTCGCCGGCTATTCCGTCGCCGGAGCCGGCCTCACCGCCGGCGAAATCACCGCCATCGACGGCCTCCTCGCCACCATAGCCGGAGGCTGGCTCGCCCAACGCTGGCTCCGCCGCAACCACCGCGCCCTCTATCTCGTCTCCGCATGGGGAGCCATCCTCGCCATCCCCTTCGGCTTCCTCGTCTTCTTCGGACCCCCGCGCCTGCTCCTCCCCGCCGCTTACCTCGCCGAGTTCTGCATCTTCCTCAATACCGGCCCCCTCAACACCGCCATCGTCAACTCCGTCGCCGCCCCCATCCGCTCCACCGCCATCTCCCTCAACCTCTTTACCATCCATTTCCTCGGCGACGCGTTTTCACCAGGTTTAATCGGACACATCTCCGATAAAACCAACCTCCGCGTAGGACTAGCCGCCACACTAATCTCTCTCGCCGCCTCCGGCCTCATCCTCTTCGCCGGATCACGCTTCGCCCCCCGCCTCCCCGACATGTCATCCTGAACGAGGCGGCTCGCGAGCCGCACGCAGTCGAAGGGCCTGGCCTGAGCAGCCGTCGTAAGGCGGCGCGTGAAACGGCATTTCCCGAGGGCAATCTTCGTGAGTATTACCAGCGTCGTACCGTAGTAGTAGAATCGACTTATGAAGGCTAAGACCTCCATCACACTTTCATCGGATATCCTGGCCAGAATCGACCGCGCCATCGGACCTGAGATCTCGCGGTCGGCCTTCATCGAGCGCGTCCTGAGCGGATATTTTCGCCGGAAGACCCGCCGCCAGTTGCACGCCAGAGATCTCGAGCGCATCAACGCCGCCGCTGACCGTCTCAACCCTGAGGCCCTCGATGCTCTCGTCTACCAGGCCTCCGAATAGCGCGGCCGGATCCATGAGGCGAGGCGAACCTACCGTTTAGCAAAGCCGGGCGGCCACCCAGAGCATTGCAGAACCTTTGTCGTCGTCAGCCGTCAGGCCCTCATCGATTCCCGTTTTTCGACTGTGATCTGTGACCCGGTTTTCACCACAGGGGAAGGCCTGTCAACGCAGATCGCGATCGGCCCCGACCAGAGAATGAAGCACGAGTGCTGGATCATGTGCGATAACCTCGTCAGCCTGCGCAAGTCCGACCTCAACCAGTATGTCGGAGCGCTTTCCGCGAAAAAGCTGTCCGAACTCAACCGTTCACTGAGGATGGCCCTGGATCTCGCCTGATCGCTCCGAGTTTCCGGGGGCCCCCACATCCCTTCGGTTGCGATGTGGGAAAAACGGAATCTATCTCTGCGAAACTTGAATCGCACGATTACAGATGCACGCCCTCTACCTCCTCGCCATCGTATTGAGCTGGCTCATAGCCCTCGTCTGGACCGAGCGCACCCTGTCTGCCTGGAGAAACCTACCTCACATCCCCAACCTGCTCCACTCCCGTTACAGCCCTCGTCACGAATCCCAAACGAACGCGGTGCGATCGGAAATCACCGTCATCGTTCCCGCTCGCAACGAAGCCGCTGCCATCGCACCCACGCTCACCTCGCTCCTGGCGCAAACCATCCCCCTCGAAATCATCGCCATCGACGATCGCTCCACCGATGCAACCTCCGCGATCATGGACGAGCTCGCCAACTCTCCGCTTCCTGCCGGCAAATTCCTTTCCGTCATCCACATCCAGTCCCTGCCCCGAGGCTGGATGGGCAAGAACCACGCCATGGCCCTCGCGGCTCGACAAGCCGCAACCCCATGGTTGCTCTTTACCGATGGCGACGTGCTCTTTCAACCGGACACCCTCGAGCGCACCCTGCTCTATGCCCGCCAGTCAGCGGCCGATCACCTCGTCTTGCTCCCCACCCTCATCCTGAAAACGCGCGGCGAACGCATGATGGCCGCCGTCTTCCATGCCCTCTCCCTTTTCACCTGGCGTCCCTGGAGGATCGCAGACCCGAAGGCGAAACGCGAATCCATTGGAATGGGCGCCTTCAACCTCATCCGCTCCGAGGTTTATCGCGCCACCGGCGGCTTCGAAGCGTTCCCCATGGAGATCCTCGAAGACCTGAAGCTCGGCTTCGAAGTGAAGCGCCGCGGCTACCGTCAGCACATGGTGCTGGGTCTTGGACTCATCCGGCTCCACTGGGCCCCCGGTGCCCTCGGCATGGTCCACAACCTCACGAAAAACATTTTCGCAACCTTCCGCTTTCGCATCCCCGCGCTACTTGCCGCCTGGCTCGGAATCCTCATCGTCTGTTTCGCCCCCCTCCCCGGGCTCTTCGTTCACGGACTCTCGCTGATCAGCCCGATCCAGGCCGCGAGCCTCGTTTCCCTCACGATGATCGCCCTGCTCTACCGCCTCGGCTCCCGTTTCTACAACCGCACCCACCTCGTCTATATCCTCACCTTCCCTCTCGGTGTCACCCTGATCCTCTATGCCATGCTCCGCTCCATGATCCTCACCCTCTGGCGCGGCGGAGTAGTCTGGCGCGGCACCTTCTATCCGTTGAAAGAACTCCGCCGTCAAGCCGGCCCCCTCCGCTGACTTACCCCGCCCCTGTACCCTGCGCCCTGTACCCTGTAACCTGTATTTGAGGTCCTCATGTCCGAAATCCAGCGCAGAAAGACCGTCACGGTTCGCATCGGTCAGGTCCGCGTCGGCTCAGAAGCCCCCGTCATCGTGCAGTCGATGACTAATACCGACACCGCCGACGCCCCCTCCACCATCCAGCAGGTTGCCGAGCTCGTCGAAGCCGGCTCCGAGCTCGTCCGCGTCACCGTCAACAACGACGACGCCGCCAAAGCCGTCCCCCACATCGTCGAGGGCCTCGCCAAACGTGGCATCAGCGTCCCTATCATCGGCGACTTCCACTACAACGGCCATCAGCTGCTGAAGAAATATCCCGCCTGCGCCCAGGCCCTCGCTAAGTACCGCATCAATCCCGGCAACGTCTCCATCGGCCGCAAAGACGATGACAATTTCCGTACCATGATCGAGTGCGCCGTCGAAAATCAGAAGCCCGTCCGTATCGGCGTTAACTGGGGCTCGCTTGACCAGGCTCTCCTCACCCGCCTGATGGACGAAAACTCAAAGCGCCCCGATCCCGCGCCCGCACGCGACGTCATGCTCGAAGCCATGTGCCGCAGTGCCCTCGATTCCGCCGCCGCCGCGGAGCGTTACGGTCTCCGCCACGACCAGATCATCATCAGCGGCAAAGTCTCCGGCGTCCGCGACCTCATCGACGTCTACCAGATGCTCGCCGCCCGCTGCGATTACCCACTTCACCTCGGACTCACCGAAGCCGGCATGGGTATGAAAGGCGTCGTCGCCTCCACGGCCGGCCTCGCGCCGCTGCTTCTTGCCGGCATCGGAGACACCATCCGCGTCTCCCTCACCCCCAAACCCGGCGCCAGCCGCACCGAAGAAGTACTCGCCGCCCAGCAAATCCTGCAGTCTCTCGGTATCCGGAGTTTCACACCCCAGGTCACCGCATGCCCCGGCTGCGGCCGCACAACAAGCACCTTTTTCCAGGAACTCGCCCAGCAGATTCAGGACTACCTCCGCACCAGCATGCCTGCATGGCGCGCCCAATATCCTGGCGTCGAAGATCTCAAGCTTGCCGTGATGGGCTGCGTCGTCAACGGACCCGGCGAATCGAAGCATGCCAACATCGGCATCTCGCTCCCCGGCACCTTCGAAGAGCCCAAAGCCCCCGTCTACGTCGACGGCCGCCTCATGACCACTCTCCGCGGCGACACCATCGTCCAGGACTTCAAGAAGATTTTGGATGAATACGTTCGGCACCGCTACGGCGCGAAAGAATGCGAACTCGAAACCACCGCAGTCCAGGTTCTGAGTGTGTGTTAGCGCAACGACTTTTGCAGCCTGAAAGAATCCGGTTCGTAACAGCGATTCAGAGCTTGCGGATAACATGCTGCGTTAACGCGGCAATGTTATTAGCCCTGAAATATTGGGCGCTCGCGGAACGCGTTCGCTCGGTTCAAGGCAGTGCAGAAAGTCGCGTCCCTTTACTTTTCGGGCTGATGACCCCCAATCACGCGCGTGAATCATCGGCTTTAAGGCTAAAGATTAGGCGGTGCGGTATAGCACCCAGGCCTGGAGCATTGCGCGGGGGTTGGGGTCCGTTTACATTTGATGCGTGGAAGCCCCGACAACTGGTCTCATCTATGACGCCCCGGCTTCGGTCAGGACCGTGAGGGCCGCTTTTAGCCACAGGTCCCGTGCGTGCTCTCACCTCTCTTCCGAGATTGATGAGACCAGTTCTGCTGTTCTTGCCTCGAGGCTGAGCCTATGACTGCCGACTCAGCCCTGGTCTTCGGGTTCTGCCTGCTCCTGATTGTATTTCTGGTGTTTTATCTGCTGGAAATCCGCCGAGCCATTCGGAATCGCCGTTTGCGGGAGTTGGAACGCCTGTTTGATTCTGCGACTGCCGACATCAGGCGGTCGCAGCTGAAGCCTGCGCTCACCATGGCTCTGCAGTCGCTGCAGCAGGCGGACGAAATCGTGAGGCGAGGGCGGCAGCGTATTTCCTCACTGGCGCCTGTGGTCCCACCTTCGGTTGCCGGTGCGGTGGATGCGAGCGAACTGCAGGCCAGGATGGTTGAGTGCCTGGAGCAGGACTACAAGGGATGGAAGATTGGCGGAGCTGAGGAATTGCTGGTTGGCCTGGTGGATGCCGGCGGCCATCGTCTTCCGGAGTTGCTGCGGCAGACGGTCGCGTCGGCAAGGAATCCAGCGGGCGATCCTCCGCGAGAGCTCGCGGCCATAGCGAAGCACGTTTTCGGGAAGGTTGCCGATCAGCAAGAGAATACCGGTGCTGTTGCCCACTCGGGGCTCGGGGCTTTGGAGCCGCGCGACGTCCCCCGTGCTTCATTGGATGGGATAGGAACAGGAGCGGTTCGGGGAGGAAGGTTTCGATCCGTTCCGATATTGGGGTCTTTCATTCAGAGAGGCTCTCAGCGGAAGGCCCGTAGAGACTATGAAGCGGCGGTTGCCGGGGCGAAAACCGCGGAAGACGAATCAATGAGGAAAACCTATGAAAGATATCGAGAGGTCGCTCTGGAACAGGCCGCGGTATTTAAGAACCAGGTGAGAGATATTGCTCTGCCGAGCGAATCTTCGGCAATTCGGGAGGTGGCTGCCGGTATTGGACGAGCGGCGCAGGAAGACTATGAATCCGAGTGCCGGGAGGTGCGGGATGCGGCGGAAACCGCGGCTGCGGATGGCGGAGATAAGTGGTACTACCGCGCGATCGGGTTGGGGATGTGGAGTGAAGCAAAGAGACTGCTTGCTGACAAGGTCGAGAAAGAGATTAGCGCTATCGATGGGAGATATAGTCCACTTATCCCGGCGGGCGACTTGAGCGTTCCTTATATGGAGCGTGTTAGTCGATCCATCGCGCTCGATCATGGGTCGCTGGCGCGCGCTGTGGAACGGGCAGCTACCAGGATCGAGGTTCTTTTACGGCAGGACTTAGAAGAATTTGTCCTGTGGACCAGCGGCGCTAAGCTAGCTCACGAACAATCGCTGAAGAAGCTGATTGAGGTGGTGGGCTGCGAATCGGACCGGCATGCGAAGGAAATGGACGCATGGGCTGACCGGCTTCATACTCTGCGGGAGGAGATGGAGCGGGAGGCGGGTTTGCCCGGGGCGTAGCAATTTTGTTTCATAGGCTCGGATTCTGAAGCCCGAGGAGATTCAGGGCATCAAAAAAACATGGTTGCGGTTACTACGACTTCTTCTGCTGGTTCTGCTGTCGCTTCGGCGGCGAAATTCGAGACGCGGATTCTGGGCAATTCCGATTTGCGGCTAACTCCGATTGGATATGGCGCGTGGGCGATCGGAGGCGGCAACTGGGAGTTTGCGTGGGGCGCGCAGGACGATAACGAATCGCTGCGGACGATAGAACGGGCGCTCGACAGCGGGATTAACTGGATCGATACGGCCGCAATTTATGGGCTCGGGCACTCGGAGGAGATTGTGGGCCGGGCGCTGAAGGGCCGGACCGACAAGCCTTACGTGTTCACGAAGTGCTCGATGAAATGGGATGGGGATCGGAAGATTTATCGCAGTTTGAAGGCTGAGTCGTTGCGGGAGGAAGTGGAGGGTTCGCTGCGGCGGCTGGGGGTGGATGCGATCGATCTGTATCAGATTCACTGGCCGAATCCTGAGGACGAGCTGGAAGAGGGATGGGAGACGCTGGCGAAGTTTCAGGCGGAGGGGAAGGTCCGGTACATTGGGGTTTCGAATTTCAGCGTGGCGCAGATGGAGCGGGTCGCAAGGATTGCTCCGATCACGTCGCTGCAGCCGCCGTATTCTCTGCTGAACCGGAAGGTTGAGGCACAGGTGCTGCCTTACTGCGAGGAGACTCACATTGGCGTGATCGATTATTCGCCGATGGTGTCGGGACTTCTGACGGGGAAGATGACGGCGGAGCGGGTGCGGAACTTGCCGGACGACGACTGGCGGAAGCGCAGCCCGAATTTTCAGCCACCGAAGCTGGAACGGAATCTGGAGCTTGCTGCGCTGTTGGGTGAAATCGGGCGGGAGCATGGCGTGGAGGCGGGCGTGGTGGCGGTGGCGTGGACACTGCGGAATCCGGCGATCACGGCTGCGATTGTGGGGGCGCGACGGCCGGATCAGGTGGATGGGGTTGTGCCGGCGGCGACTTTTCGGCTGAACGATGGCGAGACGCGGCGGATCGAGGAGTGGCTGGAGCGGCATCCTTAATGGCTTTGAGCGGTGTTCGCGGCCCAGGTGGGGTAATTGGGTGGTGGTGAGTGCCGTTGATGGTTGGGGCGTAGACTATCGACCGGCGAGGGAAAGCGGAGCGCCAGGTATCCAAATAGAGCATCTCAGTGAGCAAGGAGACACTATGTTCAAGGTTCGAGGTATTGTTATCACGGGTCTCGCAACGGTTTTATTGGGCTGTGTGCTGGTGGCGCCAGCACATGCACCGGCACAGGTTTCTGTCGGCGTCGATATTGGGGCGCCTCCGGTTTGTCCTTACGGGTACTTTGACTATTCGCCGTATGACTGCGCGCCCTATGGGTACTACGGGCCGGATTGGTTTGTGGGCGGGGTGTTCCTCGGAGCGGGGCCGTGGTTCCATGGGCCTCGGGGATTCTGGGGGCACGTCGACAACCGCTACGATCCGCATTACGGCTATCACGGGCCGCTGCCGGAGCGGGGGGCTCGGGCGTTCTATCACTTCCAGGGGAACGAAGCGCGGGATGGACGGGGTCATATTGGCAACGCCGGCCATGACGCGGGCGGAGAGCATGCGCTGCCCGGGTATCGAGGCGGTCGTGGTGGTCGGCCGCGCCGGTAGAACAGGGCTTGAAGGAGTGGGAGGAGACCGCGCCTCCCACTCATGTCTTTTCGGCGACGCGGACACACGAGGGTGCCGTCTTCGCCGCCGCAAGGGATCGTCACCGGCAGCGGTGAAGCCTGGCAGAGTTACTGTCCGTGCGATTCGAGGTGGTGCCGTGCAGCGTGATTCGCATGCTCGGTGGCATGGACCTGATGCGCATGCGCCAGATGGGCGTGATGAGCGGCCTGGTGGTGGTAGCCGGCCTCATGGTCCTTTGCTGCTTCTGCGTGGTGATGGGCGGCCATTCCATGATGGTGGGCTGCCGTCTTGTGATGATTCGCTGCCTGCTCTGACATTTCTACCTGCCTCCTGGTCTGGCAAGTCTTTAATAATGCGCCCGCAAGCCCTTTTGTATGATCCGCGCGCGGCGCAACGGCGCGGGTTACGGCGTCTTCAATTGAGCGTGAATATGCATCGAACCTCTCTATCGCCCCCGAGCCATATGCCGAATCCGAGCCCCATCCGTCTCATCCAATGACCATCTGAATGTCCATCTGGAGGTATCGCACGATGCCCGTTCGCCTGTTCCGCGTTGCCCTGGCGTTTACGTGCCTGCTCTCTCTTTCCGCCTGCTCGGCCAGCGCCGCGGGTCGCGCTCCCATCCCTCCCGCCAATGCCGATCTGGCCCTCGCCGCAGCACCCGGCAAGCAGAAAGCAGTCTTCGCCGGCGGATGCTTCTGGGGAACGCAAACCGTCTTTGAACGAGTCAAGGGCGTCCTGTCGACCACCGTTGGCTATGCCGGCGGCTCTGCCGACACGGCAACCTACGATCAGGTCACCACCGAGACCACCGGCCACGCCGAGTCTGTCGAGGTCGTTTACGATCCCTCGAAGATCACCTACGGCCAGCTGCTCCGGATCTTCTTCTCCGTCGCCCACGATCCCACCCAGCTCAACCGTCAGGGACCCGACGTCGGCAACTCCTATCGCTCTGTCATCTTTTATCTCAATGACGATCAGAAGCGCATCGCCAGGGCGTACATCGCGCAGCTTGACGCCGCCAAAGTCTTTCCCAAACCCATCGTTACCCAGGTTACGCCGCTCCAGGGTTTCTATCGCGCAGAGGACTACCACCAGGATTACGCACTCCACAATCCCGACAATCCCTACATCCTCGTCTGCGACCGCCCGAAGATAGAAGCGCTCAAACAACAATTTCCGGAACTCTTCGTCGACTACAAAGGTCACTGACGATTGGCGGGAGGAAAATTGTGGGCCACCGACCATTCGAGCCTGACGGGTGTCCCGCTCGATGCAGTAGTAACAGAATCTTCTGCGCACGGGGTTGACGTTTTCCGGCCGGCGAGCTATTGTAAGAAAGTAATCAAGCGTTCGGCCTAATTACCTCGTTCTCCTGAAACGCCGCCACAGTCCCCTGTGGCGGCGTTTTTCCTCTTGGATCCATCCGCACGGGGTAGCGCGCCCCGAGGATCGACCCGCGCCGTCCCCGCGCGAAGTCATACCGTCCCGGCCATAGCAGTGAATGCTCCAAATTTCTCCACTATCGAACGCGGCAACGCCTCGCGGTTCCGCTTCGTTATCAGTTCATGTCCCGCCGCGTCAACCGACAACAGCTCCGTTCGTGCCGGAATCAGTTGCCGGGCGGCTTCCATTTCTGACGTGGTTGCAAACCCGTCACGCACTCCGGAAACGAAGAGCGCCGGCGTTCGAAGGCCGGGGAAATGCTGCGTCCGCAACTGCTCTGGCCGCTTCGGCGAATGGAGCGGGTAGGAAAGTAAAAGCAGCGCATCGACCAGACCGGGCTCCTCGGCCGCAAGCATCGAAGCCTGCCGTCCTCCATAAGAATGGCCGCCGAGAAACATGTGGGCCGCAGAGTTCAAGCCTCGCAGCCGCCGCACGGCCTCGACCGCCGCGCGCAGTCCTGCCTGATCGCGCTCGGTGCTTCGGTTCGGCGCGGA
>CAWHOU010000036.1:0-11377 GCA_963831055.1 uncultured Acidobacteriaceae bacterium | reverse complement strand
CAGGCGGCATTTCAAGCTTTTTGCGGCCGAGCTTTTCGTCGACTTTGATTTCGATGGGAAGGCCGTGGCAGTCGAAGCCGGGGACGTAGGGAGAATCGAAGCCTGCCATGGTCTTCGATTTGACGATGAAGTCCTTGAGGCATTTGTTCAGGGCGTGTCCGAGGTGGAGCGGGCCGTTAGCGTAAGGAGGACCGTCGTGCAGAATCCAACGCGGGGAGCCTTGGCGGGCTTGGCGAATCTGGTCATAGAGGTGGGATTCGTGCCACGCGCGGAGACGCGCTGGTTCGTTTTGCGGCAGGTTGGCCTTCATGGGGAAATCGGTGCGGGGCAGCGAAAGGGTATCTTTCAGTGCAATAGGCTTTGGGTCGCCGGGCGGCGGCGCAGAGGACATCGTTTCTCCAACTTGCGAGGTGCGTGTGAATAAAACTTCATTGTATCTGCATGGACCGCAGTAACTTCCTGCGAGGTGGCGCGTCTATCGATGAAGGGACAAGCGCAGGTAATTTTTCGGGGCATCGGTGCATCTCAGCAAGGGCAGCAACGCCCCGGACAAGACAGCGAGGGCGGCTGTCATTGATAATCAGGAGAAGCCGGGATTCGAACTTCCGGCGAGCACAGTATGGGGAATACGGTTTTGACGTCTCCGCACCTGGTACCGGACACAACTCGGGGTAAAGAGCCAGAGCTGCCTGCTCTGCATTTTGCTGGTCTTGATTCAATCGTTGAAGAGCCGATCTGGAAAACGCTGTTTGCGGGGGTCGTGGACGCGCTCTTTCCGAAGAAACTGCCACCCCTCAAGCTGAGCTCGACGCCGATCGCGGTGCGAGACCCGATGGCGGTGAAACGGAGCCCGGCTTCGAGCGCGGTTTCGTTTATCACGCACGCGGTCATTATTGGGCTGATCCTTCTCTTTACGCTGGCGCAATGGCGGGAGCGGGCTATTCAGAAGAAAATGGCGGTGACGCCGGTCGATGTGACGCCATTTATTCCGGCTGCGCCCATGAAACAAACGATGGGCGGCGGTGGTGGCGGCGGCAATCATGAGATTGTCGAGGCGTCGAAGGGCAAGCTGCCGAAGATGGAGAAGGCGCCGATTGCGCCTCCGCAGATTCTGAAGCTGGATCATCCGAAGCTGGCGGTGACCCCGGCGGTGATGATGCCGCAGCCGATCAAGCTGCCGGATAACCCGAACATGCCGAACATCGGGATACCGCAGTCGCCGCAGATTGCGCTGGCCTCGCAGGGCGGAGGATCGGGTTCGGGATTTGGCAGCGGCTCGGGCGGCGGTATTGGGTCCGGCAACGGCAATGGTATTGGACCCGGCGAGGGCGGTGGATACGGCGGCGGCCTGATGCATCCGGGCGGCGGGGTTTCGAATCCGGTGCTGGTATATGCGCCCGATCCGGAGTTTTCCGACGAAGCGCGGCGTGCGAAGTATCAGGGGATCTGCGTGGTGGGTCTGATTGTAGACTCGCAGGGCAATCCGCAGCGTGTGCGCATCGTGCGGCCGCTGGGCATGGGGCTGGACGAGAAGGCGCTGGAAGCGGTGCGCCAGTACAAGTTCAAACCGGCCATTTTTAACGGGAAGCCTGTGCCGGTGGAGATCAATATTGAGGTGAACTTCCGAATTTACTAACCGTAAATTTGGAAGGGCTAAGACCTTCGCCGCTTAATCGGGCCGCGAAGGTCTTTTTACGTTCCGATGATAATTTGACTTTGGGACTGGTTGCTCAGAGTAACCCGTTCAAGCCTGTTTTGGCTTGAGTGGGCTCCCGGGCGGAAACTGGAAAGGCACAATCTGCGTACAGAACGACTGAAGGAGAAAACCGTATGACTCCCCAGGAAGGACAGATGCTGCAGGACCTGGTTCGCAAGGTTGAGGGAACGCAGCTCACAGAGAAGGATCCGGATGCCGAGGCACTGCTGAACGACGGGTTGGCGCGCGATCCGGACGCGCTGTACAAGCTGGCGCAAACGGTGCTGATTCAGAACATCGCGCTTGAGCAGGCGCATGCGCAGATGCAGCAAATGCAACAGGCGCAGCCCCAGCTGGCTCCGCCACCGGCGCGGGCGACGAGTTTTCTCGGCGGTCTGCTGCATCGCAATCAGCCGCAGTATGCGCCCCCTAACCCGCCGCAGTATGCGAATCAGCCACAGTACGCCCCGGCGCCGCCTCCGCAGTATCAGGCAGTGCCGCCGGGGTATTATCCGCCTCCGCCGGGATATGGCGGCGGACCGAGCGGCGGCGGTTTTTTGCGCTCCGCAGCGACCACGGCGGCGGGTGTGGCCGGTGGGATGCTGGCCTTCCAGGGGATCGAGTCGCTGTTTCATGGCGGAATGGGAGGCGGCCTGGGTGGCTTCGGAGGAGCGCCGCAGGAGACGGTGATCAACAATTACTACGACGATCCGTCCCAGCAGCAGGCGGGAAATATCGGTGGACCGGACGAACAGCCGCAGGGCCCTTATAACACGGCGTCGGACATCGGCGGGCCGGATGAGCAGCCGCAGGGACCGTACGACGATAGCGGCTCCGATCAGGGTTCTGCTCAGAGTTACGTCGACGACTCGGGCGGCGGGGACTTTGGCGGAGACGCGGGTGGGGGCGACTTTGGCGGCGGAGATTTTGGCGGGAACTAGGGCCGGTGTCTAGCGCAGGGATTCGACGACCGCGTCGTGAAAGGCAGGGCGGAGCTGGCGAATGGCGTTGTTGGAGCGGTCGGGCCATGTGCGGTTGGTGAGGAGCGCGATGACCAGGTCCTGATCGGGGTCGATCCAGAGCGAGCAGCCGGAGTAGCCGAGGTGACCGATGGAGCGGGGGCCGAAGTGGCGGCCTGAAGACGAGCCTTCGGTGGGCACGTCCCAGCCCAGGGCTCGGGACTTGCCGTCCGGGGTGGTGTGGCGCGTCGCAAACAGCTCTACGGTCGCCGGGCTGAAAAGCAGATTGCCATCCGGTGTGCGGCCCTGCGCGAGAATGCACTGCGCGAAGCGCAACAGGTCCTCGACATTTGAGAAAAGGCCAGCGTGTCCGGCGACTCCGCCGAGGACGAAGCAGTTCTCGTCCTGGACTTCTCCCTGAATGACGCGCCGGCGGAAGGTCGAGTCGTTTTCGGTGGGCGGGATTGTCGGTCTGGTTTCCTGAGACGGACAGAAGCGGGTGGTTTCTAGGCCAAGCGGGGCGAAAATCTCGCGCGCGCAGAAAACCTCGAGCGGCTCGCCGCTGAGGATTTCGATAGCTTTGCCGACCAGGATGAACCCAAAGTCCGAGTACTCGGTGCGATCGCCGGGTTTGGCTTCGAGCGGCAGGCGCAGGATCGCGCGCATTAAGGGGCCGGGGGCGGGGTGCTCGCGAAAGAGCGTCGCGTAGGCGGGCAGGCCCGACGTATGCGCGAGCAGCATGCGGAGGGTGACGTTCTGCTTGCCGCTGCCTGGTTCCATGCCGATGACGAAACCAGGCAGGATGTCGCCGAGGCGCGCGTCAAGGTCGAGAATGCCGCGATCGACGAGCAGCATGGCGGCGGATGTAGTGGCGACCACTTTGGTGATGCTGGCCAGATCGAAGACGATCTGAGGTTGGACGAATGGAGCGTCCGCCTCGTAAGTGAAATGGCCGGCCGCGCCGAGGAGTGCGATTGTGCCGCGATGCAGAACTCCCCACGCGGCTCCGGGAAATACATGCTCCCGGATCGCCTGCTCGATGACGACGCGGACAGAGGCAAAGCGGTGGGGGGTATTGGAAGCGGATGCCGCGCCCGTCTCCGATGACATGGAAACAGAGTACCGCGAGCCTGGAATGCGGCAGGCGAGCGATTTGAGCGGACCGCTGCAACCTCTGTGGTGGCAACGTTAAGGGGACAGAGGCCATAAAATCCGGCTATCATGGGGGACGCCTACAGAATCCCCAGGCTGGAGTTGACCCTTGATCCGCCCGCGACATTTGCCATTGCTCCTGAGCCCGACCCTGATTTTGCTCCCTTCCTGGATCTTGCTTGCGCAGGCGGGTGTGCCGGCGGGGCAACAGCCTGACGACCAGCCCGCTATTTTCCGCGCCAACGCCAACATGGTCCTGGTGGACGTAGTGGTGACGGATAAAGGCAATGCTGTGCAGGGCCTCAAAGAGTCGGACTTCCGCATCGCCGAAGACGGGCGGGAGCAAACCATCGCCACCTTCGAGGAGCACCGCTCGACCGATGTGGTGGAGTCGGCCAAGGTCGATGCGCTGCCTCCGCACACCTACAGCAACGCGCCGCGGTATGCCATCAACAGCGCGACAAACATACTTCTGCTGGATGCGTTGAACACTCCGCTTTCCGATCAGGTGTATGTGCGGAAGCGCATGCTGAAATACCTCCACACCATTCCGGCCGGGACGCGAATAGCAGTCTTCACGCTGTCATCGAAACTGCGCATGGTGGAGGGTTTCACGACCGATTCGAACACGATTGAAAAGGCGCTCGAGGAGGGTCGCGGGCACCCGGAGCTCTCGCCGATAATGGACCCGCTCTATGACCAGCAAATGGCAGAGATGGGAGTGCTGGCGGACAGCGGCGGGGCGAGCGCGCAAGCTGTGGCCGCAATGAACCAGTTTGCTGCGGACACGGCGAGTCTTGAAATAGACCTGCGGCTGAACATCACGATCGACGCCCTGGAGCAACTGGCGCGGTATCTGAGTACGGTTCCGGGGAGGAAGAATCTGATCTGGTACACGGGCGCGGTTCCGATCACTATTGCGCCGGATGCGACGCAAACCGATCCGACTTCCGCGATGCGCGATTACGGCCAGAGGTTCGCAAAGCTGGCGGAGTTGATGACGCTGGCGCGTGTGGCTGTGTATCCGGTGGATGCGCGCGGTTTGCTGAATGCGCCGGAGGCGCAGGCCGGGACAAATCAGATGAACCCGGGCATTCTGACGCAGGTGGCGGGCAATCGACCGGTGTCCGTTCCCATACCGACTACGTCGGAGGTGATCGATCAGAGCAATGCGCAGTTCCTGCAGACGAACTTCGCGGAGCACTCGACGATGGATCAGATCGCCAATGAAACGGGAGGCAAGGCTTTCTACAATACAAATGCTGTCGGGGAGGCGGTGGTCCAGTCGATCAGCAATGGTGCAAATTATTACACGCTGGGTTACGTGCCGACGAACAAGAACTACAACGGCGCGTACAGAAAAATTGACATCCGGATGCCGGAGAGCCCTGCGGCGCTTGAATACCGTCATGGGTACTATGCGGACGATCCGGCGCAGACGGCGAAGCTGATGCCTGGCAGGCTGAGTCCGCTGATTGCGGCGATGCAGCACGGCGTGTTGCCGC
This sequence comes from uncultured Acidobacteriaceae bacterium, assembly GCA_963831055.1. Taxonomy (GTDB): domain Bacteria; phylum Acidobacteriota; class Terriglobia; order Terriglobales; family Acidobacteriaceae; genus Palsa-343. Next base: position 6,065 of record CAWHOU010000036.1, on the reverse strand, counting down.
AGTCGCAGGTGCTGTTCCGTGTGCGGGTGCTGCCGGCGAATGCAACGGAGCTTAAGGGAGAGAAACTTGCGGCAGGCCCCGCGGGAGCACTGGCCAATCAGCTGAAACCGCCGCTTCAGCGTTACGTAGCCGATTTCACGATCGATCCGCGCGGGTTCGATGCGAAGCCGCTGCCCGATGGGCGCCTGCACTGCGAACTGGAGCTGACCCAGGTGGCCTACGATGCGGAAGGCATTCGTCTGAACTATACCGACGGAGGATTCGCCGTCGACACGCCGCCCGCGACAGGCACACAGCAGGGAATCAGGATGCACCAGGAGATCGATTTGCCCGCGGGACTGGTTTATCTGCGGATCGGAGTGCATGACCTTGTCAGCGGGCGTGTGGGGACGGTTGAGATTCCGCTGAATATCGCGAGGGAGTCGCACTGATGGACGCTCCTTTTCGTCTCTTGCCACATCTATACTGAAGCTCCTGACCCGTTGCCCCACGGTACACGCGCGCCATGCCCATCGCTCTCGACTTCATCATTAAATACGGTTATTGGGTGGTATTCCTGTGGGTGCTGACGGAGCAGCTGGGAGTTCCCATTCCGAGCACTCCGCTGTTGCTGACGGCGGGAACTCTGACTGCGACGCATCAGCTTCGTCTGCCTTTTGTGCTGGCGGCGGCGCTGGGGGCCAGCCTGATTGCGGATACGACCTGGTACGTGTTTGGCCGCCGGTATGGTTCGGCGATGGTGCGGCTGATGTGCCGGCTCAGCTTCGAAAGCACGGCTTGCGTGAGGAAGACAGAGCTCTACTTCACGAAGAGCGGAGCCACGGCGCTGCTGGCGGCGAAGTTCGTGCCGGGGCTGGGCTCGGTGGCTGCTCCCATCGCGGGGCAGATCGGTATGCCGTACGGTAAGTTTTTGCTCTGCGACGCGGGCGGTATTTTGCTGTGGAGCCTCACCGTGGTGCTGGGCGGTCGGTTCTTTGGCGACATACTGAAGCGCAACCCAGATGCGCTTTCCTGGACGGCTCATTTCTTCGTGGCGATTTTTGCGCTGCTTCTGATCGGGTTTCTGGTTTACAGGATGCTGCGGCGCCGCGCATTTCTGCGGTCGGTACGGATGGCAAGGCTGGAGCCGACGGAGCTGAAGCAGATGATCGACGGCGGACAACCGGTGTTTATCGTGGACCTGCGGCATCCTCTCGATTACCTGCCCGATCCGCGGACGCTGCCGGGGGCGCTGAGCCTGACGCCGGACAAGCTGGTGGAGCAGAGCGACCGGATTCCGCGCGATCAGGAGATCGTGCTGTTCTGCACCTGTCCCAGCGAGGCGACGGCGGCGAAGATGACTTTGCGACTGCGCGGGATGGGGATCCATCGCGTGCGACCGCTGCGAGGCGGTTACGACGAGTGGAAGCGGCTGGGCTATCCGCTGGTGGATATCCAAACGCCCACAGCGGCGTAGGATTTCAGAGCCTGCGGAGCTGATCGCAGGCACGCTGCAGGTCTTCGTCGCGCTTGGCGAAACAGAAGCGGATCAGGTTTTCTCCGCGGCCGCTGGCAAAGAAGGCGGTTCCGGCGACAGCTGCTACGCCGGTGTTGCGGAGAAGAGTGCGTGCTTTCTCTCGCGCTGTCGATCCGGGAAGATTTGTAACATCGGCGAGCACATAATAGGCGCCTTGCGGGATCGACGGCGTGAGTCCAACGTCGGATAGCGCGGTGCAGAGCATGTCGCGTTTGGCCTGGTACTCCGTCGAAAGTCCTGAATAGAAAGAATCGGGAAGCTGCATCAGGCCTGCCGCTGCAGCATGCTGGAAGGGCGACGGGGCGCATACGTAAAGCAGGTCGTGGAAGTAGCTGATGGCGCCGAGCCAGCGGCGATCCGCGACAACGTAGCCGACGCGCCAGCCGGTGATGCTGAAGGTCTTCGACAATCCTGAGATGGAGATGGTGCGCTCGGCCATGCCGGGCAAGGTTGCGGGGCTGATGTGTTTTGCGCCGTCGAAGACGAAGTATTCGTAAATCTCGTCGGTGATGACGAAGAGGTCGTGCTCGATGGCGAGGGCGGCGATGGCTTCGAGTTCGGCGGGCGAGAAGACTTTGCCGCTGGGGTTCGAGGGCGAGTTGACGACGATGCCGCGGGTGCGGGGCGTGATGGCGGCGCGGAGGGCGTCGAGGTCCATCGTCCAGCGGGGCGCGGCGAGGGGGACGGTTGCGGCGTTCACGCGCAGGGCGCTCAGGGTGTTCAGGTGATAGCCGTAAAACGGTTCGAAGAGGATGACTTCGTCGCCGGGATCGAAGAGGGCCATGCAGGCGGCCTGGAACGCGGCCGTCGCGCCGGAGGTGACCAGGATTTCGCCGTCCGGATCGGCGGTCATGCCGTTGTGGCGTGCCAGCTTTTCGGCGATCGCCTGGCGGAGGGGCGCGATGCCGTCGAGGCGGGTGTAGATGTTCAGGCCCTGGGCGATGGCTTCGATGGCGCGGGCGGCGACGGGTTGCGGGACTTCGGTATCGCAGACGCCCTGGGCCAGGTTAACGCCGCCGACGCGGTCGCATTCGACGGTCATGGCGCGAATTTCAGACTGGACCAGGCCGGGCGAGATGGCGCTGAGGCGGAGTTTCTCGGCTACGGATTGCATTGGTCACGAATATCACAATTACAACTCGGGGCGCACCTGAGTGATAGCTGGCAAGTGGGCACCCCTGGGGGGTGGGAGTCCGGCAAGTTGTTGGCTTAGCGGGGCTTCCGGGGAAGTGATTTTGGACTGTGGCAACCCACTGAAAACGCGTGAGTTCGCGCGGGCCTTTTGGCCTGTTCGCGGCCTGTAGATGGGAGTTTGGTGCATCGTGTTTTCGAGCACAGATCATATGGATACCAATGGAAAAGCCTCGCGCTGGCGAGGCTTTTTGCGGGCTTCGATTTGCTGGACTGACGGGGGAAGTTTCCTTTTACCCCCTATTATCAGAATACCAAGCCGGGGCTAAAAAACTGCCAACTTTCCCTGGGTCAGCTGGGTTGTAAGTGACGTTTTATGAGGGGCCATTACTTGGGTTTCGGGGCGCGGGACTTGACAAGTTTTTCACAGAAGGCGGGAGGGTTCCTGTCAGCCAGCTCAAGCCAAAAAAAGGGCTTGAATGGCGACCAAGCCCGTACTGGTGGAAGCTGCGCGGAACGAGGAAACCGCGGTCACCAGAAACAACAGTGTCCCGGCCGCAAACAAACCCACAAGCCGGAAGAGATGTCCTGCATCTTTGAAAATGCGCATGACGCCGTCTCTCAGAATCCGGCTGCAAGACTCCGGACCGACGAGCGAAGGGATGAACGGCTCCCGAGTATTCAGAAGAGAGAGCGCAACGCTTGTATGTGCTGGCGGTCACAGGGCCGGTGTGCAGCCAAAGAGAATTCGTCCACGGAGGATGGCCGGACAGCCGTTGTCGGAATCGCCTCGAGCATTCCAATGGGATGTTCTGGAGGGCGGCCAGATTCCTGATCACAGGTCCGTTTTTCATACCCATCCCCACTTTTCGGAACGATTCCGGATGAGTGATTTGGCCTGATTTCATCGGACTGGTAGTGCAGTTAGTAATTCACGCCGCTGAATCGCCGGCACGCTACACCTTTTCGAACTCCAGCACCTCAACCTGCCCCGGAAACGCGATCCCCACGCCCTTCTTCCATGCCGTCCCACTAAGGGTCCCCAGATCTTTTCCGCGTATCACCGATCGAGCCCGGTACCGCCCCTCCGGAATCAGCGGCAACTCCACGCGCGCCTCCGCCGCACCCGACTTGTTTCGAAAAAGCGCTACCACCCCATCGCCGCTCTTTGCCAGCCGTGCAAACCCGTCCCAGGCCATCGGCGATGTCTGTCTCCAGCTTCCCAGCGGAAAAAAGCTCTCGCTCAGCTTCACCCGTCGTCTTAGCTGCTTGAACCACCCAATCTTCTCGCCATACCACGCGCGATCCGCCGCGGTCAGCTTCCGCAAATCTCCCAGCAGCAGCGGCGCAGACCCGATCGTCGTCGCAAAGCTCTCCTCAATCGTCGGCAAATCCGCATGCAGGTTCCCAATCAGCATCGCCTCCACCGGCATCGATCCCGCACGCGCGTAAAGCAACTGCCTTACCTGCAGCGGTCCCGCCGAATCCGGCTTCGTGTCGTCCACATTGCTCATCCAGTCCAGATCGCCCGCTGCCAGCAGTCCCGCATCGATGATGTGTTTCTGCCCCCATAGCTCGAACGTCAGATCCAGCAGCACCTCGGGATGCTTCGCGTAAACTTCCGCGGTCATTTCCCTGATGCCTTCGTAAATTCTGTCCAGCGACTCCGCCCAGTCCGCATGGTCGTGTCCCTTCGCCCAGCATCCCGGCGCCTCCCCGTACGCATTGAAGATCGTCGTCAGGTCCAGCTTTGCGTAAGCCAGCCTGAAACGTTCAATCGCATCGTTGATCCGCGCCGCAGCCAGGCGCCTGAACGGAGACGCCATGCACATCACCGCCTTCTGCCCTGCCATGGTCCACGTTGTCTTCGTATTGCCTGCCATGTCCAGCGCCGCCCAGTCCGGATGCGCCTTGTAATCCCGCGTCCCCATACCAATTGCCGCTGGCGGAATCCACAGCCCCAGCCGCATGCCCTTCGCTTCTACCGCATTCAAAATCGGATCGAGGCCACCAGGAAACGCCGTCAGGTTCACCGCGTTATCCCCGTACTCCTCCTGCCATCCATCGTCGATGGTAAAGATGTCCATCCCCATCGCACCGGCAGCCTCGATCAGCTCCATCGAGATCTCGCGGTTAATCCCGCGCTCGAACGGCTCCCACGTGTTGTAGATCCAGGGTGGCCCGTGCTTGTCGACGCGCCGCTCCAGCACTTCAGCCGAATAGCTCGGCACCCGCCACCGCGCATCGTTGAACCCATCGTCCCGCCTGAACGGCACGAGCGACGCACTGGCCGTCGTGAACTCCTCGCCCGGTGCGATCCTCCGCTCAAACGGCATCAGATCTGTGTCGTACATCGCGCTCACCCGGATGCTGTTCTCTGCATCCCAGCCCGCCACTTCGGTGCGCTTCATATACCCCGGAACCTCGTTCAGGATGGCCACGCCATCCCCGGTTCGCCCGTTCATCACCATCACACCGGCATCTTCAATTCGCCCCGTATAGAAGATCTCCCGCGGAACCGCCCCATATTGCGCCCACAGCGTCATCTCGTTCTCAGGCCCCAGCCCCAGTTCCACCGTCTCGACCACTAAGTGCGTAATCCTGAGCGGAGTATCCCCCGTGTTCTTCAGCATCAGGGATTTGCGGCACGCCCCATGTCCTGCGTAAATCGAGTAGACCGCCGTCACCTCGAGCGGCATGTTCTTGTGCTTCATCCGTACGGAAAGGGATTTGCCGTTGCTCGTGCTTGTGTCGCTCACCCCCACCAGTTCGAAGTCTCCGCCATTGCTGGTGCACAGTTTCCCGTCACAGTTGAACGAAAACTCCGGCCGTGCCTTCGCGATATCTCTCCCAGGAACCAAAAGGTCAGTCCTCGTCGCCCAGTTTGAGATCTGTTTCGTATACAGGCCCACCCCCGGGCTAAACCCCACTTCACGCCGGATCAGCTCATTCTCCACAGACCAGATTTCGTCCTTCGCCACCCCAGGGTCACCGTGTACCCCGCCGCGCAGCGCGTGCTCGCACGCGACGCCTGCAACCAGCGCGGCCACTGACCTGAGCACGTCTCTTCTGCTGAGCCTGTCTTCCACGTCCACCCCGTTCTTCGTCTCTTGCTGCAAAGAATTCGCGCAAATCCTATCACGCGGCGTATCCCTCGCGCGGCGCACAAGCAAGCCCACCTGATGCGGAGATTCACCTGGTGGACGCCGGACACTTTCCGCTGGAAACGCATCTGGATGAGATAGCCGGAATTATCCGGGCGTTTCTTGCGCGGACACAGGGGGAGAAGGGGTGATCCTGCGTTGTGGGGCGGAGGATTGGCCGCTTCTTTCGGGTGGGCACCCGTTCCTTCAAAACGGCCTTTTCCGGGGCTGAAGCCCGGCATCATTTTGAATGTCTACGGCACGAGTAAACTCGT